>NZ_MRWQ01000005.1 GCF_001906925.1 Domibacillus mangrovi
TTCACACGCTTGAAGTGGGGGTATCCTTGCCGAATAAAGATGAATGACCTATTCTTTAAGTGCATTCACCTACTCCTATAGTTAAATAAAGGGCACAACCAACTCTTCGGCAAAATTGTACGTTAAGATTACAAACCTTAATAGATAAAGGTTAAAGCATAAACGCTTGTTTTCAGTACTCTTTTTATTTAGCCATATTCTCAAATTCTTCAATGTTCTTATTGAATTTAGATTGGGCTTCCATAACTGTTTGTTGCAAATCATCTGTTATTTTACTAACTCTTCCTACTTCTTTTATAATATTTTCTACATTCGAATTCACATTTTTAATTGAATTATCAACATTTCCCGCCAACCTTCGTACCTCATCAGCCACGACTTTAAAACCTCGTCCATGTTCTCCCACACGAGCAGCTTCAATGGCTGCATTTAAGGCTAACATATTCGTCTGAGAAGAAATATTACGTATAATTTTAGATACTTCACTGATTAGATCCGTTTGTTCTTTTAGTGATTCAATGGCTTGTATTTTTTCAGTAGAATTTGCAACAACTATATTTACTAATTCTACGGGCATTTCTTTTAATTGAGAAATGATTTTTCTTGTATTGTTTTCACGTTCCGTAATATTGGTTGCGATTTTAAGAATTGCCTCCACTTTACCCTCTTCATTTCGGACTGGGGTATAGGTAGCTTCGAGCCAAAGTAAATTTTTTTGTTTATCAACCCTTTGGATTTTTTCTTGGAACTTTACTCCCCTTTTAAGATTAGCCCATAGTTCTTCATATTTTCTGCTATTTCTAAACTCTACCGTACAAAATTGTTTATGCTGCATATCTTTCATTTCATTAACTGTATAGCCTAAAGTCTTTGCAAAATTTTCATTTACCCAAATAACTTTTCTATTTAGATTGAATTCTATCATTGCTAAATTTGACTCTAATGCAGCTAAAACAGATGTTTCATTTAATACTTGAGTGCTTGTGTCCATATTAATCATTCATTTATCCCTCTCATTTTAGAGGCAACCCAGCCATCATAACCAATTTGATTTTAGACCTGTCGGCTTTGCGTCCTAATCTTTTGAATAGTTTGCTTTTCACGTCTTAGTAAGTAATAGTTACATTATAACACGCCTGTTGCTTATGAATAATTCCCCATAAAAACAATAAAGAGACGCCTTCTTGTAAAATGTAAGTACAACTAAACATTTACGAGAAGAGGCATCCCTTATGAAACAAAATACCATATAGAACGTACTTCGGGAAATCTGCAGGACGCTGCACATGGCTGATACGGAGTATTTGTCTTAGTTTCGCTTGATGACATTTACTTTCGTCCCTTGATCAGCGCTGCCTGCTTTAAAATATTGTTCTCCATTCGCAATTGCTTCAGCTCTTTTTGGAGTGCCAAAAGTTCCTGCTGTTCAACAGAACGATTGTCCTTTTCTTTGAATGATCCAGATGTTTCGTCTTGATGAATCCACCGATCAAGCGAAGACGGGGTCAGATCATACTCGTTGATAATCGCTCGTTTTAACTTTCCGTTCTAGTGCAGCTGAACCATTTGTTTTTTGAACTCGGGCGTGAAGGTACAGCGCTCTCGCTTGGTCATGATCTGGACTTCTCATCTGTTTTAGGTCAAGTGTACGTGACCTTATTTTTTCTGTCCAGATAAGTATAGACGATCCACCTGTCCCTCAAAATCCACTAGAGTGTCTTTGTTTCTAGTCGAAATCCTTCGACGACTACATCTTCATCGATCTCTACTAATAAGCACCGTTTTCCATTGTAAGTAATATATTTTATATTTTTCAGGTCTTTCGGGCTGACAGATACATCTGCCACCTTCGTATTGATTTTAATGTTTTTTGGAACTAGACTGCTTGCTTTGAACTCATATTTTTCGTCCGCTACGACATCTTTGAAGGCATGTTCCATTTTAGCGGTATCTACTTCTTCGACGCCACTTACCGTTAATATGCGTTCGATGTCCCGATAATCCAACATAGGGGGTTCACTTTCTTCTTCATTTTCCTGCACCATTTTATTAATTTCCTCATAAACATTAGATATGACTATAGAATCTACTTTGTCTCCCATTACTGTTTTTAAGATCTGTTCGAAGCTGTCCTTATCTTCCATAGCAGTAATAATCTCTTCACAGTTGAGAACTTCTTCTATAAATAAACCTTCTGGTTGATTCACTTTTCCTCCACAATAGAGAATATGATTAATATCTGCTGAATCATCATTAAAGGCAGGAAACAAAAAACCTGTTAAGGGGGAAGCCAAATTAATGATGGGATCAACTGCGTTATTCGATTTGAATTCCTTCTCGATGTAATCAAATAGCAAGGCTTTTTTCGGCTGAACGGTTTGATTGAGACTGCAAAGGATAAACTCGTTGGAATAAACCTCATCACTCCCTCCTTCTTCGGATTCCAAATCTCGTTTTCTGATCGCCTTTTGATATTCTCCACGGATAAATGTTACCACTGTATCAAATTCATAAGCAGCATGAGCAAACATTTTCTCGACAATTTTCAGCATGTTTTCGTTCCAATCTTCCGTGGATTCTGCTCGTAACCCTTCAAAAAGAGTCGTTTGTGTGCTGTCTTCCACATCACGCCTGAATTTCAGCTCAAACAATTTGGCGTCAAGATGACCTGTCAAAACCTTTTTAAAGTTTGCTAAAAACAATTCTTGTGTTTCCTGTTCTAACATTTGAAATGGTTGACTGACTTGATGATAAATCTCCCCTGATTCTTTCTTCACATAAACATTGAGGATTTCCTGAATTTTCATAAGAGGATTGTCTAATTTAAATTGCTTTCGGATATTAGTAATGTCTTTTTTATTCATTTATCTCATCTCCCATTCCCCATTATACTTTTCAGACAAGAACATCGTAATACTTAATGTTCTTTCAATTTTAATAGCTGAAAGGAATAAAGTGAAATATTAATATAAATAAAAAAGAATCATTTAACAACTGTACGAATTATATAAAAAATATCCAGACTATGTACCACAAAGTCATCCTGCTTACGACTCTAAGCAGGAGCGAGATAAGGATAGATGGGCTTGTGAACACTAGTTAATAAAAGCCACATCAATATTTGCTGCCACCATTTTAATCCCCCGCCTTTCTCTGGCCATTCTTTTTCGGAGGAGTACCAGCAGCTGGTCGAGATATTGTAACTCAAATGGATCTCTCCATAAAAGTGATCTTATTTTATCTAGAATGCTTTCTGTTTTTCAAAGAAGCAAAGAGGAGAAGAAAAAGGGGAAGGATTACTTGAAATAAAGGAAATATATACGGCAATTCAAAATTTCTCCACTCTTGAGTGTATCCTGTAATACTGCTTGCGACAGCCATGGATACCCATAAAACGACGATTCCCATTGGATAAGTAAGGCGAGAAGGATGTTTCAGCTGAAATAAATGAGCCACGGACAACACCGCCGCATAGAAAAAAATACTTATTTTAATAAAACCAGCGAGAATGACAAAAAGAATAAAATAAATATCTAAACGCTCTAAAAACCCGCCTAATTCAATCATCTGGATCGTCGTTAAAAGAGGGAATTGTGAATGGTAAGTTTGATCAACACCAAGAACGCTTATGTTCATAGCTGTAATAAGAGACAATGTAAAACCACTCATTCCGATTGCCCATAGTCCGGTACGTTTCACTTTTTTACGTTCAGTAACATCAGGAAAAATCACCGTAAATGCGACGACTTGTCCAAATGGAAAGTACAGTGTGTCTGTAAAAGCCGTTTTGATAATCGGTGAAAGCCCTTCTTCGAATATTGGTTTTAAGTTATTAATATCTATAATCTTTGAAAACATAGTTAAAAGGATGATGCTAACAATCAGTAGGCAGATGATAAAAAACAATATTTCACTCGTTCGGGAAAGGACTTCAATTCCTTTGTAAACCGTATAAACAATCGCCACAATGAACAGAGCATTGATGACAAATAAAGGTGTTTCAGGATAAGCAACGGTAACCAACATTTCCCCAAAACCGCGCAATACGCTTGCAGCTGAATACACAAAATAGAGAATAAAAAAGAAAGCCATTAGTTTTCCTAATACAGATCCTAGTAAAATTTGCATATATTCCGTTGGTGAATTATCTGGATAGTAGTAGTAAAGGCGATAATAAATGAGAAATAAGCAAAAACCACCGGCCGTTGCAATGAGAATCGCCAGCCATGCATCCTGTTTCGCCCCACTGGAAAGCGAAAGCACCAAAGCACTACCAAGTTCAAATAAAAAAAGAAGTGTGAATAGCTGATGGGCACTGATTTTCGCTTTTTCCACAGGTGATCACTCCCTTTCCTTTTTCAATGTTATATGCAGTGAATGCATCGTATCAAATTACCTGCCTTTCTTTTTTCATACATATTGTCCAGGTACTTCCTGCCTTATACATATTAGTTGTTTAAGCAGAATGAAACCCGTTTGTAAATGCTGGCGGCTCGATAGAATAACTGGCTGTTACTTTTGGTGTCATTTTCACTGGTTCAGATAAAGTGAAACTTCATTCAGCGGGGGTTAGGTTCACAGGATGTGAATCATGCAGACGTTGTCACAGGACGTGACGATCTTAGTCTGCCTTCCTCTTAGCCCCACTGAATAAAAAGGAACTCAGGTAAAGAGCACCGCATCCTGCGGCAATACCTGAGTGACCGGCTTCAGCCGGCCCGAACCAATCGGACTTTTACGGGCAGTTGATCCTCCGCTTATCCTCCTTTTCTTTTCGACGGCTTGAAGCGGGGGTCTTACTGCCCGTTAATGCGGGATAAATGAAAATAACGATACCTCTCTAGTACCGATTTCACAGCTGCTTTCGTTTTTCCCCCAGTAAATCTCTGCCAAAAAGAACTCCAATTGCTTGCTCATGCGTCCACCATTCCTTTTCAGACATTTCTTGCAGGTTTTTCTGTGCCTTTCTTAAAAGCTCCGACTTATTTTCACTCTCCATATCATGCTTTTCCCAATTAATTAACTGTTCCTTAAAGTGCTTCATACGTTCATCCCCTTTCAAAACGAAAAAAGAGGGCACCGATCACACAGCAATTCAGCTGCTTAATCAGTGTCCTCAGGCTTTCCCTATCTGGGACGTATTCCGTTACGCATATTATACCAAATTTCCAATCGAAAAAATCCCTAATTACTTTTCAATATAATACACGTACTGTTAACTAACAAATTCTACAATTCTTGCGATAATCGAACCATATCCCTGCACTGTATACCATTTTCAAAAATCTTTTCTGAATAGTGTCTGATGAAAAAATCTCTGTCAACACCAGTAATTCTAAAACCACATTTTTGATAGAGCGCTAATTGTCCTATACTTGAATTTCCAGTACCGACTTCTATTGTTCTGTATCCTCTTGACTTGGCTCTTTGAAGGGCATCTATTATTAACTGTTTCCCAATGCCTCTATCGTGATGGGTTTCCATTACGGCAATATTCACTAACTCTACCGTTTCAGGTCTCGTCGGAAGTAACACATAAACTCCGATAATTTGACGTTCATTCTCAGCTAAAAAGCATTCTCCTCTCTGAACATAATCCTCAATAAGTGCCTGAGAAGGGTCTGCTAATAACAATAAATCCAATGGAAGCTCTTCATCTGTCTTTAGTTTCCGAATATCCATATTTCCCCCTAAAAACTGTATTTTCTTTTATTTTATCATATCTTTTTATAATTCCTCAGCTTCTTTGCTTGAATCAGACAATCAACACTACTATATCCGTAAAGTTATTTTTATGAAAACTCCTTGTAGGGGTAATTGTATTATTGATACAAGAAAAGCACTTGAAAGAGAAACTGGTTTCTTTCAAATGCTTTATTGTTTGATTAAGTTGTATCATTTTTATTTACACAATATAAGCATAAAAGACTCATCGTGCCAAGTTTTTCATTATTTCAACGCCGTCATGCCGGCTGTTTCCATTCGCTCGAAAAATGCTGAAATTTGTGCACGGGTAAGCGGCTCATTATAACCGTAATCTTCAAATGTTTTCGAGCCTGTTTTACCAGAGGATAAGTCATGCTTGTACATAAAATCTACTGCAGAGTTCGGTCCATAAAGGGCGCCTTGTGAGGCTGCAATGACTTGGGCTAACTGACCACGCGTCACGGTACTATTTTTGCCTGCGTCTGTTGAATACCCTTTTAAAGGTAAGTTATAGGGCTTAAAAAAATCATAATACTGTTGGGCCCGATGACCGTATGTTGCGCCCGGCTTAAAACCAAAATATTTTGCAGCAATGACCGTTAAATCCGATTCCTTCAGTAGTGATAGCGGTTGGAAACGTCCGTCTGGAAATCCTTGAATCAGTCCTGTCCGGAATGCCCATGTAATGTTCTGGCGTGCCCAGTGGTCTTTTCTAACGTCTTTAAACGCAGGGTACAGCCAATTTTCCAGCTTCCAATGTAGTCTCCGCGGGTTATAGCTGAGCTTTGGCGTCCCCTCTGATGTTAAAAAGAAAACACTCCGCATGTGCCACTTTGTTTCTTCATCCAGAGCGATTCCATTCACAAACCCGTACTTTGAAAACACATTAGGCTCACCGATTTTTAGCATATCCACCGGCAACTGTTTATACCAGTTTTGAGAATCAGTCATGGAAAATTCGTGAATGGTTGTGCCTTCTGGAATGAGAAAATCTTCCATTAAAAACACATCACCAGTCAAATCAGTAGCTTGCGGCTTGCCAAAATGAAAATACCCATATTTATTGTCTTCATCCCAAATATCTTCAAATGCATAGTTACGGAGGCTTCTCCATAGCATCGAATCATTTTCCGCGTCGATTGCTGCCCCTTTTTCACGTGAAGTATAAGCGGCATAGAAACCATCTTTTGAAACAATCATATAATCTTTCGTGTTGTCTGGACGGCCAATGATGTAATTATCTGTTTGTTCATAGATTTTGCTGAAACCATATTTCATATTTTTAAAATCAACTGGCTTATAAGTGTGTGTGTAAACGGCAATGCCTGCACGTTCCCGCAAAATATTATAGACGTCAGGTGTGACTTCCCATTCCGGCTTCTGACTAGGCGTTTCTGCTGCAAGCGCAAAGGACGGGGACAATAAAATCAACGATAAACAAAATAGAATTAAAGACTTTTTCAATTCCTTCTTCTCCTTAACTACGTGATTTCTTTATTTTACCTTTTTTAGTTGATACATAATAGATATTTATTTTTATTTTTTAATATAAAGTGAAACTTCATTCAGTGGGGGTTTTCTTCATCCCCCACTGAATAAAAAAAGAACTCAGGTAAAGAGCACCGCATCCTGCGGCAATACCTGAGTGACCGGCTTCAGCCGGCCCGAACCAATCGGGCTTTTACGGGCAGTTGATCCCCCGCTTATCCTCCTTTTCTTTTCGACAGCTTGAAGCGGGGGTCTTACTGCCCGTTAATGTGGGATAAATATCTATTGACATGCCAGCTCGTTGGAACGAACTGTTAAATCAACAATTTCAGTCAACTTCCATCCAACATTAGTGTTGTTTGCCCGTATCGTCGTACTGCCTATTATTCATTTTCAAAACGTTTTACTTCATGCAACATTTCAGTTTCCTGTGTAGCTTGTCAAGCACCTCCAATGCTTCTTCGCAGCAAACAACATCATCTGGATACTCAATCATTCATTATTTAAAAATACTTTGATCCTTTTTTCATCACTTTTCCCCCCTAATTGATTATTGATTTGTGTCTACTTGATACAATATTGATTATTTTGTATAATTTTTCATTAATTAGAAACATTAATACCGTCCATGACATTTTGCTAAGGAGGGTTGAATATGTCTTTAGATAGTCTCAAAGATCTGTTAGGAACGTTATGTTCTTACAACACGATCGACATTACTCATACCTTTGAAATAGATGGACAATCTATAGCATCGGTTTGTTGCTTAAAAAACACCTCTATCATTGAAGTAACAATGGTTCAAACTCAATCCGTTGAACAATATGAAAATTTAGATGAAGCAGCCGTTGCAATAAAAAGACTGGTGAATTAACAATCCATGTATAAATCAAACGTTAGTCGTCCATAATGTAAACGTGGGGATACGTCACCCCCCACTAAAACTGAATAGTCTTTGATTGAAAGGGATACCTCACTGGTCATTCCTTTCTTTAATGTGACAACTAAACACAATTTGATTTGTCTGTATAACCTTTTATTAATTGGAAATAATTTTATTATCCGGTGCATTTTGCTATGTTAATGTCCGGTTTTTCAAGGTCGGGGTGGAAACCCGGCTTTTTATATTACGTTATGTTCGAACTGTTGATTACATAATTTCTTTAAACGTTGTGAATAACTAATTCATTAAGGTTGAAGGGAAATTAATTAGAATGAAAAAAATAATTATTAGCTTATTTTTATTAACCAGTCTTATTATATTCAGTGAATATGCTCAAGCTGGAACAGAGTATACACCCCAAAATCAGTATCCGAACATAATGGAGCGAGCCTTTCTACGCGAATTAGGTCCATCCATTCTTGAAGCAATGTTTGCAAACGGAGACAAGCAACTATTTAATTCTGAACGTATTGAAAAAATTGTAAGTGATGAGCAAGACGATCACTACGAAGTGACTTTAAGGGTAATTGGTTATGAAGGATCATTTAATCCTCCATATAAACTAATCCGTATTACCTTCCAAATTCCTGGAGTCAACTATTCAGGAAAAAACAGTGTCTTTTCTTACAGTCACAGATTTATTAACTTACATGAACTCCGTGAGCTAACTAAATATAGTAACTGATTATTTTACTCAAGACTTAAAACATTTTATTGTCTTTTTCGCTTTCTGCTATCCTATTTATGCTTTATGGGAGTCTTTCAATGCAGTTATCATATTTAATAAAGGCCATTTGTCCTTAAAAAAATGTCAGTGATAGAAGCTTGCTATTCACGCTGTTTTAATTTGTATAAATTTCTCTTAGTTGGTTAAACTGTTACTGTGTTAAGTTTTCTCATAGGTAAGAACCTTCCATTGTTTACAGCTGAGGACTTTTCCTCAGCTCTTTTTGTATAATATTGCCCAAGGTGGATATACTGTTTTATCATATTCTAACTCTTTTGCAGCCAGGTATTAACCTGGCTGTTTTTTTATGTTTTAGTCCTTGCTTAATGTAATCCGGTAACGCTTGTCCGCATCCTCCACAGTAATTTGCGGGAGTATCTTTAATCTCCCGCCCTATCAAAAGGACATGTAGCTATCTGTATTAGGTATATGTTCTTTATAGCAAATTAAAAATCTCACCCGTGATGTCTGTCCGTTTCCAAGTTACTATGAGGTGCATCTAATAGAGTAAACAAGGAGGTGTTTTTGATGTGTCGTCCTGTTAGACCAATAATCTGTCCCCCGAAGTGCGTATTTCATGATTCCTACATTAAACGCGAGGTTCCTGTTATTCACCCAATCGTAAATGTTAATCGTCAACATATTGTCAACGTTCCTCGTCATATCTATCAGCCTGTGACAAGAAACGTCGTCGTAGATCCAGGCTATATGGATCCATCACAATGTCACTGTCATCACTCACATGGCTGCAATCGTTGCAGATAACAATTTTTAATTTTTATAGGACCATTTGTACAAGATTCAATTCACTTTTTTCGTACTATATTCAAGAAAGGAGGTAATAGTTATGAGTTATGGAAGCTCTGGTGGATATGGATCTAGCTTTGTGCTAATTGTTGTCTTGTTCATTTTGTTAATCATCGTTGGGGCATCTTTCAAGGGTGGCGGATACTGATAGGTAACTAACCATTATCCGTAAGACCCTTTTGAATGAATCTAACTTTTGCCATCTTTCCCTGTCCTGCTGTGGCCACCAATATAGTATTATGCGACTGTATATAGTAAATACAGTCGCTTTTTTAAATTCGATATTTGTGAACGTTTTACGCATCCCGCATCATCCTTTCTCTTAACTCAAAGAACCATTCCTTATCTGCAGTCATGATCGCTAAATCGATCATTGCCTGATAGTCTTCTTTTGCGAGCGTATTATTCATTACAGATATCGATCTTAGTGAAACGATAGCCAGGGTGGGTTCCATCCATTCCGGCTCCCCGTCTATAATTCTGGCCACTTTTATTACGTACGCGGCGATAGTATCCTCCGAAAAATGATCAATATAGCTGATGTACCTATCCTGGCCAGACGCTGCTAAAACCCAATCGCCAATGTTCATCATGCCATTCCTCTCTTAAATTAAGCTGAGTTGTTCGATAAACTGCAATGATTCTTTATCTAAAATGTCATATTGATACACCTGCCTTGCAGCATAACAATCACTTCTTATCGCTTTCTGTTCCATTTGTCTTTGTTGTATTCTATGACTGTCCCTTCCTGCCCGATCGCCTTTTCAAGTAGCTTTCGCCGTAATGTGAAGTCCCTAGGTGCTGGCCCACCTTTGACATCCACAATTTCTGTCCGACCATCCTTGTAATAAACTTTAAATTCCGCCGTGTATTTCGCCCCTGTCTTTGTTTTCTCACCTTTTCCAGAGCAAAGAGTATAATTGATCAACTTCTCTGTTTTCAGGCTTGGCTGCTTGCCTGATCCGTTACAGCGATAGTACATAACTGTGTAAGCTGGAATCACATCGAATACCGGTTGTACTTCAACCTTTTCAACGTCTGGATCTGCTAGCAGACGCATGTAATAATCGGCTTCGAATTTACTATCGAAAAGAATACCGTTTACAAATGTTTTCTTCGCATTCCAGTTACGAGCTCTCATTTAGATGCGTACTTTTTTCATTGATAACTTTATCCTTTTTCATTCGATCCAATGCTGATTTTTAACCAAAGAAAAAAGACCGAAAAAAATCAGTCTGTCTCGTTTATCAATAAGTTTACTTACAGTTTATTGTTCAACTCCGTAGTAATCCCTCAATATTTCATGGATAATCTTTTCTTCACTTTCTTCCGTACCATAACTATCTGTCATAAATTCATCGCTACATTTATCTTTTGTTAGCTTGAAACCTGTATAATGAACATCCATTGCTTCGTCACCCTCAGATGTTGAAAAGGCACCCGTTCCAAATGAGCTCACACATTTATTGCTTATAGGAGTTCGATTACCTTTTTCATCTACATAATAGTATTTATCTGTTACAGTGCCATAATCCATATCAGGTTTCGATGTTACAAAATATCCTTTTTCATTAATGGCATGCACTTCATAACCATCTTCAGTTTCAACCATCAGTGCTCCTTTGATGTTGTAGAATGCAAAAACATCTCCTTCAAATCCTTTAGGTATCAAATAAATATCGTCCGTTTCATTGCTTTTATCAATGATAAAGATAGTTAGCGCTACTATAGTACCTGCTATTACTATACTTAAAAATCCCTTAGTTAGATGGGAAATACGTTTAATCTTCTCCATTAATAAGTGGATAATAAAGGCTATTATACTCAGCATGAGCAAAATTGGAGTGATGTAAATCATTCCGAAGATTAAACTTTCTCCAATTGAAGAATAGTAAATATTTGGTTCTCTTTTTGATAATGGAGTGTAATCTATTACTGAACCAAATAATGAAATAATAAATGATAAAATTACTGATGCGAAAATTACTTTTAGTAACCTCACGGCAGAATGACCCCTCAATCAATTAAATTTATATAAAATTAAAACTTTATCCCATTTCCATATCTGTCCAATATCCTTATCTTAACAAATGATTGATTAGAACAATACCCGAAAGTTTTTGAGCTTCTTATTCAACATAAAAAACCGCACCAGTATAACAACTGATACGGCTCTTCTTTATTGATCTCTTTTTAGCAGTTCTTCTTTTAACTTTCTTGCCTGTTCTTTGATAGCTGCTGTTTTGTCTTTCTGATGCTTGAAGACAAGGCTATTATCTTCTTGCTTTACTTCAACTAGATCCTCTGCTTTTGCTGGGTATCCTAATTTTTCAAATAGAATGACTTCTTCCACTGATTCATCTTACAAGTATGTAATAGATTTTCCAAAATGAACGAATGTCGGTTTGAAAGAAAGTTGAATCGTTTATAAAAAAGATGCACCGAAATTAATAGCGCTTACAATATAAACTCATCTATATAATGAGTGTCAGGCTGTAGAGCGTTTCTCGACAGCCTGAGCATCGAAATTCGGTACTTTTTTCTTACCTCTAAGATCAGTAGATTATTTTACTTTAAAGACTCCACATATGAACGAACCATTTGTGGTGTAACTAATTTACGAGTAGGTATAAACCTTTGGTTAGCAAGCACATTGATTTGCAAAGTGATTTGATTAATTTGGTCTGTTGTAAAATCCTTTTCAGCTTTACATAATTCTATAGCTCTTTGAATATAATCTTCCCGTTGTCGGTCTAAAAGGGAAAATTCAGTAAATACTTGATTTTGTTTTTGCGCATGTAACGTAAGGGCTTTATGTACACTCATGTTCCTTCACTCCTATAATTTTTAATAGCTACTTCTATACATTTTAAACTATCAATTCCACAGTTGATATATATATATATATGTTCAACTTAATTTTCCGACATGACTTTGGAGTTCTCGGGGCAATTGAATAAGGAACACATAACGATCAAAATTTTTTATAAAAGAATCATTACTCTCATAGCAAGCGTGAAAAAACGAAAGGCGGCTTTAAAACGAAAAAAGAAGCACAGCTTGCTGCCCGTGATATGGAGATAGAGATTGAAGAAGGGCTTGAACAGCAGTCTCTCCCGCTTAAATCTTTTTTGCACGAATGGCTGCATGAATATAAAAAAGATACGATCCGTAAAAACACCTTTGATTTGCATGAAGCCAACATCCGAAATCATATTGTTCCGTACTTTAAAAATATTATGTTGAAAGATGTTAAGCCGATCATGTAGCAGAAGTTTTTGAATTCCCTTCACGATGCCGGCTACAGCAAGCGTACGATTGAAATTGTTCATAGTACGATGTATAACGCCATGAGTAAAGCTGTAACGATCGATAAACTTCAAAAGAACCCATGTGAAGGTGTATCGATTAAGGGACTTGTAAAGAAGAAGGAATTGCCATTCATTGATTCAGGTAATATAGCTGCTTTTTTAACAGAGGCTTACCGTTACGGTTACATCTATTGGTTGTTTTTCAGAATATTAATCAAAACGGGCATGCGTAAAGGAGAAGCTGCACATTACAAAAACGCTGAACTTTAAGTTATTCGGCAACACCAAAACATACCAATCTAATCGAACCATCACTATTAGCCAGTCTCTGATTCAGGCGCTGCACCATCACGCTAAACATCAAAATCAACACAAACTCATACTAAACGAAGAATATCATCATGATTTAAATTTAGTCTTGTGCTGGGATGATGGTCATTTCATGCCGAAATCAACCATATTTAATGCTTTCTCCCGCATTTCGACTCGTGCGGGACTTCCACCTCTTCCGATCCATTCCGTGCGTCATACACATGCGGTGTTACAACTGGAATCCGGTGCCGATATGAAATATGTGCAAGAACGTTTAGGTCATGGCAGTATGGCCATTACAGCCGATGTGTATGCTCATGTGTTTAAAAAGATGGAGGAAACGCAAATGAGCCGCTTTGAAGATTTTACGAAAGATTTTCTAGATTGAAATTTTTTTCAAAATTAGATGGGCAAATGATGGGCAACGGAGATGGGCAAGCTAAAAATATGTTTTTTCTGAAAATAAGAAAAACCCCTCAAAGCCAGTTGGCTCAAGGGGTTTAGCTGATTAAAACTGAGTAAGGTATTGTTCACGTTCCCAAGGGTGAACTTGTGTGCGGAACATGTGTTTACTTTTCAAAATTCTTTAATTCAGGCTCACAATCCTTTATTTATAAGCATTTAGCAAATACGTTTTTCAATTTCCATCAATCTTTGCCCAAATATTTTGGTCATTTTTTGGTCAGGATTTTGGTCATTAATTATTTATATTGTTATTGTCACACTAGACCTTTTCTGTGTTATTTTTTAAACATATTTAGTTTTTCCCCGCACAGTTTGGCAACTGCTAAAATGTTCTCAAGCTTAAACATCCTCTCCTGCTTTCTCGTAAAACAATAGGCTTTAATATAACCCTGGTTAATTGCCGTTACGATGATCCGGTGTTTCGTGAACGTATTATCCACAGCCTTGTACATGATCTCAATCGGCATTTTCTCTTCTTTCGACGTAAGCAATAATCCATTCATTTCACAGCCTCCTTCTTCATTTAATTGAATCAAACTAACGTTCTTTGTGTGATATAAAAATAAATGTAGTTTACCCTTATCATTACATATTACCCAGACTTATAGTATTATATTAGTTAATGAACAAAGGAGCTGATTACATGGCAGAGAAAATTGTAATGACTTGTCCGAATTGTGGGAATATGATCAAAGATGAGGAGTACGTAGGAATAACCCACATATATTCTGTTGTTCATTTCGGCTGTGGCTCCATACCTTTACCAGGAGAGGTAGTAATTGAAATTGGCTCTTTTGCAGATATTACAGAGAAGTATCTTGTATGACTGGCTGCGGCCGGTCCTTTCATTTACCTAATCTTTACAATGTATCGGGTCTTCTCTTTATATAATAGAAGGAAAGGAGATGATCCAATTGGAAATACTCAAAGCAGACAAGCAACAGGGCTTATATTGTCTTTGGAATAGCAGAGGTGCAGAAGTGACTGAAACTCTTTTTTTCAATTTGATTTTAAAAAGCATTGTCGATGATAGTAATGGCTGGGACCCAGGATTTTTCGATTGGTATCACGAAGATGAAATCAATTTTGTGGATTGGCAAAGAATTGAGGTTGAGGTTTGGCCCATGGTGATTGTAAAATAAAAAAGCCCCGGTCGCAACCGGGGTATACTTGTGTTTATTTTACTTTGCTCATTCGATGTAACATAGACCACACTTCTTCTCTCGTCACAGGACGTTGCGGGTATGTCCCGTCGCTAATACCATTTTCCTTCGCCCACTTCTGTGCTTCTTCAAAACGCGGTGAAGGTGCTGCGTCTTTTTTGTATTCCACTTCCCTTACCTCCTTTTCGCTTGATGTAACTTGACCTGATCCTGACACAACTGTGCTTGAGCCTGTCACAGATTTAGGAGTTACACCGATTGCTTTTGCGATTCCATCAGCTGTTGCCTGGCATAACGCATTGAGGTACATCTGATTATTAATTAAATTCATATCCTCTTTATTGTCGATGAATGCCATTTCGAGTAGCAAGGCTGTTGCTTTCGTCCCTCTTAACACCGCTAAATCGGGTCGCTTTTTAATCCCGCGATCTTTTACCTTGTATTCATCTAACACTTTTTTAATTTCCGCATGAACAATGTTAGCTTCCTTGTTTGGTGAATACACCAGCGTTTCATAACCTGTTCCCCCACCAGCGTTTAAATGGATCGAAATAAACAGCTTTGCACCTGTTTTGTTCGATACCGCACAGCGGGCTGTTAAATCTCGGCTTTTATCTGAATTTAAGGCTTTATCAGTTGTACGTGTAAAAACAACCTTTACACCCTTCGGCAGACGTTTTGCGATTTCACGACCGATTGTTGCTGCATATTGGTATTCTTGACCATACTTGACAGCTCCCGGATCTGGAAGGCCGTGCCCAAAATCGATGACGACAACGATTTCTTTACTCATTTCAAACCCTCCTTCTTCAATATCTCTTCATTCCGGCGTGCTTTACGAGTGATTGCATTGTTTTGCCACCACGCCCATACAGATGCAACCACCGTGAGTAAAATCGTGATAAAGTTCTCTACCTGCTCATTTTCAAACGGCAGTGGGGAAAATCCGATGAGCACTAATGTCTGATTTAAAAGTGCAACAAAAAGAACGACCGTACGCACGATCGTTCCGTTATCAATATTTTTCATATTTAATTTATCCTCCTCTGTTGATTAACATAACAATCGCCGTTATGATTCCGGCTAAACCTCCCGTCCCCAAAACACCACTTGCTACCCCAACGATAATTTTTTCTCGCGTATCCAGCTGTTTTAATTTAATGTCTTTTTTAGATTCCGTTTCCGCTGTTACTTGATTTAGGTAATGATCTGCAAAAGGTTTTAACAATTCTCTTGTTTCTTTTCCATCTTTCATCACGGTTAATTCTAAGCTCGTTTGCGACGCCTTAATCGATTCGACTTGTTTCGTAAAATCAATCTGTGCATCTTCCACTCTTTTGAGCCGTGGCAAAATATCCTCTTTGATCAGCTGCTCATGTTCTTGTAGCATGTCATTCGCCTCCAATGATGAACCCCTCACTCTCCTATATGAAAATCTATATAAAAAGAGCGCCCGAGATGGGCACTCTTTACTTGGACTCTATTTTTTTCTGTTTTTCCGATTCTAACTCTTCTATTCTCTTTTCCGCAACGATTAGTTTCGCTGTTGCAAATGCTTTTTCTTTCATCAGTTTTTTATTTTCTTCTGCCATCAATCCGAATGCGATTTCCACTTCAGTCATTTGATAATCCCCCTTTAAATCAGTGAATTCAAGCTATCTCTTAATCCATTTAACTGACCCGGTGTTATAAGTGTGCCTTTCGATACCGCTATCGGAAGAGTAACGGGTGGACTCATATCAGCTATCTTAGACCTGGCATCATTAAACTGATAGGCATACGCTATCCCATCACCTACTACGATATCGAAACCATATGAACTCCATCCTTTGTATACCCTCACCTGATTAATTTTCGCCATTAACGCATTCCATTCGTAAGCAGTCGTTTTAAAATCCACGCTAGTCTTCAGCGTGTTCCACTCAAATTTTGATGGTGCATTGGATAACGTTCTACCTGTTACGACAGAAGACCACGGCCCGAATGTACTGCCTTGATAACCACGCACCCTGAAGTGATAATCGGTAACAGGTTCTAATCCCGTTACTTCATGGCTATTGTCGTTTTGGCTATAGGCCGAATACAACCATATGCTGGATGTTGTCTTTTTGTATTGGACTTCGTAATACCAAGCGTTTGAAGCGTATGTCCAGTTAGCTGTTATTGCATTATTCTTAAAATCAGATAAAGTAACGCTAGGAGTCCCAACTATAATCGGGGCTGATCCACTCGTGAAATATAATCTCACCCATGAACTATCGCCGCCATTCCCCCGTAACCTTACCTCTATCCAATAGCTTGTATCATAATTCGGAACGGTGAATGTCATTCTGTGAAAATCCGTATAAGGACTGACACTATACGTATAATCAGGATATCCAGTTATCCAACTCACATCGTATTCAATAGAAGTTGCTTGATTTAACCATTCTGCCTCAATTGTAATATCTTTTCCTGTTAAGGCGTATTGAGACAGCATTACAGACGATGGCGGATCAACAGCGGGCAGTGAATGAGTTGTTTGTCTGTAATAGCCGGTACTTGGTATTCTTACAATCGTACCGAATGAGTTATATCGCGCTTCTGCATAAAAATTATATGCTGATCCGGGGGTTAAGCCCGAAAAACGTTGCTGGCCTGTTCTAAAAGCGCCTATTGATCCACCTGATCCACTATTATTACGCACATCAAATCTTTGCCCTGTTTCGATGCATATAACATCAATTTGATAGTAAAGAGACGGGTTGTATTGTAAATCCTGCACAATAATATCTAAATATGTCTCACCGATCCCGCCTACATCGGGCGTTCGTAAATAAGCCATCTACTCACCCCCATCTCGCAGGTGGTGCATGAGTACCCCAGTCAACACTTGTTGCCGAGTAAAAGCTTACTGCTCCGGCGAAGTATGTGCCGCCCTGCATCGTAATCGTCCCGGAATCCAATGTTAATGAATCGATGCCACTTGAATAAATCCAAGCGTCCGTGCCATTAAATTTAACTGCCTTTGTTTTCCCGTTTCCAGATGTACCGAGTTCAATTGAATCCGCAACTCTCACAATGCCATTTAAATCAATATTCTGTGCTGAAATCTTTACTGCAGCGGCTGTCTGATTAATGCGGGATATCATCTCAATCCCGTTATAATCCGTATAGCTGACTTTGCTGCTGATTTCTCCCGCGTTAAACTGTACTTGTGTTTCCAGCTCTCCAAAATTCTCATCGATCTTTTGAACTTCAAGGGTTATACTGTCTGCTAATTGAGTGATCCGACTATTTGCCGTTAAAATATCACCGTCAAGGCGCCCAACTTCGGACGTAATGCGGTCAGATTCAATTTGGATACGTGCGTACGCTTCAAGAACTTCACCATCCAACCGCTCAACCTCAAATGTAATTCGTTCATTTGTTTGTTCGATTTTCGAGCGGAATTCACGCTTATTTTTATCAATTTCCACTTTGGTTTCGACGAGCACATCTGAAAATGTCGCTTTGACGTTCGAAAGCGTGACAATCAAGCCGTCTTTCTTAAATGGATTACCTTTCCGCTTCATGACCCGTGTTTTAAACTCTATTCCCATTGGCTCATAAATCAGCCAGATGCGGTCACCCAGTCCCGGCACATCTTCATAACCCTGTGCATTCATTTGGGAAACAGACACATCAATCGATATTTGTGGTAGGTACCGTTCACCAAGTTCCTGTTTGGCAAATTCAAGCAAACTTTCTGTTGAGGTCATTTCATCATTTGTGACCGGTTCGGCGTATCGTGGACCATACAAATCGTACGTCGGTGCCCGATATTCTACAGTAACACCATTTCCACCAGTGGCTTTAATCGCTGTAAAAAGGTCCGTTGTATCCACGGAACGCGTTAACTCTTTAATATTGTGTTTATACCGGTACTGAAAGTCCTCATCCTTACCGATCTGCTGCGCAAAAATCAAATGCTTATCCGGCATAATCCTGACTTCACATTTGAGTGTTTCACACATTAAGCGAATAAGCTGCACCACATTGCTGTTGCCGAATGCGTTCAGAAACAACTGTGGTGGAAGATCACCCTGCACCTCGAATGTCCATCCGGTACCGGCAAGAATAAAGGCTGCCTGTTCCTCTGCTGTCCGAGTACCCCCTTGAATGCCCTCTACAAAATGATGAAGCAAATCAAAGAACGTACTATTGGTTTGCACCGTTTTGCTGTTTCGTTTATGGGTCAGGTCTTTTACCCGAAAGCTCTGCCCTTTCAGATCAATGATTGATTCTTCATTTAACAAATCATAACCCGGATCGTCATTTAAAAAAGAAGTGAGCGAGAGCGTAAATGCTCCGTTCACTTCTTCCTCTAAATTCGCATTTTGAATATGGTTAAGCGGCTCACACCGCCCATCTAAATGTGTGACTGATAGCAAATAATCACCTCTTTTCAGTTTTTTATATATCAAAACGAGCGCCCGGATGGATGCTCTTACATAAGCATAAAAAAATTCAACTTTGTACGCTCTCCATATAGCCAACCCATTCAGACAATGTAATGACTTCGATCTCGTCTCGCTTCGTGTACAGGTAATCCAGAATTTGTGTAAAATTGGCTGTTGAATAGTACATGCCATATGGATCTGCAGGCGGCGTATCTGCGATAAGGTGATTGGTAAACACGATGGTTCCACCTGCCGCGATGGTTGTATTAATGTCCGCGATAACAGAAGCGGGTGTCACACCATCAATCAGATTTCGCGTTTTCCCGCGCATTTTGTCCGGTATGACGTTTGAGTCGATCCCTTCCACTAAAGAACGGGCATAGCGTAACGTGTTTCGGAAGTCGAGATCTGCCGCAATGTTTATATGGCCTCCATAAGGATAGGCCAATATTTCAGACGCCCGTGTCCAACCCTCATTGTTCAGCCAATCGCGGCACTGTTCAACCTGTGAAACGGCCGCCGCCGCTGTGCCATTGTTCAAGTTTGGATGGCTATACGTGTGATTGAAAAGATCCCATCCGTACTCATAAAGGTGAGCAAATTGATTGTACGACATCACTTTTTCGTAAGCAGGATCAACAATTTCATCTATCCAAGTAGGTACCACCCCAATGTTCCCCCGGAATCCGCGTACTTGAAGAAGCGGGAACGCCTTTGTATATTGCGATAACCAACCATCATCAAACGTAAAAATAGCTTTCGCCTTGCCTTTTTTGTAGCCAACCATGCTATCAAAAGTAAGTTCACAGCCACCTGTTTCTGCCGGAATGGCCCGGATCTGCATAGATGTTTTTGCCGTGCTTAAGTCGGCCACACCCTCGACTATATAACTAGCTGTATCAATAATGAGCTCGTTCCATCCCTCGGAAAGTTTGCCCTCTCCGATTCGGTAGGAAATGAAGTTTGTATAATCTGCTGTCTCGGCAAAATACAATTCAAGATCCACAATATTGTGAGCATTAACCACGAACAGGTTCACGCGGATCGTTTCCGTTCGGGAAAGATCAATCGGCATCAAATTGTTATTTCGAATGGCCGTCATATTGCTATCTCCCATGTCCATAAGGATTTTGACACCTTGACGCGCGTTCCGCATATGTTCCGTATCCACCTCCATTCGATCACCGTATCGCTTTGCCCATGAACCAAAATCAGAGCCTGTCAGTAAAACTATGCCTTCCGTATTCGCAGGATCAAAAGGCGCTTCATTGTTTTCAGCCTTTAATGCTTTCCCGTTTATGTATACATCACCCTTAAAATAAGATTTCCCTTCCGGTGTCGATCTAAAGGTTTCTGTCCGGGTAATACCGTCAAAATAATCAAGAACAAACGGGCGCAGTTTCCCGCTGCCCCGCGCCTGTATCCGGATCCCAGCCTGCCGGGAATCGACATATCCGTTATTGTAAATGTCCATAAATTCCGGGCCGCCCGATTCCCCGTCTACTTCACGCATAAGGGCAATTGTGGCTTCGTTCCCATTGTTCTCATTCGGTTCCGGTGATACGATTTCCATAACTGTATGCGTTATTCCTTTGCTTTTCACACGGTACAGCTTTGTGTCTTCCCCTGGTAACTCGTAGCCCCCTGTTGCAAAGTCCGGATCGATGTCGGCTTTACCGGCTAACTGTTGAGTAAGAGCAGCTACTGGACCCGGTGTTAATTCCCGAATATATGTCCACGAACCATTCAAATATCGATACACTTTTCCATCGTCCAGCGTCTGTGTTTCGTCTCCGGTCGCCGGTGTAGGATAGGTTGTTGCAATGGTTGCAAAGTTAGCGACTGGCATGAGTGGATTACTTTTGGCTGAGTCAGCTGCTTCAAGCGCAACTACTTTGGCCTGCTCCGCTTCAGCCGCTTTCTCCATTGCAAAATTACCGGCATCTGTTACTGTCTCTGAAGCTTCCGCCACTTCTAAAAACAGCTTTTGTAGCATCGGATAGCCCGATCCATTTTCAAAGTGAGGGCCGAGAGATTCTCTAAAATATATTTTCAGTTTTAACGTGGTAAGACGCTGTTCCCCAGCGTAGAATTGCAATTCAAGATCGCCGAAACCTGGAACTGCCATTTCTTCTGCACCTAACTCATACATAATGATATTATCAACATTGGTTAATAAGCTTGAAATATCAATTCCATCCGGTCGCTTATAAACGGCGTTGATTCGTTCAATGTTAGAAAGATCAGCATTTGCTCCATCATTTTTGATGATGAATTCCAAAACATTCGTGTCATTCTGTGTAAAATACGGCACCGGCACAACGGATTTACTCCGCATATCGATCGTGATGGTTTGCTTATTTTGTACGTTCATTTTTCCACCTCATTTCAAAGATAATAGAACCGAAAATCAAAAGAGATTAAAAAATCAGCCGCGCCAGTAATAGAAAATTCATTCCATCCTGGAGCTAGGCTGATTAATTTTTTATTTGTATTGTTGAAAATGCTTTGGCCGTTTTTCAATGATTGGATGCCATCCAATAAAATGACTTCCTCTGCCGATGCTGATCCGCTCCATTGCCATTCATCATTGGTGGTCACATTTTTTATAATGGGATTATTGAGTGTTCCTTGCAGCTTGATTCTAAGTTCCATGCTGCGCGGATCCACCGTTTCATCTGAATCATTGAACACAAAAAAAGAACTGGTGTTAAATTCATATTGAATCGGTGGATCGAACGCATCGATCTTTCCCTCACCAATACCATAATAATGCTCCATTTCCGGCCAATTAAGCGTTGTGCCAGGTGATTGTGCAAAAGGCGAGGCCGAGGTAAATTCAATTGAAAAATCACCCATAACAGCTCTCTGATTAATAACGTACGGTGAATCTGTTTTAACACTCCAACGCTTGTACGGTTCTGACATTTTGGTGATAAAAAAAGCTTCTCGGCTACTAAACAACCGAAAAATCTCATTTCGTGCTCTATCGAACGTATCTTTTGCCACCATGAAGAATTCTCCACGCATAGAGCGGCCTTCATATAGTGTTTCACCTTCAAGAAAACCATCCATTCCGTCTAGTTCTTCACGGACATGACGCGGAGACGGCGACTCTATTTGAAATAGTTTCGTGACGATCCCTTTATCATACAAATCATAGCGCTCGCCATTCTGCCGCTCAATGATGAGATTATAAGGCGAATTCCACATAGTTACCACAGACCTTTCACAATCTTTGCATTTTGATAATTGCCACGCTGTCTATCGGATACAATCGGCTCCACAGACCTGCCCACAACCTCTTTATTCATTTCCACGGTCGTTTGTATCATGACACCTTCAAATGAATTAACCGAGCCGCGAAAACCGCTGAATGCATCACTAGAAATAGACGGCTTAAACCAATCAGCCATTGCAGTCGCGGTATTTACTGCATTATGTTCCATACCTGCGATCCCATCGATCACGCCCTGTACGATGTTTTCACCCACCATGTATTTCATCCACCGTGAAGGGGATTTAATTACAAGTGACGTTGTGATGGCTTTTTTGATCGTATCTGCAAGGTCCCGTGATATGCTGCCAAGTGGTGAGTTCATAGATTTCATGCCATCAATCAAGCCTTGTATCGCATTTTTACCGATATCAACTAGCTGTGCGCCCAGTGGATTAAAACCTTCTGTCACGACCGTTTTCAACCCCGCGACCTGTTCCTCAAACGTTTTATTAAGCGCTTGTAGTTCTGCTTCTGCTTCCGTATGAAGTTTCTGAATTTCCATCACTGTATCTAGGCGCATGCCTTCCATTTCCTGCGTGGCACGGTCGCGGGAAATCCGTGATTTTTCACTCCACAGACCCTCGAATTGAGTTAATTCAGAATCCGTCATATCGTTAAGCGCTTTGATCTCCGCTAACGCTTGTGGCCCCATTTCTTGCAACTCTTTAATCAGGGCTTCATCCACACCGCGGCTTGCTAAAATATCAAGGTTGCTGTCAAAATTGTTTAGTGTCCAAACCTGACTGTGAAGGTTTTCAAGCAACGTCTCCGGATCGATTTCTTCTGGACGTTCTACTACATCGAATAATCCAGCGAATCCTTTCAACGCATTGGTCCTGTCTGTTACCGCATTTTCATATTCTGCGTTAAGCCGGCGCTCTTCTTCCATTACACGATCATTGACTTCCTTCACCTTTGCCAAATACTCATCTTTCATCGACATCAATTCATCATGCAGTCGCTTCTTCGCTTCATTCAAGCGTTTTTCTGCCACAATGGACTCCACAGAGTTTTTCTTGAAATATTTCATGGATTCACGATACGTTGCAATTTCATCCATCAATGTCAGACGATTTTCTTCTTTCGCGCGGGCAACATAGTCATCGATCGCTTTTAGCCGTTCTTCCGCGCTTGCTTTAGACAACTCTGTAATTTGAGCCGCGGCCGCCTTTTCAGCTGCTACTTCTTTCTTCCCGTAATCCTCTCGAATTTTCCAAACAGCTTCTTTTTCTTTTTGCGTGAGATCCCGCTTCGCTTTCGAGGCTTTATCCTTAATCGCTTTAATTTTATCTGCTTCTTCTTTTTCGATTTTAATTAACTGATCAGACAGCGCTTTTCTGATTTTTGCTTCAGCTCCAGCGGAACTCGTTTTCTGAGCAAGATACTCTACTTTTTTCACATAAGTCGGGCGTCGATCCACAACTGGTGCTTCTTGTTTGACAGTCCCTTTATTGCTGCCGGTACCCGTTGCAGCCTGTATGCCATAGATCAGCTTTTGACCAATTTTGATTACATCCGGATTTTTAATTTTGTTCAGTTTGACTAAGTCTGACACAGTCGTTTTGAATTTTTTCGCAATAGCCGTCAGTGTATCTCCGGCTTTCACGATATAGTTCATGGTATGAACCGCCGGTGTTTTTGTAGTAGGTACCACAGGTCCTTTCACAGCTCCGGTTACTTTACCCACACCCGTTGCATAAGCAGGAATGCTGAGTGCTCCCGTTACTTCTTGGACTTTACCTGCAGCAGCTGTTTTGAAAGCACCGAGTTTTTCACCTGCTGTTTGCCATAATTCCAGCGCTCTTTTACGGAACCGCTGCGCATACGGAATAATGATCTCCGGTCCCGCTTCCCCAACTAAACCAAGATGCGGACTGTTAATCTCCCCACCTTCTGCATACGGCTTGTATCCACCACCACGCATCATGGATTTAATACCCGGATGATTGAGAACACCGCCGTACCTACCATCCATATATCGAATAGCAGCCAATGCGGAGTCTAGCGGATTCCGTCTGTTATTGTGGCCAGGATACTTCCAGCGATTAAATGTTTCCCCAATGATTTGAAAAAGACCGATAGAAGGATCACCGCGCTGTGCGTTAATATCCCACTTGTTAATTGCATTTGGATTGAAACTGGATTCCTTATCCGCAATTTTCATGAGTGGATCAAGTAACGTCATCGGTTTACCAAGCATTTTCAGCGCTTGCGTGATCGCCTGTCGTGCCATTTGTGCCCCGTTGCCGCTATAATTCGTGCCAAATCCATTAAAGTCAAAGCCACCTATGGAATCTGGATCAATCGCTTTTCCATTTTGACGGATTTCGAAATGAACGTGCGGTCCGGTACTGTCGCCCGTGCTTCCGACAAGCCCAATCGTTTGTCCTCTAGATACCGTGTCGCCTGCTTTTACTAGGTTTGCGCTGTTGTGACCGTAGAGATACTGCATTCCACCACTTTCAACAATGACGGCATTGCCATAACCGCCCCGCGGTCCGGAGAAGACTACTTTCCCGCCAGATTGTGATTTAATCGGTGTGCCCATAGGTGCCGCATAGTCAACCCCTGCGTGAAGTTTCCCCCAACGCATACCAAATCCTGACGTACGCGTAAAGGCGCTTCCGAAATCCCAACCGCCGAGTTGTGGCAACTGACCGGCTACCCAATCAACCGCTTTGTCTTTGAGCATCCCTAGGCCGCCTTTTGCAATGTCACCAAATGATCCGCTGACACCCATATCAACAGCATAATGATCATAGACCTTCTTCATTAACGACGATGGATCTTCAATGTAGGACCATACATCGAGCGCCAAATCTTTCACTTTCGTTACAGCAGACGAAACAGCTTCTTTTCCTTTTTCAACCCATTCACCCACGCCGCCATTGTAGGCTGGCATACTGGATAATAAAGCTTTCGTTTGCTTGCCTGGCATAACCCATGAGCCTTTAGGTAGGTTTGGTATGAGCGTCTTTTTCGCAGGCGAAAGATATGTTTTTCCATCCGGTGTGCCAATCAATTCGGCAGGGCCGTCTCCGCCCTGTGGACTGTCTCCAACATATGCAGGTCCGCCTGGATGACCTTTCGTTCCTTTTGCATAAGCTTTAATATCGACGTGTTTCAACTGACTGTCTTTTGATACACCAACTTTATCAAGAACCCAGTTAATGCCGTCAATTGCAAGGTTTATTCCCTTTTCCAAACCTTTTTCGAGTTTGTTAGCAAGCGCTTTTACTCCGGTCATCACGCCATCAGCCATACCTTTAATACCATCGCCAATGCGACCCGGTAATTTCTTCGCACCATCCACAATATCATCCCACAAGCCGGACAACGTCTTTTTAATACCAGTGAAAATTTCAGTTGTTTTATCCTTGATGGTGCCCCATGCCTTAACAATGCCATCTTTGATATTTCCGGTTGCCGTCGAGATAAGCGTTTTAATGCTATCCCATAAACCTTTTAAGAAGGATTTAATCCCTTCGAATACAGTTGTCGTGACACTTTTAATAATGCTCCATGCTGCTTTAAAAATAGCGACGATCACATTGAGCACGCCTTGAATAACTGATTTGATTATGTTCCAAGCAGCTGTCAGGATGTTTTTAACGGCATCCCACGCACTTTTCCAATCACCTTTTAATACAGCAATAAATAGACGAATCACGTTGGTGATAATGTTCAGTGCGTTTTTGATCACGGTCATAATAACTGGGAACACGGCTTGGACAATTTGTAATATTAATTTAATCGCCGGGATTAAAACACCTGTAATAATTTTTGCTGCTGTCTTAAGAATCCCTACAACAAGTGGAATCACCATTTGAATTATTTTAAGTGATGCTGGAAGCACCGTTGAAATGACCGTTAAAATCATCGGTAAAACGGTTTTCACCAATTCCAGGACAACACCGATTAACAATTTCAACATGGTAACGACTACTGGAAGCACCGCCTGGATAATCTTAAGTACTACAGGAAAGATCGTTTGAACCACACCTAAAAGTGCAGGGAACACTGTTTGAATGATATTAAGCAAAATTGGAATGATGGCCTTAATCAGATCAATTATAATGGGCAGAACAGACTGAACGATGCTTAAGATAACTGGGAACACCGCTTGCACTGCACTCAGCCACATGGGCAGAATCGTTTGGGCCACATTCAGAAGAAGGAGCACAATTTGAGTAACGAGCGAAACAAAACCACTTGCTAATGAAGGTAGAAATGTTGTCACGATCTCTGAAACGATAGGACGAACGGTTGAAATTAAACTGCTGAATACGTTGCCGAGTTCTGTTATTAATTCGCCGAACGCCAAGCCCAATTCTGAAAAGGCTGGTTGTAATTCGGCAAAACTTTCTTTAACGACTTGACCCGTTTTCGAAAATTCCGGACCTAGTTCTTGGGCAAGCTGGCCGAAGCTGGTTGCGAATGCCTGAATGATTGGCTGAATTGCACTGACAGCAGATGAAAATATGGATTGAATCCCTTTCCATGCACCCTGGAGTGCATTTCGGACGTCTTCATTCGTCTTCGATAATCGATACAAGAAGCCAATGAAGCTCACAATCGCCCCGATAACCAAGCCGATTGGGCCGGTCACACCTAGTAGTGTTAAACCAATGGCTGTTAGGGCAGGAGCAAGAAGTGAAATAACGCCTCCAACACTTGAAAAACCTGCTTTTAATTGTTCGACAAACCCACGAACAACAGAACCTGCTTTTTCTTTTAACCCTTCGCCCAATAGGCCGCCGATTTTATCGCCAAGTCCCCAGATAAAGTTTGCAGATGTATCTATCGCAGTTTTAAAGGCGGACACAATGATCGGTCCTATGGCTTTCAGCTTGCCTAAACCAAGCAAAGCACCATCCCACATGGTCAGCATAAGCGGTTTTAAATAATTGATAGCAGACGATACACTGTTTTTCACGCTTGCCCACGCGTTATTAACTGCGTTTCGGAACGTTTCGGAATGTTTGTATGCAGCGATCAGTCCGACAACTAAGCCAGCAATAAGAGCAATAACCAAACCAATTGGTGTAGCTGCCATTACTGCATTAAGCGATAGTTGCCCCGCTCGTACGGCTCCAATAACTCTCGTTAACACTGTCATTGTGGCTGTGTACGCTTTCTTTGCCAAATCAGCAGCTGCAGTGGCCATTACAGCCGCTAACATAATTGTTCGATATGTTACTAATGCTGTAGTTATTCCGTAGAGTATAGGAATAAATCCTTCCCACTGCGCAAAGGACTTTGCTACATTGGTAATGCCTTTAATGAAACTTGTAATGATGACTAATAGTTTCAACATTTCCTGACCGATCGGCGCAAGAAAGATCACTACATCTTTCAAAATGCTCCACAGGTTAGAAAGTAAATTGAGTAGGACCGGAGTATTTTTATTAGAATAATCAATGAATGCTTTAAACCCTTCCGTCTGCCCTAATATACTTGTCCACTCTGAAAAGCGTTTTGTTAGGTTAAGAAGACCAGCCTCCATTATTTTTCCTTGCTCATTAAACGTCACCATGAGATTCAATACGCCACGTAAAAGATAGCCAATTGACTGCCCGACACTTTCTAACGCGGGCCCGGCTCGGCTGGAAAGGAAACCAAAGAATGATTCTATGTCTTTCGTCTGTAAGGTACGATCAAGGCTTTTCATCAGGCTGTCTACTGCTTGAACGGAACCTTCAATGGCCGGTTTAAACATTTCCAACAATGATTGTAGTGTCCGTAAACCCTGTGTAAAGATGTCGAATACCGGACGCTCGAATGAGGAGCGAAGTTCTTCAAAGTAGTCGGTAAATTCAGTAAGTGCATCCAAAGCTCTCTGCTGTTCATCCGTCAATGATGCTTGTACCGCTTTTAGTTCCAGCAGTGCTTTTGCCCGCTGTTCCGGCGTTGTAGCAGCGGCCAGCTTCTCCTGTGCTTTATTAATTTCTTCTTGCGCTTCAAAAATGCCCATGAGCGTTGGAATAGCAACAGTACCAAAACCGACAGCACCTGCAGCGGCCGCTCCTAATGCTGACACCAAACCCATCACGCCTGTTGTCACACTAGCAATGGCTGGAACAGCAGCGGGTGCTAGTAGGACTAATGACATTTTTAAGGCTCGTCCGACAATAGATGCGTCTAAAACTGTACGCCGCAACTGATCCATTGTACTTTCCGTATGCCCGGCTTGCTGATCCATATCGTTTAGATCATCGACGATATCATCAATTGGATTGTTAGTGTTCATATCTCTGAAAATACGATCTAAATCACGGAGAGAGGCTTGAATTTGGTTAGATGATTCCGTCCCCTCGTCGCCTAGTCGAGCCAAATCATCACGAGATTCTGCCAGCACACGTTGTAATTCCACCTGTGCCGCTGCCCCTAAATGTCCTGTCTGTCGCAGTTCTCTGCCTGCTTCTTCAGCAGTTCGGCTTAATTCCTGTAAGCGGCTGTTACCTGCATCAAATCCACCAGAAAGTATATTTTGTACCGATTCGACTTGCTGTTGCAATTCGCCGAAATGGTCATTTGCTTGGCTAGTAGACGCGACGCTAGTATGACCTAAATCACGAAGATCATTTCGGATTTTACGGATGATCGAGCGTATTCCTGTCGCATTGGCACTAAAGACGGCGCTTATTTCTCTGATGTTTCCTGCCATTTTTCAACCTCCTTTCTGCTGTACTTTCAACTGATCAAGCAACTTAAAATCCCAAACCTGCTTTTGAACAGGCGCTGTGGCTTTCGATTGTTTCGGCCTGATCGCCTCTTCGAATTTCTGCCTGTTTTGTTGTGCTGCTGGTTTCTCTTCTCCAAATGACGGCTTGGAATACTGAAGCATGAGATAATGGATCCAGGTCTTATTTTGCTGTGCGGATGCTTTCGCTTCCTTTTCTTCCTTATCCATAAGCATATGACCGAGTAATTCAATCACCGGTGCTCGAATGACTTCTGTTCGTCCACCCAGTCGCTCAGATAATTGAAAAATTACAGCTTCACTGATACTGATTCCGTCACTTGCTTGACCTTCTTCATGAATGCCAGCTTCACTTTCGTGGCTGCCAAAGACTTTTTTGCACGATTAAATAGTTTTTGAAGATCATTTTCTTCCACAACTGCATCATAAATATCGAATACATCATTCACTTTTTGCTGCTGTAACGTTTTTAATTCAATGCCGCTCAAGACAGAAAGTAGTTTGAACGCTTTCGTCGGCATATGTACTGCCAGTGTTTCAAATGAACCGATTGCATTCTGGATAAATCGTTCGTCAATGCGCTGCTTCACTTCTTCATCTTCTGCATCTGCTGTCCCATCAAAAAGGTCAGAGAACATTGTTTTCAACGCTTCGTCTCCCTGTACTTCAGTAAAAATGTCTTTTACAGATTTCATCACTTCTTCAAACTGGAACAAATTAATTTCTTCCACTTCGTGTTGCACTTTTGTTACTTGGCCATCTTCACCTTTGATTTTGAGTGTGACTTGCGTTGTCATAATAAAAATTCCTCCTTATATTAGAAACCTGTTTTCAAATGAAAAAGAGGGCATTGAGCCCCCTTAATTATGGTGTTGCATTCGGATCGGTACCGCCAATGTAAAAGAAGTTACCTGGTTTGCTTACGTCCATACCTTCGCGCGGGAACATAGCGAGCGTTACACTCACATTGCCTTGCTCATTTGCGAAAGAACGCGAAAATTCACCATTTGATACCATATTGTAAATGACGATGTCGGACGATTTATCCGCTCCCATAATACGCGGGTGAATCGTAACTTTACGGCCTTTTGCACGTAAGGATGTGCCGATCTTTGCATCCATCAGCCCTACTTTTTCGCCGCCGACTGTTTCTGTGATAGCTTCTGTATAAGACATCGCCAATTCTAATGTGTCAATATCATCTTCTGCCGCGACAATGGTGACACCACCTTCGTACCCCATTACATACTGATCATAAAGAGAATCACCAAAATCAGCGATGTTAATATCGGACAGTAACGGAGATAGTGTAACCTCACCACCATCTGCCTGGAATCCAACTACACCATCAAATTTAATTGCATCTACACCTTCGCCAATTGTAAAATCAGCTAACCCAAATGGAATTTTCATTTATTTTTCCTCCCTTAAAGTTACATCAAAATTAGCCGACCATTCCATCACGCCTTCGATGACACCGATCCGGTTTGGTTCGGATACTGCGGACATAAAAAGAACGCGATAGGCTTTTGAGCCGACCACGTTCTCATATTCGTCTTTTTCCTCAATTGTCACCAACACATTCGCTGTCCGGTGTAGTGTATCCACTACGTCACAAGCTACCTGCTCTGCATAAGCAAAGTCACTTGATCTAATATAGATCATGTAAGAAGGTCGACGAATACCTGTTTCGTACTTGTCTGGTGCCCTGCCACCCTCCGAATAGACGGTGCCAGTATGATCATCCGCTTGTCGATAATCCATCGTCCACTGTAACCTCGGGAATAGCGGTGCCAGCACGTCTTTTAAGTATTTCTGTATCATGTTTCATCACCTATTATGCGGCGTAAAATACGGTCGTTTGTGCCATTGAACTCAGCTGCCGTCGCTTGAATCGCATTTTCGAGATACTTGCGCCCTGGTTGAAATCCGCGCCACAATGGTTTGGCTCGGGTCCGCACACCGCGTCCAGTATTATAGTAATCGGGGAATTTCGCCCCATTATCATACTTGTCATGCAATCCTGACCGATAAGGCTCTTCATGCCGCCGTAAGGCATACACCATGTTGGAACCGACTATGACTTCAACTTTATCGCCCGTAAGGGAAGCAGTGTTGGCATGGATCGATGCTTCCAAATCGCCTTCATCTTGATGCACGAGTGCTTTGGCGCCAGATTCAACCAATAATCCATAGCGGGTATATTCTTCTTTAATAATGCCATCCACGTTGTTCTCTACGTTTTCCAGCACGCGTTCAAGTTCCTGCAATCCGTCCCACTCAATACGGATAAAACTGTCATTCGGCATACTGATCACCTTGGCGGCGGCTTGCCGACATAAACAGTACGAAAATAGACTTTTGTTCCGCTAAAATTAAGGGTTTCTTCCACTTCTGAAATGCGTCCCTTAATATCTTGGCCAAACCGGTCTGTCCAATTTATGTCATGGCCGCGTTGTATAAACGTTTCTGGTGGAATATCAATCGTCAAAACACTTTCAAAGTTTTCACCATCCGGTGTGGTAATGACTTTTAACTCCGGCTGCACTCGCGCTTTTGATGTTCGTGGATCTTTGAATTTTGGCCGACCGTAATCGTCCACTAATGATTGATCATAATGTTCACTATTTCCAGTAAACGCATCATAAATGTAAATGGTGTCATTCATTGGCGGTTTCGGCATTAAATCAACCTCCTAGCACTCGCACGTTTTTTCGGCTGTAAGGCCGCCTGTGCTTTTTCAATGAGTGCCACGACTTCCGGAGAGATATTGCCTCCTTCAAATGAAAAAGACATCCCTTTTAAACCTAACGATTTTACGCCATGCCGCTTGAACTTCGCAAATTCCTCGGCTTCTCCCTCAATCATATAAAGAGTTTGAATACCGATTATTTTCGGCGTCAATAGCGCTTCATCGTAGTGATTTATCAGCATGTCCTCTGCTGTGAACGCAATCTTTTCACGGATATCTGCCGGCAGTTCGGTGTAAGCATCCGTATAAAAAAGACTGTGCAAATATGCATCAATCTCACTAAATACCATTTGCTCACCTACTCTTGTTCAGTGTCATCAGTAAAGGGCTCTGTTGCACCTTCTGGAGCTGGCTTAGCTAATGCATCGATGAGTTCATCTTTCTTCATCTTCACATAGCCTTCAATGCCTTTCGCTTTCGCTTCTTCTTTCAATTCAGAAACCGTTTTTTCGCCAAGCTGCGTTTCCTCTGACAGTTCAACTTTATCACCCAGACGATCCGCTTGTTCCTCTGTCAGTTCCAGTGGTTCGCCCGGCTGCACGATTTTTCCTGCGTGTGCCAAATAGGCATTTGAAATATATTTTGGCATGGCAAGTACCCTCCTTTAATTTTGTTTATCATGCAGATTTTGACGTAACTCGTAAAACAGCTCGACGATTAACAACCAAATCACCGATTGCCAGCAGCACTTTTTTGTTGTCGTTTAATGATTCGGCCAACGATGCAGCCACATAGGGATCAACCTCTGCCGTGAGAGGTGTACCCTGTTGGAGCAGCAACTCAATGTTATGGAGCGAGCTGTCTCGTTCCGCTGGGAGAATGACAGTGATCGTATTCAGGTTGACAATCACATCACCGATCGCTTTCATCACTTTCGTTTGATCATTCAATTCTTCTGCTAATGTGGAAGCTGAATACCCTTCTTTCGTGGCATTCAGCACCATATTATCCTGCAGTCTCACTTCAATATTCACTGGTTACCCCCCTCATACAGACAAAATGACGATGGCTTGCGGCTTTTGTAATGCTGGAAATACTGTTTCGCCAACGCGAACTGTCTGCTGTGGCGGATCATTTTCAATTTTTGGTGCGATAAATTTACCCGTTTGATGCCCTTTTTCTGCTGTAGGACCCATATAAGTCTTACCAAGCGCATCCCCAAGGAGAACAACCTTTCCATCTTCTAACAGAGGCACTTCACCTTGTCCATAAAGATTAACCACATCATCATTAATCACGTATGGTGGCAAACGAAGTGCGGTTAAGGCAGTTTGTACATCACTAGGCGTTAACAATCGACCACCATTGTTTTGACCATACACTTGCACCCGAATCTGTTCATTTTGAAGCAGATTTGCTTCTGTTGCCGATGTCATATGCATCACAATAGGCTTTTTGCGTTGATTTTTTGACTGGAACTGCTTAACAGCAGCTTGAAGATCAGCCAATGGTTTGGAAGATGGATCACTCCATACAACCGTTGCTGTCACCTTATTTTCTACTGGGATGTCAAATGAAACATCAATATGAATATCCTCTTCATCGTCGTCATATTTTAATTCGCCTGTATATAGCACTTGAGCACGCATAAATTCCTCTAAATCATCCACGCCGACAATTAATTCATCTGTACTGTTGTAGACATAATCAATCACTTTTGCTTGTTCCTGAGATGAACGAGGTGCATTAAACTTCAAGATTTCACGTTCGTCTAACCGGAAAGCATGTTGAACCTTTGTCACTGATCCGAATGCTTGAGAAAGTTCTTTTTTGTCGCGTAATGGAGCGGCTGCACTAAATCCTGTGATTGACGCAGCTGGCGCATATTGCCCGTTAATAATGTTATATGCGAAATCAATATCGTAAATTGGTTCAATCGGCAAAAATGCTTTCAACATATAATCACGTTGCGGCGGAACATTTTCCACATAACCCTGAAATACAGCTTTTTGAAATTCATCTAAATGTAATGGCATTGTATCTCCTCCTCAGTTTCCTATTGTTAAATATCGAATACAATGCGGCCCTTAACCGCTACTTTGAAATTATCTGTAACACCTGTACACCGAGATTCACGCGGATGTCCCGCTGCTAAAATCCCGACAATTGGGTTTGAACCTGAGATGATTTTCACATCATGCATTGTTAATCCTGCGCCTTCCATTGTTGCTGGAGTATCAACAGCGACAGGATGATAAAGGCCATCAACCCCTTTAAAAACTGCTGTTCCTGCTTTTACATAAGTGCCTGCAGTGAAATCTGTTGCCAACAAAGTTGCACCTGCTGTTTTCACTTCCATGCCTTGTGTATTTCGCATGAATTCTTTTTGACCGAAAATCGGCTCACCTTTACGCGGTTGCAAATTCATCGTTTATCCTCCTTTTTTTGATGTCGTTCAAGCGCCTTTTGTCGACCTGCTTCATGTGGATCAACTTTCTTCTTCGGATTGGTTTTTTGTTTCGGCACCGAATTGAAGCGACTTTTCTTCTTCGGCGGATCTTCCTCGTCGTCATCATCGTCTTGCAGAGAAAAGTATTCGGGAAATTCTTCTTCAAGCTCTTCAAATAGCTCGTCCAAGTTATCCGCATTTCCATCCTCATCAAGTTCAATCGAATCGATGTTGATTAAACGAGCAAGCAGTTTCGGATTGTGGCCATTATCAACCGCAAATTCTTTGACGAGAGCGGTTTTTTCTCTATGTTCCGCACGTAGGAGGCGTTTTTCGTTTTGGTCGTTACGAGCGGCATCATCGCCCGCATTGTCCTCTTTTTTGTCCTTTTTATCGCCTGCCTGTTCTTTGAGTCGGCGATACTCTTCTGGATCAACATCTTTAAACTTGCTCATTCGTTTGCCTAACTGATCTTTCAGCTTCGCATTGTATTGCTTTTTGAATTTCGGGTCTTTCAGCAATTCATCCAGGTTTGGTACATCATCATCTGGATCATCCTCGTGGTCGTCCTCTGGATCATCTTCAGGATCGTCATCCGCAAAGAACTGAAGATCCAGTTTCAATAAATCCTCTTCTTTCACAGCAGAAGGAGCTGGCTTTTTTGACATCTTGAACAAAAATAGCAATACGTGAAACCATGCTTTTAAATAAGTAAACATAATCGCTCTCCTTTCATCTCTGCTTTTTTCACATAAAAAAAGCAGGCAAAAATGTTTGTCTGCTCGAATGCTTTTATTGTCATCATCGGTTTGGACAAAAAAACAGCATCCCTATAAGAATGCTGTTTCTAACCTTAATTAAAGTCTTTGTTATGATATCTATTCAATAGATAAGCGCGGAGTGCTCCCCTACAGCTTGTTGACAATGATGATTTTTGAACATGAATTAAATCACCAAAAGGTACACCCTCTATAAATTTCACAACTCCCTCAAACTCTTTTCCTCTCCCAGCGTCAAATCCGTTTACTTTAACGAATAACACATTTTGTTCAGTCCATTCATAATCCACTGTGCTGAATGTATGATGATGAGTTTCGCGCATTAAGATAATCCCCCTATTTTAGTTTATTTTTAGATAAACCTTTTTTAGAGGATAAAGCAACCACTTTTCTTATAATCACGATCATATTGACCGAACAGCATTCAAATACTCACTCTGTAATTGCTGCCACTTGTTATCATTTTTTCTCTTCATCCGCCTATATGCTCCCATCGTTTTCGGTGCCTTGTCACCTAATGCCGCCCTCATTTTTTCATATGCCTTTGCTTCCTGTCGAGCAACACGGCGAATCTCCTGCTCTTTTTCATACGCTCTACGCTGAGAGGGAGTCCTTGTATCCTCATCGGGATCAAAGTTACGCCACCGGGCTTTTGCTTCTTCGTCGTCATCACCAAATTCGGGAAGAAAAGGCGATACACCACAACGATCATTTGGATGAAACGGCGGCAATGGTACCTGTGCTTTAGTTGGATATCCCTCATGTTCACCAGTCAAACTGACAACCAATCCACGATGACGAGCACATACGTCACACGTAGGATAAGAACCTGTAATTTTAACCAATCCAACACCCGCATTTGTATAGCGATTCTCTGCTCCTGTCACATGGGCTGTCCGGATCTTTGTTCGAGTGACTGTCCGAGCATAAAAATCTAGCGGTAGTCGCCGACCGTCTCTTGTGATAAACGAGGTCATACCCGACTCAGCGAATTCTTTTGCAACCCGCTTTGCTGCTATTTTGCTGTGTTCGCCCTGGATCACACCCGATGCAATTTCCTGACGTACCGTTTCAAGTGTGTTGTCTATCGTCGTAATAGCACTTTCCCTTGCTGTACGGAAAGCGGCTGCCATATCACTCATTGTGTCGCTAACGATTTCGTCAAGTGCGTTCAAATGAATGTGATTTTGAATAACTGGCTTTGTTTTTACTGCTGCAGCAATCGCTTTGGCCGTTGGACTTAAAGGGGCAGACGTTAAGAGTTCCTGCAACGCTGATTGTGCCTCGTTTAATCCACTCATGTACGCTGATGCTAGTTCAGTCGGCAACACTTCTTCTGTGGCCACTTGTAAATCATCGAGAGCAGCTAGAATGGACGCTAGGAGCGCTGCCTTCTTTTTATCATTAAGGATGTCATCGATGGTGACGACTTCTTGGAAAACGATGAACAACACTTCTGAGAATGCTTTTAATAGTTGCTCAAGGTTCATTCTTCATCACTCGCAATATTTCCGTTAGCATCACGGTTATCATTCAAGTTTAAAAGTGTCTGCCTGCCACGTAGCAAGGATGTACTGTTATCCATCTGTTTTGCCTCTTCAATGCGTGTGATTTCATTTTCAATCCAATCTTCTGACGCATATGGATTGTTCCGGCGGACGGTCGTTTCAAGGGAAGCGGTACCTGCAGCATACTCCGCATTATTCTTCTCAACCATTTCAAAGCGACTGACAGGCACCATATCCAGTACAGTGATTTCTGGCTCTTCAATAATGACCGCTTCATCATCATCTTCAAGCAGCCATAAAGCGCCTTCATATAATCCTTTCAAAAACGCCACGTACTCTTTCAAAATCTGCTCTGCTTTTGTCAACGACACGAACAAGTCATAGAATTTTGCAACACCTGACTGTGAGCCACCGCTTCCTTCTGCTAAATAGAAATCGACCGCCTTTTCAGATGTTCGTGTCTCCATAAGCATTGTTTTCATCAAGTCTTTTACCCATTGGATGTCACCAATTTGGCTAATGTCAATCTGAATCACTTCAAGTGCTTTTCCTTTTTCATCAAACGTCGTCAATTCTAAATCACGGTGATCTATTTTGCTTTCATCGCCGTATCTCTCATACGCAAGCTGCTCCAAACGTTCCATTACTTCTTTCGAAACGGCAATTCGAGGCTTGCCGTTTCGCTCGAATGTGATGCCGTTGCGTGTTAGTGTCCAGTTAATATCATCCTGCTTACTGCCTTGGTTCTCTAGACAGGAGCGACCAAGTGGATTAAGCATGGTCTTTTCGTTTGCCCAGTAGTGAATCAGTAAATGGGAGCGGCCTGTATACTTAGTTTCTAGTTCTTCAATGCCTAGCAATTCAAGCGCCAATGAATCTTCCACTTGTTCAAGTTCATCACTATCGTCGATGGAATAAAGAATATTCGTCACTCTTAAATGCCCTTTTTCGATCCGCTCCCGATATACATGAAAGTATTCATCCAAGTCTTCACCTAGCTTGCGAATAAAGCCTAAATCAGCACCTTTTCCATCCTCATGAGGAAAATATACATCTCTCATCTTAAAATCGATTCGTACGCCGTCCTCGTCCTTCACAGGAACACCGACAATGCCGCCATCCACTTGGTTCATAACGATGTTAGACCAATGTTCGAAATCCAATTTGCTGTTTTTTGTAATTTGCTCAATCAGTTCAGTTTGTGTATGCGTAATCTTACTGTTCACACCACTTTTCGGTCCATCAATAGCATTGTCTGTCTTTTCATTCACCTTTTCATTTTGCAATTCGTCAGCTGGTAATGAGGACTTGATTTCACCAATAGAACGTGCCGCAAGTGTGGCAGGGATTTCAGCAATTAGCTTTGAGATGTTCGCCGTAATATAAGGCGTTTTCACGTTCTGAGCATTCACAGGCCCCTTAATCAGCCGGTCAGTAATCTCACCTTTTTCAATCAATTCTTTGGCACGTGAAAATAGCTTTGCATGATCACCTTTATATAAGTCACGATGATATTCAATGTCTCCGTGCCACTCTTTTACCACTTCTCCGTTAAACTTTTTCCATTTAATCGTCATTCGTTCCCCCCTTAATAAGCTCGCTTTAAGTCCTGGACCTCATAATCATCAAGCCCATACCAAATAGCCGACAACGTGTGCGGATCGATGTTGAATTGATCTTCAATCACTTCTCCATCCTTATTGACAGCTAACGTTAAATATTTCAGCTCATCTATTGTGCTTGGGCACTGATCGGAGCAGATAATCTTTTTGAACCGTTTGATTTTCTTTGTATATTGGAGCCGTGAACCTTGAAACTTCTTAGCAGCCTTCACACGAAAACCTTTTTTATTGAAATAAGAAATGGTTTTCGGATCTGCACTGTCTGCTCGTATTTCCCATCGATTCTTTTGAAATGCTACGATGTCTTTCGCGGTATCTTCATCATCTGTTTGGTTTTTGTAATACTCCCAGTAAATGTAGAGGATCAAGTTCTCACGATCAACGGCCATCCGAAGCAGTGCGTTATATGAGTCCGCAAAACCAAAGTCCATACCATTTCGCAGGAGCGGTCGACGAATGCTGCTTATAGCTGCCATGACTGCATCATGATTCTGCACTTCAAACTGAGGGAATACCCTTGTCCCATTAATACCGAACTGTCCTTTTCGGGCAATTCGGTGAAGGTCGGGATCGTAGGCTTTCATTTCTTCCAGCTGTTCAATGTAACTGCTCGGCAAAAAAAGATTGTCGTCAGCGGTAGAATGATGATAGTACGTATTGTTCGTAACAATCGTCTTTTCCTCGTATAGCCGTTCGTCATCCAGCACATAAACCTTTTTCTTTTCATCCTTAAAGAAATGTTTGTACGTCCAGTTCGATTTACTGACCGGATTCGTCGAAAGAATCATGTGGAGCGGCAATGACGGATGCCGTAAGCGTCCAATCAACTCCTTGAACCCGGCATACTTGATTTCTGAACACTCTTCTAACCAAATGAGCGACACATTATTGATCGACTTCAATTTGGCTGGTTTATCCATCCCTTTGAATATGATCTTGCTGCCATTCGGGAAGCGGATCTGCATCGGTGATGAACCGCATTTGATTTTATGATCAAGTCCCAGATCAATCACGATCTCTTCTAAAAGGGAAAAGGTTGATTCGCGATGTGTATCATATACCTCACGCACAACGAGAGCCGTTCGCTTTTCTTCTAACAGCTTCAAAATGAATTTCAATGCAACATGATAGCTCTTCGATGAACCATAGCCACCGACAAGGAACTGAAATTTCGTTGACCAGTCAAACAGAAAGTCTTCAAAACGCGGATTCACTTCTTTTTCAATCATAAGCCCGCCTGCTTTCTCTTGATGAATATTTCGATTGGACCCTCATCCTGGTTGCCGTTCAGTTTTTCAACCTCGGCTTTTACTTTATCAATCCCCACACGCATCTGTTCCAATTTCAAGCGCCGTTCATCGTGAATATGGGCCAACTCGTCAAATTGCTTGATTAAGTTGCGCAGTTCACCCATTGCACGGGATTGAGCATTCAAGAAAGTAGCCTGCCGATCCCAAGCGAATTGAAATTCGTATTCTCGCTCCACAAAAGAAGGCATTGTCTCAATTTCTCCGTTTTTTCCACGGCTTAGTTCAAGTTCCGTTTTCTCTTTTTTGAGCTCCTTGATCATTTCATTCTTATCTTCAACCCACATAATCTTTTGAGCTCGAATGATTGCGGCATACTGAATCTGTATCTGCTGCCAGATCAAATCAGCGGCAGAAAACTCATTCATGCTGTCCATAATCTCAAGCGTTTCCTCCGGCAGAAACTTCGCAAAGAAGCCGTGCTTTTGAGCGTTTGAGTTTCGTTTTGGGGGTGCTGCTGTTTTGTTGCCTTTATTGCCTTTCCCATTAGAGTTACCAACGGGTGCACCCTTCTTTTTGTTTGCATCCTTTTTATCAATGGTTGCAACCTTTTCACTTTTGGTTGCATCCTTTCTCGTCGGATCCCTAGACCATCCTTCACGGCTTTTTCGGCTCTTTAAGGTACCGATTTTCACATCATGCTTTTCCGCTAATGCAGCAAGTGTGATTTTGGTTGTTTCCCATTCTATTCTGATTTCATTCCAATTGACCATGTCACATCACCGCCAGCCTCCTGTCTTTAGAATGGCTCACTGAATTTTTAAAGTGGCGAAGCCGGTTTATCCACCGCTCTGATCTTCGCTTCCATTTCCTCTTGGATGTTTTGTGTTTGCATCTGATGGAATTGCTGATCCGCTGTCAGGGTTTTTTTTGCTTTTTGTGGAGCAAGTTTAGCCATCGTCTGGTTTATACCTTCTTTTAATCCCTCCATCGAAGCATCAGCAATATATTCAGCAATCCTCCGCGCGTCTCGCAAATTGAGATGATTTAATTCATCATCCCAGGATAAATCCTGCATAAAAGAGCCTACTAAATTATACTTTTGAAGATCCTCTTTTTGTTTTTCTGTCATTTCAACTTGTTCATTTATTATTTCCATCCTCCTTTTTTATCCATAGAAAAAAGCACTCCAGAGAGTGCTTCAGAGTGTAGACAAACTCTTTTTTCGCAAAAGATTTTTTCAGAAATGGGATTTTTGTCTTTTTGTTTCAGCTTATCTAGTTGTATTCTAATTAAAGCAACACAATATCTTGATGGCTAATTCAGTATTTAAAAAGGCTGTCGACAAAGTCGACAGCCTGAAGCACTCCGGAGAATGCTTAAACGCATTTCATAAGAAATTGTACGATAAGATTATGAAATCTATCAAGATCTTCAATCGACATTGAAACTCTGTTATATTCATTGTCAGCCTTTATTTTCAACTTTCTCATTGCTTCTGCGTCTTTTTCATCCCGTGTTACTCCATTATTGTGAACAAGGATGTTTCTGATTTTGTTCCAATCTCTTAAATCATTCCACTCTATTGATTTCTTTATATCTTTTAATCCAACAACTTTGTTAAGATATGTAACTGCTCTTTCGATTCCATTTCCATAAAGGTCTCTGTAGCCAAGTGTATAAGAGTTGTTGCTTCTGTGGACAACACATATCCTGTTTAAAAATGCCTCAAAATCTCCGTAAATTGCTAAAAACATCGCATTTGCAATTGAAGGTAAAATAATTGGTTCAAGTAACAAATGCAGGCCTGGTTCTGTCGCTGACTCTATTTCTACCTTCGCACTACCTTCAACATATTTGTAGGCCATTTCATAGTCCATAAATCTACCCATTATGTCTAGATAGACTAAATACATCTCACTCTTAGTGCCGTACCCTTTGGATTCAACGTTATCCATAAATGATAATTCACTCATATTATCTCTCCTTTTGCCTTATCATACGACAAAAAAGCGCCACATTCATCCATCCGCCGCTCTCCCTTATGCTATGATGTTCAAGTGACTTTAAAGGAGTGTTTAGCATGGAAGAAAAACCAGTATACAATCTAAGCATTACATACAACATTAATGAATATCCAGATATAAAAAGCGGTCGATGTGATAATTGCGACAACGCTCAGTTTAAGAGTTCAATCAAAAATGCCATTTTCTTACGTGAGTGCCGTAAATGCAGCATGAAGAAGGTTATTTAACCCTGTCATCTGACGGGGTTTTTGTTTTGGTTTCTCATATATACAGCAGCTGTACGACAAAAAGGTGGTTAAATTTTTTCTAACAGGATAAACTGTATTAATCGTGTTTTTTATTTATGGAGGCAATATAAATGAATTGGTTTGATTTTGCGATCACTTTGATAACATCTATCATTAAAATATATGCTCTGTTCTTGAAAAGTGAAAAAAGCAGTAACGAAGCAAAAAAAATTTCACTTACATATAATAATTAATTAGTACAAAAAGAGCCTTTCTCATGAAACAAGAAAAAGGCTGCCGTTTTTACGATCTTCAATTTTCCTCTCCGCCCGTTCCGAATAGGTCTGGACAGATGATTTCGTGATACCAAGCAGTTCCGCTGTATGTTCAAATGATAATCCTTCCGCCCTAACCAGTGTGTACACATCTTTCTCTCTCGCTGTTAAATCTGCCAATACATCATCCAGCAGCCACTGTTCATCAGCGGTGATTTTCCGCTCTTCCATAACGGTCCGATTCGGCACGATCGCTTCAATCAGCTTTGGGTCCAATGTATATGCACCAGTTCGGTCTACTCCACGTCTTGCATCAGGATTCCGGCCGGACACCATCCACTGAATGGCAAACTCGGTTTCGCTGATCATGCTGTTGATGAGTGTCTTATCCTGCAAATCAAGCTCTGTTAATTTGGCTTTCGATTCAATGGATGCTTTCATTTCTCTCAACGACCGCAATGATTGCTTGTATTCATAAATGAGTGTTCGCATATCCATCCCCCTTATTTTTGTCTAAATGCCCCGCCTTTTGCTCGCCCATATCGTGTTCTACTCATTCCCATGATTTCTTTCCAATCTCGTTCAGACAGTTTCTCCTGCTTCTTCTGCGGCGGCTTTTCTTTCTTTCGTTCTTGCTTCATTTCCTGGTGATCCTTCTTCCACTGTTGCAGCTGCTCTTTCATCGGTGGATTCATCACGACACTCCTTTTTAGCAAATAAAAAAGGACACTGAACAGTACACGGGTTTCCGTGTCTGTTCAGTGTCCTTCAGATAGCTGAGAGAACTAAATTATTTATTTCTTTTTCTATTCATATCATCTTGATATGCTTCTTGTATTTCTTTCTCTCTCTTTATTAGATTTTTATACTCCCACTGAGAAAAAGAATTACTATTCTTAAGAATTTCTGTTTTCAACTCATAGGGCCTATATAAATAGAGGCACTGCTTATTACTTTCCACAAATTTTTCTAAGTCAAATCTAAAATATTTTTTAAGGTCTATACATTCAATATCTATTCGATTTTTCTTTGTATCAATACTAGCTATCTTCATACCCATTGAACTTAGTATTTTTTTCAATTCATCAACTAGTTTATTCCTATCAGTATTCCTATAGCATTGAGAATTTAATAATAAGAACTCAACGTCAAATTTACTTTTCTCACCAAAAGCAAAATTACTATATTTTTTTGTAAAAATTCTATTAGAGATCTCAAGATAAATATTAAGTAAAGGAAAAACAGAAATTACGAAGCCATTATTAGTAATGCGTTCGATTTTCAAAATATTATTATCTATATTTCTGTTATATTGATTTGCTATAGTTTTTAAAAAACTTGGTTCATTTATTTCGTGAGCTATTTCAGGTATGATAAACCCATTGCCACTCCCCTTAACTACTTCACTAATTCTTATATAATCATTTGTTTTATTAACTTTTAACCAATCGTCAATTTCTTTTGTCATAACAAAGGTTCGATTTTTATTTACATTCACGTATTTTAATATCTTTTCTTTATACTCTATTTGTTCTTGAAATACTTTCTTTAATGCTTGAACTTCTTTTTCACTTTGATTTTTATTTAATATTGATTTAAATAACTTTTCTGCTTTGATACCAAGTTTTTTATAAGCTTCTTCAATCCTACTTGGTAAAATAATATCTATCTCATTTAAAAATCCATCCCACTTTTCTACTCTGCTTCTTGCGTCAGGAATTATTTCTAATAATTTGACTAGGCGTCTATTTTTATTCTGATTGGATATTAACCTTCTTTTATCCTTTTGAGCCGCTCTACCAATTTCTCCGAATTCTTCAATACAATCACTGCCCACATTTATAGTGATTTCTGTAAATTTATTTTTTATAAAGTGAATATAACGATTCTTTGTTCCACATAATTGGCATTTCATCCATTCCTGTTCTTTAGGGCCTAGATTGAGAGTTAAATGCTTAGTGCCAGGAGCTTTTGTAATAATCCATTCATCTATAGAGTTATTTAACAACTCTGAACGCAGCTCGCTTAAAGTTTGCCTTTGCTCAGCATTTAAATCGGTATATTTAGGAGTATTTTTATTATTTAATATTTCAACAAGCCAAGGGAGGTTACTTCTCTTAAGTGTTTCACTGAACAATAGTTTATTTCTTTCTTTTTTAGTAAAAACATTTTTACTCAAAATTCTTCCCCTTCCTCTCGTCTCATCCGCTTCACTTTTCCTTGATGCGTGACGATCTTGTATTCACCATGCGGCGGTAGTTCTCTCAATTTTGCTTTCCCGTCACAGATCACTACCATACAAGTGTTTGGTATATCCATTATACCTGATCCCAGTCGCATAGCACTAGGATTAGCGTATCTCTGGTAAACAAAAAGACACCAAACAGCGCACGATTTTTCGTGTCTGTTCAGTATCCTTCAGATGGCTGAGAGAACTTATTAATTTTCTATTTCTTGATGAAAATTCAGGTTCAATCCATAATGCTGATGATTTAATAAATGATCTTTATCGATCTCCCAAAATAATCTATATTTTTTTGTTAATTTCAAAAAGGGAATATATTCCGTTTTAAATGAAATGTATAAAAGAAATACTAATTCATATGGCGACAATTGTGATTCTAATATATTTATATATTTCAGTTTTTCTTCTTGATTCAAGCTACCTTCTTGATCGACAAACAGTAACAACGAGTAGATATTCTTAAAATAATGGGATGTATATTCAGAAAACTCTTTTAAAGTTTCATCAACTGCGTATTCAATCGCCTCTAATTCTGAAAATTGCTCCATCCTTTGTAAATCCCTTGTTCGGAACTGCTTATAATAGGAGTCTGCAAATTCCCTTATTCTTTTAAATAAGGACCGCCCTTTTAATTCATTAGCGCCTTTTTGGTAATGTATTGTATTTACGATCTCATTTTGCAATGAAAGCATGTTGAAAAAAGTGTTCTCGAACTGTTGCAGTCTCATTGTTTTATGAGAGGACTCGTGAACTTTTCTTGTTTCTTCTAGCTCATTTCTCGTTAATGCCAACTCAGTCCTTTGCAAAGACAATTCTTGGCTTTGAATTCTAATCGCATGAATTATAAAGAAAATACTTGCTAATGACAGGAATCCAATGGTGGATCCTCCAAAGAAATCACCTATAGTTCCTAACTCACTAAAACCTGCTACACTCACAGGTTTACCAGATAAAAAGAATATTCCTATTGGCATAGCGATAGCAGACATTATCGCGGTAAGTCCTGCATAAAACCAGCCTTTTTTCACGTCCTTATCCTGTAACCCTCTTTTATGCTCCATTGAAACTCTCCCCCCTCTTCCCGCCTCACTTTTTCTTAATGCATTGATCACTTTAATACACTGGAGAATCACTTAACAACGCGCAATGCGTTATTCAGTGTCCTCCAGTAAACTAATGGGACTTACTCTCTTATCGATATTAATAAAAGTGTTAACCCTAATGCCATTAGTGTGACTACATCAGAAGTTGCTGTGATAAAGTCCCTTCCTTTTTGTAGAATAATAAGCGAAATTGTTAAGGACATTGGAAATGAAAATGCAATTATTCCATCTCGAATCATTGCACTATTGCTCAGTATAAATTTTTGAATCCTTGTATTATTTTGAGGATTAATTTTTAATGTGCAGAAAAATTGAAAGAAATCTGCGCTTACCATAAAAAAAGCAAAAATAGCACAACCTACAATAAAAATAGATGGTATATTAATATCTATTCTAATCAGTGCTAATAAAAATATCATAGCTGCTAATGAAGAAATCAATTTGCTGTTAATCTTTAAAACTCCTCTCCCTCTTCCCGCCTCATTCGTTTCACCTTGCCCTGATGCGTGACGATCTTATATTCCCCATGCGGTGGCAGCTCTCTCAATTTGGCTTTCCCATCACAGATCACCACCACACAACTTCTTGGTATTTCCATTATATCCAGTTCTAGTCGCATAGTACTAGGATTAATTACTAATTCTTTTAAATTCACAAAAGACGCCCCCAGTCTGTTAAAATAGAATTGCGAGTACTATTTAACAAGCCGGGGACTTTTCCTGGCTTTTTTTGTATTACTTCCTTATTAATGGTTAAACTGTTTTCAAACGGAACATTTTGCTATGGTGATTCCTATGTTTTAAAGCTGGGGCAACCCAGCTATTTTTCTTTAAAACCCCACCTTCACATTTAACTACGCATCTTGCAGCATCCTCTCTCTTAACTCAGAAAACCATTCCTTGTCTGCCGTTATGATCGCTAAGTCGATTAATTCGTCATAATCCTCTTTCATCAGGGACGAGTCCAAGGGAATGATTAATCTCATTGAGCACGTAGCTGGAGCTGGTTTAATATTTTCAGGAATACCTTCTACAAACCGGGTGATTTTCGTCACGTGCACCGTCTCTGAATCTCGTGAAAAACTATCGATATAGCTCATATACCAGTACTTGCCGGACGCCGCTAAAACCCAATCTCCAATGTTCATTACGCCACCCCTTTAGCGTTTTCTTTTCCACAATCCACTTTTGTATTCCATGACTGTTACTTCCTGCCCGATCGCCTGTTCAAGCAGCTTTCTACGCAATGAGAAATCCCGTGAAGCAGGTCCACCTTTGACATCGACAATTTCTGTCCGGCCATCCTTGTAACACACTTTAAAATCAGCCGTGTATTTGGCCCCTGCCTTCGTTTTCTCGCCTTTTCCTGAGCAACGAGTACAATTGATTGGCTTCCATGTTTTCAAACTCTCCTGCTTGCCTGATCCGATACAGCGATAGCATGTGACTTGGTATGAAGGAATCACTTCGAATACCGGTTGCACTTCCACCTTTTCAATGTCTGGATCTGCCAGAAGAAGCATGTAATAATCGGCTTCAGCTTTGCTGTCAAAAAGAATACCGTCTACAAATGTTTTCTTTGCGTTCCAATTACGCGCTCTCATTTAGAAGCGTCCTCTTTTCATTCTGTATGTTTTTCATTGAATTTTGCACATTGTTAATTAAGTTATTTGTTATTTCTTCAATACCACGTTCCATCAGAAGCATAATTCCACCATTTTCCGTCTGTAAAATAAACCTCAACACAAGCATCCTGCGCGTTCCAATTCACTTTTGTCATGCTACCGGTTCCGTATTTGTCACGCTCACCTGGGCTCATTGACGACAAATGCTTTCGTTGCACATGCCAAAGCAATTTACGCTGAGCTTCGGTTAATTCGTTATAGCCTTTGATTTCGTTCACGCGGCTCCTCCTCTTTGCAAGTCCAGATATTTGTCAAACATGCGGATGCCTCTAATCAATTCAACCGGACTTGTATTACCGACTGCTAATATCATTTGTTCACTCGTCATCACCTTTCCTGTCAAAGCGTGATACCTTTTCAATGTTTCAAAGACTTCATGCCGGTTCATCGCCATATCTCCTCTCGATATTCGTAAACTGTGAATACTCTTTTATGAAGGCCAACTCGACTGTGCCAATCGGACCGTTTCGCTGTTTGGCCAGAATGACTTCCACGATATTTTTAGCTGAGCTTTCTTTGTCGTAATAATCATCCCTATACAAAAACGAAACAATATCAGCATCTTGTTCAATCGATCCGGAATCTCGTAAATCTGACATCATCGGCCGCTTATCCTGCCGCTGTTCAACTGCTCGACTTAATTGGCTGAGAAGGAGCACGGGTACGTCAAACTGACGAGCCATTTGCTTTAACTCTTTTGTGATATGTCCGACTGCTAAATCGTTCCGTTCAAATTTCCCGATTTGTGTAATGAGCTGCAGATAATCAATCACGACGATGTGCTTTTGATCGGGATGTTCCCGCTTTGTTTTCCTGACAACTGCACGGATGTCGGCAACGGTCTGTCGGGAATCATCGTGGATATAAATATCCCATTTGTTATAAGCGTCCATCGCGTGTTTGGCCCGCTGCTTGTCCTTATCCGTGAACAATTTGAATGTGTTTCGCCATTTCAAACCGTTGATGTTCCCGATGCTCGAAAGGAATCGTTTGATCAGCTGTTTTTGCGGCATTTCAAGTGAGAAAATGTCTGCAACGCCACCGTTCTCACAGCAGGCTTTTGCTAACCCAAGTGCATACGCAGTCTTTCCCATGCTCGGGCGTCCAGCAATTATGATAAGATCGCCGCCTTGCCACCCACCTGTCATATTGTCCAGTTCATGCAGGCCACTCGAAATCCCCGTTAACTCACCAGCATCCTCATACATTTCTTCATGAATTTCGTACAAGACGTCCGTTTTCGATTGCTCGTTTTTCCGTCCTATTTCCTGCGCCTCGATGAAGGTGCTGTATAGCTTTTCAGCTGCTTCCTCCGTCGGATTGGACAAATAATCCGATGCGGCACGGGTCATGAGTCGCTGCTTATAATGCTCAATTAAAATTGCCTGGTAGTATGGAAAATTGGCTGTAGTCGGTACAGATCCGGCTACTTCAGCCAAATAGCGCACACCGCCAACATTTTCAATCTGATCGTCCTTGACTAACTGATGCGTAACCGTTTGTACATCCACCGGCGTATTCAATTCGGACAGTTTTTTGATCGCTCCGAAAATAATTCGATTCGCTGACAACGTGAAATGCTCTATGGTCAATATCGTTTCGTATGCCAGATCCGGTTCAAGGAAGAAGGAGCCGATCACCGTACCTTCTACCTCTGCCGACTGATAAACGTCATGCGAATGGATTTGGTGGTTTAGGTCGGTTTTTCTCTCTCTCAATCCGTTCAGCCCCTTCACGTTCCCACTGCTTCACTTTCTCTAGATGCTCGTTTTTCGGTGCTTCATAAACCGATATTTCCGCAATCGACGGCGGGAATTTATTGTTTTTAATATGCTGTTTCAACCGGTAATTCACTTTTTCGTAATCCATATCTTGAAGCAATTCTGTCCAGAGAACCATTCGTTCATCGGTTACTTCAAAACGGGCATAAGCAGCATTAATGGTATTCAAAATTTGTTCGACCTGCTCAAGTGTCATGAACCTTCACCTCCCATTGGAATACGTCCCTCTCGTTTCAATCGAGCCATTCGTTCTGAAATAGATTCTTTCGTTTTCGGCTTCTGACTGCCAAATTGAACGATGTTTTGGTTTTTATGTTCGTGATAGCGCTTGTTGAGACTCCGCACACAAAACTTAAAATTCTGCACTTTGTCATATGGCCATTTTGAATTGTGTTCCAGTACGATTTCTTCAACCCACGTCATTAACATTTCAATTGGCACGTCCATTTCGACTGCTTTTTCGATAGCAAAAAGTTCGTCATTTTTTAAGTAAACACCTGAACCTCTCACTTTGATAAAACACTCGGCTAGCTTGTTTTTTCTTCTCTCAACTTCCGGTGATACTTTATTTTCGGTTACAGGCGCCCCGTCACTTTGGATTTGAGAATGGTTATTTTCTTCACGTGTGTCTACTACGCCTAATTCTTTAATTCTTACATTCTTGTTATTGTTCGGACTTCGTTCTGGGTTCGTTCTATTAACGTTCTTGGTTCCGTTCTGGGTTTCTTCTTCTTCGTTCGATAAATGCTGATAGGACGCGTAATTAATGATGGTAAACAGTGTTCCTAGTTCCGTTTCGTCTACAGTGATCATTCCGTTTTCAATCAATTTAGCAGAACACCTTTTTACGGTGCTTGTTGAGTACTGTTTTAAGCCCCTTCCTTCTTTGTAAGAAAGGTCATGAGCAAGCAGTCGATACGACCGAATATACTGCCCTTGCTTTAATACATGTCCATTCACTTTCACGCCATCTTTATGTGCCGCCTTGAGTAGTAGAAACGTAAACAAACGGAACGTCGAAACGTCGTACCACAGCTCATTGTCGAGTATCTTTCTGTGGAGCTTTATCCAGCCCTGCATGTACGTATTCACCGCCTTTATCTTTTTCTAAGTACCGCCTTCTTTTCTATCCTTACGAGCTCTAAATGCGGGTGAGAGGACTTGAAATAGCCCTTCACCCATTTGATGTAATCTTCATTGCTTTTTGACAACTGTCTGATGAACGATGGAATATCCAGCTCCATTATTTAAAGGGAAGATCGTCGTCTGAAATTTGAATCGCATCCAAGTCCATGTCTTTTGCTGACGGCTTTTTCGTTTCTTGCATTGGTTCTGGTTCAACGGATGTCTCTGGTTCTTCAATTAACTCATGCTGCACATCGATCACTTCGCTCATATCCGGCGCAATCTCTTGTTTAATCGTCGAGTCTGCTTCAACTGTTTTTTGAAACTCAATGGATTTTGGCGCATATTTCAGTACTTCTTTTAAGACGGTCTTCTTCGCCATTGCGTCGTAGTTGGTTTTCCACGGGCTTGTCCATCCTTTTTGAACCGCCTGACTAAACTTCTTTGCGTGCTGATCAATGCGTTCTCTCGTCCAGTACACAAAGTCGAAACCGCCATTTTGCAAATGATAAACAGCGTAGTAACCAATCGGCTCACCTTCTGGAATACTGGCCGGAACATGCTTCAAATCTTTATACAAACCGTATTCAAAGACCAATTCGTCGTTGGCGTACACCTCATGAGCATAAATCGCTTTGTATTGACCACTGCGGACGGCAAGATCAATCAAGCCTTTATAAGACAGCTGAAATTGAACCTGCTTTCCGTATGGAATTAAGTACGCTTGTCCAAGCCCTGTGTTTGGCTCTACACCAAGCTGAGCTGATTGCATGATTGCTGCTAGGAAGGACATTTGATCACATTCCAGAAGCTTTGGTGTAGTCCTTACAGCTGTTAAAGCGATACGGGCCATTCTATCTGCGTCCATGTGTTTTGGTAGAGCCCGCTGTATTTCAGGCCCCATTCGTTTTAATAAGCCGTTTAGTGACTGCTCAGGTGTGACTTGTTTTGCTGGTGCATTTTGCTGCTTATTCGCCAGCTCGTTTTTGATCGTTTTGTTCGTTGCCACGGTAAAACCTCCAGTTATTTAATTTTGAAAGGGCGGGAAATACTTTGTTTGATATATTGTTCAAAAATGTCCGGGCGTTCTTTTTTCAGTCGGGTTGAATCGATGCGATTTGAAACCTGTGACTTCCAGGTGATTTTCTGCTCACCAATAAAGGCTGTTTCATTTTCCTTCATCGCACCTTTCAGAACATTTTGGCATTCCGTCATCTTTTCTTTAATTTGTGATAAGTCTTCTTCCAATGCTTTATAAGAATCGATATACACTTGAAGATCAGATGTTAATTCAATTGTGCTGTCGGGTTCATGTTGCGGATACATCGCCTTGAGCAATTCACTTGAAGCAATGGATCCATCAAAGGCCGGTGGATTATTTGGAATCACGTAGTTCTCCCAAAACTCTTTTTCAATGTTGATCAGGTACGTAATCAATTCTTCATCGCGCTCAATGCGTTTATGAATGAATTTATTACCTCCGATGAGAACGGCAATCCACCATGCTTCATATCCTGTTACAGCCATATAATGCTGGCATTGAAGCAGATAGGAAGCCGGGATCTCATCGCCCTCCCATTCGCTTTTTAAGTATTCGGAAGCTGTTTTGCATTCGAGTCCCTCATTCTTGCCGACAATCAGCCGATCTACATTGGCATAAATAAACTCATATTCTGGATGCTTCAAGATCGCGTTTCGACGCCGTACTTTCAATCCCGTACGGCGGGAAAATTCCTGTGCAACCAAGTTTTCATTCAATACACCGAAGTAGGCTGCTTCACTGCCTTCTTCAAATCCGCCCTGATCATTGACTGAAAAGATTTCTTCAGATTCAATCTGATTCGTTTTCTCAAGGTAGACTTTCATCGGCGAGCTGTACTTATTGACACCAGCAATAGCGGCGCAATCGCTCCCCCCAATTCCGTTTCTTCTTTCCATCAACCAGTCATGCCGAGATAAATCCAACGTTGAAATGGCATTCATGTTCTTTGCCAATCAAATCCACTCCCTTGATTCAATTTTTAATGTGCAGTACAATATGAGTATTAAATAATTTCTTAACGGCCCGCCTCCGACAGCGGGTTTTTTCATGCTTCTGCCTGCTTCTCAATAGCGTCCATGAACTGGACTGCATATTCACTAAGATTTTGCTCGAGTACAATTGAGCCATCTTTCATAATGAAGTAAATATCATTACTCATGATTTCGTCTCCAAACATGTCCTCAACAGGTGTATCTCCTTCAATCTCACGCATATACTCTGGAAAGCCTGTCCGCTCAATTTGATCAACAATTGGATGGTTCATCATGTTTCCTCTTCTTAACCTATTTTTTCAACTGCGATATCCATTGGTATTACCTTGACTTGTTCAGTGTGACGATGCACAAGTGTATACATGCCATTATGCTTCTTGCTGATCAGCCAGTTGTTTGGACTCAAACCGTACGATAGGATGACTTTTCTTGCAGCACGTGATGGCTTTTTGCCATTCTTCATCTTTTTCACCTTCTCTCTGATGGATGATGTCCATCGATAGCAGCCGGAACAGGTACGAGGGGAAACCTGGCCCGATTGCTATCGACGAGCACCGTTTAAGTGCCCATCTTTAGAAAGTATGGTATAATATTCTTCAATTGGGATTTCTCTGACGACCACTTGGAAAAGCGTGTCGTCTTTATTTTTGTCTTCTTTCTGCTCTTCCTTCTCCTGTCGCCATACCCCAGTAGTAAGCCGATGCTGTAAGGACAAACGTGAGGACGATCCAGTCCAAGTTAAACAGTGTTTTTAATAGAAGTTCTTCCATTCCACACAACCCTTTCTGTCAGTACTCCGTGCTCTTGTAACTTTTGAATCATGTCATCTATTTTCTTCTGATGTTTACGTCTCTCTTGTACTCTTTCTAACTCCCGTAAACTATTTAATAGATCAACCGTGCAGCGTTTCGCTTCTACAATATCTCCAGTAACAAGCTGCTCCTCAATCCGATAAATAAGACTGTGTGCACAAATCTTTTCTTTCATTTCAGTTGTCATCGTTCATACTTCCTTGCCTTCAAACTGGCCCGCCATTCCCTGAAAAGACTCTTCATTGAAAAATCGTTATCTTTGCAAAGTTCAGCAGCTAAGTTAATCATGCTTGCAGCAGCATCCAGGAGTTCTTTTATGGTTTGACGAACATCCTCTTTCTCATGCTCTGTTCTGTTTTCTGAAGGTTTGTACCAACACATCATTTCAACCTGATCAATCGCTTCAATCGTTTCACTTTTAACAAGATGAACCATTGCCGCTGGGTGACGATCAATGACCGCTCCATTAAAATATGGAATGCTTACGTACCCCGTCGTTTCTTGCCATGTTTCAAAGTAAAATTGAGGATCATCTAATGCGCCGGCCACTCGTGGATACATATCTTTTGGGAACGTTCGCGTGCCAGTCTCGTATTTTGCTATAGATTCTTTTGAGACAGCCACTTCTTCCATTTCTGAAAGTGATCGTTGTGAATGCCCTGTCCGTTTTCTTGCATCTGCAATCTTTCTGCCAATCGTCATGCTAAACTCCTCCTCTTTTTACCTGCTAAACGTTGCTCCTCGAACCAAATAAGCAAGAATGCTTCTGCCTCTTTTGCTGGGTAATACCACTTGCACCCGATCTTGTGCTTCGGAAAGCGTGGATCATAAAAGAAGTTTTCTTGGATGGTGTTCCAGCTCATGCATACACGTCGCTTCAACTCCGATGTATCCCAGAGCACAAGATCTTTGTTTGCTTTATCTAGCTTCTTCTGTACTTCTTCACGGTAAATCTCCATCAATGCTGCTTCATCTACTGAAACTGAAATCATCCTCATCCCTCCTTTTGTACGAAACCTTATATTTTGAAAGTACGAGTAAAAAGTTATGATTAAATTAAGCTTCTCAATAATCCGGAAACAAAATTTCATATGGTAAATCAAAGAGCATTTCAAGTCCAATCGAGACATCAGCATTCGGCTTCCTTCGCCCATTCTCAATATGTGAGATTGTTGCTACCGAAACACCTAGCTCAGCAGCAACATCCGACTGACTCAACTTTCGTTTCTTGCGTTCGAAAATGAGTCGGTCCAACTTTATACTTTTCACGTTGCTCCATTCAGTACTGGATGCTTTTATTTTTTTCTTAGATTTCATTTTTCGTTTTGCGACTGGCATTTTGTCGCCTCCTAGCTGACTTCCTTATTTAGTTCCTTTAAGGAACATTCATTTGTAAAAAAAAGCGTCCAATCGAAAGCTAGTATTTTTGCGATACTTTTAGCGACTTTCACACTCGGGTTTTTGTTACCTTTTTCTAGATGTGTGTAAAAGCTTCGTGAAATACCAGCTTGCTCTGATACATCATCTTGTGTCATGTCTCGTTTATCGCGCATATCTTTCAACCATTTACGTTCCATTTCCTCACCTCCTTGTTCCTTTGAGGAACTATCTTAACCTCATTATATGTTCCTTTAAGTAACAAGTCAACAAGAAAGTTTCTTTTGAGAACATTTTAAAGAAAGTTTCTTTAAGTAACATTATAATTAAGAGATATTCCTCAAGGAGGATAAGATTATTATGATGATTTTTGCAAAACGATTAAAAATGTTGCGGGAAAACCGTAAAGAGTTAGACTCTAAATATACTCAAGGGTATGTCGCAGAAATTTTAGGTGTCGCTCGTACCACGTATACGGCCTATGAAAATGGAACCAAGCAACCACCTATGGAAACAGTCACTAAGATTGCTACTCTTTTTGAAACATCAGTGGATTATCTTTATGGACTAACAGATAACCTAATTCCGGAAGCGACAGACGACGAAAAAGAAATGATGGAGTTCTTTAAAGATCCGAACCTTAACCTCTTCTTCAAAGAGATGAAAGAAGCACCTGAGGACCAGCTAGAGGAAATGCGGCAGATTTGGGAAGTTATCAAAAAACGAGGTCTTAATAAATAAACACGCTGCGACGAATAATCTCCTATTCAATAGCTTAATAAAAACAACAACCCCGAACATGGGCATTGTTAAGTGTCCACTATTCGGGGTTTAGCTTATTTTAATAAGAGTTTTTTAGTTTACAGTTATAAATTATTGTAACGTTGAGTAGAAAAAAACACTAAAATTAAACAGCAGTTGTCCTTAAGTGACCTCTACCCTGTCAAGGTCATTATGTGAGTAAGATTATAACAGTTTTAAACTGAAAACGTTGATATTATAAGTTTTAACGCATAAGAATATCCGTTCAAATTGTTCCAATTGGGGATAGTTTGTTTGACTTTGTCCCCAGGTTGTCCCCCTGTAAAAATAGAACCTATATGTCACACAAGCCTAATGCCAATCTCTTCGTTTAGTAGATTTTTTATTACTGCATTGTACCTGGAATTTTTTATCCTAAATTGTAACCTTCTATAAGATTAATCTCTTCCGGCGTGAAAAAGAATAAGTCGTATATTTTTTTATTTATTTCATTTTCAACCATATTTACTTTATCTTCTACATTTTTTATTTCTTTTTGCTGTGTTTCAAACCATTCAAATAACTCATTCCCTTTTTCCAACAAAGAAAAATGTTTATTTTGTTTCTTAATTTCAGCTATAAATTCCATCGAATTTAGTTTATGAAAATTGATTAAAGCTTTTGTTATCTTAATATTAAATTCAGCTATAATTATTTTATGAGATGTATTTAATATTGATTTAAATTTCTTATTCAAGTTTATCAATTCCATAGAAAGCTCTGCCAGTTCATTTTGGACGTTCTCAGTAGCAATCGGAATTGGAAGATCATCTAAGTCACCTTTGGTTATTTTGGGAAATAAGGTTCTATTTGCTTTTACAGCTTTTCTTTTAAAATAAAAACTAATTACATTAGAATTTAACACAGCTAAAATATACTTAAGGTTGTATCCATTAATTTTAGGCAGGATGTTTAAAATACTTTTATTATTAAGGTATTTTTCAGTTACATACGTCGCTAAAATTGATTTTGGATATGACCCAACTACCTCTCTAATTAGTATTCTTCCCCCGCTAAAAATCTCAATTGTTCTCGGTTGTGACAGCCATTCTCCATATTTAAGCCAGTCACCTCCCCAACCCAAGCTATATCTTCCTACATCCCCTCCATTTAAATAAGGGTAGGTCGTACTATCATATTTATATGTATAATCATAAATACGATTTTTAACATCATCTTCTGATTGCTTAGGATTACCTTTGTTTTTTTCATAAGCTTGTAGCCCAGTTTTAGGCTCAGCAACTTCTTGTAACTTTTTGGATCTCTTTATTATTTTATTAATGATTAGATTGTCTTCTTCATCACTAATAAGATCATAAATATAATTTCTATTCTTCAGCCAATTACTTTGAGGTATTTCAATTACTGAGGAATGACTCAACTTTATTTTTTTAGACATAATATTGCTCACAGAGACAACATTATTTTTAGGACTTTTCTTTTGAAGTATGATTATTACTGTTTCAACATTCGCATCTGGAAAACTTATTCCGTAAAGATTAACAATAGATTTTATTACAGTATTTTTTAATAAGTATTTACGGAGTTCAGTAGCCGAATCAATACCTAACCAAGAGTTAGGTACAATAAAACCCAAATAGCCATTTTCTTTAAGAAGTTGTAGAGCTCTTTCAATGAACAACAAATAGGTATTAGGTTTATCTTGTTGCATTTGATACTTTTTAGAAAAGTAATCTTTTTCCTGTCTTGAAAAGTTATTGCCTCTTGACAAGACATATGGTGGATTACCTATAATGATATCAAAACCACCAGTTTCAATTACTTCTTTAAATTCGTTAGCCCATCTAAATGCAGTATCACGAGCAATTTCGGGATCTTCTATTAAGGAATCTCCAAATTTAATATTATTATTTAAATTCGTTAGTTTTTTATTAGGATTAGCTGTATTAAGCCATAAAGAAAGCTTGCTAATTTCCACTGATTCACGATTACGGTCTACTCCAAATAAATTTCCGTTTAATATATTTTTGTCTAAGTTTAAATCAATAAATTGAGGTTGTTGAAATGTTGCCTGAATTTCTTCATATTCTTTTGGCTCAATTCCTTTTAAAACATCAAAACTTCTCATTTGTGCATTAATAAATTCTTTCTCTTTTATTAGATAATCAAATGCTTGGTTTAAAAATGCACCACTCCCACAGGCAGGATCTATAATTTTAATATTATCCAATACTAATGAGTATTTTTGCCAAAACTCATAATTGCTATTTATTCTTCTTGTTCTGCCGGATATTGTTTCAGTATCTTTCCAATTTCTTAATTGGTTGTAACCTAACTCATGTTTTTTATCATCAATCCAATGCAAGAATGTGTTTTCTACTATGTATTTAGTAAGATATTCTGGCGTATAAAAGATCCCGTCACTTTTTCTTTTATTAGTATTATCGTTCTTTTTTAAGCCTTCGATATCAGATATGGACTGCTCGAATATATGCCCTAAGATATTAACATTAAGATTTTTATTAAAATCATGATTGGCTAATAATTTTATCATCTTAAAAACCCTATCAGGGATTTCTAAATAATAATCTAATACTGGATCGTGTTTAAACAGCTCTCCGTTAAATTGATTTATATTTTGGGCTTTGTCACCTACATCAATACTTCTAAATAACCCTTTCAAATAGTTCCATATGTTAACCTTTTCTATCTTTTCTGCTCCATCAATATATTCATTAAGTATTGTTGTTTTAAGTAATCCCCTACTTTGACAAAAACAAATAAAAATTACTCTATCTAATATTTTCTGGGCTTTTTCCAACAATAATAAATGGTCATATGAGGGGTTTTCTTCAATTAAGGCATTCCATAATTCAATTCGTGTATTACTATATAATTGATAAAACTTACTAGTAATTTTCTCAAGCTTTTTGTAGGCTTTTTCACTCAGCTCATTAGTTTTAGCCCCTAACAAATTCGCTTTACAAAGCAAAAAATGAAATTTTCTAAATAAATTCTTATTTACAGCTAATTCTTCTAGTAAAAAAGCTTCATAATATACAGTTGAACGGCCAACTTGATAAAGGCGTATTTCATAAATATTTGATACGATAATCCATTTACAACCATCGTGTTTAAAAGAATAGTTATATGCTTGTTCAACTGGAGTACCGTAATTTTTTTTAGACCTGTTTTGAGGAACATCAAGGTCTACTTCAGGACCTTTTATCTCTATAACGGTTAATGTTCTATTACTAACCTTGTCTTTTGTATAATATCCTAAAATTGCGTCGGCTCTTTGCGAATCGACTTCAGTTGAGCTTTCAATATTAATATTCCAAGAGTCCCCTCCAGAAGTTATGGGTTCATAAGAAAGAATTTTAATAAATATATCCTCAAAAAAATGGGACTTTAATTCTGATTCTGTTTTATTTTTTAATATATCCATGTTTCTAATCCAATTACGTTGCAAAATTTCCATTTTATTTTCAATTTCTTCTATCCTATATTGATTTAATCCCTCTTCATATGCCTCAGGTATAAAGAGGGGCGAATTATTTGTTTCCATTAGCTTCTCCTTTGTCAAAAATTCAATTATTTCTATTGGTTATGTTAAAATCCATTATAACCTTTATAACCAGTGTGTATATAGATGGAAGCCCTTATGCTTATTATGCGTGTCTGGACCGTCTACATTATCTAGACAGAAAAATTAAGGTCACGTACACTTGACCTAAAACAGATGAAGAGCCAAAAATATGACGAAGCGAGAACGCCGTACCTTCACCCTTGATTTCAAAAAAACAAATAGTGCAGCTGCACCAAAATGAAAACATGAAACAAGCGAGCAGTTTCAATAAACTTTAAACTGTGTTGCTACTAGTTCTCTCTGCATTGAAATGTCACCATTTAAGATATAACATTTAGCAGAATTAGTTTGTTTGTTGAAATTATATAGGCGATATAATACGTAATTATCAGGCTCTTTTTGTGAAAATGCTAATTCATTAATTGTCATCATAAATGGAGTTCTTTCTCCGCCTGTCGTTGTTTTCACCTCAATGTACTTTGGTTCTCCACTTAATGAAAATGAAAAGATATCATAGCCCGCTCCATCTCCTTCAATCACTGAAGTGTGGCTAACCCTTTCAGCTAAATCTGGCCGCCCAGCATCAATTAGAAATTGTCTTTCCCACACTAGCACAAGTTCTTCCCCTTGAAGCCCAAGTGCTTTATTTTTAGATGTATTTTCGGCAAAATCTACATGTCTCCCCTGGAACCTTCTCGTATTACTTCCTCTTCTTTCTACAGGTTCTGGAGGCTCGGAAAAGGATAGCTGATTCGATACGGATGATCTTTCCTCTTCTTCAATTTTTTCAATAAAAGTTGACGCTAAGCTTAAATTGTCTAAGCTACCTAAAGCTGCGTTAGCATCCCAATCAAGTATCTGCCATTTGAAATGAACCGGTTGCTGCCGCTCTATATCATGTGTAACGTATGCCAGCTTGCCTAAGTATGTAAATGGCTGAGCTTTTTTAGTCACAGGATTTAACCGGCTAGTGCGTAAGAAAAGATAGATATTCTCTGTCAAATAGTCATGGTTAATGAAATCTATAATTTGAGAGTTTGCCAACGTTTGTTTAGGCTGTGATTGCCAAGTTAAAATTCCATCTCCCGTGATCTCTTCTTCAAATGAATGATCAGCCTGTTTTTGACCAAACGTTACAAAGAAAACGTAATCTTTTTCTCTATTCGGCACTTTTACAATTCCTTGCAAGCCCCAAGTTCCCGTCCCTGGCGTGAAATTGCTTAATGGATCGAATACATCGTGAACGTCTTTTCGATCGTATATTTGATATTGCTCAAGTGGTTTTACCAAAGAAATCGCTCCTTTAAAAATCTGTACCCGGATAGTGGTTGGTACTTTTTTTACTGATTACTTTTAATATTTTGCTTTTAAAGAATTAAATTCTCCATTTAACTTTGAATCGTTTCATCAGAAATATCGTCATACCTGGATATTAGATAATAGGTCTAATTCCATTATATTGTTAGGTAAAAAGAATTGATATGACATTATTTGTCGTCTTTTGTCGAAGAGAAATAGTAGGAATTTCCTTGTTTATATAGGAAAATGTACTTAATTAGTTTATTAACATGTAGTCACTATAATGAAGTAACCGCCTTAAAAGAAGGGATTCAAACTTTAACTCAAAAAGTAACGGATGCTGAAAAACTTAATACAAAATTAGAAGAAACGAAAGCAACAGCTCTTTCAGAAAAAGATTCTTTGACCAGTGAAATCACTGCACTTGAGAAGGAAGTTGCCCGCTTAACGGAAGAAAATGAAACTGTTACTGCTGAGCGAGACAGCCTTTCCGAGGAAGTCGTGAGTTTAAATAGTGCGACAGCTAGCACTGTAAGTAGCACACCATCGGAGTTATTTGACGAAACGGAGAATATTCCTTCATCTGACTCTTCTACTACCCCTGAATTTTATGATAACTGTTCCGCAGCACAAGCAGCTGGTGCTGCTCCTGTATACGCTGGTGACCCTGGTTATGGACCTCACCTTGATCGTGATGGTGACGGTGTTAGGTGTGAGTACTAATTTATAAGATTAGCATCGTCTTCCCTCTTTTTTCAGGAAGATATCGGAAAGGTGGCAGGCTTTGGAAGTGTGCAAAAAACGAGGTCTTAATAAATATACAAGCTACGGCTTGTATTTATTTTTTCCATATATTGTTGCATTTTTCATGATATGTAGAAATCATTAAACTATGATGGAACTTTTATAACATGCAATTCAAAAATTGGACCACAACAATTGGACTAAACAAAAAACAATGATCCTTTTTATAGGTCGATCGCTCATAATGAGCTTTCTATAAATATAAAGGTTACTCTAAGGAGGAGTTTAGGATGGCAAATCAATTCTTTGGTGCCCTGCAAAAACATAGCAATGCAAAGGTGGAAATTCTCAACAATTATTTTATTCCTTGGCTGAGGAAGATTAACTTAGGTTCATATAGTATGAGCCGCTCTTTAGTTATTGATGGTTTTGCTGGTCCAGGTGTTTATGAAGATGGTGAACTAGGGTCACCGATTAAATTATTACTTGCAGCTACAGAATTTTGTGATCAATGTGATGATAATGGCTGGAAGCAACCTTCCATTACACTTATATTTATTGAGGGTAACAAAGATAACTATAACAAGTTAAAAGAAACTATCATTGATAATTGGCAGGCGGAATTTGATGAAGAAGATTATGCAAGATTGCCGGATTATCCAACCATCGCAATCCAATGTATAAATAATACTTTCGCAACCGCATTCAAAGATCTATTGGATGATATAAAACCAGGTCAAACTTTGATTCCTTCTTTCTGTTTTGTTGATCCGTTTGGATTCAAAGATACGCCTTTTGAATTGTTTGAAAAGTATCTATCTAATGAAAAGGCAGAATTATTGTTCAATTTCATGTTTGAGGAAATCAATCGATTTGTAACAACTAAAAATAGTCCCAAATTAATGGAAACATACAGTAATTTATTTGGAGTAGATGATATTCAAGAGCTACAAGATTTAATTGGTGATCATAAGAAAGATGCAAGAAAAAAGATAGTAGTGGATTATTACTCACGTCAATTGCTTGAAAAAAGTGACGCGAAATACGTTTTGAATTTTGAATTTAAAAAGAATGGCCGAACAAAAATGTTCCTTTTCTACTCAACAAAAAGTACTCATGGATTGAAACTGATGAAAAAACAAATGTGGAAAGTTGATGACACTGGCCTATATTTATTTAACGACAAAAAGTCAGCCGATCAGATTGAATTTGAATTTGTTAAGGAAGTTAAAGATGAAACCATGAGGCAAGATTTATCCAAATTAATATATGAAAATTTTGCTGAACGCCAGGTCGGTATTGAATTTATTGAGGAATTCGTATTAACCCAAACAATTTATCCAATCGAAAATTATATGAAACAATCATTAAAGCTCCTTGAAAAAGAAGGACTACTAATAGCAACTAATCGCAAAAAACCAATGAGCTATCCGGATGGATGCATGGTAAAATTTAATTAAGAACAGTTGTTCCTAAACCACACTTATGTTACAATTATCTAAAGGAGTGGTTTTTATGGCAGGAAATTCAAATATTGAGTGGACCGAAGCCACTTGGAACCCGATAACAGGCTGCACAAAAGTTTCAGAAGGATGCAAAAATTGTTACGCTGAACGTATGGCCAGACGACTAACTGCTATGGGAAATCCACGTTATGTTAATGGATTTAATGTTACCCTCCATCCAGATTTAGTCGATGTTCCCCGTAGATGGGTGAAACCCAGAAAAATATTCGTTAATTCCATGTCTGACCTTTTTCATAAAGATGTTCCATTAGACTTTATCCAAAAGGTGTTTCAAACAATGAATGAAACACCGCAGCACTCTTATCAAGTGCTCACCAAGCGCCCAGAACGCGCTGCTGAACTCTCATCTCATCTTACGTTCACGCCAAATATTTGGATGGGAACAAGCATTGAAAATCAGCGTGTTATTGAGCGTATGAATTGTTTAAAGCAAGTGCCTGCCCACATTCGCTTTTTATCATGCGAACCACTTTTAGGTCCTTTGGATTTAGAGTTGAGTAATATTCATTGGGTAATTGTAGGTGGGGAATCGGGACCTGGTGCAAGGCCAATGGAAGCTGATTGGGTTCGTTCAATTCGTGATCAATGTCAAGATCAACAGGTTGCCTTCTTTTTTAAACAATGGGGCGGCGTGCAAAAGCACCGTTACGGCAGAGAGTTAGATGAACAAACATATGATGAATTTCCAGAATTAAGTTTGATTTAAATTTTCTCCCCATCTCACTTTTATGAGATGGGTCTTGTTTTAATCTAAAAAACCTTTATTTATTGATTACGCTTGAGTAGCTGCTCTTTGATCGCTTTTATTTTCTCTTTTATACTTTCTGTTTCTTCTTTTAAAAACTCAATTTTCACATCAGTTTCAGACGATTCAATTCTTACCAAATCCCCTTCTTTTGCTGCGTCACCAAGTTTTTCAATAGGCATTAACTCTTCAACCGATTCATCTTCTCGCCATAGCAACTTTGCCTGACCTTTTTCAATAGAATCAATCGTGTAAACGCCATTTCTCATCGTTCACACGCCCAGCCGTCGTTATCACGGTCCATTTTATCTTGATAAGCGGGGTGCCCTTTTGCTACGCCGTCTGGATATACTTCGCGTAATTCAGTACAGTTAGCAAATTCTGTTTGAACAGGTGGTTCTGGTGTTGGCTCTGGCTCTGGTTCCGGAGCTGGGACAGTCCCTGAATTATCTTGTTCGAAGTAAATGTCCTGTCCATCTGTCCATGTTTCAACCGTGCCTTCTGGTGTTGACCAAACATCCACTCCAGAATTCAAGAGCCGATTCAATACAACTGAATCTGGATGACCGTATTGATTAGTTTCGCCATAAGACAAAATTGCATCTAATGGATCCACTGCATTTAAAAACGCCTGTGATGTGCCTGTTTCAGATCCGTGATGAGATACTTTCAATACCTCTGCATCCAAATCATATTTTTTGATTAATGCAGTTTCTACTTCAACGCCTGCATCACCAGTCAAAAGATAATCAACTTCACCATAGCTGACCATAAGCACAATGGACCCATCATTTAAGTCAGTTGCAGCATGGTCTACATGAAGCACTTTAACAGTAACTGTTGGATCAAGTGTAATGTTCTGCCCCTCTTGTGCCAATTTAAATGCTGCACCTTTTGACTGAACCGCTGTTAAATAATCTAGATAGGTCTGCGTTGTGTGATCTTGCCCAGAATCGATCACTGATTTAACACCGTAGTTTTTAATGACATAATCCGCACCACCGATATGATCTGCATCCGGATGTGTGGCCACAAATGTATCGATAGAAGAAACACCTAGCGCCTCAAGAGCCGTTTTAACTGCATTATCACTTCGGCTTGCATCCACTAGCATGTTTTTACCGTTCGGAAAGCCTAGCAAAATAGCATCGCCCTGTCCGACATCAAGGAAATTCACACTAAACGGCGGCAATATTTCACCTGGTATAAAGTACGGATCCAATGCACGAGCCATAAATGCCGCAAACTGACCGCGTGTGACAGCTGTATTAGGACGATATGTATTGTCTGGATAGCCTGCTGTAATGCCTGCCGCAATAATTTTTCCTATGTATGGATACGCAGCTGACGAGGATGAAACGTCTTTAAACGTAACGGACGCAGAATCGGATAACTCAAACGCACGTGTTAATAAGATTGCTAGCTGGCCACGTGACACCGTTTGTCCTGGACGAAATGTGCCATCTGGAAAGCCCGAAATGATCCCTTCATCTACCGCTGATTCGATATAGCCCGATGCTGTATTCGATGAATTAACATCAGAAAAGGATGTTTTCCGTTTCGTGCCGTCCAATTCGAACGTTTTGCCAATTAAAATAGCAGCTTGCGCACGTGTTACGGCCTGATCCGGTTTAAAGGATCCATCCTGAAAGCCCGTAATAATTTCAGCATCTGATAGATAATCAATTTCTTCATAAAAACGATAACCATCCGGTACGTCTTTAAATGATGCTGCTTCCGCAAATGGTGTTGCAATACCGAGCGCTAACACAGCACTTGATAAAAAAGCGAATGTTTTTTTCATTTTCTCTCTACCTCTCTTTCATAGTTTGATTATACCTTTCGTTTTACAATTTTGTAATAGATTTTCCAAAATCAATTAAATGTTAATACTTACAGGTTTATTGTAAATTTCCCAATTCAGATAAATTTTAATATAAATTAAGGCCACTCCCTTTTATTCTGCATTAATATGTTATATACTTTCCACCAAACGTATATTCCCATATATGTAAATTGGAAAAGAGGCGGTCACTTTGGTCTATACAAAAACACATTTAGAAGATTTTATTCAAAACCTCTACACGAATATTGGAATCCACCATCCTCAACAACTAAACTTAGTAGAAATTTCTACAAAGCTTGGTATTGTCATTGATTATATTGACGGCATCAGCAAGTGCATAGAACATGAACAATTTTCATTTATCATGCTAAATCAAAATCTCTCCCCTGCTGTGCAATGGCAGGAGTTTGCCCATGAGCTCTGTCATCTGCTGCGTCACGCAGGTAATCAATATACACTCCCTCCCTTCTTCTTAAAAATGCAGGAATGGCAGGCCAACAGCTTTGCCCTGCACTTTTGTGTTCCGACTTTTATGCTCGAAAAACTTGAATTAACAGATCATAAGCAAGTAGCTATTTCCATTATTGCTCAAACGTTTGGTGTAGAATATGACTTTGCTGAAGAACGGCTTGAACGTTGGCTGATACAACGGGCCATGGTGTATTACGGATAAAAGAAAGGGACTCTATTCCTCTCACCATTTGTCGTAATTTGTCGGAGGAAATATGTGGATGTCCCTCTTTTTTTATAGGAAGATAGATAGAATGACTAGTCAGGCATTAATTAGCACACTATGGTGTGTATTTAATTTAATTATTGGATGGTACTATTTTCACGATATGGATGACTTATTGTTAAAAGGGGGATTTTTAGAAATGAGCAATCTGTTCAAAGGATGTCTTGGTTGTCTAGGACTGCTTGTTGTGTTGGCTTTACTCGTTGGCGGATGTACTGCGTTTTTCGATGTAGATGAGGACGTTGAGGTTAGCAACAATTCTGTTACAGAAACGGAAGTAAGTGAAGAGGAAACTACTGCTGAAGAACAGACCACTGAGAAAGTCACTGCTCCGACAACGACAGAAGTTGTTAATAAGGAACAAACAGCTAGTTCCCTTCCCGATGGGTTAATTGCTGCTACTGTAATTCGTGTAGTGGATGGTGACACGATTAAAGTTACTATGGATGGCAAAGAAGAAACCGTTCGACTGATTCTTGTCGATACGCCGGAAACAAAACATCCGCAGAAAGATGTTCAACCATTTGGTCCCGAGGCATCCACTTTTACGACTGAACAGCTGTCGGGTGTAGAAGTGAAGATCGAACCTGGCATCGAGGAACGAGACCGTTATGGCCGTCTGCTTGCTTACGTATATGTCGGAGATAAGATGTTTAATAAGATGCTGTTAGAAAAAGGATTAGCTCGTGTCGCTGTATATCCACCGAATACGCAGTATCTTGACGAATTTGAAAAAATACAGGCTGATGCAAAGAGCCAAGCAATCGGGATCTGGTCTATTGAAAATTACGTGACGGACGATGGTTATAATTCTGAATCAAATAAAGAGCCAGAGGCAATACCTGCTCCAGTCCAAGAAGAAACTAAGCCCATTCCTGTTGTTGAACCAGAACCTGCTCCCGAGCCAGAACCCGTTGTTCAATCTGAATCCTATCAGAACTGCACAGAGCTGAGAAAAGTTTATCCAGCTGGCGTCGCTTCCGATCACCCTGCTTACGAATCGAAGCATGACCGTGATAAAGATAATTGGGCTTGCGAGTCGTAATTCACCAGTTTAACCATTCTCATCCAACCTGTCCCTTTATGAGACAGGTTTTTTCTTTTATAATGAATAGAAACGTATGTTCCAATTATCAATTAAGTACATTTCACTCCTTACAGTCTTTAATGAACATTAACGCGAGAGTGACTTTGTACTTTGAGCCGTCTTGAAGAAGTACTTTTTTAGCCTTACGCTCAAGTAAAGAAGATTTGAAAGGAGAATGATTATGGCGGCATTCAGAAAACGTGGGAATAAGTGGGAGTATCGTGCCTCGTATAAAGATCCCTTTACACAAGAATATAAAGTAAAGTCCAAAGGCGGGTTTTCTACCAAAAAAGAGGCACAAATGGCTGCTGCAGATGCGGAAAAACAAATCGCTGAAGGTCTTGAAACAACCGAAGGAAATATTAGCCTTTCCTTTTATTTAAATAATTGGCTAGTTGAATATAAAAAAGAAACGGTCCGGAAAAATACGTATGATCTGCATGAACGGAACGTGAGGAATCATATTCTCCCCTACTTCAAAAATATTAGCCTTGTTGACGTGAAGCCGATCATGTACCAAAAGTTTTTGAATCATCTCACCAACCAAGATTACAGCAAGCGTACGGTTGAAATTATCCATGGGACTATGTACAACGCCATGGAAAAAGCCCTCGTTCTAGGCAAATTGAAAAAGAATCCTTGCCGCGGTGCAACGATCTCCAATCGTAATGCCAAAGAGGATACCGGTTTAAAGTATATGCGTTCAGAGGATGTTCCTTCTTTCTTACAAACTGCCTTTAAGTACAATTACATATACTATATTTTCTTCAAGGTTTTAATTGAAAGTGGTATGCGTAAAGGTGAGGCTGCTGCACTCCAATGGACAGACATCGATTTAAAAGAAAACCGGATCAGCATCACGAAGTCGCTTGATTTCCAGGCTGATTCAGAAGAAGGTTTATTCGGAGATACGAAAACTTATAATTCAAAGCGTGAAATTGTGATGAGCCAGTCCATTATGAATGAGCTTCGCGATCATAAGAAATGGCAGAACAACAATAAACTGACGTTAAACGATATTTATAAGCATGATTTAAACTTAGTATTTTGCCGTATCGATGGAAATTACTTACCGAAGTCTACTTTATTCAACGCTTTTAAACGCATATTGAAACAAGCCGAACTTCAACAATTGCCCATTCATTCATTACGTCATACACATGCCGTGATGCTCCTTGAATCTGGCTCAAGTATGAAATTCATCCAAGACCGACTTGGTCATGGCAGCATGGCCATTACGGCAGATGTGTATTCGCATGTCAGCGACCGTCTTAGCAAAGAAAGCATTGAAGAGTATGAAAAGTATGTTTCACTGTTCTTAAAATAATTTTGGTCAAATTTTGGTCAAAACCGTATTCCTACTAAAAATATTGTATTTGACCAAATTAAGAAAAACCCCTCAAAGCCAGTTGGCTCAAGGGGTTCAGCTGATTAGAATGTTGTAAGATATTGTTCACGTTCCCACGGATGAACTTGTGTGCGGATCGTGTTTGTGCTTTTTATAGATTGTTAATGTTCATTAGAAAACTTGATTAAATAATATTCTGGGCAAGTTGCTTTTTATTTTATGTTATAACATTTTGTTTTTATGTGGGTGTTTCGTGGGTATCTGAGGCAATACCCACGAACTATTTTGAAACTTGTTAAAACACGCTTTATTAAATCACTCTCAACTGTATCTTTATCATAATGTTTGATTAAAAATCATCTAAAGCTTTGATCTTACTGCATTTAAAACGTAAATAATAGGTAATTGTCGTTCGATATCATTCTTTCTACTTACATTATACTATTATTTACAAATTATTTATAGACTACTCTTTTGGTATTTCCCATACTATACTGTTATACACAAATCTAAAAATATAAGGGGTGTATCAGTATGAATGACAAAAAAGGTGTCTTAGATAATGGTCCTTTTTTTCATGGTACTAAAGCAGAACTAAAAATTGGAGATTTATTAGAACCACAACACTTATCAAATTACCAAGATAAAAAATCTAATTATATATATTTTACTGCAACATTAGATGCTGCTAAATGGGGTGCTGAATTAGCAACATCTAAATCAAAAGAAAGAATTTATATTGTAGAACCATTAGGTGATTTTGAAAATGATCCGAACTTAACTGACAAAAGATTTCCTGGAAACCCAACACGTTCTTATAGGTCTAAATCTCCTTTGAAAATAATAGCTGAATTAAGGTCATGGGAAAGACATTCCGATGAAGATATAAATCATATGCTTACATCTTTAAAAAAGTTACGTGAACAAGGAAAAGCTGTAATATACGATTAATCCGTAAAGCAATAGCCCTTAATATAATTGTCGTCCATACTCGTGACAATAATACGTCGTTTCGTGATCGTGTTATCCAATGCCATGTACATGATCTCGATTGGCCATTTCTCTTCTTTCGATTTCAACAGTAATCCGTTCATTTTAGCAACCCCTTTCTTTAATTCCATTATAAAAAAACAAATGTTCTTTTCGTGAATCAAAAATAAATGTATCTCCCTCTTTTCTATTACACATTTCATGGGTATATAGCATTATATTAGTTAATCAACAAAGGAGCTTATTACATGGCTGAGAAAATTGTTATGACTTGTCCAAATTGTGGGAATATGATCAAGGATGAGGAGTACGTAGGGATAACCCACATATATTCTGTTGTTCATTTCGGCTGTGGCTCCATACCTTTACCAGGAGAGGTAATAATTGAAATTGGCTCTGTTGCAGATATTACAGAGTAGCATCTTGTATGACTGGCTGCGGCCGGTCTTTTTATTTAGAATTCCTTTTTGGCCGATTATTCGACGGGCAGTAGAGATGAGCAAGCTAAAAATAGGCTCTTTCTGAAAAATAGGAAAAACCCCTTAAAGTCAGACTGCTCAAGGGGTTTCACATATTCATGTATTGCTCATGCACTCAAGAATGAACTTGTTTGAAGAATATATGTTTACTTCTCATTAGCATTTAATTTAGTCTTACAACTCTTTGTTTATAAGCGTTTAGCAAATTCATCTTTCAAATCCCATCAAGCTTTGCCCAAATATTTTGGTCATCTATTATTTATATTTAGTCCTAGATCTCTTTGTTTCTTTGCAAATACATTTGCATTTTTTGGTCAAATAAATTGTCAATCTTGTACGCCTACACTTGTCCTTGTACCATATGTAAATAAGCGAAACAGCCAAATATGGGTTTATGACATAACTTAAATAAGTACGTTTAATAAACAGGCTCTGTTATAGTTTATTGTTAATTTTTAACCAAAAAAAAGACCGAAAAAATCGGTCTATTTTGCATGTTTTCTTGAACTAACGCAACCCATTAGTTGAATTACAATTTTTCACAAACAATAAATTTTACCTTATGACAGCAAGTAATAATGTAAGAGAATATTATTAGTAGGCGATACCTACACGTGATTTTATATAATTGTTACTTTCAATCTGCTTATATGTAAATTCTGCTGTATCCGATACGTATATTTTAACTCCACCCACCGGCAAAAAATCACGTTCCACACGATATTCACCTAAACTTTCTCCATCCGGTAAATATGTAGGACATACAATAGTCCATTCAAGTGTTGATTGTTTAAGCATATCGTAAACTTTATGATGTTCTTCTGCTGCACGGGTTGATTTACGCTTTGATTCACTTGATTGATAACGCAGTAAATTCGGGGTGGTTCTACTTTGTAGAATACCTGCAGTTCCTATAGTAATAATCCGTTGTATACCTTCGTTTTCCATTGCTTCGATAATGTGTGGCATACTTTCAGACAAAGTTGTTGCCCCATCAGTATTTAACGCACTAATAACTACATCAATCCCGTGCATTGCACGTACGATATCCTCTTTATTTAAAACATTACCTCGAATAATCGTTAAATTTTCATTATTTATTTGAATCTTCTCTGGAGTACGAACTAATGCAGTAACATGATGTCTGTCATGAAGAGCATAATTAACTATTTGACCTCCAACTCGTCCAGTTGCACCTAAAATTAAAATATTCAAAAGTATAATCCTCCTTTTTACGAATACAAATATTACACTACACTATAAATGCTATTATTTCTTCTTTTTTAACTTAAGCAGGATTACTTTAAGTATACTTAAATTTTGAATAGCGAACTAATTTCCTTTAAAGAAGTCGCTCAACAAACTGGCCCGTTTGTTGAATACAAGTTAGCGGAACAGCTATTAACCTTGATAAACGAATATAAGAAAAGAGCGTATTTTGAAAAAAATTAACCAAAACACGCTCTTCTTGTACTAACATATACGATTGTGGATTTAATATTTTGTATTATGTTTATGATGTAGAAATGAAAGGGAATTGCCAATCTGACAAACCCATTAACATTTTTTGGTATATCTCTTTTTTTTAACCTAATAATTTTACTCTAATTTTGCATATTTTTGCTTTGCCGAAGAAGTTTTGATTCGCCTGTACGTTCCCACTCTTCTACCGTTTCATATGCTTTTTCAGGAGAATACCCTTTCCCTACAAGAACTCCCATGAGAATAAATTCTTGAAGTATGTGTGTAGAATTTATTCCTTTTTTAACATCCTCTAATCCTTCATTCACCAAAAATTCTGTGTACTGTATCCATTCATCTGGAGTCTTGCCAAAGACAACTGTCTCTCCCTTGCCATGACCGTAGCCTTCTTCGGTAGCCAATGCATCTGCTTTGGTAACATGAACAGTACCAAATGGATGGTTAGGAGGAGCATATATCGAATAAAGTTTTAGCGGAATATTACCTGTATTGGTTAGATTATGCCATGTTCCAGCGGGTAATAGTATTGCAGAATCATCATAGACATTTCTTTTAAAGTTTAAATTATCTTTACTCTCGCCCATTTGGACAATCCCCTGACCTTGCTCAATACGTAAGAATTGATCAACATTAGGATGCATTTCCAAACCGATATCTTCGCCAACATTGAGACTCATTAAAGTGACTTGCAAATGTGTTCCTGTCCATAATGCAGTTCGATACGTATTGTTTTGCTTCGTGGCTTCATTGATATTAACGACAAATGGTTTTGGCCCATAATCTGTTAACAAAATACTTTCATTACCTTTGGAGGAGCGAAAAGAATCAAATCGGTTTACCTGCTCTATCTCACCAGGAAAATTTAGGTAATCAGAATGTCTTCCACTGTTATACATTGGTACATTAACATAATAAGGATACTGATATGGATACATATAAGGATTATAGTACATTTTACTCAATCCCTTCACAGTTTATAAAGTTATCCTATGCACCTGTTAAGGGAATGTACTCAGATTCAGGGTGACTTTATTTAAAGCAAGCGTTTTAGCCTAAAATACTTATTTTATTTTCCACTTATAACCATAAATAACGTATTTCTTCTATAATAATATTGAAATACAAAAAAAGCCCTTTATATAAAGAGCTGACCTCACGTTGCTTCTCGTTGTCTTTCCCGTGGTTTAGCGACTGCTAAAATGTTCTCGAGCTTAAACGTCCGCTTTTGCTTTCGCGTAAAGCAGTAAGCCTTAATATAATCCTGGTTAATTTTCGTTACGATGATTCGTCGTTTTGTGATCATATTATCCTTAGCCATGTACATCAGTTCAATCGGCATCGTCTCTTCTAACGAAGTAAGCAGTAATCCGTTCATTTGAGCAGCTCCCTTCTTTAATTCCACTAAACCAAACATACGTTTTATAATCAGCATAAAAGTAACATATTTTCGTACCTTTTCTGAAAAGTTATGGAAATATCACAGAGCTATAAAATGTCTGACTTATTTATTCTGTATATTAGCACTAGAGGTGATCTTTATGATTAATGAATTCTTTTTTATCGAAGGAAAAGTTTTGAAAGATAAATTGGATGAAGATCAGATCAAAGAACAAGCTGCATTTTGGAGAGATTGTGCGGACAATAGCAAGGATTATACGTTTATGATGAGCTATATAAAATTATGCGCTCAACTTGATGAACCTATAAAGACAGATATCTTAACCGCTACACCAGATCAGGTTCATAATATGTGTAACGGAATGATGATGTGAGATCGGCTGCGGCCGGTCTTTTTTATCTAACTAATATTTAAAAACGCCTTCTTTTTTCTATATTTCTAGCATATATATTTTTTTCCGCATATATATATACCTAGAGATAGTTTAAGGGAAAAGGAGCTGATCAATTGAAATTGCTCGCAGCAGTTAAAGTACCTGGTTTATATCGCCTTTGGAATAGTAAGGGAAAAGAAGTGACTGGAGCTCTTTTCTTCGACGAAATTTCAAGAAGTGTTGTAGATGACGGAAATGATTGGGACCCTGGCATCTTTAGTTGGTTCAACGAATGAGATATTAATTTTGCAGATTGGCAGGAAATTGAAGTTGAGATTTTACCGATAATGATCGTAGATTTAAAAACAGCCCCGGCCGCAAACGCGTAACCGGGGTATACTCTTGTTTATTTTACTTTGCTCATCCGATGCAGCATCGACCATACTTCTTCTCGCGTCACAGGACGTTGCGGGTATGTCCCGTCGCTAATGCCGTTTTCTTTCGCCCACTGTTTTGCTTCTTCAAACCGTGGTGAAGGTGCTGCGTCTTTTTTGTACTGTTCTGCCATGATTGTTTCCTCCTTTTTTGGTACAGTACTTGCGGATGAAGTACCAGCTACAGATGATGAGGTTGTTAGTTTTTTACCGGCCAGTGATTCAGCAATGGAGCGACATATCGCGTCAAAGTGTTCCCTGTATAACTTTGCATCGGCTAACGAGTCAACAAAGCACACTTCTATGAGGATGGCCGACTTCTTCGTATTGTTTAAAAAGCCCAAATCTGTCCGATACTTAGGTCCGCGGTTTTTCAAGCCGCTTGCTGTGGAAATCGCTTTTGACACCTGAGCAGGTAACCCTGTACTTCATATGTTATTGCGTCTGTTATAATATTTTCACTATCTAACTTAATGTATAATTTCAATTTATTACCCCCATAATCTTTTTATTTGTTTTGATTCGCCAGTTATCCCATTTTGAATTGCGTATCCAAGTCCTAATGGCATTGATAAATTAATATTTATTATTTTTTTATTACTTTTATATGCTCCGATTTCTGTTTTATAAACCCTCCCTTTTGTAACGGCTGTAACGGATAGTTTTAACGTTACAAGTGATTCAGCTGCTTTGCATTAGATGAAAGGATTATTCCGTTCACTGTTTCACTGCACTGGTTGTAACGTTACAGCAAAGAAAAAAGCACCCATAAGGATGCCTAGACTTTATATATCACTTCAAAAATCGATTTTAATAATAATCCCCTTTTCCTTCAAATTTTCTAAGCACTCTTGTAAATAATTATCATCATGTTCCGGATAAATGTTCTTTTTATTCTTCTCCGCGGATACAAAATTAAATTTTAAATCTTCACTCATCATTTCACACTTTTTACCTCTATAGTTTGGATTGAGCCATTCTTCTGAAACTTTATATCCTCTTTTTTGCATTTCCAACATGATGAGATAATGATAATGAAATAACCGCTTATAGCTATATTTAAAAACGTAATCTACAGTTGCATGAGGCTTCCGCCATCCATTTCCCCTTAATGCTGCACACTCTCGATGTTGTCCCAATAATTGTTGTCTAGGTAATTTACTAATTAATTCTTCATGCCATAGTCTCATAAAAACCATCCTTAATATAACTGATACTTTACCCTATTAATTAAACAGGAATAAAGTATTCTTTACAACTTTGTCTCATCAGCTGGGCACCTCACATTACCATCTGCATATTTGAGTTGTTTTGGACATAAAAAATAGCACCCCGTAGGATGCTCCATACTATTCTTTCGTCATAGTACACGAGCCTTAATACTAAATGAACTGTCTTCATTTTTAGCAATGTCTACTATTTCGATTATTCCATCATCTTGTAGCTTTTTGGCTGCTAGGTATTTAGCATTCATATCTTCTTCCGTATTACAACCAATAACTAAGTAATTTCCGCCCGCTTCTTTTAACCTAGTTAACAATACATCCTGTGACATAGTAACACCTCCTTTTGCCTATTCTTTCGACAATAGGAGGTAATTTCCTGCAAAACAAAACGTTGATGCCAGAATAGCATTTTTCTTCTTCTCATATATACGACATACGTACGACAAAGATACACCGAATAAACGATGCTCTTAATTTTTAATTTTAAGAGATATACTTCTGACGAATCAAATTGGTATACTTTATTATCAAGTTATTTATCGCAGCGGTGTTTGGTGCATTAATAACTGAGTCAAGTAGCTGATCCATAAGACTGTAATCAGCGTCTGATAAACTATCGTCTTTACGAATATGACCGTTATAAATCTCCATTGAATAAGCAACAGCCGCTTTTACTCTCGAAAGCATACTATCCTCAAAATAATCCATATTTGCTAGAGTTGCAGGATCCCCCCATCGATTAACAGATCTTTCTAAAGCAAACTCCAAAGCACTTCTTACAAAGTTTTCATATCTTAATTTTTCCATTTCAACATCTCCTTTCTTCAAAATTCCCCAATAATAAGGACTAATTACCTAATTTAATCATTCATCAAATAACGATAAACGGAAGATAAAAAATAGCACCTCGAAGGATGCTCTTTCCGTAATTAGTTTATTAACTTGGAATAAGCAATTTGAAACAGTTGATCGATATATTGATCATTTAGATAGAATTTTTTGTGCTTACTCTCTTCAAAAGTGATATAAGCAAATCCATCATCGAATCCTATTACACCGATTTTTTCGTTTACATCGTTTCCTGTTTCTTCACTACGAAAATTAACAGTGATTGTTTCTCCCTCATCAACTAACCCTAACGCGAAAAATTGAAACCAGTAATGTACCTCCTTATCAGAACTTACACTTATTCTACGTACTAAGCTATTAGGTAAATCGCCTTGATACTCTGCGAAGAAAGAGGCGAATTTTTCAACAATGCTAGTAAAGTCTTTCATACTTCGGCTTGTCAATAAACCATTAATTCTTTCATCGTGATTTCCTTTCAGGTTCTCCATAATTTAATACCCCTCCTGTACATATATACTCCCAGGAAGAAAGTCATAATTCCATATATTTCGTTCACCAAATACCGACAAAAAAACACCCACCTGTATCAGTGAGTGCCTCATTCCTTATATCTCTCTACTAACATAATAGCACCCTCGATAACAAAACGCGTGCCATTAGACCATCATCTTGTCCTCCTTTTATTGATTTTGAGTAAAGAAAAAACACTCATCACTGAGCGCTTTAAATTCCCACTATATAACCATTCATAAATGAATAATATGCAATAACTAGTAAAACAGCTGTTGATAAGAAGTTCGCTATCGGCTTTGGAATCTTAATAAGCCTTAATATCAAATAAGTAGCTATATAAGCAACAGCACATATTGTTAATAAATAAAAAAGACATCAAGCTCTAAAGCAGGTGTAAACCTACTCTAAAGTTTGATGTCCGTCGGTTTTTCCGTTGGGATATTATGAACACATATAAATCACCTGTTTTACAAATACTATATAAACTAACTAAACATGGCGGTGATATTTATGGATATAAGTTGGATATGGAAATCTATGTTGATTATCATTTTCGGCATATTATTAATCCGTTTTTCAGGTAGAAGATCAATCTCCCAAATGACTATTTCACAAACGGTTATCATGATTTCAATTGGCACACTTTTAATACAACCCGTAAGTGGTAAAAATCTTTGGTTTACTTTTGTGATCGCATCCATACTCATAGTTACTTTGATGTTAATTGAGTTTTTACAAATGAAATGGGATTTTACTGAAACTTTGTTTACTGGCCGTTCAAAAGTTGTGATTGAGAATGGAATATTACAAGAAAAAAATTTAAAAAAATTACGTCTCTCTGTTGATAAGCTTGAAATGCGATTACGTCAAAATGGAATAGAAAACATACAAGATGTACAATGGGCTACTCTAGAGCCTAGTGGACAATTAGGTTACTCACTTACTGATAAAAAGAAGTTTGCTACAAGAGAAGACATTGATAAAATTGAACAAATGCTTAATAAGCTTACATCGCAATTAAATAGAAACAATTCCGAACAACAACCGAAAAATAAACCGAATGAACTAACCTCTACTCTTTTTTCAGAAATTGAAGGCGGACATATGCCATCACCACCTGATCACCTTAAATAATTTAGCACAACATGTGAATGGATATAATTTTGATTGCTGCACATAAATTTCTCTTGGATGGTTAAACTGTTACGGTGTGAGGATCCTTCCTCTATACGACAGTTTCACCCTACCGACCGAGGGCTTTGGCTCCCCTCAGTTTTTTGGTATAACCTTTTATTAATTGGAGATAGTTTTATTATCCGGTGCATTTTGCTATGTTAATGTCCGGTGTTTCAAAGTCGGGGTGGAAACCCGGCTTTTTATATTGCGATATTATCGTACTGTTTAGCAGCTTTTTCTCATTAAATATCTCTGCTATTGATTTACTAATATACTTCTATTTGATTTCAAAACTTGTATAATAGGTTTAACATCAAGAAAAGGATTTGAATAATGATACATATTTTTTGGACAATCTATTTAGGTATCTTGGCTGTTTCTTCCATCGGATTTCTTGTTAAAGGCAGTTATAAAACCACGCCTGCCAAAATTGATTTTGTGGTTTCTATTATTACTTGGATTGGTTTATTTGGATACGTCACGGATAATCAAATCCTCAATCCATTTATATGGAAATTTATATTTGTAGGTGCTTTGCTCTGGGATGTCATCTTTAGCTTCAACAGTAAATATTACAACGGTGATAAAACACTCGATGACATGCCCCAACCTTTCAGAAATATTTTTATCGTTATTATCCTTATCGTGACAATTGGTCCTTTGTATTATGGATTATTTCATTATGCATTTAAATGAACTAATATCTTTTTTAATCTAGTGAGCTTTGGCGCTTTTCCTCTTTTGGTCACTTTGTGCATTAATAATTTTTTAAACTTAAGGAGAGAAACTATGAAAACAAAAAAGGTTTCATTGCCATACAATTGGACTCTTGTAATCCATAAATCGTATTCACTATATACAAGCCAGGATGATAAAAATAAATTTGCTGTTCTAGATCATGAGAATGAAGCTGTCGTGACTTTTTCTATTGAGAATGACACTTTCGAAACTCATAGTAATACCTTTGACTTCAAGCAAAAAATAAATATCAAAAAACAAGTGATAGAGATCATTCACGAACCCGAAGAATGGGATTGATCTTCTTTCATAGGAGATATCAACAATGTCTCGTTTGATTACTCAACTGTTTTGGTCCACTGTTGATTAAACTTTCGGTTTCTGTTTAGTCTCCAGACGATCCACCTTGCCACCCATCGTGATGATGACTGTTTCACCGTAATCCGGCAGCTCATGCGGGATCAACTGACCGTCCTTCACCACGTACATTGTTTTATTGCTCATCAAATTAATTTCAGCTGGCATTTTTTCACAGTTAATCTTCATACCACAGGACGCCACCAGTCTGTTAAAATAGAGTTGCGAGCAATATTTTAAAGGCCGGGGACTTTTCCTAGCTTTTTATATTTTTCTTCATTTCGACAAAAAGTGTCATATTTCCAGAACTTTTGTCGAATATATTGTCATTTACATTGAAATACCTTATGATTCTTCCTGTTGCATTTAAAAAATGATCTAATTTACACAGGAGAAATGTCATGTTATCCACTCAATCGAATTTGAATGACTTATCCATTCGAATTCAGAATATCCGTAAGTTGATGATAGCCACTGGTATTGAAAAGGGACTTGATAATTGTGAAACCCTTAAGTATAGCGAAGAACTGGACAAGTTGATTATCCAACTTCAATTGCAAAGTAGGCTTAAACTCTACTCATAAGAAATTTTTATTTCTTTTTCACAAATTTACCTTAATTGGTTAAACTGTTACTGTGTTAAGTTTTCTCATGAGTAAGAACCTTCCAAATATTTGTACCGAGGATTTTGCAGGAAGATTCTGCTCAAATGTACATTGAGGACAGATAACTTTCCCTTTTGCATCTGGATATTTGAATTCTGTGTATTTTACTTTTCGCATCTTTTTCACCTCGCAACTCTATTAAATCTGAACGTATTCAGCAATTACAATATTTTAATATACTCTTCAGTTCCATGTACGCGAATTCGTTGCCCATCTTTTATTATTTTGGTGGCATTTTCCACCCCGACAACTGCTGGCAAGCCATATTCACGTGCGATAACTGCTCCATGGGTCATCAGTCCACCAACTTCAGTGACTAGGCCTTTTATGGATACAAACAATGGTGTCCAGCTAGGGTCAGTAAAGGCGGTGACTAATATATCTCCCTCTTCTAGATCAGCATCTTCCATGTTTAAGATGACACGTGCTCGTCCCTCTATAACTCCAGAAGAAACAGGTAGACCTACAATAGCTTCAGCTGGGAGGTTTTCTCGTTTGTACTCACCTACAATGATTTCACCATCAGACGTGATAACACGTGGAGGGGTTAGTTTTTCATAAAATTTGTACTCGTCTTTTCGATTTCCGATAATCTGGTAATCCAGTTTATTTGTGCGTACGACTTCGCGAAGTTCTTCAAAAGTGAGATAGTATATTTAAAATACTTCACCATCATCCCTAGGAAATAAACCTCCGTCCCGATGGAAACGAAAAGGTCGAACCAGTTTGTTTCATCGCTAAGAGGAAGTACCATGTAACCGATGAACGTCAACACAAACACAATGAGAAAAACCCGAAGTGTCAGGGGGATAAATAAACTCAAGTAGCGAAGCCAAAAATCTTGGCCGTCCCCTCTCTGATTGATCTTGTACACGGCGTATATCCCGATAAGTGTGAACACTATAGTGATCATCATATCTATCGTGTCCAGTGCGTTGTTCCCTTTGGTGTCCAACAGGAATGGGTACGATAGCACTCCCAATGCCAGCAAAGCAATCCCTACAATCAAATATGTTCTTTTCGACTTTTCGGTAATACGTCTTTCTTTTAGCGCCTGTGCCAACTCTTTTATATTCCAAATATACATACTTATATCTCCTTTTATCTTTTTAAAATTTGGATTATTAACACTAAATCAGTGAACTTTTTTAAGAGACAATCGTTTATATTCGATCGGGCTTACGTAGCCTAATGTCCCATGAACTCATAACTTGTTAAACCTATTGACATAGTCACTGAATTAGAGTATAGGATGTTCTAAACTCTCAAACTTCATATGGCCGTTTTGATGATTTTAAATGTGGTGTCTAATGGCATAAAAAAGCCCCCTGCAAGAGAGGTCTGATTTCCCGTTATGGCCTTAATTTTCTGATGATCACATGATCTGACAACTGTTTATCTGTTAAAATTTTAAACAGCTTTTCCGAGTCTGATTTATTCAACTGGACGTATAACGATTTACCCTCAGCGACAAGCTCAACATTTTTAGCGCCTGGACTTACCCATAGATAGTAAATAGTTGATACTGATTTCTCTTTGGCCTCATTATTTATAACCTCAAATCGATAATCAGATGGTCTAATCATGTTTACTTCTGCTGTCTCCCAATCCGCATTACCAAGGATACCTTTCACTTCTTCATAAATATTAGAATCATTCAGCATCCTAAAAGGCTTGAACTCGCCAATGCCAGACTGGATATCAATAATAATATCTCCCGTAGACTCGATTATAGCACTGCCTGTATGAACCTCATCATTTGAAGCTTCGTTTTTCACGGTATTCTCAACATCAGAATCCGACACACCGGTATCCGTATGTGGTTTGTCATCACAACCTACTGCGAGAAGAAGGAACACTGCCACGCTACCGATATGTGTTTTGGATGTTTTCATCCTCGTACCCCTTTACAGTTTATTGATCAAATTGGAAGACCATGTAGCTACTTTGCTAGCTGAAACCCCTAACTTCTTTATTATAACAACTGATACGGCTCTTTTTAATGGTCTCTTTTTAGCAGTTCTTCTTTTAACTTTCTTGTCTGCTCTTTGATAGCTGTTGTTTTGTCTTACTAATACTCAAAGACTAACTCATTATCTTTTGATTTCACTTCAACTAGATCCCCTGTTTTTGCTGAGTATCCTAATTTTTCAAATGGAATAACTTCTTCCACTGACTCATTTACACGCCACAATAACTTTACTAGGCCTTGTTCAATAGAATCAATAGTATAGAGTCCTGCTCTCATTAATCCATCCCACTCGCTATTTCTCCAGCATTGTCATATAGATGTGCTGGATCACCGCTGTTGGCCCATATATTCGCCGTTGTCCATTTTATATAAGTTGGCAGCTGTTCTTTTGCATTAGGACCTGAAGTCACGTAAACGGTCTTTCCTGCCCCCAAGATATAGCCGTCAGGAAATGTATACGTCTTGTTTCCTTGAACACTGACAAGCGTCCAAAACCTTAATAGGTCTAGATGTTCTTGCTTATGGTATTTATGAATTTCGGAATAAAAGACAAGGACGAAACAAGGTTTCAAAACCTGGATTGGTTGTCGCGGCAGGGATCTTTCTCCTTCTTATTCCACCTTCTTTTTCTGATTCTAAAAATGTAAATGAAGTCTCCCAAGAACAGCAGAAAAAGCAAGAAGAGTTAGACGAAAAAGAGAAAGCTCTTAAAGAACGTGAAAAAGATTTAGCCGCTAAAGAAACGGAATTAGAAGAACAGGAAGATGCTATGGCGGCAACACCGGTATCTATAGAAGTTTTTACCCTTCCTGACGGTTTAATTGCCGCTACGGTTAATAGTGTAGTAGATGGTGATACAATTAAAGTTACTATAGACGGCAAAAAAGAAACAGTCCGACTGATTCTTATTGATACGCCGGAAACAAAACATCCGCAGATATCAGAATTGCACTGAGTTGAGAATAGTTTATCCAGCTGGCGTCGCTTCCGATCACCCTGCTTACGAATCGAAGCATGACCGTGATAAAGATAATTGGGCTTGCGAGTCGTAATTCACCAGTTTAACAATCCTCACCCAACCTGTCCCTTTATGAGGCAGATTTTTTCTTTTACAATCAATAGAAACGTATGTTTCAAAGATCATTTAAGTACATTTCACTCCTTCCTGTCTTTAATGAACATTAACACGAGAGTGACTTTGTACTTTGAGCCGTCTTGAAGAAGTACTTTTTTAGCATTACGCTCAAGTAAAGAAGATTTGAAAGGAGAATGATCATGGCTGCATTCAGAAAACGCGGGAATAAGTGGGAGTATCGTGCCTCGTATAAAGATCCCTTTACACAAGAATATAAAGTAAAGTCCAAAGGCGGGTTTTCCACCAAAAAAGAGGCACAAATGGCTGCTGCAGATGTGGAAAAACAAATCGCTGAAGGTCTTGAAACAAACGAGGGAAGTATTAGCCTTTCCTTTTATTTAAATAATTGGCTAGTTGAATATAAAAAAGAAACGGTCCGGAAAAATACGTATGAGCTGCATGAACGGAACGTGAGGAATCATATTCTCCCCTACTTCAAAAATATTAGCCTTGTTGACGTGAAGCCGATCATGTACCAAAAGTTTTTGAATCATCTCACTAACCAAGATTACAGCAAGCGTACGGTTGATTATCCATGGGACTATGTACAACGCCATGGAAAAAGCCCTCGTTCTAGGCAAATTGAAAAAGAATCCTTGCCGCGGTGCAACGATCTCCAATCGTAATGCCAAAGAGGATACCCGTTTAAAGTATATACTTTCAGAGGATGTTCCTTCTTTCTTACAAACTGCCTTTAAGTACAATTACATATACTATATTTTCTTCAAGGTTTTAATTGAAAGTGGTATGCGTAAAGGTGAGGCTGCTGCACTCCAATGGACAGACATCGATTTAAAAGAAAGCCGGATCAGCATCACAAAGTCGCTTGATTTCCAGGCTGATTCAGAAGAAGGTTTATTCGGAGATACGAAAACTTATAATTCAAAGCGTGAAATTGTGATGAGCCAGTCCATTATGAATGAGCTTCGGGATCATAAGAAATGGCAGAACAACAATAAACTGACGTTAAACGATATTTATAAGCATGATTTAAACTTAGTATTTTGCCGTATCGATGGAAATTACTTACCGAAGTCTACTTTATTCAACGCTTTTAAACGCATATTGAAACAAGCCGAACTTCAACAATTGCCCATTCATTCATTACGTCATACACATGCCGTGATGCTTCTTGAATCTGGCGCAAGTATGAAATTCATCCAAGACCGACTTGGTCATGGCAGCATGGCCATTACAGCAGATGTGTATTCGCATGTCAGCGACCGTCTTAGCAAAGAAACCATTGAAGAATATGAAAAGTATGTTTCACTGTTCTTAAAATAATTTTGGTCAAAACCGTATTTCTACTAAAAATATTGTATTTGACCAAAATAAGAAAAACCCCTTAAAGCCAGTTGGCTCAAGGGGTTCAACTGATTAGAATGTTGTCAGGTATTGTTCACGTTCCCAAGGGTGTACTTGAGTTCTAAACATATCCCATTCAATTTCTTTCGCTTCAATGAAATGCTCAAGGATGTGTTCGCCAAGTGCATCTTTAATTGTGCTGCTCTTTTTCAGTGCTTCAAGCGCTGCATCTAGTGTTGCTGGAAGGTCACGTACGCCTTCTGCTTCACGTTCTTCTTTGTCCATTGCATAGATGTTGCGGTCTACTGCTGGCGGCGGAGTCAATTGGTTTTTGATTCCATCAAGGCCGGCTTTTAATAGAACAGCCATAGCAAGGTATGGATTCGCTGCCGGGTCCACGCTGCGTACTTCTACGCGTGTGCTCATTCCGCGTGAAGCCGGGATACGGATTAATGGGCTGCGGTTTTGGCCGGACCATGCGACGTAACAAGGTGCTTCGTAACCAGGTACAAGACGCTTGTATGAGTTAACCGTCGGATTTGTAATCGCTGTAAATGCTTCTGCATGTTTAATAGTACCTGCGATGAATTGGTACGCTGTTTCACTCATTTGAAGCTCGCCGTCTTCTTGGAAGAATGCATTTTTCCCCTCTTTAAATAAAGACATGTTGCAGTGCATACCAGAACCGTTTACGCCGAACAATGGTTTTGGCATAAACGTTGCGTGCAAACCATGTTTACGGGCAATCGTTTTAACAACCAATTTAAACGTTTGAATCTCATCACACGCCGTCACAACATCGGCATATTTAAAGTCAATTTCGTGCTGGCCTGGTGCTACTTCATGGTGAGATGCTTCGATTTCAAAGCCCATCTCTTCAAGCTCAAGCACGATGTCACGGCGGCAGTTTTCACCAAGATCGGTCGGCGCAAGGTCAAAGTAACCACCGTTATCATTTAGCTCAAGTGTTGGGTTACCATTTTGATCTAATTTGAAGAGGAAGAATTCAGGTTCAGGTCCAAGGTTGAAATCTGTGAAACCAAGCTCTTCCATTTCTTTTAGCACACGCTTCAAGTTTGTACGCGGGTCCCCTGCAAATGGTGTGCCATCCGGCATATAAATATCACAGATAAGACGCGCCACTTTTCCTTTTTCAGCTGTCCAAGGGAATACAACCCATGTGTCAAGATCCGGATAAAGGTTCATGTCTGATTCTTCAATGCGGACAAAACCTTCAATGGAAGATCCGTCAAACATCATTTTATTGTCGAGTGCTTTATCAAGTTGGCTCACTGGAATTTCAACGTTTTTAATTGTACCTAGAATATCCGTAAATTGAAGACGGATAAATTTCACGTTTTCTTCTCCAGCTAATCGTTTAATATCTTCGCGAGTATACTTGCTCATGTTCATTCACTCCTCCTCAAAAATGTAAAACCTTATTTATAGCAAAAGATTAGTGGAAAAACCGTCTTTCCACTTCCGAAGAGCGATTGAAACGTCCAGCATTGATTAATTCCTTCCGGAGCAGCTTCCGCAGTTCTTCGTCAGTGAACTCTTTCTTTGGCTTTGCGCTACTTTCTTTTGTTTCCAATTTTTCTGCCTGTGAGTCATCTTTTAGTAAAATTTTTTTAATACCGGCCATATTAATGCCTTGGTCAAGTAAGTCTTTTACTTCGAGCAGACGATCAATATCGTTCAATGAATAAAGTCGCCGGTTTCCTTCAGAACGATCCGGGGTAATTAAATGATGCTGCTCATAATAGCGAATTTGCCTTGCGGATAAATCAGTGAGTTTCATAACGGTGCCCATTGGAAAAAGTGGCATTGTCCGGCGAATATGGCTGCTCATGTTTTCCCCTCCTCTTTATCTGATGCTTTTACTTTAAACGATGTTACTTATTCTGTCAAGTTAATGTTAGTTTTTATTACATAAAAAAATTCCCCCCTAAAAAAGGAGAAATTTTTTCTTTATACATGACTTTTTTCAATTAAATGATCGATCGCACTTATCACGGCAATTTTCACATGTGCATATGTGAGGCCCCCCTGCACATAGGCGGCATACGGCGGACGCAGTGGACCATCTGCAGTGAGTTCAATGCTTGCTCCTTGTATAAAGGTGCCTGCTGCCATAATGACATCATCCTCATAGCCTGGCATATACGCTGGGTATGGCGTAACGTGTGAATTAACTGGTGAGGCAAATTGAATTGCCTGACAAAAGGCGATCATTTTGTCCCGGTCATCAAACTGAACAGCTTGAATAAGATCAGTACGCTTTTCTTTCCATGATGGCATTGTTTTCATACCGAATAGCTCCAACAGCGCTGAGGTGAAAATCGCCCCTTTTAAACTTTCAGCGACGACGTGCGGTGCGAGGAAGAATCCTTGATACATTTCTTGAAGACTGTAAAGACTCGCCCCTGCTTCTGCACCAATTCCCGGTGATGTCATACGATAAGAGCAGCTTTCCACATATTCTTTTTTCCCAGCGATGTAGCCTCCTATTTTGGCAAGACCACCTCCCGGGTTTTTAATTAATGATCCGGCAATCAGATCCACTCCTACGTGAAGCGGTTCTGTTTTTTCAACAAATTCACCGTAACAGTTATCGACAAAGACGACCGCATCTTGTTTAATTTCTTTTACGAAGCGGCACATTTCACCAATTTCTTCTATAGTAAAAGAAGGTCTGACCGCGTAGCCTTTGGAACGCTGAATGGCAATCATTTTTGTTTTGTCTGTAATGCTCGCACTAATTTTTTCAAAATCAGGCCGTCCGTTTTCATTGAGATCAACGTGCTTGTATGTAATACCGAATTCTCGCAATGATCCGTTTGAAGGTTCTCTTATGCCAATAATATCATCGAGCGTATCGTACGGTTTTCCGGTAATATAGAGCAGCTCGTCCCCCGGGCGTAAAATGCCAAACAAGGAAATTGTAATGGCATGTGTACCGGAAATGATTTGTGGACGCACGAGCGCACTTTCACCGCCAAATACATCTGCATATACACGTTCAAGCGTTTCACGGCCTGAATCGTCATACCCGTATCCAGTAGACGGCGTAAAATGAAAATCGCTCACCTGGTTTTTTTGAAAGCTTTGCAAAACGCGAAATTGATTATATTCCGCCGTCTGTTCCACTTGTTCATGAACAGCCGCTATTTTCCGCTCTGCTTCCTCTGATTTTTCACGAATAAGAGGCCCATTTTTCAGTAAATCAAATATACTAGTCATCGTTATAATCCTTCTTTCTTGTTCACTTTTTCCATCATAGCAAAATCACTGTTTTCTTAAAAGATAAAGTAGTCGTTTATTAAGGCATGCATTATAATAAAGCCAATGGGATATTTTTACGATTGTTGGAACGTTTGCCTTTGCAGTTTCAGGCGCCATCGTTGCGATGAAAGAAGATTACGACATATTTGGCATATATGTATAATGAAGCTATAAACTTGAGCATCCACCAGGATTTCCCGGCAGATGCTTTTTATTTTTCAGATGTGTAGAAAATGAGTGTGTTCGGGCAAAATATTGTTTCCCACGAGCAAATCTTCTATCACGATTAGAAACGCACGTGCAAAAACAGAGCCCGGATCACACGGGCTCTGTTTTCAATAAAAATCGATCGCCTCTTCCTAATTTCATCGCTTTTTCTGTCAGCAAAGAATGAATCATCATATCGTTGAAGATAGAGGCGATCGTTTCGATAGATAGTTCTCCATCTTTTTTAAACCATTTGTACATCCAGTTAATCATGCCCATAATCGCCATCGTAGAAATTTCAGCGGGTACTTCCTGGCGAAAATCTCCGGTAGACTGCCCTTCTCGAAGTACTTGAAGAAGCAGCTTGCGGTATTCATCCCGTTTTTCGTTAATCCGCTCTTCAAAATCGCCTTTTAAATACGTACTCTCCTGATAGAACACCGTAATATGCGGTTTGTACAAGTCAAAAATTCTTGTAAATGATGTGATGATAGCACATAGCCTCGATACAGGATCAGTTTCTTTATCATAGGATTCTTTCGCTTTATTAAGTAAGTACGAAATAAATACGTCGTGAATATGATAAAGCAGTTCATCCTTTGATCTAAAATTGTGATAAAAGCCGCCTTTTGACGTACCGCATTCATCGACGATTTGATCGACGGTCACACCGTGGTAACCATGTTGTTCAAACATAATTAAAGCCGTTTCAATAATTCTTTCTTTAACGGGTTTCTTTTTCATTTTCATCATCCTTTTCGACATTTTACCACATACGTTATTATTTAGACAATTCGAAATCTTCCCCTTTCAATAGTCTTAAATCTTTTTTTGAATGTGTCGTCTGTTTCATTAAACGAATCGCCTGCTTTCTTGCAGCTTTCTCGATCATCGTACGTATGTTACGGCCATTCGCAAAACGAAATCCTTGCTTTCTCTTTTCTTCCGCTATCTTTTCCATCAAAATCGGTTTCGCTGCGGAATCGATATCATACCATTTTTCGTGCGCGCTCTGTTCTGCTATTTGATACAGTTCATCCACCGTATAATCGGCAAAATGATGCGTGATGGGAAATCGAGAGTGTAACCCTGGATTAAGTGTTAAAAAATGTGCCATTTCCCGTGGATATCCAGCCAAAATTAAAATAAAGTCATTTTGGTGATCTTCCATTTGCTTCACAAGTGTGTCGATCGCTTCTTTGCCAAAATCCTTTTCGCCGCCGCGTGCGAGGGAATAGGCTTCATCAATAAATAGCACACCGCCCATTGCTTTTTTGACGAGATCACGTGTTTTTTGTGCTGTATGGCCGATGTATTCCCCGACAAGATCTGCTCGTTCCGCTTCAATAAAATGTCCTTTTTCAAGAATATGAAGCCTTTTAAACATCGAAGCGATAATGCGGGCTGCCGTCGTCTTTCCTGTACCTGGATTTCCTGTAAATAACATATGGAGCATTTGCCCTTTCGTTTGAATGTCTGCTTCGATTCGCTTTTGATTAATATAAGCTGTTGCGTATAATTCACGAACGAGTATTTTTAAATCGGCAAGACCGATCAAATGTTCCATTTCTTTTTCGATATCGAGAAGTACCTCGTGGGCAGGATGACGGTGCCATTCTGGTTCTGCTGCCAGCGACGTTTTTTCTTTCGGCTGAAAGACGACATGAATGCGGCCTGGTTGATTAATCTGCTTCATGCCAACAGCCCCCTTTTCCTTCAATTGTATGCCTAGAAATTAAAAAAAAGACCCGCATCTATACGGGCCTTCATTCACATCGTCATTGTTTATCAATATTTAAACTGACTTCATCAAAGTTTAAACTGACGCTGCGCTGAGGAGCAAATGTCGAAATGGCATGTTTATAAACGAGCTGCTGTTTGCCATCTGTTTCAACCAGTACCGTAAAATTATCAAATCCTTTAATAAGTCCACGGAGCTGGAACCCATTCAATAAAAAAACCGTGACCATTGTGCTATCTTTACGCAGCTGGTTTAAAAATTGATCTTGAATGTTAATCGGCTGTTTCATGCTTCGTCCTCCTCTTTCTATCTGTATCCGTTATTACTTATTCTATCTTAGATTTAGCTTTCCTGCCAGCAACGCAGAAATTTGTTGTTTTTTTTCATAACGCAATGCCTCATCTGTCATGTCCACCCAGTCAATGTCCATTTTATTACGAAACCATGTCAACTGCCGCTTCGCATAATGGCGCGAATTTTGCTTTAACAGAGTAACGGCTGCATCCAATTCCTGTTCGCCTTTTATATAGCTAAACAATTCTTTATAACCTATCGCTTGAACAGCTGGTACGTCTTTGAGTCCAAGGTTATACAGCATTTCTGCTTCCTCTAGCAGCCCGGATTCCATCATCAGATCGACCCGTTTGTTAATCCGTTCATATAATAAAGCCCGGTCCATTATCAGCCCGACAATGGCACTGTCGTATTTTTCATCCGGTTTTTTGCTGCTTTGTTGCTTAGATACCGGCCGGCCGGTCGCATAAAAAATTTCAAGTGCGCGAATCGTTCGACGCACATTGTTCGGGTGAATGGCCGCAGCAGATACAGGATCAACCGCACGCAGCTTTTCATGAATGGCTTCTGCACCAATATTGTCTGCCTCTTTTTCTAATTCTTTGCGGATCGTCTCATCATTGCCATCCTGCGCAAATTGATAATCATATAAAACAGATTGAATGTATAGCCCCGTTCCGCCGCAAATAATCGGCAGTTTGCCGCGCGCATGAATATCCGCTATTTTCTTCCGGGCCAGCTGTTGAAATTCAGCAACTGAAAATGTTTCGTCCACTTTTTTTATATCAATTAAATGATGCGGCACGCCGTCCATTTCTTTTTTCGACACTTTCGCCGTACCAATATCCAGACCTCGATAAATTTGCATCGAGTCACCGCTTATAACTTCACCATTTAACTGTTTTGCGATAAAAATACTTAAGTCCGTTTTTCCAGATGCGGTCGGTCCAATAATGACCGCCACTTTCTCTTTCATCATATGTCTCACAGCCTTCTTCATATCAATATTCTTATTATAACGGATCCCTCTGTTTAAGAACAGGCGGCGATTTCTGCTTCTAATTCCGCCATGTGCTTTTCTTTTTCTGCTTGAGTCCAGTTAAAATAATCAGCTATAATCTCTATACATACTTCTTTATAGTCAAGAACTGTTTTCAAATCAAATAAAAGCGCACTAATACGACGAATGAAAAAGTCAGCCGGTGTGTAAGTCATTTCTTCCTCTATCGCATACATGAGCTGCGCGTAAAGTACATTCGGCAGCGGGCTGTTTTCTTTCTTATGAGCAAATAATTTATCTACGTTTGAACCGTACTGATTAACGAGGATCTCTGCCTCTTTTTTCGAGAACCCTTTCTCCATACCTACGGCCATTTTTTCCTGAACGTACGCCGGAAACTTTGCCGAACCACCGACGTCCCCGCCTGAAATGGGCAAATGTTTCGTTTCGGACGGGCTGAATAAAATGAATTGTTCTTCTTTAAACCATTTCGCCACACGATCTATAATCATTTCCGCCATTTTCCGATAGCCTGTCAATTTCCCACCGGCAATCGTCAGTAAACCTGTCTCTGATTCCCAAATTTCATCTTTACGGGAAATTTCCGATGGACCTTTGCCTTCTTCATAAATAAGTGGCCTCACACCTGCCCATGAGGATTCAATGTTGGACTCATTCACATAGACAGATGGAAACATGAATCGGACAGCTTCAAGCAAATATGTGCGGTCTTCTGCTGTCACATTCGGACGGATTAGATCACGGTCATAAAACGTATCCGTTGTGCCTATATACGTTTTGCCATCGCGTGGGATCGCAAACACCATCCGTTTATCCGGTGTATCGAAATAAACGGCCTGTTGAAGCGGGAACACGGACTCATCTATGACAATATGTACCCCTTTTGTAAGACGCAAATGCTTACCATTTCCACCGCCATCTTTTTTTCGAACGGAATCCACCCAAGGACCGGATGCATTAATCACCTTTTTAGCTGAAATGGTAAAGCAACTGCCATTCGTTTGATCGACTGCTTGAATTCCCGTTATATGTCCGTTTTCATAATGAAACTCATCCGCCTTTACATAGTTTAGACAAAGAGCACCTTTCTCTGCTGCTTTTTTTATTACTTCAATCGTTAACCTTGCATCATCTGTCCGATATTCTACATAGTAACCGCTGCCTTTTAAACCTTCTTTTTTAATGAGTGGTTCTTTTTTTATTGTCTCAGATACTGAAAGCATGGAGCGTCGTTCAAACTGCTTTACACCGGCTAAAAAATCATATACACGCAATGCAGCAGACGTTGTATATTTTCCAAATGTACCTCCTTCATGCAACGGCAAAAGCATCCGCTCCGGTGTTGTCACGTGCGGTCCATTTTCATATACAATCGTCCGTTCCCGCCCGATTTCTGCGACCATTTTTATTTCAAACTGTTTTAAGTAGCGAAGTCCGCCATGCACAAGCTTTGTCGAGCGGCTCGACGTACCTGCTGCAAAATCTTGCATATCTATAAGCGCTGTCTTCATCCCTCGCATCGCTGCATCGAGCGCGATCCCCGCACCCGTAATGCCACCGCCAACGATAAGTACATCAAACGTTTGGATTTTCATCATGTTTATTTTTTCTGTGCGGTTCTTATTAGAAAAGTTCATATTCTCATCCCCTTGTCTTATTATCTACCCTATTATGACAAAAAAAGACCTGAATAGACGAAACAGGCATTGCTGTTTAGCTTTCAGATCTCTCCAATTCTTCGGACAATAGGCGATATATAAACTTATTTGTATTAGATCAGCACCATTATTGAAAAGCAATAGCTGCTTTGACTGCTTTTTTCCATCCGCTGTACAATTCATCACGAACAGATGCTTCCATGGTTGATTTAAATGTACGCTCCACCTGCCAATTACGAGAAATTTCTGTACGGTTACGCCAGAAACCAACTGCAAGACCCGCTAAATAGGCTGCGCCGAGTGCTGTCGTTTCATTAATTTTCGTCCGTTCAACAGGGACATTCAGCAGATCACTCTGGAATTGCATTAAAAAGTCATTCATAACCGCACCGCCATCCACACGGAGCGTTTTCAATGAAATACCAGCATCTGCTTCCATCACTTCCAATACATCTTTCGTTTGATAGGCAAGAGATTCAAGCACAGCACGAATAAAATGTTCTTTTTCGGTCCCACGTGTCAAACCGAATACCGCACCTCGCACGTTACTTTCCCAATATGGGGTGCCCAGTCCGACAAATGCTGGGACGACATAGACACCGTCCGTCGATGACACCCGTTTTGCATATTGCTCGCTGTCACTCGCTTTTTTTAACATACGAAGCCCATCTCGAAGCCATTGAATAGCAGAACCAGAGATGAAAATACTGCCTTCAAGTGCATATTCGATTTTTCCATCAATGCCCCATGCAATCGTTGTCAGTAAGCCATGCTCAGACTTAATCGCTTTGTCACCGGTGTTCATGAGCATAAAACAGCCCGTTCCGTATGTGTTTTTCGCCATTCCTTTTTCAAAACACGCCTGTCCGAACAAAGCGGCCTGCTGATCACCCGCGGCTCCTGCAACTGGAATTTCCTGACCGAAAAAATGAACTGGCGCAGTCATTCCATATATATGGGATGACGGACGCACGTCCGGAAGCATAGCTTCTGGTACATTCAATATATGAAGCAATTCCTGATCCCATTCAAGTGTATGAATATTGAACAGTAACGTACGCGCTGCATTCGAATAATCCGTGACGTGCGCCGCTCCGTCCGTTAATTTCCAAATGAGCCACGTATCCATTGTCCCAAACAATAATTTCCCTTGTTCGGCAAGCGCCCGGGCTCCTTCCACTTGATCAAGAATCCATTTTACTTTCGTTCCAGAAAAATAAGGATCGATGAGAAGACCTGTTTTATCACGGAATGTTTGCTCATGCCCCTTTTGTTTTAACTCAGTACAAATGTCCGCTGTCTGACGCGACTGCCAGACAACCGCATGATAAATCGGACGGCCCGTTTCTTTATCCCAGATCACCGCTGTTTCACGCTGATTCGTAATGCCGATTGCTTCGATCTGACTGGCACGAATCTCTTTTTCGGTTAACACCGTTGCCATACAAGATAAAACAGAACCCCAAATTTCATTCGCGTCATGCTCAACCCAGCCTGGATGTGGAAAATATTGCGTAAATTCTTTTCGCGCGGAATGAACGATTTCGCCTTTTTTATTAAATAAAATCGCCCGTGAACTTGTCGTTCCTTGATCAATGGATAAAATATACTTTTCCATATAATCCCCCCTTGTTAAAACAACTGTTTATCCTACACGCTATTGGAAGCAGTGTCAAACATTTTACTAGTTGTTCAAAGAGCCCTTTTTTCAGGTATGATAAAAAAGGAGGCGATACATATGGAAGTAAAGTTAAATCAATTAAAACAGGACAAGCACATCTATTCGAAAAAAGAGTACCAAGCGGAACTTAAAAAATACCAGCGCCGCTTGCTCTGTTTGCAACAGCTATTGTTCCGTGAAAAAGTCGGCTTCATCATTGTCATGGAAGGGATGGATGCAGCCGGAAAAGGCGGCGCGATCAGGCGAATGAGTGCAGAACTTGATCCGCGTGGCATAGCTGTTCATCCGATTTCTGCACCGGCACCGCATGAAATGCGCTATCATTACATGCAGCGATTCTGGCGAAAAATTCCACAGTACGGACAGCTGACTATTTTTGACCGGTCATGGTACGGGCGTGTTTTGGTCGAGCGTATTGAAGGATTTGCGGAAAAAGAAGAGTGGCAACGCGCGTATGATGAAATAAACGGTTTTGAGGAATTACTAACGGATGATAGGTACATTATGATCAAATTCTGGCTGCAAGTTTCCAAAGATGAGCAGCTGAAACGATTTGAAGAACGGCAACATAATCCGCTTAAGCGATGGAAGATTACCGATGACGATTGGCGCAATCGGAAGAAATGGGACGCATATATAGAAGCAGCAGAAGAAATGCTTCGTCGAACCGACCACAACTATGCACCATGGCACGTTATTGAAGGAAATGATAAGAAATATGCACGCGTCACCATTTTGCAAAAAACAGTTGAACATATTGAAAATCATTTAATAAAAGAAGGTGTCGCCTTACCAGATTACGCATTGTTTAATGCTTAATGAAATAAGAGTGTGATCCCATATAAGAGATCACGCTCTTATTCGTTTCCTTTCTCTTTACATAATTCGTTTAAACATTTTTTCAATATCATACGTTGACAAATGGATCATAATTGGACGGCCATGCGGACATGTGAATGGATCTTCGCTTTCACGCAAATCATTTAAGAGCTGTTCAATTTCATCATTTCGCAAATGACGATTTGCTTTGATCGAGCCTTTACAGCTCATTAAAATGGCTGCTTCCTCACGAATTTTTTTCACATCCGGCTTTTTCATCTGAAGTACTTCTTCGATCATTTCTTCAATCACATTGCGCTCTTCCCCCGTTGGAAACCAAGACGGATGCGCTTTAACAATGTACGATTTATCACCAAACGGTTCTAGAAAGACGCCAACTTCTTCAAGAAATTGACGATTTTCTTCCACTTTCAAATACTCATCTGCCGAAAAATCAAATGTCATCGGAATGAGTAATTCTTGCAGTTCGTTTTCAATCCGTCCCACTTTTTCACGAAAGTATTCATATTTTAGCCGTTCCTGAGCAGCGTGCTGATCGATCATATACAATCCATTTTCATTTTGAGCAAAAATGTAGGTGCCATGCATTTGACCAATCGGATACAGCGGCGGCATCCGTTCTGTTGTCGATTCTTCCTGATCAGGAAGCGTGATGGTTTCAATTACTGATATCGTTTCTTTCACTGGTTGATTGTAAAATTCTGGTTTATAAAGCTTTTCCACTTCTTCTTTTGGCGGCATCGCAAGCTTATTCGGCCGCGGCGCCTCAAATTGAAAGGCTCGCTGCTCGGTGAAATCTTTGCGTTTTTTTAATGTCGGCAATGCATCTGGAATGAGCGTCTCTTTTCGTAGCGCTTCTTTGATAGCAGTCGATAAAAGCACACAAAGTTCCTGCTCTTTGCTAAAACGGACTTCAAGTTTGGATGGATGTACGTTAACATCTACAAGAAGCGGGTCCATTTTCATATTGACGAGCACGATCGGATAGCGGCCAATTGGCAAAAACGTGTGATATCCTTCTAAAATAGCATTGGACACTTTGAAATTTTTGATAAATCGCCCATTGACCATCATCGACATGTAATTGCGTGAAGCTCTCGTCACTTCGGGCAGTGATAGAAATCCAGACAACTCAAAGTCGAGTGATCTAGCGTTAATGGGTTTCATACTTTTAGCTATATTGATGCCGTAAATCGCGGCGATGACTTGCTTCGCGTCACCGTTTCCATTCGTTTTCAGCAGTTCTCGGCCATTATGACGGAGACGGAATGATACATCTGGCCGGCTGAGCGCCATCCGATTGACCACGTCCGTAATGTTTCCAAGTTCCGTATGCACACTTTTCATATATTTCAAGCGCGCTGGTGTGTTGAAAAATAAATTGGACACAATCAGTTCTGTTCCCTTTCGTGCCGGTCCCGGTTTTTTAGATTGTATAACGCCTCCAGAAAGAATCAGTTCTGTGCCGGCATTTTCACCCGTTGAAGTCGTCATCATCAAATCCGAGACCGATGCAATACTCGGCAATGCCTCGCCGCGAAAGCCGAGTGTACGAATGCGAAAGAGATCGTCTTCATCTTTAATTTTACTCGTCGCATGGCGGTAAAACGCACGTTCAACATCGTCGTTTTCCATCCCCGCTCCATTATCTGAAACCCGGATGGAAGAAAGACCAGCTTCTTCTACATCAATTTCAATGACTGTGCTCCCCGCATCAAGCGCATTTTCCGTTAATTCTTTCACGACCGATGCTGGACGCTCGACGACTTCACCGGCGGCAATTTTATTCGACAGCGATTCATTGAGCTGAATAATGATGCCCATTTTATCACCTCATTTTATGACTTCATTTCGTATAGCGTTTACTCAGCCTCCCGCTAATTCACTCAATTTGCCGGCTTTTTTGCTGATTTTTGCAAGGCATATAATGTATTCATCGCTTCCAACGGCGTCATTTCCATAATGTCATAGCTTAGCAGTTTCGAAACGATTGTCTTATCTTCTTTTAGTGCAGGCTTAGGTACCTGTTCTTCTTTAAAAAACGATAACTGTCCTTCGTTAATAATTTCAGGCTTGTGTTCTTTACTTTCAAACGAGTGCAGCAGCTCATCAGCACGTGTGATCACCGTGTCTGGAAGACCGGCTAATTGTGCGACGTGAATGCCGTAACTTTTATCTGCTGCCCCGTCTTTTACTTTGTGTAAAAAAACGACTTTCCCTTCTTGTTCGGCAGCCGTAACATGCACATTTTGCACATGCTCGAGTGACTGATCAAGCACGGTTAATTCATGGTAATGTGTTGAAAATAACGTTTTCGCTTGAATGTTTGTATGAATGTATTCAATCATCGCCTGTGCAAGTGCCATCCCATCATACGTTGACGTACCACGGCCAATTTCATCAAATAAAATAAGTGATCGGTCTGTCGCATTTACAATCGCATGTTTCGCTTCCAACATTTCCACCATAAACGTACTTTGTCCCGAAACTAAATCGTCCGCCGCTCCGATCCGGGTAAATATTTGATCAAATACAGGTAGTATGGCTTTATCAGCCGGTACGTAACAGCCAATTTGCGCCAAAATAGCAATAAGTGCCACTTGCCGCATGTACGTACTTTTACCAGACATATTCGGACCGGTGATGAGCAGCATATCCCGTTTTGGTCCCATCACGCAATGATTAGGTACGAAAAGCTGAGCATCCATCACTTTTTCCACGACCGGATGGCGGCCTTCTTCGATGATCATCGTCCGGTCTGTTGAAAAAACAGGACGCACAAACCGGCGCGATTCGCTAATAGCCGCAAAACATTGGAGCACATCAATTTCACTGACCGTCCGGGCCAAGTTTTGCAATCGCGGGATAAAGTCTTTCACCTTTTCACGCAACTGCGCAAAGAGTTCATATTCGAGTTCGATCATTTTATCGTTCGCTTCTAAAATAAGCGTCTCTTTTTCTTTTAATTCTGGGGTCACAAATCGCTCACAGTTCGCTAACGTTTGTTTCCGTTCATAGCGGCCTTCTTCAAGCAAGCCAAGATTCGCTTTCGTCACTTCAATGTAATAGCCAAAAATGCGATTATAACCAATTTTCAACGACCTAATCCCCGTTTTTTCCCGTTCTTCTTTTTCAAGTTCAGCAATCCATTGCTTCCCATTACGCGCGGCGTCACGGTATTCATCAAGCTGCGGATCAAATCCATCTGTAATCATGCCGCCTTCTTTCACAGAAATGGGCGGTTCAGCAATGAGCGCACCTTCGAGCAAGCCAAAAAGCTCGGTACATGGATCAAGCTTGTCCGCTAATTGCTGTACATCATCCCCATTAATCTTTTTTAACAAATCAGTTAAATATGGAATTTGCCCGAGTGATTTTTTCAGCTGAACGAGATCGCGTGCATTGACATTGCCAAACGCCACACGTCCTGCAAGCCGCTCAAGATCATATACTTCTTTTAACTGTTCACGCAATTCTTCTCGCTCGAAAAAAGACGCCATAAACGTTTCAACAATGCCAAGACGACGGTTAATATCTTTTTCATTCAAAAGCGGGCGGTCAATCCACTGCTTAAGCATCCGCCCCCCCATCGACGTTTTCGTTTCATCAAGCAGCCATAAAAGCGATCCTTTCTTCCCTTTTGAACGAATTGTTTCCGTCAATTCAAGATTTCGCTTCGAATAATAATCGATATTCATATAATCTCGGATTTCATACTGTTCTGCCGGCTGCAAATGATCGAGATTCCGCTTTTGCGTCCGATGGAGATAATGATAAAGACGGACGGACGCTTTTCGGGTTAAAGCATGCGTTAATTTTGATAAAAGCGCATCAAATTCAAACTCATCTGCCTTCTCTTCAATCGAAATAACCGCGCCAAAACGGTCGTTAATTTTCTTCACGTCTTCCGCATCCCATGTATCATTCATAATGATTTCTTTTACACCATAGGCAGCGAGCTCATGCAGTGCGCTGTCAAATGAATGAAAAACAGCCGTACGGCATTCACCAGTCGTTAAGTCGGCAGCTGCAACAGCATAGTCATTGCCTGACTGTTCAAATGAAGCAAGGTAATGGTTTTCTTTCTCTTGAATCCCCGCACCTTCCATCATTGTACCGGGTGTTATAACTTGTACAACTTCTCGTTTAATAACACCTTTCGCCTGTTTCGGATCTTCTTGTTGTTCGCAAATTGCGACTTTATGTCCTGCCGCAATAAGTCTCTCTATGTATCCTTTCGCCGAATGATAGGGCACGCCGCACATCGGAATACGGTCCCGACTGCCACCATCACGTGACGTTAACGTAATTTCAAGAATCTGACTTGCTTTTTGCGCATCATCAAAAAACATTTCATAGAAATCGCCCATACGAAAAAATAAAAAGGCATCTTCATAGTCTGCCTTCACACGCAAATATTGTTGTATCATTGGAGTATATTGTGCCATGTTTAATCCCTCTCTGTCGCTCTTCTTCTGTTAGTATAACACACAGAAAAAAGCGGGAAAACAGTCTGTTCCCCGCAGCGCATTTTAATGGTGATGATGCTCTTCAGCCGTTTCCCGCTCGCAGTCCCACTCGTCTTCATAATCATGGACAGAGACTGTTATTTTTGTGTCGCCAGTTACTTCCACCGACAGTTCCCGTTCGGCCTGCACATTAATTTTCGTGCCGCAATCGCTAATAACCGCTTCCTGGCAGTTTGGCTGCTGAATGACTTTCACCCAGACATCGTCATCTCCATTGCAGTCATCATCACGATATGAAAGTTTGATCACATCTTTATAGTCCACTTTTTCCGTTACGACAGCTGTTTTCGTATGATTGTGATAAGAATACCAGACGTTGATCTCGTACGTGCCAAACACCTCTGTTTTGTGGCCGTTTTTCTTGGCCTTGTACTCATGGTTAATGATCCAGCAACCGAGAATGCCGGACGGCTTATTGGGCGGCAAAACAGCATGATGCGTCTGCGTGTACTTCCGGCCTTTAGCGACGACGGACTTCGTGATGATTTCGCGATATTGACTCAAGATGTGCGTCCCTCCCTTTGTTAGTCTCTGTATTGTATGCAGCATGTGTAAGTGTGGTGCCCATGAAAATTATTCGCATAGTAACCCGTTTCTGTTCGCCATTTTTTTCGCGCAAAAAATCCCGCCACGATGACCGCAGCGGGATATGCAGCTCTTTAGCAGCTGCCTGGTGTGCTATTTTGAACTTGTGCGCCGGTTTCGCCTCTAAGCAAATCGCCGCCCGTTTCTTCAAGTATATTGTCCGTTACTTTGTTTGAAATTGCTGTTGCAACCATTTGTAAAATTTCATTTACATCTGTTTGAGATTGCTTGAACTGCTGAACTATGGGCATTTCATCTAGTTCTGTTTCAATTTTTTCGATTTTTTCTTCAACCATTTTTAAAGCGGATTCTTTGCCGTAATGCTGGAAGTTTACCGCTTGTTTTTGCAAGCTTTTTAAGCTTGCCATTTTTTCGCGCAGCTTTTGATTTTCATGAATTTTCGCTTCTGCCTGCTTAAAAAATTCCACTTCTTCCGTTGCTGAAATCATGTCTGCAATTTCTGTTGCTTTTGCAATAATATCATCTTTTGTATAGATTGCTCTTTCCATATTAATTCACCCCGGCCATTTTTTGAGTTTCTATTATTTCTCCATCAAGCGACCACGTTTTTGCTTCCGTAATTTTCACCGGAATAATTTTGCCAATCGCTGACTTTGGTGCTTTTACATTAACAAGCTTGCTTTTCGATGTGTAGCCCGCTAAAACATCCGGGTTCTTTTTGCTTTCGCCTTCGATTAATACATCAACAATTTGCCCTTCGTATTTCTTCATTGATTCACCGGCAAGCTCATTAACAAGTGCATTTAAACGTTGAAGACGTGCTTTTTTTACTTCCATCGGTACATTGTCAACCATCTTCGCTGCCGGTGTTCCTTCACGCGGCGAATAAATGTATGTGTAGGCAAGTTCAAAGCCGACTTCACGGTAAAGTGACATCGTTTCTTCAAATTGCTCATCCGTTTCATTCGGATAACCAACGATAATGTCCGTTGTCAGCGTCACATTTGGGATCGCTGCTTTAATTTTACGTACGAGTTCAAGATAGTCTTCACGCGTATATTTACGCGCCATAATTTTTAACACGTCCGTTGAACCTGATTGGACTGGCAAATGAATGTGATCCATTAAATTGCCGCCTTTTGCCAATACCTCAATTAACCGATCATCGAAATCACGCGGATGGCTTGTCATAAAGCGAACGCGCGGAATGCCGATATGACGAATCTCATCCATTAATTCTCCGAGACCGTACTTTATATCGTCAAGATCTTTTCCGTACGCATTGACATTTTGACCAAGCAGTGTCACTTCTTGATACCCTTGCGCAGCGAGATGGCGCACTTCCTGAATAATTTCCTCTGGACGGCGGCTTCGCTCTTTCCCACGCGTATATGGAACGATACAATACGTACAAAACTTATCGCATCCGTACATAATGTTTACCCACGCTTTAATGTTGCCGCGGCGCACTTTCGGCAAATTTTCAATCACATCGCCTTCCTTTGACCATACTTCAACGACCATTTCCTTCGATAAATATGCTTCATTTAAAATTTCCGGTAAACGGTGTATATTATGCGTACCGAAAATCATATCGACGTGATGATACGATTTTAAAATTTTATTGACGACAGATTCTTCCTGTGACATGCAGCCGCAGACGCCGAGTAATAGATTGGGGTTGTCTCGTTTTAACTGTTTTAAAAAACCGAGTTCTCCAAATACTTTATTTTCTGCGTTTTCGCGAATCGCGCACGTATTCAATAAAATGACGTCTGCTTCTTCCGGGGTATGAACGGCCGTATAACCAAGCGCCATGAAAATGCCTGCCATCACTTCTGTATCATGTTCATTCATTTGGCATCCGTATGTACGAATGTAAAATTTTCTTTCTTTGCCCATTCCTTGAAACCGTTCATCAATTTTAAAGTCATGATGATAGGTAACTTCCTCTTTACCACGCTTTTTTGCCTCTTTCAACGAAGGCGGTGTATAAACGGTTTCAAAGTACTGGCTGTAATCCTTGTCGGATTTTTTGTCCGATGGATTAATCGCCTGTTGTCCGTCTTTTCTTTGTTCTTCGTTCATCGTAAATCCCCTTTCCGATCTTGCTAAACTATCGTACACATTCCTTTAGTATATAACGTAAAAACAATGGGCTCAAGCAAACAGATGAAAAAGACACAGAGAATTGAATTCTCTGTGTCAAAAAAATTAAATAAACTCTTTGACAAGCTGATCAAATGTGGCTTCATCCATTTTCAAATCTGCATGTGCCAGCGGCTCTTCCGAGTAGCCATCAATGAGCTGTTGGTAAGAAGGACGTTCTTTATCTTGATAAATGATGCCTGTAACTAAGTCGTTATGTTGCATTAATGTATTCATGGCGCCTTCACGACTCGATGGATCATAGCCTTCAATATCCGCGAGCTTCGTTAAGTTTTCTTTGAACCAGTCGTATGTGTTCACTTTGTTGTATGTCACACATGGACTGAAGACATTAATCAAGGAGAAGCCTTTATGATTAAGACCCGCTTCGATGATTGCTGTTAAGTCTTTCAAGTCCGTCGAGAAACTTTGTGCGACAAATGTTGCTCCTGTTGTGACAGCTAACTGCATAGGTGAGAGCGTCTGCTCGATGGAACCTTGCGGAGTGGATTTTGTTTTGAATCCAGCCGCTGAACGCGGAGACGTCTGCCCTTTCGTTAATCCATAAATCTGGTTGTCCATGACGATGTACGTCAAGTCGATGTTACGGCGCATCGCATGAATCGTGTGACCCATACCGATCGCAAAGCCATCACCGTCACCGCCAGATGCAATAACCGTTAAGTCTTTGTTTGCCATTTTAACACCTTGTGCAATCGGAAGCGAACGGCCATGAATTCCGTGAAGACCGTATGAGTTAATGTAACCGGAAATACGGCCGGAACAGCCGATACCGGAGATGACAGCTAAGTTTTCCGGTGTTAAACCGGCGTTCGCTGCAGCGCGCTGAATCGCTGCCTGCACCGAGAAGTCGCCACAGCCCGGGCACCAGTTTGGTTTTACATTATTGCGGAATTCTTTAAATGTCGCCATGATTAGATCAACTCCTTGCTGCTATCAACAATATGATGCGGCTGGAATGGATTGCCGTCATATTTCAAAATGCTTTTAATTTTTTGCGGGTAGCCAGCATTCATTTTAATGATGCTTGCCAGTTGGCCCGTTGCATTGTTTTCCACAACGGCAACATGTTTCGCTGATTCGATTAATGGCAAAATTTCGTCCGTCGGAAATGGATGAACGAGACGCACACGCGCATGATTCACTTTCACGCCATCTGCTTCTAAACGCACCATCGCTTCTTCAATCGCGCCGCCTGTTGAGTTAAAGCCGATTAACAGAAGATCTGCTTCTTCGTGTTTCACATTTTTCTCGATCGGATTTGGGAACGTCTTATGCAGGTTATTCAATTTGCGCATACGCTTGTCCATTTGCGCTTTCCGGTTCGCCGGTGATTCAGATGGTTTACCTGTCTCATCATGCTCAACCCCAGTTACGTGATGGATGCCGTTTTCAACACCTGGAATGACACGCGGCGACACACCGTCTTCTGTTACTTCATAACGTTTGAAGTATGCTTTGTTTTCAGCTTCTGGCAGACCGTCTGTGACAAGTTTACCACGGCGGATGTCAATTTTGTTGTAATCAAGCTTGTCCACCGTATGTTTACCAAGTGAAAGCTGCAAGTCAGATAATATAATAACCGGCACTTGATATTCTTCAGCAATATTAAAGGCTTCAATTGTATCATAGAACCCTTCTTCTGCTGTACCTGGCGCGATCACGACTTTTGGAATTTCACCGTGTGTGCCGTAAACCATCGCCATTAAATCGGACTGTTCCTGTTTTGTTGGAAGACCGGTCGATGGTCCGCCACGCTGTGTATCAATGACAACAAGTGGTGTTTCTGTCATGCCGGATAAGCCAATAGCTTCCATCATAAGGGACAAACCAGGTCCCGCCGACGCCGTAAATGAGCGGATCCCGCCATAGTTCGCGCCGATCGCCATTGTCACTGCCGCAATTTCATCTTCCGTTTGAATAACCGTACCACCAACTTTTGGCAATTTTTTGATTAAATACTCCATAATTTCAGAAGCGGGTGTAATTGGATAAGCTGGCATGAGGCGGACACCTGCTGCAAGCGCACCAAGTGCAATTGCGTCGTTGCCAATCATAAACATACGTTTATTTCCGTCTGCTGGAGGGAGTTCAAGTGCGCTTGACTGTCCATCCATTTTTGCCTTCATATAGTCATAGCCCTGTTGAATGGCCTCCATATTTTTTTGAACGACCTTTTCCCCTTTACGGCCGAAGATTTCTTCAACAACGTCAAGAAATACCGATACATCAAGGTTGATGATCGAGCACGTTGCACCGATCGCGACCATGTTTTTCATGAGTGACGTGCCAAGTTCTGTCGCGATTTCTGTAAATGGAACCGCATAAAACGCCGCTTCTGTATCCTCTGGTTTCATTGGATTAAATTTTGCATCGGCAATGATAATCCCGTCTTGATGAAGTTCTTGATAATTAACATCGATTGTTTCTTGGTCAAATGCTACAAGAATATCAAGGTCATCCGCGATCGCACTTACTTTTGTTGTACCGACGCGAATTTTGTTGTTCGTATGTCCGCCTTTAATACGGGATGAAAAATGGCGGTATCCGTACAGATAGTAGCCGAGGCGGTTCAGAGCCGTGGAGAAAATTTCCCCTGTGCTTTCAATCCCCTCACCTTGCTGTCCTCCTACTTTCCATGAAAGTTGTTCTGGCATTGTTCGTTTACACTCCTTTAATCATGTCGGATCATTCGATTTACTTCTTTTAGTCTATCATTTTTTAAGCAATTCACTATTGGAATCTTTTATGATATGAAATCACTTATGACAAAACATACCAAGTCAATCGGAATAACACATTGTTTATATTCTACTCTTTTCATTTGATAAAATCAAACATTTTTTCACAAAAAAATCCCGGTCGATTGACCGGAATTTTTAGCGGGATTGAATAATTAATTTCATGGCTGTCCTCGCTTCACCAGCAATCATTATACTTGTAAATGCAGGTATACAAATTAAATCAATTCCACCCGGTGCAACGAATCCACGGGCAATCGCAACAGCTTTAACCGCCTGATTGAGCGCGCCGGCACCAACGGCTTGAATTTCAGCATTTCCTCTTTCACGCATGACGCCAGCAAGCGCACCAGCGACTGAATTCGGGTTTGATTTTGATGATACTTTCAAGACATCCATTCGTTTATCCCCTTTCAAAAACCTCGATTCGTCTTTCATATATATTCAAATGAGGCGGGGCTATGAATTAATAATCGCTGAATGGATGGTCTTCGTTAATTAAAATACGCCGGATCGATTTGGCGAGACCTGTTTTCCGGTCGACTTGTATGATGCAGCCTGATAACTGCGTGCGACCTTCTTTCGGTACTTCAAAGCGAGCCGGAAGTGCATTTTGGAATTTTTTAATAATCGCTTCTTTCTCCATACCGAGAATGCCGTCATAAGGACCTGTCATGCCAGCGTCTGTTAAATAGGCTGTACCCCCTGGCAACACTCGATTATCTGCTGTCTGTACATGTGTATGCGTTCCAACAACCGCTGTAACCCGCCCATCTAAAAACCACCCCATCGCCTGTTTCTCACTCGTCGTTTCCGCATGAAAATCAACGAAAATAAATGGCGTGCGTCTCCTTGCTTCCTCAACAAGTTCATCTGCCTTTTTAAACGGGCAGTCGAGATCACTCATAAAGACACGTCCTTGGAGGTTAATCACAGCCACTTCAAATTCACCTGCTGGCACGTAAGCAATCCCTTTTCCAGGCACTCCTTCCGGGAAGTTAGCTGGTCGAATGAGCCATTTTGTTCCGTCAATAAATTCAAAAATATCACGATTGTCCCACGTATGATTGCCCAGTGTGATAACATTCGCCCCGTCATTCATAAATGTTTTGTAAATTTTTTCAGTAATGCCACGCCCGCCTGCTGCATTTTCACCGTTTATAATCGTCATCGATGGCCGGTATTTTTGTTTTAATTTTGGTAAATACTCGCTTACCATATCCCTTCCGGGTGAACCGACAATATCGCCGATAAATAATAGTTCCATAATTACCGCCCTCTTTCTCATTTTATAACAAAAAGAAAGCGATGTGACTAGCTCACACCGCTTTCGCTTATTTTGCGTATTCTACAGCCCTTGTTTCACGGATGACTGTTACCTTAATGTGACCAGGATAGTCCAGTTCACCTTCAATGCGTTTCCGAATATCACGTGCAAGTCGATGCGCTTGTAAGTCATCAATTTGTTCCGGTTTTACCATGATTCGTACTTCACGGCCAGCTTGAATAGCAAAGGATTTCTCAACACCATCATATGATTCAGAGATTTCTTCTAACTTCTCTAAACGGCGAATATAGTTTTCAAGTGTTTCACTTCGTGCTCCAGGACGGGCAGCTGACAGCGCATCTGCTGCGGCAACAAGAACAGCAATGACGGATGTCGGTTCTGTATCACCATGGTGAGAAGCAATACTGTTGATGACGACCGGATGCTCTTTATATTTTTGACCGAGCTCGACACCGATTTCAACATGGCTTCCTTCCACTTCGTGATCAACTGCTTTTCCGATATCATGAAGTAACCCTGCACGGCGGGCCAGCGTTTCATCTTCACCTAGTTCAGCTGCAAGAAGGCCAGATAAATACGCAACTTCGACGGAATGTTTCAGCACGTTTTGACCATAGCTTGTCCGGTATTTTAAACGGCCAAGAATTTTGATCAAATCTGGATGAAGTCCATGAACACCGACTTCAAATGTCGTTTGTTCACCAATTTCGCGAATATGCTCATCCACTTCACGTCTTGCTTTATCAACCATTTCTTCAATACGTGCTGGATGAATACGTCCGTCCTGCACTAACTTTTCAAGTGCAATGCGGGCCGTTTCACGGCGGATTGGATCAAAGCCAGACAGAATGACTGCTTCCGGTGTATCATCGATAATTAAATCAATACCTGTCAGCGTTTCAAGTGTACGGATGTTGCGTCCCTCACGCCCGATAATGCGGCCTTTCATTTCATCATTTGGCAATGTCACAACCGATACAGTCGTTTCAGCGACGTGATCGGCCGCACAACGCTGAATGGCAAGTGATAAGACTTCACGTGCTTTCTTGTCTGATTCTTCCTTCGCACGATGCTCATTTTCTTTTACCATGATGGCAATATCGTGAGACAATTCTTGTTCCGTTCTTTCTAAAATGATGGAGCGCGCTTCATCTCGGGTCAGAGCAGAAATTCGCTCAAGTTCAGACTGCTGCTTTTTCACCATCTCATCCACTTTGCTGTCCATCTCTTCAATATGTTGTTGTCTAGTGTTTAACGCTACCTCTTTAAGTTCGAGCGTTTCTTCTCGCTTATTTAGAGAATCATCCTTTCGATCAAGGTTTTCTTCTTTTTGAAGGAGGCGGTTTTCCTGTTTTTGCAATTCATTTCTTCTCTCACGGATTTCAAGTTCTGTTTCCGTACGCAGTTTATGAATTTCATCTTTTGCCTCGAGCAATGCTTCTTTTTTCGAAGCTTCCGCTTCACGTTTCGCGTCATCCACAATTTGATCCGCGGCTGTTTTCGCGCCTGCGATTTTTGATTCGGCAATGGATTTTCGTACAAAATAGCCAACAACGACACCAATGATAAGGCCAAGCAAAATGGAGATGATTGTAATGGGTTCCATCATTTCACCTCCCCTTGCTATAGATGATTGTCATGTTTTTAACATGTCGGCTGCTGTTACAAATTTAAATGGAACAAACAGCGCTACATTTACATTTCCATTTTCAAGATAAAAAATGTCAAATATATATTTTCAATTTTATCGGTGTGAAAATTCATTGTCAAGGTTTTCTCAAGGAATGACACCGATTATATAGGCAATGAGATGGTTTTAAATAAAAAACAGGAGGTAGCCCTCCTGTTTAAAATTTATTCTTCTTCAAAAAGCAAGGGATCTTGAAGCGGTATATCTTGATCATTTCCATCCTCTACCGGCTGCGCAGAGATTTGATCTAGTCCATAGCGCTCACGGATTTTCATCATAATTTCATGGCGCAGTTCTGGATTTTCTTTCAAAAATTGCTTCGCGTTTTCACGGCCCTGTCCAAGACGCTCTTCATTGTACGAGTACCAGGCACCACTTTTTTGAATTATATCTTCATCGGAACCAAGATCAATAATTTCACCTTCACGCGAAATGCCTTCTCCGTACATAATATCCACTTCCGCTACACGGAATGGAGGTGCCACCTTATTTTTAACAATTTTAATTTTCGTTTTATTTCCCACGATATCATTGCCCTGTTTCAATGCTTCGGCACGTCTTACTTCGAGACGTACAGAGCTATAAAATTTGAGCGCACGGCCGCCCGGTGTTACTTCTGGATTTCCGAACATGATCCCGACCTTTTCACGAATCTGGTTAATAAAAATAGCAATTGTATTTGATTTATTGATAGCGCCGGACAGCTTACGGAGTGCCTGCGACATGAGACGGGCTTGTAAACCTACGTGGGAGTCACCCATTTCGCCTTCAATTTCCGCTTTTGGCACAAGTGCCGCAACAGAGTCAATAACAATAATATCAACGGCACCGCTTCGTACGAGTGCTTCCGCAATTTCAAGCGCCTGCTCACCAGTATCCGGCTGTGATAAAAGTAATTCGTCAATATTAACGCCAAGCTTTTGGGCATAGACGGGATCAAGCGCATGCTCTGCGTCAATAAAAGCGGCCTGTCCGCCTTTTGCCTGGACTTCTGCAATCGCGTGAAGAGCGACCGTTGTTTTACCTGAGCTTTCAGGTCCATAAATTTCCACTATGCGTCCGCGAGGATATCCTCCTACTCCAAGTGCCGCATCAAGTGCTAGAGAACCACTTGGCATTGTTGATATGCGACGCTCTGCCTGCTCTCCAAGTTTCATGATAGAACCTTTACCGAATTGTTTTTCAATTTGTTTTAGCGCCATATCTAAGGCAGCTTGGCGGTCATTCGTCATAAAATTCCTCCTCGTAAATCTCTTAATCTATAGTGGGAACAGCTGTTTTTTTGGTTGTGTAATAACCTGTCATAACTATACCGTATTTAAAAGTGAATTACAAGCAAAAAACGAACATTTATTCGTTTGTTTCCACCTGCTTTCAATTAGGGATGAGATGTCACGATGAGTAGAGATTCTGAGAAGAAGCAGAAGAGTAATAGAAGGGTTTTCTTAAAGCACACCCAGGGACGACGGACTTTGATCTTTTTCCGACAGAACACTCCTTCCTCAAGGAACGTGAAGGGTGTAGCCCAGTGAGTAGGTGGGAGAGGAATGTCGGTTGGCGATAGCCAAAATATTTGCTATCATGTGCTTGTACAGATGGCTCTTTGAAAACTGAAGATATAAGGTTGTTGTAGGGAATTCGTCTACAACGTAAAATCTTCAACGTTCTATCGTCCCACGCTCACCGAAGTGGCGAAAACCAAGCGAAAGTAGGGAGCGTGGCGAGTCAACGTACAAGTAACTTCTAACCGTAGGGACTACGGAGTGAGCCTGCTAAGATAACGGGTGGATACACTCGTGTTCGCAGGAATCCCCCACTTCAAGCGTTAGCTAAGTGGGGGTAGTTCAAAGTGTAACATAACATCTACAAAAAAAGCGCGCCCAGACGTGATGGCGCGCCGATCAAATTATGAGTTAATTCCCGTTCCTTTTTCAATTGCTTGTTTTAAGTCTGCAATTAAGTCTTTAGGCGATTCAAGTCCGATAGATAGACGAATCAATTCTTCTGTTACACCTGACTTTTTCATCTCTTCCGCACTAAGCTGCTGGTGCGTCGTCGATGCCGGATGAATGATCAATGACTTGCCATCCCCTACATTCGCCACATGCGACCATAATTCAACCGAATCAATCGCTTTTTTACCAGCATCCCGGCCGCCTTTAATCCCGAATATGACAATCGAACCAAACGTGCCATTTAAATACTTTTGTGCCAGTTCATGAGATGGATGATCACCTAATGATGGATGAGAAACCCATTCAACACCCGGATGACCTTTTAAGAATGCAATGATTTCCTGCGTATTTTCATGATGACGCTGAATACGAAGATGCAATGTTTCCAGCCCTTGCAAAAGCAAAAAGGCACTGTTTGCACTAAGTGCTGGACCGAAGTCGCGCAACAACTGAACCCGCAGCTTTACTGCAAATGCTGGACCTTCAATATCTGCATACTTTAACCCATTATACGACTCATCAGGTGTTGTAAATCCTGGGAACTTATCCGTATTCCAGTTAAACGTCCCGCTGTCGACCACAATACCGCCAATGACCGTTCCATGGCCGCTAATCCATTTCGTCGCCGAGTGAACGACAATGTCTGCGCCCCATTTAATCGGCTGAGAACCGTATGGAGAAGCAAATGTGTTGTCTACAATTAATGGGATTCCATTTTCATGAGCGATTTCTGCTGTTTTTTCGACATCCAGTACATTCAACGATGGATTACCAATAATTTCAGCGAAAACAGCTTTTGTTTTCGGTGTAATCGCCTTACTGATATTTTCCGGATCAGTTAAATCAACAAACTTGACCTGAATTCCATACTTTGGTAACGTATTGGCAAATAAATTGTATGTACCACCGTAAAGGTTTACATCTGCCACAATTTCATCTCCTGCATGAGCTATGTTCATAATTGCAAATGAAATCGCTGCCATGCCAGATGACAATGCTACAGCTGCCGCACCGCCTTCGAGAAGTGCAACCCGTTTTTCAAACACATCAACCGTCGGGTTCGTAATGCGTGTATATATATTGCCAGCCTGTTCAAGTGCAAATAATGCACGTGCATGATCCGTGTCTTGAAAAACATAGGATGTCGTTTCATAAATCGGTACAGCACGAGCTCCTGTTACCGGATCCGGGTATTGTCCACCATGCAATAAATTCGTTTCAGGCTGCCACTGTTCTCTCGTCATCTATCGTTCCTCCTCTTTTTCAATCTCTATAAGTATACCGATTCTTCAAGTTCGCCGTCAATTCGTTATCAAAATATTTCATCAAATGCCTGAAGCAAATAATGACAACCGTATTTCACTGTGCGTTTTCGAACACTCTCACGGCTTCCCGCCATTTTTAACGGATGAACAATTGTTTCGTGTCCTTCTACTGCAATGGCCAAAAAAACAGTTCCCGGTTCATGCCCTTCGAGTACACCAGGTCCTGCAACACCAGTAAAACTAATGCCTATGTCCGATCCGCATAAGTTTCGTACATTTTCGGCAAGTTCTTTAGCGCATTTACTACTGACCGCACCGTATTTCGATAACGTCTCACTTTTCACGCCAAGAACTTGTTTTTTCAATTCATTTGTATAACAGACAATGCCGCCTTTAATATGAGCACTCATGCCTGGAATAGCGGTCAATTCTCCCAGGAACAATCCACCTGTTAAACTTTCAGCAGCCGCAATGGTTAACTTTTTTTCTTTCAATTGATCTGCTAGTTCCGCTGCAATGGTGGTTTCATCATATCCATAAAAGTATTGTCCAACCCTTCCTAAAATTTCATCTTCGGCCTGCTGTATCATCCGAAATGCTTCGGCCGATGATTCATGTTTAGCAGTGATGCGGAGTGTTACTTCACCATCCCCAGCAAGCGGTGCAATCGTCGGGTTTGTTTGTTTCATTAAAATATCGTCAATGTCCGATTCAAGTGTTGATTCACCAATGCCAAAAAAGCGCAGTACACGCGATTCAATCCGCTCTACTTTTTCTATGACATTTAAAATCTCAGGCCGTCCATAGTTTAAAAACATCGGTTGCATTTCGCGCGGTGGTCCCGGGAGCAGTACGTAATATTTCCCATCGGCTTTTGCAAACATACCTGGGGCCATGCCATTGTCATTTTTCAACACTGTACTCTCTTTAATGACGAGCGCCTGCTTTTTATTGTTTTCCGTCATCACACGGCCTGTTTTGTCAAAATAGGTTTGAATACTGACAAGCGCCTCTTCGTTATATTCGAGTGTGGTACCAAGCATCCTGGCGATCGTCTCTTTTGTTAAATCATCTTTTGTTGGACCGAGACCTCCGGAGAAAATAATTAAGTCCGCACGGGATTGTGCTAGTTTTACCGCTTCTTTAAGCCGCTCTTCATTATCACCAACAACCGTGTGATAGTATATATTGACACCTATTTCAGCAAGGTGCTGCGAAAGAAAGCGTGCATTCGTATTTGTAATTTGTCCTAACAATAATTCAGATCCCACTGCAATAATTTCCGCATTCATATGTATTCGCTCCTAAGTTTGAAAAAGGTACCTGTGGAGTTTTCCAAAGGCACCTATCTATTATTTCGAGTTTTTAAACACAGCTTTATTTAATTTAAAATAATCCCAGCCAGACCACATCGTAAAGAAAAGGGCGATCCAAAGCATAATGTTTCCAAATGGAATCCCTATGCTCTCAAATGGTGCATTGTGAAGCAATAAAACGGCAATCGCCACAATTTGCGTCCACGTTTTAATTTTACCGAGGGTATTCGCTGCGACGACTTCACCTGTTCCTGCCAAAATAAGCCTTAGACCAGTCACCGCAAACTCACGGCTGATGATCGCAATAACGATCCACGACGAGGCAAAATTCAATTCTACTAAAATAATAAGTGCCGCTGAAACAAGCAATTTATCAGCGAGCGGGTCTAAAAACTTCCCAAAATTGGTGATGAGATTGTATTTCCTTGCAATATAGCCGTCAATCCAATCTGTCGTTGATGCAACAATGAATAAAAGCGCTCCGACTAAATGTTCAATCGGCATGTCCGTTCCCAATACGTTAACTACTCCCCATCCGAAGTCAACGACCATAATGAGAATGAATACTGGAATCATGAGAATGCGTGAGATAGTAATTTTATTCGGTAAATTCAAAACAGTTCCCTCCAAGAAACGACCGTTATTGTGCTTTTAAGCGAATGACGATATCTTGCCGTACTTGATCTGCTGCTGGCAGCTTATATACAAGTGCTTCGCCGTTCACCGTAATAACGGTATCAGGTGCAAATCCAACAACGATATGTGCTTCTGTCTGTCCCGTTAAGTTATGGGTTTGAGTCTGTCCGTTTGCAAGCATACCGCTATAATATTTTTTACCGCTGCCATCTGCCAGCTCAATCCACGTTTCGCCCTTTGATGATACGGCTACCTCAAACGACTCGGCTCCAGCCAATTCATATGCTGTTTTTCTTCCGCTCGTTGAGACAGCAGACAGTGTTTGAACAGGTGCTGGCGGTTCTTCTACTACGGGGTTTTCTACAGGAGACTCCTCAACAACAGGCTTCTCTGTTTCTACTGACGGATCTTCCTGAACTTGTACTTCTTGATCAACAGTTGGTTCACTTTCCGAACCGCCTTTCGGGATAATCATCCAGACGAGGAAGACACCGCCAATAATAATTGCTGTCACTAAAATTTTCGGTAAATACTCTAACAATTTTGATGAACCACGAACTCGTTTCGACGTATCGACACTTGTTGTTTGTCCAGAAGCAGTCGGACGAAGCGGCACTTCATCTTCTTTAGAAGACGGTATTTCACCTTTAAATTCTTCAAACAGTTCATCTGCGTTTAGGCCGATCGCTTCTGCATATTGCTTAATAAATGCACGCACGTAAAATTTGCCTGGCATGATATCATAATTTCCTTCTTCAATGCCAGCGAGATACCGTTTTTGAATCTTTGTTAATTCTTGAACATCTAACAGCGACATTCCTTTTGACTCCCGCTCTTCCTTTAATTTCTTCCCTAATTCTGTCACCCGTAACACCTTCCAATATTAAAAGTTAAAACCACCAAAGTTCGAATCCTGAAACAGGTTGTTTTTTTCTACTGCTTCATACGTAATTTCTTCATCCGGTTCATTCCGAAGCTCAATAATATAGTCAAAATCATCGAGTGAATAATCACTGTTTGCAGCGAATACGTCCGGGTGCTCAACTACTTTTACTGCTGAAAGCTGCATGACTTCCCTGACGAGCTGCCAATGTTTTTCACCAGCCCGTTTTGCGGAAATAACACCATCTAGAATAAAAATGTTGTTTGAATTGTATTCATCACGCAAAAGTTGTTCGCGTACCGTTTGCTTAATCATTGTAGAAGACATGAATAACCATTTTTTGTTTGCACAAACACTCGCTGCCACAATCGATTCCGTTTTTCCGACGCGTGGCATCCCACGAATTCCGATTAGCCGGTGCCCTTCCATTTTATACAATTCTGCCATAAAGTCGACGAGAAGTCCAAGCTCACTGCGAATAAAACGAAACGTTTTACGGTCGTCTTCATCACGCTCGATATATCTTCCATGACGCACAGCCATCCGATCGCGCAATTTTGGCTCTCGCAGCTTGATAATGTCAATTGTATCCATTGTCATTAAAATCGACTCGAGCCGCTTAATCTGGTCTTCACTTTCCGCCCGCATTAATAGCCCACGGCTTTTGTCATCGACGCCGTTGATGGTAACGATATTAATTGACAGCATACCGAGCAAAGAAGAAATATCACCAAGCAGGCCTGGGCGGTTCTTTTTTATTCTATATTCAAGATACCACTCTTTTTTCACCATCGAATTCCTCCAGTGGGCATACTCCTGATATTTTGCATCTGTTTACTATAATAAATGATATTATGTATTTTTAAAAGCAGAAGTGAAAAGAAAACCCTCCTTGAGCGGGTATACTCAAGAAGGGTTTGAAAAATGGTTATTTTTGAACGAGCTTCATCATGCATCTGGCCAATGCTTTTTGTTCATTTTCATCGGCAACCGACCATAAATCCGACAGTACACGTTCCTGTTCATTTTTTGGATCTACATTCGAATGTAGATAATCACCAACTTCAAGTGCAAGCTTGTTAATTACTTCTTCTGGAATACCTTTAACCACTGCATTATCCATTTTATTTCCTAAAAACCGCTTCCAATCCTGCCAATTATCAAGTACAGACATATTAAGAAAGCCTCCTTTAAAAGTGGAATCATTCGTAGTATGTTCTGAACGTTTTAAAATTATGCGTACCAACCGCCGTTCACTGACAACGTGTGGCCGGTAATATAACTAGCAGCAGGTGACAGCAAGAACGCAGCCACCCCGGCAATTTCTTCCGGCTCTGCAAAACGGCCAAGCGGAATAGCCAAAGCAATTTCTTCCTGTTCATCTATCGAAAATCCGCTATTCATTGCCGTCTGTACGGCGCCTGGTGCAATCGAGTTCACACGTACACCGGAAGGACCAAGTTCCTTCGCCAATGCTTTTGCAAAAGCAATCTGAGCTCCTTTTACAGCTGAATAAACAGTTTCACAAGAAGCACCCGTTTCGCCCCAAATAGACGAAATAAACGTAATGGATGCGTTATTTTGGTGAATTAAAGTTGGAATCAGTGCACGTGAGATCATCATCGGTGCTTTCAGATGAACACGCCACAGTTCGTCCATCTCCTCGTCTGTTACATCTTGGAGCATGCCATATTGACTCATCCCGGCCGCGAATAAAACAGCTGTCACGTCAGAAGTAGCTGTAACAAGCGATTCAACCTCTTCACGCTTCGTTAAATCCGCCTGAATGACAACTGCTTCGCCTTCGTTTTCACGAATCTGGGCGGCAAGATAATCAGCTGACTTTTCATTTCGGCTGAAGTGAATGTATACACCCCATCCATCTTCCGCTAGTTTAAGCGCAATAGCCGAACCGATGCCGCCCGAGGCACCGGTAATCAATGCTTTTTTTTGCATTAGGCTGTTTCTTTTGGCAAAATAAAGCAAGATGAGAAGCTTTCTTCTTGAATCATCTTTTCTGCCAGGCCTATAACATCTTCTATCGCCATTGTTTCAAGCACAGGCACTGTTTCAAATAAATTTAACCCGTTAAATTGATACCGTGTAAATTGATTGGCAATATATTCTGGTGAATTAAAGGCCCGCAGCTGCGCTCCAATTTTTTTCTTGCGTGCTCTATTGAATGATTCGTCCGTAATATTTTTCCCGTCTTTTGCTTCAAGCAATTGTGCTTTAATACGTTCCGCCAATTTTTCCGGCTCATCTGTATCACCGCCGACAAGTGCAAAGCTAAATCCACGTTCGCCTGTATAATCGAATCCGAACGTATCATCAATGAGCCCTTCACTGTAAGATTTTTCGTAAAATGCAGCACTTTTGCCAAACAAAATTTCAAGCAGCAGCCCTGCCGCCAACTCTTCTTTTAACTTCTCTGTTCCTGTTTTAAGGGAAGCTGGCATCTTCAATCCAACTTCACATTTTGGCGTGTTTACACTCATATGGATGGCACGATGCTTTTCAGCAGATTGCGCCGGCTCATTCGGAAAACGGCGCTCGACTGACTTCGGTTCAGCAAATGTTTTACCCGACTGATTTTGGCGTACAAGACTCATCATTTCATCTGGATCAACCGGCCCAACGATAAAAAGAGACATATTCGCTGGATGATAAAATGTTTCGTAACATGTATATAAATAATCTTTCGTAATGTCTGCAATCGATTCAACCGTACCCGCAATATCAATTTTTACTGGATGGTGTTTGTATAAATTTTCGATCAAACCGAAATAGACACGCCAATCGGGATTGTCGTCATACATCCGAATTTCCTGTCCTATGATTCCTTTTTCTTTTTCCACTGTTTGCTCCGTAAAATAAGGTGCCTGCACAAAATCAAGCAACGTCTCGGTATTTTCTTTTATGTTTGACGTTGCAGAAAATAAGTAAGCTGTCCGTGTAAAAGACGTGAATGCATTGGCCGATGCCCCTTGGCTGCTAAACTTCTGGAACACATCGCCATCTTCTTTTTCAAACATTTTATGCTCAAGAAAATGAGCGATGCCGTCTGGTACGTGCAAAAAGTCTGTTTCTCCTTCTGGTATGAAATCGTTATCAATTGATCCGTAATTTGTCGTAAACGTTACATATGTTTTATTAAAACCTGCTTTTGGCAAAATATACGCGTTCAAGCCATTTTCCATCTGTTCATGATAAACCGTTTCATTCATTTGATCAAAATTTGTTTTCTTCATCATGCTTCCTCCTTACCTGACAAAAAGTACACTGTATCGACAACAACTGTTTTCGCCACCGCAGATACCTCTTCTTTCGTGACTGCGTCAATCTCCTCAATCCATTTACCAATCGGACGATCAACGCCAGCTGCGATATTGTTATACAGCACTTCCACCATGCCACGTGCTGTATCCGCTGATTCCTGCAGCTGGTTTTTTAACAGTGCTTTCGTCTGATCCATTTCTAAATCTGAAATATGCCCATTTTTGACTTCATCCAACTGCTCGTTCATAATTTGCACCGTTTTATCATAATTTTTTTGATCAATACCAGCCAGCATCATTAAAAAACCTTTATGACTGTCGAAACGGCTTGCTGCATAATACGCTAGACTCTCTTTTTCGCGCACGTTCATAAACAATTTTGAATGTGCAAATCCGCCAAATACACCATTAAACACTTGCATCGCCGTAAATTGTGGATCGGCATACGTAATGCTCGTCCGGCAGCCGATATTTAATTTACCTTGATTAATATCCTGTGTTTCATGAATGACACGTACCTCTTCTGTTTTGTGAGAATGGTGATTTTCTTTTAAGATCGCTTTTCGTTTTTTAAATGGCAAATGTGACTCAATCTTTGCAGCCGCATCCGCAGCCTTCACATTACCGATCACAAAAATATCGATCATATCTTCCGCCAATGTTTTCTTATAATAATCATAGAGTGACACGGCTGTAATCGGCTCCACTTCTTTTAAAAGGCCGCCTGCCGGCAATGCATACGAATCTCCTTTATACATTTCTTCCACAAGTTTCATTGACGCATAACGCGTTTTATCATCATAAATGGAGCGAATACGCTGCTGTAAGCTTCTTTTTTCTTGTTTCATCGTCTGTTCAGAGAAAGCACTTTCTTGTAAGTATGGACGAAATAACACATCAGACATAATTGTAAGCGCTTGATCAAACAAATTACTTTCCCCATGCAAAAACTTTTCATTTGCTACATCAATCGTAAATGTCAAGACATGTTCATTGCCTCTTTTTGCGGAATCAGCAAAAAAATGAGCACCATACAATTCATCAAGTACTGAACGGAAAGCTGTCGCTGATGGTGCATTTTCCGTTCCCGACTGCAAGACGTGCGGCAAAAGAGCGCGCATCGTAATCTTATCCTGCTCAAGAGGTGCTCTCATTTTAACGATAACTGTATTCGTTTTATATTTTTCTGTTTCAATCACATGGACGTTACATCCAGATTGATTAAACGATTGCTCACGTGTTTCTTCCATTATATTTCCTCCCCTAATCGAACTTCTACATAGCTTTTACTAGTATATCTTCACTATACAGGAGCATTCATAAAATGAAAAAGAATTTGATGCGACTAAACGCATGATTAAAAACATTTTATCCATACAAAGAACATTTAAAACGCAAAAAACGCGTCCACCACAATGGGACACGCTTTCTTTTACTATACCAGCGTCCAGAATACATGAATCCGGAACGGTAAAACTTTATGCAACTGCTAAGAAAGCCATCGTTCTTACATCCGTCTGCGTAAAACGTGGAAACTAAACTTGTCTGCACGAAAAAAGTTGACCGAATATAAAACAGGCAGTTCACTTTCCGTATAATGCAGCTGCTCCAGTGCAAGCATCGCCGTTTCAGGTTCACATTGTAAAATCGGTGATATTTTTTCATGCCAGCCGAATGGCTTAATATTCGTAACCGCATGAGTAATTGGACCCGTTTCCTGTTCGTCAAATAGTGTAAATAGAGATTCATGACCCGCGTCAAAATGTCTTGGAAAAAGATCGATAGGTATTTTGTCAATACAATAAACAACCGGTTCACCATTGGCTGTTCTTACTCGTTCAATCACCATTAATTCCTTATCTGCCGGACATAAAAAGCGGTGGGCATCCTCTTCAGTTGCCTGCTGTACGTTAGATGAAAGAAAAATAGTGCCTGGTTCCATCCTGGCGTTAACAATCATATCTGTCACGCTATTTAACTGTTCAATCCCAGACATAAAAAGCGGTTTTGAATGAACAAATGTGCCAACACCGTGGCGCCTAATAATGACACTTTCTTCTTCAAGTATACGAAGTGCTTCACGAAGCGTGGCCCGGCTTACACCAAGCTGTTTAGCCAACTCAAATTCAGAAGGAAGCTTTTCTTTTTCTTTATAAATACCTTTTTCAATATCCTTTTTTAATCGGTCAATTACTTGTAAATATAAAGGCCGGTTATCCTGTTTAATGGACACGGGTTTTCACCACCTTTTCTTTCAGACATCAGACCTCTGAAGTTTAACATTTACGTTAATTTACCCATAATATATCATTTCTTTCCCTACTTGAAAAGACAATATTCGTCATAAAACTGCTTGCTTCTTGTAAATGAAACTGTTCTTTTCAGACCATTTCATCAGAAGGTTTTGGAATAAGCACAGTACGCGGCTTACTTCCTTCATAAGGACCTATAATACCGCGCATTTCCATTTCATCAATTAAACGTGCTGCCCGGCTATAGCCGATCCGGAAACGGCGCTGCAGCATCGAAACAGACGCTGTCTGCATTTCAGATATGAGCTGTACCGCATCGTCGTATAACTCATCTTCTGATTGAGTCATCGTTTCTGGGATGTCCTCGGGAATCATTTCCTCTTGGTACTGCGCTTTTTGCTGGGAAATAACAAAGTCAACAATATCTTCTACTTCTTCATCCGATAAAAAGGCACCTTGCACGCGGACCGGTTTCACGGCACCTGTTGGATAAAACAGCATATCGCCGCGGCCAAGCAGCTTCTCTGCCCCACCCATATCAAGAATCGTTCGCGAATCGATGGCTGATGATACTGAAAAAGCAATACGTGATGGAATGTTTGCTTTAATGATTCCCGTAATAACGTCTACAGATGGACGCTGCGTCGCGATAATGAGATGAATACCAGCAGCACGTGCCATTTGGGCAAGCCGGATAATTGAATCTTCCACATCATTTGATGCTACCATCATTAAATCTGCGAGCTCATCAACAATGACCACAATATACGGCAAATGCGGCTGTTTTTCACCAGTTTCTATATTATGTTTTGCCACATGTCCATTGTAGCCTTCAATGTTACGTGTACCTGTATGGGAAAATAAATCATACCGTCGTTCCATCTCTCCAACTACTTTTTTCAATGCTTGAGACGCTTTTTTTGGATCAGTTACAACAGGTGCCAATAGATGCGGCACACCATTATACACGTTTAATTCCACCATCTTAGGGTCAATCATCATCATTTTGACTTCATGTGGTTTTGCGCGCATTAAAATACTTGTAATAATGCCGTTAATGCATACACTTTTCCCACTTCCAGTCGCACCTGCCACGAGTAAATGCGGCATTTTATTCAATTCCGCTCCGATTGCTTCACCTGTAATATCACGACCGAGTGCCACGTGCAATTTCGAGTCAGGTTTTTCATTTTGTTTTGCCTCAATGACTTCCCGGAAACTGACCATGGCGACTTCGGCATTTGGTACTTCAATGCCGATCGCAGATTTCCCTGGAATCGGCGCTTCCATCCTGATATCTTTTGCGGCAAGTGCCAGCGCCAAGTCGTCTGTTAAACTGACAATTTTGCTCACTTTCACACCTGTATCGGGATGCACTTCGTATTTTGTAACCGCCGGACCAAGATGCACCTGTGTTACTTTTGCTTTGACGCCAAAACTTTGAAATGTTTTTTCCAACTTTTGGGCATTTTTTTGAATGCGTTTTTTTTCATTACTCTGGTCTACTTGCTGAGGCTGTTTCAAAATCGAAGCCGGCGGTAATTTATATTCTTTGTTTTCTTCTTCTGTAAATGATAATACAGATTCTTCCAGTTCATTTTCCTGTACGGACTTTTGAGAAGCAGACAGCTCACCATTATACGCTTTTTCAACAAAGCTAGAAATGACCGGCTCCGGCTCGCTTACAGCTGCATGGAAATCCGTTTCAGACTGATTGATTTCTTTTGAGGCCTCCGATTCTATATAGAAACGGCTTTTCTCTTCTCTTCTTTCGTCCATGCGTTCATGCGATCCTTGCCACAACTGCTTCAGTTTTTCACCAAATAATACAACACTATGCGATATTTTTTGGATAAGCGGTTTGCCTCCAATCATCAAAACACCAGAAAGGAAAAGCAATAAGGCAAAAACCCATGTCCCTGGACGGCCAAACAAAAAGTAAAATAAGGTAAACAGTGTACCGCCAATCATACCGCCGCCAATATCGGCTGCTTCATTATACATAATGCTCTCTTTATACAAAAGCCATGTTTCAGCTATATAATTTGTTTCGTCTATTGGAGTGTCAAACAAGCGTATATGCAGAAAAACGAGAACACTTGCGATGATCAATAAAACGCCGGAAATGCTTCGTTTCCACAAAGGAGGACGCTGCCGTTTGACCATCATGTAAAGCGCCATTGCAGCAAGACCTATTAATCCCATTATATAAAGACTGCCAAAGAAAAAAGAAGCGGCTTGTGTAACAATTTTGCCTATTATTCCTGTGCCAACGATTCCAACCATGCAGATTGCGAATATAAACGCACCCGCTCCTTGAAGCTTTAATGATTGCACTCTTTCTTTTTCTTTATTTGTCCGGCGTACCGGTTTTTTTCGTTTCTTTTGTGCCATTTCAATCACCCTTATTTTTGTTCTTTAAATAATCGAAAGCAGCCAAATATGGGCTGCTTTCCAATTATATCATATTTAATTAAAACGAACATACGAGCGATTAGACTTCCATGATAATCGGCAGAATCATTGGACGCCGCTTCGTTTTTTCATGTAAGAATGAATTTAATTGATCGCGAATGTCCTGTTTAATACCAGACCATTCAAACGACTCACCGGCCAAATTTTTTTCAACAATATTCGTCACAAGCTTCACAGACTCATCAATTAATTTTTCTGATTCACGAACGTATATAAATCCGCGTGAAATAATTTCCGGACCGGCGACAATTTTTTTCTGCTTTTTACTCAATGTAATGACAACAGTGAAAATTCCATCCTGAGAAAGTAATTTTCTGTCTCGAAGAACAATATTGCCGACGTCACCAACACCGATCCCGTCAATAAGAACATTACCGGCTGTTACTCTTCCAGCTGGACGCATCTTGCCCTCTTTAAATTCAATGACGTCACCCTTTTCAGGGATATAAATATTTTCACGCGGCACACCGGTCATTTCCGCCAATTTAGCATGTGATTTTAACATGCGGTATTCACCCTGAATCGGTATGAAATATTTTGGCTGCATTAAGTTCAACATAAATTTCAAATCTTCCTGTGAGCCATGGCCAGATACGTGAACACGACGATTGCCTGTTAATACATTTGCGCCTGCACGGTACAGTAAGTTTACTGTTTTTGCCAAAAGAATTTCAAGGCCAGCAGACGGCGTTGCAGTAATGATGACCATATCGCCTTCTTTAATTTTCACATGACGGTTTGTCCCTTTGGCCATTTTTTGCAGAGCTTCAATTGGTTCACCCTGTACACCTGTCGCAAGAATAACAACTTGGTGATCTGGATATTTGCTAATTTCATTTAAATTAATTAAGATGTCGTCTTCAACCTGCAGATAGCCAAGCCGAACCGCAATGTCATTCACACGCTGAATACTTTTGCCGCTGACCGCCACTTTACGACCATGTTCATAAGCTGTATCAAATACTTGTTGCATGCGAATTAAGTTTGATGCAAACAACGAAACGATAATACGCCCGCTTGCCGAATGAAACGCATCAGACAACTGCGCCGCAACTACTGCTTCTGAAGTCGTATTCCCCGGACGCTCTGCTTCTGTTGAGTCAGATAATAGGGCAAACACACCATTTTTGCCGAGTGTCGCCATTTTACCGATATCCGGTGCGTAATGGCCTTTCGCACTCTGGTCAAATTTAAATTCACCTGTATGAACAATCGCCCCTTCAGATGTATGAATGGCCACACCGACTGAATCCGGAATGCTGTGCGTCGTGCGGAAAAATGTGACTTCGGCATGATCAAAACGAAGGCGTGATTCAGAATGTACCGTATAGAACTTTACATCTTCTTTTACATTTTCTTCACGAAGACGCATTTTTGCAAGCGCTAGTGTCAATTTCGTCCCATATACAGGCGCTTTCACTTTTTTCAATACATATCCGAGTGATCCAAGCGAATCTTCATGTCCATGTGTTAAAAAGATTCCTTTAACCCGCTCTTTATTTTCTTCTAAATACGTAATGTCAGGAATAACGATATCAATCCCGAGCATTTCATTTTCTGGAAACATGAGCCCTGAATCAATCACAAAAATATCGCGATCTACTTCCACAACCGTCATGTTTTTACCGATCTCTCCAACTCCGCCGAGTGGAATAACTTTAATTAATTCATTTGTTTTCTTGCTCACTATTAGTTCCTCCTAAACATTTAACAAACCCGATCTACACGTTACGTCTATTATAATCGATGAAGAAAAGTAAAGCCAATACAATCTATATACAAAAGGAAAAGCCGGCTTCCGCAGAATGATTCTGCAAAAACCGGCCCACCTTTTAAAGCAATGTCGATAATGCTGTCCGCTCTTCTTCTGTCAGTGGAATGAGCGGCAAGCGAACGCCTCCGACATCCAGTCCTTTTAACTGTAATGCAGTCTTAACCGGCACCGGATTTGGTGCGGCAAACAATCCACGGAAAAGAGGAAGAAGCGCTTGATGTATTTTAGCAGCTGTTTGGACGTCTCCTGCATAAAACGCATTGATCATTTTCTTCATTTCATTCCCCGCTACGTGCGACGCCACTGAAACGATACCTGCACCCCCGACAGACAAAACAGGAAGTGTCAAGCCATCATCACCACTGTAGACTAGAAAATCATCTGCTGTATCCGCAATAATTTCCGTAATAATATCGATACTGCCGCTTGCTTCTTTTGTCGCTACAATATTTGGTACTTCATTAGCAAGACGGATTGTTGTTTTCGGTTCGATTAAAATCGATGAGCGTCCTGGAATATTATAGATCATAACCGGGAGATTTGTCGATTCAGCAATGGTTTTAAAATGCTGAAAAAGTCCTTCTTGATTCGGTTTATTGTAATATGGAGCAACGAGCATAATGGCGTCGACGCCTTCTGCTTCCGCTTTTTTTGTTAATTCAATGGATGTCTTCGTATTGTTGCTGCCTGTACCGGCAATAACCGGAATACGCCCGGCCGCTACTTTTACCGTATGACGGAAAAGTGCGATTTTTTCTTCTGCTGTAAGCGTCGGTGATTCACCAGTCGTTCCTGCTACAACGAGCGAGTCCGTTCCATTTTGAATTAAATATTCAATCAGTTGGGTTGTTTTATTGAAATCAATGTTTCCTTTTGAATCAAACGGCGTAACGATCGCCGTTGACAACCGGCCGAAAGTAACCATATGCATTCGCCTCCTGTATTCCTGGCCTCCTAATACTATTCAGCCTGTTGATTGGTTGTTTTGAAGTAAGAACGTATCATGCAGTGCGTTAACAGCAGCCGGCATCTGATCTTCTTTTACAAGTACCCAGATCGTCGTATAGCTGTCAGCTGATTGCATAATGTTAATATCTTTTTCTGATAAAGCTGTGACGATTTTAGAGGTTACACCTGGTACACCTGTCATGCCTGCGCCGACGACAGATACTTTCGCACAATCCGGTTCCATAATCGGTTTATACCCATTATCGATAAGCTTTTGCTGTGCACGATTGGCATTTTCATCTGTCACGGTGTATGTGACACGGTCTTCTGATATATTAATAAAATCAACGCTTATACCTTCAGCCGCCATCAGCTGAAAAATACGGGACTGATCTGTTGTCTGAACTCTAATACGGGTAATGTCTGTTACATGAGCAATGCCCGTTACAGGACGATCGTGCATATCAAAGCCTTGATGTTCATCCGATCGGGAAGTAACGAGTGTACCCAGTTCTTCTGAATAGGTCGATCGAATCCGAAGCGGTACTTTCGCCTGCATCGCAATCTCCACTGCGCGCGGGTGAATGACCTTTGCTCCTTGATACGCCATGTTACATACTTCTGTATATGTTACGATAGAAAGCGGCCGTGCATGTTGCACAATACGAGGGTCTGCTGTCATAATACCATTCACGTCTGTAAAGATATCGATGAATTCAGCATGGACTGCAGCACCTAAAGCAGCTGCAGATGTGTCACTGCCTCCCCGCCCAAGCGTCGTCACTTCACCAAATTTTGAAGTACCTTGAAAACCGGCCACGACGATCACATCGTTCATTTCCAACTCTTTTAACAGGCGTGCGCAATTCATTTCAATAATTTTGGCATTCATGTGGTCATGATCCGTAACAAATCCCGCCTGTCCGCCTGTCAACGCCGTTGATTGAAGTCCATTTTCCTTCAACATGTTGGAGAACACCAAACTAGAGATCAGTTCGCCAGTGGATAAAAGAAGATCGGTTTCCCTTCTGGTCAGCATACTTTCCCCGCCGCCTGCCAGCGTTAATAACGTATCCGTTGAATATGGATCGCCTTTTCGGCCCATAGCAGACACAACGACAACGACTTTATATCCTTCGCGAACGGCACGCTGTACGTGGTTGAGGGCACTGAGCCTTGACTGTTCATCGCGAACAGACGTACCGCCAAATTTCTGAATGATGATTTTCATATTGAACACCTGGCCTTTTCATGAAGAATGGCGGCCGTTTATCCCGCATTAACGGACAGTAAACCTTTCGCTCTTTCAATCATCGAAAAGAATAATTGATGAAAGAGGTTAGGTTAACTGTCCGCAAACGCCCGATTGGTTCCGAGCCTGTGTGAAGCCCGGTCACTCAGGTATTGCCGCAGGACGCGGCGCTTTTTATCTGAGTTTTGCCCTTCATTCAGCAGGTCCCTGGTGGCCCCTGCTGAATGAAGTTTCACTTTATTGTTCTTTGACAATCTCCATGTCAATCAATGTTTCAGCAATCTGTACAGAATTCCAAGCTGCTCCTTTTAACAAGTTATCAGAAACAACCCACATATGGAAACCGTTGTCTGCATCAAGATCTTTACGGATGCGTCCAACAAACACGTCGTTTTTTCCAACACAGTCTGCCGGCATTGGATATACTTGTTCTGCCGGATTATCTTGAAGGACGATACCTGGTGCATCTTTCAATAAATTTTGTATATCTGCTGCTGTAAGTGCACCTTTTTCCGTTTCAAAATAAAGGGACTCTGAATGGCCTATTGCGACAGGCAAACGTACACAAGTCGCTGCAACAGGCAGACTATCTAAGTGCATAATTTTTTTCGTTTCATTAATCATTTTCATTTCTTCAAATGTAAAGCCATTGTCTTCAAATTTATCAATTTGCGGAATGGCATTGAATGCGATTTGATAATGTTTTTTATCACTGCCTACCGGTAAAATTTTCGGTTCAAATGATTCGTTGTTAATAATCGCTTTTGTCTGGCTATAAAGTTCTTCTACCGCCTGTGCACCTGCGCCTGATACTGCCTGATACGTTGACACAATAACTTTTTTCAATCCGTATGCTGCACGAATTGGCTCAAGTGCCACAAGCATTTGAATCGTCGAGCAATTTGGATTGGCAATGATTCCTTTATGGTCGCGCAAATCTTCTTTATTTACTTCTGGTACAACAAGTGGAACTTCCGGATCCATTCGGAATGCGCTTGTATTATCAATAACAACAGCGCCGCGTTTTGCTGCTTCAGGAGCGAGCTCTTTTGACACACTTCCGCCTGCTGAAAACAACGCGATATCGATTCCATCAAAGCTTTCCGGTTTCGCTTCCTGTACCGTTACGTCTTCGCCTCTAAAAGAAACGGTTTTTCCCGCTGAACGGGCGGATGAAAGCAGCGTCAATGACTTCAGTGGAAAATTGCGCTCTTCCAGTGTTTTTAGCATTTGTTGTCCGACCGCTCCCGTCGCACCAACGACGGCTACGTGAAAACCTTTGTTACTCATGTAAATCTTCCCCTTCCAGAATAAGTAATTCATTTTACGTATAAAATACGTTGTCGAATAATAGCAAATAGTGAAAAAGTATTTCGATACTTTTAATAGCATTATTTTAACACAATAAAGGATGAATAAAAGAAGAAAATCATTTGTTCGCAAAAAAGACCGTTTTTTTGGGGGAGATTTGCATGTATTTTATCTTAGCAGTGGCTGAATTTGACGATGATTGATGGCAGCGGCAACTGTTTCTGGTACGAGATCCATTTTAGCAACGAGCGAGTTTGGTTTTTTTACTGGATCATCCTGTCCAAACGGAACGAAATAAATGTTTTTAGTGGTTAACAACTTAGCAATATTATGGCTATTCAAGCCAAGTCCATCGTTTGTCGAAACTGCCACAACGACCGGTCCACCGTTTCGAAGTGTCGCTTTCGCAGCCATTAGAACCGCTGAATCCGTATTCGCATTGGCAAATCTGCTAAGGGAACTGCCTGTCATCGGTGCAATAACCATGCAGTCCAGCGGTTCCTTTGGTCCAAGTGGTTCTGCATCTTGAATCGTTACAATCGCTTTCCGACCCGCTTCTTCCTCTATTTTTTGCAGCCATTCACCTGCTGAACCGAAACGGCTCGCTTCTTTTTGAACAGTGGCCGTCGCTACGGGAACGACATGTGCTCCAAGCTCGACTAATTTTTTCACAACCGGCACTACCTCTTCAAATGTGCAGTGAGACCCTGTCAATCCAAAGCCTATTCGACGTCCTGCTAAAGGCGATTCCACTGTTTACAGTCCCCTTTCCATTTTCCATTCACGGGCAGCATTAACAATGACCTGCCCAAGTATTTTACCTGCTGTTTCCGGCGCCGTTTTCCCCGGCAGACCGAGCGCATGAATGGCTTGAATACCAGCTGCCTCTGCTGCTTTGAAATCTGTTCCTCCCGGCATTGAAGCAAGATCGATAATGATCGCTGTCTTTTTCATCTGCCGAATCACTTCATCCGTCAATAAAAGGGCCGGTACTGTATTAATTACGATATCTGCCTGACCCGCCTGAGTGTGCAATTCCTCCATATAAAACGGATCAAGCCCCATTTCTGATGCACGGGCAAATTTACCTGTTTCTCTCACAGCTGTTGATACAATTGCTCCGACTTGATGAAAGAGACGTGCTGTCGTCATCCCAACGCGCCCGAACCCCACCACCACAACCTTTGATTGGTGAATGGTAAATGGTGTTTGCTGCATGGCGATCATAAGTGTTCCTTCAGCAGTTGGAATAGAATTGTGAATCGCTGCATCTTCACGTTCAAATAAAAAAGTGACTTCACGTTGTATCATTTGTTTGAGCGCAGCTGTTTTTATACCACTCATAACTGCACACGATTCTGGTATTTTGTCTGCGATTTCTTTTGTAAAAAAAAGCGGTTCGTTTGCAAAAGAAGCATCAACTTCTCCATTTTTCTTCACACCTGATACAGGCAAAACGAATAAATCGATGGGCAGATCATGCAAATCATCCGTTTTTATTTTTTTAACATTATCATCAATGATCTCTATTTGTTCAAACCCAATCATGCATACGTCATATCCGTGCTGAACAAGAATACGGCTTATTTCCAATTGTCTTGCATCGCCGCCAAACAAAACAGCGTTCATCTTCATCTCCTCCATCTTTGACGTATTCTTTTTATTGTATGAACTGTTTATTTTGCTGTGCCATTTTACTATGGATAAAAAAAGAACCCGCAAAAAGCGGATTCAATTGGTAGCTGTTTTCGGCCATTTGCCGTCCGGGCTGACTAATGATGCAGAAAATGGTTTATCAAATAATTGTTTCGCGAGTTCATCGACACGTTCTTTTGTCACGCCATCAATGAGTGAGACAATCTCATCCAATGAACGGTGATGTTTTAAAAGAAGTTCATTTTTCCCGTTGCGGCTCATCCGGCTATTCGTACTTTCCAAACTTAACATTAAACTGCCTTTGAGCTGTTCTTTACTGTTGTATAATTCTTTTTCCGTCAAGCCTTCCTTTTTTACAAGATGAATCGAATTTTGAATCGTTTCATATAATTCATCAAGCTGCTCGGCACCGGTTCCACCGTAAAAGGTAATTAGACCCGTATCTTTATAAGATGAATGGTACGAATAAACAGAATACGCAAGACCCCGTTCTTCCCGTACCTCTTGGAACAAACGACTTGACATGCTACCACCGATAATATTGTTCATCACAATTAAATTGTAAATATTTTCATCTCCGATTGGAATACCTTCATAACCGAGACATAAATGCGCCTGTTCTGTTTCTTTTGAACGCGCTTTTTTCTCGTAATAAAAATGAGAGACTGCTTGGAGTTCAGCTGCCTTGCCCCCTGTATACGAACCAAAAAGTGCCTCTGCTTTACGGACGATCTCTTCATCAATATTACCAGCGATGGAAATAACAACCCGCTCTGGTGTATACATGTTATATATATATTCTTTCAATGTATCACGTGTAAAAGAAGATAGTGTTTCTTCTGTACCTAAAATTGGCAGACCGAGCGGATGATTACCGTATGACGCACTGCTCAATAAATCATGGACGATATCGTCCGGTGCATCTTCATACATTTTAATTTCTTCGTATATTACATTTTTCTCTTTTTCCATTTCTTCTTCCGCAAATGTTGAATTAAAAAACATATCGGCCAGTACACTTAGTGCATGATCCGCATGATTATCAAGTACTTTCGCGTAATAACATGTGTATTCTTTTGACGTAAAGGCATTTACTTGTCCTCCAATACTGTCAAAACTTTCAGCAATCTCTTTTGCACTTAAGTTTTTCGTTCCTTTAAAAAACATATGTTCAATAAAATGGGATACACCATTTAGTTGAGATGACTCATCTCGCGAGCCAGTCGCAATCCAGATTCCAATGGCAGCTGAGCGGACAGTTGAAATTTCTTCTGTTACAATTGTCACACCATTATCGCATGTAAATCGTTTTATCAACGTAATCTATTCCTCCTACTATCTGTTTCATCTAGGTGCCTATTTCGTTCTATCAATAACCAACATTATCACAGCTCACACATTTATTCCATAAAAAAACGCCGCTCTTCAAAAGAGATCGACGCTTTCTTTATAATTATGATTGTTTTGACGCTTCTTCTTTTTCTCTTTGCTCTTTCAAAACAGCTTTACGCGACACATTGACACGGCCTTGATTATCAACACCGATCACTTTTACAAGGAATTGATCGCCTATTTTCACGACATCCTCTACTTTACCGACACGTTCTTCTGCCAATTCAGAAATGTGGACAAGCCCATCTTTTCCTTTAAACAATTCAACGAATGTACCAAATTTCTCAATTCGTTTTACTTTCCCCATGTAAAGTTCGCCTACTTGGACTTCACGAACAATATCTTCAATGATTTTTTTCGCACGCTCATTATCTTCTTGATTGATCGATGAAATAAAGACTGTTCCATCTTGTTCAATATCGATTTTGACGCCCGTTTCTTCAATGATTTTATTGATTTGTTTACCACTCGGTCCAATAACATCACGGATTTTATCTGGATTAATCGTCATGGTCATAATTTTCGGTGCATACGCAGACAATTCAACACGAGGCGTATCGATTACAGACAGCATATGCTCTAAAATATGCATTCTGCCTTCTTTTGCCTGCTGCAATGCTTCTTCTAAAATTTGACGGCTTAAGCCATCAATTTTAATGTCCATTTGAAGGGCTGTTATCCCTTTTGCCGTACCCGCTACTTTAAAGTCCATGTCGCCAAGGTGATCTTCCATACCTTGAATGTCAGAGAGGACAGTATAATGTTCACCTGACTTAACAAGACCCATTGCAATACCGGCAACCGGTGCTTTAATTGGTACACCTGCATCCATCATAGCCATTGTGCTTGCACAAATGCTCGCCTGTGAAGAGGAACCATTTGACTCAAGCACTTCTGACACGACACGAATCGTGTAAGGGAAATCTTTTTCATCGGGAATAATCGGATATAGCGCACGTTCTCCAAGTGCACCGTGACCAATTTCACGGCGTCCAGGAGCACGAAGCGGACGCGTTTCCCCGACGCTGAAAGAAGGGAAATTGTAATGATGCATAAATCGTTTTGATTCTTCTACGCCAAGTCCATCCAATATTTGAACGTCACCGAGCGCGCCAAGAGTTGCAATGCTGAGCACTTGCGTTTGTCCTCGCGTAAACATGGCAGAACCGTGTGTCCGTGGAAGCAAAGCTGTTTCCGATGCAAGCGGACGAATTTCATTGATTTTACGGCCATCTGGACGGATTTTTTCAACAGTAATTAAACGGCGCACTTCTTCTTTCACGATTTTGTCCAAAATTTCAGACGCTTCCCTGATCGATTCTTCTTCGCCTTCTTCTTCAAGTGATGCTTTCACAGCGTCTTTCACTTTTTTAATCTCTTCGTCGCGCGCATGTTTTTCAACTGTTTGAATGGCTTGAATCATGTCGTTCTCACACATTGTGCGGATTTTCGCTTCAAGTTCTTGATCATTTTCATAGAGAACAACTTCGCGTTTTTCCTTGCCGCATTTTGCGACAATTTCTTCTTGGAAAGCGATAAGACGTTTTATTTCTTCGTGGCCAAACATGATCGCTTCAAGCATCACTTCTTCAGGTACTTCATCTGCACCCGCTTCAACCATATTGATCGCTTCTTTCGTACCGGCAACTGTTAAATCGATATCACTCTCTTCTGCCTGTTCAACCGAAGGATTAATAATAAATTCACCATTAATGCGTCCAACCTGTACCCCCGCAATTGGACCTTCAAACGGAATATCGGATACAGATAGTGCAAGAGAAGAAGCGAACATCGCCGCTATTTCAGAAGAACAATTTTGATCGACACTCATGACAATACTGATGACTTGAATTTCATTGCGGAAACCTTCAGGGAAAAGCGGACGGATTGGGCGATCAATGAGACGGCTCGCAAGTGTCGCTTTTTCACTCGGACGGCCTTCACGTTTAATAAATCCGCCTGGTATTTTACCGGCAGCGTAAAGACGTTCTTCATAGTTCACAGTCAACGGAAAGAAATCAACTGCTTTTGGTTCTTTTGAGGCTGTTGCACTGCTCAATACAACGGTATCCCCGTAGCGTATTAGCGCTGAACCATTGGCTTGCTTAGCAATTTGTCCTACTTCGACAGTTAGCTCACGCCCTGCCCATTCGATGGAAAATGTTTGTTTTCCTTGCTCCATATAGTTGCACCTCTTTTTATTTTAACATCATATTTTTTTCCTAACAAAAAAGCGGGAAAAATCCCGCTTTTTGTGAATTATCGGCGCAAACCGAGTTTTTGGATCAACTCGCGGTAGCGTGCAACATCCTTATTACGAAGGTATGAAAGCAAGTTACGGCGACGGCCGACCATTTTTAATAGACCGCGACGTGAATGGTGGTCTTTTTTATGTGTGCGTAAATGATCATTCAGCGTGTTGATTTGTTCAGTCAGTACAGCAATTTGCACTTCTGGAGATCCTGTATCGGACTCGTGTGTTCTATACTCCTGAATTAGTTCGTTTTTGCGTTCTTGTGATAATGCCATTGTTTTGTTTCCTCCTTTAATTTTGTTTCATCCCCATCAGCCTAGCACGCGTTGGAGACTCGCCATGCCAAGCAGCGGTTCAAAATGTTAAGCATTGTATATTATACGAAACTTAAAACTGTTCGTCAAGTTGTTTAAGGTCAAAGAAACGAATAGCTGCCTGTTTATCTCTTTCAATTTGCTCAGACAACTCGTCCATGCCGTTGAACTTTTGTTCACCACGTAAACGAATATACCAATCCACGTCGACTTCTTCTCCATAAATGTCTCCATTGTAGTGAAACATATGGACTTCAATCGATAAAACGGGCTTGTCCGGACTTTTAAATGTTGGTCGGAATCCCACATTGCATACTCCTTCATACCATTCATTTTGCACATTCATTTTCACTGCATATACACCTGTAAGCGGCAAATAGTAAGAGTCATCCGGTTCAATATTTGCGGTTGGAAAGCCCATTTTACGTCCGCGTTTGTCGCCATGAATAACCATCCCTCGCATACGGTATGGCCGTCCTAGTAAATCTGACGCATCACGTACGAGTCCGCTTGATAAAAGTTCACGTACTTTTGTAGAACTTATTTTTTCTTGTTCAAAATCAAGTTTTTCCACTCCGGTATATGTGAACTGGCCACGTGAATGAAATTGCATCGTTTCCATCGTTCCTTCGGCAAGACGGCCATACGTATAGTCAAAACCAGCAACAACATGTTGCGCATTTAATCCGATAATGAACTCATCCACAAATTGCTGTGGTTCGAGTGCAGCAAAGTCAGATGTAAATCGGACAATGAATAAATAATCGACACCAAGCCCTTCAATAAGCCGTTTTTTTTCTGCCAACGGCGTAATATGACGTATGTGTGTATGCTTATGGCCGAGTACGAGAGATGGATGAGGATCAAACGTCATGACTGCACTTTTCCATTCATTCTTCCTAGCAATTTGTTTTGCCGTAGTAATGACTTGTTGATGTCCTTTATGGACACCGTCAAAAAAACCGAGTGCGAGCGCCATTGGCTCAAACTCGTCTTTCTTTTTTTCATGCGGATGATGAAGCATAATCACTTCCATGCGTTGACACCTGTCTTTCTTTCAGTCTGGCATTACTTTGATCGGTTTGACTTTCCCTTCTTTTTCTGGATGAATCTGATAAATAGCAAGCAATTCATCATTTAAGTAAACTGCTGCTTCTTTTTCTCCATCCGGCCAATCAGTAGGAACTGGCAGGACGGCTCCATTTTTTATCATCACTGCTACTGTATCAAATACGTTCCACTTCGGCAAATGAGAAACCGCGATTTCAACCGGCTTCAGTACGTCTTCTGGCATACTTGTGGCAAGCTCCTCCAATGTTACACAGTCATTCTCGTAAAAGCCGCCAGAACTTGTGCGGACGAGCTTTGACATATGGGCAGGATACCCAAGTTTTTCACCAATCATGACTGCCAATGTTCGAATATACGTGCCTTTACCACATACTACACGAATGGAAAAGCGCACCGTCCCTCCGTCATGTACAATGCTGCTTATTAACTCAATTTGATCAATCGTCACGATTCTTGATGGCCGCTCAACGATTTCTCCTGCACGTGCATATTCATATAGGCGTCTTCCATTTACTTTGACCGCCGAATACATCGGCGGTATTTGTTCAATCTGTCCAGTTAACTCCTCAAATATAAGCAGCACCTGCTCATTTGTGATAGAAGCATCTATTTTTTTTGATTCAATGACCGCACCGGACGCATCTTCTGTTTCGGTCGAGATCCCGATCGTTACTTCTGCTTCGTACGTTTTGCCGCTGTCTGTTATGTATTCCGCAAGGCGGGTTGCTTTGCCAATGCAAAGCGGCAATACTCCTTCTACATCAGGATCTAGCGTACCCGTATGGCCGACTTTTTTCGTTTTCAGTATTTTACGCACTTTAAAAACACAGTCATGTGATGTCATGCCTTTTTCTTTCCATAGTGGTAAAATTCCATTCATTTGACTGGCCTCCTTTCTTCATAAAAAAAGACGTCTGACAGACAGCAAGATCAAGTCTGCTGCTGCCAGGACGTCTATTTTATTAGGACGGTTCATTTGACGAATTTCCAATTTCTTTTAAAAGAGTATCAATCCGGCTGCCGTATGCAACCGATTCATCAAACTCAAACATAAGCTCTGGTGTTTTCCGAAGACGGATTCGCTGGCCGAGTTCAGAACGGATAAACCCTTTTGCTTTCGCTAGTGCTTTTAACGTTCCTTCCCGCTCATCTTCACCACCAAGGACTGTAATGTAGACAGTAGCTTGCTGCAAATCACCAGTGACCTCAACATCTGTTACCGTTAAAAAACCGATGCGTGGATCTTTCACTTTCCGGCTTAAAATATCCGTCAATTCTTTTTTCATTTGTTCTGCTACGCGATTTGAACGCATTGACATGTGTATCACCCCTTAAAACGAAAGGTTATTTGCGCTCGATTTCCTGCTCGATGAACGCTTCAATAATATCTCCTTCTTTGACATCATTGAAACCACGAATCGTAATTCCGCACTCATAGCCTTGCGCAACTTCTTTTGCATCATCTTTAAATCGTTTCAAATCATCGACTTCACCTTCAAAAATAACGATGCTATCACGAATTAAACGCACGCCCGAATCACGGGTAATTTTACCTTCTGTTACATAGCTTCCCGCAATCGTACCGATTTTCGATACTTTAAACGTTTGGCGTACTTCAGCCTGTCCAATAATTTTTTCTTCAAATTCTGGATCGAGCATCCCTTTCATCGCAGATTCAATTTCTTCGATGACTTTATAAATAATACGGTGCAGACGCACTTCTACTTTTTCCACATCCGCTGTACGTTTCGCATTGACATCAGGACGGACGTTAAACCCAATCACAATCGCGTTTGATGCAGAAGCGAGAATAATATCCGATTCTGTAATCGCACCTGCCCCTGTATGAATAATTTTAACATTGACGCCTTCTACTTCAATTTTTTGAAGTGCAGCAGCTACCGCTTCAACTGAACCTTGTACGTCGGCTTTCAAGACGATGTTCAAGTCTTTCATTTCACCTTGTTTCATATGCTCAAACAAGTTATCTAGGCTAACTTTTGTTTTTTCACTGCGCTGTGCTTGAAGTGCCTCTTGTGCGCGAGTTTCACCGATTTGACGTGCTGTTTTTTCGTCTTGAAATACAACGAAACGGTCTCCTGCAAGCGGTACATCATTCAAGCCTGTAATTTCAACCGGTGTCGATGGACCAGCTGTTTTTACACGGCGTCCAATATCATTAACCATCGCACGAACGCGGCCAAATGTATTGCCGACTACGATAGGATCACCGACATTAAGTGTTCCGTCTTGAACAAGTAATGTCGCAACAGAACCGCGGCCTTTATCAAGCTCTGCCTCAATAACGGTACCCATTGCACGGCGCTTCGGATCTGCTTTCAACTCTTCTACTTCTGCTACGAGAAGAACCATTTCAAGCAATGTATCGATTCCTTCTCCTTGCTTCGCTGAAATCGGAACGAAAATGGTTTCACCGCCCCATGCCTCTGGCACAAGACCATGTTCTGTTAGTTCTTGCATCACCCGATCTGGATTGGCCGCGGGCTTGTCAATTTTATTAACCGCTACAATAATCGGCACTTCCGCTGCTTTTGCATGGTTAATCGCTTCAACTGTTTGCGGCATAACACCATCATCTGCAGCCACAACGAGAATGGTAATATCCGTCACTTTCGCGCCACGTGCACGCATTGTTGTAAACGCCGCATGTCCAGGTGTATCAAGGAAGGTAATCTTCTTTCCATTCGTTTCAGCTTGGTAGGCACCAATATGCTGTGTAATACCGCCTGCTTCCCCTTCTGTTACTTTTGTGTTTCGGATTGAGTCCAACAGCGTTGTTTTACCATGATCAACGTGACCCATGATCGTCACAACAGCGGGACGTTCAACCGAATTTTCTTCTGTTATTTCTTCCTCAAAATAAGTTTCCAGATCCGCTTTATCGATTAGTATTTCTTCTTCTACTTCGACATTAAATTCACTTGCAACAAGCTCTATCGCATCTTTATCAAGCTCCTGATTGATAGTCGCCATGACACCAAGCATGAACAACTTTTTAATGACGTCTGACGGTTCGACGTTCATTTTTTTCGCCAACTCTGCTACTGTCAGTGAACCTGAAAAAACGATTTTTTCTGGAATTTCTTTCTTTTTAACAACAGGCTGTGGTCTTGGAGCTCCTTTACGCTGCCCTCCTGAACGGCCTTTTCCACGTGGTCCGCCGTTAATTCCTCGTTGTCCTGGCTTTGAAGCGCCGCCACGTGCACCACCGCCTGTTTTCTGTTGTCCACCTGGTTTAGATCCAGTCGGTTTTGGTTTCGCTGGACCACGATTTTGTGCCGGCTGGTTTGCTGATTTATTCGTTGTTTGTTGATTATTTGTTTTATTATCCAAGTTTAAATAGCCTCCTTGTCATGACAGTCATATATATGCTGTCATTCCCCATCGATAAGCGTCTTCAACTTTCCGGCGAAACCAGCATCGTTCACAGCAACAACGACTCGGGCTTCTTTTCCAATTGCTTGCCCTAGCACGAAGCGATCCTGTATCCGTCTGACTGGTACACCATAAAATTGCGCCTTATCGGTAATTTTCTTTTCTGTATTATGCGATGCATCTTCCGATAAAATAACCAATTTTGCATTCCCACGCTGAATTTCTTTGACAGTCAGTTCTTCACCAGAAATAATTTTGCCTGCTCGATTTGCAAGTCCTAAAAAGGATGTCCATGGCTTTCCAGCCATCTTAATTTTTGTCCTTTGCAATAATATCGAGCAATTCATTATAAATGGATGGCGGGATTTCCGCACTGAGCTGACGAGCCAGGACATTTTTTTTCTTTGCTGCTTCGACCGCTTCTTTTGATTTTGTTACATATGTGCCGCGCCCTGATTTTTTACCGGTTGGGTCGACGGACACTTCTCCTTCTTTTGAACGGACAATGCGGATCATTTCTTTTTTAGGTTTCATTTCACCCGTAGCCGCGCATTTGCGAAGCGGGATTTTTTTTGGTACTGGCATCGCTACTCCTCCTTATTCGATGTCTTCTGAAAAGAAATCTTCAAGGTTGGTTTCTGACGATGCTCGTTCAAACTCGTCATCTTGGTCAACGGATACGCTACCTTTAGACGACGGATATATACCAGCTTCACGTGCATCTGTTTCACTTTTAATGTCTATTTTCCAACCCGTTAACTTCGCCGCAAGTCGTGCGTTTTGTCCACGTTTTCCAATGGCGAGCGACAATTGATAGTCCGGAACAATAACAGTCGTTGCTTTATTTTCTTCATCGAACGTCACTTCAATGACTTTAGCGGGACTAAGAGCGTTTGCTACAAATACGACAGGGTCATCTGACCATTTCACGATGTCAATTTTTTCACCTTTTAATTCATTGACAATCGCCTGTACACGGTTTCCTTTAGGACCAACACATGCGCCAACGGGATCGACTTCTTGATTTTCCGAATGCACCGAAATTTTAGAACGGTCACCTGCTTCGCGTGAGACAGAGCGAATTTCGACTGTGCCATCAAAAATTTCCGGCACTTCAATTTCAAATAAACGCTTAAGTAATCCCGGGTGTGTGCGTGACACGAAAATTTGCGGTCCTTTTGTCGTCCGCTCCACTTTGGTAATAAATACTTTTATACGATCATGCGGTTTATATGTTTCATTCTGCATTTGCTCTGACTGTGGCAAAAGTGCTTCAATTTTACCGAGGCTGACATAAATGAACCGGGCATCCTGCCGCTGTACAATTCCCGTCATAATGTCTTCTTCACGATCGATAAATTCAGAATAAATAATGCCTCGTTCTGCTTCACGCACGCGCTGTGTAACGACTTGCTTTGCGGCCTGTGCTGCAATGCGGCCAAAATCTTTTGGTGTCACTTCCAATTCAACAATATCACCAATTTCGTAAGCCGGGTTAATCAATACCGCATCCGTAATCGCAATTTCAAGCCGTGAATCAAATACTTCATCAACGACTTCTTTGCGTGCATATACACGTATCGAACCGCCTTCAAGATTTAAATCCACCCGCACATTTTGAGCTTGATTGAAGTTACGCTTATAAGCAGAAACAAGTGCTGCTTCTATTGCATCAATTAATACATTTCGTTCGATACCTTTTTCTTTTTCAAGATAAGTGAGGGCATCATATAGCTCTGAGCTCATTGGCTAAAAAGCCTCCTTACATAAATATCTTATTAATTTTTTTAAAATGTAACAGCAAGACGTGCTTTCGCTACTTTATTCAAAGGTATCGTCAACTGTTTTTTACGCGTTTTCACCGCATATTCAATCGTTAGTTCTTCTCCATCAAATGAAAGGAGTTTGCCTTCATACGTTTTTTCACCGTCAATCGGTTCGTAAAGCTTTACGTTCACATGTTTACCGACAGACCGTTCAAAGTCTTGCGTTTTCTTTAAAGGTCTTTCCGCACCGGGTGACGACACTTCGAGGAAATAATTGTGTGGAATCGGATCCGGATCAAGCGCATCTAATTTCTCGCTCAAACGCTCGCTGACAATCGCACATTCTTCAATATCAATGCCGCTTTCTTTATCAATGTACAATCGCAAAAACCAGTTCTTTCCTTCTTTAACATATTCCATTTCAACTAGTTCAAGATTCAATTCTTCAATGATTGGTTCGGCAATTTTCTCTACCGTTTCGATGATTTTACTCATTGTTTTGTCCTCCCGCATGAAAGAATTTGTTTCGGAACATCCCCGCAACAAACACGAAAGAGTGGGGGCGGCCCACTCTTTCGAAGAGAGTTATCATGCAATTTCCATCTTTGAGGATACCATAATTAGGTCTTTTTTGCAAACAGCACATTAAAACAACGACAGCTGATTCTGATCAGGCAATGTATCGAGGCATCCCATCTTCTCTAAGTATTCCATAATTGTTTTTGAGACTTTCCCTCTCTGCTGTAAATCTTCTTTCGATAAAAACTCGCTGTTTGCTCGGGCAGCAACGATATTTTTTGCTGCGTTCGTCCCAAGACCCGGTATAGCGTTAAACGGTGGAATGAGTGAACCGCCATCAATGATGAATTCATCAGCACTTGAGTGGTATAGGTCTATCTTTTGAAGGGTAAAGCCCCGTTCAACCATTTCTAGTGCTAGTTCAAGCACCGTCATTAAGTTCTTTTCTTTCGGTGACGCATCGAGTCCTTTTGAATTGATTTCCTGCAGTAATGCTTTAATCGCTACTGATCCTCTCGACATAACGTCAATTTCAAAGTCTTCTGCCCGAACCGTAAAATACGCTGCATAATACAAAAGCGGCAAATGAACTTTGAAGTACGCAATCCGCACCGCCATTAACACATAAGCGGCCGCATGGGCTTTCGGAAACATATATTTAATTTTTTTACATGAATCAATATACCATTCCGGCACTTCATTTTTACGCATTTCTTCTTCCATTTCATCTGATAAGCCTTTCCCTTTACGGACAGACTCCATAATTTTAAAAGCGAAAGCGGGATCGAGCCCTTGATAAATTAAATACACCATAATGTCATCCCGGCAGCCGATCACATCTGACAGTTCACAAACACCTTTTTGAATCAGTTCCTGTGCGTTTCCTAGCCATACGTCCGTTCCATGAGACAACCCAGAAATTTGAACAAGTTCTGAAAATGTTGTCGGCTTCGTTTCTTCAAGCATTTGCCGGACAAATCGCGTACCGAATTCTGGAATACCGAGCGTTCCAGTTTTACACATAATTTGCTCTTCTGTCACACCAAGTGATTCGGTACCGCTGAAAATTTTCATCACTTCGGGATCATCTGTCGGGATTGTTTTCGGATCAATACCAGACAAATCTTGTAGCATCCGGATGACTGTTGGATCATCATGCCCAAGAATATCTAATTTTAGCAAGTTATCATGAATCGAATGGAAGTCAAAGTGAGTCGTTTTCCATTCCGATTTATCGGAATCAGCCGGATACTGAATCGGTGAAAAATCATAAATATCCATGTAGTCTGGTACAACGATAATTCCACCCGGATGCTGACCCGTTGTACGCTTCACACCGGTGCATCCTGACACAAGACGGTCTACTTCAGCACTGCGGTATTGTTTCGTATACTCTTCCGCATACTTTTTTACGTAACCATATGCCGTTTTTTCCGCCACCGTTCCGATCGTTCCCGCTCTAAAAACATACTCTTCACCGAATAGCTCTTTTGTATAGTTATGAGCTCGCGGTTGATACTCACCAGAAAAATATGACAATAGGTAAGCCTTTGAAGTTATCTTCAGCTTTTCCCCTGCCCCACACCGTACGTGACCCTTTCGGCGTCATACGGCGCTCCATCGTCTTTCTGTTTACGATAAGTTAAACAACTAACGCTTGGAATCCTACAACCTTGCGTAGTTTATTGAGTTTCTTTAATGCTTTTTCGTCTAATGAATAGACGAGTTTACTTTTTGTGAGTTCTTTCATCGGAAACTTTGTATGGATAAGTGTATGATAATCCTTCTTAATAATCACGAGATTGTCGTACTCATCAGTTCCATCCATTTTAGTAGGTAGGATATGGTGACAAACACAATTGATTGGCATTAACCGCTCTCCCGTGATATGGCATTTTCCTTTTTGTGCGACATATTTACTTATCCGATTATTTTCATACAAAGTAGATTTTGATGAGAAGTTCCCTCTTCTTAGATGTTCAATTTCAATGGCTGTTACATGGATTAGTTCTCGATGTATTCTTTGGCGGTCATCTTTGTCATAAATCGTAAATGTTGGTTCTCTTTGACCTCGTATTTGATGTCGAATGGATTCAAATGGATATACCAATATGCCATTACTTTTAAATCGATTGTAATTGAAATCGTCATAAAACTTTTCAATTACAGCATTCTTCTCTATTGTCGGATTAAAAATGTTCCGATACATTAAGTTTTGATTTTAAAGTGTATCGTATGTCTAATATCATTGAAGTCGACCGATACCCTGGTGGCAATCTTATAGTAATTATGAACCCCTAACGTAAATGCATTCAGGTCAAGAATCTTTTTCGGCGTTGGGCTTTTTCGTATCTGACTCAGTTTATATTGATAAACCTTCGTCACTTTTTCTTTTGCCTTCGGGGATATTTTTGAATTTACAATATACCCCGTTTTAGCTGTCCCTTTTTGTACTGCTCGAAAGCGTACACCAAGAAAATCCGTTCCATTCTTTCGAAGGTTTGTGATTTTACTTTTCTCGGGACTAACATCTAAGCCCAAACGCTCGTTTAACCATTTCGTCACAGCAATGAATAACTTACGGGCATTTTCATAAGAGTTTGTAAAGATTTTGAAGTCATCAGCATAACGAACAATGTAACAAGGCTTTAGCCTTGTTTTCTTCAAGGCATCTGTACGATTCCTTTTCAGTTTATAGTTCGTTCTTGTTGGTTTTGTTTCCCATTGATTTGAAATCCACCAGTCTAATTCGTTTAACACGACATTAGATAACAGAGGAGAAAGTATCCCGCCTTGTGGTGTTCCTTTCTCTGGTACGCCTTCACCGTCAATTTCTGCTTTTAACATCTTATTGATAATACTCAGCACTTTTTTATCTCTTATACCAATAGCCCACAGTTGCTTGCTTAACTTTTTATGATTTACATTATCAAAGAAACCTTTGATGTCTACATCGACTACATAGTGTTGGTGACTGTGATTGACCATATGGTAGCATCTCGCCAAGGCGTCATGCGTATTCCGATGTGGTCTAAATCCAAAGCTAGATGGATGAAATTTTGCCTCAACGATTGGTTCAAGAACTTGTAGAATCATTTGCTGAATCAGTCTATCTTCAATCGTCGGTATACCGAGAGAACGTTTATCACCATTCGGCTTTGGAATCATCACTCTTCTAACCATTTCTGGTTTGTAGTTTTCTAATTTTCTGCGAGCCATTTTAATGAGCATATCTTTATTCATCTTATTTAGATGCTTAATCGTATGCCCGTTTGAGCCTTTTGTTTTGCTTCCAGTATTGTTTTTCATATTTCGAAAAGCGAGGAGAATATTTTCTTCGGATACGATTAAATCGTATAACTCCTTAAAATATCTTCCCTTTTTACTTTCAGCATATAAAGTATCAAACGTTCTTTGAACATTGAAGTATTCGTTGTTTCTTAACTTTTGAACCATTAAGTCAGCCAACTAATCACCTCAATCGGTTTTCGTTTCTATTTAGTCATACGAGAATACTGACTTGTGTAGGATTTGTATCGTAAAAGACGACTCAAGCCCTTCCCTCGGAATTGTTTTTCCCTCTAACCTATTCAATCTATTCGGTTGTCATCGGCAATTCCTACAAACGGTACTACGGCTTTACTGCCACTCCGATAAATCTTCATTATACTTTAGTAGCTTTCTGAAGAAAGACTTTCAAGCGATGTGTAATCATCTCAAGTCTTCGGAGCTTCCCACGTTCCATTAACTCTATCTATCGCATAATTCCCTTAGGTTTCCTCTAAACTCCGTCTAGCTTAATGGCTCCTGTAAAGCCATATGGATTTTCATAACCTAACGTTTACTCATCCACACTAGAAAGTCCATTTTGGACCCCTATGCATTTCTACATAGTGACATTCACGAAGAGTCAGTCGAGGATTCGTCCAGATAGCTCTATCCATTCTAACCATAGGAATTTTATAGACACCCGACCTATCATTTACAACCTGTAAGGTCTTTCCTCACCATTAGGTGCTAGGGTAAACTTCAGCCGACTTTAGCGGGCTTCAAACGACTTCTGCTATTTACATTGCTTCCATCGCTTGCCGCAGATTCAGTGAGTGTGCTTCAGGGCGTTACTCCATCATTCCACACTTCAAGTTAACAGTTCTACTAGCCGAAGCTAGTGGCTAATCTTTTCAATTAGCAACGTGGCGCACTCAAATCAATGTCGGGTACTTTGTCTCCTTTAAAGCCGAGAAACGTTTCAAATGGAATATCATGCCCGTCCTTTTTATAAGGTATATGGCAATTTGGACAATCTTTATCTTCCAGATCAAAACCCGAACCGACAGAACCATCATCGAAAAACTCGGATTTTTTACATTGCGGACAAACGTAATGCGGCGGCAGCGGATTAACTTCGGTAATTTCTGTCATCGTGGCAACAAATGATGAGCCTACAGAACCACGGGAGCCTACGAGATAACCATCATCAAGTGATTTTTTTACAAGTTTATGTGAAATAAGATATATAACAGCAAACCCATGTCCAATAATACTTTTCAATTCTTTTTCAATACGCGCTTCTACAATTTCAGGCAGATCCTCGCCATAAATACTTCTCGCCTTCCCGTAACTCATTTCACGCATTTCTTCGTCTGCGCCTTCAATTTTTGGCGTAAACAAATCATCTTGAATCGGCTTGACCTCTTCAATTAAATCGGCAATTTTATTCGTATTATCAACGACAATTTCATGCGCTTTATCCGCACCGAGAAACGAGAATGCCTCTAACATCTCATCTGTCGTACGGAAATGAACGTCCGGCAATGTTTGGCGGTTAAGTGGATTCGCCCCGCCCATCGATGAAATTAAAATATGCCGATATACTTTATCTTCTTCATTTAAATAATGCACATTTCCTGTTGCAACAACTAATTTCTTCTGTTCATCTCCAAGCTGAATCATGTTTCCGATAATATCTTCAAGTCCTGCTTCGTTTTTTACAAGCTCCATTTCCACAAGCGGTGCATAAACAGCTTTTGGCTGCACCTCGAGGTAATCGTAAAATTCAGCTGCCTGACGCGCTGTATCCATCCCCTTTTGCATCATCGCTTCAAACACTTCACCCTTGTTACAACCTGAACCAACTAATAAACCATTCCGATGTTTTTGTAATACAGAACGCGGGATGCGCGGTACACGATAAAAATAATCAATGTGCGACTTAGAAACAAGCTTAAATAAGTTTTTTAATCCGTCCGCATTTTGCACTAAAATTGTGCAGTGGTAAGGACGTGCCCGTTTATATGCCCCGCCTTCCCCCATGTAATTATTAAATTCATTGTGACGTTTTATTCCTTTTGCGTCCGCATCTTTCAGTAGCTTTAATAAAATATAGCCTGTCGCTTCTGCATCATATATGGCCCGGTGATGCTGTGTTAATTCAACATCAAATTTTTTCGCCAATGTATTAAGTCGGTGATTTTTCATATCAGGATAAATAAGACGAGCGAGTTCGAGCGTATCAATAACCGGATTTCCTGTTCTGCCAATATTGTATTTTTCATAACCCGTTTGAATAAAGCCCATATCAAATGAAGCGTTATGCGCGACTAAAATCGAATCACCGCACCACTCTTTAAAATCACGTAATGCCTCGTCTACATCCGGTGCATCCCTCACCATTTCATCCGTAATGCCTGTTAGCTCAATCGTTGTCGCAGAAAGCGGATGATGTGGGTTCGCGAACCGCTCAAACCGATCAATAATGTCACCGTCTTTTATTTTAACAGCGGCCAACTCAATGATCGTATCGTATACAGCTGACAATCCCGTTGTTTCAACGTCAAAAACAACAAATGTATCGGTGGCAAGTTCTCGATCTGCATCTTCATACGCAATAGGTACACCATCATCAACGAGATTCGCTTCCATGCCATATAAAATTTTTACGCCATTTTTTTTCCCCGCGCTGTACGCTTCTGGAAACGACTGAACAACAGCATGATCCGTAATCGCAATCGCGGAATGTCCCCATTTTTTTGCTTGACTAACGAGCGCGCTGACCGATGTAACAGCATCCATCTGACTCATGGGCGAATGAAGATGAAGTTCTACCCGCTTCTTTTCTGCCGTATCTTCACGTGACGGTGAGCGAATTTCATTAATATCATTGGCAATCATGACAAGGTCGCGCACGAACGTATCATTTTGAACCGATCCTCTGACACGTACCCACATTCCTTTTTTGACACGATTAAAGATCGCTGCATCCTCTTTATCACGGGAAAACATTTTGATCATTAATGAATCCGTGTAATCTGTAATTTTAAACGTAAGCAGCGTACGGCCGCTACGCAATTCTTTCGTTTCTGCATCAAAAATATACCCTTCCGTCGCAATACGGCGTTCTTCATCGATAATTTCTTCAAGCCGTTTAAATTCACTATCCGGTTTAATGATATATCCAATCGTAACAGGACCGGAATCTTCTGCATCACCGGACTCCTGCTCTTTCATGCGATTTTGCATCTCAATAACAGCTTGTCTTGCCCGTTCCGTATCTTCTTTACGCTTTTCTTCGAGAAACTTTTCATATTCTTCATTTTGCTTGTTTTCTGTTATTTGCACGTCAAATGTAAGCGGTGGAAAGCCAAGACTTTCATATATGTCACAAAGGCGGCGCCCATATTTATTTTTCAGTGCCATCCCTTCCATTTCATTTTGCGTGCGAATAATTAATTTCGTTCCAGATACATCTGGCTGCTGCTCGTTTAACGCAGCGAGAATCGGCGGCGCAATACCATCCAACTGGCGAACACAATACGACCAGTAGTCCAATATATGCCCCGGCGTACAGGAACGGTTATTGATCTCAATCACAAACGTGACCGAAGCAATAGACGAAAATGTAGTTGAAAGCGCATCGGCAAAACGCATAAGAACACTACACGGAATAAGTTCCGGTGCCAAAAAAACGAAATGCCATTTTTTCTCTTGTTTATGTACCGTCAACTTTTTAATTTCAGTATCATCAAAATGACGCACAACTTCATCTTCCGTTAAGCGAAGTTGTTCAAGCAAAATTAAAAAGCGGCTCCGACCGTCCGATGATGATCCATTCATGGTCCTTCCTCCTTACGTATAAGAGGATGACCGGCATTTGCCGCTCATCCTCTTTTTTAAATCGTTCCTTGCAAGTCACGAATAACGTTGACTACATTTTCAACAGATGATTCAATAACGTCACCCGTTTTACGTACTTTAATTTCCACTATACCTTCTACCGCTTTTTTACCGACTGTGACACGTATGGGCAAGCCAATTAAGTCGCTGTCTGTGAATTTAACGCCTGCACGCTCGGTACGATCATCCATTAATACGCTGAAGTCTGACTGCCGTAGCCTTTCATAAAGTATGTTTGCTGCATTCACCTGAGCTTCATCTTTCACGTTAATCGGAATTAAATGTACATCAAATGGGGTAAGGTTAGCTGGCCAGACGAATCCGTTCTCATCGTTGAACTGCTCCGCAATCGCCGCTACAATACGCGAGACGCCAATGCCATAACAGCCCATAATCATCGGCTGTGTACGGCCATTTTCATCCAAGTATACAGCATTCATCGCTTCACTGTAACGTGTACCAAGTTTGAATATATGGCCGACTTCAATGCCCTTCGCAAATTGAATGGTTCCTTTTCCATCAGGTGATGGGTCGCCTTCCAAAATGAAACGAAGATCCGCAAATTCAGATACATGAAAATCACGTTCAATATTTGCATTCACGTAATGCCATCCGTCTTCATTTGCACCGCAGACAATGTTTGTAAGCGACTGAACAGCCTGATCAGCAATGATTTTGACATCTGCCGGCACACCTACTGGACCGAGTGAACCGAACGTTGCATCATCAAAAAGATGAGCCGCTTCCTGTTCCGTTGCCATTTCGACCGTTCCAGCGTTTAAGAAGTTTTTCAATTTAATATCATTAATTTCATGATCGCCACGTGCGAGTACGATGACTATTTCTTCGTCTACTTTAAAGACGAGTGTTTTCACACACTGTTCAGCCGGTACATTTAAAAAGGCCGCCAAAGATTCAATCGTCTTAGAATCCGGCGTTTCTACTTTTTCAAGTACTTTTTGCTCATCATTATTCTTCTTGTAAACCGTCACAACCGGTGCCATTTCAATATTTGCTGCATAGCTCGATGTATCAGAATACGCAATTGTGTCTTCACCGATCTCAGACAATACCATAAATTCGTGGGTATCTTTTCCACCCATAGCTCCTGAATCCGCAATAACAGCACGAAAATTCAACCCGCAGCGACGGAATATATTCGAATATGCTTCAAATAAACGATCATAGACTTCGTCCAGACTCTCCTGAGAAGAATGAAATGAATAGGCATCTTTCATAATGAATTCACGGCCGCGAAGCAAGCCAAAACGTGGCCGTTTTTCATCACGAAACTTTGTTTGGATTTGATAAAGTGTGAGCGGCAGGCGTTTATATGATTTCACTTCATCACGAACGAGAGTCGTAATGACTTCTTCATGTGTAGCGCCAAGTGCGAATTCACGTGAATGACGGTCTTTCAAACGCATCAATTCCGGTCCGTACGTTTGCCAACGGCCTGATTCCTGCCAGAGCTCTGCCTGCTGCAAGGCAGGCATTAATAATTCTACTGCTCCCGCATCGTCCATTTCTTCACGGACGATGTCTTCTACTTTGTGAAGCATTTTTTTACCGAGTGGCAGGTAGCTGTACACTCCGCTCGCATTTTGCCGGATAAAGCCGGCGCGGAGAAGGAGTTGATGACTTTTTACTTCGGCATCAGCCGGTACTTCTCTCATTGTTGGAATTAACGTTTTACTTTGCTTCATTCAATCGCACCTCGACTAGAAAAATTATTAGTTCTGTTTATTATAAAAAGAATCGCTGTATATCGTTCCATGTGACAACAATCATTAATAGCATTAAAAGCGCGAAACCAACAAAATGGATCATTCCCTCCATTTGACGGTCAACCGGCTTACCACGCACTGCTTCATAAAAGAAAAACAACAGTCTGCCTCCATCAAGAGCAGGCAGTGGAAGTAAATTCATAATACCTAGATTAATGCTTAAAACGCCCGCCCATTTTGCGAGATTCAAAATTCCTGATTGAGCAACGGTATCCGTAGACACGTATATGCCAACAGGTCCCGATAACATGTCAATCGTAAATTGACCTGTTACGATTGTACCTAGCAATTGAATAATCTGAATGGTCCAGGCATAAACATCTTTGGCTCCATAAACAAATGCTCCAAAAAACGACTTCTCAAACGGGGTGTATACACCAATCATCCCATACGTTTTGCCTTCTGCTTCTTGAGCTGATGGTGTAACAGGAATCGTCAGCTGTTCCTCACCTCGTTCAATATTAAATGCGAGCTCTTCTCCCGGACTTTTTTGAATAACAGTGACGATATCTTCCCATGACGACATTATTTCATTGTCAATCGATATAATACGGTCACCTTCTTGCAATCCTGCTTCCACTGCCGCGCCCCCCTCAATGACTTCCCCAAGCTGGGGCTCATTTGTCGGGATCCCTTGAATCATCGCTAGAACAACAAATATGATAAACGCAAGGATAAAATTAAACAATGGCCCTGCAAAAATAGCCATTGCGCGCTTAGGCAATGTTTTGGAATTAAACTGACGATCATACGGCGCAATTTGGGTGCTTAAATGATCTTCTGTCATTAACGCTTCACGGTGAACACGGAATGTTTTTAATTCATCCTCGCCCTCTTCATAGCCAGTGATGATCAGTTCGTGTTCAAGGTCCGCTTTTTCAATTTCGATCACACGCGCCTCTTTAAAGCGATCACGACCATTAACAATTAAATGAATGGCTTCATCTTGTTCATTAAATATAACGCCAATACGCTGTCCGGCTCTTAATTCGGTCATTTCCGGGTCTTCACCGGCCATTCGGACATATCCGCCGAGCGGCAGCAACCGGATCGTATAAACCGTTTCTCCCTTTTTATGAGCAAAAATTTTCGGTCCAAATCCAATCGCAAACTCACGGCATAATATGCCTGCTCGTTTAGCGAATATAAAATGGCCGAGCTCATGGAAGAAAACAAGTGATCCAAAGATAACGATAAACGCGATTACGGTATTCAAACGGTTCTAACCACCTTTTTATGATAAGAATGAGCGTACAAACGCTCTCCCTTCTGCATCGGTTTCGATAATCGCACCCAGCTCTGGTGACTCAATTGGGCTGTGCTGTTCCATTGCCCGTTCTACTACTTCTTCAATTTGCAAAAATGTAAGTTTGCTATCAAGAAAGGCCGCTACGGCTTCTTCATTCGCCGCATTCATCATTGCCGGCATCGTGCCTCCTATTTTTCCTGCTTCGTATGCAAGATGAAGCATCCTGTACCGGTTATAATCCGCTTTTTCAAAATGAAGTTTGCTAATGGAAGCAAGATCAAGCGGTGCTGTATCCGGCAGCGGAAAGCGATCCGGCCATGTCAATGCGTATTGAATCGGTACACGCATATCTGGTGAACCGAGCTGCGCCATAACAGAACGGTCGTGAAACTCAACCATCGAATGAATAATGCTTTCTCGATGTAAAATAACATCTATTTGATCATATGGCAAGTTAAAAAGCCAGTGCGCTTCAATCACTTCAAGTCCTTTGTTCATCATCGTCGCAGAATCAACGGTAATTTTAGCACCCATTGACCAGTTTGGATGATTCAATGTTTCCTCAACTGTCACGTTTACAAGTTCTTCTCTTTTTTTATCACGAAAACTTCCACCTGATGCTGTTAAAATGAGACGACTTACGTTTTTTTCATGTTCTCCCTGCATACATTGAAAAATCGCTGAATGCTCACTATCGACCGGCAATAGCTTAACACCCGCTTTTTTTGCAGCTTCCGTCACAATATGCCCGGCTGTCACAAGCGTTTCTTTATTCGCAATTGCAATTGTTTTCCCTGACTCAATCGCCTTTAACGTCGGCTGTAAGCCCACACTGCCGAGAACGGCATTTACAAGCGTATCTGCTTTTTCATCGACCGCTGCCGCTTCAAGCCCCTCTTCTCCATGCAAAACACTAATATGAGGATACTCTATCTTCAACCGGTTTGCTTCATCTTTCTCGAGAACAGATACGAGATCAGGCTTAAATTCATTGATAATCTGCCGTACTACATCTATGTTTTTTCCAGCGGAAAAAGAAGATAATCTGAACCTTTCCGGGTGTTTTCTAATAATATCAAGCGTTTGTAAACCTATCGAGCCTGTAGCTCCTAGCAGACTTATCGTTTTCAAAAAATCATCCCCCTTACAGCAATTGAAGTATATGTAAAAGCGGAAATACGAACAGCCAGCTGTCTGTCCGATCTAATATTCCTCCATGGCCCGGAAGTAATGTACCCGAATCTTTCACACCATAATGGCGTTTCATAGCCGATTCAGCAAGGTCACCAATTTGTCCTGCAACCGATAATAATGCCGTTGCCATCAGTACCCATAATGGATTTGCCTCAAATTCGACAAAAAATAAAAGAATAATGGCCACCAAAACAGCGGAGCCAATCCCGCCATAAAAACCTGCTACTGTTTTATTCGGGCTAATTTCGGGCCATAACTTCCGTTTGCCGATCGAACGTCCAACAAAATAAGCACCGGTATCTGTTGCCCATGTAATGAGTAATGCGAAAAAGACGAATAGAACACCCGCTTCTCTCGTTTCAATCACATATGAAAATCCGAAGCCTATATAAAGTGGAGTCAGAACGCAAAAAGCCGCCTCATCAAATGTAAATCGATTTTTCGTTACGACTGTATACACTAAGAAAAGTAATACAAAAACAAGTAATAATTCCAACTTCCCGTATCCCGCATTCTGCCATTTATCCGCAACAGCCCCTGGCATGATTAACATGAATGAAAGCATGACAGATAAAAGCGCGGGCAGCGAAATAGCCGGAACGCCTTTCATTCTTAACGCTTCGACTACCGCAGTGGCACTCATCATATAAACAAGTATGACAAACGGCCACCCGCCATACGTAACAATTGGTAAAAATAGAGCCGCTGCAATGACGCCCGTTACAATTCGTTGTTTCATAATTCTTTATCCTCCAGCTTGTTCTTCACGACAACCCTCCGAAGCGCCGTGACCTTTTTTGAAAAACAGCCACTGCTTCAAGAAGATCTTCTTCTGAAAAATCAGGCCATAATACGTCTGTAAAGAAAAATTCAGTGTAAGCAAGTTGCCACAGCATAAAATTGCTCAGACGATGTTCACCGCTTGTACGAATGAGTAAATCAGGCTCCGGTAAATGACTGGTCATTAAGTATTGAGAAATCGTTTCATCTGTCACATCACTTTTTTCAAGCACACCCGATTGTATATCATTCATTATCGCCTGTACAGCGTTGACGATCTCTGAGCGGCTGCCATAATTTAAAGCAAAATTTAAAATAAGCCCATCATTGCCAGCCGTTCTATCCATTGCATTTTGAACAGCCCGTTTCGTATGAACAGGCAACTTCTCTATATCGCCAATCATTTCAACACGAACATTTTCTTCTATTAATTCCGGCAAAAAAGTAGATAGAAATTCTTCCGGCAATTTCATTAAGAAATCAACTTCCACTTTGGGACGTTTCCAATTCTCTGTCGAAAATGCATAGAGCGTCAACACCTTTACCCCCATCCGATTGGCACTGCGGGTAATTTTCCGTACGGTTTTCATGCCTTCATTATGTCCAGCAATACGCGGTAAAGCCCTTTTTTTTGCCCACCGGCCATTTCCATCCATAATGATGGCAATATGTTCAGGCACATTTTCTTCTGAATTGGCTGTTTGACCTGTTTGTTTTGATTGCCAAAACCACGGTTTATGTCCCATAAAAGATCCTCCACATCGCTTCTTTCCTATACATTTTACCATATAAGTCGATTTCATAGTAAATAGAGCGATAAATTCCAAAAAAGAACCCTCTTGCATAAGAAGAGGGTTTGCTAATTAACATATTACACTTCCATAATCTCTAGTTCTTTATCTTTAGCAATTTCATCGACTTTGCGAATATAATCATCCGTCTGTTTTTGAACGTCTTCTGCATAACCGCGAAGATCGTCTTCTGTTATATCACCGTTTTTTTCACTTTTCTTCAAGTCATCGTTTGCATCACGGCGTATATTACGTATCCCCACTTTCGCTTCTTCTGCTTCTTTCTTTACGAGCTTCGCCAGTTCTTTCCGACGCTCTTCTGTCAAAGCCGGGAAGTTTAAACGAATGACCGCTCCATCATTCGACGGATTTAAGCCAAGATCAGATTTCAAAAGTGCCTTTTCAATATCACCTAATGATGTTTTATCATACGGTTGAATCACTAATAGACGCGCTTCTGGAATGTTAATAGAAGCGAGCTGATTAACGGGTGTCGGTGCTCCATAATAATCAATTGTGATACGGTCTAACACATTCGCACTTGCACGTCCCGCACGGATTGATGCAAGTTCACGTGTAAATGCTTGAATTGCTTTATCCATTCTCTCTTTTGTCTGGTTAATAATTTGTTGTGCCAAGATTATTTCCCCCTTACGATTGTTCCGATATTTTCACCCATAATCACGCGTTTAATATTCCCTTTTTCTATAACCGAGAAAACAATAAGTGGAATATCATTATCCATACATAATGAAGAAGCTGTTGAATCCATGACCGCCAGTCCTTCTTTAATGACATCAAGATAGGACAATTCCACATATTTCACTGCATCTTTGTCCAATTTTGGATCTGCACTATATACGCCGTCTACATTATTTTTCGCCATCAAAATAACTTCTGCTTCAATTTCAGCAGCGCGTAACGCAGCTGTTGTATCTGTTGAAAAGTATGGATTTCCTGTGCCTGCAGCAAAAATAACGACACGTCCTTTTTCGAGATGGCGAATCGCCCGTCTACGAATATATGGCTCCGCTATTTGACGCATTTCGATGGATGTTTGCACACGTGTTTCAATGCCTTGCTGTTCAAGACTATCCTGCAATGCCATCGAGTTCATGACTGTTGCCAGCATCCCCATGTAATCGGCTGTGGCACGATCCATGCCCATTTCACTACCGATCTTCCCTCTCCATATGTTTCCGCCACCAACGACGACTGCCACTTCTACGCCCAGTTCACTTACTTCCTTTACTTGTTCAGCAACTGATTGAATGACTGCAGGGTTAATACCAAAACCTGCTTCTCCTGCTAATGCTTCACCACTTAATTTTAATACAACGCGTTTATATTTAGGCTGGCTCATGTAGACCTCCATCTGTAATGTACATGAAATCCCTCACCAGATCGGCAAGGGATTTCACTTATTCCATTCCGTCCGACGGAAAAAGAATCGTTATTTTTTCACTTGGTTCATAACTTCTTCAGCAAAATTTTCTTGACGTTTCTCAAGACCTTCACCAACTTCATAGCGAGTGAATTCTGTTAATGTTGCGCCTTTAGATTCAAGGAATTGACGTACTTTTTGATCTGGATCTTTAACAAATCCTTGGTCCAAGATGCACACTTCTTCAAAGAATTTCCCAAGGCGGCCTTCCACCATTTTAGCAACGATTTTTTCAGGCTTTCCTTCGTTAAGCGCTTGTTCCGTCAATACTTTACGCTCACGTGCTACCTCTTCTTCAGACACTTGATCGCGTGAAACATATTTCGGATTCAATGCTGCTGCATGCATTGCAACATCTTTCGCTGCTGCTGCGTCAGTTGTTCCTTCAAGGACAGCAAGAACACCAATACGTCCGCCCATATGCAAGTATTCACCAAATGCAGCATTCTCGCCTTTTGTGCGGATTTCAAAGCGGCGAAGGGATAGTCTTTCACCGATTTTAGAAATGGCTTCGTTAACATACACATCAACCGTTTTGCCATTTTTCATTGTTTGCGCAAGCGCCTCTTCAACAGTAGCTGGCTTGTTGGCAAGAAGATGTTCTGCAATTTCCTTCACAAGAACTTGAAAGTTTTCGTTTTTCGCAACGAAATCTGTTTCAGCGTTCACTTCAAGAATAACCGCTGTGTCGCCTTCACTTGTAATATAAGTTGTTCCTTCAGCAGCGATTCGATCTGATTTCTTCGCCGCTTTTGCAATACCTTTTTCACGCAGGAAGTCAACTGCTTGATCCATGTTACCTTCTGTTTCAACCAATGCTTTTTTGCAGTCCATCATACCTGCGCCTGTTTTTTCACGAAGCTCTTTTACCATTTGTGCAGTAATAGCCATTATAGTTCCTCCTTCAATCAATATGTAGAGTGTGACCCGCAATGTGAATCATGAAAGCGTTGCGACAGGACGCCGCACTTTTCGCTCTCGAATGAACCTTGTTTCTTGATTGTCTAGTTTCAAAAAAAGATGATAAGGGTATCCCTCTTATCACCTTTTTTGTTCATTACTCAGCTGCAGCTTCTGCTGTTTCAACTTGTTGTACTTCTTCTACAGCAACAACTTCTGCGATTTCTTCCCCTTGCTTCGCTTCAAGAACAGCGTCAGCCATTTTACCAGTCAAAAGTTTTACGGCGCGGATTGCATCATCATTTGCAGGGATGACATAATCGATTTCATCTGGATCGCAGTTTGTATCAACAATCCCCACGATTGGAATATGCAATTTACGTGCTTCTGCAACTGCAATACGCTCTTTACGCGGATCGATGATGAAAAGGGCATCTGGGAGACCTTTCATATCGCGAATACCGCCAAGGAATTTTTGAAGGCGTTCATGTTCTTTTTTAAGTTTAACAACTTCTTTTTTCGGAAGTACGTCAAATGTACCATCTTCTTGCATTTTTTCGATGTTTTTTAAACGTTGAACACGTTTTTGGATTGTAGAGAAGTTTGTAAGTGTACCGCCCAACCAGCGTTGGTTTACATAGTACATACCTGAACGTTCTGCTTCTTCTTTCACAGAATCTTGTGCTTGTTTTTTCGTCCCAACAAACAATACTTTACCACCGTCGCCGGCAACTTCTCTTACAAATTTATACGCTTCTTCCACTTTACGAACTGTTTTTTGAAGATCAATGATATAGATCCCGTTACGTTCCTGGAAGATGTATTTTTTCATTTTAGGGTTCCAGCGGCGAGTTTGATGGCCAAAGTGAACACCAGCTTCAAGCAATTGTTTCATAGAGATTACTGACATGTTTGTTTCCTCCTGTTTGGTTAGATTTCCTCCGCCTTTATCCTATTCAGACAAATTCCGTCACGGACGGCACCGTCTGCCTGAATCAAAAGACGTGTGTATTAACACCGTTAGTTACTATACCATAACACTTCGCGCCCCGCAACCATTTTATTGCGGCCGATAAAATTTTAAGCCGATCTGAACTTCTGTAACGCCTATTTTTAATTCGCGTGCAATCTCTTCTTCAGAGAATCCTTGTTTTTTCAATTCCATCATCCGTTCTGACGCAGATTGTTCTTTTACCGGCTTTTTTGGCTCTTTTTTCACGCTTGAATATGCTTTAGCCACGGATGCCCGTGGGATGATCGGTGGAAGCACAAGCAGATCATCCTGTGGCGCTTCATTCAGGATTGGTACCGGCTTTTTGCGCTCCGCTTCTTTTTTTGACAACTGTTTGATCAACTGCTCATTTTCTTCTTTTAATTCCATTAAAAATGCTGACATCATCTCTTCTGTTTCCGCAGCCGTTTGTATCATTTTCTTTTCTGTCTGCTTCATATTATTTTGCCGTTGAAATAATAAGATAAGTGCAAACAAACTGACCCCATGCATTAGAAAGGATGTCGTGATTAAAATTGTTATCATACGCGCTCCTTGACCAATTTCATCCAAATTGAATGATTACTTTTTCTTCACAAGCTGCTGTTTTAATTTAAATAATGCTTTTGAATGAATTTGTGAAATGCGAGACGTCGACAATTCGAGAATCTCACCAATTTCTGTCAGTGTTAACTCTTCTTTATAAAAAAGGGCAATGACGAGTTGCTCTTTATCTGTCAGCTTTTCAATTTGAACAGCTAACTCATTCATTTGTTCTTGCTTTACGAGCTCTTCCTCTGGTGAGATTTTCCGGTCATCTTTCAATGCAACCCCCGGTCCATCCGGCTGATCTAGTTCATTCACCTGCTCGTCTATCGATAAAATGTGTGAAAAAAAGTGTTCAGCGATCGTATCTTGTACTTCACCCGTTGTTACACCAAGTTCTTCTGCTACTTCTTCTGCTGTCACTGCCCGCAAATAGCGTTGTTCAAGCATAGATGTGGCTGCTTCAATTTTTTTCGATTTTTCCCGGGCAGACCTAGGAAGCCAGTCCTCTTTCCGCAAACCGTCTAAAATCGCACCCCGTATTCGAAACGATGCATATGTATCAAACTTCAAATCACGTGAGGGCTCAAATTTTAAAAGTGCATCATATAAACCCGATAAACCAAAACTTGTCACTTCTTCTCTACTCACTGCTTTTGGAAGTGTTGAAGCAATTCTCCTGCTATGAAATGTTACAAGAGGTAAATAACGGGCCACGAGCGCATCTCCATCATCTGGATGTTTATCTCTTTTCCACCTTTCCCACAAATCTTGCTCTTCGTACGGCGTTAATTTCGTCATTTCATCCCCCCATCAACGGACATCATCCGGTACGAATTATTTCTTTCATTAATAATAGTTTAAAGAAAAGTCATGTATTTGCCAACATTATGCACAAAAAAGCAGCGGTCTTATGTCCGCTGCTTTGCCTACAACTGCTGTTCGCCTTTATTGACCGACCGAATATGTAGAATAGATGTTAATGGATCAAATTCAATCGTTCGTCCGCTGTTTCCACCAACATCCTCGGCAAGAATCGGAATACGGGCGATTTTCAACTGTTGTTTGACTGCCTCAACATTCCGTGGGCCGATCTTCATCAAATCAGAACCGGACTTATACTGAAACATTTGCGCACCGCCTGCGATCTTTGCTTTTAAGCGAAATGAGCGTGCACCGCTTTGTGTTAACTCTTTTATGATCGCCGGCACACCCGTATCCGCAAACTTCGCCTCGTTTTTCGCACCTGATTTCGCAAGGCTGGAGTCCGGTAGCATGACATGAACCATTCCTGCAATTCGAGCTATTTCATCATATATAACAACTCCGACACAAGAACCAAGCCCCGACGTACGTATCGTTTCTGGCGCTTGAACGACATTCATATCGGCAATTCCTACTTTGACAACATCACGCACGTTATTCACTGTATCCAGCTCCGAGTGCCTCGAATATAGTCGGAAATGATTCGGGAGATAACAGTAAAAAGAAATGTCCTTTCACGGTTTCCACATTGTCATCTTCAAGCTCGGTTAATACGGTGTCGATCACAATGGCATAGTCGCTGTATTGTGAAATTTCAAGCAGACCGTAACTAATGATCGCACCGAACATATCGATGGCAAGTTCCGGTACCGACGGCTGCAGTTTTAAGTGCGTAAAATCGCTCAGCGCAGATAAATAAGATCCGGATAATATATTCCCCATTTCCTGCATGGCTGAAAAACCAATATGCTGTGCTTCGCGATTTTGAAATGTAAATAGATGATCTGACATTAACTTACGAATAAAGCGGTCTGCTTCTGCGACTGTGAGTATAAAAAACATGTTCCCACCCGCTTCTCCTTCAATTCGAAGGCTGACACTGACCACTTCTTTTTCAGATCCGCCGGTTAATTCCATCATTTCTGAAAAAGGCATAATGCGTACACTCGGTACTTTCATATCAATTCTTCTATTTAAGAGAATAGACAGCGACGTTGCTGCATGACCTGCTCCTATATTGCCAACTTCCTTTAAAATATCGAGATGGATGGGCTGAATATTATCAATGTAGTTCATCACGAACCGCCTTTATTTAAAGATCTTTTCAAGACTAAGCATAATGAGCAGCCTTTTTCCCAATTTAGCAACTCCTGTAATATATTCATCACCCATGGACCCTACAACTTCGGGTTGTGGCTCAATCGCATCAAGAGGGATGTCAAGTACGTCATTTGCTCCATCCACAATAAGACCGACTTCTGTATCGTCGAGCGCCGCAATAATAATGCGCGTTGTGTCATCGTATTTTTCGTCTGTCAAGCCGAATCGGCTGCGTAAATCGATAATGGGTGTCACAACGCCACGCAAATTGATCACGCCTTTTACAAATGGCACAGTGCCGGGCACACGCGTAATGTGCATTAATTTTTCGATGGAGTAGACTTGATGAACAGGCAAAGCATACTCTTTATCTACTAATTGAAAAGCAATGACTTTCACAGCGCTTGGAGCACTTGTCTCACTCATAGCCCTACCTCCTTCTTATTTAATAAGCGCATTACAGTCTACAATAAGCGCCACTTGTCCGTCACCTAATATCGTTGCTCCTGAAATAGCAAATACATTCGTTAAATAGTTACCGAGTGATTTCAAGACGACTTCTTTCTGACCGATAAAGGAATCAACGACGAGACCGGCCATTTTTTCACCCTTTCTAACAATAACGATCGAATAGAAACGATCATTATCATCTTGACGTGGAACAGAGAAAATATTTTCAAGGAATAGAAGTGGAACGACTTTGCCGCGAAAATCAATGACTTGCTGGTTGTGGGCATTCAACACCTCGTCCTTCTTGACAATCGCCGTTTCAATAATAGAGGAAAGCGGGATCGCATATTTTTCTTTCTCCACTTCTACAAGCATGACGGAAATGATCGATAGTGTTAACGGCAATTGAATGGAGAAAATTGACCCTGACCCTTCAACCGAATCAATTGTAATCGAGCCACCGAGTGATTCAATCGTTGTTTTGACAACATCAAGACCGACACCGCGCCCCGATAAATCAGAGACACTATCCGCTGTTGAAAAGCCAGATGCTAGTATAAGTTCATAAATTTGGCGGTCACTCAGTGTAAGCACCTGTTCCTCTGTGACAATTCCTTTATCCAATGCTTTTCTTAATACTTTATCTTTATTAATACCTGCTCCATCATCTTCAATTTCGATAAAGACATGATTTCCGCTATGGTATGCTTTTAGTTTTACTGTGCCTTCAGCTGATTTTCCTTTTGCAACACGGTCTGCTGGCATTTCAATACCATGATCCATCGCGTTGCGGATTAAATGAACGAGCGGATCGCCAATTTCATCAATTACCGTCCGGTCAAGCTCGGTTTCTGCACCGATAATTTCGAGGTTTACTTGCTTGTTTAAATCCCTCGTCAACTGGCGGACCATTTTTGGAAAGCGGTTAAAGACTGTTTCGACTGGTACCATACGCATATTCAAAATAATCGTTTGCAAATCACCTGAAATGCGTGACATATGCTCAACTGTTTCATTTAATTCGGAATGGTTCAGTTCGCTTGAGATCGACTCAAGACGGCCGCGATCAATGACAAGCTCTTCAAATAAATTCATTAAAATGTCAAGACGCTCAATGTTAACACGAATTGTCTTATTCGTTACAGCATGCTTTGTCTCTTTAACGTCGTCCATTTTCTTTACCGTTGGTTTTGTTTCTTGTTTCACGTCCATTTGTTTCTGCTCTTGCGCAGGAGCAGCTTCTTCCTGATGTGGCCCATTCATACTCAAATTTGCGACTTCTATGACGGTCACTTGATCAACTTCCGATACTTTTTTTACTTTGTCTTCAATATCTTCTGCCGGTTCTTGCGTAATAAGCGTAACCGTGAAGTATTCATCAAATTTTTCTTCTTCCAATTTTTCAGTAGGAGGAACTGATTTAATCACCTCACCACATTTTTCAAGCACTTCAAATATCATGAACACGCGAGCTGCTTTTAACACGCAATCAGCACGTAAAAAGATTGCGACTTCATAACATGTAAAGCCCTGTTCTTTAGACTGTTCGATGACAGTACGCTCAAATTCATCGTATTGAAGATCTGATTTTAGTGATACAGAAGGCTCTTCTCTTGTTACTACAGGTGGCAAAAGCGTTTCACCCTGTTCAATTTCCAGCAGTTTCGTAACGATTTCAGTTACATCCCGCTTCCCATCACCGCCAGAAGAAATATCGTTTACCATCGCTTCAAGATCATCAACAGAAGAAAAGACAATATCCATAATTTCTAGTGTAACAGCAATTTTATGATTGCGAATCGCATCGAGTACATTTTCCATTTTATGTGTCAAATCAGCGAGATCTTCATACCCCATTGTAGCTGACATTCCTTTTAATGTATGGGCAGATCGAAAGACTTCATTGACAATCCCAATATTCCCAGGATCTTTTTCTAGCCCTAATAAATGCTCATTCATTGCTTGTAAATGTTCTTTACTTTCTTCAATGAAAATTTCCAAATACTGATTCGTATCCACTCGTCTTCACCTCTTATCATTTAGGTACTTAACAATCGTTGCGGCAATTTCATTGACTGGCACTATTTCATCAACAAGATGTGTGGCGACCGCCGCTTTTGGCATGCCATACACGACGCACGTTTCTTTCGATTCTGCAATGGCTTTGACCACGCCTGTTTCTTTTAATTTAATTAAGCCGTCTGCACCATCTGTACCCATACCTGTCATGATCACTGCGATTTTTTCAACACGATGGATTGCTGCTGCAGAGCGAAACGTCACATTAGCAGCTGGACGGTGTCCACCTTCTGGATTTGTTTGATCAAGTGTTGCAACAATAGATGAACCGACTTTTCTAAGCTTTAAATGATGGCCGCCTGGTGCAATATAAGCCGTTCCTTTTCGTAAAATTTCTCCGTCTTCCGCTTCTTTGACGTGTATGTCCGACAACGAATCAAGTCGATCAGCAAGGGACTTTGTAAAACCTGGCGGCATATGCTGTACAATCACAATGGGAGCCAAAAGCGCAGCGGGAAGTTTCGTTATAACATGATGCAATGCACGAGGACCACCTGTTGATGTAGCAATGAGCACAAGTTTATTCCCTTTTTTATTTTGAGAAGGAAGGACCATACGATCTCTCGAATCCGGATTGGTCTGAACAAACGATTCGATGACGGCCGATTTTGCTGCTATTTCAGGCTTCATGCTAATATTTGCTTTTGCTGCAGCAAGCACTTTTTCAATTAATATATCTTTAATTTTGTGAAGGTCTAGCGATATCGTCCCCGATGGTTTAGCAATAAAATCGACAGCACCCATTTCCATTGCTTTTAATGTCGTATCCGTTCCTTCTTTTGTTAAACTCGAAAGCATGACAACAGGACACGGCTGTTTGTCCATAATCAATTTCAAAGCTTCCAGTCCACCCATTTCCGGCATCTCGATATCAAGCGTAATGACATCCGGTTTTAACTCTAGTGCTTTTTTGACGGCATCGTACCCATTTCGTGCAGACGCAATCACTTCGATGTCAGGATGCTCAGATAAACATTCAGAAATCAGCTTTCTCATAAATGCAGAGTCGTCTGCAACAAGAACTTTTTTTGATTTCATCGGCTGTCCCTTCTTTCTGTAAAAAAGCGCCGCAATTTATCGACGAAACCTGTCGGTTGATTTTCTTCATTCACAGGCAAACCTGCATACTTCTTTACAATGTTATCAAATGCTGTTGAAACACGCGCTTCCGGATATAGAATCATAAACGGCTGTCCGGCTGTGACTGATTTCCGAATAACATTGTCTTCCGGAAGTGAACCAAGAATGGTCGGGCTGACATGCATAAATGTCTCCATCGTATGCTTAAGGCGCCCCGCTGTTTTCCATCCTTCTTCTGCAGATTCAGCCCGATTGCATATTAAATAAAAAATTTTTTCCTGATCACGTAAATAAATAAATTTCATCATAGAATATGCATCTGTTATCGCTGTTGGTTCTGGTATTGTGACCATTAACACTTCTTCTGCGGCATGCAAAATATTTAAACTTTCTTTTGATGCACCCGCGCCCATATCAAACAATAAGTAATCATAGTCTTCAATAAGTTCTTCAAGAGCATGAATCCACTTTTCCATATAAGATTCATCCCACTCAAATAGTTGAGCGGCTGCTGAACCACCATGAATGAAAAAAATCCCTTCAGGTCCAGGCTTGATCATACTCGCAAGCGGTTCCCCTTTTATAAAAAAATCTGCAATAGAATGTCCAGGATCTTTGCCTATCAAATGATATATATTACCCATACCGATATCCATATCAAACAACAACACTTTTTTACCTAGTTTAGCGAGTCCTACAGCAAGGTTCACTGAAATATTGGTTTTTCCAACACCACCTTTCCCACTAACAATAGCGACTGTTTTTGCACGGCTTCTTTTCATTCTATTGATTTCAGCCGCTTTTTGCCTAATTTTTTTTCTGAGTTCTTCCGCTTGATCATTCATCACGTGCACCCTCGAATAATGATTGAACAATGTCTATAGTCATTGTTTTTTTAATATCATCTGGTACATTTTGACCATTAGCGATAAATATTGTACCTACTTTGTAAGTATACATTAAATTCACAATTGTGCCCTTAGTTTTTGTTTCATCTACCTTCGTAAAAATAAAACCATCTATTTGAACCGTTGTGAAATTATGAATGACTTCTTCTAAATCTTCCTGTTTTGATGCTGCACTTAAAACAAGATAAGAACGAGACTCTCCATTTTTCTTCAACATCATGCTCTGTAAATCGTCTACATATTTTTTCTCACGATAATTGCGACCGGCTGTATCAATAAATAAGACATCATATTTTACAAGTGAATGAAACGCTTCTTCCATATCACTTCTTGAATAAGCTACTTTAAATGGGACATTTAGAAGACTTGCATATGTTTTCAGCTGCTCAATAGCCCCAATCCGGTATGTGTCCGTTGTAACAAATGCCACCTTTTTTTCTTCATCAAGCACTTTTTGCGATGCAAGTTTTGCAATTGTCGTCGTTTTTCCGACACCTGTCGGGCCTAGTAAATATATGTATTTTGCCATTTCTTCGTTTACTGTAAGGCAAGGTGACAAACACTCCGTAAGAAATTCTATCGTCCACCTGCGTACGTTTACAATCGTTGCCTCACTTCGTTCTTCTTTCCATTTTATCAAAAGATATTCCGCTGTCATTTGGTACAACTCATCAGATAACCCTTGCGTTTTTAATTGCTCAAGTATCGGCCGCAATGCATCCGGATATAAAAAATCAGCCTGCTTTGATTCTTTTAACTGTCGAATCATTTGCTTCATTTCCAGCATTTCTTTTTTAAATTCAGTAGGCAGCGGTGGCGGCTGTTGAATGAATGCCGAAGCAGGCTTTGCATCTAGTTTTTTTTCTACGGTTTCTATATAAGGATCTATTGCTGCAACCACTTCAATATTTTTCTTTTTAAACAATCCAAAAACGCCACCTATATATACTGTTTTCGATTGTAAAATAACCGCTTGTGGGCCAAGTTCAGCACGCACCTTTTTCATGACTGCTGGCATAGATGGCGCCCTGTATTTTTTTATTTTCATTCAATTGTCACCACCCCTGTACTCTGGACTTCTACACTCGGTTCAAGCTCATTATAAGATAAAACAGGTATTTGCGGAAAATATCGCTCTAGCAGCTGACGCACATACATGCGGACTGCCGGTGAACAAAGAATAACTGGTGACTGTTGCATAAATGATGCCTGTTCTACTTGCTGAGCTGTCGCTTCTAAAATACGCTGTGAGTCATTCGGATCGATTGATAAGTAATTCCCATGTTCTGTCTGCTGTACACCATCTGCAATTAACTTTTCAATTTGGCCTGATAATGTAATAACATTTAGCGAGCCTGTGTCACCTGCAAATTGCACCGTAATTTGACGAGCAAGAGCCTGGCGTACATATTCTGTTAATAAATCTATGTCTGATGTCATTTTGCCAAAGTCAGCAAGCGTTTCAAAAATAATCGGTAAATTACGGATTGATAAATTTTCTTTCAATAATTTTGCCAGCACTTTTTGTACGTCACCGACCGAGAGTGGGTTCGGTGTAACTTCATCAACTAAAATAGGATACGATTCTTTCAGATGGTCGATCAATTGCTGTGTTTCCTGACGGCCGAGCAATTCGTGTGCATATTTTTTAATGATTTCTGTTAAATGAGTTGATACAACACTCGGAGGGTCAACAACGGTATAACCGAAAATTTCCGCTTGTTCTTTTGCATCTTCTGTAATCCATTTTGCAGGAAGTCCAAAAGATGGTTCAATCGTATCAATTCCTTCAACCATATCGTCTTCTTCACCTGGGCTCATCGCTAAATAATGGTCTAACAGCAATTCGCCTTCCGCTACTTCACTTCCCTTTATTTTCATCCGATATTCATTTGGCTGCAACTGAATATTATCGCGAATGCGAACGACCGGTATAACAAGACCAAGTTCTAATGCTAGCTGCCGTCGGATCATGACGATACGATCAAGCAGGTCACCACCTTGATTCGTATCCGCGAGTGGAATAAGTCCGTAACCAAATTCAAATTCAATTGGATCAATGGTCAATAAATTCACGACAGACTCCGGACTTTTCAATTCATCTGTTTCCATCTCTTCTTCTGAAGGCACTGGGTCATCAAATTCTTTGTTTGGTAATCGGGAAGTCATATAGCCGATTAGCGCAAGTCCTATTGCTATCGGGATCGTTAAAATATCGTTAATCGGTGTTGCAAGCCCCAATAAAAAGATCGTGCCTGCTGCAATATAGAGCATCGATGGGTAACGAAGAAGCTGAGTGTTTATATCTCCACTGAGGTTGCCTGTCGATGAAGCACGTGTCACAACGATCGCAGTTGCTGTTGAAATGAGAAGCGCCGGAATTTGTGAGACGATACCGTCGCCAACTGTTAAAAGGGAGTAACGTGCTGCGGATTCTCCAAAAGACAATTCTTGTTGCATGACGCCGATCACAATCCCAACAATCAAGTTAATAATAACCATAATAATTCCGGCAATCGCGTCCCCTTTAACAAATTTCGTCGCACCGTCCATTGCTCCATAAAAATCTGCTTCACCGCTCACTTTTTCGCGCCGTTCACGCGCCTGAACTTCTGAAATCATACCAGCGTTTAAATCAGCATCAATACTCATCTGCTTACCAGGCATCGCATCGAGTGTAAACCGGGCCGCCACTTCTGATACACGTTCAGCACCCTTAGTAATAACAATAAACTGAATAATAACGAGTATGAGGAAGACAACCATCCCAACTATAATATTTCCGCCGACGACGAATGTCCCGAATGTCTCGACAACGCCTCCTGCCTCCCCGTTACTTAAAATGGAACGCGTTGTCGACACATTGAGACCAAGACGGAATAATGTCAACAGCAAAAGCAACGAAGGAAACACAGAAAATTCAAGCGCTTCTTTCATATTCATCGAGATGAGCAAAACGAGCAGCGCAAGAGAGATATTGATAATAATAAGTATACTTAATAGCCATGTAGGCAGCGGCACGATAAGCATGGCTACAATTAAAATGACTCCGAATAAAACAGAGAGGTCTCTCGCTTTCATTTTTTTCTCTCCCAACAAAAAATTACACTTTATTTTTAATACGATAAACGTAAGCAAATATTTCTGCGATCGCTTTAAAAAATTCTTCCGGCACCGTATCCCCGATCTCCGTTTGATCGTGAAGCGCGCGAGCGAGCGGCCTATTTTCAATCAGTGCCACGTCATTTTCTCCCGCAATCAGTTTGATTTTTTGCGCAATGAAGTCTGTTCCTTTCGCAACGACATACGGTGCATCAAGTTTCGAATCATCATATTTTAACGCAATTGCATAATGCGTTGGATTCGTGATCACAACATCTGCATCCGGCACTTCCTGCATCATACGGCGCATGGCCATTTCACGCTGCGTCTGGCGTATGCGTGATTTAATGAGCGGGTCTCCTTCTATGTTTTTATGCTCATCTTTAATATCCTGTTTGGACATACGTATACTTTTTTCAAAATCAAACTTTTGATATAAGTAATCCAGCACGCCGAGTACAAGCAATGCTGCTGCTGCGACAAGTCCCATCTGCACGGTTAATGTCCCAACGAGCGGAAGTGTATCTTCAATCGGCTTCAACGCAAGTTTCAATACATCTTCTTTATTGTTCCATAGAATAATAAAGGCCGCAGTTCCCACAAACCCAATTTTCAATATGGACTTTAACAGTTCCACAATGGCCCGCATAGAAAAAATTCGTTTAAACCCTTTAATCGGATCTAATTTTTCAAGTTTCGGTTTAATCGGTTCACCGGTTACAAGCCAGCCGACCTGTGCATAGTTGGCCAGTACTCCCGCAAGAACCGCCGCACCCATAAAAGGACCTAGTATCCATGCGCACTGCTCCATAATTTCAAACACAATCGTCTTTAAATTCGCTTCAGTAACAGACATAAGCATGTAATATTCAACAGAGTGCTGAAACATCTGATAAATATTTCGGCCTATCGACGCCCCAAAAACCGATAAAAACCCAAATAATACGAGCAGGCTGACCGCTGTATTTAAATCCTGGCTTTTCGTTACCTGTCCTTTTTTACGGGAGTCCTGTTTCTTCTTCGGTGTCGCTTTTTCCGTTTTTTCTCCCGCGAAAAATTGCAGATTCAGTTTCAACAGCATCGTGCTATCCGCCTCCAAAAATCGTCATTAAATCACGCATTGTCTGTAGCATAATTCCAAACAAGTCGCGTACTAATGTAAAAATAACACCGAGGACAATAAAAACAACAATAAAAGCAACACCAATTTTAAGCGGAAACCCAACAACGAAAATATTGAGCTGGGGGACCGTCCGGGCGACGATACCAAGCATAACATCGGTCAAAAACAATACGGCAACAACAGGCATTGACATTTGAAACGCTATGATAAAAACAGCATTAAATGTCCTGGCCATATAATAAGCTGCTTCTCCATTCCCAAAGGGCAAGTACATTTGATCGATCGGAATAAATTCATAACTATAAAAAATTCCGTCTAATATAAGGTGATGGCCATTAAGCGCCAGTAACATGAGCAGTGAAAACATATATAAATATTGTCCCATTAACGGGCTCTGGGCTCCAGTCTGCGGGTCAATAACATTCGCGATAGCAAACCCCATCTGAAAATCGATAAATCCACCAGCAATTTGAATCGCAGACAGAATGATAAAGGCGGCTAACCCTATTAATAATCCAGTCATTGCTTCTTTCAAAATGAGCAATAAATATTCACCATTTATTTCAAGCGGACTCGCATCTATTGAATAATACATTGTCCATGAAAGCACAAGTGCAAAAGCGATCCGGTGCTGCGCCGGTATCGTACGATAGGAAAAGAGGGGCATCGTCACGAAAAATGCTGACACACGCACGAGAATAAGTAAAAATACGGAAAGATTAGGAGTTAATTCACCCATCTGCCATTACCCAACAAACCTCGTTAAATTTGTGAAAATGTCCATTGTATATGTCACAATGCGCGATAGCATCCATGGTCCAAAAAAAATCATCCCAACAAGAACAGCCACAATTTTCGGAACGAATGCCAATGTCTGTTCTTGGATTTGCGTTGTTGCTTGAAAAATACTAACTGCAAGACCGATCCCGAGCGCAAGCAAAAGGAGTGGTGCGCAAACGATAATTGTTGTATAAACCCCTTTTTCAGCAAGGGAAAGAACCATCTCTGTATTCATTTTTTCACCTACCTAAAAGCTTTGCAGCAGCGACTCAATGACGAGATACCAGCCGTCGATCAGTACGAACAATAAAATTTTAAATGGCAACGAAATCATTACTGGCGGGAGCATCATCATCCCCATTGACATGAGGACACTTGCAACAATCATATCAATGACGAGAAACGGAATGAACACCATAAACCCAATCTGAAAAGCCGTTTTAATTTCACTTAATGCAAATGCTGGTACAAGCGTGGTAAGTGGAATATCCTCAATCGATTCCGGCTGTTCCGCCTGCGTGTAATTCAAAAATAATTCTAAATCCTTTTGCCGCGTATGAACGCTCATAAATTCCTTAAATGGACCGCTCGCCAATGTATAAGCTTCTTCAAGATTAATTTCTTCGTTAAAAAGAGGCGTCAATGCCTCATCATTTACTTCCTGCAAAACAGGCGACATAATAAAAAAGGTCAAAAAGAGCGCGAGACCGAGAAGCACTTGTGTCGGCGGCATTTGCTGCGTTGCAAGCGCCGTTCTTACAAACGACAGCACGATAATAATACGCGTAAAACAGGTCATTAAAATTAAGATACTCGGCGCCACCGACAAAACAGTCAGCATTAATAGCAATTTAACAGACGTAGACACACTTTCAGGTGAGCTTGAATTAAAAAATCCCATGAATTCATTCATCTTTATTCTGCTCCCCATCTGTTATATCTTGAATAGCTTGTCTGCGGCTTTTTTTCAGATCAGCCATTTTCCACTCTAATTCCTGTTTAAAATCAGATGATCCAGACGTTTGTTTCTTTCGTTCCACTTGTGTCTTTATTCGATTAAGGATATCAGAAGGATGCACCATCATGTCCAATTGCTCTTCGTAGCGGGTAAGCAGCTCATTTCGTTCTTCCTCATCCTCAATCTCTTTTAACAAGGCCACATTTTCACCGACACCAAGAATAAGCACACGACCGCCCACTTTAACAACCTGCACGGATCGACTCCCCCCGAGCGCGGTACCGCCGAGATGACGAACAGTATGATTTTCTTGATACGTGCGGCTTTTTTTATTAATAAAACGCAATAAAAAATAAAGAAGCGCTACAACGAAAACAAGCGCCGTGATCATTCGGACGACATCTAAAAATCCTATTCCAACTGGTTCACTTGTAATTTGTGAATTCGCTTCTGTTTTCCTATTGTCTGCTGGTTCTTCTTCTGCACATAAGTCGTGATTTTCAATACATTCTTTCACATTCGAATTAAATGGCTCTGCCGAGGCAATCAATTGATTGCCAGAGAACAGAGCCATTGCGAATAAAATGGGCATTATCCATTTTAAAAATAAGTTCACATGATCACACCTTTATGAAGATAACACTTTAGAAATGGCTTCAATCACACGATCCGCCTGGAATGGCTTTACAATAAAGTCTTTTGCACCGGCTTGAATCGCATCAATGACCATCGCCTGCTGACCCATTGCCGAACACATAATCACTTTTGCTGCAGCATCTACTGCTTTAATTTCCTTTAATGCAGCAATTCCATCTTTTTCGGGCATTGTGATATCCATTGTGACAAGATCTGGTTTTAGTTCAACATATTTTTCTACCGCCTGTGCACCATTTTCTGCTTCACCAACTACTTCAAAGCCATTCTTCGTTAAAATATCTTTAATCATCATGCGCATAAACGCTGCATCATCTACAACTAAAATTCTACTAGCCATTGTTCCTGTCCCCCTGTAAAAAGATTAATTTAAATTTTTCAATCGATCCGCTGGACTTGCAATATTTGTAATCCGCACACCGAAATTCTCTTCAATAACGACAACTTCGCCTTTTGCCACTAACCGTTTATTAACCAGTACGTCTACCGGCTCACCTGCTAGCTTGTCCAATTCAATAATTGAGCCTGATGTCAATTCCAGTATATCTTTGACAGATCGATTGGTTCGGCCCAGTTCAACGGTTACTTGCAACGGAATATCAAATAACATATTCAAATTGCGTGCTTCCTGTTCACCGAGTTGCGGTGTGTCAAAGGACGAAAAGACGGCTGTTTCCACGTTGACCGGCTGCTGCTGTCCAATTGAAGAACCACCAATACGACGCGGTTCTTCTGATTCCCGGACTGGCATTGACAGTGTCTGATGAACAGGTTGTGCAGCCGGCTCGGGAGTTGCTCTTGAAGCCTGTAACTGCGGCGGCTGAAGTAATGCCTCTTGTTCTTCTTGTGGAGGATCCATAAGTTCCATTACAAGCTGCTTTCCGAATTGCAGCGGAATAAGCTGCATAATATTCGAGTCAATTAAATTTCCAACCTTTAAACGGAATGAAATTTTGATTAAAAGTTCCTGTTTCGGAATGCTATTGCTTCCTTCTCCCTCATTCAAATTCAAAAGCGTAATAGATGGAGGTGAAATATCTATTTTTTTATTAAAGATGGATGACATCGCTGTTGCCGCCGAACCCATCATTTGATTCATTGCTTCTTGAACCGCGCTCAATTGCAGTTCACCTAGCTCTTTGGCCACGTCTACACCGCTACCGCCCAACATTAAGTCGGCAATAATTGCTGCATCATCCTGATGAATGACAAGCAAATTCACACCTGTAAATCCTTCTGTATATTCTACTTCAATCGCCGCATAGGGATGAGGGAATTCATCTTTAAGTCGACTTTCTTCTATGACCGTAACCATCGGCGTTGTAATTTCTACTTTTTGGTTCAGTAATGTTGATAACGCTGTTGCTGAACTGCCGAATGAAATGTTGCCAATTTCACCAAGCGTATCTTGCTCGAAATGATCTAAGTATTCTTCTATACCGTCAATCGTACTTGTTTTTGGCTGCATGAGATCCTCTATTTCGTCGTTGCTTCCTTTTAACAATGCATCAATTTCATCCTGAGACAGCATATCATTACTCATCATCGTTGTCCCCTCCTTTCATGTAACCAAGTACTTGCACAGCAACTTTTCGGTTTACTCGACCTGGCTGTGCCGTAAATTTCGGAACACTTCCCACTTTTACTGTAAGTGGGGCATCAATTAATGTATTTAATTCAATAATATCGCCTTCTGCTAATAATAGAAATTCCTCAATCGTAATATCTGACTCGCCTAGTTCTGCAATAACTGGCAAATCCGCTTGTTGGATCCGCTTCTCCAAACTTTGAATGTCTTCCGGGCTGTGTTCTTTACTATCTGGATTTTGCATCCAGTATTGAACAGAAAGCTTCGGAATAATGGGTTCGAGTACGACGTGCGGGATACAAATATTAATCATACCGGTCGTGTCACCAATCGTCGTATTTAACGATATGACTACGACCGTTTCGTTCGGTGACACCATCTGTAAAAACTGAGGGTTCACTTCAAAATCTGTGGCGATTGGGTCAATCTCCACAATATTTGCCCATGCTTCACGATAATTTTCAAACGCATGGTCAAACATATTCGACATAATTCTCGTTTCGATTTCAGTTAAATTCTCAATTTTATTTACACTGACTCCGCGCCCCCCTAAAAGACGATCAAGCATCGAATAGGCAATATTTGGATTTACCTCCATTAAAATACGCCCTTCAAGCGGAGGGACTTCAAATACATTTAAAATCGTTCGATTAGGAATGGAACGAATAAACTCTTCATATGGAATCTGATCTGCAGATACAACTTCGACGTGGACGTACGTTCTAAGCTGTGCAGCAAAAAACGTTGTTAATATACGGGCAAAATTGTCATGCATTCTCGTTAAACTCCGAATTTGATCTTTCGAAAAGCGCAGTGCACGTTTAAAATCATACACTCTCACTTTCTTTTCTGCTTCTTCTTTTTTTAGTTCTTCTGCATCCATTTCACCCGTTGAAAGAGCGGAAAGAAGCGCATCAATCTCATTTTGAGATAAGATCTCTCCTGACAAATATGTCCCCTCCTATTTATTGAATAATGTATGAGGTGATATAAACGGCTTCTACTTCTCCACCTTTCATAATACTATTCAGCTCGCTTTTAAGCATCTCGGTTAGTTTTTCTTTACCAGCCTCACCTTTTAAATCTTCTGCCGTCATTTCCGAAAGTTTTTTGATGATGATATTTTTCGCTTGGAAGTCACGTTTTGTCATTTCTTCCATTGCATCAACACTGTCGGTCTGTATTTTAAATGAAATACGAATAAAGTCATCTGATGCCAAATTCGTCGTCATTTCAGGCATATCGACCGAAGCTGCAAGAACGTCATCAATGTTGAGCTCTTCTTCAACCGCATTGCCTTCAGATGATTTTAGTATCATGACAACTGCTATTGTCCCAGCGAGTAAGATAACAGCCATCACGATCATCATAATCATCATCATTTTATTTTTCGATTCTTTTTTTTCATTCTCCATCTTCGTCCTCCTCTGCCTTTACTTTTCCGAGAAGCGCAATACGCATATAAAATGTTTCAACGTTTGCCGTCACTTCTTCATGCGATTCTCTCACAACATATTTTTTCCCATTTGTGAGCGTAATCGTCGTATCTGGAAAACTTTCAACCGTTTCTATGTATATAGCATTGAGCGAAAACGTCTTGCCATTGAGTCGTGTCACAGTAATCATATATTATCAAGGCTGAGGTGCACCCCAGCTCCTCCTCACTTTACATGATCTAGTTACTAACGTTTCATACTCATCAATTCCTGCAATATTTCATCCGACGTCGTAATAATACGTGTATTCGCTTGAAAACCACGCTGCGCAACAATCATCTCCGTGAACTCTTCTGAAAGATCGACGTTTGACATTTCTAGTGAACCTGGTGCTATTGTCCCTCTACCATCTGCACCTGGCAAACCAGTTTCAGGTGCTCCAGAGTTATCCGTTACTCCATATAAATTGGACCCTACTTTTCTCAGGCCTTCCGGATTCGGAAATTTAGCGATTTCTATTTGCTGACTTGTATCTAATGTGCCTCCATCCATATAACTTATTGTTCCATCCGTACCAATGCTAAGACTCGTAGCGGTCGTTGGAATATTGAATGTCTGTCCTGCTTCACCCATATAAAAACCATCCGAGTTAATAAGATCCCCGTTTTCATCCATGTAAAAATTACCTGCTCTTGTATAATACGTGTTTACGCCATCATTTACTTGAAAAAAGCCATCACCACTGATCGCCAAATCTAGCGTACGACCCGTCGTTTGTGTAGAACCTTCTGTATGAATCGTATCAATGGCAGAAAGTTGAGCGCCTAAACCCACTTGCTTCGGGTTCACCCCTCCGCGTCCTCCGCCAGTTGGTCCATTGGCACCAGCAATTTGCTGTGATACTAAATCTTTAAAAACAGCACGACCTTTTTTAAATCCGTATGTGTTTACGTTTGCGATGTTGTTACCGATCACATCGAGTTTCGTTTGGAAGTTTTTCATTCCGCTAATTCCAGAGTACATTGAGCGTAACATAAATTTGTTTTCCCCTTTCGAATATCGTCTGCGTCATTCGGTCGGCAGACGGCTAGGCTTCCTTTTCGGTCCAGCCTAGTGTACATAGCTCGATTATACGTGGTCCATGACAATTGTGCCGTTGATGTTTGTGAATATTTGTGATCGTGCTTCTTCTCGATTCATCACAGTGATCACTGTGTTGTTTTTGGCGCTGGCAATAAGCGCTGCATCTTTTAACAATACGAGTGAATCTTTCACTCCTTTTGAACCGGCTTCGGCAAGCTTTTCACCGATTGATTGCCATTGATCACTGCTAATCGCAATACCACGTTCTTTTAAACGCTGTTCTGCATGTTTTGAAATGATTGGTTTTGAACTGGTTGACATGACTTTTTCAAGCGTCTCACCAAATGAAACCGATGATGAAACTTTTTGATCAACGTTTTTTTTTACTGGTGCAAACGGGTACATGGGTCCTGTAATAATTGAATTTACGGGTTTCATCTGTTCTTCACCCACCTATTCAATCTTCGTCAAGCTTGACGCTGCGATTTTTTCATCATTCATCAGTTGAAGCCATACTTGTCCATCTTTCATGGACACAGACCTCACTGTGGCACTCTGTTCACTACCCTCTGCTCCCCATGTAACTGTACGTCCGATCAAATAGCTTGCTTCGACTAGTTCATTTGAACTAATCACACTGCTGCCGCCTGTTCCACCACCAATAAGTTCAGAGATATTACCTGGTTCAAGAACAGTGCTATCTGAAAGTGTAAATTGAACACCTATGCCGGTAAATTGGATTGAAGCGACGGTTCCTGTCCCTGTTTCCACAATCGGTTTACCATCATCATCTTTTTCTTCCGTCATTTTATGCCAGACCACATCTTTCCCTATAAAGGACTGGTAGTTAATCATTTGTGATGCTTGTTGCGTCTGCGCCATTTCTTCAATCATCGATGTCATGTTAACCATTTGCTCAAGTGTTGTAAATTGTGCCATCTGTGCAATGAAATCTTTATCTTCCATCGGGCTGAGCGGATCCTGATTTTGAAGCTGCGTCATCAGTATCTTCAAAAACTCATCTTTGCCAAGCTCGCTGTTGCCTGTCTGTTTCTTCTGGGCCTGGTTATTGGCTAAATAAAGAGAGGGATCAATTTTCGACATATCTTACACCTCGATCTCTATATGTGTTAAAAGTTCCGCAAACGAACCACTTTCTTCTTCCGTTACTTGATTAGCTTGCCGTTGATCATTTTGTTGTTGTTGTCCATTTTGACGATCTTGTTGATTGTTTCGATCGAACATTTGCTGTCTCATCTCCTGGTTGGCTATTTCAATCTTCTCCACATTGACATTTTGCTGACCAAATGCCTGTTTCAATTGATGGGCATTTTGCTCAAGCAACTCTTTTACTGCTTGCGTCGATGATAATATTTTCGCCGTTATCACGCCATTTTGCTGCAATAGTTCAATACGAAGCGTACCAAGTTGTTCTGGGTAAAGCTTAATCAATAATTTTGTCCCATTGGGCGTTTTCATCAGATTTGAATGGCCAAGAATTCGCGTGAATTTCTCGATAAATTGATCCATATTCATTGGACGCGGGGCAGTTTTAACACTCATTGCAACCTGTTCTATTTTCGTCATTTGATGAACGACGGGATTGAGTGCATCCTGGCCTAAACCCGGTCGTACCGTTACAGTATCAACTTTCGGCTGCGTGGCTGGCTGGTTGCTGATTGCCGCCGAGTTATAGTGTGCATACGCTGTTTGCATCGTTATTTGATGTGTAGAATTCATTTGCACGGTTTCCTTTTGCAGCATGGAGGTTGCCTGCTGTAATGCGGATTGCAATAATTTAGATGTCTGTTCTGCTGGTTGATGTTGCCCTGTAAATTTCTGAATAATTTTCGCCGCTTTCATCAACATAACAGCGGCCTGTTTATCGCTTTCCTTCACAATTTGTGGTGCATTAGCTGCAATTAACTGCACGGTTGATGCAAGTTGTGCGACTGGTACTGTTTCCGGCAACTCTTTCATCGTTTCCTCATTTGCAAATAAAGAAGCCATTTGCTGAATGGATGCCATTATTGTTTCAACATCCGCTCCAAGAATAAGTGCAAGTTCCTGCATTGTTGGCATATCACCATCTTTGAGAAGTTGTTCTGCCATTTCCACAAGTTTCGGATCCATGTCTGGAATATCCATAAGCGACTCGACTGGCTTCGCGAGCGCTCCAAGTACAGCGATAAAGTCAGCTTCTGGCCCAATTTCGGCAGCCACTGCTCCGAGGATGGTTTCAGATTGAATCGATTGCTGTATAGTGCCGAGTATTTGTTCAAATCCTATTTCCGATGTCTTTTGAACTACATTTGAACTTATTTCTGCTGGAATCGATGCACCAGGTAAAGCGATTGATCCAAAAATAGCCTGCATCTTTTCACACCTCTTTTCGCTACCTATTATCTCATAAATATCCTTATTTTTCTTCATTCATTCGACAATATTTTTGTATATTCAGCGGCAGTTTCTGCGGGTACTTTTTCAAGAACATCTGCCTGTTTCTCGATGCTTAGCTGCTTTAAAAGATCAACTGCTTCTGCATCAGTCATATTGACAATAATGCCAGCAATGTTTTTCGCCCCCATTGTTTCATATGTTTTAATGAGCGTATTTGTCTTTGTTTTAGCTGTGGTGCTTTGATCTCCCCCCTCTTCTTGCTGTTGTTGCTGCAATTGCTTTAATTCTGAATTTAAACGGTCCTGCTCAGTCAATAGATCTTCAATTTCTGTTTCATTGTCTGTCAATTTTCCTTGTAAACGTTCAATTTCAGCTTCTTTATTTTTTATTTCCGCCTGTAATTCTACTATTTTCTCTGTATCTTTTTTTCCATCCTGTTTAACAGCCGTACCAGTCCATTCCGAAACGTAAGGAATACTATTTGCCACTTCTTTCGTTTTCTCAAATACATTTACTCCAGCAATCGTCATCACAATGAGTGCAATTGTCATGGCGAATAAAAGGGGAATAAATAAAACGAAGATAATCCATTGAAATGTGCTGTATCCTTGCTTTTCTTCCGCTTCTACAGCTCGTGCTTTCCTTTTTTTTCTGGCCATTTCATTCACCTGATCTTTCGGTTCATAAATTGGATAGAAGATAACTCGTCCATTTGTTTAGCTTCTTCCACGTTCAACCATTTATGATAAACTGCTAAATCTTTTGTACGAATTTTTCCGTATTTTTTCACTTCAATATTCTTTTCTTTTAGTTGCTGCTCGCACCATTGCATTCTTCCTCTGGCTGTAATAACGACTTGTTGCTGCTGTTCGATTAGCTTTTCAAGGTTATTAATAAATTGTTGATAATGTTGAATTTCTAGAACAGAAAAACCCGTCTTCATTTTTTGCTCCTGCACGTCGATCAATTCTTCTTTTTTCTTCAGCAAGTCGTATAATTTTTCCGCTTCTATTTCAAATTGTCCGACTGCTTCCCGATAAACACTCTCTGATTCTTCTTTTTCCCGTTCACGCAACTGCAAGATATTATCAAACTTATAATGATAGCCCATTTATTAATCAGTCCCCTTTATCTGCCAGTTGAACTAATCCAGATACTGTTTCTTCTAATGTTGATTTTTCATCTGTCCGCTGCTTTAAAAAAGAAAGAATCGGCTGGTAATTTTGAATCGCCCGATCGATTTCCGAAGAAGATCCTTTTTTATAAGCTCCGATGTTAATTAAATCTTCAGCGTTTAAATACGTATTTAACGAATCGCGTACGGCAAGGGCTGAATCATAATGACTACGGTCCACAATGTGCGGCATTAGACGGCTGACACTTTTCAATACATTAATGGCTGGATATTGTCCTTTATTCACAAGTTCTCGGTCAAGTACAATGTGCCCGTCTAAAATTCCCCGCACTGCATCCGCAATTGGCTCATTCATATCATCACCGTCAACAAGAACTGTGTAAAAAGCTGTAATCGTGCCATTTTCATTTGTTCCCGTTCGCTCTAATAACTTTGGCATGATGGCAAAAACAGAAGGTGTATACCCTTTTGTGGCTGGCGGTTCACCAACAGCCAGACCGATCTCCCGCTGCGCCATGGCTACGCGTGTCACAGAGTCCATCATAAGCATTACATTGAGCCCTTTATCGCGAAAGTATTCCGCAATCGCTGTTGCTGTAAAAGCTCCTTTAATACGCATGAGTGCTGGTTGATCTGACGTGGCAGCGACAACGATCGATTTTTTCATTCCTTCTGGTCCAAGATCGCGCTCAATGAATTCACGAACTTCACGGCCGCGTTCACCAATCAACGCGATGACATTTAAATCAGCATTCGTATTACGGGCAATCATACCGAGCAATGTACTTTTGCCAACACCACTCCCCGCAAAGATACCAACGCGTTGCCCTTTTCCAACTGTCAGCATCCCATCAATAGCCCGTACGCCCACTTCAAGTTTTTCATGAATGGGTGGTCTTGTTAGTGGATTAGGCGGTTCAGCTTCTGTTTCAATGGACGTCATCATACGTGGAAGCACGGTATCATCGAATGGTTCACCAAGCGGATCAATAATCTTCCCAATAAGCGCTGGTCCTGCTTTAATCATAAGCGGGTGACCGAGCGATTCTACAAGACTCCCCGGTGAAATTTCATTCATATTTGTATATGGCATTAAAATAATCATTTCATCTTTAAAGCCCGTGACTTCTGCCATAATAGTCTTCTTTCCATCTTTTGACCGAATGTAACAGATGTCGCCGACAGAACTTTCAGGTCCTTGTGATTCAATCATCAAACCGACGACTCGCTTGACCCGTCCATATCGTTTAAATGTATCGATAGTTGGAATGATGGCTTGCAGTTCACGTGCTTTCATCGCTTATTCCCTCTCCAGTATGTCAAATAATGTTTTCCTTAGCTGCTGCAGCTGTGCATCAAGACTCGCATCAATTCGGCCGCTAGCAGTTTCTATAAAGCAAGCCTCTTCTTCCGCTTCTTCATTCGGGAAAATATAACAATTAACTCCACCTGGAAATAATGCTTCAATTTCATCTTTCTGTGACATAACAAATGAATATCGAGCAGGGTGGACATGTATTTGCACTTCTTTTTGTTCCCTTACTTCCTTAATAGCTGATTTTACGATACTCATAAACAATTCATCATTACCTTCTAGCTCCGTCTTAAGAATTTTTTCCGCACAGACGAGAGCGAGATTAAGGATTGTTTGTTCAGATCGTTCAACATTTTTTTTATACTCAACCTTAGAGGAAGCAACCGTTGATTTTGCTTCTTCAATCAGCGAATTCATATCACGGTAGCCAGATTCACGGCCTTCTATAGCACCTTGCTCAAAAGCAGATTGATAAGCTTCTGTTTGAATTTTCTCTTTTTCCCTTTCCCAGTTCGACTGCCACGCTTCTGCTTCTTCCATAATGCGCTTTTTCTCGGATTCTGCCTGCTCAATAATAGACTGGGCTCTTCCATTTGCTTCTTGTATAACAGCCAATCGTTCGTGCTCATAATCTGGCGTTGCTTCTTCCTCGATCTCATAGTCTGTGTGTATCGATTTAATCCCAATTACACGTTTCAGATCTTCTGTTGATTTCATATGGTTCGGACGAATGACTCTAGACAATAATGTCATCTCCCCCACCACGGGCAATGATGATTTCTCCTGTGTCTTCAAGTCGTCGAATCGTTGCTACAATACGTGACTGTGCCTCTTCTACATCACGTAGACGAACAGGTCCCATATATTCCATTTCCTCCTTAAATGTCTCAACCATCCTCTGTGACATATTTCGGAAAACAACTTCTTTTACTTCGTCACTTGATACTTTCAATGACAATAACAAATCTTCATTTTCACAGTCGCGGATGACACGCTGAATCGAACGATTGTCAAGCGTAACAATATCTTCGAAGACGAACATCCGCTTCTTAATTTCTTCCGCAAGCTCCGGATCTTGAATTTCAAGCGCATCAAGAATCGTTTTCTCCGTCGCCCGGTCAACACCATTTAACACTTCAACAACTGATTCTACGCCGCCGGTCTGCGTGTAATCTTGCGTGACGGTTGAGCTTAATTTCCGTTCTAATATTGCTTCTACTTCATTAATAATTTCCGGCGATGTACTGTCCATAATCGCAATCCGCTTCGCTATATCCGCCTGCACTTCCTGTGGGAGCTCAGACAAAATCTGACCAGCCTGCTGGGGATCAAGATAAGACAAAATGAGCGAAATCGTTTGTGGGTGCTCATTTTGTATAAAATTTAAAATTTGTCCGGCATCAGCTCGCCGCGCAAAGTCAAACGGCCTAACTTGCAGCGACGATGTAAGTCGATTAATAATGTTTTGCGCCTGCTCCTGACCAAGCGCTTTTTCAAGCACTGTTTTCGCATACCCAATTCCACCTTGGGAAATATAATCCTGCGCCAGAGCAATATTGTGAAACTCTTCAAATACCTCTTCTTTTATTTCCGTATCGACTTTTTTTACACCAGAAATTTCAAGCGTTAGCCGCTCAATTTCTTCTTCAGATAAATGTTTATAAATGGAAGCCGAGTAGTCCGGTCCGAGGGAAATAAGCAGGATGGCAGCTTTTTGTTTCCCAGTTAGTTTTTTCTCTCTTGCAGCCATTCGTAATCCTCCTATTCCTCAGATAGCCATGTACGTAATAGTTTCGCAAATTCTTCTGGCTTTTCTTTTGCCATTTTTTCAAGTTGCTTGCGTCGTGTACTGCCTTCTGTTTCTGTTAATATATCTTCTGTTTCGACTGCCAGCTCTTCTTCAAATTCTTCCTCTTCTTCCGCTCGCCGTCTTCTAACCATCATAAACACAAGGACGCCGATAATTAAAAGAAGAACACCGCCGATTACATATATCCACCATGGAATGGCACTGCTTGTTTCTTCTTCAAATGTAATTTTCCCATTGAAAGGCTGAACGGAAACAGCAATTTTTTCTTCTAATGCTTGATCGGTTAAATCCACATTGTATCCTTTATCGACGGATGTACGGATAATCGTGCCAAGCATTTGCTGGATATCATCAATATTCTGTTGTGGTAATGATTCTGGATCATCTGCTGTAGGGGGCTCGACCATTACTTGAATGCCAAGGTCACGGATTTTATAAGGGCTTTCTGTAATTTGGCGACGAATACGATTCACTTCGTTATTGATTGTTTCTTCATTTCGTTCATAATCGCCAGTTCCATTTGCTCCTGCCATGTACGTAGTAGCTGTATCTCCCGCTTCTTCTGCCTGCGGAGGACCGCCAGCATTTGCTGCATCTCCTGTAAACGTCTCCGTAATACGCTGTGCGCTAATCTGGATGCCTTCCATGTTTTCTTCATCAACCGGCTCAACGAGGTTTTCTTCTCTATTTTCCTGAGTAAAATCTACATCAGCTGTAACAGACACAACGACTTTGTTCTGCCCCATCAATGTGCCAAGCATACTTTGCACTTGACGCTGAATGTCACGTTCAATTTGCTTTTTGACAGCCATTTGCTGTGCATATCCATCGCCTGCAAAAGAACTCCCGCTTCCTTCCAAATCGAAATATTCGAAGTTCTGGTTCATAATCACAATATTTTCAACAGGGAGATTCGGCACGCTTTTTGATACGAGATGATAAAGGGATTTAATTTTCTTTTCACCAAACTCATAGCCTGGATCCGTATTTAACACAATAGATGCTGATGCCTGTTCCGCTTCTTCTGTTACAAAAAGTTGCTGCTGCGGAAGGTTAATCATGACATTGGCTTTTTTTACCCCATCAATACCCTGAATTAATTGGCCAAGTTCTGTTTGCATCGCATCAAGCTTCAGCACATTAAACTCATTATCTGTCATACCAAATCCTGCATTTTGACTAAAAAAGCTGTAATCGATCGTACCAGCTTGTGGCAGTCCTTCTGCAGCAAGATCTACTTTTATCGTATTGACCGCTTCTTCAGGTACAAGAATCGCTGTCCCACCTTCCGTAATTTCATAAGCGATTCCCCGTCCCTCTAGATTTTCTTTAACAGCACCTATTTCAGAAGGCGATAATTCACTGTACAGAGGGGCCATCGTTGTTCTCGTCGTAAAAAAAACAAGAAACGACAGTGCGATTACAAAAAAAGTAAATGCACCGACACCAATTGCTTTTTGTTTCCTCGAGCGGCTTTCCCAGTATTCTTTTATTTTACCTAGCTGCTGTTTTATATTTTCGTTCATCCCAATCCCCCGGTTGCCTCATTGCTGTATATATGTATTAAATTTGCATACGCATGATTTCCTGATACGCTTCTACAGCTTTGTTTCGCATTTCTATCGTTAATTGCATCGTGATGCCTGATTTTTGCGCCGCAGTCATCACTTGATGAATATCAACGTTTTCGCCTCTAATCATTTTATCCGTCATCGTATTAGATTCCACTTCTGTTTTCATAACATCATTCAATGAATCTTTTAAAAAGTTAGCGAACTTTTGCTGTGCTTCGTACGGTGTTGAGACTTTTTTCAAAGATCCACTTTGAATCAAATTCGGTGAGACTACATGTAACCCTTCAATTGCCATTTAGTTTCTCTCCTTATTTTCCAATTTCAAGTGCTTTTGTCATCATTGCTTTAGAAGCATTAAAGACTGTAATATTCGCTTCGTAAGAACGGGTCGCGCTCATTAAATCAACCATTTCACGAAGCGGATCCACATTTGGCATACTTACATAGCCATCTCCATTCGCATCTGGATGCTCCGGGTCGTAAACCATTTTAAACGGCGTCTCTGTATCTTCTACAATTTTCGTTACTTTCACACCATTGCCCATTTCCTGCCGGTTTGCCGCCATATTAAGATACGAAGCAAATGATCCTTCTTTCGGCTGTAAAATGACGGATTTCCGCCTATATGGCTGCCACTCACCATCCACTAAGTTAGCCCTCGTTGAATCGATATTGGCCATATTAGATGAAACGACGTCCATGCGAAGCCGCTGAGCTGTTAAAGCAGAGGCCGTGATATTCATTCCATTAAACATGCTTATCTGCCTCCTCTAATCACATTTGACAATGATGAAAACTTGGAACTGAGACGATCCGTTAACGCGTTATAATAAATTTGATTGGCCGCCAGATCCGACATTTCTTGATCAATATCTACATTATTTCCACTTTCATTATATGATAGATTTTTTTTCGCAATAATTGTCCCGTCTGAAGAGTATGTAAACACAAAATGACGATCATTCGTACGATTTGCCTGTAACAAATCTGTTTTTTTTCTCAAGGCTTGTTTAAAACTTACTTCTTGAGATTTATAATTTGGTGTATCAACATTGGCAATGTTATTCGCAATTGCCTTTTGTTGCATTGAGGCATAGTTTAACCCACGCTCAAGAGAGGTTATTGAACTTGAAAAGAGATTCAACACTCATCACTCCATCTTTCATATTCGGTTGATCAATAATACATATACTTTTAAAAATATAACACATAAGGAAATTTTCGACACGTTTCTTTACAAACTTAACAATTCCTTCTTCAAAATAACATAATTATCTTTTTATTGTTAAATTTTCATTTATTATATCATAATAACAATACCATAAAAGATAATTTTCCACATGAGCCTTTGCAAAATCAACAATAAACTTTCACAAATATACATTTATTTTGCTATGGATATATTTTCATCTTACCTCTTATTCCCAATATTTATCAAATATTTTTGCACATAAAAATATCGGTAGCCAATTGGCTACCGATGAAGTCATTTCAATTATTTTGATTTTATTTTTTCCAATTCCATTAAGAATTTATTATTCAATACTTTAATGTAAGTACCTTTCATACCAAGTGAGCGTGATTCTATAACACCTGCACTTTCAAGCTTACGGAGCGCATTAACAATAACGGAGCGGGTAATACCAACTCGATCTGCAATTTTCGATGCAACAAGCAACCCTTCTTTTCCGTCTAATTCTTCAAAAATATGCTCAATTGCTTCTAATTCACTATACGAAAGGGAGCTAATCGCCATCTGTACCACGGCTTTGCTTCTTGCTTCTTCCTGCATTTCTTCTGCTTTTTCACGTAAAATTTCCATGCCAACGATTGTTGCACCATATTCAGCCAAAATAAGATCCTCGTCTTGGAAATCCTCTTCCACGCGTGATAGCACTAGTGTACCGAAGCGCTCACCTGCACCAATAATGGGCACAATCGTTGTTAAACCTTTTTCGAATAAGTCTTTGTTTTCAACAGGAAATGCTGTATATTCACTGTTTATATCAAGATTAGATGATGTTTCTGTAATATTAAATAAATTTTTTGTATACTGTTCTGGAAATTGACGTTCCTCCGTGAGTATTTTCTTCATACGCTCCGTTTCAAGTTGCCGATAAAGGCTGTAACCGAGTATTTTGCCACGGCGGCTGACGACAAATATATTGGCATCGATGACGTCCGACAACGACTCAGCCATTTCCTTAAAATTCACTGATTTTCCTGCAGCATTTTGAAGCATTTTATTTATTTTTCTCGTTTTACCTAAAAGGTTCATGTTGTTGCTCCTTCGCAAGTTATAAAATAAATTCACTTAAATCCTTATTTTGTGAAATCGCTGATAATTTTTCATCTACGTATTGTGGTGTAATCGTTATTTGTTCAAGCGTCACATCCGGCGCTTCAAATGACAAATCTTCCAGCAATTTCTCCATAATAGTATGGAGGCGGCGTGCACCAATATTATCCGTTTCTCCATTTACATGAAAGGCTATCTCTGCAAGACGTTGCACAGCATCATCTGTAAATTCCACATGGATTCCTTCTGTCTCAAGTAACGCTTTATATTGCTTTATAAGAGCATTGTCTGGCTCTACTAATATGCGGACAAAATCATCTGTTGTTAATTTTTCAAGCTCTACTCTAATCGGGAAACGCCCTTGAAGCTCTGGTATTAAATCAGACGGTTTGGACATATGAAAAGCACCCGCTGCTATAAATAAAATATAATCTGTTTTTACCGTACCGTATTTCGTCACAATCGTCGAACCTTCAACGATCGGTAATATATCGCGCTGTACACCTTCACGAGATACATTCGCTCCTGACTGCGATCCGCCTTTCACAGCAATTTTATCTACTTCGTCAATAAATATAATGCCTGTTTGTTCTGCACGGTTTAACGCTTCTTGTGTCACTTCATCCATGTCAATCAGCTTTTGGGCTTCTTCTTGCTCTAACACAGGACGGGCATCCTTGACTGGTAGCTTTCTTTTCTTTTTCTTTTTAGGTATTAATCCCCCAAGAGCATCTTGCATATTCATCCCCATCTGTTCCATTCCCGAGCCTTGAAACATATCAAACATAGAAGGTGGCTGTTCCTCTATCTCTACAGTGATAACTTCATTTTCCAATTCACCCGCTGCAAGTTTTTCGGCCACTACACGGCGCTTTTCAAAAAGGGACATATCTTCTTTCGTATTATCGGTTTCAGCTGGTTGTTCTCCCGTTCCACCAAACAGCATTTCAAACGGATTCTTTACAGATGCTGTTTTTTTTCGGGACGGTACAAGCAATTCGACGAGACGGTAGTTTGCAGCTTCTTTGGCCGGTTCACGCACCGCATTCATTTTTTCTTCTTTTACTAAACGGACAGCTGTTTCAACGAGATCACGTACCATTGATTCTACATCGCGGCCGACATAACCTACTTCCGTAAATTTCGTTGCTTCCACTTTAATAAACGGCGCGCCTGCAAGCTTAGCCATACGTCTTGCAATTTCTGTTTTCCCGACACCAGTCGGACCGATCATAAGCATATTTTTGGGGATGACTTCATCCCGGAGAGCTTCTTCAAGCAAACTACGACGGTATCGGTTTCGCAGTGCAACAGCCACCGCTTTTTTTGCTTCTTTCTGGCCTACAATATATTGATCAAGACGTTCTACGATTTGACGCGGCGTCATTTCCAGTGCATTACTTTTCATTTCCCCACTCCTCACTGAAGCTCTTCTACAATAATGTTATGGTTTGTGTATACGCATATATCAGCCGCTGTTTTCAGCGATGCCTCTGCAATGTCAAAAGCAGACAAATGAGAAGCATATTGCTTTAATGCCCGGCCCGCTGACAATGCATAATTTCCACCCGAACCAATTGCAAGAATACCATCATCCGGTTCAATTACTTCACCTGTACCGGAAATAAGCAGCAAATTATCTTTATCCATTACAATAAGCATTGCTTCTAATCGACGCAGCATTTTGTCTGAACGCCATTCTTTTGCCAGTTCCACAGCAGCCCTTTGTAAATTACCGCTATATTCCTGAAGCCGCTTTTCAAATAGTTCAAACAACGTGAAAGCATCCGCAACAGAACCAGCAAAACCTGCGACCACTTTTCCATTAAAGAGACGACGCACCTTTTTAGCCGTATGTTTCATTACGACGGCATTACCAAATGTAACTTGTCCGTCCCCTGACATAGCAGATGAACCGTTATGCTTTACTGCAAAAATCGTTGTAGCGTGAAATTGTTCCATTATTTTCTCTCCTTTATGCCCGCGGATGATGATTCATATACGTCTTTTGTAAATATTCTTTCGTTACATGCGTATACATTTGCGTAGATGAGAGGCTTGCGTGCCCGAGTAGCTCCTGAACCGTCCGCATATCCGCTCCATTATTCAATAAATGTGTCGCAAACGTATGCCGCAGCATATGCGGATGAATTTTTCCGGACAATGACGCTTTTTCCATTAATCCCGTTAAAATGTGGCGAATGCCTCCTGCTGTCAGCGGACCTCCACGGAAATTGACGAACAGAATCGAATGATCGGTGTTCTTCATCAATGAAGTCCGACTTGACTTTACATATACTTCTACTGCTTCTGCCGCAAAACTACCGAAGGGAACATATCGTTCGTTGCCTCCTTTTCCGTGAACAAGAATCACACCAAGATCAAAATCAATATCTTTCAGTTCAAGTCCAGCACATTCACTTACACGGATACCTGTTCCATACATTACTTCAAGCAAAGCTTTATTTCGTATAGACAATTCATCTGCCTCTTGTACCGTTTCAAACAATTCGTTCATCTCTTCTTCATAAAAAAAAGAGGGCAGCTTTCTCGCACCTTTCGGCCGATGCACGTTTAAAAATGGATTTTCGTCTACAATCGATTCTCTCATTAAATAGCGGTAAAATCCTCGAAGTGCTGAAACTTTCCGAGATACAGATGCACGAGCCATTTTTTTTTCATGCAGTTTTGTTAAATAAAGGCGGGTATCCTGATGTGTTACATCTGTTAGTTTTTCTATATGCTGTTCATTCATAAACATAAAAAATTGCTCTAGGTCTTCACGGTAATTTTTCACCGTGTGGACAGAGCTGTTCTTTTCTATTTGCAAATAAGCAAAATAAGAATGTGTATAATTATTGAAAGGTTTTGACATTTTCTCACCTCAGAAAGGGCTACTAAATAATATCATACGTAAGTAGCCCTTGCAAGAAAGTTTACATAGTCTGTAAATTTTTCGAAAAAGTTTGAATTGTTTCTAAAGCTCGCTCAGCGAGCGCCTCATATCGTTCTTTCTTCCCTTTTATTTTCACTGGAAGTGGAGGGAATAAACCAAAGTTTGCATTCATCGGCTGAAAATGATCGGCAGCCGCATTTGTAATGTAATGAGCCATGCCCCCGATTGCTGTTTCAACAGGTGCTGTAACCGGTTCTTGTCCATTTGCAAGCCGTGCCGCATTTATACCTGCCATCAAACCACTTGCCGCGGACTCAACATAACCTTCTACACCGGTCATCTGGCCGGCAAAAAATAAGTTTGGACGATCTTTCAACTGATAGGTTGATAATAACGCTTTTGGTGAATTAATAAATGTATTGCGATGCATCACACCGTAACGGACGATTTCAACATTTTCAAGCCCTGGAATAAGTTGAAGCACTTCCTTTTGTGGACCCCATTTTAAATGTGTTTGGAAGCCAACAATGTTATAAAGCGTACCTGCCGCGTTATCCTGGCGAAGCTGAACAACTGCATATGGGCGTTTTCCAGTGCGTGGATCTTCAAGTCCAACAGGCTTCATTGGACCGAAAAGCATTGTCTTTTTCCCTCGATTTGCCATTACTTCAATTGGCATACATCCTTCAAAGAAAATTTCTTTTTCAAATTCTTTTAGGGGTACGGTTTCAGCTGCGATTAACGCTTCATAAAAACGGTCAAACTCTTCTTCATTCATCGGACAATTTAAATAGGCCGCTTCACCTTTATCATATCTTGATTTCAAATAGACAATGTCCATGTTAATACTATCTTTTTCCAAAATGGGCGCAGCTGCATCATAAAAATACAAATAGTCTTCGCCTGTTAACACCTGAATTTTTTCAGCTAAACCGCTTGTTGTAAGAGGTCCTGTTGCAATAACCGTAATGCCTTCTGGGATGTCCGTTACTTCTTCATTGATCACTGTTACATTCGGATGATTTTTTACCCGCTCTGTCACGTGCCCAGCAAATTCATGACGATCTACTGCAAGCGCCCCGCCTGCTGGAACCGCACATGCGTCAGCTGAACTGATAATGACTGAGTTCAGTTTGCGCATTTCTTCTTTTAACACACCCACGGCATTCGTCAAACCATTTGAACGCAGCGAGTTACTGCATACAAGCTCTGCAAATTGATCTGTATGATGAGCTGGTGTTTGCTTCACTGGACGCATTTCATATAAGTGGACATGCAATCCGCGCTCTGCAATTTGAAATGCTGCTTCACTGCCAGCTAAGCCCGCGCCGATTACATTAATTGTTTGGGTCATGTTTGTTTCCTCCTGCTGTTACTATTAAAGGTACGTACCTATGCGCCCTTTATGCATTTTACACTACTCGTATTAAGAAAAAAAGAAAAATGTTTTATTTAACTAAAAGAACTGTCTGACTCATAACTGATTCAGACAGTTCTTTTACAGTCTATGACTGAGGCTGTTCTTTATAATCACATTCTGTACATTGAATTTGGATACCTTTTTTCAGCTTTTTCTCGACAAGCAGTTTACTGCATTTTGGACATGGCCGTTCAATCGGTTTATCCCATGACAGAAAATCACATTCAGGGAACTGATCACATCCGTAAAAAATACGGCGCTTTTTACTTTTCCTTTCTATTATATTACCTTCCAAACATTTCGGACATTTCACACCGATTTCTTTCACGATCGCTTTTGTATTCCGGCATTCCGGAAAATTACTGCACGCCATAAACTTTCCATAACGGCCCATTTTAAACACCATTTCATGACCGCACTTTTCACAGTCTTCACCGGCCGGCTCATCTTTAATTTCAATTTGTTCCATCTCTTTTTCTGCTTTTTCAAGATGGCCTTCAAAACCTTTATAAAATTCGTCTATGACCGCAACCCATTCTTTCACACCATCTTCTACGTTATCAAGATCTCGTTCCATTTTCACCGTGAATTCAACATCAATAATGTCTGCAAAAAACTCAACCATTAGCTCATGGACAATGCCCCCGAGTTCTGTCGGTACGAAGCGTTTGTTATCTAGCGCCACATAGCCGCGCTTCTGAATCGTATCTAGTGTCGGTGCAAATGTGGAAGGACGGCCTATGCCGAGCTCTTCGAGCGTTTTAACGAGCCGAGCTTCGGTGTATCGCGGCGGCGGCTGTGTAAAATGTTGCTTAGGATCAATCTCACCTGACTTTACACCGTCGCCTTCTTCCAGATTGGGAAGATAGTTTTCTTTTTCTTCTTTCGCATCATCTGAGCCTTCTACATATACTTTCATAAAACCTTGGAATTTCACCTTTGAACCGGTTGCCCGGAACATTACATCACCGTTTACAATATCGGCACTTACTGTATCCATCACGGCCGCCGCCATTTGACTGGCCACAAATCGTTCCCAGATTAATTTGTAAAGTCGCAGCTGATCACGCGATAAAAATTCTTTCAGCTTAGATGGCTCGCGAAGCATGCTTGTAGGTCTAATTGCTTCATGTGCATCCTGCGCATTTGGCTTTTTTGCTTCTATTTTCTGTCCCAGCTCTTTCACATATTCGTTTCCGTATTGAGACACAATATAAGCATGACTTTCCGCCTGTGCTACTTCTGATACACGCGTTGAATCTGTTCTCATATACGTAATTAATCCGACCGTACCTTCTTTGCCGAGATCAATTCCTTCATATAATTGCTGGGCAAGCATCATCGTTTTCTTCGCACGGAAGTTTAATTTACGAGCGGCTTCCTGCTGAAGAGAAGATGTTATAAACGGCGAAGCAGGGTTACGGCGGCGTTCTTTTTTCGTTACAGATGTAATGTCAAAGTCATTTCCTTGAATGGCTGAAAGCACATTTTTCATGTCTTCTTCCGAAGTTAGTTTCGTTTTTTTTCCATTCATTCCGTAAAACGATGCCTGGAATGTATCAGTACCTTTTATAAATTGTGCTTCAATTGTCCAGTATTCTTCTGGAATAAATGCTTTTATCTCATTTTCCCGATCAATGATCAGTCGGAGCGCAACAGATTGTACACGGCCGGCGCTCAAACCTTTTTTCACCTTTTTCCAGAGAAGCGGGCTAATGTTATAGCCGACAAGCCGGTCTAAAATACGGCGCGCTTGCTGTGCATCAACAAGATCCATATTAATCGGACGCGGATGCTTAAATGATTCTTTAATGGCATCTTTCGTAATTTCATTAAACACAACCCGGCAATCTGATGACGTCTCGATATTCAGTGAATGCGCTAGATGCCATGCAATTGCTTCCCCTTCGCGATCCGGGTCAGCTGCCAGATAAATTTTTTTCGCTTTTTTAGCGGCGGTTTTCAATTCTTTTAGCACAGGACCTTTCCCGCGAATGGTAATGTATTTTGGCTCGTAGTTATTGTCCCTATCGACACCCATCTGACTTTTCGGCAAATCGCGAACGTGCCCCATAGATGCCCGAACTTTGTAATTCTTCCCGAGATAGCGCTCAATTGTCTTCGCTTTCGCCGGGGATTCTACTATTACTAAATAATCCGACATAAGATAAAACCTCCCCCGAGAGGTGAAATGAATAATTAGACATATTATTATGCGTACAGTCTATGTTTGTCAAACGATTATTGTTTGTGTCATTCATTTTCAAGCTCTCTATGTTGCAAAACAAACCATGTTTCGTAAAAATCATTCTGTTGCAAAATCTATATGATATTAGCAGGAATTGCAACTATTTTTATACAAAGATGCTATGATTTTTTAAATTGTTAATCGAATTCTGTATAAATATCTGCTGCTGTATGGACGATTTTTGCACCGTCCCCAATAAGTTCGTGAACACCTTCAGACAAGGGATTTGTAATCGGCCCTGGCACGGCAAACACGTCGATTCCCTGCTCCAGTGCATACGATGCAGTGATAAGTGAGCCGCTTTTTTTGGCTGCCTGTACAACGAGCACACCTTTAGATAATCCACTGACGATCCTATTTCTTGCTGGAAACTGCCATTTTTCTGGTTTTGTTGTCGGTGCATATTCTGAAACAAGAAGTCCATGTTTAATAATTTGCTGAGCAAGACCGACATTTTCACGCGGATAAAAATGATTGAATCCGCCGGCAGTAACAGCGATTGTCTTGCCATTCGAATGTAGTGTCTGCTCATGTGCAAACGCATCAATTCCTTTCGCAAGGCCACTGACTACCGTTATATTTTTTTCAACGAGTGGCGGGATGAGCAGCTTCAGTGCTTCTTTTCCATATTGGGTACCCTGACGGGAACCAACAATAGCCAGCTTTTCCCCCTTCAATAAAGTCAAATTTCCTCTTGCAAATAACGCCCAGGGCGGTTGTGGCAATGTTTTTAATGAGTCCGGGTAACGTTCATCATAGATCGGGATAAAATGTGTATTGAAACGGGCGAGTGATGATAATATGTGCTCGAAAGAGAGTGAATGAAGTTGCTGTAAAATGGAGGTGGACTGAAGTTCAGAGCGGCCGGTGAAATAGGAAAATTGAGAAGGTGTAATTTTAGGCAAAAGCGTTAAATCCGGATCATTTTTAAATAAATTAAAAAAATCTTTCCATCCAGGTCCTTTGCAATAGTGGAACAGCAGCAGATTTTTCGTTGTGTCGTTCATACTTATTCCTCCTTTTTAACCATAGCAAAATAAGGTACCTGTACAAAAGACAGGTACCCATTTGGCATTTTAGTGTGTTTTGCACTCAGCTAAAAGGCCTTTTTCTTCCAAAACTTTAATAAGCGTTTCGCCCATAACAGATGGCGTTTCCGCTACTTGAATACCGCATTCGTTCATTACACGGATTTTTTCATCCGCAGTCCCTTTACCACCTGAAATGATGGCTCCAGCATGGCCCATGCGTTTTCCAGGAGGAGCTGTACGTCCGCCGATGAAGCCGACAACCGGTTTTGTCATGTTCGCTTTTACCCACTCAGCCGCTTCTTCTTCTGCTGTACCGCCGATTTCGCCGATCATGATCACTGCTTTTGTTTCAGGATCTTCATTGAATGCTTTTAATACATCAATGAAGTCTGTACCATTTACCGGATCTCCACCGATACCGACAGCTGTTGACTGGCCAATGCCGGCCTGTGTCAATTGATGAACCGCTTCATACGTCAATGTGCCGGAACGTGAAACAACGCCGACATGACCTTTTGTATGGATGTAGCCTGGCATAATGCCGATTTTGCACTCATCCGGTGTAATAACGCCCGGACAGTTCGGTCCTACGAGACGTGTTTTTTTGCCTTGCATGTAACGCTTTACTTTGACCATATCCAATACTGGAATGTGCTCTGTAATACAGATAGCTAGGTCAAGGTCTGCATCAACAGCTTCCAAAATCGCATCTGCTGCGAATGGAGCTGGTACATAAATAACAGATGCGTTTGCTCCTGTTTCTTTTACTGCTTCAGCAAGCGTATTAAATACTGGGACGCCTTCTACTTCCGTACCGCCTTTACCTGGCGTTACACCGCCGACGATTTTCGTGCCGTATTCGAGCATTTGCTTCGTATGGAAAAGGGCAGTCGAACCCGTAATACCTTGAACGATAACTTTCGTATCTTTGTTAATAAATACACTCATGCCTGTACCTGCCTTTCTATTGTCAACATCATTATTATTTTACGAGACTAACGATTTTTTGCGCGCCATCAGCCATTGAATCTGCCGAAACGATGTCAAGACCAGATTGATTCAAAATTTCTTTACCTGCATCGACATTTGTTCCTTCAAGACGGACAACGAGCGGTACAGACAGGCTGACCTGTTTCGCTGCTTCAACAACGCCTGTTGCGATGATGTCACATTTCATAATTCCACCGAAAATGTTAACAAAAATCCCTTTCACATTTGCATCAGAAAGGATAATTTTGAATGCCTCGGTTACTTTTTCAGCCGTCGCGCCGCCTCCAACATCAAGGAAGTTGGCCGGGTCGCCACTGTAATGTTTAATAATATCCATTGTCGCCATCGCAAGACCCGCTCCATTTACCATACAGCCGATGTTTCCACCAAGTGAAATGTAGCTTAAGTCATATTTTGATGCTTCAATTTCTTTTTTATCTTCTTCATCAAGATCGCGGTACGCTAAAATGTCTTTATGGCGGTAAAGCGCATTTGCATCGAAGTTCAATTTTGCGTCAAGCGCCATAACTTTGCCGTCACCAGTTACAACAAGTGGATTAATTTCTGCAATAGAGCAGTCTTTTTCAACAAATGCTGTATAGAGACTCATCATGAATTTAACAGCCTGTCCGACAAGCTCTTTCGGGATGTTAATGTTAAATGCTACACGGCGTGCCTGAAACGGGCTAAGGCCGATAACCGGATCAATATACTCTTTAAAGATTTTTTCCGGTGTTGCTTCTGCCACTTCCTCAATTTCTGTTCCGCCTTCTTCAGATGCCATTAAGACAACCTGTGACGTCGCACGATCCAAAACAAGACCGATGTAATATTCTTTCTTAATATCACATCCTTCTTCAATAAGAAGGCGTTTTACTTCTTTACCTTCAGGGCCTGTCTGGTGTGTGATAAGTGTTTTCCCAAGGATTTCCTCTGCATATGTACGCACTTCATCCAGATTTTTTGCGACTTTCACGCCGCCCGCTTTTCCACGCCCGCCTGCATGAATCTGTGCTTTAACAACGTTTACCGCTGTGCCTAATTCTTTTGCCGCTTCAACCGCTTCCTCAACGGAAAATGCAACCTTCCCATTTGGTACAGCAACGCCGTAACTTCTGAGAACTTCTTTACCCTGATACTCATGAATATTCATTATCCAGCCTCCTATCGATCTCAAAACATAGTGTGCAAACAAAACAGACTGCGATTTCATTGTAGTTAAAAAATGATATTATGTCTAGTTTTTGAACAAAAAAAAACGGTCTCTTTTTCACGAACGCACCAATTTTACAAAATACGTATAATATTATTCGTCAAAACGCCTGTCAAGCTGATAGATGAATGCAAATACTTCGGCAACTGCCTGATACAAATCTTCCGGGATCGCTTCATTTATCTCAAGCTGACCGAGTAGTTCAATGAGTCCAGGATCTTCTTGAACTGGAATATTATTTTCTTTCGCTGTTTCAATAATTTTTTCAGCAATTAGTCCTTTTCCTTTTGCTTTGACAGTCGGTGCTTTAACTGTATCAGGGTTGTAGGAGAGCGCAGCTGCCTGTTTACGGTTAGCCGGTTTCATATACGTATGTCCACCCCCAAATATTCTTCATCGTCCATAACATGAGCCAGCGGCTGTTTCATTCCGCGGCTGTACGATACTTCTTCAGACGGCTGTTTAAATTGAACACCGGACAACCGATATCCATGTTCTTCAAGTGCTTCTTTTAGACGATCCATCGTATTTATGCTCATTTGTTTTAACGAAGACGGAGCGGCGTCCGCAACAATGTTTAAATGAATGATTCGGTTTTGCACCTGCATATCGATGACTGTATTTTTCAGATTAGGCATATCCACATAAAATAATACGCGGCAATAATCAGCATCAATTTTTCCATTTGACTTCTTTTTACCGCTCCATTTAATCGTGACATCTCCTTGAAAAGCAGCAAATTGAAGGGGCACTTGCATAACGAGCTGCTGGATGGGGCCAGATTCTACTGATAAAATATGCTGTGCATTCAAGCGGCCGACGATTTGCTCGGCTGCTTCACGAATCGGTGCTGGTATCGTTTCTGTCATGAGCTTCAGGAGTTCCTGCTTTACATTTTGCTGCATCGCTTCCGGCTGATTTTTAGACGTCATAATTGCTTCGTGATCAATACCAAGCAGTTGAAAAGCATCTCTCAATGCTATTGCCACGTCTTTTCCACTAACGTGTGCCGGCACTTGCTGTTCTTCAAATAACCATGCATCCGTGCCAAGCAGTAGCCCCAGTCGCACCGCTGCTTGCTCAGGTACTGTCACTGCAACGGAAGAAGCGAGTTGAAATAAGGAGGCAACTTGTCTGTTTGCAGCAGGCACACCTTTCGTCAACTGATCGGTCAATTTCGTTACTTGCTGCATAAAAGCGGCTCTGTCTGGATGATTTGCCGGAACAGACTGGAACACAGCTTTTTTAAATGACGTAATTGTCTCCATGGTTACCGGCTTGCCTGCCAGCTGAACAAGCATTTCTTTCATCATTTGTACTGACTGAACAGATGGATTATTCGTTGTTTCGCTATTTTTCACTGCAACTGGCTGTTCCCCTATATTAGCAGCTACAATGGAGACCGGCGATTTGTTTGTTGTCAAATTGTTTTTCACAATAGAGGCTAGCTGTTCTGGCACATCACCAGATGAAGTCGGCATGTTCAATGCTTGTTTCAGCATTTGAACAACTGACACTTTTTCAGATAGACTGCCAGTTGAAAGAGCTGCCGCTAGATAAACTGCTTTTGCATTTAACAACGGGCTAGCTGCTGTTTTTCCTGATGAAGATGGTTCTCCAAGCAACCGATTAAGCGCATTCGTTGCTTCAGGCACCTTCCCGAGTTTCACAAGCGCATGTTGAAGTGCTACTAACTTGCCAGTCAATGATTCAGTTGTACGAGCTGACACGAGTGCCTGAAATACATTTTCTGTAATCGGTAAATGACGGGTGAACATAAACCGGAGTGCTTCCATTCCATCTTTAAGACCCGCTTTTGACAGCCAGGCTGAGACAAACTGAATGCTGTCTTTCGAAAGCGGCTGGCCTGTTTCCATCGCAAGCGCAGTGAAAACGACGCTTTCTTTCGTGATTGGTATTTGTAACCTTTCAAGCAACGCAGCCGCTTGGTCGGGCGTTCGCTGCATCGGCACATGATCCGACAAGACTTTTAGCTGCATCGTCCCTTTAAGGGAAGCAACCTGAAAAAAGTAACGCCGCCCCTCTTGAAGCGGCACTTCAAGCTGCGCAGTGATCTTCTGACCGAAGGCCGCTAACTCGGCCATTTGTCCTGGCAGTCGTTTCATCACTTTCCCGGCAAAAACTTGTCCCTCGTTTAGCATTTCAATCGGATTATGCCTTAGCTGTACTCTAACTCCTCTTTGTATTTCCGATTGACCGACCTCCATGCTCATCACCTCTTCCTATATCATTATCGCAGATTAACGAGCTGTAAGATCCCCACGAAGGATAAGTGGGGGACAAACTGCCCGTTAAAGCCCAATTGGTTCGGGCCGGCTGAAGCCGGTCACTCACGTATTGCCGCAGGACGCGGCGCTCTTTACCTGAGTTCCTTTTTATTCAGCGGGGATAGCGGAACGCAGACTAAACCCGTCACGTCCTGTGACAACGTCTGCATGACCCACATCCTGTGGGCCTAATCCCCCGCTGATGGAAGATTCACTTTATCGAAGCATTTCTTTTACAGGTGCAAACGTTTTGCGATGCTGAGGTGTGATGCCATATTCCTCAAGCCCAAGTAAATGCTCTCTTGTTCCATAACCCATGTTTTTTTCAAATCCGTAACCAGGATATTGGCGTGCATATTCCTTCATCAACTGGTCTCTTGTCACTTTTGCGATAATTGATGCAGCCGCAATCGATGCACTTTTTGCATCTCCTTTAATAATCGACGTCTGATGAATATCAACCGGAATCACCATGGCGTCTACAAAAAGGTGGTCAGGAGGTTCAGGTAGTGCCTTCACAGCTTCAATCATCGCTTTTTTAGTTGCTTCGTATATATTGATTCGATCAATTTCGTCTGCACTAATAATACCGATGCCTGTCTGGCAGTTCGCCATAATTAATTCATACAAATGATCACGGACCCTTTCACTTAACTTTTTTGAATCATTTATACCTTCTGGTAAAAAACCTTCTGGTAAAATGCAGGCCGCTGCCACAACCGGGCCAGCAAGTGGTCCTCTTCCTGCTTCATCAATGCCTGCGATGATACGGACTCCTTTTTCCTTCTTTGCACGTTCATACGCCATCATTTGATGCAGGCGTTCCTCTTCCTTTCTTTCTCTTTCAAGACGGCGTATGCAGGCAGTAATAGCTTCCTGCACCCCTTTTCGTTCGTCATCTTTCCAGAAGGACAAACGAAAGTCATCCGTTGTCCTTATAACAGACAACTGTTCTTTAATAAATGCAATCGTTTCTTTTTCCATATACATCTCCCTGTTCTTTTTATCGGTCGTTTCTGTTTTTTTTACACAAAAAAGCGCGAAGGCAGTCCTTCACGCTTTTTCCGGTGGAATATCGAATGTTAGCCGGCCAAATTGACCGCTACGCACATCACGGATCATGATATCCGTCACTTTGTCGTAGTCTACTTCGCCGCCCGATGCAAGACTGCCACGCCGCTCGCCAATTTGATGAAACACGTATGCCATATCCTCAGGCAACACGGCAAAGCCATATCGTTCTTCAAGGCGTGCTGGATATCGTTCTTCCAAATAACGAAGACCGTAAATCGCTACATCTTGTAGATTTAAAATCGCATCTTTAATCGCACCAGTCAAAGCAAGTTTATAGCCTGTTTCCGGATCTTCAAACTTTGGCCACAAAATACCTGGTGTATCTAGTAATTCAAGGTGCTGTGCTGTTTTAATCCACTGCTGTGCTTTCGTTACACCTGGCATATTACCTGTTTTAGCAATATTTTTTTTGGCAATGCGATTAATCAGCGTCGATTTCCCGACATTTGGAATACCGACAATCATCGCCCGCATTGCACGCGGTTTTATCCCACGCGCGCGCATCCGATCAAATTTTTCTTTTAAAATGCCTTCTGCTGCTTTCACCATTTTATCAAGCCCATTGCCTGCCTGTGAATTGACGGACACTGCTTCAATACCTTGTTCTTTGAAATAGCGGATCCATTCTTTCGTCATCACGGGATCAGCCATGTCTTCTTTATTTAAAATAACGAGACGCGGTTTTTGATTGACAATTTCATCAATCATCGGGTTGCGTGATGATAATGGGAGTCTCGCATCTACGAGTTCAAAAATAATATCCACTAATTTTAATTTTTCCGTTACTTGCCGCCGTGCTTTGGCCATATGACCTGGAAACCATTGAATCGTCACATTCACACCATCCTTTCTATCCTTTTATCTTTTAATCAACGATACGGATCTGATCAAATGGCCAATAAACAAATTTCGTTTCTCCAACGATTTCATCTATTTTAACCGTCCCGATATGCCGGCCATCTTTACTAAAGCGACGGTTGTCACCAAGGACAAATATTTCACCGTCCGGTACTGTTTCCTGTCCCGTTATTTCAGCAAGTGTAAAATCCGGTGTAAGGGGACCATCTGTTACTTCGCTTTTGTATTCATTTAAATACGGTTCATCAAATGCTTTACCGTTTACATATAAAACATCGTCTTTATATTCGACTGTGTCACCTGGAAGTCCTATTACTCGTTTGATGTAATCTTTATTTTCAGGGGCGTGAAAGACGACAATATCAAAGCGGTCTGGGTTGCTCATTTTATTCACAATCATCCGGTCGCCGCTCTCAAGCGTCGGCATCATAGATAGACCGTCCACAACGATCGGCGCAAATATAAAGTATCGAATAAGAGCTGCCATGCCGACTGCGATGAGCAGTGCTTTCGTCCATTCCCAAAATTCATTTTTCCCTTCTATCATGCGTGATAACACCTCCATACAAAGTAAAATTATCATATCATGCAACCAGCAAAATCTGAAAGAAAAAGGAGCCTGCAGGCAGACTCCTTTTAATGCACTTAGTATCTGATTTCTTTAATGCGGGCTGCTTTACCACGCAGATTGCGTAAGTAGTACAATTTCGCACGACGAACTTTACCGCGGCGCATTACTTCAATTTTTGCGATTTTTGGTGTATGAAGCGGGAATGCACGCTCAACGCCCACGCCGTAAGAAATCTTACGAACTGTAAATGTTTCGCTTACGCCGCCGCCGCGACGCTTGATTACAACGCCTTCATATACTTGAATACGCTCACGTGTACCCTCAACGACTTTAACGTGTACGCGTACAGTGTCTCCCGGACGGAAAGATGGGAGATCAGAACGAAGCTGCTCCTGAGTTAATTCTTGAATCAATTTGTTCATTTTGTTTTCCTCTCCTTCTAACAAATGCTCATACCCGCGCATATCGGCGGCAGCGGAACACCGTTTTAATGTAGTTGTGCACTTTTGCACACTACACGCGAAATTTTATCATATTATTTTGCATAGATCAAGTTGTTTTTTTTGCTTGCCATGAATCTATTAGTTGTTTTTCTTTTTCTGTTAACGGGTGGTGATCAAACAGATCTGGACGGCGTTCCCACGTGCGCTTCAACGACTGCTCCCGCCGCCATTCGTCAATATGACGATGATTACCCGATGTTAAGATATCCGGTACTTTCATTCCTCTAAAGTTTGCGGGACGTGTATAATGAGGATGTTCAAGCAGCCCTGAAGAAAATGAATCCTGCACAGCAGAATCATCATTGCCAAGTACACCGGGTAAAAGCCGTACAACACTGTCTGCAACAACCATTGCGCCAAGCTCTCCCCCAGTTAACACGTAGTCACCAATAGAAATCTCATCCGTCACGAGATGGATACGAACCCGTTCATCATACCCTTCATAATGGCCGCACAAAAAAATGAGATGTTCTTCCCCTGCAAGTTCTTCGGCTTTCTTTTGTGTATAGCGCTCGCCCTGTGGACACATTAAAATGATCCGCGGAGCCGTTTCCGCTTCTTTTTTCAGCACCTCTACCGCATCAAATAACGGCTGCGGCTTCAATACCATGCCCGCACCGCCTCCATACGGATAATCATCTACCACTTTATGCTTCCCGTCTGCATAGTCACGGAAATTAACAGCACGAAACGATACTTTTTCTTTATCCGTTGCTTTCTTCATAATGGAGGATGAAAAAACACCTTGAAACATTTCCGGAAACAGTGTCAATACATCGATCTTCATTCCAGCAGCCCGTCTATCGGGTCAATAATAATGACTTTCTCATCTATATTAACAGACTTCACGACGTCATCAATATATGGAATATAAGCATCATCCCCACCGATTCGGCTGACGACCCAGACGTCATTTGCGCCCGGTGTAAGCACTTCTTTCACCCGGCCAATAACGTCGCCACCAACGGTTCTTACTTCACAGTCGATAATTTCATGAAAATAGAATTCACCTTCATCGAGATCACCAAGCTGATCTTCATGCACTTTTAAAACTGAGCCTTTAAACGGTTCAACAAGTTGGATTGATGTATAATTTTCAAACGTCAGCAAGTCAAATGTTTTATGTTTGCGGTGTGCAGCAATTGTAACTGGAATCCCCTCTTTGCCGCCTTCTTTAAAAATAGAAAGGGTATTGCCTTTTTTATATCGTTCTTCTGGAAAATCAGTGAGAGACAGCACCCTTACTTCGCCACGCAATCCATGCGTATTGACGATTTTCCCAACATTATACCATTTACTCATATCATTCACCTCTGCTTGCGGATTTCAATAATAACACCATCTTTTACAACAATTGTACCACCGTCTCCTCCATCAAAACGGTCGCCTGCCTTCACTTCAACAACGGATTGAATATCACGTTCCTTCAATTCGGTTCCCATCGGCAGCTTTTCAAGTTGACTCATTTGAAATTCAATGACCGAAATTTTCTCATGGCGCTGGTCAATTTCTTGTTGAAATCGTGCAGCAACATCCACCTGTTTCGCTCCCGCACGTTCCGCTTTTTTCTTTTCAAAAAGAAGCTGTGCGGTTTCTCGTTCCAGCTGCCGCATCCGACTTTCATAGTCATGCATTCGGTCCTTCTTTAATACATCCGTTACGACTTGAACGACTGATACTGTTTGTATAATATGCACATTCACCGCTCCTTTTCATGGAACAAAAATGGCAATTCCCCAAAAGAATCCTTCTTTTGGGGAATTGTCGTCTCGCAATGAATTACTTGCTGTATTTTGCATTATGGAATTTTTCCATGATGCCTTCGTTTGAGAACAAGTTGCGAACAGTGTCAGACGGTTTCGCGCCGTCTTGCATCCATTTAAGCGCAAGTTCTTCGTTAATTTTTACTTCCGCCGGTTTCGTTACCGGGTTGTACGTGCCGATTGTTTCGATTTGACGGCCATCACGCGGTGAACGAGCGTCTGCTACTACGATACGATAGAATGGGGATCTTTTTGAACCCATACGTTTTAAACGAATTTTTACTGCCATGCTAATAAGCACCTCCGAAATAGTTTCACACAAGATAGAATAATACCAAATAGTTAAAGTGTTGTAAAGTGTTTTTTCTTTACAAGGTTCATAGGTCATGAATCATGAAGGCGTTGCGGCCCGATCCCACACTTTTTACCCTTTGAACCTTGAAAAATTACGTTAGCCTTTCTTTTGCTCGTCACTCCAGAGCAACCGGCTTCGTTTTTCTTACATAAACGGTAATTTTGGCATGCCGCCTTTTTTCTTGCCTTTTTGCTGCATGGCGGACATTTGCTTCATCATTTTTTTCATGTCTTCAAATTGCTTAAGAAGACGGTTTACTTCCTGGATCGATGTACCGGAACCGCGGGCAATTCGTTTACGGCGTCCTGAATTAATAATCTCTGGTTGCTGCTTTTCATCACCTGTCATTGAACGAATAATGGCTTCAACGCGGCCGATTTGTTTTTCATCGACTTGCACGTTATTGAGGCCTTTCATTTTGTTCGCACCTGGTAGCATTTTTAATATTTCATCAAGCGGTCCCATAGAGCGCACCTGCCCGAGTTGATCTAGAAAATCGTCAAATGTGAACGACATCGTCCGCATTTTTTGCTCGAGCTCTTTCGCTTTCGATTCATCGACATTCGTCTGTGCTTTTTCAATGAGCGTCAGCACATCACCCATCCCGAGAATACGTGAAGCCATACGTTCTGGGTGAAACGACTCGAGCGCATCGAGCTTTTCACCCATCCCGATAAATTTAATCGGTTTTCCGGTGACAGCACGAATAGACAGCGCTGCTCCACCACGCGTATCGCCATCCAATTTTGTCAGCACGACGCCCGTAATGCCCAACTGTTCATTAAAGCTTTCAGCTACGTTTACAGCATCTTGTCCAGTCATTGAATCGACAACAAGGAAAATTTCTTCCGGCGTAGAAAGCTCTTTAATTTGTTTCAATTCATCCATGAGCGTTTCATCAATGTGAAGACGTCCAGCAGTATCGATTAAGACATAATCAAGATGCTCATCTTTCGCTTTTTGAATCGCCTGTTTCGCAATTTCAACCGGGCTTACTTGGTCACCTAGTGAAAAGACAGGCATATCCAGCTGTTTCCCAAGCGTTTCGAGCTGTTTAATTGCCGCTGGACGATAAACATCCGCCGCGACTAAAAGCGGCTTCCGATTGTACTTTTTACGAAGCAAATTAGCCAGTTTTCCGGTTGTCGTCGTTTTACCGGCACCTTGCAAACCGACCATCATGATGACCGTCGGCGGCCGTTTCGAAGTACCAATTCGGCTTTCTTCCCCGCCCATCAGTTCAGTCAGTTCTTCTTTTACAACTTTAATGACTTGCTGACCCGGTGTTAAACTTTTCATGACTTCCTGGCCGACAGACCGTTCACTTACTTTTTTAACAAATTCTTTCACAACTTTAAAGTTAACATCCGCCTCGAGTAATGCCAGACGCACTTCACGCATCATTTCTTTCACATCGGCTTCGGAGACTTTTCCTTTGCCTCGAATTTTCTGCATCGTTCCTTGCAGCCGTTCGGCCAATCCTTCAAACGCCATCATACAGTCCCCCTATTCGAGTTCCTCAAGCGCTAGAACGAGCGGCAAGGAATGCGCATCTGCACATTCCTTTAGCTGCTCGATCAGTTCTTTGCGCTGCTGGAATTTATTTAGCAGCTTTAATTTCGCTTCATATTCTTCAAGCATAGCTTCTGTGCGTTTTATATTGTCGTAAACTGCTTGACGGCTCACTCCATACTCTTCAGCGATTTCGCCGAGCGAGTAATCATCCAGATAGTATAAGGACATATAGCTACGCTGCTTGTCGGTCAGAAGCATCTGATAAAAATCGGACAGATAATTCATCCGCATCGTTTTTTCAAGCATAGCCGTCCTCTCCTTCGTTAAGTGAAAAACCTTTACACCAAAACAGTGTACCTGCTTCTTCCTCTTCTGTCAAGAAAGATGAACAGCAGGTACAACTTCCTTTTATTCGCTTTCTTCCTCATTGTTTTTCTCGTCCTTTTCTTCAAATGCCTGTGCAAATAATCCATATGCATATTTCTCAGCATTAAACGGCTGCAAATCATCTATTTTTTCGCCAAGTCCAACGAATTTTACCGGAACACCGAGCTCTTTACGGATCGCAAGTACAATGCCGCCTTTAGCAGTGCCATCTAGCTTCGTCAACACAATACCTGATACATCCGTTGCTTCTTTAAACGTTTTCGCTTGAATCAGTGCATTTTGACCAGTCGTTGCATCCACGACAAGCAATACTTCATGTGGAGCGCCAGGAATTTCTCGTTCGATGACCCGCTTTACCTTTTGTAATTCATTCATTAAATTTACTTTGTTTTGCAAACGTCCCGCCGTGTCACAAAGTAAAATATCTGCACCGCGTGATTTTGCTGCGCGAACAGCATCATACATGACAGCTGCCGGGTCCGAACCTTCCGCCTGTTTGATGACGTCAACACCGGTGCGTTCTCCCCACACTTCCAACTGTTCGATTGCACCCGCACGAAATGTATCGCCTGCTGCAAGCATCACTTTTTTACCATTTGATTTAAATGTATGTGCAAGCTTGCCAATCGTTGTCGTTTTGCCGACACCGTTTACCCCAACAAACAAAATAACAGTCAGTTCTCCGTCTTGAATGTTCAATTCAGACTCAGCTTCTTTGCCACCTGAATAAATATCAACAAATTTTTCAGTAATGATTTCGCGAATTGCTGCTGGATCGTTCGTGTTGCGTCGCTTCACTTCCAATTTCAGTTCGTCAATCAATTCCATCACTGTATCGAAACCAACATCGGCTCCGATCAAAATTTCTTCCAACTCTTCAAAGAAATCTTCATCAATTTTCCGGTAACGGGCGATTAAATTGTTGACTCTCGCTGCAAACCCAGTCCTCGTTTTCGTTAAGCCTTCCGCATATTTTTCTGTTGTTTGTTCCTGTTCCTCTGAAGCAGAAAATTTTTCTTTTAATTTTTTAAAAAAGTTCATTTAGTTCATTCCTTTCAAACATTAAATAGACGCAGCCGCTTCTTCAAGACGGACGGATACGAGACTTGACACGCCCGACTCCTGCATCGCTACGCCATACAGTGCATCTGCTTCTTCCATCGTCTGCTTCCGGTGCGTAATAACGATAAACTGCGTATTTTCACTGAACTGTTTCAAATAGCGGCTAAACCGGTGTACATTTACTTCATCGAGCGCCGCTTCTACTTCATCAAGAATGCAAAATGGTACAGGGCGCACACGCAAAATAGCAAATAACAGCGCAATCGCTGTGAGGGCTCGTTCGCCGCCCGAAAGCAAGCTTAAATGCTGTAGCTTTTTCCCTGGAGGCATGGCCGAGATGTCGACACCCGAATGAAGAATATCTTTCGGATCCGTTAATTTCAGCTCTGCTTGCCCACCGCCAAATAGTTGTGTAAAAGCTGGCTGAAATTCCGCCTTAATGGCGTCAAATGTTTCCGTAAAACGCCGCGTCATTTCTATATCCATCTCATCCATCACATCATGCAATGTTGCTTTAGCCTCTTCAAGATCTGTTTTCTGATCTCGTAAAAAAGTTACACGGGCAAATGTCGTCTCATATTCTTCAATCGCACCAATATTTACATCGCCAAGTTCTTCAATCGTTTTTTTAATTAATCGTATGCGGCGTTTCGCTTCATCAAGTGGACTTTTGAGTGAATAATCACGCTGCGCTTCTTCAAACGTAAGCGAATAGTACTCACTTAGTTTTTGCAGAAGCGAGTCCATTTCCATTTCAAGACGGGCAATTTTCACATCATGCTCGCGCAGCGCTTCAGATAATCCTTTTAACAAGCGACGGGACTCAGTTAATGATTTTGTTTTTTGTTCAAGTTCTTCTGTTTTTTTCAAACGAGTTGATTTTATACAGGCAATCTCTTTGACCGTCCGATCTTTCTCAGTTGACCGTTCTTCTGACTGCCTTGCAAGTGTTACACCTGTTGTGCCGCTGTTGCTTTGTTCACTCTGAATAAACGCACGCTCTTCTAAAAGGTGCCCATACATTTCTTCTACATCTGTCCATTCTGAAAGAAGACGGTTTTCCTGCTCTTTTTTATAATCAAGCTGTTCACTCAATACCGCGATTTTCGGACGAAGTATATTCAATTCCGATGCGAGATTTTCACGCTCAGCAGAGGCTGACTTCCGCTTTGATTCTAGTAAAGCTATTTGACGATCAAGTGATTGAATCGACTCTTCTTCTTCTTTCAGCGTTACTTCTACTTCTTTTTTTCTTTTTTGCAGAAAAGTTTGTTCATCATCAAACTCCCTTTTTTCTGCATCGTATACGGCTAAACGGTCATTGATGGACTGTTCGTTAAATGACCATTCCAAGAGCTGGTTTTTCACATCCTGCAATGACTGTCGGTACTTTTCACCCATTTCTTCCAGCTTCTGCACATGTTGATCTTGCTCGACAGAACGAATTTGCAAAGACTTTACTTCTTGTTCAGCAGATGCTGTTTTTCCCTCCATCGCTTCGATCCGGCTGTTCAATGTATCGAGTTCATTTTTCCGTCCAATTAACGATACGCCTGTTTTTTTCACCGAACCGCCTGTCATTGAACCGCCTGCATTCACAACATCACCGTCTACAGTTACAATACGGTAACGGTGGTTTATTTTGCGGGCAATATGGTTTGCTTCTTCAAGTGAAGCTGCAATAATAACATGTCCAAGCAAATGACCTGCTGCCCCGGCATATTGCTCATCGTAATTAGCAAGTTCATTCGCTGTACCGAGAAATCCTTTTTCCTGGCGAATGGATGACCGTACATGATCCGGAAGTGTTTTTTCTTTCACCGTCGAAAGCGGTAAAAATGTCGCTCTTCCGTATTTATTTTTTTTCAAAAATGCAATCGCTGCACGCGCAGACTGCTCGTCTGTCACTAAAATATGCTGCATTGCACCGCCAAGAGCGGTTTCGATCGCTAGTTCATATTCTTTCGGGACTCGGATCAGTTCAGCAGCAGCACCGATGACGCCAGGCAGCCGATTGTTTTTTTCTTTTAATACTTCTTTTACACCAGAATAAAAACCGGCATATTCGTCTTCTAGCGACGACAGCAAATCACGACGTGACAATGCTTCCTGCAAAATTTGATACGCTTTATATAGAGCAGTACGCCGTTTTTCGATTGTTTCTTTTGCGATATCACGTTCTTTTTTTGCTTCTCTATAATAAGCGTTATGCTCATTCAGTTTCTGTTCGGCTTCTATCCGCGCTTGTTCAAGTTTCTGTTTTTCTTCTTCAAGTAATTGGCGTTCGTGCAAGTATTGATTATTGCTACCGCCAAGACGGATAAATCGTAATGTAAGCCGCTCGAACTGCCGATCCATCTCGCGCAGCTCATTTTTCGCTGCCGCTGCATGATTTAAATGATCAATGTATTCTGATTTTAACGATTCGATTTTTTCTTCAGCATTTTCGGAAAAAGCTTGAAAAAGTGTCTCTTTATCTGCCGCTTCACGCTTTAGCTTTTCAAGTTCTTCCTCCTTTAATTTTGCAAGTGTACTTGCTTCTTCTCTCGATGCTTTCAAAGATGCACGTTTTCGCTCTGCTTCTTCAAGTGATTTTGCCAAACGTTCTTCATTGTATGAGGCATTTTTTAGACGCTCATCCATAAGCCGGCGTTTACCTTCAATTTTTTCAAGCGATTCAATAATGGTAAGTAAATTTTGCTGAGCAGCCTCTTCCTGTTCACCAAGCTGCTTCAAATCCTGTTCCACGATTTTCATTAATGCCTCAATAGATTCTACTTGTTCAGACAATCTATCTGCCTGTTGTTCATTTCTCTTTTTTTCTTCTTTTTGACGTTCCCATTCCTTATGAGACTCAGCGATATCATGTGCCCATACCCCCGCCTCAATTTCTTTTAACTCGGCTTTTTTCTCCAAATAATCTCTCGCTGCAGACGCCTGCATTTCAAGCGGTTCCACCCGTTGTTCAAGTTCATGTAAAATATCGTTCACGCGGCTTACATTTTCTTCTGTTTCCTTAAGTTTTTGTTCCGCCTGTTTTTTACGCGTTTTATATTTCAACACTCCGGCTGCTTCTTCAAAAATCGATCGCCTTTCTTCTGGGCGACTGTTCAAAATTTCATCAACGCGGCCTTGTCCAATAATTGAAAAAGCTCCGCGGCCGAGACCGGAATCCATAAATAATTCTATAATATCTTTCAGACGACAGCTTTGCTTATTAATAAAATATTCACTGTCACCGTTCCGATTTACACGGCGCATAATGCTTACTTCACTGTATTCGAGCGGTAGCGCACCATCCTTGTTATCGAGCGTAATTGTCACAGCTGCTTCGTTCAATTTCCTTCTTGAATCACTGCCAGAAAAAATGACATCTTCCATTTTCCCTCCGCGTAAACTTTTCGCCGATTGTTCACCAAGTACCCAGCGGATGGCTTCCGTAATATTACTTTTTCCAGAACCGTTTGGACCAACTACTGCAGTTACGCCAAGCATAAATTCGAGCGACACTTTTCCAGCAAATGATTTAAACCCCGCAATATCGAGCTTTTTCAGGATCATGCCTATCCACCTGTCTTTTAATTCGATTGTTGTTTCATGTTATCTAGCGCCATTTGTGCTGCAAACTGTTCTGCTTCTTTTTTCGATCGACCGGCACCACGGCCGAGCACTGTTCCATTTAACGACACTTCAGTGACAAATTCTTTATGATGCGCTGGACCTTTTTCTTCTAAAATGCAGTACGTGGGTGCCCCTTTTAATTCACGCTGTACATATTCCTGTAGCTGACTTTTAAAATCCATCACATGAGAAAAAGCACCGGCGCTGATTTTAGGATAGATAACCCGTTCTAAAAAAGGAATAACAGCTTCCATTCCTTGATCTAAATAGAGCGCACCGACAAAGGATTCAAACACATCGGCTAGAAGAGCTGGACGCATTCTTCCACCAGTCATTTCCTCTCCTTTGCCAAGTAAAATGAGCTTGCCAAATTCAAGTTCATTTGCAAACATGACAAGTGACGGTTCACAGACGACAGCTGCACGCAATTTCGTCAATTCCCCTTCAGACATGACCGGATATGTTTTATATAAAAATTGCGATACGGTCAGTTCTAGTACAGCATCCCCAAGAAATTCGAGCCGCTCATTGTCTTCGTATGGTTTTCTCCGATGTTCATTCACATATGATGAATGGGTAAATGCTTGTTTTAATAATAATTCGTTTTGAAAACGGATATCCATGGTTTCTTGAAATCGTTTAAATTCCATATCTTTCCGTTCGGAATAACGTTGCTCCCGATTTGTTTTCTTCATTGATGTTCCTCCGAAAAAGTTAAATTGCATACAAAAACAGTTTATCTGAAAAAAATGCATAGCGCAAAGACAATTGAAAAAGCAGACCCGCACTAGCGGATCTGCCATTAATAGACGATTAATTTTTGCTGTTTATGTATGTTACAGCGTCGCCTACCGTCGTAATTTTTTCCGCGTCATCATCGGAAATTTCCACATCAAATTCGTCTTCCAGCTCCATAACAAGCTCAACAACGTCAAGAGAATCGGCACCAAGATCTTCCTTGAATTTCGCATCAAGGTTAACTTGTGATTCTTCCACACCTAGACGATCGACGATAATTTTTGTTACACGTTCTAATACATCTGCCACTATGATTCACCTCCCCTCAATGTATTATAGTCGATTTGCAGTCTTAGAACACGTCTTTTCTTACATTGCCATGCCACCATCGACACCAAGGACCTGACCCGTAATATATTTAGCCCCATTACTCGCTAAAAATGCAGCCGCAGCCGCGATATCTTCCACTTCACCAAGCGTACCAAGCGGGATTTGCCCTATTAACTGTTCTTTTGCTTCAATTGGCAGTTCGTCAGTCATATCTGTTGCAATAAAGCCTGGTGCAATTGCATTGACGGTAATGCCCCGTGCTGCTAGTTCACGTGCTGACGCTTTCGTCAAACCAATCACTCCCGCTTTGGCCGCTGTGTAGTTTGCTTGACCCGCATTGCCGATTCGGCCGACTACAGAAGATATGTTAATAATCCTGCCGCTCCGCTGTTTCATCATCTGACGCGTCACCGCTTTTGTACAAAGGAATACACCTTTTAAATTCGTATTAATAACGTCATCCCACTCTTGTTCTTTCATACGCATAAGTAAGTTATCACGTGTGATGCCTGCATTGTTGACAAGAATATCAAGACGGCCAAATTGATCCACTGTTTCTTTCACCATTGACTGAACAGCATCGCTATCAGAAATATCGCACTGAATAATGAATGACCGGCGGCCTATCGCTTTAATTTCTTCTGAAACGTCCTTTGCTTTTTGTTCATTGCCTGCATAGTTAATCACTACATCAGCGCCGAGTCTCGCTAGTTCAAGCGCAATCGCTTTGCCAATTCCACGTGATGCACCGGTGACAAGTGCTATTTTTCCATCAAGATTCATTTTGTTTCCTCCTTCAGTGCTGCCGCTGTTTTCATAATCGATTCCTCATCACTCACCGCAAACGTACGAACGCGGCGATTTACTTTTTTTATTAATCCAGATAGCACTGTACCTGAACCAATTTCAATAAACGTATCAACCCCTTCGTTCAATAGGGCATTTACACTGTCTTCCCATAAAACAGGCGAATACAGCTGGCGAACGAGATTTTCTTTAATCGTTTCTGCATCTGTCACAGGTTTCGCATCGACATTCGCCATAACCGGTACGTTGCTCATTTGAACATTCGCAGCATCAAGTACTACACGCAATTTTTCAGCCGCTGGTTTCATAAGCGGTGAATGGAATGGCCCGCTGACGTTAAGGGGAATAACCCGCTTAGCTCCCTTTTCTTTTAATCGTTCTGACGCTTTTTCAACGCCTTCTTTTGATCCGGAAATGACAATTTGACCCGGACAGTTATAATTGGCGGCGGCTACAATTGCACCGCTTCTTGAGATTTCTATCATCTCTTCTTCTAGTGCATCACGATCCATGCCTAGGACGGCTGCCATTGCACCGAGGCCTGCCGGTACCGCTTCTTCCATCAATTTTCCCCGCTGATGGACAGCAACAACCGCTTTTTCAAATGTAATAGCACCAGCTGCTGCTAGAGCAGTATACTCACCAAGACTGTGACCTGCTGTATAGTCCGGTGTAACACCTACTGTTTCAAAACGTTTTAATACAGCCATACTCGTCGCTAAAAGAGCTGGCTGTGCATTTGTTGTTAACGTTAGTTGCTCATCTGGACCATTAAACATAATATCCGTTAACGAATATCCAAGTTTTTCGTCCGCTTGATTGAACATCGTCCGGATGTCCTCATGCTGATCCGCAAGTGATTTCCCCATTCCAACCATTTGTGACCCTTGTCCTGGAAAAACAAAAGCAATTTTCCCCATTATTTTGAATCTTCCTTTCCACTAGAAATTTGTTTTTCAATAATTGCTGGTACGTTTGACTTTGCCATTTTATATGCCTGTTCAATCGCATGGAAAAATGCATTTGCATCCGATGAACCGTGCGCTTTAATAACCGATGCTTTTAAACCAAAAAGGCCGGCACCGCCATATTCTGTATAGTCCATTTTATTTTTCAATTTGCGCAGCTCGTCTTTTAACAATACGGCACCGACTTTTGATTTCGTTGAAGAGGTGAGAGCCGTTTTTAACATCGAGAAAACAGACAGCGCTGTCCCTTCGATTGTTTTTAATACCATGTTGCCTGTAAATCCGTCTGTTACGACAACATCAGCCACTCCGTTGAGCAAATCACGTGATTCGATGTTGCCGATAAAGTTAAGATCATTTGCTTCACTTAAAAGTGTAAAAGCGGCTTTCGTCAAATCGTTCCCTTTTTTCTCTTCTGTACCGATATTCAGCAAGCCTACGCGCGGATTGTCAATGCCTCGCACTTTTTCTGCATACACAGAGCCCATAATAGCATATTGAAGCAAATGCTCTCGTTTTGCATCCGAATTAGCACCCGCATCAAGCAGGACGAATCCTCTCCCGTCAATCGTCGGCAACGTTGGGGCAAGTGCCGGACGTTCAATACCATCTATACGGCTGACGATAAAAAGCCCTGCAGCCATTAACGCTCCTGTATTACCAGCAGATACACATGCCGAAGCTTCATTATTTGCGATCGCTGATGCCATCATTACGAGCGATGACTCTTTCTTCCTGCGAACAGCCCGAACTGGCTCATCAGTACCTAGAATAACATCCGGAGCATGAATAACCTCCACCCGACTGTTCACGTCTAAATATGTACGTATTTTCTGTTCGTCTCCGAACACGAGTAATTCGAGTTCTGGTATTTGCTTCAATGCCCGATTCACTCCAAGTATAATTTGCTCCGGTGCATTGTCGCCGCCCATTGCATCAATTGCCAATTTCATCTTGGCCCTCCTTATCTGGTAACTGCGCACGGAACATAGAGAATTCTCCGCGAAAAACAAGTTCGCTGCCGACAAAACTTGATACTTTTACTATTGTTTGCAATTTTTCTGTGCGGATCACTTTCGCTTTCGCCACAATACGCTCGCCTTCTCTTACTGAACGTGTAAACTGGATATCCGCTTTTCTTGTCAGCGCCATTTCATCATTTATGACGGCAACAGCGAGGGAATTTGCCTGAGCAAATAAGTGGTGGCCGCGCGCAATACCATTTCGTCTAAATACATGTTCTTTTTTTACGTCAAAAATCGAAATCGCACTTTTATCCAGTTCAATATCAATAATATCACCGATTACTTCTTCAATCGGAAGAGACCTCACTTCATCATCCATGTTTCGTTCTGCTACATATTTTATTCGTTCACGTAATTCAGGAATCGATAGCTCCATCCGATCAAGTCGGATCGTTTGGACGCTGACATGAAATTGTCCCGCCAACTCTTCATCTGTCACAAAAGGATTAGCCTGAATCGTTTCCTGAAGATGTTCCTGCCGCTCTTTTTTTGTTCTTCTCATTTTATTCGCCACCATCCATCCGATATTAGGACTAGGTACTAAAATTAGTATAGAGACAACAAAAAAAGAATGCAAGGATAATCTTGCATTCTCAGTCAAGCTTTTCATTAGACAGTACGCCTGATTCTGTTAATATAGTCCGTAAAAGATGATATTCCTCATCTGTCCAAAATGATGGAGAGTCAATGAATGTCTGTGCATCTTCCCGTGCCGTCTCAAGCACCCGATAGTCATGAACCATATCGGCCATTTTGAATTCAGGCAATCCACTTTGCTTTCGGCCGAAAAAATCGCCTGGTCCACGCAACTCTAAATCTTTTTCACTGAGGACAAATCCATCATTTGTTTCCGTCATGGCTGTCATCCGCTCTTTCCCTGTTTCCGATTTCGGGTCCGCAATAAGCATACAGTACGATTGCTCAGACCCGCGTCCAACACGTCCTCGCAGCTGATGAAGCTGCGACAAACCAAATCGTTCCGCATCATATATAATCATCACCGTCGCATTGGGTACATTTACACCGACTTCAACGACCGTGGTTGATACAAGAACGTTCAATTCATTGGCACTAAATGATTTCATGACCGCCTCTTTTTCATCACCCGACAAACGGCCATGCATAAGACCCACTGTAAATTTCCCATGAAAATAACTGCTCAATTGTGCATGTACATCAAGTGCATTTTGAAAATCAAGCTTTTCTGATTCTTCAATGAGCGGACAGATAACATAGGCCTGTCTCCCTTTTCGTAATTCTTTTTCGGTAAAATCAAGTACACGGCCAAGCATTTCTTCTTTCGCCCAATAAGTCTCGATCACTTTTCGTCCTGCCGGCATTTCGTTAATAATCGATACGTCCATTTCACCAAATACAGTAATCGCAAGTGTTCTTGGAATCGGTGTGGCTGTCATAAACAACACATCTGGATTCTTCCCTTTCCCCCGTAAAATGCGGCGTTGATTGACACCGAAGCGATGCTGTTCATCCGTGATAACCAGACCTAAGTTGTGAAATAGAACGTCATCCTGAATGAGCGCATGCGTTCCAATTAAAATATCGATCTCCCCCGCAGCAAGCGTCTCAAGAAGCAGTCTCCTTTTTTTTCCTTTAACTGTTCCCGTTAAAAGAGCAGTATGAACACCGAACGGTTCAAGCATATCATGAAGCGATTTTGCATGCTGCTCGGCTAAAATTTCTGTTGGGACCATAAGTGCTCCCTGATAACCAGCTGTGACAGAAGCGTATAGTGCCAATGTCGCCACAGCTGTTTTACCACTTCCCACATCACCTTGCAAAAGCCGGTTCATTCGATAACGTGATTTCATATCTGCACAAATTTCATTCACCGCTTTTTTCTGCGCATTCGTCAGTTCAAATGGCAATGAATCGATTAATTTTTTTAATTTAACGAGATCATATTTTTGCACCACCCCACCCGATTGCTCACGGATTACTTTGCGGAGTGCCTGCATTTTCAGCTGAAAACGAAAAAATTCTTCATAAACAAAACGACGCCGGGCTTGTTTCATTTCTTCCTGTGATTCTGGGAAATGAAGTGCCCTGATTGCCTCTTTCCGATCCATAAGCCGATATTTTCGCAAAATATTTTCCGGCAATGTTTCTTCAATATATGAGCCATATAAATCAATGGCCTGTAAAACAAGCTTACGAAATAATTTAAGGGAAATGGCATTTCTTAACAAATAAACTGCTTCAAAATCCATCTCACGTCTGTACTGTCCTGCTTCTAGTACTTGACCAGACAACGCCAGACGATGACGATCCCATTTTCCCGTCACCGTTACCGTATCACCTATGCCCGCTTTCTTCTTTAAATATGGCTGATTAAAAAACGTCACGTTAATTACATGCGGACCGGAAAGCATCTTAAATGTAAGTCTTGATTTCTTTTTTCCATAGTACATGACAGACGGCTCTGTTTGAATTGTTCCTTCAATTGTCACTTTCTCGTCATGTGCAGCTTCGGACGGGTTTTTTAAACGCATATCATCATACCGTGCTGGCACGAATTCCATTAAGTCACCGACCGTTAATATACCAATACCTGCTAGTGACATTTCCGTTTCTTTTCCGGCTCCGTTCAAGACGCTGACCGGCAATTGCAGCGGTGATTCAGCTGTATTCACATCGTTCCCTCCTTTCTAAAAATAAGAAAAAGAGAGAGATGTCTCCCTCTCCTCCTGTTATTCAATGGAAAAAATAAACGTATAAAGCGGCTGCTGTCCATTATGGACTTCGACTTCCGTATCAGGAAATTTTTCTTGAATATAAGATACAACTTGCTCGACTTCTGTCTCCGTTGCATCCTGTCCATAAATGACGGTCACAATTTCTGATTCATCGTCGAGAAGCGTCTCAAGAAGTTCAGTCACAACTGTCATTTTATTTTGATTTGTTACCGTGATTTTTCCTTCTGCAAGGCCCATAAAGTCGTTTTTCTTAATGTCAATACCGTCGAGGCTCGTATCACGAACGGCATATGTGATCTGCCCTGTCTTCACATCGCCGGCAGCACTTGTCATTGTCTTTTTATTCGTCTGTTCGTCTCCATCCGGATTAAAGGCAATCAGTGCTGCAAGACCTTGCGGAACCGTTTTTGTCGGTATAACGATAACACTTGCTTCAGATACTTCTGCTGCCTGTTCCGCTGCCATAATAATGTTTTTATTATTTGGTAATACGATGACGTGATCCGCATGAGAATCATGAATGGCTTTTACAATATCTTCTGTGGAGGGGTTCATCGTTTGTCCACCTTCAATGACAAATGTAGCACCGATGCTTTTAAACAGTTCCGCAATACCTGCGCCCATTGCGACAGTAACGACGCCATAACGGGCTTTTTCTGTTTGTTTTGGTTCTTTAATGGAGCCCTCTATAATAGCACTATGCTGTTCACGCATATTTTCAATTTTCATATTGATCAAACTGCCATATTTTTGTCCAATTGTCAGTACATCACCTGGATGTTCCGCATGAATGTGCACTTTCGCCATTTCATCATCTGAAATGACTAACAATGAGTCTCCATATTCACTTAATTCATCACGGAACCCTTCTTCTGAAAATGGATGTTTTGCTAGTCTTTCAGCATCAAATTTCACCATAAATTCCGTGCAATAGCCAAATTCAATGTCTTTTGTATTCATAAAACTTTGAACGCTTTTATGATGTTCAGCACTGACAATGTCTATCAAGTCTTGACGCGTCGAGAGAGCCGCCGGAAGTGCTTCTCCTTTTAATTCAGCTAGGAATCCTTCGTATACAAGCAGAAGTCCCTGACCGCCGCTGTCGACAACACCGACTTCTTTTAATACAGGCAAAAGATCAGGCGTCCGATTCAATGAAGCCTGTCCCTCTTCCACAAGCGCTTTGACAACAGCGACAACATTTGTTTCAGTCTGCGCAGTCGCTACTGCTTTTTTCGCCGCATCTTTAGCAACGGTTAAAATTGTTCCTTCAACCGGTTTCATGACCGCTTTATACGCTGTCTGCACACCAGCTTCAAAAGCAGCAGCCAATTCAATAGCTGTTACTTCCTGTTTACCCGCAATCGCTTTTGAAAACCCGCGGAACAGTTGCGATAAAATCACACCCGAGTTTCCACGCGCCCCCATTAAAAGCCCTTTTGCGAGCGCTTCCGCTGTTTTGCCAAAGTGCATTTGTTTGTTTTGTTCCGTTTCTTTTGCTCCAGACGTCATAGACAAATTCATATTTGTTCCTGTATCTCCGTCCGGAACCGGGAAAACGTTCAGCGCATCGACCATTGCAGCATTCGCTGATAGATGCTGTGCACCAGCTTGTACCATCTTAGCCAGCCTGGCCCCGTCCAATGAATTAATCACCACGAAGTTTCCTCCTTATACTAAGGGCTTGTTACCCGTACACCCTGTACAAAAATATTAACAGAATCAACCGAAAGGCCAACTGTTTTATTAAGTGTATATTTAACTTTTGATTGAACATTGCTTGCTACTTCTGAAATTTTCGTTCCATAGCTGACGATAATATACATATCGATAAACACTTGATCCTCTTCTTGGCGAACAATGACACCACGCGTAAAGTTTTCACGGCGCAAAATTTCAGTAATGCCATCTTTCAACTGCTTTTTCGAGGCCATTCCGACAATTCCATAGCAATCCACTGCTGCACCACCGGCAATCATCCCAATGACTTCATTTGAAATATCAATGTGTCCAAGTTCTGTTTTTAATTCAATCGTCACGAAAAGTCCCTCCTTGCGAATCGAACTATTGTCATTTTACTATACTTATATATATGTTCACAACTTACTAAACAAGATAGGCCGACTTTTTCACTGTCAAGGTTTCTTTCTTGAAAGACTTTGTTTAAGTAGTTGCATTCGTTATGTTATTATGATAAATTATTTAAGTGTCTTGCAAATATAAAATAGACTATATGAATCCTGAACAGTAAGGAGTGAATAAAATGCCAAAACAATGTGTAATCTCTGGCCGTAAAGCACGCACTGGAAACAATCGTTCACACGCGATGAATTCAAGCAAACGTATATGGGGAGCTAACCTGCAAAAAGTTCGCATCCTCGTAGACGGTAAACCGAAACGTGTATGGGTTTCCGCTCGTGCGCTTAAATCTGGAAAAGTTGAACGTGTTTAATTTTTCATAATAAAAAAGCACCTGTGCACAGTTCATACACCATGCACAGGTGCTTTTTATTTGTTCTTTTTCCCTGCAGATAAGACCATTCGAATCATTCCACCTACAAATTTGGGCAGCTTTAATGTATAAAATTTCAACGGTTCATCCCCCCGTCACTACTTCTTATAACCATTAATATGCCTGATTGGAATGAAAAGACCGCTTTTTTTCCGATTATTTCATTGCTCACACACCTGGATGAACCGCTTTTTAGCAAATGACTGACAAGCGGGTATTTAAAACCTTCGAGTGTCAATTCTTCCACTTTTTCGTTCATCGCAAAAAACGAATAATAATAATGATCGTTTTCTGCCGCCTCTACTTCTATCCGCCCTGGTTTATATAATGCAATGTGGTTGTACCGATCAATAATCGAAACAGCTATTCCCTCGTTCATTACTTCATCTTTCATAAGAAGCGTCACAGCACCGAAAAAGTGATCAAGCCGGCCACCCGTCACACCATATAAATGGATTGCATCTGGCTTCTTACTAATGGCATACGTTAATGCAATTTCCAAATCCGTTTCATCTTTTTCAGCAGGATACTGGACATGGTCAGGAACAGCATTGATGATTTTTTGTCTTTCTTTATCAGAGACTGAATCGAAATCACCGAGTGCTTTCATCGGTATGATTCCACGGTTCAGTAAATAAAGCGCTCCGCGGTCCACTCCAATCCATACAGTGTCTCCTATATCTAATAACCGCAAATCTGGCAGTTCCTGCTCTGGCCCGCCGGCTACAATACTGATAATCATGCGTTTTCCGCCGCTGAGCAAATGTTTTTAATCGCAGATCCCAGATTTTCTTTATTGTAGATAGTTTTGATCATCACAACTAATACCTCGGCTTTCTCTCTTTAATTTCCTCGATAAATTGCAAATAATGATCATAACGGTGCGTTGGAATGTCTCCATCCTCTACTGCTTTTTTGATCGCACATTTCGGCTCATTCACATGAATGCAACCTCGGAATTTACATGCGTTGCTCCTTTCCGCCATTTCTGGAAAGCAAGATGACAACTCTTCTACTTCAATTCCTTCAAAATCAAGCGAACTGAATCCCGGTGTATCAGCGACTAATCCACCTGCTGCTGGAATGAGTTCCACGTGACGAGTCGTATGCTTGCCTCGGCCGAGGGAATTAGATATTTCATCTGTTTTCAAACGCAGATCCGGACGAATCGCATTCAACAAAGATGATTTACCGACACCCGACTGCCCGGCAAAAACAGACGTTTTTCCTTTTAAATAATCACCGAGTGCTTCCAGGCCATTGAACGTTTCAGATGATGTCTCGATCACGGTGTAACCAATATTCCGATAATTTGACACATAGTGTGCCAATTCATCTACTTTATTTAGTAAATCCGTTTTCGTAATACAAATAATCGGTTCAATATCTTTTGATTCAATTAACACGAGAAAACGATCTAAAAGTGTTGTGCTAAACGAAGGCTCCATGGCTGAAAAAACGAGCACCGCCTGATCAAGATTCGCGATAGGCGGACGGGTAAGTTCATTTTTACGCTCTTCAATCGATAAAACATATCCTTCTTTATCATTTTCCGCTTCATATTCTACATAATCACCGACGAGCGGCGTGATATTCTGTTTCCTGAATATCCCACGCCCCCGGCATTGAATAATTTTTTCTTCGTTTAGAACATAGTAAAATCCACTCAACGCTTTAATAATTTTGCCTTCTGGCATGAAGCACCACCTTATTCATTTTCTTCTTCCGGGAATAGAATCGATTCATCCATTATCACAATTTGGTCACGTATGACTTTATATCCCGCTTTTGATTCCTTTTCAATGACAAATTCAAGCGTCCGCTCTGTATCTTCAGTAATTAAAAACTTCTCATACGGTTCCGTCATACTATGGTCGATATCTTCAATATAGATCTGTACTTCTTGCGTTTCACCTTCTGTTTCCGGCTCATAAGGAATTACAATGTCTTTTCTAATCAGCTTGGGTGGAATTTTTTCCGGTCCTTTTGATAAAGTGACTTTGACCGTGCTGCCTGGTGCAATTTCATTGCCTGCCTCTGGTATTTGCGTCAGAACCTGTCCTGCATCGACTGTATCTGAATAGTCTTCTCCCGCAATATCGATAATAATACCAGCAGAGTCCGCATAATCTTCAAGACTTTTTTTGTTGTAGTCTGTCAAATCAATAAGGATAACATTGGCAAGACCCGCGCTTACAGTTAATTCTACATCTACTTCTTCCGGAATAACTTTTTCACCAGCTTCAGGATTTTGTTCCATCACGGTTCCTGCTTCACTTTCATCATGAATCATTTCTACATCCACATTTCGAAATCTCGCTTCTTCCAACAATTCGCGTGTTTCTTCCAATGTCTTTCCTACGTAATCTGTCATTTCTACTTGCTCTTTGCCGGCAGACACATACAAGTTCACCGTGCTATTTTCTTTCACAGTCTCACCGGCCCCAGGATCCGTATAAATCACTTTTCCTTCTGCAATATGCGCATTAAATTCTTCATATGATTCTCCGACAACGAGCCCTGCTGTGACAAGTTTAGATGCCGCGGCATCCAGTTTGTCCTCTGTTGTATCAGGTACTTCAATTTCTTTCGGCGCTGTTATAGCCGGCCAGATAATCACTGCAGCTATCGTGATTAACAAGATTACGGCAAGAAACCATGGCCACTTTTTGCGTTTTTTCTTTAGGTTTGGTTTCTCCGTCTTTTCTTCCGGCACTGGTGTAGCCATTATTCGTTCTAGAGGCTTTGATACAATAATCGGAATTGATTTCGTCTCTTCATCATCTTCATCTGGTATAGTAAATTTCTCTTCATGAAGGCGATAGTCTTCCAATGCAGTGGACAGGTCTACTTCCATTTCTTCTGTATTCGCATATCGGTGAAATGGATCTTTCGCTGTCGCATGAAGCACGATATTTTCAATACTTTGTGGAATCGTTGGGTATAATTGCTTTACAGACGGTGTCTCAGATTGCAAATGCTTTAAAGCAATGGAAACAGCTGACTCCCCTGAAAAAGGAAGCCTCCCTGTTAACAACTCGTACATCACAATACCAAGAGCGTATATGTCTGACTTTTTTGTTGCCATTCCACCCCTTGCCTGCTCCGGGGAAATGTAATGAACAGAGCCAAGAACCGTGTTCGTCTGTGTAATCGACGTTGCACTCATCGCCATCGCAATACCGAAATCAGTCATTTTCACCGTGCCATCGTGATCAATTAACATATTATGTGGTTTTACATCCCTATGAATAATCGAGTGCTGATGTGCGAATGCTACCGCTGCCGTCATCTGTTTCATAATATCGATTACTTTTTCATATGGAAGAGGTGAATATTGCTGAATGTATTCTTTTACTGTCATGCCATCTACATATTCCATCACAATAAAATTGACATTGTCTTCTTCTCCGACATCGTAAATACTAACAATATTCGGGTGGATAAGACTCGATGCAGCTTGAGCTTCTCGTTGAAACCGGCGCAAAAACTCATCTTCTCCTGCAAAATCAAAACGAAGCACTTTAATCGCCACATTGCGTTCTAATATGATATCGCGGGCAAGATAGACATGAGCCATACCACCGCCGCCAATCATCCGTTCAATTTTATAACGGCCACTTAAGCGTTTTCCAATTAACATTCCGCTCACCCGCTCTCACTGCCAGCACACTGTTCGAGAATCACAACAGTGATATTGTCTTCCCCACCATTTTCATTAGCCATCTGAACGAGTATATCCGCTTTTAGCGACAATGAATCCGCAGATTGAAGAACTTGTTCCATATGAGCGGTCGTCACTTTATTAGAAAGACCGTCTGAGCATAAAAGTAAATAATCTTCTTCTTCGAACATAATCGTCCGGTAATCAACGATCAGTTTTTCATCCGTGCCAAGTGCACGCGTCAACACATTTTTTTTCGGGTGATTTTCCGCTTCTTCACGTGTGATCTCTCCAGATTTCACAAGTTCATTGACGAGTGAATGGTCTTCTGTTATTTGCGTAAAACCATTTTCACTTTGCAAATAGCACCGGCTATCGCCGACGCTGGCAATAGTACAAAATTTCTCTGTACATAATGCAGCGACAAGAGTTGTTCCCATACCACTGCATTCAGAATGTTCATTTGCATGATTCAAAATATCCTTATTAATAACTAAAATAATTGATTTCAGCCATTCAACTGCATCATCGGATGATTTAATAGTTGATGCCGACGTGTTCCATGCATGCTCCATCGCTTCAACCGTCATCCGACTCGCAATATCACCTGCATTGTGACCGCCCATTCCATCTGCTACTACTGCTAAGCAAAAATGATCTCCATGATAAAACACGCCGCCATGATCTTCATTATGAACACGAACACGGCCTCTGTCCGTTTGAAATACAGCATTCACACTGATCACCTCGTTTCGCTGGCACGCTCTTTCGCACGGAGTTGTCCGCATGCCGCATCAATATCCGTTCCTTGCTCACGGCGAATCGTTACATTAACGCCATTCTGTTTCAATGTTTTTTCAAATTCAAAGATTTTATTGCGGGGTGTGCGAACATAATCACGTTCGAGTACATAGTTGACTGGAATTAAATTCACATGGCATTTAATTCCTTTAATAAGCGCCGCTAGTTCTTCCGCATGAGCAATCGAATCATTTTCACCACCGAACAAACCGTATTCAAAGCTAATACGGCGTCCTGTTTTTTCCGTATAGTAACGAATAGCTTCCATTAAATCTTTTAATTTATACGCTCGATTAATCGGCATTAACTTTGTGCGTAATTCATCATTTGGTGCATGAAGAGACACAGCGAAATTAATTTGTGTTTTTTCATCCGCAAATTTGTAAATTTTCGGCACGATGCCGCTCGTTGATACAGTAATGTGGCGGGCACCGATATTTAAGCCTTTTTCATGGTTAATAATGTGCAAAAAGGACATCATTTCATCGTAATTATCAAATGGCTCCCCAATTCCCATAATAACAACAGAACTAACACGTTCTCCCACTTCATCAAGTGCCTGCTGTACTTTTACAACTTGTGCGACAATTTCGCCAGCTTCCAGGTTTCGTTTCAATCCACCTAGTGTCGATGCACAAAACGTACAGCCAATGCGGCAGCCAACCTGTGTTGTCACACAAACAGAGTTGCCATATTCATGACGCATTAATACCGTTTCGATTGAATATCCATCATGCAGTTCAAATAAAAATTTAATCGTCCCGTCGGCTGATTCTTGCTGGATGGCTGTTTTTAATGAGGTAAACAAAAAGGACTGATCTAATTTTTCACGTAATTCTTTTGATACGTTTGTCATATCGTTTACTGATGTTGCTCGCTTTATATAGAGCCAGTCAAAAATTTGATCGGCACGGAAAGGTTTTTCCCCATTTTCTAAGAGCCAGTCTTTTAGTTCATGAAGCTCCAATGAATATATCGATGGCTTCGGCTTCGGTTCATCTGTTTGTTTTTTCGTTACTGCGTTCATATATGTTTTGCCTTCTTTCTAAATTTACTAATAAAAAATCCGTCACCACCAAAGTCGTCTGGAAATACTTGCAGCATAGTGGACTTCGGCTGTATAGAGATATGTTCAAGCGGCTCAGGCTGAAATTCCGGATGAGTGGCTAAAAATGTCGTAACCGTTCCTTCATTTTCTTCTTTATCTACTGTACATGTACTGTAAACAAGCACACCATTTTCTTTTACTAAAGGTGCCGCCGCCGCTAAAATATTCAACTGAATCGTCTGCAAGTTCTCCAAATCTTTTTCCGTCTTGGCGTATTTCAAATCCGGTTTCCGGCGAATAACACCCAGTCCGGAGCACGGAGCATCAACGAGAATCGCATCAAATGTTTCCTTTTCAAAAATGTCACCAGCTTGCCTCGCATCTTTTTTTTGAACATGAATGTTTGAAAGTGAGAGCCGTTCTGCATTTTGTTTTACAAGTTTCAATTTATGTTCATGAATATCAAGTGCATCAATATGCCCTTTGTTATTCATTAATTCTGAAATATGAGCTGTTTTCCCCCCAGGCGCCGCACACATATCGAGAACATGCTGTCCTGGTGATGCGCCTAAAACCGGCGCTACAAGCATGGAACTTTCATCTTGAATAGAAATGATGCCTTTTGTATATAACGATGATTTCGCAGCGTTGCCTTTTGCAATCCGTATTGCATGTGATGACACGTCAGAAGGCGATGCATCAAATCCTTCTTCTTGAAGTTTTTCAATCGCCTCATGACGTGTCATCTTCATTTCGTTTACACGGACTGTCTGGTCAGGTACTGTTAAATTATGCTGGCACATAGCTTCTGTTTTTTCGGCGCCATATGCAACGATCCATCGTTTCACAAGCCAGAGCGGATGACTCGTTTCAATAGAAATACGCTCCGTATCATCTTGAATCGTCTTCGTATCTGGTACACCTTCTCGTTGAATAGAACGGAGCACACCATTAACCATACTAGCAATTCCTTTATGACCGCGCTTCTTTGCAATATTAACCGCTTCATGAATAATAGCTCGCTCCGGCACTTTATCAAGATAGACCATTTGATAAAGAGATAAACGGAGTAAATTGTTCACCCATCGCTCCGGCTTTTTTTTCAAAAAGGGAGCCAAGTAAAAGTCAAGTGTTAATTTCCGTTGTATCGTGCCGTACAAGATTTCTGTCAACAGTGCTGCATCACGTCCAGACATGTTGTTCTTTTCAATCGCATTATTTAACATTAAATTACTATATGAACCGCTTTTTTCAACTGTATCAATTAATTCAAGTGCTGTTTCTCGCACATTCATGATTCCCATATTACTCTCCAAACTTCATGCCGACTTTTAATGTAGAACCTGAACCACGCAAATAATCCCGTGCACTCATCCGCTTCTTACCAGCGGGCTGTAATTCAATGATTTTAAGTGCCGTATTCGATCCAGTAGATATAATAAAACTGTCTTCCTCGATCGCTATTACTTCACCTGGTGCTGATGATCCAGTTTCTTTTTTTGCCTTCCATACTTTCATAACATTGCCATCAAGTGTCGTATAAGCAACCGGCCATGGATGAAGACCGCGCACTTGATTATACAACTCTTCACCAGATCGGTGCCAGTCCATCTTTTCATCCGTACGGCGTATGTTCGGTGCAAATGTCGCTTTTGATTCGTCCTGCGGCGTACGACTGGATGTTCCGGATAAAATAGCTGGGATCGTTTCCGACAAAAGTGCTGCCCCGACTTCGCTTAGTTTATCGTGCAATATACCAGTATGATCTGTTTCCTCAATTGGAACGACCGACTGGCTAATAATATCACCGGCATCTAGCTTTTCTGCCATATACATAATTGTAATGCCCGTTTCTTTTTTCCCTTGTAATAGTGAATAATGAATCGGTGCTCCCCCGCGTAATTCCGGCAGTAATGACGCATGAACATTAATGCAACCATATTTCGGCGCTTCCAGCAGTTCATTTGGCAAGAGCTGCCCGTATGCAGCCGTTACAATCAGATCCGGTTTCAGATTAATCATTTGCTGTAATTCATAAGAATTCGATAATTTTTCCGGTTGTAACACGGGTAAATGGTTTGTAATAGCTGCTTCTTTTACCGGCGGCGGTGTCATCACTTTTTTACGGCCAACGGGTCGGTCTGGCTGTGTGACCACAGCCAGAACGTCATATCCGTCTTCAATCAGTTGATTGAGAACCGGAACAGAAAATTGAGGGGTGCCCATAAATATAATTTTCGTCATTACGAATCCACCCTTTCCAATTCCCCTGCTGGAATATATTTTATTACTTTTGATGTAAATAAAACACCATCAAGATGATCCATTTCATGCAGAATTGCTCGGGCTAAAAAGCCAGTAGCCTGCAATACATACGACTGTCCTTTTACATTTAACGCTTTAATTTTAATTACATTTGGGCGGCTTACTTCACCGTATAATTCTGGAAAGCTTAAGCATCCTTCAATGTCCGTCTGCTCGCCTGACGACTCCATCAGTTCTGGATTGATTAACACAATTAATCCATGCTCATCTTCAATGTCTACAATAGCTAGGCGAATATCTTGTCCGATTTGCGGTGCAGCAAGACCGACGCCGTCTGCTTCAATCATTGTCTCTTGCATATCGCGTACGAGACGTTTCAGCTTGCTGTCAAACTCTGTCACCGGGCGGCATTTTGCTTCTAAAATAACGGACGGATGTTCAATAATTTTTAACACTGTCATATAATATAGTTCCTCTTTTCTACATTAACATATACGGATGTACATCAATGGACACTAAGAGTCCGTTCGATTTTCCTTGTTTCGCATAATGTTCAAGCACTTCTTTTAAAACGACTGTTAACTTTGGTTCACGTTTGTATTTTATCAAACATTGCCACCGATATCTATCGTTGATCCGCGCGATTGGCGACGCAACGGGCCCAAGAATAACAGCAGCCTGTGAAAGGGACGGTTTTATTTTCGCGACAATTTTATTCGCGGCGCTAGATGCTTCAATGGCTTCTTTATGACTTACATTAATCAGTGCTAAATAATAAAATGGGGGATAGCCACCCATGTTTCGCATCATCATTTCCTTCTGATAAAACGACTCATAATTTTGTTCCGCAGCAAGTTGAATACTGTAGTGCTCCGGCGTATATGTCTGAACAACTACTTCACCTGACAGATGATGGCGACCGGCGCGTCCACTCACTTGTGTTAACAGCTGAAACGTTTTTTCCGACGAACGAAAATCAGGTAAATGAAGCATCGTATCAGCGCTCAGTACACCGACAAGCGTAATATTAGGAAAATCGAGTCCCTTTGCAATCATCTGCGTGCCAAGTAAAATATCCGCTTCTTTATTAGCAAACTGACGGAGCAATCTTTCATGTGATCCTTTCGTTCCCGTCGTATCAACATCCATACGAATAATACGTACTTCCGGCAAGAGCTTCAATAATTCTTCTTCGACTTTTTGCGTGCCGGTGCCAAAATGACGGATATGCTCACTGCCGCATTCCGGGCATATATTCGGTGCCGGTTCTTCATAGCCACAGTAATGACACTTCAACTGATGGCGGTGGCGGTGATATGTCATCGACACGTCACAATGTGGACAGCCGGCCACATACCCGCAGTCACGGCACATGATAAAAGATGAATAGCCTCGTTTATTCAAAAATAAAACAGTCTGTTCTTCTTTTTCGAGTCGATCTTTTATTTTATCAAAAAGTGTACGAGAAAACATCGACCGGTTTCCTTCACGCAGTTCTTCTCTCATATCGATAATATCAACGCTCGGCAGCGGACGGTCATTGACGCGACGATCGAGCGTTAAAAGCGTATATACACCTTTTTTTGCGCGAGCGAATGATTCTAGTGATGGAGTTGCACTTCCTAAAATAACCGGACATTTATAGTAAGCAGCCCGCCAAATTGCTACATCTCGTGCATGATAACGAGGATTTTCTTCCTGTTTATAGCTCGTTTCGTGCTCTTCATCAATGATTATAAGCCCTATATTTTCAAACGGCGCAAAAACAGCCGACCGCGCACCGACGACGACTTTCACTTCTTTCCGGCTAATTTTCCTCCATTCATCATACTTTTCTCCAATGGACAGCCCGCTGTGCAGCACTGCCACATCATTTCCAAACCGGCGCTTAAATCGCTCCGTCATTTGAGGTGTCAATGAAATTTCCGGTACAAGTACAATAGCTTCCTGCCCTTTTTCAATGACCCGGCTGATCGATTGTAAATAAATTTCCGTTTTCCCGCTTCCTGTTACACCATGAAGTAAAAATGTCTCTGTTGTACCATCAGTTATGGTAGCTAGAATCGGCGCAATAGCTTCCTGTTGATTTTCTGTTAAACTAAGCGGCTTGTCCGGTTCAAAATGCCTTCCGCTATGCGGATCGCGATACATTTCTTCCTGTTTTTCTTCTATCCATCCTTTTCTAATAAGCGATTTCGCCGTTGCAGGTGACATACCGGTTTCTTTTAATGTCAGCCAATCGCCTCTTCGCCCCGAAAAAGCGAGCAATGCTTCTTTTTGTTTAACAGCATTTTTCGCTATCGTTTCAACTGTTTCAGCCAGTGTTTCCTCTGACAATAAGCACTTCACCATACGGACCGTTTTCGTGCGCCCTTTGCTTTTAACCGAATAAATAACTTCGATCGTGCCATTTTTCACTTCTTTACGAATATCAGTCAGTGCATCGGCTTCAGATGCGACTTCCCACGGAATTTCCGTTTGGTCTTCAAATAAGGAAGCTAGTTCTGGTGAAAGAGACTTCTCTCCTGTCAGACGGATTAGTTTTGAATACTTCGCTTTCATCGCCGCTGGCAGCATAACGTGAAGCGCAGATATTTTAAAGCAAAGTGATTCGATTGTTAACCATTGGGCAAGTTTCATTAGTTCTTCACTTAAAACAGGGACAATATCCATTGGCTCTACGATTGGTTTTAACTTGCGGATCTCTGTGTCTTCTTTTATCTCAAGGACGAACCCTTGCACATGACGCGGACCGAATGGCACGATGACGCGCATTCCCGGTTGAATGACTTCTCGCCACCGCTCCGGAATTTCATAGTCAAATGGACGGTCTGTCTGCATGGCAGCCACATCGACAATGACAGATGCTACATTCATTGCCCATCACCCATTTGCTCAATCGCTTCTGTTAAAAGGTGAACAGCTGCTTCCTTTTTCGACATCATATCGAATTCTTTATGCGATCCATCACGATAAAAAATAGTAATGATATTCGTATCCCCTCCAAATCCTGCACCCGCCTGCTTCACATTGTTTGCCACAATCATATCAGCATTTTTGGACTCAAGCTTTCGTTTTGCATATGTCTTGACGTTATCCGTTTCAGCTGCAAATCCAATTAAAAACTGATGTTTTTTTTGTTCTCCTAGTGTTTTCAAAATATCAGTCGTCCGCTCAAGTTCCATTGATAATTCACCGTCTTGTTTTTTCATCTTATGATCATGGACACGTTTCGGCCGATAATCTGCAACCGCGGCTGTCTTCACAACGATATCTGATTTATCATAAGATGACATAACGGCTTGAAACATCTCTTCTGCACTCTCAACATGTGTAATGGAAATACCTGAAGGCGGCTCAATGGTGACTGGACCAGATATAAGTTCAACATCAGCACCCAAATCGCGTGCTGCTTCAGCGACTGCATAGCCCATTTTACCAGTTGAGCGGTTTGTGAAAAAACGGACCGGATCCACTGCTTCACGAGTCGGTCCTGCTGTGACAATAACTTTTTTTCCAGCGAGCGGTTTATGCTGATGCTCTGAAAAATAATCTGCAACGAGCGCTACAATAACCTCTGGTTCTTCCAAACGTCCTTTTCCTGTATAACCGCACGCAAGGTACCCTTCACCTGGTTCAATAAAACGATATCCGAATGATTTGAGTGTATTCATATTGTTTTGCACAGCCGGATGAGCATGCATGTGAACATTCATCGCCGGTGCAATCCATCGCGGTGCTGTACCGGCAAGCAAAACGGTCGAAACCATATCATCACCGATGCCATTGGCCATTTTTGCAATCATATTCGCTGTGGCAGGAGCAACGATCACAAGATCTGCCCAGTCAGCAATATCAATGTGCGCAATTTTCATTGGGTCCTTTTCGTCGAATGTGTCTGTATAAACAGGCTGACCAGACAGCGCTTGAAACGTAATCGGCGTTACAAATTGCTGCGCGGATTCGGTCATGACAACTTTCACCTCGGCACCCGCCTGTTTTAACTTACTCGTAAGGGCAGCCGCTTTATAAACAGCAATACCACCGCTGACACATAGTAAAATATGTTTCCCATTCATATCATGTACCCCTCCATCCAAATCGTTCTGATAAATCTGATAAAAAAGAAAAGGCCGGTATAAGCCGCCCTTTTACATTTGTTCATTATTTATCGCAGATTAACGGGCACTAAGCCCCCACTTCAAGACGTGGAAAAATCGAGAAAGAATAAGTGTGGGGGGCAAACTGCTCGTAAAGGCCCGATTAGTTCACCTAACCATCAGCAGCGGAATGAAAAGAACTCCCCCACTGATAGAAGATTCACTTTATACTTCGTCTGAATACGTTTCGTTCATATTTTTCTTTTTCATCACAAGTTCATCAGCATAAATTTCTTCAAGCGCTTTGCCAACGAATTTATGTGACTCATATGAATGTAGCACTTCTGATCCTTTGTTTTCCTGCATATAACGTGCACGTTTAGCGGCAACACTAACGAGCGAGTATTTTGAATCAATTTTCGTCAATAAGTTATCAATGGATGGATATAACATTAATTTTCACCTTCTAGCATAATTTGATAGCGATGTTGCACGCGTTCACGGCGACAATGCTCTGCTTCAATAATCGATTGGATGCGGCTGCACGCCCGGTCGACTTCATCATTTTCAACGACATAGTCATATAATTCCATCAGTTCAATTTCTTTTCTTGCCTGATCCATCCGGCCACGGATTACATCATCTGTCTCTGTGCCACGATTAATAATCCGGCTGTGCAGCTCGGAAAGGCTTGGCGGTGCAAGAAAAATAAACAGTCCTTCCGGAAACTTTTCTCTTACTTGACGAGCACCTTCCACTTCGATTTCAAGAAAAATATCGGTTCCTGCATCAAGTGTTGCGCGCACATAATCAACCGGTGTTCCATAATAGTTTCCAACAAATTCAGCATATTCCAACAGCTTTCCAGCTGCAATAAGCTGTTCAAATTCCTCACGGGATTTAAAAAAGTAATCGACCCCATCGACTTCTCCTTCACGCGGCTTGCGTGTCGTCATCGAAATTGAATAGTCGAACTTTACATCGTCCCTTGAAAAAATTGCTTTTCGCACCGTCCCTTTTCCAACACCTGATGGCCCGGATAATACGATCAGCAAACCTTTTTCTTTCACTTCTTTCACATTCCTTCCTCTGCATCTTCCTCTTTCAATACAGCACGGTTCGCCACCGTTTCTGGCTGAACGGCGGATAAAACAATATGATTGCTATCCGTAATGATAACTGCACGCGTCCGGCGGCCAAATGTCGCATCGACGAGATTTCCCCGTTCACGTGAATCTTGAACAAGCCGTTTGATCGGTGCCGATTCCGGGCTAACGATTGCCACAATCCGCTCTGCCGAGACGACACTGCCGAAACCAATATTGATTAACTGCATCGTCCACATTCCCCTTTGTTATTCTTATCCGTTCTTGCATACTTGATGTATTATATCATATTTTCTCCCACTATCACTTAAAAAATAAGCGAACTACAAATTTACGTATTTATCTATTCCATGATATGATTGATAAATATGTTCGTTTGAAAAGGGAGTATGACTTATGGCATTTGATGGACTATTTACGAAGGCTATGGTGGAAGAATTGAACGAAGCGCTCACAGGCGGACGCGTCAATAAAATTCACCAGCCTTATAAAAATGAAACGATTATGGTTATTCGGGCACGCGGAAAAAACAACAAGCTTTTACTATCTGCACATCCATCTTACGCACGTGTGCAATTGACAGATATGGTGCAAGACAACCCATCCGAACCACCGCTTTTTTGTGTTATGATGCGTAAACATTTAGATGGAGCGATTTTAGAAAATATCCAGCAAAACGGCCTTGATCGGACGATTATGTTTGAATTTAAAGGCAAAAATGAAATCGGAGATATTTCATACAAACAGCTGTACGTGGAAATAATGGGCCGCCATAGTAACATCATTCTCGTTGATAAAGAAAAAGGTACGATAATTGACAGTATTAAACACATACCACCAGCGCAGAATAGCTACCGAACCATTTTGCCTGGATCACTTTACGTAAACCCGCCAGCTCAAAACAAAAAAAATCCACTTACCGCTGATACAGAAACAGTCTTGCAGTCTATTGATTTTAATACCGGTAAAATTGGAAAACAACTCGTTGCTTCATTTGAAGGATTATCCCCACTCATTAGCAATGAAGTCGTTGCGTGTGCTGGTCTCGCCAACCGCGAAACGATTCCGGATTCATTTGTTAAAACGATGAAACCGATTCTTGAAAAAAAATATACGCCCATTATGATTGATAGTGGTGATAAAACGTATTTTTATATGATCGATTTATCCCATTTAAAAGGTGAACGAACGAAACTTGATACATTGTCCATGCTTCTGGACCGTTATTATTTCGGCAAAGCGGAACGTGACCGTGTCCGCCAGCAAGGAAATGACCTCGAGCGTTTAATCAGTAATGAACTTCAAAAAAACCGTTCAAAAATACACAAGCTCGAACGGACTCTTAAAGAAGCGGAAAATGCCAGTGTATATCAGCGTCTTGGCGAATTGCTAACAGCAAACTTGTATGCAGTAAAAAAAGGCATGAGTGAGATACAAGTGCTCAATTATTATGATGAAGCAAGCTCCATGATTACGATCTCGCTTGATCCACGCAAAAATCCCGCGGACAACGCACAAAAATACTTTTCACGCTATCAAAAAGCAAAAAATGCGCTCAGCGTCGTTCAGGAACAGATCACGAAAACGAATGATGAAATCCACTATTTTGAAGCTTTGTTGCAGCAGCTTGAATCCGCATCACCACGGGATATCGAAGAAATTCGCGAAGAACTCGCTGAAGAAGGTTACATTAAAGCACGTCATGTGAAAAAGAAAAAGAAACCTGAAAAACCAGTGATCGAAGAATATGTATCATCCGACGGTACACTCATACACGCTGGCAAAAATAATCGACAAAACGATTATTTAACGAATAAAGTGGCAAGACGTGATGATATATGGCTCCACACCAAAGACATTCCAGGCTCACACATCGTTATCCAATCAGCCGAACCGTCAGACGAAACTATTTTGGAAGCCGCAATCATTGCCGCCTACTACAGCAAAGCGAAAGAATCTTCTTCCGTGCCTGTTGATTATACGAAAGTGCGCCACGTCAAAAAACCATCCGGTGCTAAACCCGGCTTCGTTATTTACGATCAGCAGCACACCGTTTACGTGACACCTGACGAAGGTAAAGTGATGGAGATGAGGAAATAAACAAAAGGAACTTTCCACTCATTGTCGGAAAGTTCCTTTTGTTTTATCTTATTTTGTACCCCATGCATCAGGATTTTGTTTCCATTGTTTTAATGTTTCAATGTCGCTAGCTTCTACATATTCTTTTTCCGCTGCAACTTCAATCAGTGCATCATAGTCGCTCAGCGAAGCTGCTTGTATTCGAGCTTCCGCAAGTCGAGAATCTCCTTTTGGCAATCCATATGTAAAGATCGCTGCAACACCAAGCACATCACAACCTGCTTCACGCAACGCTTCTGCCGCTGTAATCGCACTGCCGCCTGTTGAGATTAAATCTTCAATAACGACAACTTTCGCACCTTCTGCAATTTTACCCTCAATTTGGTTGCCTTTTCCGTGTTCTTTCGCTTTGGAACGAACGTAACACATTGGCAAGTTTAACACGTCTGATACCCATGCAGCATGCGGGATACCAGCCGTTGCTGTTCCTGCGAGAATTTCCGCTTCTGGGTAGTTCTTCTTAATTAATTCGGCTAATCCTTTAGCAATTTTTTGACGCGTTTCTGGATAAGACAACGTCAAACGGTTATCGCAATATATTGGTGACTTCATGCCAGAAGACCATGTAAATGGATCATTGGGCTGCAAATATACCGCACGAATTTTCAATAATTCTTCTGCAATTTCTTTTTTCATGTTAAGATCGTCCCTCCCACAATGCTTTCACTTGATGATAGGCAGCGACTGGATCGTCTGCTTTCGTAATCGGACGGCCTACAACGATCATAGTGGAACCTATTTCGCGTGCTTCCCTTGGATCAGCAATTCGCTGCTGATCATCCACATTCCCATCTTTCAGGCGGATGCCCGGTGTTACTTTATAAAAACTTTCACCGCACGCATCTCGAATGGCTGATGCTTCAAGAACTGAGCAGACAACACCATCGCAGCCTGCTTCTTCCGCCTTTTTCGCATAATGAAGAACGGACTTATGGAGTGGTACAGAAATTAACTGATCAGCTTGCATGGCTTCTTCTGATGTAGAAGTCAACTGTGTCACTGCCAGCAAAACTGGACGTTTGCCGTTAATAGACCCTTCATCCAGTCCCGCACGCGCCGCCGCCATCATTTGAACACCTCCTGCTGCATGAACGTTAATCATGTCCACGCCGAGTGATGCAAGTCCTTTCATCGCCTGGTGTACTGTATTTGGAATATCATGCAATTTTAAATCAAGGAAAATACGATGATTCATTTCTTTTAATCGTTCAATAATAAACGGGCCATTTTGCAAATAAAGCTCCATACCGACTTTGACGTACAGTTGTTCTTGATCAAAAAGGGCAAGAAATTGTTCTGTTTGCTCCCATGAAGGGAAATCAAGTGCAATAATTGGTTCTTTCTCCATTACTTCCAGCTCCGCCCCTTCAGTTCGCTAATATGATCTACGTTATGTGCTTCTAAATATTGATCTAACTGCTCAATCAATTCCGGACATATAAACGGATTGACAAAGTTCGCTGTGCCAACTGCGACTGCATCTGCACCTGCAAAATAAAATTCAATTATATCTTCTACACTTGAAATACCGCCCATGCCGATAATCGGCAAATTTGTGTTTTGGCTTACTTCGTAGACCATCCGAACAGCGACCGGTTTTACAGCAGGACCCGATAATCCACCTGTACGATTTGATAATATTGGACGCGCCGTTTTTAAATCAATGCGCATACCGATTAATGTATTAATCATTGTAAGCCCATCTGCACCGCCATCTTCTACTGCCTTTGCCATTTCAACAATGTTCGTAACATTTGGCGAAAGCTTCACGTAAACAGGGACATCTGATACTTCCTTTACACGCTTCGTCAGCTCTTTCGCTGTTTCCGGGACGGTACCAAATGCGATGCCACCCGTTTTGACATTTGGACAGGATATGTTTAATTCAAGCGCATGAACATTATCCGCTTTGGAAATTTCTTTCGCGACCTGCACATAATCTTCCGTCTGTGATCCGGCTACGTTCGCAATAATCGGAACATCAAATTGTTTCAACCAATCAAGTTCATTTGCGATGACTTTTTCAAGACCCGGGTTTTGAAGACCGATCGCATTGAGCATGCCCGCCGGTGTTTCTGCGACACGCGGCGTTGCATTGCCGTAGCGTGGTTCTTCTGTTGTTGCTTTAATCATGATTGCGCCAAGAGAGCTTAAATCATATAGATGGCTGAATTCACGGCCAAATCCAAAGCAGCCTGATGCTGGCATAATGGGATTTTTTAACGAAAGACCGGGAAGCTCAATATTTAATCTGTTCAAAGCGCTACCTCCCCGGCTAAAAACACAGGGCCATCGCTGCAAACTTTCAAATATGCAGTTCCCGATTCATCTTCTTTCGGATGACACACACAAGCGAAGCAAGCACCAATCCCACAGCCCATTCGCTCTTCAAGCGAAATGTAACCGCTAGGGGCTGCATGAAGCTGCTCAACTGCTTTTAACATGACTGTTGGACCGCACGAATAAAAAATATCCGCTTTTAACCCGTGATTATTCACAATATCTGTGACAAATCCTTGCTCACCGAGTGAGCCGTCTACTGTGGATACATATGTATCGCCAAGTGATATAAATTGCTCTGTATAAAACGCTGCTTCTTTATTTTGAAAGCCAAGTACATGAATTGTTTTGACCCCATTTGCATTTAAACGGCGCGATAATTCATACAGAGGAGGAACACCGATACCTCCTCCAATTAAAAGCGCTGTTTGCCCTGGTTGTGCTTCCTCAACTGGAAAACCATGACCGAGTGGACCGAGTACGTCAACAAAGTCGCCTGTACGTTTTTTCGCAAGTGCCTTCGTACCTGTCCCCTCTGCCCGGTAAATCATCGTAAATTCCTGTTTTTCCTGTTCAATGCGGGCAATGCTAATTGGGCGACGCAAGAGCGGAATCATTTCTTCTCCTGCTTTCAAATGAACGAACTGACCTGGTTCGTTCATTTGATCAACAAGTGTACCTTGCAATGTCATTTCATAAATATTATGGGCGATTTCCGTTTGGTTTGTTACGGTCATCAACTCTTTTTGAATCATAAATCAGCCGCCTCCAATGCCGGTTTTGGCATTGCTTCCGCGTTAAAGATCATCGATTCAAGTACTTGTAAAATCGCATCGGCTGTATCCAGTGATGTTAAGCAAGGAATACCATTTTCAACCGTTTCACGGCGAATTCGGAAACCGTCACGCGCCGGTTGCTTGCCTCTTGTGAGCGTATTAATGATAAATTGTGCTTGTCCGCTGCGGATTAAATCGAGCATATCAGGACCTTTCGCGCCAATTTTCGATACCGTTTCAACCGGTACACCGGATTCACGCAAGTAGTTCGCCGTGCCATATGTCGCAAGCAGCTGAAAACCAATGTTGTGAAAGCGTTTTGCAAGTGCAAGTGCTTCGCCTTTGTCTTTATCCGCTACAGTTAACAGGACAGCGCCTTTTACTGGAATTTTCATACCAGATGCCACAAGGCCTTTGTACAAAGCTTTTTCAAGCGTATCATCTTTCCCCATTACTTCGCCTGTCGATTTCATTTCAGGACCGAGCGTTGTATCAACGCGGCGCAATTTAGCAAATGAGAATACCGGTACTTTCACATAGACGCCTTCTTTTTCAGGTACAAGACCTGTCTCATAGCCCATTTCTTTCAATGATTGTCCCATAATGGCTTTTGTAGCAACATTCGCCATTGGAACATTTGTAATTTTGCTCAAAAATGGAACAGTACGACTTGAGCGTGGGTTCACTTCGATAACAAATATATCGCCTTTAGAGATGACGTATTGAATATTTAATAGACCGATAATATTCAAACCTTTTGCGAGTCTCACTGTGTAATCAATGATTTGTGCTTTTTGATCTTCTGTTAATTTTTGTGGTGGATAGACTGCAATGGAGTCGCCTGAATGAACACCAGCACGCTCAATGTGCTCCATGATACCTGGAATGACAACATCTGTACCATCCGAGATTGCATCGACTTCGATTTCTTGACCTGTTAAATAACGATCAATCAATACTGGATGTTCCGGGTTAATCTTCACTGCATTTGTCATGTATTGAAGAAGTTCTGCTTCTTTATAGACGATTTCCATCGCACGTCCACCGAGTACATAAGATGGGCGGACAAGAACCGGATAGCCAATGTTGTTCGCGATTTCAACCGCTGTCTCAACAGAGAACGCCGTTTTACCGAGCGGCTGCCGCACATCAAGTTCCTGCAATGCTTGCTCAAATTTATCGCGGTTTTCAGCACGGTCTACGTCTTCTAGGCTCGTACCAAGAATTTTTACACCATGTTCAACTAACTTATCGGCAAGATTGATCGCTGTCTGTCCGCCGAATTGTACGATAACGCCTTCCGGTTTTTCATGATCGATAATGTGCATCACATCTTCAATTGTCAGCGGCTCAAAGTATAGTTTATCGGAAATACTGAAGTCCGTTGAGACCGTTTCTGGGTTATTGTTAACAATGATTGCTTCGTAACCCGCTTCTTTTAACGCCCATACAGAGTGAACAGTGGCATAATCAAATTCAACACCCTGACCAATACGGATTGGACCTGAACCAAGAACAACAACGGATTTACGTTCGGTCACGATTGATTCGTTTTCTTCTTCATACGTACCATAATAATACGGTGTTTCGGATTCAAATTCAGCGGCACACGTATCAACGGTTTTGAATACAGGCACGATGCCGTTTTCTTTGCGCCAGTCGTAAACTTCTTTCTCTGTTTTCGCCCACATTTTTGCGATTGTTTTGTCTGCAAAACCGAGCTCTTTCGCTTTTTTTGCCACAACGGCATCAAATGGATTCTTTTCTACCTCTTTTTCAAAACGAACGATGTTTTCAAATTTTTTCAAGAAAAACAGGTCAATCTGGCTCCATTCGTGAATGGTTTCAATCGTGATACCACGGCGTAATGCTTCACCTAGATAAAACAAACGCTCATCGCCTGCTTTACGAATACGTTTTTCAATAAAAGCATCCTCTTTATCTGCAAGTTCATCAAGTTCAAGATGAAAAACGCCGCTTTCAAGTGAACGTACTGCTTTTAACATGGATTCTTCAAAGGTACGACCGATGGCCATGACTTCGCCTGTTGCTTTCATTTGCGTGCCTAGTGTCCGGTTAGCATTTTCAAATTTATCAAATGGCCAGCGCGGAATTTTCGATACGATGTAATCAAGTGCAGGCTCAAAGCATGCGTACGTTTTTCCTGTAACTGGGTTCATCATTTCATCAAGTGTCAATCCGACCGCAATTTTTGCTGCAAGTTTGGCAATCGGATAGCCTGTTGCTTTTGACGCAAGAGCAGATGAACGGCTTACACGCGGATTCACTTCAATAATGTAATACTGAAAACTATATGGATCAAGTGCTAGCTGTACGTTACAGCCACCTTCAATACCTAGCGCACGAATGATTTTCAAAGACGTGTTACGAAGCATTTGATATTCACGGTCCGTCAATGTTTGGCTTGGCGCTACAACGATCGAGTCACCTGTATGAACGCCGACCGGATCGATGTTTTCCATGTTACATACAACAATGGCATTATCGCTTGAGTCACGCATCACTTCGTATTCAACTTCTTTAAAGCCGGCTATGCTTTTCTCAAGAAGACATTGCGTTACAGGGCTATGCTTCAATCCACTTGTAACAATTTCAATTAATTCTTCTTCGTTCTCGCAAATTCCCCCGCCTGTGCCACCGAGTGTATAAGCAGGGCGTACGATCACTGGATAGCCGACACGTTCAACAAATGTATATGCTTCTTCTAAATTATGAATGATATCACTGTCCGGTACTGGCTCATTTAAATCATTCATTAAGTTACGGAAAAGGTCTCGGTCTTCAGCTTGTTCAATCGCAGACAGTTTCGTCCCGAGTACTTCTACTTTATATTCTTCAAGCACGCCTGCATTTGCCAATTCAACCGCCATGTTCAAACCTGTCTGCCCGCCAAGTGTCGGCAAAATTGCGTCTGGACGTTCTTTTTGAATAATGCGGCTTACAAATTCAAGCGTGATTGGTTCGATATAGACAGCATCTGCAATTTCTGTATCCGTCATAATGGTTGCCGGATTCGAGTTAACAAGAATAACGCGATATCCTTCCTCTTTTAACGCAAGACATGCCTGCGTTCCTGCGTAGTCGAACTCTGCTGCCTGGCCGATTACAATTGGGCCGGAGCCAATGACAAGTATACTTTTAATATCTGTGCGTTTAGGCATTTTGTTTCTCCTTTGCAACGTTCTTTTTCATCATATCGATAAAACGGTCAAATAAAATATTGTCATCTTCCGGTCCCGGTGATGCTTCTGGATGATATTGAACCGTGAACGCTGGATATGTTTTATGAGCAAGTCCTTCAACTGTTCCATCGTTCAACGCAAGATGCGTCACTTTCAAGTCTGTGTTTTTAATCGTTTCTTCATCTACCGCATAGCCATGGTTTTGTGAAGTCAGCGCTGTTCGTCCCGTTTGTAAATCCTTAACCGGGTGGTTCGATCCGCGGTGACCAAATTTCATTTTAAATGTGTCCGCTCCTGATGCAAGCGCAAACAGCTGATGGCCTAGACAAATACCGAATACCGGCACTTTTCCGATCAAATATTTAACCGTTTCAATTGCATATGGCACATCTTTTGGATCACCAGGTCCGTTTGTCAACATAATACCATCTGGTTTGAACTGCATAATTTGTTCTCCTGTCGTATCATGCGGCACGACGGTGACATCACAGTCACGGTTGTTTAACTCGCGTAAAATGCCGTGCTTCATACCAAAATCAATGAGCACAACGCGGAATCCGCGGCCTGGACTTGGATAGGCAGATTTCGTTGACACCTGTGCCACCTGGTCTGTCGGCAATACAGTTGCCTGTAAACGGTGAACCACTTCTTCCGCATTTGCATCCGCAGAAACAATGGCACCTTTTAACGCACCATATTGACGAATAATACGTGTTAATTTACGTGTGTCGATGCCAGAAATGGCTGGAATGTCTTTCATTTTTAAATATTCATCAATTGAAAATTCACTTCTGAAATTAGAAGGAAAATCAGCTGCTTCTTTAACAACAAGTGCTTTTACCGCTGGTTGGATCGTTTCAAAATCGTCACGGTTTATGCCATAGTTTCCAATTAGCGGATATGTAAATGTGACAATTTGTCCGCAAAATGACGGATCAGATAATGTTTCCTGATAGCCTGTCATTCCTGTTGTAAAAACGACTTCGCCTGTAATATCTTTGTTGCTTCCAAACCCCTCACCAATAAATACTGTACCATCTTCTAAAATCAGCTGTTTTTTCATGATTGTTTCGTTCCTTCCTGCCATACAAGATTTCCTTCAAAAAATGTTGCTGTCGGCCACCCAGTTAACTTGCGGCCTGTAAATGGCGTGTTTTTCCCTTTAGATAAAAATGTTGCTGGATCTACTTCTTTTTCTGTCTCAAGGTCAATAACTGTAATATCTGCCACAGCCCCTACTTCTAAACGGCCAAATGGCAAATTAAATGTTTCAGATGGCTTGATCGTCATCCAATCAACAAGTTGTTTCAATGTCATCACATTTTTTTGCACTAGTTCTGTATATAGAAGCGGGAATGCTGTTTCAAACCCTGTAATGCCGAATGGTGCTTTTTGAATACCGGCTGCTTTTTCTTCTGCTGTATGAGGTGCATGATCCGTTGCGATGAAATCGATTGTCCCGTCAAGCAGTCCTCCGATTAACGCCTCTTTATCTGCGGATGAACGCAGTGGTGGATTCATTTTAAAATTGGGATCTTGACCTGGAATATCGAGATCTGTTAGCACGAGATGATGCGGTGATACTTCTCCTGTCACACGAATGCCAGCTTTTTTCGCATCGCGGATGACACGTACCGATTCTTTAGTGCTCACATGACAGACGTGATAGTGACAGTTTGCTGCTTCAGCAAGCAATACATCACGAGCAATTTGCACCGACTCACAGATCGCAGGAATACCTGGAATGCCTTCACGTTTCGAATATTCTCCTTCATGAACGGCACCACCATAGATTAAACTGTTATCTTCGCAGTGTGCAACGATCGCCATGTCAATCGCTGCTGCTTTTTTCATTGCTGCATGCATCATGCCTGCTTCTTGAACGCCCACGCCATCATCTGTATACGCAAATGCGCCGTTTTCTTTTAATGGGGAGAAGTCAACCAGTTCTTTTCCAGCTTGGCGAATCGTAATCGATGCATATGGTAATACGCGAATATGCGCTTTTTCGTCGATTAGGTTGTTCACTTTTTGGATGTTTTCTACTGTATCGGGCACAGGGCGTGTGTTTGGCATGGCAGCAATTGTCGTAAATCCGCCTTTTGCTGCGGCCATTGTACCTGAATCGATCGTTTCTTTATGCTCACCGCCCGGCTCCCGCAAATGAACGTGCAGATCAACAAGTCCTGGTGCAACGAGGCTGCCGCCTGCATCGATCACTTCTTCATTAGATGCTGTAAGAGCTGTTCCAATTTCAGCAATTTTACCGTCTTGAATACGAATATCCGCACTCAATAATTCACCAATTTCGTTTAAGATTTGTCCATTTTTAATTAACCAGCTCATCTGACAGTCTCCCTTCAAGTACTTCTTTTAATACGGCCATACGTACATATACCCCATTTTCCATCTGTTTAAATATACGCGATCGTTCGCATTCAACCAAGCTATCCGCAATTTCTGCGTCGCGGTTTACCGGTGCTGGATGCATAATAATACTTCCATCTTTCATGCGGCGCTCCCGCTCTTCTGTCAACCCAAAGCGAAGGTGATATTCTTCTTTCGTCATCGTAGACGCCACTTGATGCCGTTCATGCTGAATGCGCAAAAGCATAAGTACATCTACCTGCTCGATCAGTTTGTCGATTTCAACAAATCCGCTCGATTTCATAAACTCCTCTTCAAACCATTCCGGTGGTCCTGAAAATTTCACATTTGCGCCAAGTCTTTGCAATGCTTCTGCATTCGAACGAGCGACACGGCTATGACGTATGTCACCGACAATGCCAATGTTCAAACCTTCAAACGAACCAAATTCCTGTTGAATAGTGAGCAGGTCAAGTAAACATTGTGTCGGATGCTGACCGCAACCGTCGCCTGCGTTAATAACTGGAATGTTAATATGACCGACAAGTTCATCATAATACGCATCTTCTTCGTGACGGATAACAACTGCATTTACACCTATTGCTTCCATTGTGCGCACTGTATCATAGAGTGTTTCCCCTTTTAAAACGCTCGAGCTGCCGACATCAAATGGAATGACATTAAGCCCCATTTTTCGTTCTGCCATTTCAAAACTTGTTTTCGTTCTCGTACTTGCTTCAAAAAACAAATTTGCGACAAATAATTTTTCATTTGGCGACCATACTTCGCCTTCCGCAAATTTCTGTGCCTGCATTAATATTAACAAAATTTCATCTTTATGCAAATCTCTAATTGAAACTATATTTTTCATCATCGATTCCCGCCTCCGTTTTCATGAAAAAAACACCCTCAAGAACGGGGTGTTTTTTCGTCTTTACAGCATAACGAAGCTGTACTGCACAAATGTGCAGAACGATTTCACCCTTAAATGCCTCTCGTGCATTTTTAAAAGGTTGTCAATGTTCATAAAGCCTCTCAGGACTTTCATTTAACATTCATCTTTATTCATATATACTAATACGATCAAATTCATCTACTTCTTCAAGTGTAACGACAATACGTTCACTTTTTGCCGTCGGGATATTTTTACCGATGTAGTCGGCCCGAATCGGTAATTCCCGGTGACCTCTGTCAACAAGCGCCGCCATTTGAATATGCGATGGCCTTCCGATGTCCATAATGGCATCCATCGCCGCTCGTACGGTCCTTCCTGTATACAGCACATCATCCGCTAAAATAACGGTTTTACCATTGATATCAACTGGAATATCTGATCCTCTCACTTCTGGATCGTGACTTTTCATTTCATGCGTCAAGTCATCACGATAGAGCGTAATATCAAGCTCACCAACTGGAATGTGCAGCCCTTCTATTTGAAAAATACGTTCTGCCAGCCGCTTTGCAACATAAATACCTCTTGTTTTAATCCCGATTAATACACAGTTGTCAATGCCCTTATTCCGCTCAATGATCTCATGTGCAATTCTCGTCAATGCCCTATGAATTGCTTGCTGATCCAGCACTACTGCTTTTTCCACAAAAAAAGCCTCCTCACCCGTGATAGTGAGAAGGCATACTGATCCCATGATGCGGTATTACATATGCCGCATTTTATCCGATCCCTTCCCAGCCTCTCGGGACTGTTCTTAAAGGTTCTTATTCAACTGCATTTATTTTAACGATAATCGCACAGATTGTCAATTATTTTTCTTCAGTTCAATAAGAATGTCGTCAAATTCTTTTGGAGCAGGTGCTTCAAACTCCATATATTCACCTGTACGGGGATGAACAAACCCAAGAATACCAGCATGAAGCGCCTGTCCATCAAGGTCGAGCGTTTTTTTCGGTCCATATTTAGGATCACCTGCTAGGGGGAAACCAATATATTTCATATGTACGCGAATTTGATGTGTACGCCCTGTTTCAAGTTCACATTCAACGAGCGTAAAGTCTTCAAATCGCTCGATCACATGAAAGTGAGTGACCGCGGCTTTTCCCGTATCAACGACCGCCATTTTTTGACGATCTTTCGGGTCACGGCCGATTGGTGCTTCAATTGTGCCGAAATCATGTGGAATCACACCATGCACAACAGCTTTATATTTTCTTGTGACTGATTTGTCAACGAGTTGATTGACAAGCTTTTCATGCGCCATATCGTTTTTCGCGACCATTAATAGTCCGGACGTATCTTTATCAATCCGATGGACAATCCCTGGGCGCATAACACCATTGATGCCCGACAAATCTTTACAGTGAAACATTAACCCATTCACAAGCGTACCGCTCACATGGCCAGGTGCGGGATGGACAACCATGCCGCTCGGTTTATTCACAATAATAACATCCGCATCCTCATAATACACATCGAGGTGTAAATCTTCTGCTTCAATTTTCAATTCTGCTGGCTCCGGAATATGAATCGTCACTTCATCACCAGCGACGGCTTTATAGTTTGCTTTTACAGGCTTACCGTTGACGAGTACATACCCTTCCTTCAACCAATCCTGCACTTGTGTCCTTGAAAACTGTTCATCTTGTGCCGCGGCTAATTTATCAATCCGGCTGCCGCTTTCTTCTTCCATTACGGTAAAATTTATATTTCCCACTTTATTCCCTCTTCCTTTTTTGATCTTCAATAAACATAGCGCCAAATAATAAAAGGACACCTATCGTTAGTGCTGCATCCGCGATGTTAAAAATCGGAAAATGGTAGCCAAAAATAAACGTCTGTATGAAATCAACGACTTCACCGCGAAACAACCGGTCAATAAAATTACCAATCGCACCACCAAGCAAAATTGCGAGCGATGTTTTCATTAATGGTTTTCCTTTTGCCTCTGTCTGCATAAAATACACAAGTGCCACGACGACCACTGCGGTAATGATATAGAATAGCCAGAATTGGCCTTCAAGCATCCCCCATGCCGCACCTCGATTTCGATGAGATGTTATATGAAAGATATCGTTCATCACTTTTACACTTTCGCCCATTTCCATTGATGCAACAATAAGCCACTTCGTCCATTGATCTAATAAGATTACTAACAGTGTCAATACGTAATACATCTATACGTTCCTCCATCTGCCTGGATAACGGTGAAAAGAGGCTAGCGGTTGCTAACCTCTTTTTCTTATCCTTTAATTTAATTCTGGATAATGCTCATCTACAACCTTAGCACAGCGCAGGCAAAGTGTTGAATATGCTGAATCCTGTCCAACTTCTTCCGTCACCGTCCAACAGCGTTCACACGTTTCACCGGACGCTTTCTCAATGACAACAGATGCTGTATCAAGCTTCACTGCATCGTCTGGTGCCTCTGCTTTAGAACCGGCTACTTCAAATCCAGATACGATAAACAATTGTTTCAAATCTTCCTGAATAGATGCAAGAAGGTCCGTTACATCACTGTCAGCGTATAAACGTACGTGTGCTGTAAGTGATTTACCAATCACTTTCTCATTACGCGCTTTTTCCAGCGCTTTTAACACATCGTCACGTACATTCATAAATGCTGTCCATTTCACTGTTAAGCTTGCTGCATCCGCAATCTCTTGATACTCCGGCATATCTGTCAATTGAACATATTGTTCTGTTGCGCCCGGTACTTCTGCCCATACTTCATCTGCTGTATGCGGCAAAATTGGTGAAAGAAGTTTTGCAAGAGCTGTTAACGTTTCATAAAGAACCGTTTGAATTGCTCGGCGCTCCGATTGATTTTCCGCTTCGATATAAAGAACGTCTTTAGCAAAATCTAGATAGAACGAACTCATATCTACCGTAAAGAAATTATTAATTGCATGATAAATAGCTGCGAATTCATAGTTTTCATAATAGCTGCGGACATTTTTAATTAATTCATTTAATTTCACAAGCATAAATTGATCAACTTCACGCAAGTTTTCATACGAAACAGCATGCTGTGTGGGATCAAATCCATCAAGGTTTCCAAGCAGGAAACGGAATGTATTGCGGATCTTCCGATATACTTCTGTAACCTGTTTCAAAATGGCATCAGATACACGCACATCCGCCTGAAAGTCAACAGAAGCTACCCATAAACGTAAAATATCCGCCCCCAGCTGGTCCATCACTTTTGATGGGATCACCGTATTTCCTAGTGATTTGCTCATTTTACGGCCTTCGCCATCAAGCGCAAATCCGTGGCTAAGAACACCTTTATATGGCGCTTTTCCTGTTACAGCCACACCCGTAATGAGAGATGAATTAAACCATCCCCGATATTGATCTGATCCTTCCAAATAAAGATCGGCTGGACGCTGTGCATCATCGCGAAGTTCAAGAACAGCTTGATGAGATGAACCTGAGTCAAACCAAACATCCATAATATCATTTTCCTTCGTAAACTCACCATTCGGGCTGCCTGGATGTGTAAAACCTTCTGGCAATAAATCTTTTGTTTCACGCTTAAACCAGATGTTAGAGCCATGTTTACGGAACAGATCGGATACATGAGCGATTGTTTCATCTGTAATGATAGGATCACCGTTTTCTGCATAGAACACAGGTATTGGCACACCCCACGCGCGTTGGCGGGAAATACACCAGTCGCCTCGGTCACGGATCATATTAAATAGACGCGTTTCACCCCATGATGGTACCCATTTCGTTTCTTTAACAGCTTCTAATAATTCTGGACGGAATGCATCAATTGACGCAAACCATTGGGCTGTCGCACGGTAAATAACCGGTTTTTTCGTCCGCCAGTCATGTGGGTATGAATGTGTAATAAATTCCATGCTCAAAAGCGCACCAACTTCTGTAAGCTTTTCAGTGATCACTTTGTTTGCTTTGTCATAGAAAAGACCTTCAAAACCCGGTGCTTCTTCTGTCATCACACCGCGGTCATTCACTGGGCAAAGAACATCAAGACCGTATTTTTTACCAATGATAAAGTCATCTTCTCCATGTCCAGGTGCTGTATGAACGCATCCTGTACCGGAATCGGTTGTCACGTGTTCGCCGAGCATAACGAGTGAATCACGATCGTAAATCGGGTGAGCAGCCACAATGTTCTCCAACTCTTCCCCTTTGATCATTTTTTCCTTCGTGTAGGAGCTCCAGCCAATTTTCTCGGCTACTTCTTCAAGAAGAGCTTCCACCACGACAAAACGATCGCCGCCTGTGTTTACAACAGCATAAGACAAGTCCGGATGAACTGCGATTCCAAGGTTTGCTGGAATCGTCCACGGTGTTGTCGTCCAAATAATTATTTTCGTGCCTTCTTCAAGTACACCATTGCCTTGTTTTACGTTAAACGCCACATAAATGGATGCGGATTTTTTATCTTGGTATTCAATTTCAGCTTCAGCAAGTGCTGATTCAGATGAAGGTGACCAGTAAACAGGTTTCAGCCCTTTATAAATATAGCCTTTCTTCGCCATTTCACCGAATACTTTAATTTGCTGAGCTTCATATTCTGGCTTCAACGTAATGTATGGATTTTCCCAATCACCGCGAACGCCAAGACGTTTAAACTGTATACGTTGACTGTCAATTTGTTTATAAGCATAGTCTTCACAAAGTTGGCGGAACTGGGCCACTGTCATTTCTTTTCGATTCACACCCGAGTTTGTCAATGCCTGTTCAATTGGCAAACCATGTGTATCCCAGCCTGGAATATAAGGTGCATAATAACCGCTCATTGATTTAAAGCGGACAATAAAGTCTTTCAATATTTTATTCAGCGCATGTCCGATATGAATGTCGCCGTTTGCATAAGGAGGGCCATCATGTAAAACAAACATCGGACGGTCTTTCGTACGATCAAGCACTTGCTTGTAAATATCTGTTTCATTCCATGCTTTTTGCATATCTGGTTCACGTTTTGGCAAATTGCCTCGCATCGGGAATTCTGTTTTCGGCATTAGTAATGTCTCTTTATAATTCATATCCCATTCTCCTTTAAACTAAATGTAATAAATACAAAAAACCTTTTACATCCCCTAAATAAGGGACGAAAAAGGTTTCCGCGGTACCACCCTGATTGACAGCAACTACACTGTCCGCTCACCATCCGTAACGTGGATGAGCCGCTTGTCCGCTACTATTCGTTCACGAAAAGCACTCAAGGGTGATCTTCCGTCAACAATCAGCAGCCGGGCTTTCACCCTCCCCGGTTCGCTTCAACACTGATTTATGTAAACGTACTGTCCCCATCATCGTTTTTGCTTATATAGTTATTTGAATAAATCCATTATAGAAATGAAGCGGTCATCCGTCAAGTTTACATGTCGTCTTCGCTTAATTGCTCAATTTCATCCGTATCCACTTCAAAACCCATTAATGCATCCCAATCGTCGTTGCTCAATAAATCTAGCTGCGCTTCCATCAACATTTTAAATCGTGTCCGGAATACTTTTGACTGTTTTTTCAATTCTTCAATTTCAACTGCAATACGACGCGCCTTTGACAGAGACTCTTCAACAATACGATCCGCATTTTTTTCAGCTTCCCGCACGAGCAGTTTCGCTTCTTTTTGGGCATTGCGTTTCACATCTTCCGCTGTTTCCTGCGCAATGACAATCGATTTGTTTAATGTTTCTTCAATATTGGAAAAATAACTGAGCCGTTCCGTTTGTGAAGCAAGCTTTGTTTCCAATTCTTTTTTTTCACGAATAATGAGTTCATAATCTTTTATGATTTGGTTTAAATAATCATTCACTTCGTCCTCATCATATCCACGAAATGAACGTCCGAATTCTTTTTTATGTATGTCCAACGGCGTTAAGGGCATACAGTCACCTCCAAAGCGTTACATTAACAACTGTGTTTTATTATAAAGGTTTTTCCACTCTTTTGTATGGAAATTTCTTTATTTTCTTAATTTTATTTCAAAATGCCCAGTGTCAGGCGCCATTTTTCTTTTTTCGTTTGTCCATCAATCGATAATATTTTCATTCGTCCGCTACCACGCACAGACAATACATCTTGTTCTGCACATTCAAACGATGGATTGTCGACTGCTTTCCAATTTACCTTCACAGCACCGCTTTTAATTAGCTGCTGTGCTTTTTGCCTAGACATCGCAGGTAATGAAGCGATGACAGTATCTAAACGGATCGATGTGACCGTAACAGACTGTTCGTACCATCTTTCTATCGATTGAATGGCTTCCTGAAACAATTTTTCTTTCAACTTGACTGGTACTTTGCCAACATGTTCAAAATGCGTATCCATATAACTAGCTGTTTCTTTTACGACAAAAAGCTGAAAACGGCTGCCATCTGTCATAATGTCGCCAAACTTTTCCCGTTTCAATCCGAGCCCCATTAAACTGCCGAGAATCTGAGGATGGCTGATGGTTGAAAACTTTTCCGGATAATCAATTTCGTATAATACGACATCGTAATCCGTTACATCCGGCTCATAGTAATCCGGATGAATAAGAGCTCGCTTCCGTTCTGACGATTCCATACCACCAAAGAAAGATACTCGCACCTCTTCATCCGAACCGACTACAGACCGGATCATCTGCCTTTCACGCGGATCAAGAAATCCGGTCAACTTTGGTGCATACATTTCCGTCACTTGCTGTTTCCATTCTATCGCTTTATCAATAAACTCTTTTTCTTCCGGTCTGAAATGCTGATAAATTCCGCTCAATCTATTCTCTCCTTATACCCACTGTAACAGCTGCAACAGACCACTTTCCGCTAAACGCAGCACGATTAACGCAACGATAGGCGAAATGTCGAACATGCCAATAGCTGGGACAAAGCGGCGAAACGGTTCAAGATAAGGTTCACTGACCTTTGTTAAAAAGCGTCCGATAGCTGTATCACGTGCATTCGGAAACCACGACATCAAAATATAGGCGATCAACACCCATGAGTATAATTCTAGCGCTCTGTAAATAATAAAAATAATTGTATCCATTCGACTTATTGCCACCTCGTTTTATCATGATCGTTATTGTTAAATTGCGCAATACTTCCACTAATTTCAATGTTTTCAGGTGCGCAGAAAAAGATTTTTTCACCGATTTGCTGTATTTCTCCACCAATGGCATACACTGTACCGCCTAGAAAGTCAACAATACGGCGTGCCTGATCAGTTTGAATACGTTGCAAATTGACGATGACCGCTTTTTTCATTTTTAAATGATCAGCAATTTCCTGTGCTTCCGCGAAAATGCGCGGTTCAGCCATAATGACTTTTGCTGGCTTTTGCGCACTTTTCAAGCTGACAACATTCTTTTTCCCCGTTGTAGAATGCTCACGTTCTTCTTCGTATACATCTTCTTCCACCATGTCATAATCTTCTTCGTCTAAAAGAAAAAATGATTTAAATTTCGATTTCACTCCCACGGTTCCACCTCCGCTCTCATTCTTCACCAACAAGCGCTGTGCCAATCCGAACCATCGTTGCTCCTTCTTCAATTGCAATTTCAAAGTCGTTGCTCATACCCATTGAGAGCTCATTGCATGGTGCATATTCAAGTTGTAATGCCTGCACATGGCGTTTGCATTCCGCTAACCGGCGAAAACAGGCACGAAGTACTTCTCGATCTTCTGTAAGCGGTGCCATCGTCATCAATCCACACACACGCACATTTTTATATACAGCCAATGCTTCAATAAATGGAATAACCGCTTCCGGCTCTAAGCCATGTTTTGATTCTTCACCCGACACATTGACCTGTACAAAACAGTTTACCGTTTTATTCGTACGGCGGTCAATTTCTTTAGCGAGCGATTCACGGTCAAGCGAGTGAATATAGTCGACTTTATCAATGACTAATTTCACTTTTCTCGTTTGCAAAGAACCGATAAAATGCCACTTTGCTCGGTCACCGATCGCTTTATATTTCGCATTCAATCCTTCATCCCGGTTCTCACCAAGATCGATGATACCTGCTTCAACAGCTTCTTCTGCTCGTTTCACAGACACGTATTTCGTCACCGCAATGATTTTTATTTCATTAGGGTTCCGTCCCGCACGGTTTGCGGCCTTCTCAATACAATTTGTAATGGTTGCTAAATTTGCACTGACTCTCATCATTTCATTCCTTCCAGCCAATATAACTCATCATTCTGCCTGTATGACCTCCGTCACGCCGATAAGAAAAAAAATCGGGTGAACAGCTTGTACAAAGGCGTGTTATATAAATATTTTCTTCCAACACACCAGCTTTTAAAAAAATGTCCTTATTAAAGTTCTGCAATGAAAAATAAAATGTATCCGGTTCATCTGAATCGGGCAAAAATGACTTTATCTCATAATCGCTATACCATTTTTCCGCTTTATCTACGACCATCTTCCCCACTTTATAGCAATCTCCACAAATGGACGGCCCAATGACGACCTCGATATCTTCAAGTCTACTCCCTTGTTTTTCCCACTTTTCAATCATTGCAGAGCCAATGCCTCCAACTGATCCTTTCCAGCCAGCATGTGCTGAACCAATCCGTTTTGACGATTGGTCATAAAAATAAAGGGGCACACAGTCTGCATAGCAAAGCGTCAATAAAATGCCTTGGTCATTTGTATATAGACCATCTGTAGACGTAAGCGCACTATCATAATCAAGTGCGCCTCGTCCACCGTCTTCTTTTGATACTTGTTCAATATGCGTGCCATGTGTCTGATCACATCCGACCCACTGTCTTACCTGGATACCCATTTTATCTCCCATACGCATTCTATTCTGTTGAACAGCTAATGGGTCATCATTCACGTGAAATGCCATGTTTAATCCGTTAAAAGAACCTGAGCCCCCATGCTTTGATGTGAATCCGGCTGTTAATCCTGGGGACTTTTTCTCCCAACGTTCAATACGATACAGGCCATCTACTGATTTTTTAAAAGGTTCTACCATTATCTTCTCCTGCACATTTTCCTCTAGTGTACCACATCGGACCATTTTTCGTCATTGTTCATCTTCTCCTGTTGGTTTTTCACCATGACGAACTAAAATAACATCTCCACCAATTTTCACAATATTCATCCAAAAAATAGTGATTTCTTCTTCTTTACCGAATAAACCGAATTTTTTCCCACCTTGTTCAATAATCAAGGCAGAAATGGCTCCCGTGGCACTGTTTAATTCAATGTCTGAGAGCCTGCCGAGTTTTTTTCCATCTGTCACATTGACAATATCTTTTAATTGAAAATCAGAGATGCGCATGATCATGCCTCCTTTCTTTCATATGTATGTATCAAGACAAAGAAAAAAAACAGGAAGTGAAAATCTCCTGTTTTCAATTAGTCGTTTATTCTCTTTTTCATTTGTTTAATGGCCCCTTTTTCAAGACGGGACACCTGTGCCTGGGAAATACCAATTTCATCCGCAACTTCCATTTGGGTTCTCCCACTGAAAAATCGTCTTTCCACAATCATTTTTTCTCTCTCTGACAATCTGTCCAATTCATCGGTGACCGTCATGGAATCGACCCATTCTTTTTCACGATCTTTTCCATCACTTATTTGATCCATCATATAAATTGGATCGCCGCCATCTTGAAATACAGGTTCAAACAGCGATACAGGATCTTGAATAGCATCAAGTGCAAAGACCATCTCTTCTTTTGGCACATCAATCGCCCGGGCAATATCCTCAGCAGCCGGCTCTACAGATCGTTCTGCTGTCAATCTCTCTCTTGCCTGTAATGCTTTATACGCAATATCGCGAAGCGACCGCGAGACACGGATCGGATTATTATCTCGCAAATAGCGTCGTATTTCACCAATAATCATCGGCACCGCATACGTCGAAAAGCGGACATTATGACCTAAATCAAAGTTATCAATCGATTTCATTAAACCAATACATCCAACCTGAAATAAATCATCCGCCTGTTCATTGCGATGATTGAACCGTTGAATAACACTTAAAACAAGACGCAAATTCCCTGTAACAAGTTCTTCTCGCGCACTTTTGTCACCGCTTTGATATTTTATAAATAGAACTTTCATTTCAGGGTTTGTTAAAACAGGAAGCTTTGATGTATCGACGCCGCACAGTACAACTTTATTCCGGGCCATCACTGTTCCTCCTCATGATGTCTGTTTCTTAGAACAGTATTTCCGGCCCGAAAAATTTTATTCAGCGCAATTTATTCAATTCTTTCTTCAGTCGTCCAATGATTTTCTTTTCTAGACGTGAAATGTATGACTGTGAAATGCCAAGTAGATCAGCCACTTCTTTTTGCGTTTTTTCTTCTTGCCCATTTATCCCAAAACGCATTTCAATAATCTGCTTTTCACGGCCTTCTAGATCTTCAAGTGCTTCCGCCACTAAATGTTTGTCAACATCTTCTTCAATCCCTTTCGTAATAATGTCATTCTCTGTGCCAAGCACATCTGATAAAAGCAACTCATTTCCATCCCAGTCGACGTTTAATGGCTCGTCAAATGAAATTTCTGAGCGTATTTTATTGTTGCGGCGTAAATACATTAAAATTTCGTTTTCAATGCAGCGTGATGCATATGTTGCGAGTTTAATTTTCTTTTCAGGATTAAATGTGTTCACCGCTTTAATTAACCCAATTGCCCCGATGCTAATTAAGTCTTCAATATGGATACCGGTGTTTTCAAATTTACGAGCAATGTAGACAACAAGACGTAAATTACGTTCAATCAGCATCGCCCTAACCGCTTTATCACCGGATGGAAGCTTTGTAAGCAAGTGTGCTTCTTCATCACGAGACAGCGGCGGCGGCAGTGCTTCACTTCCACCAATATAGTAAATCGCTTTCGACTTCATTCCTGCTTTTTGAAGCACATTATACATCACATACATCCATTTTGTTTTGACAGGCCGCATATAAAATCACTCACCTTTCCATTCATTGTCGAACCATATTCGGATGCAAAATAAAATCAAATGATTGATCATCCGAGAGTATTGCTGTCGTAAATGTCACAAGCGCTTTCGGCGTTTGTATAGCTTTTCCGTCCATAAAAACTGTTAATTCATCTGTTCGAAAAGCAGGGAGCAGTTGTTTTTCAGCACCTAAGGAGCGAGCTGGTACCCAAATCATCTTTTCCGCCCATCGGTCCGGCAACCCTGATAACATCTCCTGTTCCCCGCTATGAACTGCAATTGGCCAGCTTTCACCTGCTCTAATTTGACAGACAGCCACTCCTTTTTTCGTAATCGGATCACATAATGAATTTCCCGTATCAATCAGTGCTATACCAGACCATTCCATTCCACAAATGGAAAATGTGACTGGTACTGTTTGTTTTTTTATATTCCGTTTCGTACTCAAGTTAAATAGACGGCGCTGAATAAAATAAAAAGCAGCTGAGATAGATACAATGAATAGCAAGACAATTGAAAACTGGCCAGAAGAATTTCCATTAAAAATAACAGACTGGAACCCGTATAACACACCGCCTGTTAAGAAAGTAACAAAATAAAAGGTGATAGCAGCAGATAAAAGGACAGCAATGCCGGTGATTTTAAAGGCAATAATAAGCATAAAAACAGGTGACAACATTTTAACAGCAAAATGATTAAGCCAGTCCCATCCTGTAATTAAATGCATGAACAGCGGGATCGTCCCGATCATCGAAGCAAGTAAAAGCCTTCGTGCCTGTAACCGTTTTCCCAACAAAATACCTGTCACAAGCAGCAGCAACCCATCCGCCGCAAAATTAAAAAGGACAATGACTTCTGCGTAACCGGTCAATTCACCCCTCCCTCTTTCCGGCTGCCTGTCCCATGATTATTAGTGTAGCGGATTTAGATTTCAATTTGTGTCGCAATGTGGGTGAATTTTTACAGCGATTTTTTCGAATTATGTCATTAACACAAAAAATCCTGCCACATATGTGGCAGGATCCATTCTATACTATTTATCTTCTTCTATTTCGGTTACGCAAAAATGTTGGAATATCAAGTGTATCTTCGTTACTTGGTTGTTGCTGTTGCTGACGAATTGGTTGTTCAGCTGGCTGCACAGCATCTTCACGTTTCACATCACGTGGTTGTTTTGACGGCTGCGGCGCTGCCTGCTGCTGAGGCTTCACCTGGCCAAGACCAGGACGAGATTGTCCACTTGGTCCACCGGGCTGAGACGGGAGTTCTTTAAATCCAGTCGCAATGACCGTGACAATTATTTCATCTTTTAAGTTCTCATTAATAACAGAACCGAAAATCATATTTACTTCTTGATCTGATGCAGAGGATACGATATCCGCCGCTTCCTGTACTTCATAAAGACTCAAGTTACTCCCGCCAGTAATATTCATTAACACACCTTGTGCGCCATCAATAGCTGTTTCAAGAAGCGGGCTGGAAATGGCTTTTTTCGCAGCTTCAACAGCGCGATTTTCACCGGATGCGACACCTATTCCCATCAAAGCAGAACCTTTATTAGACATGATTGTTTTCACGTCAGCAAAGTCAAGGTTAATCAAGCCAGGGACAGCAATTAAATCCGAAATACCCTGAACACCTTGTCTCAGAACGTTATCTGCTTCACGGAACGCTTCAAGCATTGGTGTGCTTTTATCAACAATTTCAAGCAAACGGTCATTTGGAATGACTATCAATGTGTCTACGGAAGCCTTCATTGATTCAATTCCGCCAGCTGCCTGTGTTGCACGTTTTCGCCCTTCAAACGTAAATGGACGTGTGACGACACCGACTGTCAGGGCTCCAAGATCTTTTGCGATTTGCGCAATAACTGGCGCTGCTCCTGTACCTGTTCCACCGCCCATGCCGGCTGTAACAAACACCATATCGGCACCTTTTAACACTTCTTCAATTTGCTCCTTACTTTCTTCTGCAGCTTTTTTGCCGACTTCCGGGTTCGCACCCGCGCCTAAACCGCGTGTCAATTTTGAACCAATTTGCATCTTTACTTCTGCTTTTGATAAATTTAGCGCCTGTGCATCCGTGTTAACCGCAATAAAGTCAACACCTTGTACACCGTGCTCTATCATTCGGTTTACGGCATTATTTCCGCCGCCGCCTACGCCGATTACTTTAATTGTTGCTAACGAATCTAAACTCGTATCAAATTCCAACATGGAAAATCCTCCTAATTCGTCATAATCTATTCAGCTTATTTATTCTTCAAAAAAATAGCCGAAAAGCCGTTTCATTTTCGATCCGACACCATCTTTTTGTTTGTCATTTTCTTTTTTGGACGGTTTAGCTTCCTTTTGCGCATCCTGTCGTTCTTTTCTTTCTTCTTTTTCCTTAGGCTGAACATCATTCGGCTCGCTTATTTTTCGACCGGTAAGACGGGCGGTTTTATACGCATATTTAATCAAACCGACGGCTGTCGTATATTGTGGCTCACGAACGCCAATATAATCCGGGATCGCTACACGAACACGATTTTGAAAAACATCCTGCGCGAGGTCCAGAATGCCATTCATGGCTGATGTGCCTCCAGTTAATACAAAACCGCCTGGTACATCATGGATACCTGTTTGGCGCAGATCTTCTACAATCATCATAAACAATTCTTCCATTCTAGCTTCAATAATTTCTGAAATTTCGAGCTGATTGAACTGGTCATGCTGATCACTTCCAATAACCGGAACACTAAAAACTTCCTCTTCAGATGCAAGATCATAAAATGCATGACCATGCTTTATTTTAATTTGTTCCGCTTCTTCTGTCGATGTACGAAGACCGATCGACAAATCTTTCGTAATATGTTCGCCCCCAACAGGTAATACTGTTGTTTGCTGAATATAACCATCTTTGAAAAATGATACGGTCGTCGAACCACCGCCAATATCCACTAACACTGTGCCAAGGTTTTTTTCATCGGTTGAAAGAGCAATTTCACCGCTTGCAAGCGGCTGAAGAACAATCTCATTAATTTCCAAGCCGGCACGTTCTACACAGCGCAATGTGTTATGTAAAAAAGTTCTTGAACCGGTAACGATAATTCCTTCCATTTCTAAACGGACACCTATCATACCACGCGGATCATTAATCTCATCAAACCCGTCCACAATAAATTGTTTCGCAATAACGTTTACAATTTCCCGATCAGGTGGGATAGACATAACCTGTGCCGCATCTTTTACACGAATGACATCTTCGCTCGTAATTTCACGATTTTCACTTGAAACGGCCACAACACCGTTGCAAGAATGAAGAACGGCATGATTGGCTGCAATGCCGACAATGACAGAGCTAATTTGAACACCTACCATACGCTCCGCCTGCTCAATTGCTTTTTTAATAGAATGGACCGTCTCGTCAATATCGACGACCGCACCTTTGCGAATCCCTTTTGACTTTACACTGCCGACACCGATAATATTTAAAGAATCATTAACCATTTCCCCAATGATCACCTTAATAGCGGATGTACCAATGTCAAGACTGACTAGTATTTCATTACTGTTCATGCTGAGGCACCTCCTTTACCATAAAAACCTGAATAATCGAACAACAATTCGCACCTATGTTCGTTAAAACATGTATAAAGAACGTTATTCGTCATATTCAATATATTTTCCTTTTTTTAGTTTAATATTTTTCTAATGTAATGTCTTTGAAACTCTCTCATACAAGTCTACACTAAGATAAGATGCTGGAAAAGGCTAAGTTGTCCCGTTTTCAAAAAGTTTATGGGCTTTCCGCCTCTTCCATGCCATCTCCTCCTTGCTGTTGCGAAGGATCATATGGTTCAAAATAAGAACCGACTTCAAGATTAATGATCCCCTTTACATTCGGGTCCAACTGGTTGGAAATGGACGGGTAATAGACCATCTTATCTGCAAATGTTGAAAGCGTCGCAGACACTTCAAATCCATCTGTCATAAATGCTTTTATATGAAGCGAATCATTTTTTTTCGGATCATAGTAAACTTCTGAAATGATGTTAACAACTTCATCCGGCAACATTTCAACGGCTTTTGCAAAGCGATTCAGCGCTTCGCCTTCTTTAAAATTATATAAAATAGGCAGCTGCGATGGTGCCCCTTGTATAGGGTCACTTAAAATTTTACCATTTTGTAAAATGGGGTATATCCCACCTTTGCGCGCTGCATAGGCAATTTCATTTTGTTCAATGATCTTTATCTTTAAGTCATTTGGAAAACCTATGGATATTGATGCCTCTTTAATACGATCATCTTTTAAGAGCCGCTCTTCCGCTTTATTTTTACCTGCTGCCCACATGCTTCGGCCAGCTTCAAGCCCACTTTGTTCAATAATTTCCCGCTCCATCATTAATTTATTGCCTTCTACATGAATTTGCGCCACTTTACTGAGCGGGGACTGCAAGTAAATTAAAAAAAGAGCAAGTAAGAAGAACATAGACAGGAGAATGAGAAGACGGCGGTTTGCTTTTCGTTTACGTATTTGCTTCAGCTTTGGAATACGCTCTTCTATTGAAATGATTTTTTGTTTATTCATGTACACACCTCTGTCCGTTTACGGACCAACAATCAGTTCAACCCCTATTATCTTCCTTCTGCAAGATCATTCATGACATTGTATAAACGATCTGCAGCATCTCGAATACCAAGTCGTTCTGCTTCATTTTTCATTTTGATTAATGATGATTCATTCATCAAAATCAAGTCGAGCTCCCGAACGAGAGTGTCGGCATTCAAATCTTTTTCCAAAAGAAGAATAGCTGCACCACGGTCAGTAAGAGTGCGCGCATTTTTCTCTTGATGATTATTTGTTACATATGGACTTGGTACAAGAATAGATGGAATACCGAGTGCTGTCAGTTCAGCAAGCGTTGTTGCACCTGCTCGCGAGACAACAAGATCAGAAGCTGCAAGCACTTCCGGCATATTATGAATAAATGGCACAATGGATACATTTGCCGGTTTTCCGGCTATTTCAAGCATCGATAAAACCTTTTCGTAATGAACGTCACCTGTTACGTACAACACTTGATAATCACGGCTCGACAAGTTCATTAAGGCACCAGTTACGGCATCATTAATCGGTTTTGCACCACGGCTTCCACCAAAAATAAGCACTGTTTTTTGTTCGCCTTGTAAATCGAATGTTTCCATTACACCTGCGCTGCTTGCTTCTATCACTTCAGAAGCACGTGGGTTTCCCGTTAAAATCGTTTTCTCAGCTGGGAAAAATTCTTTCGCTTCTTCAAAACAGACCGCAATTTTTTCAACATACTTACTTAAAAACTTGTTTGTTAAACCCGGTACGCTATTTTGTTCATGTATGATGGATGGAATACCCATTTTTGTTGCTGCATAAACGACCGGTCCGCATACGTAACCACCCGTACCGATCACAACATCCGGTTTAAATTCCTTTAGCATTTTTTTGCATTCATTTACGCCTTTTAAAAAACGCATAATTGTTTTCACATTTTCAAAGGAAACGGCTCGGCGAAAGCCTGTAATATCAATTGACCGAAAAGGAATGCCTTCCCGTGTAACGAGCTTAGACTCTAGTCCTTTTTCAGTTCCGATATATAAAAAAGATGTTTCCGGATGTTTCAATTTAATCATTCTAATAAGTGCGAGTGCCGGATAAATGTGCCCTCCAGTTCCCCCGCCGCTGATTACGATTTTCAATTAGGTTCACCTCAGTATTCATCTAGCAGCCTCGTGCTGTTTACACGGGCTGTCTAATGCATTCTCATCTTAAATCAATGCGTCACGAGAATCAAATATTATCTCGAAAAAGCAGAAAAATTCCTCCATTTTTACCCCTTTAAGCGGCTAATGCCTAGCACAATTCCGGCAGATGCCAGTGTCATCGTTAAAGAAGAACCGCCGTAGCTTAAAAATGGCAGTGTTACACCTGTCACAGGCATCAGCCCGATTACAACGCCTAGATTAATAAATGACTGCAGACTAATCATCGCTGTAATCCCACAAACAAGCAGCGCAGCAAATGGATCTTGGGTGCGCATACCAATATGAATGCCGCGCCAAATGAGTAGAAAAAAGAGAGTCATAATGAAGACCGCTCCGATCAAGCCCGTCTCCTCCGCCCAGATGGCAAAAATAAAATCTGTCTGTGGTTCCGGCAAATAATAATATTTTTGCCTGCTTTCTCCATATCCGTGTCCAAATAATCCACCCGGTCCAACTGCATAAAGCGACTGAATGATTTGAAAGCCGCTTCCGAGAGGGTCTGACCATGGATCAAGATACGCTGTTATCCGTTTCATCCGGTACGGCGCAGATGCAATTAAAATGACAAGTCCCCCTAAAGCAAATAAACCAGTCATAACAAAAAATCGAATCCTGGCGCCCGCGATAAACAACAGAAGAAAGGCCGTACCTCCCATTACTGCCGCCGTCCCAAGATCAGGCTGCAGCATAATGAGTCCAAATGCCATGACAAGAACGAAAAGTGGTGTAAATAGTCCTTTCCAGAATAAATGAATGACTTTTTTTCGTTCAGAAAGCAATACCGAAAAATAAAAAATGAGCGCAATTTTCATTAATTCTGATGGTTGAAACGAAAGTGATCCAACCCCAATCCAGCTTTGTGATCCATTTCTCACCATGCCAATCCCTGGAATGAGTACGGCTATTAATAAGAAGAAAGCGAGTAATAGCAATGGCTTGGCGATTTTTTTCCAGATTCGGTAATCAACAGTTGAAATACCAGCCATGATGATCAAGCCAATTGCAGCAAAGAATGCCTGTCTCTGGACAAAATAAAAAGGATTTTCATAGTTGAACTGCCCCCATACTTCTCCCGCACTTGCAACCATAAATAAACCTGAGCCGGTCAAAAGCAATACAAGCATCAAGAATACATAATCCGGCGCTTGTCTGAAAACGATTCTGCACTCCTTTCTAGGTACAAAGAATAAAAGCCGGAGCCTCATCCGGCTCCGGCTCTTCCTTATAGTCTATTCACACAATTAATAAATATGTCGCCGCGCTCTTCAAATGTTTTGTACTGATCCCAGCTCGCACATGACGGTGACAAAAGAACAACGTCGCCTTCTTCTGACAATGAAACAGCTTTTTCTACTGCATCATTCATATAATCAGCATTTTCAAATAATGAAATTCCCGCTTTTGCAGCTGTATTTTTCCATTTATCAGCAGTCTCTCCAAATGCAATAATTGCTTTTACTGATGTTAAATATGGAAGTAAATCATCAAATCCATTGCCGCGGTCCAGCCCTCCTGCAAGGAGAACGATGGGCGACTTGAAAGCTGTTAATGCACTTTTCGTCGCCAACGTATTTGTCGCTTTTGAATCATTGTAAAACTTCCTACCGTTCCATTCACGGACAAACTGCGTCCGATGGCGAACACCGGCAAATGTTTTTAGAACATGGCAAATTGCTTCTGTCGAAACACCGGACAGTTTTACAGCTGCAACCGCGGATAAAATATTTTCGAGATTATGATTACCCGGCAATGCAATATCCGCTGTATGCATAATTGCTTCCTCTTGAAAAAAAATAGTTCCCTCTTCAATATACGCTCCATTTTCCACTTTTTGATTCACTGAAAATGGAATAACCGCCGCTTGACTCGAGTCTGCCATCGACAGAAGTGCTTCCTGGTCGGCGTTAATAATCAAATAATCTTCTTCTGTTTGGTTTTTCGTAATATTCATTTTTGCACCGGCGTATTCTTCTTTTGAACTATGATAATCCAAGTGCGCATCATAAATATTTGTAATAATCGCGATATGAGGACGGAACGTTTGGATACCCATCAACTGAAATGAGGATAGTTCGATCACGACACAGTCGTCCTGTTTTGCCCTTTGCACAACTTCCGATGCGACTTCCCCAATATTTCCAGCTAGTACTGTCCCTTTTCCATCTTGTTTCATCATTTCATTAATTAATGTCGTCGTCGTCGTCTTTCCGTTCGTTCCAGTAATGCCAATGAAAGGCGCTTCTGAAATGAGTCCTGCGATTTCTATTTCTGTAATGACCGGAATGCCTTGCATCACTGCCGATGAAATAATGGGGTTCGAATACGGAATACCCGGGTTTTTAACGACGACTTCAAATCCTTCATCGAGAAGTTCAAGTGGATGGCTTCCACAAATGACATTGATCCCTTCTGCCTGAAGGGTCCGTGCCGCCTCATTTTCTTCAAGTGGCTTGCCGTCGTTAACGGTAACAACTGCTCCTAGTTTTTTCAATAGGGTCGCTGCCGCAAGTCCGCTTTTTGCAAGACCGAGTACGAGCACCTTTTTTCCATTAAACTGATTGATTTGCTTCATAAATTCCATACTCCAATCCAGACGCCTATCGCTGCGGCCACAACCCCGACAAACCAGAATGTGACGACAACACGCCATTCTGACCAGCCGCCCAGTTCAAAATGATGGTGCAGCGGGCTCATTCTAAAAATTCTTTTACCTCTTGTTTTAAAAGACCATACTTGTAAAATAACCGATAGCGTTTCTGCAACGAATACGATACCGATTAACAATAATAAAAATTCAAATTTCGTTAAAATAGATAATACTGCAATCGCACCACCGAGTGCCAGTGAACCTGTGTCACCCATAAAAACATGCGCTGGATAAGCATTGAATACAAAAAAGCCGATAACCGCGCCGACAACGGCAAAAGCAAAAATTGCTGTTTCTTCAAGCCCCTGACTCCATGCAATAACCGCGTATGCACCAAATGCAACGGATGCAGTGCCCGATACAAGGCCGTCTAGTCCATCCGTTAAATTGACAGCATTTGAAAAGCCGACAAGCCAAAACAAGACAAATAAGGCATATAAAATCCCAACATCAATCGAAAAGAAGCCAAATGACAGCTCTGTTGATAATCCATGTTGTACATAAATAATATAAAATATAATGGAAATGACAATTTGCCCGATTAATTTTTGTATAGATGTCAATCCAAGGTTTCGTTTCATGACAACTTTAATGAAATCATCAAGGAAGCCGAGTAGCCCGAAACCAATTGTGACAAGCAGCAATAAAATCGTTTCTGGGCCTACCGATCCAAACAACTGCACGAAAAACAATGTTGTGATTACGATGGAGAGTAAAAAAACGAGCCCCCCCATCGTCGGTGTCCCTGATTTTTGCTGATGCGACTCTGGCCCTTCTTCTCGAATACTCTGTCCAAATTTTAGCCGGCGTAAAAATGGAATAAATAACGGTGCAATGAGAACTGTTATAAAAAAGGAAACAGCGATGACGAATCCAATCTGCCATTCACTCATGCGAACCCTCCTTTCTTATCACTAAGTGCTTCTTTTGCGACTTCACGGTCATCAAAATGAATCACATCCTGACCAATAATTTGATATGTTTCATGTCCTTTGCCGGCAATCACAACAGCGTCACCCGGTTTTGCCATAGCGATAGCCTGGTGAATTGCTTCTTTCCTTTCATCAATGACCGTATACTGCTTTCCGATCACACCAGCTTCCATATCGGCTAAAATGGCCGCCGGATCTTCACTTCGAGGGTTGTCCGATGTAAAGATTGCTACATCTGCATACTGACAAGCTGCCTGTGCCATTAACGGCCGCTTCATTCTATCTCGATCGCCTCCGCATCCAATGATGACCATGACCCGCCCGGTCGTCAGTGGACGAACAGTTTGAAGCACGTTAACGAGACTGTCTGGTGTGTGAGCATAATCGACAATAACGGAAGTACCACTTTCGTTTGGCACCATTTCAAATCGGCCCGCTACACCATCTACTCGTTCAAGTGCCACTTTCATTGTTTCTGCTGCAACAGATGAAACAAAACCTGCTGCAAACGCTGCAAGCACATTATATACATTGAACAATCCCGCTAATTTCGACTGAATATCAATCGTTCCACCTGGATAATGAATAGTAAATGCCGTTCCTTCTGACGTAAGACGAATATCCTTCGCTTGAATATCCGCGGAGGATTTGACACCGTAAGTAACGACAGACGCGGCTGTCATCGCTTCATATACACATGATGCCTCGTCGTCTACATTGAGCACAGCGTAGGCTTGATTCTCTGCATGAAACGAATTGCCAAGACGTGCGAACAGAAGGCCTTTTGCTGTCCGATATTCTTCCATTGTCCGGTGAAAATCGAGATGGTCCTGTGTTAAATTTGTAAAGACCGCTACATTAAACTGTGTACCATTCGTACGGCCCTCCTGCAGTGCATGAGAGGACACTTCCATCACAGCAGATGAAACACCCGCCTTTTTCATCTTCGCAAACGTTTTTTGCAATGTTAAGCTTTCCGGTGTTGTGTTTTTTGTTTCAATCATTTCATCGCCAATTTTCATATACATTGTCCCTATTAAACCAGTTGTCTCGCCGTTGGCCCGAAGAATTTCTTCGATCAAATGACTCGTCGTCGTTTTTCCATTTGTACCGGTAATGGCAATGAGATGAAATGATTCAGTTGGATGTTCATAAAAATGCGCAGCCAGCTGTGCCATTACTCTTTTCGTACTGCGCACATAAATAACAGGTACCGGTACATCTACCGGCTGCTCGGCAATAATGGCTACCGCTCCTTTTGATACTGCTTCTTTTGCCAAACTATGGCCATCAAATGTATACCCTTTTATACAAATAAAAATCGACCCGTCAGAGACAAGACGGTGGTCGTTTTCAATCGATGTAACTGCCGGATTCCCCACTTTATCCTGACTGTAGAATGGAATGGCCGCGAGCAAAGTTGATAAGTCCACACTTTTCAATCCTTTCTATTAAAAAACAATATGTACAATTCCTGAGATTTCTATTGTAACGAAAAAAAGCCACCGAAGCGAATGCTTTTCAGCCTGTTTCGGTAATTTTCGGCGGCTTCGCTCAACTATTTTAATAAAACGCGCACTTTACTGCCTCTTTCTACTTTAACACCTGCTGATGGTGATTGCGATGCTGCTATTTCACCACTGCCTTCAATTTCAATATCAACATTAATTAATTGTTCTTTTAATTCTTGCTTCGTCAAACCAACAAGATTAGGTACTTCAATCATATCGGGATCACTCCACGTTTTTTCTTTTTCAATCTGATTTTTTTGCGGTTCCACGCCTAGCAGTGGCAGTACATCCGCCATCATCTTCCCGACAATCGGTGCGGCTACCGTTCCACCAAATTGTACTGTTCCTTTCGGGTTATCGATCGCTGTATAAATGACCACTTTCGGATCGTTAGACGGTGCCACAGCGATAAACGAAACGATATGATTATTTTCTAAATAACGTCCGTCTTTCGCTTTTTGCGCCGTTCCTGTTTTCCCGCCAATCCGGTAGCCTTCTACAAAGGCATTTCGACCGGTTCCTTTTGCGACGACACTTTCAAGTGCCCGACGAACTTCACTCGAAGTTTCCTCTGAAACGACACGTCTTACTTTTTTCGGCTCGTTTTCAATCATTACTTTCCCCGTTTTCGGATCCGTCCAGTTCATCGCTACATACGGACGATACAGTATACCACCGTTGACAGCTGCTGAAACCGCAGTAACCTGCTGGATAGGTGTGACCGCTACCCCCTGTCCAAAGGCCGTTGTTGCATCTTCAACAGGACCCGCTGACTGCTCCGTAAATAATATACCTGTTCCTTCCCCATATAAATCAATACCCGTTTTTTGTCCAAATCCAAATTTACGAATATATTGGAAAAGTGTTTTTTCACCGAGACGGCTCCCCATTTCAACGAAGCCCGGATTACATGAATTTTCAACGACTTCAAGAAACGTTTGATGACCATGCCCTTCTCGTTTCCAACAGCGCAGTCTCGTCCCATTGACGACTACATAGCCCGGATCATGAAAATGTTCTTGATCAAGATCAACTTTCTTTTCCTCTAGCGCCGCCGCCAGTGTAATAATTTTAAATGTTGAACCCGGTTCAAATGTGCTCCACACTGGCAAATTTCGGTTATACACATCCGGGTCATAATCCCCAAATGATGACGGATTGTACGACGGCCGAGATGACATGGCTAGTATTTCACCGCTGTTCGGATCCATCGCAATCGCCATTGCCCCTTCCGGCTTGTACATTTTTTCTGCGTTATCCAGTTCTCGCTCAACTACGGCTTGAATTTTTGCATCAATCGTTAGTTGCAAATCCATTCCGTCTTCAGGCGGTATATAGCTATCAGCCATACCTGGCATTTTTTCCCCTTTCGCGTCGGTGTACATTTGAACGGAACCCGCTGTTCCTGCTAACTTTTTATCGTAGTATGCTTCGATTCCTGCCAGTCCCTGATTATCTACACCGGTAAAACCAATAACGTGAGCAAGGCGTTCATTCAACACGTAATCCCGGATCGAATCTTCCCCAACCCATACACCTTTCAACTGCAATTTCGTTACTTTCCTGGCTGTTTCAACTGAAAGATTCCGACCTCTTGACTGAAGACGTTCAATCGATGAGCGCTTCGTCATTCTTTCCAATAAAACGGATTCTTTTTCATTCAAAATAGTGGCCAGCTTACGCGCTGCTGTTTGAGCATCTTCAATTTGTGCTGGAATCACGTAAACAGATGATGTATGTTTATTTCCAACAAGAACTGATCCATTTCGGTCTTTAATAAAACCACGCTCCGGCTGGGCAGGAATGCTTCTTCCCCATAGTTCTTCCGCTTTTTCGGTTAACTCACTGCCGATCGACAACTGAATATAGGCCGTCCGAACAATGAGAACTGTGAAGGCTATGAGTGAAACAGCAAGAAGCCAAAACATTCTATTGCGCAAAGATTCCCTCTCCTTTCTCCCTCCAAGACTATATGCAGAAGAAAAGAAAAATTGACAAAAACCATTATGGGATCCGTCATCCATAACGGTTTTTATCAATTAGCGGGATTGATCAGAATCTTGTTTTGCCTTTTCATTCACTTTTTTCACACTTCTTTGCTGTTCAAGCTGCACGATTAATTTTTGTCCTTCTTTCAATGCACTATCTGTCTTAATGTTTTGGGATATGACGTATCCTGTACCGGAATAGCTTAATTTCAGTCCAGCGATTTCGGTTATTTTCATAACATCACGAATCGCCCATCCTGTCATGTCAGGCATTGTCCAGTTATCCGCTGTAAGAAGCACCGCTTTTTCACCTTGTAACATCTTCTCTCCGGCTGCTGGCACCTGTTTGACAATTTCATTTCCTGTTCCAATAATGACAGGATCTACTCCATATTTTTCATATGCTTCGCGCGCTTTAAATGTTTTTTTACCTGTAAAATCTTTTAATTCCACTGTTTTGGAGACAATGTTTGCAGCTGGTTTTACATTCAAATATTGAAGGCTGTTCCGCATGACTGGATTGAATATCTTTGAAACAGGGGCAGAACCTGATTCATTTTCCAGCTTTGGCTGTGCGACTGCTACATAGACAATCAGCTCGGGGTCATCTTTTGGTGCTACGCCTATGAATGAAAATAAATAGTTGTTTGCTCCCGTTAAATATTTTCCATCTTTTCCAACAAGCTGTGCCGTTCCTGTTTTCCCTGCTACATCATAGCCTTCAATTTGATATGTTTTACCGGTTCCTTGTTCAGCAGTCAAAACGGTCTCAAGCACATCCAGTGTTTCGTCAGCCGTTTCTTTAGATATTGGTTCACCAACAACTTCTGGTTCTACGTTAACAATCGTGTCGCCAGTCTCATTATCAACAATTTTATCAATGACATACGGTTTCATCATTTTCCCATTATTTGCAATCGCCGTTGCACCTTGAATCATCTGCATAGCGGTCACCGTTGTTCCTTGACCGAATGAGGTTGTCACCTGCTCAAGCGGGAAATTATATAATATACTTCCTGACGCTTCATTCGGCAGTTCAATACCTGTTTTTTGCCCAAAATGAAAGTCTTCCAAGTATTGACGGAAAACACCCGGTGTCATTTTCTCTAGAAGTTTGGCCACTGCGACATTAGAAGACCGCTGTATTCCTTCCGCATAAGTGATTTCTCCCCATCCAGCGCCACCATTATGGTCTCGTATACGATTCGGACCAACTTGATAAGTGCCTGATGGATACGTTTCGTCTGCATCAAATACACCTTCTTCAATGGCTGCTGCAAGCGTAAATATTTTCATCGTTGAGCCCGGTTCAAATGAATATTCAACAGGATCATTCATCCAATTGATATCTAGCCCTTCACGTGTACCTGGATGAAATGTGGGCCGCTGACTCATCGCTAAAATCTTTCCTGTTTTCGCTTCCGCTACAATGGCAAATGCTTTTGATGGATCATATTGCGCCTCGACTTCATTTAATGCATCTTCAAGAAATGTTTGAATCTTAGAGTCAATGGTTAAGTAAATATCATTGCCGTCTTCTGGTTCAGCGACCATTTCATGACGGTCTGGCAATAAATATCCCCATAAATCGCTCGTATAGCGAATTTTGCCATCTTTCCCTTTTAAATATTTCTCATAAGACTTTTCAATGCCCATTTGTCCCTCTGTTTCAAACGTGATTTTACCGTCTTTCCCCGCTTCTTCTACTTGCTGCGTAAAGCCGATTAAGTGAGAAGCAAATTTACCATTTGGGTAAAATCGTTTTGCTTGGCGAATAAACGTGATACCCGGCAAATTTTCATCTTCAATTTTGCGTTTTAAGCTGTTAGACAAACCACGACCGGCGCTGCCAAACTCTACTTGAAACGGATCCCCCTCTTTTTTTAATCGTTTTAGTATTTCTACTTCTTCCATGTTTAGATATTTGGCAAGGACTTTCGCTGTTTTCTCCGGATCAGTCACATGATTAGGTTTATTTTGGTCCGTTGTCACAGAATCATCTAATATTGCCGCAATGGTAAACGATGATGTATCCTCTGCAATGACTTCACTATTCACGTCATATATTGTGCCTCGTTTAGCTTCTAATATATCCGTTCGTCTATACTTTTCGAGAGCTTCATTTTTCAGCTCATGTCCGTCAGCTTTACCAGTTGCTTGAATGAATAACACTCGCGAAAATAAGATAAAAAAGAGGAGGGCGAATCCAACAAAAAGGATCGCAGCTCCTATCTTTTGATTGTTTCTATTTTCAATCATTTCGGTTCAACAACCTTAATGTTTTTATCACTTAAATCAAGACCCATTGCTTTTGCACGTTCCCATATCTTTTCATATGTGCTTTCTTCACTAATTTGCATATTGAGGTCGCGATTCACTTTTTCTTGTTCTTGAATTTTTGCATTCGTGTCCTGTATTTGTTTATTCATTTCATAAATTGCAGCCTGTGTAGAAATGAGTTTGGCACACATAAAACAAACCGTCAGAACAAAAACAAGAAATAATACTTTTTCACCAGGAGTAAAGTAGTGCTTATTCATTTTGCGCTGCTTGACAGACGACGTTTTCGGTTGTTCAATGATTGGTTGTTTCGCTGTATTGTTCATCTTGATCCCCCCTAAACGTTTGCCTTTCTTTTTTCTGCAATGCGCAGTTTTGCAGATCGTGCCCGATTATTTTCTTCTAATTCTTCTTCTGCTGGTACAATTGGCTTTCTCGTCACAAGTTTTAAAACAGGCTCAAATTCATCAGGAATGATCGGTAATCCATGCGGCAGTTCCGGTCCTTTTGACGCTTCTTTAAACACGGTTTTACAAATACGGTCTTCAAGCGAATGAAATGTAATGACGCTAATACGCCCATTTATATTTAAAAGAGCTATCGCATCGTCAAGCGAGCGCTCAAACACCCCAAGTTCATCATTCACCGCAATACGGATCGCTTGGAAAACGCGTTTAGCGGGATGCCCGCCTTTTCGTCTAGCTGGTGCTGGAATAGCTTCTTTAATTAATTCTGTTAGCTCGCCAGTCGTTTCCACCGGTTTTTTTTCACGTGCTGCTTCAATTTTACGAGCAATTTGCTTCGAAAATTTTTCTTCGCCATATTTGAAAAAAATGCGAACAAGTTGCTCGAATGGCCAATCATTTATGACATCATAAGCAGACAATGCGGCACTTTTATCCATGCGCATATCAAGTGGTGCATCGTGATGATAGCTAAACCCTCGTTCCGGTGTATCCAACTGTGGTGATGAAACGCCAAGATCATATAAAATCCCATCTACACCCGTTATGTCGCGACTTTTCAGTTCACTTTTTATGTGTTCAAAATTGCTTTTGATAAAAACGACCCGGTCACCATACGTGGCGAGACGTTTTTTTGCATGTTCAATGGCTGTTTCATCTTGATCAAACGCATATAATTTTCCATTGGGACCAAGCTGAGACAACAAGTATTCACTGTGGCCTGCTCCACCGAGTGTACAGTCTACATAAATTCCATCTGGGCGAATATTAAGCCCATCGACCGTTTCACGCAATAGCACGGTCGTATGATTAAATTCCATTTCTATATCAGTCCAATCACATTTATAAATCAAAATCCGTTAAATTTTCAGCGATATTCGAGTATTCCATATCTCCATCCGGTTCGAGACGCCTACAATAACGCATTCTTTTTCAAACGTTGCATATTTCATAAGCAGGTCTAATAAATTAATGCAGCCCTGCTTATCCAATAGACAGTCATTGGCTCCTAAAAAAAGAACCGGGTAAAGGCCCGCGAATCTTTTTTCGTCAGCGGCAATGTTAACAGCTTCTCTTCAAGCACTTTCCATTCGCACGTCGGGTAGAAAAATAAGCATTTATCAAGGCCTCTCGTCACGATGATCGTTTTGTCAATATCCTCACGAAACTTTGCTTAGATAATGACACTTCCTTTTTCATCGATTGTATGACGGTATTCACCCATGAACATCGCTGCTTTCCCACTTTCTAACCTAACTTTACCACATCCCCCCACTTTGCACCACTATTTTCATTTCTTCATGCATCCTTTGTTTTCTTTGTATCTTTTTTCTTTTTCTTCCTTAAAAAAAGCCTGCCAAAAAGGCAGACTTTTGCTTCACATGTAGATAAGATAATGATCCCCGTTATGGTCAAATGACTGGTCCATTAACTTGTCAATAAACGATGGTCCATACGTATTCAAAAAGGAATAGATATTCCATATTCTCTCTTGCGGGCCGCCCGGATGCAACGCCGATTCAAGACGATCAAAACGCAGTAAAGTTGCCGCATGCGTTTGTTCAAGCACGGCATTACTTTTTTGAATTAAATATGCAATTTGTCGTTCATGATACGCTTTGTTTTTTTCAACGATCGGCATCAGCCCATTATGAAGCTTACTTGCCCGCTGTTCGATTTTCTCATAACTTGCAAAAAGATCTGCTTTCATTTCAGCTACCAGATCATGTAAATGATGATCACGGACCGATTCAATATACGCTTCTTTTTCCATTTTGACGCCTGACTGAATGATCTGTTCCATCGTCAAATCGATCTCAGCTGCAATTCCCGCAATAGAGCGTTCCACAATCGAAATATTGACACGCGGCACAATTAATGGCATTTTCATCTTGAAATAATGGAATGCGTGCTTCAGCTCTGCCCAGTAGGCAATTTCACCTGGACCTGCAATGAATGCAAGCGTCGGAAATAACCATTCCTGCATTAACGGACGGGTGACGACATTGTTGCTGAAGGCGTGCGGTGACAGTTCAAGCAGTTCAAGCAATTCGCTTTCTGAATAAGAACGCCCACTTTTACTTCGATATAGGTCGCCGTCCCTTTCAAGTAAATGACGTTCACCATCTTCAATTAAAAATAAGTTAGCTGGCTGCTTTCCCGTTTCAATCGCTAATGTGTATGTTGCTTTTTTGATTTCTTCTTGCGCTCCGGAAACGGATGCAGCCAGTTGTTTGTTTTCTGTAATTATTCGTTTGAAAAATGGAACTTCTAGTTGTCTTAACGTTGGATCCGCTGCATCAATAAGCAACAGGCCATACTTGCTAAACAGCGCTTGCATTAGCTGTGCAAAAAAAGCAGTCAGTGTATCGTGCTGTTGAACAGCATGAAGCACATCTTGCAAAAGCTGATTTGTATGATTTGTTTCTTGCATACAGGAAAAAATAGATGTAACCCACTTTTCCATCGTGCCCTTGTCGTAGATCGTTTCCGAAGCCATTTGTTTTTTTCCAAATCGTTCTGGATAGCCTATTTTATGCATTTGTCCTTCTTTTTCTACATAGACGTGATTAATTTCCAGAAGATCATGATCTTCACCGGCGATCCAAAAAACAGGCACAATGGGAAGACCTAATTTTTTTTCCTGATCGGCTGCGAGTTGAATAATTGATATGATTTTATGTATAGAATAAAGTGGGCCAGTTAAAAGTCCTGCTTGCTGTCCGCCGATGACGACAAGAGATTTCTCATCACGCAGTTTCGCAAGCGATCGTTCCGTTTCCTCTGTCAATTGAAATGGTTGCATATAATTGTAAATAATGTCCGCCAACTTCTGACGTTCATATTGCCTCGTTTGTATATCCGCCGCTCTGGCCACAAACTCCGCCTGATGGAACGGATGATAATCAAAATAAGGAGCGGTCTGTTCCTCTCCGCTTATATAGTCTTTTGCAAAACGATTTAAAGCGGGAACAGAAATGCATTCTTGTTCCATAAATGTACTTCCTTTCTGCACACAATTTTCTTGTTTGAGTATACCATCTGATAGAACGAAAGGAAAAACAATGTGCCTATTTTCTGAATATTATTTCAAAAAACCATTGACTTGATAATGATTATCATCATAATTTATTTGAAAGCATTGCTAATCATTTGAAAAAAAGAGCATTTCCTCTCATAACCATAAAGAAATTTGGCCTTTTATCTTTACCGTTCACACTCCTCTTTATGCTACTTGCAGCGTGCGGCCGGAATAGTGATGATGATGCTACGGAAATGGATGATCAAGAAGATGAAAAATCGATTGCCTACCATTTCATCGAGAACGGTCTTATTACAAAAACAGGAACGCTTGAACTTATTTTGACATCAAGTGAAACTTCATTCAGTGGGGTTTTCTTCATCTCCCACTGAATAAACAGGAACTCATGTAAAGAGCGCCGCGTCCTGCGGCAATACTTGAGGGACTAGGCTCTGCCTGGCCCGAACCAATCGGGCTTTTACGGGCAGTTGATCCTCCGCTTATCCTTTTTTTCTTTTCGAAGTCTTGATGCGGAGGTCTTACTGCCCTTTAATGCGGGATAAATCCAGGCTTATTTTCTTCTCCCTTGACCATATTATATAGAAGATGAAAAGAAGGCACATATCGACCCTTTTTTTCTGCTTCTTTTAACACGACACCAACGATCGCGTCGATTTCAGTAGGTCTCCCTGCTTTCATATCTTTTAGCATTGATGATTCATTGTCTGCTGTTTTATTACAAATAGAGAGTACCGATTGAAAGGTCTCTTCTTCCGATTTATACGGATAAACAGATGCAAATTCCTGACAAAGATTTTTCACAATCGAACGATACTGCTTATTGTCAGCAATTTCTCCATTCTTCACTCGAAGCACAGTCGTCAATGGGTTAATGATGGCATTCGCTGCCATTTTTTCAATGAGCATATGCTGAATATCTTCTCTCCATTCAAAAGGAAAAGATTTCATTTGAATGTCATCTATAATCGTTTCGGTTCCGCCTCGATACGTACCGATATTCGTTTTATTTCGCCCGTTTACTTGAATCGTTCGCTCATCTCTTTTGACAATGCCATGTTCAATTGATGCCACGTATACGTTCTTCTGTGGTAGCTCATTCATCAAATCCAAATGACTCATTCCGTTTTGAATAAATAGAATAGCATGCGCATTTGCGTTTTGTAACAATTTTACAATTTTTTGCATATGATATTGTTTAACGGCTACGACGATCAGATCCGCTTTTACAGTTCCAGTTATTTTTGAATCTACATGATCAACGGTTTCAATTCCATTTTCAATCACACATATTCCTTCTAATTGTATTCGTTCTGCCTGCTGCTTCGTTCTTGTCTGCAACGTCACAACATGATTGCCGCTCCACTGCGCGGCAAAAAATAAGCCGATCGCCCCACCGCCAATAATATGAATGTTCATATTTGACCTCCACTATATGTAAGCGTTATCAAAGTTTCGCTACATTTTTGATTATGTTTATTATATAATAGATGTAAACATATAGGTCAAGATTGAGGGCTGAGGAGGAAAATTGTATGGGACTAAATGTTGAAAATTTAAAAATGAATTTTAAAACGATTGAGGAATTCAAATCGTTTAAAGAGTATGGGCTTGAAGAGCTATCAATGCTTGAAGAATTACACATTTCAATGGTAGAAGATAATACAACATCTCCTTTTTATGGTATTTATTATGGCGACCGTCTTGCCGCACGTATGTGCTTATACGTACGGGAAGATAAGCTGAACCTAATTCCGACGAGCGAAAAATATTTGGAGATCTGGAAGCTTGAAGTTTTACCTGCATTCCAGCATAAAGGATTTGGCCTTATGCTTGTAGAGTTTGCCAAGTCGTTTCACTTGCCGATTATGACGAAACCACGCGTTAAATCACAATCTTTTTGGAAAAAAATGAACTTTGTTCCCGTATCAGAAACGAGTACACGCCTCATTTGGGATCCAAACGCGGTTGACACACAGATCATAAGCTGACTCTAAAAAAGCGTGCTGTCTCAAATCGGGGCAGCTTGCTTTTTATTGCTTATCTTTTGATAAAAATGATGCGACCGCTTCTTGATGAGCATCCTGTGCCCATAAAATCGCACATTCTTTTATTTCCATCTTCATTCGATTTCGTAAATCATTAGCTCCCCATTTCGCGATCAGCATTTTTTTATATGCGGTCAGAACCGACGTTTTTATTGACTGTTCATTTTTGAAAAAAGCTCTTGCTTCTGACAGTTCAGCCTGCTCGCTTATCTCGTCGATAAAACCGAATTGATCGAGTTGCTCTGCCCGAAAAACAGCTGCTTCTGACAACATTTTAAATGCATATCGAGGTTCGATCCGCTCCATTAAAAGCGTTCCGCCACCCCAGCCAGTTGTAATCGCCAGACTTCCTTGAATAAACCCCATTTTCACACCTGTACGGGCGATACGGTAATCACATGCTGCTGCAATTTCACACCCGCCCCCTACTGCTGGTCCATTCAATAGGGCGACTGTTGGCTTCGGCAATGTCGCCAATTGATATAAAACGTCACCCATCTTTGCTAGCATATCATACGCCTCTTTTTCTGTCCGTAGTTCATGAAATACGGACAGGTCTCCACCAGAACAAAAGGCTTGCTTTCCTTCTCCAGTAATTGCAAGCACTCGCACATCATCCTTCATTGCCCGCTCCACTGCTGCTTTTAAACCGTCCATCACCGCATAATTAACTGCATTTCTTTTTTCTTCCCGCTTAATCGTAAATAATAGGATGCCGCTCTGTTCATCCAATTCCACTCTGTAATCCATTAACAACTCCTCCCTTATACTCATTGTAGCGCTTTCATAATTTGAAAAATAAGTACAAAAAAGGCAGAGAGCCATGGTCTCTCTGCCTTTTTCGAAAGAATAAAAAGTCTTATTTGCTAACGACTTCTTTACCTTTATATGTTCCGCACTCTTTGCACACGCGGTGCGCAAGTTTCATTTCACCACAGTTCGGGCAAGAAACCATACCAGGCACTTGCAATTTGAAATGCGTACGGCGTTTGTTTTTGCGTGTAGTGGATGTTCTTCTAAAAGGTACTGCCATGTGATATACACCTCCTTAAAGGAATAAAAACTATATGAAGCCAGAATAGCTGTACTTCTCAATTACTCTTTATCAGACGTAAAGAAGTTTTGAAGTCCCGCCAGACGTGGATCGACAGCCGGCTTCTCTTTTTCCGGGAGCTCTTCTTCTTTTTCATAAAACGTCCAATCTTTTCCTGATTGCACAACATGTTTGTCTGCTTCTTCACTAAATATTTGCAACGGTACTTCCAGAATGACTGCTTCTTCTAAAATCGGCCGGAAATCAATGACATTTCCTTCCGGCAGATGAACATCATCTGTTTCATATGACTCGCCTTCTTCCGGTTTCAAAAGAAACCTTTCAGTAAGCGATATGCCAAATGAGTATGGGACGTCAACAAGAGTTCGTGAACAAGGGACAATCATTTCCCCTGTTGCTTTCACATTGAAAACAACTTGGTCATGTCTAATATCCACACGTCCTGTTACATGAACAGGAGAGATCCAGCGAATATCATTGTCAAGCGTTGTTAGTTCGGTTAAATCAACCTTTTCGTCGATTTCAAGACCGCGTTCGCGGTATTTTTGCAGTTGAATAATTGACCATTTCATTTAATCACCTCAAGGCAACAAAAGTAATTATAGCCCTCTCCTGATAGATTGTCAATATATTTTCTTTACAGTGAAATGCGGGTTTGACTTTTTTTTCATCATCTTTGAAAATGAAAGTACATTCTTATAAAGAAAGGATTTTTCCCATGAATGCAACTGGTATTGTCGTTGAATATAACCCATTTCATAACGGTCATTTTTATCATGTGAACGAAACGAAACGTAAAGCAGAATCAGACGTCATCATTGCCGTTATGAGCGGCTCTTTTTTACAACGCGGTGAACCGGCACTCGTCGATAAATGGACGCGGACAAAGATGGCTCTTTCCAATGGTGTCGACATCGTTGTTGAACTGCCCTATGCTTTTTCTACACAAAAAGCGGAAACATTTGCTACCGGTGCCATTCAAATTCTTAATCATATGAAATGCCGATCATTTTGTTTTGGTAGTGAAGAGGGCCAACTGGATCCATTTCTTCAAACCTCGGCTCGTCTCTATGAAGAAAAAGAAGCACTAGATGAATGTGTCCGATCCAGTATGAAAAAAGGGAATAGCTATCCTACAGCCCAGACACTGGCGAGAAAAACGATCTTTCGGGATCAGCCTTTGCCACTTGATTTATCCAAACCAAACAATATACTCGGTTTTCATTATGTAACAGCGAACAATGAACTGAATCACCCGATGGAGCCACTGACGATTTTACGTCAAGGAGCCGGTTATCATGATGAACAGGCATCTGGACATATCGCAAGCGCAACAGCAATCCGACATTTATTATTTGACAAAAAACAGGCAGATCATTTTTTGCCGCCTTCTGTCCTATCCATTTTAACAGAGCATAGGCAAAATGGGTTGATCCATTCATGGGAATTGTACTGGCCTCTTCTCCGCTATCGTCTTTTGTCCATTCATTTAGATGATCTGAATGCTATTTATGAAATTGAAGAAGGCATCGGTCCACGGCTCATTGACGCTGCTTTAAAAAGTAATACATTCCTCTCATTTATGGAACAGGTAAAAACAAAGCGATATACGTGGACAAGAATCCAACGTATGCTGACGCACGTGTTGACAAATACAACTAAAAAAGAAATGAATGACGCAGCAGCACACGCTTCTTTCGTCCGCCTGCTTGGGATGACAGAAAATGGTCGCAGCTACATTCGCTCGATCAAAAAAGAGATGACGGTACCACTTCTGTCTAGAACAGCTACGGATATAGATTTGCTTTCGCTCGATATTAAAGCATCACGTGTTTACGCTGCAGCCTCAACAGCACCTGCTCATTATACAGAAAAGCTTCTAGATCATGAGTTTTCTGCACCACCTATTTTACTTTGATACGGTAATATTAGCCAGGTAGTTAACAGCGTCTGAAAATGTTCGGACCGGTACAATTTTCATGTCGGTCTTTATGTCTTCAGCCGTTTTTTTTGCCTGCTCGTAATTGGTCGGCAAATCCCCCCCTTGTTCCGGTAGCTCATCATCTGGAGCAAAAAAGATTTCAGCGCCAGACCGATCAGCTGCAACCACTTTTTGATCGATTCCCCCGATCCGTCCAACTGTTCCATCTTTTGCAATCGTCCCCGTGCCTGCTACTCGAAGCCCTGCAGCAACATCCTCTGAAACAAGCTGATCATAAATTTCTAGACTAAACATGAGCCCCGCAGACGGACCCCCAATCTCTTCTGCTTTGAGTGTCACTTTCGGCTGACTTTTCAATGTCCGATCATCTGCCAAACTAATACCCAGTCCTGATTTTCCATCTAACTCCGGAAAAGCTCTCAATTCAATTTCCACTTCGTTTTCTTCCTCACCTCGCTCATACATCAACATCACCGTCTCACCCGGTTCTTTTGACTGTACATAATCAGTCATTTCTTTTGATTCTTTCAGCTTTTGTCCATCAATTGCTGTAATACGATCTCCTGCTTCAAGCTCTTTTTCTGCCGGCATGCCTGGGAACACGCCGAGCACAAAAATGCCGTTGTACGTCCAATCATACGTTTTACCGGCTTCATCAAATGCTACGGTAATCGCATTTTGTTGGGACGTATTCATTAAATAATATTGTCTTACATTGTATTCCTCATCCGACTCATATGGATAGCGTACGTCTTCTTTTGGTAAAATTTTTTCATAGTCACGAAATTTTGCCCATATATAGGAATAAATATTCGCCGGTCCCATACTAATTGTCGTCAACATTAACGTGCCTGTATCATCGTGATCACCACCATCGACGTGAACAATAGGATCAAGCTCGTGCGCACCGCCCGGCTTTGTCACGTAAAAAGGGAGAGGTATAAAGGCAGATGCAATAATGACAATCAATAAAATATAGATTATCGCTGTTCGTTTATTTTTCACAATTGTTCTTCCTTCCATGCCAAAATCAGCTGTTTAATCAGATCCACTTGTTCACGCGCTGCCTGTTCTCCAGCTGCAATAATATCTGGAATGTGTGTATATGCGCGGGAATTGTATGAATCGATAGACGGCCGGATCATCACATCCGACGCCATTGTTCTGCTTTCAATAACTTCAAGCTGCAAAATATCAATACTTTGCATGATAACATCAAAAATAGTGGTTATTTCAGCATTTTTCTTCACAGATGTGACATCGACACCTATGACGATATCAGCCCCCATCTCTTTCGCCACTGACACTGGTACGCGGTCGATCACGCCGCCATCGACAAGCAACCGCCCGTTTACTTTCTCTGGAACCAAAATACCTGGTATCGCAATACTTGCTCGTACTGCTTCCGCAATCGGCCCTTCCGTAAAAATAACTTTTTCTGCTGCCTGTATATCGGTCGCAACAATGGCCAATTGCACATTCAAGTCTTCAATTCGTTTCCCATGCGTAAAAAGGCGGATAAACTCTTTTATTTTGCGCCCCGCAATAAAACCCATTTTGGGGACAATCCAGTCAAGAAAGAATTTACGTTGAAAAGCAGAAGACAATTTGTACAACATCTCCATATTATGTCCAGCTCCGTACAACGCACCAACAAGAGCGCCCATACTGCTTCCTGCAATGATATGAACGGGTATATTTTCTTCCTGAAATACTTTCAAGATGCCAACGTGAGCAAATCCACGTGCTCCTCCTGATCCGAGTGCGAGGCCAATTTTCGGTTCAGCAGCCATGAAAACACCTCCTGTCACCTTACATCCATTCTATTCTTCTTTATACGGCATATCCTTTCGTACAAGCTATTTTTTATTGTACAAAAAATGATGCAAGAAAACTGTATTCATGCTCGGGAGGCTTTTTAAATGAACGATATTCCATGGAAAACGATTATCGCCGCTGTCTTTATGACCTTGTTGACAGCTACACTTCTTTTTTTTCCTGAAACGGGGGTATATGCAGCTCGGCAAGGAATGGATATGTGGTGGAAAACAGTTTTCCCCTCTCTTCTTCCTTTTTTCATTTTAACAGAAATGCTTCTCGGTCTCGGAGTCGTCGCTTTTTTTGGTGCACTTTCAGAAAATATCATGCGCATTCTTTTTCGTCTTCCTGGGCCCGCTGGTGTCGCCTGGATCCTATCACTCGCTTCAGGCTTTCCAACTGGAGCACGACTCGCAGCACAACTTCGGAACGATAATGCAATTACGCAAGTCGAAGCAGAACGTCTCGTTGCCTTTGCTCACTCATCCAATCCTCTGTTTATTTTAGGGGCTGTTGCAAGTGGCTTTCTTCACGATCCAAACGCTGGATTTTCACTTGCCGCAGCCCATTACAGTGGAGCTTTTTTTGTCGGTATCACAATGCGGTTCTACGGTGGACAGAAACCGGTTTCTCCTTCCGTATCAACACGTGCTTTTCAAGCATTTATGATGGCCCATAGACAAGATAGACGACCTTTTGGCACATTGATTGCTGATTCAGTCATTTCCTCCGTTCAAACACTTATGCTCGTCGGCGGGTTTATTATCTTTTTTTCCGTTATAACTGAATTATTGAAAACAAATGGAGGATTTTCTGCTTTTTCCTTTCTCTTCTCAAAGGCAGGTCTGAATACAGATATGGCTGCACCGCTCCTATCAGGATTGATTGAACTTACTGCCGGCACAAAACAAGCCGCCGAAATGAATGTTGAGCCCACCGTCTTACTCATGGTGATTAGCTTTATATTAGCCTTTAGCGGTTTTAGTGTTCATGCCCAGGTCGCAGCCATTCTCAGTAAAACAGATATTCGTTACGCACCCTTTTTCGCTGCTCGTGTGCTGCATAGTATATACGCCGTACTAATTACGTTTTTATTGACTTCCATTAAGCTAGGCGATTCACCCGTATCCGTTTCGATGATCTCACCTGAAAACGGGATCAGCATGACCGTTTTATGGATGACCATTGCTTCTATTTTGCTCTTTATTCAATATAAAAACAGCCGGCGCAAAAGAAATTGATTTCTTTCGTACCAGCTGTCCTTATACGTTCGGTCCTGCCAACCGTTTTTGATTCAATGCGGCTTCAACTTCTTTCGGCACTAGCTCAGAAATATCCGCACCATATTTCGCGACTTCTTTCACAATACTGGAGCTTAAAAATGAATATTGACTGTTTGTCATCATAAAGAACGTTTCCAATTGATCATCTAGAACGCGGTTCATTGACGTGACCTGCATTTCATATTCAAAATCGGATACGGCACGTAATCCACGCAAAATCGCGTTAGCTTTTATTTCCTTCGCATAATCAACAAGCAGACCTTGATAATGGTCCACTTCAACATTCGGTATATGCGCGGTCACTTTTCGAATTAATTCCGCACGCTCTTCTGTTGAGAATAACGGCTGTTTCGATGAATTATTCAATACAACGACATAGACTTTGTCAAATACTTTCGCTCCGCGCTGAATAATATCAAGATGCCCATTTGTAATCGGATCAAAACTGCCTGGACAGACTGCTATACTCGCCATTATTATCCCTCCCCATCATTCATCCAATAGTAAACAGAAACAGAAACAATTCCATATGTCTCATACCGTACACGTTCAAATGGTCCTGCCACATGTGGAAGATGGACGTCTGAGCCGTGTTCACACATAATAAATCCATCTGTTGAAAGCAATGACTGCTCGCCAATAAACTGAAGCATCGATTCAAGCTTTTGCTTTTTATAGGGTGGATCAAGAAATATACTATCAAAGACGATGCCACGCTTAACGATTGCTTTTAATGCTCGCTCTGCCTCATTTCTATACACTTCTGCTGCCTCTGTAAACCCGGTAGACCGAAGATTTTCTTTCACCGTTTGAATCGCTTTCATATCACGGTCAACAAAAATAACCTGATTAACTCCCCGGCTCAGTGCTTCGATGCCTAGCCCACCAGAACCTGCAAACAAATCAAGTGCAATACCGCCTTCAAAATAAGGCCCAATCATATTAAAAATCGATTCTTTTACTTTATCTGTCGTCGGCCGTGTATCTTTGCCTGGCACCGCTTTTAGCGGATGTCCTTTTTTCGTTCCAGAAATAACCCTCATTCTATTCAACCTGCCATTCATTTTTCTTCGTTTATGGTATCACAAACAAACAATTGAATCTACAACATAAAAAAGAAACCTTACACATGGTTGGCACGGTTTCTTTACAATTCATACGGCTGTAAATTAATTTCTTCCAGCTTTTCCTGAACTTCTATCAGAAAAATTTTCTGGAACCAAATTTTATCGACATGCATGGTTCCGTTTATATTTTGAATTGCTGTATCGTACAGCACGTAAGTATGCTCGTTAAATAAGACACGGTTTTCATTTAAATAAAAACGGTATGTCTCAAATTTTTTTTTCATAAGCCATTCCTGACCGGCAGATAACTCTTGAATCGTAAATCCGAGTGATTCGGCCGCTTCTTTCAATGGCACATAAAGAACTCCCTCTTTTTTGACCAGATGAAAAGCCGCTTCTTTCCCCTCGATTATCACCGGCCGACTATCGAAAAAGATAAGTGGCTGGACAACTGCATCGCTTTCTTTATTATTCGTAAAGAACTGGGTTTCTTCCCCTTTAATTGATCCGAGTAAGTCATCCAGCTTTTGTGCACTTACTTCTTTTCCTTTTAAATCCATTAATTCCTTCAACCATTCAGTCTGTTCTGTTTTGGTCAATTGAGCAGTTATTTTTTCTTTCATAACAGCCGCTTTTGGAAAAACGGGCTGTGAATCATATAAAGAGACGGCTATAAAAGATGCCAACCACTTTTCACTTTCCTGAAAAATGAAATGCTGTAATGCATAATTATGAATGACCTGATTGCGAATCGTCTTCAGCCCATCTAGATTTTGAACAAGCGTTAGTCCGCTTAATTCTACTGGCTTTACATTGGGGGCAATGACAACCGTTTGCGGAGCAATTTCATCTTCATCAAACGGGAGGACGAATGAAAAGGTAGTCGATTGGACACTTTCAACATTATATACGGTAATTTTGGGTGATAGTACACTTTTTACGAGCGGTGATTTTTGCCAATATAACGGTGCTTGTCCAGAATTCCCTTGAAACGAATAAAAGTCAATGAGCGACATTTGTTTCGCAGCAGTCTGTTCAAGAGACGATACCCATTCTCCACCCTGCTTTGTATGGTCTATGATCATGACCGTTGTGGCCGATATGTTGACGTCAGAGAATGAAGCATACCAGTTATTCAATGTAAAAGAAGCATCTATATTTGGAGCTGGCAATTGATAATGAATCGTCAGACTTTCTCCATTTATATCAACTGTACCCGCTTGACCTCCGATTTCACATACATCCCCCTTTGAACATGAGACTTGATCTGCATCCGCCGGGAGTTTGAAGTTCATTTTTTCATTTTCAGGCAATAACCGGATCGTTTGGTTTACAATCAAATGGTCTTTCTTTACATCAAGTTCGATTTCTTGTGCAGAAATAATCGTTTCAGACGCTTTTGATATTTTTTCATATCCAATCCATTGGATCGTTAATAGCCCCCCGGAGACAATAAGAAGTAATAAACTAAATAACAGGACTTTCTTCATGCATTTGTCGGCCTCCTATAGAATGATGATTCACTTTCATCATAACAAGTTTTTTGCGTTTTTAAAGATGCAATTTATTATAATCACGTGAACAGTTATTGTTTATTAAAAATAGAAACGGTACGATAGGTAAGAAAAGAATGGAGGCATTGAAATTGATTCAACGATTTATTGAACTTGGAGAAGGATATTCTGATTTGTACGAACTGATTGATGTGGCAAAAAGAGCTGAACAGCGCGTCCTACATTTTCTCGCATTGCACTCAAAAGTGAATGAACGGCATGTAACATCCTGTGCCGTTGTTCTAACGCCTACTACACTGGGCGATTTCCAACCAATATACATATGCCGAGAAGGCATTCCTTATCCGCATGAAAAGCCCAACGAGCGATATCGGATATTTGAAGAAACAGCACAGTCACTTCATAAAAACGTCATCGAGCTGGACGTCAAATCGTCTGTTGCTTTTGCAGAAACAGCACTTTACTATCAATATCTCATTGGTATTTTGCGGCTCAATCATCACATTCCATCGCTTCAATAAAAAAAGGGGGCTGCCATAATGCCAGCCCCCTTTTTTTAAACACCTATTTTATAATCATATTCTTTCGCTTTATCCGGCCGGGAATTTTCATAGTCTACTTTTAAAAATGGTTTCTCTGAAAATTCTACTTTTTTCACAAATGAAAATGTGTCAAGCTTTTCTGCAAGTACGGCTATTTCTGACTGGTCGCAGTACAACACGACATATTTCATTTTTTTTGATACGTAATGAACATTCCCATACTTACGTAATGATTTAGCCGGCTTAAGTGAATGAAGCCATACAATTAACGCCTGTCGTTCCGTTAACATATTTCGCCCTCCGGCACTATATTTTTGATCCTGCTTTAAAGGAGTAGTACAAACGCCCATTGATTAACGTTTCACTATGCGGAACATCCGCAAGAACTTCCGCTTTCGCCGCTTCCACAACTTCCACAAGCGCTCGAGAATACAGAACCTGCACCCGGTACTTTTACCTGATCAGAAACAGAACGGGCAATGAGCAAACTAACATCGTCAAGTAGTTGCTGAAGTTCTGTCTCTGCCCGTCTAAACGCGGCGACATGTTCATCCATGTCCATTTCACGCTTTGCCTGGCGTGTTTCCATCATAATTTTTTTATAATCAGGATGGTAGCGGCCAAACCGCTGCACATCTTCATACTGATCCTTTAATCGGCTGAACGCGAAAATTTTTCGTTTCACCGATTCATTTGTATAAAGCAATTTATAGCAGTTACGGTATTTAATAGCTGTTTCAGACTGGAGAATCATTTCTCCAAGTTCATCCGCCGCATCTGCTGCACTGATGAGTTCCATCGTTGTTGCAATCATGAAATACACCTCCATCGACTTATTTTACCATATAACTTTACTCTTCGGTAAAATTTTGTGTGTAGTGTTTCCGATAAGCGCCAGTACCTAGTGTAGAGAACGATTCACTAAGCATAATCTCCCTGTGCTCCTTTGAGTTGAGCCACCCTTCCACCGCTGCCGCAGCATCTACATAGTTTGCCGCAATATTTTCACCAGATGAATGATACATAACATTCGCACGCTCCAGACGATCTTCAAGGCCACCAAATTGTGGTGATTCATGATCGAAATAGCCTGATGCAAACATATCTTTGCTATGATTTTTAGCCGCAGCCGCAGCTCCAGTATTCCATTTAAGCAATGATAAACCATAACGGCTTCTCATCATATTTGTAATCTCATATATTTGCTGCTCATTGCCTCTCTCAATGTGAACCCATGCTGATCGCCCTGGCGACGATACTTCAGGCAGCTCTCCTTGATACACTAATTCATATGGCTTCATTTTTAGCAGCACATCCTTCGTCAGAAAACGAACGGCAGAAAGAGTTCCTGAAAATTGATCAATATATAACTGAGCATAATAATTTCCAATCGGTACAATCGGACGGAGGTTTAAATCTTCTTCAGACAGTTCAAATCGATAGTAACTATTGTTCGCATTAACAACGATCTCTGTTTCAGGGTAGCGTGATCGAAAAATTTCTTTCGATGAAATACCGAGTATAAAGGGCTCCGTATCCATATTGCCTGTCGCATATATCGTTACGATACGGTTGTTTTCTACACCTGCTAGAAAATACGCATTGCCTGTATGATACACCCACCAGTCATATCCATAGGCAGATGGTTCTTTCCGAACAGGGGGCCCATAAGCCGTCAATAACTTCTCTGTGGACTCTCCAATAAAGGAACCTGCGCCTGATTCCGGGATTTTTTCCGTTTCCATTTCCTTTGCCGGCTCCACTTGACCGCTATTAACAGGCGGCGGCCCCGGTGTTGTTTCTTCTTTACGTCCATTCTTCGATTTATCTGTATAAATGCCTGCAAGCATGATGATCAAAAAGATAATTAAGATTTTAAAAACGGATCGCAGAAAATCTCCTCCTTTGTAAACGGGCACATCCATATATCTTTATTAGTATATCATTCCGCATTCATGATTGAAAAAAACTTTCTATACTAATCTTTTCAAATTTGTCATAGACAATCAAATGAAGCACATTGCATGAAAGCAGAATTTCGACTATTATGGAAGAGGAAGCAAAAAAACATGACGGAAATACAGGAGGGAACTTTTTTCATGAAATTTGAAAATACTGGTTTAGAAAAAACACAAATTGATTTAAACCGCCTCACTTATATTATGGAAGAGCATGGAATGGTGCTCGCCGGTCAGTGGGATTATGAGCGTGTTACATACGATCGCAAATTTGAACTAAAAGAAGGCGTTTATTACTTGCGTGTACACGGCTTTGCCGTACAAGGCGATGTAGGTGCAGATGATTCTCTTATTGAATTATTGACGCCAATCCTTGGTAAACACTACTATCCACATGGTGTAGAATATGGTGATGATGAATATTATCCGGAATCACTCGTCAAAACATGCGAAAAACTGCTTGCTGATATTAAAGCCGATACGGTTCATTACGTCGGTTAAGAAAAAGCTTTCCTCCTTAAAATAGAGGAAAGCTTTTTTTATGAGCCAAGAATCGCTTTAAACACAGATGTTGTTGGACCGCCTGTGTAAAAAACATATAAAAGAAGATAAACAGCTACTCCTGTAATCCCTGTAAAAAACCAGATGATACTCGTATATGGACCAATTTTCCTGTGACGAATTAAATTGCTTTTCAATCCACTCACAATGGAAACAATTCCAAAAACGGCTCCTGTCGTAGCTAGACAAATATGAAAGATCAAAAAAATAGTGTAATATATTTTGATATGATCTGGTCCCCCGAAGGCGGTATTACCGATAAATAATGTTCTGCTCACGTAAATGATAAAAAAAGTAAGAGCAAAAACGCCCGCAAGCAGCATCGTTTTTTTATGTTGCTCCACTTTTCTTTGTTTAATTTGTACCCAGCCGATTGCAACAGTAATCGCACTAAGCACAATAAAGGCCGTACTGATAGTAGGCAAAATCGGTAAAGACATGAACATTCCTCACTTCCGTTATGTATAAAGCGAGGGGAACTAAGTCCCCTCGTTTCTTTTATCTTATTTCATTAAGACATTGGTTTATCATGATTTGCTAAAGCGGCTTCTATAATTTCATCCGCCTGATCGTTCTCTTTACGGAACCATTCAAAAAACACTTGCGCTAATACTACACCGTACACAATTTCTTGAATTATTTTCATAATCACACCGCCAAGTTGCTGATCTTCGACAACTGGCATATTTGAAAACAGTTCTGGACCGCTCAAATTAAGACCAGCTAGCGTTTCAACAGGTACACATAATTCCATCGCTTTTAGCCAGACAGAAGCATCTGAATAAGTCGCATAAAGCGGTGTTGCTGCGAAAATAATGAGCGCACATGCCGGTGTCAGCAGTATACCATCTGCAAAAATGTAGCCGACTTTTTTCAAACCGTGTAAAGATCTCCCTTCCCGCTGTTCATTTACGAGCGGCCACCACATGAAAATGGCGAAGATAAAGAGCATGAACGTATATAAACTATGAAGTGTATTACTCATTTTAATGAAATCAAAAATGAGCGGAATATGATAAAACGAGAATAAACCATTAAAGAAAATTAACGCGACTAGCGGACGTGTTCCAAATGAAAAAATAGGGCGAATGACTGGCAGTTCAATTATTGCTTTCCACACCCACCAAGGGATCGCTTTAATAAGCAACGGTGCCACGACAAGATATAAAATCGCCATTTGAATCATGTGATATGTCATCATAATGTGACCCATCAAATCGATTGGAGACCCTTTGACTACATAGAGGATAGCCATTGCTGTTAAAAAGAGAACAGTCTGTCTTTTTGTCAATGGCTCACTAACGCTGAAATCTTTTCTCCATTTCACAGTAATTAAGAAAAAGAGAACGGTTAAAAACAAAAGCACTACAATAAATAAAGGACTCCATAGAGCCGGAAAGCCAAATATTCCTATAGGCATCATTCTTATCACCTCAATATTTTTTAGATGCTCTATCCATTATAACCCGCTAAAAAGCTTCATACAACGCTATGTATTGACAAGTTCATGACAGAAAAAAAGTGTTCCCTTGAAAAAAGGAAACACTTTTTTTACTTACCACCAGATGATTGTCAAGAAGGCAAGGACTGTTACAAATCCAACAAGTACGCCAGAATACATAAAGAATTGTGGCACTTCATGACCTTTGTGACTCATATGCATGAAATAATAAAGCTGAAATATAACCTGTACGATAGCAAGAAGTAAAACAAATGGAAGGATAAACCATTTAGAGAATCCTGCTCCAACAGCTGCAAACGCAATAACCGTAAAGAAAATCATCATCGTGAATGTCACGACCTGCATTCTCATTTCTTCTGCACTTTTCTTACGACGGTATTCATAGTTAACTTTAGGCTCACCTGAATTCGTTTGTAAATTCGCCATCCGTTATCCCACCATTCCCATTAAGTATACAACCGTAAAGATAAACACCCATACGACATCAATGAAATGCCAGTAAAGACTTGCTAGGTAAAACTTCGGTGCATTGTACAGGTTCAATCCGCGCTTTGCATTACGGATCATAAGAGCAATAATCCATAAAAGACCGAACGTAACATGGGCTCCATGGAAACCGACTAGTGTATAAAACGCTGAACCGAATGCACTGCTTGTAAATGTATGTTCATATTCGTGAACATAATGATTGAACTCATAAATTTCACAGCCTAAGAATGCAAAACCAAGCATGACGGTAATGAACAGCCATGTTTGCATTTTTTTAAAGTTATAATTTTTCATATGATACATCGCAAAAACAGATGTTAATGAACTTGTCAAAAGAAGCATCGTCATCAAGAACACGAGCGGAAGTTCAAACAGATCTTTCGCAAGTGCGTGATCTGGACTTGGTACACTATCTTTCAACGCCAAATACGTAGCGAACAATGAGGCAAATAAAACCGTCTCACCGCCAAGGAAAAGCCAGAAACCTAAAAACTTGTTTTTCCCTTCCAGAGTTGCCTGTTCAGGCGATTCAGGCCACGTCTGCGGCGTGAATTTTTCTTCAGCTGCCATTATCGTGTCCCCCCCTTATTAGCATCATCAAGAAGTTCTTCTTTATGAATATGATAACCATGATCATCTTTAATTGACCTGTAAAGCATTGAACCGAATGTTACAACCAGACCGAAAATTAATACCGGGATGGCCCATCCTTTATCATCCACGTGATACATCGCACCAAAAGCTCCAATAAATAAACCTAATGAAACCATGAATGGTGTAAATGAATTGTTTGGCATATGAATGTCACCAATTGGTTCTGCTGGTGTCATCTCTGTTTTGCCTTCCAATTTCTCAATCCAGAATGGATCTAGACCACGTACAAGTGGAAGTTGTTTAAAGTTGTAAAATGGTGTTGGCGATGGAATTGCCCACTCAAGTGTACGTCCATCTTTCCATGGGTCCATTCCAACTTTCACATTTTTCACTTGTGTCACAACGACATTAATTAACAATACAATGACAGCGACAAACATAAACGCAGCACCAATTGAACTAATTAAGTTTCCAGTCTCTAACCCTTGCCCCGGTAAGAATGTCCAAACACGGCGTGGCATCCCCATAAGTCCAAGGAAATGCTGAATAAAGAATGTTAAATGGAAACCTATAAGGAAGAGTACAAATGTTACTTTCCCTAGTTTTTCACTTAACATTGTGCCGAACATTAGCGGCCAATAAAAGTGAACAGCGGCTAATAAACCAAACACAACGCCACCAACGATAACGTAGTGGAAGTGAGCAACGATAAAATAACTGTCATGGAACTGGTAATCGGCTGGAGCAGCTGCTTGCATAACCCCTGTTACCCCACCCATAACGAATGATGGAATAAATGCAATGGCATAAAGCATCGGCACTGTAAACTGAATACTTCCGCCCCACATCGTTAAAATCCAGTTAAAGATTTTAATCCCTGTTGGAACAGCAATCGCCATTGTAGCTACTGCAAAAATTGCATTTGCAACCGGGCCTAAACCAGTTGTAAACATATGGTGAGCCCACACCATGAAGCCAAGAAAACCGATTAACACAGTCGCGAATACCATTGAAGAGTATCCGAACAAACGTTTTCTTGAAAACGTTGGAATAACTTCAGAGAAAATACCGAACGCCGGTAAAATAAGAATGTACACTTCCGGGTGACCAAAAATCCAGAATAAATGCTCCCAGATGACTGTGTTACCACCCATGGCTACATCAAAAAAGCCCGCTCCGAACATACGATCAAATAACATCATGAACAAACCAACAGTAAGTGGTGGGAATGCAAAAAGAATAAGCGCTGATGCGACAAATGTTGTCCATGTGAAAAGCGGCATTCTCATGTATGTCATGCCCGGCGCACGCATATTGATAATGGTAACGAGGAAATTAATTCCCCCCATCAATGTACCGAAACCGGAAATTTGCAGACCAAGTACATAAAAGTCAATTCCATGCCCTTCTGATGCTAATGAAAGGGATGCATAAGATGTCCATCCTGCATCCGGTGCGCCACCTAAGAACCATGATAGGTTCAAGAATACGCCGCCGAAAAAGAACAGCCAAAATCCTAAAGCGTTAACAAATGGGAACGCAACGTCACGCGCACCAATTTGAAGTGGCATAACTGCATTCATAAATCCTAATAAAAGTGGCATTGCTGCCAAGAATATCATTGTCGTACCGTGCATTGTAATAATTTCATTAAAAAGACCGGCACTAACAAAATCATTGTTTGGTACAGCCAGCTGAATACGAATCATCATCGCTTCAATACCACCGACTAGGAAGAAGAGACCTCCAGCCAGTAAATAAAGAATAGCGATTTTTTTATGGTCAACTGTCGTTAAATAATCCCAAACTGTACCGGCAAATCCCCGTTTTTGCGTGTGTGCAATGGTACTCAACGGTTTTACCTCCTTTGTGATGTTTCAGTAATTATTTTTCTAGTTTCAGACCCATTAAATATGCTGCCAATTGATCAAGTTCTTGATCGGACAATTCGCCATATGTGCCTGTCATTTTATTTCCTGGTTTATAAGCTTCTGGATTAGCAATCCAGTTTTTCAATTCCTCTTCGTTGTGCTCTAAAATACCTGCAACACGTGTACGATCACCAAAATCTGCAAGATTCGGTGCCAGTCTTGCTGCTTCTGGACGTGCATCTGCTGGTGATACAGCGTGACAGCTCAAGCATTTTTGATTGAATATTTCCTGCCCTGCAGCTGCCTGTGGATCTTGCGGCGCAGCTTCTGCGTCAACTGTCTGCATCGCAGTTACCCACTGATCAAACTCATCTTGTGGAAGTGCCTGCACTTTAAAGTCCATCAATGCATGCGATGGTCCGCAAAGTTCAGTACATTTTCCATAGAAAAGATTATCCGCTTCCTTTGCTTTTTCATTATCAAATTCAAGCCACATTTTGTTGACGTTGTCCGTATTGGCATCAATTTTTCCACCCGCAGCCGGAATCCAGAACGAATGTTTAACATCTGACGCTTTTATATTAAAATACACTCTCTGATCCGTTGGAACGACAAGTTCCTGACTTGTAATGATTTTTTGATTCGGGTACTCAAATTCCCACCAATAAAGACTCGCGCGAACATTGACAACGAGAGCGTCGGTTGTACCATCTTCATTCTTTTTATCCATTGCTTTCGTATCCGCAAGTTCAAACGTAGTGATAACGGTCGGAACGGTAAGAATGATGAGTAAGAGAATCGGAATAACTGTCCAGACAATCTCTAAGACATGGCTTCCTTCCACTTGTTTTGGGATGGATTCGTCGCCTTTTTTACGTCGGAATTTAATGACTGCTACAGCAAACATAATCGATACAACGATGATAACACCGACCATAATCACAGTACTCAAGATCATGAGATCATATGCAATTTGACCCGCTTCTCCGGCTGGAATCAACGTTGAAAGAAATGGTTCACCACAGCCAGACAGAACAAGCGTCAGCAAGGCAAAAACGATCAAAAGACGCCCTTTTGTTAACTTCTGTTTCATAGCTTATTACTACCCCTCTTTCCTATAGATTTCTAAAAACAGTACATATATATGGATTTCTTAAAAGAAAGAATTCCCTCATTTAAATAACGGTTACAATGACCATCGCCACAAACATAATCGTTAAATACTGAAGTGAATAAACAAACATATTTTTCGCCCATTTCAAATCGTCTTTTGCCTTAAAACCAGTAATCGCAAGCGTTACCCATCCAATATTTAATATGGTAGCCAGAGTGAAAAACGCAAGGCCAAGATCCATCATAAAGAACGGAAGGGGCAACAGTAATAGTGTCCAGACGAACATATGGCGTTTTGTGACAGCAAATCCCTTCACTGTAGGCAGCATAGGAATGCCTGCTTTTCCGTATTCCTCGCTCCGTTTCATCGCCAACGCATAAAAATGCGGTGGCTGCCAGATGAACATAATTAAAAACAGCATCCATGCGAGTACATCAAGTGTCGGATCGACAGCTGCCCAGCCAATTAATGGTGGCATAGCACCTGATATACTTCCCACAACTGTATTGCTTACATGGCGGCGTTTTGACCACATGGAGTAGATGACAACATAGCTTAAAATACCGACAATGCCAATGACACCTGCTGTGAAGGTTGTCAAAAATAAAAGCGCTGATCCTATAATGACAAGCGCAAGTCCTAAGATCAATACTTTTGAATAACTGATTTTGCCTGTCACAGTCGGTCTTGATTTGGTCCGCTCCATAAGCGGATCAATGTCCCTGTCTATGTAATTATTTAAACTAGCCGAGCCAGCGATAATGAATGCCGAACCGAGCAATGTAAAGAATATGGTATCAAGGTTAGCCATGAACGGGACATCATTCATCACAAAGGCGAGCCACATACCAGTAAAAACCGTAATTAAATTGGAATTGACAATACCAATTTTTATGAGCGCCAAAAAATCTTTCATCGCTGTCGTTTCAGGCACATTTGTTTTATCCATCGTTGTTGCGGCACGCGACACATTTTTCTCCTCCTCTCTCGTACAACAGCTTCTTCCCCTACTATAAAGGATACAGCCGCACTTTTCTACACTATTTAAAAACATTTCCAAACAATACATGTTCTATTCCATATTACATCATATCCGTTCTGTTTTATGTGAACAGATGATGAACTAATTTTGTCGAATTTGTGACTCGTCAATGCGTTCTGTTTTCATTGTTTCATTTTTATAAGATAATATTAATGATTGCAGAGGCTAGTTGCAGAATTGCGTCTTTCTCTGTATGATCATGTACGGATACGTTCATATACAGAAGAAGGTGAATCTATTGCAGAGTTGGCTTAAATGGCTCGGCGTGCTGACAACATTCGTCATGTTAGTCGTGCTGATCGGCGGCGCACTTGTAACAAAAACAGATTCCGGACTTGGTTGCGGAAATGAATGGCCGCTTTGCCACGGACAGATTATTCCGGAAGACATTACGATGGAAACATTTATCGAACTTTCTCATCGAGCTGCCTCAGGAGCAGCTGGGTTGCTTGTTCTGAGTCTTTCAATCGGCTCATGGCGTGTAATTGGACATAAACGGGAAACGAAATTTTTAGCGTTAATTTCCTTTTTCTTTTTAATGGCACAGGCATTAATCGGGGCGGCTGCTGTATTATGGGGACAAAACGATTTTGTTCTGGCGCTTCATTTCGGTATCTCACTCATTTCTTTTGCCTCCGTTCTTTTATTAACATTGCTTATTTTTGAAGTAGACAAGCGCTTTGATGCATCAAACATCGTGATTGATAATCGAATGAAATGGCATACAATTGGTGTAACCCTTTATAGCTATATGGTTGTTTATACAGGGGCACTCGTACGCCACACAGAGGCAAGCATGGTTTGCGGTTCTTGGCCACTTTGCGGAAATAATTCTGTTCTTCCATCGAATATGTATCAATGGATTCAAATGGGCCACCGAGCTGCGGCAGGGCTAATTTTTATTTGGATCGCTTACATTACCTACATTGCCATTAAACATTATAAACAGCAGCGCGTGCTATATTGGGGTTGGCTTATCGCATTCGGTCTCGTGTTATTACAGGTAATTGCTGGCGCGTTTATTATTTGGACAAATTTAAATTTATATGTAGCACTTGCGCATGCTTTATTTATCTCTTGTTTATTCGGCCTTCTCTGCTACTTTATATTACTCATTTCAAGAAGCAATATAAACAGGCAGTAACAAACGGATTACGTAAACATAAAACGAGCCTTGGAAGCGATTCCGAAGGCTCATTTTATTTGTATTTGGAATGATGTAAAATTCAAAAAGATATGTTTGTCTTCACCTATTAATGAACATACTTTTTCCTTTTTCGCCATCGGACGGCCTATTCAAACTCAATCGTATCTCCACGCTGAATATAACCACCTTGAAGGACTTTAGCGTAGACACCAATCGCACCATTATTTTGTTTTACGGCCGTTCTCAGGACACTTGTATCTTTGGGCAGATCACCTTGAGGCAAGGTTGTCATGACACAACGTACTGTTGGCTGTTCAATTTGCAGACGTACCTCTTTCCCGATACGAAGAGTCTTGCCCACCCACTCATTTTCAATAAAGCCTTCTCCATCAGGTACTTCGACAACAAGATTCGGACGGAAGCGTCGTGCTTCAATCCTACTTTCTGGATTCAATTTTCGCATGTGATCAATGGTAGCTGTAGTGAGCAAATGAACCATCGCTGCATCAAAAAAAGTGCCTTGTGGAGATGCACAGCTAATGACTGAATTACGGTTATTCAATTCGTCCATATCTGGGATATACTCTTCAAATTGTACTTCGTTAGATGTTGGTGTGACGAGATGAACAGGACGATTCAAATTCTCTGAAAGTCGATCATTTAGCTTTTTTTCAGTACTCACCCCCGTCGAACCGTCGGGAAAGGTGATCCGAACGTCCCAAACAGAGTTAGAATTAGTAGGAGGCTCAACAAATGAAGCGCGATAATCAAACATGTTTGGCCACTTCCGTGGATTTTTCGCGTTAGCAAGCTTTCCCGTTGACATATCCATCAAAGCGTATGCACGGTCTCCTAGCAACCCGTTTAATGTCACATAGCATGCATTCATTTCTTCTCCCATCATTGACTTTACAGGATAACGCCAGACTGCGACTACTTTTGGATTTTCCATGAAATTTTGCTCCTTTATAAAGTTTTACATTTTATTCTTCAAATTCAATTATAACCCTTCCATCATATATTTGTCGGTATTAATCAAAATATTCAAAAAATATCTACTTTTGTATAGATTATTGTCTCTAGAGGCATCAAATCGATTATAAATGAGCTTTGACCAAAAAAATCCCCAAATAAGGAATTTTCAAGATTCCGTTATTTGGGGCCAGTTTCATTTATTTATTTTTCAAGCTCAACAAGTAAATCACCAGTAGCGATCGCTTCGCCGCTTTGGACGTAAACCGCTTTTACTGTTCCGTCAAACGGTGACTGCACTGTCGTTTCCATTTTCATCGCTTCCGTGATCATCAAATGATCCCCGCGTTTTACCTTATCACCTTTTTCAAGGATGACTTTAATCACCGTACCTGGCATCGTCGCACCGATATGACCTTCATTTTTCGGGTCTGCTTTTACTTTTGCATTGACAACTGATTTAATGCTTTCATCTTTAATGACTACATCACGCGGCTGCCCATTTAGTTCAAAGTTAACAATACGTGTTCCATCTGCCTGTGGGTGGCCAATTGAGATCAATTTCACAATCAGCGTTTTACCCGTTTCGATTTCGATTTCTTTTTCTTCACCTAGACGCATCCCATAAAGGTATGTAGGCGTATCCAAAACCGAAATATCGCCGAATTGAGCAACGACTTTTGTGTAATCCGTAAATACTTTAGGGTACAATGCATACGCAATGACTTCATGGTCTGTTGGATCTTCGTCGATTTCTTTCTTTAGTTCTTCACGTAACGCTTCAAAATCAACGTCTGCAAGCAGTTCGCCAGGACGCACTGTAATTGGAGCCTTTCCTTTCAGAATAACGTTTTGAAGCGCCTCAGGAAATCCGCCGACCGGCTGGCCAAGATAACCTTCAAACAGCTCTATCACCGAGTCCGGGAAGTCGATTTTGTCACCTCTGAGCAAGACTTCTTCTTCAGTCAAATCATTCTGTACCATGAATAATGCCATATCACCAACAACCTTAGAAGATGGCGTTACTTTAACAATATCACCGAACATTAAGTTCACACGGCGGTACATGTCTTTCACTTCATCCCAACGCTCGCCAAGACCGACTCCTTTTGCTTGCTGCTGAAGATTACTATACTGACCTCCTGGCATTTCGTGCTCATAAACTTCTGTATGAGGTGCGAGCATGCCGCTTTCAAATGGCGCATAGTATTTACGTACATCTTCCCAATAAGAAGACAATTTTTCAAGCGCATCGGTGCTAACAGAAGGTGCACGATCTGTTCCTTCAAGCGCATAGCGAAGTGTATTTGCACTTGGCTGTGATGTTAAACCAGCCATTGAGCTGAGTGCCGTATCCACAATATCAACACCGGCTTCAATCGCTTTCGTATACATGTAAATGCCGTTTCCGCTCGTATCATGTGTATGAAGATGAATCGGAATATTAATTGTTGCTTTTAATTCAGAAATAAGACGGTAAGCAGCTTGTGGTTTTAATAAGCCTGCCATATCTTTAATGGCAAGAATATGAGCACCCTGTGCCTCTAGTTCTTTCGCCATTTGTTTATAATATTCGACGTTGTATTTTGCACGGGATGGATCATCAATATCACCTGTATAGCAAATGGCTGCTTCGGCAATTTTGCCCGACTGGCGAACAGAATCAATGGCGACTTCCATTCCTTTTACCCAGTTTAAACTGTCAAATATACGGAAAACATCGACGCCAGATTCTGCTGACTGCTGAATGAATTCACGAATGACGTTATCTGAATAGTTTTTGTAACCGACCGCATTCGCTGAACGAAGAAGCATCTGAAACAATACATTCGGCACTTGCTTGCGAAGTATCTCAAGGCGTTTCCATGGATCTTCTTTCAAGAAACGATAAGCTACATCAAATGTCGCTCCGCCCCACATTTCCATTGAGAATAATTCGGGAAGTAAACGCGCCGTTGCCGGTGCAATATGCATTAAATCATTGGTCCGTACACGTGTAGCGAGAAGCGATTGATGGGCATCACGGAATGTCGTATCAGTAAGCAATACTTTATTCTGTTCTTTTACCCAATTGACAAGACCTTCTGCCCCTTGCTCATCCAAAATTTGTTTCGTGCCGCTTGCTGGTTTTTCAGACAGCTTCACTTTTGGAATGCGTGGTGTTTCAAAGACTGGTTTTTTCTTCTGTTCTACACCAGGGACACCGTTAATTGTGACTGTTCCAATGTAGTTAAGCATTTTTGTTGCACGGTCTTTCTTTTTAGGAAAATTAAAAAGTTCCGGGGTTGTGTCAATAAATGACGTATCGTAATTGCCCGCAATGAAATCTTCATGGCGCATGACGTTTTCAAGGAATGGAATATTGGTTTTGATGCCTCGAATACGAAATTCCTGCAAATTGCGCATCATTTTTGATGCTGCTTGTTCAAATGTCATCGCAAATGTGGACACTTTTACAAGTAAAGAATCATAATATGGTGTAATAACAGCACCTTGGAAACTATTCCCCGCATCTAAACGCACACCGAATCCGCCGCCCGAACGATACGCCATAATACGGCCTGTATCTGGCATAAAATCATTTTCCGGATCTTCCGTCGTAACACGTGACTGAATGGCATAACCCATTGTACGAATGTTTTCCTGCACTGGAATGGCCACTTTCGCACTATGCATAGAATGACCTTCTGCAACTAAAATTTGTGTTTGAACGATATCAATACCCGTGATCAATTCGGTAATTGTATGTTCTACCTGAATACGCGGGTTCACTTCAATAAAGTAGAAGTCGTCCCCTGCTGTTAAAAACTCAACCGTTCCGGCATTTAAATAGTTTACTTTTTTCATTAACTTAACAGCTGCTTCACAAATACGGTCACGCAAATCTTCTGAAATCGATACAGCTGGTGCAACTTCGACAACTTTTTGATGACGGCGCTGTACAGAGCAGTCTCGTTCATATAGATGAACGACATTGCCTTCGTGGTCACCGATAATTTGGACTTCAATATGCTTTGGATTTTGAACAAATTTTTCCACATACACTTCATCGTTTCCGAACGCTGCTTTCGCTTCGGATTTCGCACGATCGTATGATTCACGTACTTCTTCAACATTTTGTACAATCCTCATACCGCGGCCGCCGCCGCCAAGCGATGCTTTAATAATAATCGGAAATCCGTGCTGTTTACCAAACTCCACAACTTCTTCAAGGCTGTTAACTGGGCCGTCTGTACCCGGGATTACTGGAATATCCGCATTGATTGCCTGGGTACGCGCTTTTACTTTATCTCCAAACATATCCAGATGGCTTGATTTCGGCCCGATAAAGATAAGTCCTTCTTCTTCGCAACGTTTTGCGAATTCGATATTTTCAGATAAAAAACCATATCCAGGATGAATAGCATCAACATCTGCCTGCTTAGCAATTTCTATGATGCCTTCAATGTCAAGATATGCATCAATTGGCTTTTTTCCTTCCCCGACAATGTATGCTTCGTCTGCTTTATAACGATGATATGAACCGGAATCCTCCTTTGAATAGATAGCAACCGTACGGATATGTAATTCGGTGCAGGCTCGGAAAACACGAATTGCGATTTCTCCCCTGTTCGCCACCAGCACTTTGCTGATTTTTGTCATCTTCATCTCTCCCCTTGATATAATGATAATGTATATATAAAAAGGTTCAGCAAATTGAACCTTTTTATTTTAATGTTATGATTTGTAATTTTTTTCATATTTCGCATACATAGAGATGTTCACTAAAATGCCCATTGATATCGAAAGCAAAATGAGTGATGAACCGCCGTAACTAATAAATGGAAGTGGTACACCTGTAATCGGAATTACGCCTGATATACCGCCCAAATTAATAAACGACTGAATCCCAATCATAGATGAGATGCCAACTGCAAGCATAGCACCAAAAGGATCACTGCACTTAATAGATGTGATAAACCCCCTTAGTATGATAAAGGCTAGTCCACCTATTGTAATGATCACACCAAGCACGCCAAGCTCTTCAGCAATGACTGACATGATGAAATCTGTGTGCGGTTCTGGTAAATAGCCAAGTTTTTGAACACTTTGGCCCAGCCCCCGACCGGTTAGTCCGCCAGAGCCAATAGCAATGTACGAATTGACGAGATGATAGCCCGCGTCTTCTTCGTATCTAAATGGATCAAGGTAGCTTGTCAGACGGCTCATTTTTTCTTCTGTAAAAATATTCTCTTTTTGCCATATAAAGAGCGGTGATAGGATCACACCGAGTATGGCTAGAAGCAGTGCAAATTTTGCAAGCTTTTTCATTTTTATACCGGATGACAGCAAAATTGTCAACCCGATTAACAGAATAATGAATGCTGTTCCGAAATCCGGTTCAATTGCAACTAAGAAGACGAAAAGCAGCAGCAAAATAACCGGCGGTGCAATGCTGTCGTTCAATGAATTAATATTTTTTTGTTTTTTAGAAAACGCAGCTGCCATGTAAATAATAATAACAAGCTTTGAAAACTCGGATGGTTGAATAGAACGCGCACCGATCTGAAACCAGCTTTGTGCATTATTCGTAGCACTTCCGAATAGGAAAAGAAAAATGAGGGTTGTAAACATGCCAAGCGTAATCAAAAACACAAACCGCTTCGCTTTCAGCTTTTTATATGGAAAAATCGCCATTACACTAAAAGCTAAAAATGCGATAATAACATGAAGCTTTTGCTTGTCATAAAAAAAGCCACTTGCTACTTCATATTTTTGAACAGCAATAACAGAGCTTGCACTGTAGATCATCATTAATCCAAATAAACAAAGAATCAGAAAGGCGGCAATAAGCGAGTAATCATACGATTTTAACATTCTTTTCCACATATAAACCTTCCATTCGTGCGCTTACCAAAAAGCGGTACTCATTTTAAGTGTAAAAAAACTCAAACTTCCGTTTGAGTTTTTTGTCTGTTTACCGATTAATAGATGCTTCATGTAGAGCGGACAGTTCCTGCTCAAGCGAATCGATAAGCTTTTTACCGTCCGCTTCATCCACTAGTCCAAGACGTATCGCAAAATCTATTTCACGGGATAAACCGAACATTCGAGTGTCTAGCACTTCTTCATAAAGAGGACATTGCGGCATCGTCAAGTTATCCATTTGAACTTTGATGAGACGCAAAATCTTTTCCGCATCCTCCTGCAACAGAGAGTAGGCTTTTTCCCGATGATCTATTTTTAAATTAGATGCCATATTAAACTCCCCCCCTGTCCCAAGATTGAAATTACTTATATAATTAAAGATTTTATCGTTAATTCTGGCAATTTGCAAGGAATTTTAATACGTACACTGACAATCAGAAAAATTCACTGTATACTTACATTTGTACATAGCAAAATTAAAGGAGACTTATTCATGGAGAAAATTATTCCGTTTAAAGGGAAAGTCGCGTTTCCCATCACGCTTGATCCGAGTGTATGGATTTTTGATGACCGCCGGATCGACCTTGATTCTTATTTCGCAGAACCAAATCAACCGGAAGTAGATCCGAATGAAGAATATACGAAAACGGTATCAAAATTCTGGGAAAAAGAAATTCGTGAAGGCGCCATCCTCCCTCCAACAATTAAATCAGAAAAAAAATATGAAAAAGAAAAAGTGCTTAATGGCTCATTTGGTGTACCGCTGTCGCCATTTTTAAACAATGCAGAGCCTGCTGACGATGCATCCTGGCTTGTAATCGAAACGAAAAATGGCGATCATTCTTTTTCCATTGAAAATGCTGATTCACTCATTATGGCTTTTTCAAATAAAGGAAAACCATTTCTCGAAGATGGGCCTGTCCATATTTTATTAAAAGATGGCTCAAATCTCGATCAACCGATTACGCACGTGACGGCCATCCGCCTAGACTGAAAAACCTTTCTAATGTACGGAAGGTTTTTTCAATTTCCAGATAATGTTGTATCTGTTTCAGTAATAAACAGCGTTTGATCTGCAGTCATATCGACTTCATATGGATCCTGAACGTCTGTTCCGTTTTCCTCTAGAATCAACAGCAAGGGACGATCACTTATATACTCATTTTGCCTGGAGACCACTCCTTTTCGTCCATCGTTCAACCAGACCGTCAATCCTGTCGGATACATAACGATGGCCCGGCGAAACATTTCAACATAGTCTTTTTCAAACTGTGATCCTGACCCTGCATACAATATTTCCATTCCTTCATGCGGGAGCATCGCCCTTCTGTACACACGATTTGATGTAACAGCATCATATACGTCTGCAACACCGATCATTTTACCGTAAACATGAATTTCATTTCCTTTTAATCCTCTTGGGTAACCTGTACCATTAAGCCGTTCATGATGCTGCCATGCACAATGGGCCGATGTAAGCGGCAAACTGGATTCTTTACGCAATAGCTCAAAGCCATATTCCGTATGTTTTTTGACAAGTTCAAATTCTTCTTCTGTCAATCTAGAAGGTTTTTTTAATATGTGGGAAGGGATGATCATTTTGCCGACATCATGAAGCATAGCACCTATTCCAATTTCCTCCGTCTGCTTCGCGGTGAGATTCTTCATCTTCATGCTTAACGCCAGCGTATAAATCGTTACGTTAAGCGAATGACTAAACACATAATCATCATGTACATACAGGTGCGTAAGCAAATCGATCGCTTCTCTCCTATCGCGGATTTGAGCGATTATATCACGGACAACAGAATAAAATTTTTTTTCTATTTTATGGAATGAAAATCGAATAGATTCTGTTGCAAGATCCTGTTGTACTTGGCCAAAAGCTTCTGTCATAACCTGTATCGCTTCACGACGCGTTTCTTCTGTTAAAACAGGCTGGATCCAAATATCATCCGTACGCCCATCTTCAATATACACATACGTAATACCTAACATCTGCAGCCTGTTAAGAATGGATGTCGTCAAAGTGGCCCCCGTTTTCAACAAAACGTTCCCTTTGTTATTAAACACATTTTTCGCTAGTTTTACGTCTTCCTTTATAGATGATACAGCGACCAATCTCAACTTGCTCCCGTCTCCTTACGTAGTCAACACCCATTCTCGTTAACTGAAAATTTCTCTTTTCAACGAACTCATGACTTAACGGTCTAGCTTAAGAGCAGTTTATCTATCATACATTTTCTCAAAAACGGGCTCTTTTACAATTTGCGAACCGTAAAACATGACATTCGGCACTTCTGTAACTATGATTTCAATATACGTTCTACTGCAACACCAGCTTTTCCACTGATAGTATAATTCGTTTCGGCTACAAAAATTGCAACAGATACATATGATTTTTTATCAATATTTTCAATCATCTTTGACCAGCTATCGATAGCAATTCGAATCGTTTTTTCGTCTGGCAAAAAGATCAAGGAAACTGTATTCATGAATGGGGCACCTATCCGCATTTACCGTTGAAAACAGTGCAAATCGTTCCTTCTGCAACGCTCCAAATAAATCCAAGAGTAAGTATCCCTCACTTCGGCTAGCCAAAAATACCCCCTCCTTTAGCTTTTTATTCCATTATAACGGGAAAGATATTCCTTTTCTATAGAAAAGTAATCTGCCTTTATTCATGTTATACTATAAAAAAATAGTATGGGGGTGTGTCATGCGAGTAAAATGCATTATTTGCGATAAAATTGAAACGATTGAAGATAGTCTTCCTGCTGCAAAAAAACTGCGAAACCGTCCTATTCATACATACATGTGTGATGATTGTCGGATGCGTATCACTGAGAATACGACAAAGCGAGTCAACACGGGTCAGTTTTTTGTCTACCGATCAGGCAAACAAAAAGAATGGCTTCCATAAAATATACTTCATAAGCGGCCACCTTGTCCCGTCTTTATTTGTATTTTCTCTATCCGTTAATGCTGTAAAGGCTGCTGCCCCTGTGTCTACTTATCTCTACTCGATACTAAGACATATCTCAAGATCTTATATGCGCTCATATTGAGCTTTTATAACAACAAAAAAATATAAGCGGAAGGCTTAAACGCCTTCCGCTTTATTCGTTATGTTGTATTTTCTTCTTTTTGATGCTTTTTAAGCCTAAATTTATACGTACCTAAGATCAGTGCCGCAACAATCAGGCTTTCGACAACTGGCAATTGATATGACAGTATTAAAAGAAGCAACGAACCAACGGCAAGTGAAATATAAATAATGACGTTCTGCCACATTTTTAATTTTTTCGCAAACCCGAGATTGTAAACGAGAATGGAAAGGGCAACTAATATACCCCAATAAATGTAGACAGCTGCTTTAACACCGAACGCCTCAATGATTGCTCCTAGAAGCGGACTGACGTGTTCAAGTCCTTCCACACCTATCTCCTCCTGCTTATTTACTTATTATACTTTCTTTTTTGCTGCACGCTCGCGTTCACTCTTATCAAGTATTTTTTTACGAAGACGAATGGATTCTGGTGTTAATTCACAATACTCATCATCATTTAAATACTCAAGTGCTTCTTCAAGCGACATAATACGAGGTTTTTTCATCGTTGCTGTTTGGTCTTTATTTGCTGAACGGACGTTTGTCGCCTGCTTTGTTTTCGCAATGTTAACCGTCAAGTCATTATCACGTGTATGTTCGCCGACGATCATGCCTGCATAAATCTCCGTTCCTGCTTCAACAAAGATAATTCCACGGTCTTCAACACCCATGATACCATAAGTTGAAGCTTTTCCTGTTTCCTGGGAAACGAGGACACCTTGGCGACGTCCACCGATCCGGCCTTTTTGCATTGGCTGATAAGAATCAAATGTGTGGTTAATAATCCCATAACCGCGTGTCATTGTTAAGAATTCAGTTGTGTATCCAATCAAACCGCGTGCCGGCACCATGAAAATTAAGCGCACTTGACCATTTCCATTGTTCACCATATCTAGCATTTCGCCTTTACGTGTACCGAATGATTCGATAATTGAACCAGTGTATTCTTCTGGCACGTCAATTTGAACACGTTCTACCGGTTCGCATTTCACACCATCAATTTCACGAACAATTACTTGAGGTTTTGATACTTGAAGTTCGAACCCTTCACGGCGCATGTTCTCGATTAAGATCGACAAATGAAGTTCGCCGCGGCCCGATACGATCCATTCATCAGGTGACGATGTATTTTCAACACGCAGACTGACATCCGTTTCTAATTGCGCATGCAAACGTTCTTCAATTTTTCTAGACGTAACAAATTTTCCTTCGCGTCCTGCAAACGGACTGTTGTTCACTATGAAATTCATTTGAAGTGTCGGCTCGTCAATACGGAGAACTGGAAGTGCTTCCTGGTGCTCTGTCGGTGTTACCGTCTCACCTACGTTAATATCTTCCATTCCTGATACTGCAACCAAGTCGCCTGCTTTTGCTTTTTCAATTTCAATTCGTTTCAACCCGAGGAAACCGAACATTTTTGTAACACGGAATTGTTTTACCTTCCCATCCAGTTTCATAAGAGCAACAGATTGACCTACTTCCATTTCACCACGGAAAATACGGCCAATCCCAATACGGCCTAAATAATCGCTGTAATCAAGAAGAGCTACCTGGAATTGAAGCGGCTCATCACTATTATCAATTGGTGCTGGAATGTGTTCAATAATTGCCTCGTAAAGAGCTTCCATGTTTTCATCTTGCTTATCTGGTGTTTTGCTTGCTGTGCCATTAATACCGGAAGCATATATAACTGGAAATTCAAGTTGCTCGTCATTCGCATCAAGCTCAATGAACAATTCGATTACTTCATCGACTACTTCCGCTGGGCGGGCAAAATCACGGTCAATTTTATTGACAACGACGATCGGACGCAAATTTTGCTCCAACGCTTTTTTCAACACGAAACGGGTCTGCGGCATACATCCTTCATACGCATCAACAACTAAGAGAACACCATCAACCATTTTCATGATCCGTTCTACTTCACCGCCGAAATCCGCATGTCCTGGTGTATCGAGAATGTTGATTTTTGTGTCTTTATATTGAATCGCAGTATTTTTCGCCAAAATCGTAATGCCGCGCTCCCGTTCAATGTCATTTGAATCCATCGCACGCTCTTCCACATGTTCATTTGAACGAAAAATACCGGACTGCTTTAATAGCTGATCGACGAGTGTCGTTTTTCCGTGGTCAACATGGGCAATAATCGCGATGTTACGTAAATCGTTTCTTGTTTTCAAACTATTTCCTCCTGCTCTTTTCTAGAAACTTCTTCAACTACAGTTTCCATTAACTGCGTTATTATATCACACACTTTACAAGATGCCTATTTGAAAAAAAATGATCGTTGCAAAAAAAGAATGACTTATACTACAATAAAGAAAAGAAAAGGAGGCTTAGCATAGTGTCTAACATACAATGGCCGTTTCTTGGTTTTGCTGTTCTTGCCGCTGCTTGCATGATTGGCACAGGCGTCGCAATCGGTGAACATAGCTGGATTGGTGCCGTTCTTTCGATTTTGATTCTTATTGGTGTCATGGGTTTTGGTTTTTCATACAAAGCAAAATTGCGCCGCTTAGGCAAACTATAAAAAAGTCGGAAAGACAAATTACTGTCTTTCCGACTTTTATTTTAAATAGCCGGTTACTATTTGTTCATGCAGCCCCGGTGCAGAAGCGAGGAGCGGATTGATTGTCAGCATGTTGACATCGGACCCGTCCAGTTTGCTCACAACACCACCTGCTTCTTCCACAATTATTTTGCCACCTGCAAAATCCCACGGTGCGTTTCTCATCGTTATATAGGCACTCAACCGTCCTGAAGCTACATACGCCAGCTCAAGTGCCGCCGAACCGTATGAGCGGGTTCCACGCACTTCATTGGCCAATGCAATCAATTTGTTTTGATCGAAATGGCGGTTATTAATTAGCCAAGTTGAACTGATACCGATCATGGCTTTTTTTACAGGCACAGGTTTCAACTTTTCAAGCGGCACATCATTCATCCACGCGCCTTCCCCATGCCTCGCATGATACAACTCATCATGCACAATATCGTATATATATCCAAGCATGCCTTTTCCATTTTCATAAATACCAATTGAAATAGCGAAGTTGCGCTGCTGATGGACAAAATTCATCGTTCCGTCAATCGGATCGATAATCCAAATGATACCATTAAGTGACTGAACATGATCCCCTTGACCTTCCTCACCTAAAATAGCATGAGCAGGATAGTTCGTACGAATATTTTCAATAAAAAATCGTTCTGTTTCTTTATCCATATTTGTGACTAAATCATTTGGATTCGACTTCGACTGAATACTCAGTGAATGATGGAAGGATTCTCTAATTAACGCTCCTGCTTCTTGAATCCAGCGCTTTACCTCTCCATCTATTTCTGCCCAATTTGTCATATTTTATCCCCCCTGGCTCCACTCTGAATTCCAATTCAGTTTATTTTCACATTAAACTAATTTATAAAGGTTATCAAGTTTTTCCATTCAAAAGCACTGTGGTACTATGTATAATTATAGAAAAGTTGAAAGGAGTTTCACATGACAACACCGTTTTTCACAAAGGAAGATTTTCAAGTGTTTAAGATTGAAGGACTTCAAGAGAGAATGACTGCTATTCAAGAACAAATTCAACCGAAATTCAAAAAAGTCGGTGATGAACTCACAGATGATCTTTCAGCACTGCTTGGTCAGGAAATGTTTTTACATATTGCCAGGCATGCGCGTCGTAAAGTGAATCCGCCTAACGATACGTGGCTAGCGATCGCAGGCAACAAACGTGGGTACAAACAACACCCGCATTTTCAAATTGGCTTATTTGACGATCATGTTTTTATTTGGTTAGCGTTTATTTATGAACTTCCTCAAAAAACAGCCATCGCGAAAACATTTTTGAACAACATGGACATGATCAAAAAAACCATTCCATATAATTATGTCATTTCGTTAGATCATTTAAAAAAGGACGCTGTTTCATTGGCAGAAATCAATTTAACGGAAGCCCTTGAACGTTTTCACGACGTAAAGAAAGCTGAATTATTAATCGGCCGGCACATTGCATCAAAGGACCCCGTTTTAAAAGACGATACAGCATTTTACAAACTGGCGAAAGAAACGTTTGAAACGCTTATTCCATTGTATAAACTGTCGTATAAATAAAAGCAAGCCCGCATCGCTCGTGGGCGATGCGGGCTTCTTTACATACGAACATGCGCATTTTCATGTGCCTGCCTCATCTTTTGAACAGCACGATAGGCGGAATACTTGCTCACCTCTTCAAATTCATCGCAAATTCGCTTTTCATCTGCTTTGCCTGGAACAATAGCTTTAAACCGACGATAGCGGCCCATAAACTCTTCCCGATCCATTCCTCTCTCATATACATTCTCCACCGCTTCAAAAAAAGAAACGACGTCAATGACTTCTTCTGTTGACCAATCCGTCCTAAATGGATACGAATATTCCAATGCTCTCACCTCACTTTATTTTATTCGTTTCTCCTTCCGTATATCCTTTGTTTTTCTGTATGAAAAGCATGCAGTTTTTTCTTTGCAACGACCTTCCAAAGTGCTATAATGCTTTATGTTTTGAATTATTTAGAAAGAGGTGGATAATGCGTTGTCACAACATAATACACCATTATTTGACGGGCTTCTCCAGCATGCAAAGAAGAACCCGGTTCAGTTTCATATACCAGGCCATAAAAAAGGAAAAGGGATGGATCCTGTCTTCAGAGAGTTCATTGGTGAAAATGCCTTATCAATCGATTTAATTAACATTGCACCGCTTGATGATCTGCATCAGCCGCATGGAATTATTAAAGAAGCACAGCATCTTGCTGCAGAAGCATTTGGCGCTGATCACACATTTTTCTCCGTACAAGGAACGAGCGGAGCAATTATGACGATGATCATGTCTGTATGCGGTCCCGGAGAAAAAATTATCGTCCCGCGCAATGTTCATAAATCGATTATGACGGCGATTGTTTTTTCAGGCGCTGTACCGATTTTTATCCATCCGGAAATTGATAAAGACCTCGGGATTTCACATGGAATGACAACAGAATCAGTCAATCGCGCATTAACAGAGCACCCTGATGCAAAAGGTGTACTCGTTATTAACCCAACTTATTTCGGCATTGCCGGGGATTTGAAGCAGATTGTCGAGATAGCACATTCCTATTCCATACCCGTGCTTGTTGACGAAGCACACGGCGTCCATATTCACTTTCACGACGACCTGCCTATGTCAGCCATGCAGGCAGGGGCCGACATAGCTGCGACAAGCGTTCATAAGCTAGGTGGATCAATGACCCAGAGTTCTATTTTAAACGTTCGTGAAGGACTCGTATCCGTCAATCGTGTGCAGTCTATTCTTAGCATGTTAACGACGACATCGACGTCATACATTCTTCTCGCATCACTCGATACTGCACGAAAACATTTAGCCATAAATGGAACGACGATTATCGGAGAAGCCATTAAACTTGCTGAAAAAACACGTGAAAAAATTAACAAAATCGATCATTTTTATTGTGTAGGTTCTGAAATACTCGGTTCAAAAGCGACATATGACTACGATCCAACTAAACTGATTATTTCAGTGAAAAACCTTGGCATTAGTGGACATGATGCTGAAAAATGGCTTCGTGAACATTACAACATTGAAGTAGAATTAAGCGATTTATATAATATTTTGTGCCTAATAACTCCTGGGGATACAGAAGCAGAATGTTCGCTGCTCGTCAAAGCATTAACGGAAATGGCTGATACATTCAGCGACACTGTCCAATCTCGATATGCACACGTTATGCTGCCAGATATTCCTCTTCTTGCTTTGTCGCCTCGTGAAGCTTTTTATGCCGAGACAGAAACAGTCCCACTTGAAGAGTCAGCCGGTCGGATTATAGCAGAATTTATGATGGTCTATCCGCCAGGTATCCCTATTTTTATTCCTGGCGAAATTATTACTGAAGAAAATTTGCGCTATGTGCACGAAAACGTGGCTGCAGGTCTTCCTGTACAAGGTCCTGAAGATGAAGAATTAAAAACATTACGTGTTATTAGAGAACGCAAACCTATTTATTAACAAAAAAAGAGCTGGCCTGTTAATCGGGCCAGCTCTTTTTGTATATATTAATTATCGTTTTCTATGTCTGTTTCTTTTTCACAATCGCACCCACAGTGAGAGTAAAGAACTGTCACCCTATTTTCTTCAAAATACTCAATTGTTTTCAGGCAGTTTGTACAGATGATTGTTCCCATTTTCTATTACCTCCCATTGTTTTATTTATTTTGAAAACGCTTTATGCTTCTTAAATACATAATAATATAACACATTTGAGATTGCAAGCACAAATTGTATAACATAATTAATAATGGGACAAAAATCCCCCTATTTACTGTGTATGGTAAATAGGGGGATGCAGGCTCGTTATTCTATTATTTTACGATATGAATAGGTGTTCCAAGCGCAACTTCTGCCGCTTCCGCCGTCATTTCAGCGAGTGTTGGATGTGCATGTATAGTCATCGCAATATCTTCAAGTGTCATACCTGCTTCAATGGCAAGACCAAGCTCAGATACCATGTCTGATGCACCTGTACCAGCAATTTGAGCACCGATTACAAGGCCATCTTCTTTGCGTGATACAATTTTAACAAAACCATCTGTACTGTTAAGCGCAAGCGCACGTCCATTTGCTGCAAATGGAAACTTAGCCGCGGTTACATCAATGTTTTCTTCTTTCGCTTGGGTTTCTGTATAGCCGACTGTTGCCAACTCAGGTTCTGTAAAGCAGACAGCTGGAATCCCAATGTAATCGATTTCTGATTTTTCACCACTGATTGCTTCCGCTGCAATTTTACCTTCGTAAGATGCTTTGTGGGCAAGTGGGGGTCCCGCAATAATATCACCGATTGCGAAAATATTTTCAACGCTTGTACGGCACTGTTTATCTACCTCAATTACACCACGGTCTGTCATTTTAATACCGGCACCTTCAAGACCTAGCTCATCCGTGTTCGGACGGCGCCCTACTGTGACAAGCACATAATCAGCTTCAATAGTTTCTTCTTTACCGCCTGCTTCATATGTTACTTTTACGCCATTTTCTGTTTCTTCCGATGATTTCGCCATCGCTTTCGTTACAATTGTCACACCTTTTTTCTTCATACTACGTTTGACAAGAGCGGACATCTGCTTTTCAAAACCACCTAAAATTTCCGGAGTACCTTCAAGTATCGTTACTTCAGAACCGAAATTGGCAAATGCTGTCGACAATTCTGACCCGATATAGCCGCCGCCAATAACGATCAATTTTTTCGGAATTTCTTGAAGTGCAAGAGCACCTGTTGAGTCAAGAACACGTTTTGAAAATTTGAAATTCGGAATTTCAATTGGTCTTGATCCTGTTGCAATGATCGCGTTTTTAAATGTGTACGTTTGAGCAGAATCTTCCGTCATCACGCGAAGTGTATTTGAATCATTAAAGTAAGCTTCACCGCGTACAATTTCTACTTTGTTCCCTTTCAGCAAGCCTTCAACACCGCCTGTTAATTTCTTAACAACGCTGCCTTTCCACTTTTGGACTTTTTCAAAATTCACTGTCACATTTTCAGCGATAATACCGATATCATCTGAATGTTTTGCCTGTTCAAAACGATGACCTGCAGTTAAAAGAGCTTTTGATGGGATACAGCCTACGTTTAAACAAACCCCTCCAAGGTTTTCCTTTTCAACGATGGTCACTTTTTGACCAAGCTGTGCTGCACGAATTGCAGCTACATATCCACCAGGACCTGAACCAATAACTATCGTGTCTGTTTCAATTGGGAAATCTCCTACTACCATTTATTACGCCTCCATTAGTAAAAGTTCTGGGTCGTTTAACAACCGCTTAATATGATTCAATGCATGTTGTGCTGTCGCTCCATCAATCATCCGATGATCAAAGCTCAATGACAATGCTAACACAGGTGCTGCTATAATTTCACTATTTTTCACAATTGCTTTCTCAGCAATTCGTCCAATTCCTAATATTGCTACTTCCGGATGGTTAATAACCGGTGTAAACCACTGGCCTCCAGCTGACCCGATATTGGTAATTGTGCAAGATGCACCTTTCATTTCTGCTGGTGCAAGTTTACCGTCACGTGCTTTTACAGCTAGTTCATTAATTTCATTCGAAATCGTGAACATTGACTTACGGTCTGCGTTTTTCACGACTGGTACCATCAATCCTTTATCTGTGTCTGCTGCAATCCCGATGTTGTAGTAATGCTTATGAACGATTTCGCTTGTCGCATCATCAATGGATGTGTTCAAAGCAGGATATTCACGAAGCGCGCTTGTCAAAGCTTTCACAACGTATGGAAGGAATGTTAATTTCACTCCTTTTTCCGCCGCCACTTCTTTGAACTTTTTACGGTGAGCCCACAATTCTGTCACTTCAATTTCATCCATTAATGTAACGTGTGGTGCAGTCTGTTTGGAGTTAACCATCGCTTTGGCGATTGCTTTGCGGATGCCGCTCATTTTTTCGCGCGTTTCAGGGAATTCGCCTTCAGGAATGGCCGTCGCCGCAGCTGGTTTTGATTCATTTGCTGCCGCTTCTTTCGTTTCTTCCTGTTTCTGTGCTGGTTGTTCAGCTGCTTCTGGACCTTTTTGAAGGAATTGATCGATATCTTCTTTTACAATACGGCCATTTTTACCGCTACCTGATACAAGTGCAATATTGATCTCTTTTTCACGCGCATATTTACGTACAGATGGCATAGCAATAATCCGGCGATCCGGATTCACTTCTGACGTGTCGACGTGTGGATGGCTGTCTGCATCTGTCGTTTCAGCCAATGCTTGTTTTGTTTCTTCAGCAGGTACTTTATCTACATTTTGACCTGCTTCAGCTGTTGATTGAACTTGTTCTTCTGTTTCAGCAACCCCTTCTTCATCGCTGCCTTTAAACTTCAAGTCTTCATAACCCGGTGCGTCAAGTTTAATCAATGTATCGCCAACGATTGCCGTTGCGCCTTCATCAACAAGTATATCTTCTACTGTTCCAGCGACAGGTGACGGAATTTCAACCACCGCTTTATCATTTTGAACTTCGCAAAGTACGTCATCTTCCTGTACTTTATCGCCTGGCTTTACGAACCATTTGACGATTTCGCCTTCATGAATTCCTTCACCGATATCCGGTAGTTTAAATTCAAATGCCAATGTATTCATCCTCCTATATTGTCATTTTAGAATAGGAGGCACGTGGCCCCCGTTTCTAATTGTGATCTATTCATTAAAATTCAAGTACTTTTTTTGCTGTTTCAATGATATCTTTATAGTTGGGCAGCCATACAGTCTCCGCTTGTGAAAATGGGAAGACTGTATCTGGTGCAGCAACCCGAAGAACAGGCGCTTCAAGACTCAAGATCGCACGCTCATTAATTTCAGCGACAACATTTGCTGCAATACCTGCCTGCTTCTGTGCTTCTTGAACGACAATTGCACGACCTGTTTTTTCAACAGACGCAATAATTGTTTCGATATCTAGCGGTTGAATCGTACGAAGATCAATGACTTCAACAGAATGACCTTCTTTTTCAAGTGCTTCAGCTGCCTTCAATGATTCATGAACCATTGCACCATATGTAATGATCGACAAATCAGAACCTTCGCGTTTCACAGCCGCTTTGCCAAGAGGAATTATGTATTCTTCTTCTGGCACGTCTTCACGGAACGAACGGTACAATTTCATGTGTTCAAGAAAAATAACCGGGTCATTGTCGCGGATTGCAGAAATTAAAAGTCCTTTTGCATCGTACGGGGAGGAAGGAATAACGACTTTTAATCCTGGTTGCTGTGCCATTAAACCTTCTAAGCTATCCGCATGAAGTTCAGGTGTATGAACGCCGCCACCAAAAGGTGATCGGATTGTTACAGGAGCCGAATAAACACCGCCAGAGCGGTAGCGCATACGCGCAAGCTGCCCACTTACTGAATCCATTACTTCAAATACGAAACCGAAAAATTGAATTTCTGGTACAGGACGAAATCCTTCAAGAGCAAGACCGACAGCTAGACCACCGATTCCTGATTCCGCAAGCGGTGTATCAAATACGCGTTCTTCTCCAAATTCTTTTTGAAGACCTTCTGTCGCGCGAAATACCCCTCCGTTAACGCCTACATCTTCACCGAAGACAAGTACATTTTCGTCGTTTTTTAATTCTGTGCGCAAGGCATCAGTAATCGCTTGAATCATTGTCATTTGTGCCATGGCTTACTTCGACTCCTTTGCAGTATAAATTTCATATTGTTCTTGCAGATTAGCTGGCATTTCATCATACATGTTTGCCATCAAATCTGTTACTTTTTGTTTTGGTGTTTCATCTGCTTTTTTAATCGCATCTTTAATTTCTTCTTTTGCACGTTCGATTACTTCTGTTTCTTTCTCTTCGTTCCATAAGCCTTTTTCTTCAAGATATTTACGGAAACGAACAAGCGGATCTTTTTTCTCCCATTCCGTATCAAGGTCAGAAGTACGGTAGCGTGTCGGATCGTCACCAGCCATTGTATGCGGGCCATAACGGTAACACATTGTTTCAATCAATGTCGGACCGCCGCCATTGATTGCACGCTCGCGAGCTTCTTTTACGACTGTATATACAGCAAGTGGATCCATGCCATCAACAAGAACAAATGGGATACCTGCAGCAATTCCTTTTTGAGCGATCGTTTTCGCTGCGGTTTGCTTTTCACGCGGTGTTGAGATCGCAAATTGGTTGTTTTGCACGATAAAAATCGCCGGTGCATTGAATGCTCCTGCAAAGTTAATTCCTTCATAGAAATCCCCTTGTGAAGAACCGCCATCACCTGTATACGTTACAGCAACTGCTTTTTTGCCACGTTTTTTCAACCCAAGTGCCACACCTGCATTTTGAACATACTGTGCACCAATAATAATTTGCGGTGACAATACATTTACGCCTTCAGGTGCCTGGTTTCCGACGAAATGTCCACGTGAAAATAAAAACGCCTTCCAAAGCGGAAGTCCATGCCAAACGATTTGTGGTACATCACGGTAGCCTGGTAAAATCCAGTCTTCTTTTTCAAGCGCGTAATGAGAGGCGATTTGTGACGCTTCCTGCCCAGCAGTCGGGGCATAGAAACCTAATCGACCTTGACGATTAAGCGAAATAGAACGCTGATCCAGAACACGTGTATATACCATACGCGTCATTAACTCTTGAAGCTCTTCATCCGCCATCTTCGGCATAGCCTCTTCATTTACAATTTTTCCTTCTTCATTTAAAACTTGGATCATGTCAATTTGATTTTCAATGGATTCAAGTATTTGTTGTGGATTGAGCTGAGCAGTTTTCTTTGCACTCATGATCAACACCTATCCTTTCATTATTGGTTACACGACTTTTTTATAATTTCCTGTATCAGTTTTTTTTATAAATATACTGATACAACATAAAGCTATGATCAATAGTTTATATCATCATGTTTAATACGTCAATTTTAAATATTCCTCTTGTATATCCCTTAAAAAATAAAGACTGTATTAGTTCACAAACTAAAACTGTGTTATAAAAAGAAAGCGCTTTTAACATCTGTTATACATTACATTTTTCTAACCTACCCTTCTCTATTTTCCCTTTCTTTCCTTTTCAAAACATACAATATGCGGCATTAACATTTTGCACACTTTTTGATAAGATAAGTACACCAATCGGAAAAAAGGAAGGTATACAAATGATTAATATGAATGATATTGTGCGTGAAGGAGAACCTATCCTGCGCGAAAAAGCGAGCGACGTGATACTCCCTGCTTCACCGGAAGAGATAGAAATACTTGCTTCTTTAATAGAGTATGTGCAAAACAGCCAGAACCCAGATATCGCAGAAAAATATGGATTACGCCCCGGCATCGGCCTTGCAGCGCCGCAAATTGGCGTATCAAAACGAATGATTGCCATTCATGTAAAAGATGAAAAAGGCGTACTAATAAGTTATGCCCTTTTCAACCCTAAAATTGTCAGCCACTCAGTAGAAAAAGCATTTTTAACGAGTGGAGAAGGATGCTTGTCGGTTGACCGCGACGTACCAGGATACGTTCATCGCTATGCACGCGTCACCATCAAAGGAACGACACTTGCTGGCGATGAAGTTAAATTTCGTTTAAAAGGACTACCCGCCATCTGTATTCAGCATGAAATTGACCATTTGAACGGTGTCTTATTTTACGACTATATTGATCAAAATGACCCATTCCGTGTAGAAGATAATGCGCACCCTATTGAACGATAATATGTATAAACATTATTATTACAACGCATACTACGCATACCCATTTTTCTTTGCATAAAGCCATGTGTATGATAAAATGGCTTTAAGGAGTGATCCACAATGTTAAAAAAGCTTAAAAAAAAGCTTGTAAAACAGTGGAAAGATATGCTCAGAAGAAAAACAATCGCATAACATTGAATGGTTAAGCCCTTCCGAAACGAAGGGCTGTCTTTGTGTAAGAGACCGAAGATGTTCATTTTGTATAAAAACATCTTTTTTCTATATAATTAAAAAACATTAACATCCTGAGAAGAATCGCTTATATGCGATTTGTATATATTACTTCGGAAAAAGGAGAGAAGCTCATGATTTACAAAGTGTACTATCAAGAAGACTATTCAGAGGTACCCGTTCGCGAAAATACGAAATCGTTATACGCAGAAGCGGATTCAGAACGCACCGTTCGTCACGCATTAAAAAACCGCCCATATAATATCGAATTTGTTCAATTGGTAAACGAATCTCACCTCGAATATGAGAAGCAGTCGCCAAACTATAAAGTGGAGCAGCTGTAAAACATGAAATTCGTAAAAAATGATCAAACAGCTGTTTTTGCCCTCGGCGGTTTGGGTGAAATCGGTAAAAATACGTACGCTGTCCAATTTCAGGACGAAATTATTTTAATTGATGCCGGAATAAAATTTCCAGAAGATGAATTACTTGGAATCGATTATGTGATTCCAGACTATTCATACTTAGAAAAAAATGCAGATAAAATTAAAGGGTTGTTCGTCACACATGGTCATGAAGACCATATTGGTGGTATCCCTTACTTGCTGCGTGTTGTCAATGTACCTGTGTATGGCGGAAAACTCGCTCTCGGTCTGCTTCGCAATAAGCTAGACGAGCATGGACTTCTGCGCCGTACCCGCCTTCATGAAGTCGTGGAAGATGATGTGATTAAATTCCGGAAAACGTCTGTTTCTTTTTTCCGAACAACACACAGCATTCCGGATTCATATGGTGTTGTCGTTAAAACACCTCAAGGAAGCATCGTTCACACAGGTGATTTTAAATTTGATTTTACGCCAGTCGGTGAACCTGCAAACTTAACGCGAATGGCTGAGATTGGCAAAGAAGGCGTGCTATGTCTTCTCTCTGATAGCACGAACAGTGAAGTGCCTAACTTTACAATGTCAGAACGAAAAGTCGGTGAAAGTATCCGTAACATCTTCCGTAAAGTAGAGGGTCGGCTTATTTTCGCAACGTTCGCATCAAATATTCATCGATTGCAGCAAGTAGTCGAAGCAGCGGTTGAAGACGGACGAAAAGTCGGTGTATTTGGACGAAGTATGGACAATGCGATTACTCTCGGTCAACAGTTAGGATACATTCGCTGTCCTAAAGACACATTTGTCGATACACACCAATTGAATAAATTACCTGCCAACAAAGTCACGATTCTTTGTACAGGCAGCCAGGGAGAGCCTATGGCAGCTCTTTCCCGTATCGCAAATGGTTCCCATCGCCAGATTCAAATTCAGCCAAAAGATACGGTTGTCTTCTCATCCTCTCCCATTCCAGGGAACACGGTGAGTGTAAATAGAATTATTAATTCATTGTCACGTGCCGGCGCAGATGTCATCCACGGACCTCTTAATAACATCCATACATCTGGCCATGGAAGTCAAGAAGAGCAGAAATTAATGCTTAGTCTTATTAAACCCAAGTTTTTTATGCCTATTCACGGTGAATACCGGATGCAAAAAACACACTGCCAGCATGCGATCGACTGCGGTGTACCAAAAGAAAACTGCTTTATTATGGATAATGGAGATGTACTTGCCCTTTCAAAAGAGGAAGCACACGTTGCCGGTCGTATCCAATCCGGCTCTGTTTACATTGATGGAAGCGGCATTGGTGATATCGGCAACATCGTTTTACGTGACCGCCGCATTTTGTCCGAAGAAGGCCTTGTGATCGTCGTTGTGAGCATTAATAAAACAACAAATAGAATTGAAGCCGGTCCTGATATTATTTCACGTGGATTCGTGTACATGCGTGAATCTGGGGATTTAATCTACGAAGCACAATCGGTTTTAAACCGTCATATTAAACAATTGCTCATTAGTAACACAACTCAATGGTCCGACATTAAAAATGAAATTACCGATACGCTTTCACCGTTTCTTTACGAAAGAACGAAACGCCGTCCAATGATTTTACCAATCATTATGGAAGTGTAACATAAAAAAAGAGCTTTCCATTTACTTTGGAAAGCTCTTTTTGATTGGAGGTATCATGCATGATTCCCGTGAAAGGAAAATCGCAGTACGATGAGGATATAAACCCGAAGTTCAGATCTTCAGCATGCGGACCGGTCACTGTTTCAGTTATATTAAATTACTGGTTTAACGGGACTTATCCGCTTCACGTGAACGAATTGTATACATCACTTTCCACGACATCGATCGGCCTGTCTCGTTTTATGATGGTTTATAAGCTTCGCCGTCTTCTTGGCTCAGACTGGCTTGTAAAAAGGTCGAATCAAATTAATGAAGTAATAGATGAACTACAAAAAGGTCACCCTGTCGCAGCAAAATTCGATAAATATTTTACACTTCGCTTTTTTTCAAAATCGATGTATGCGTATCATTGGATTGTCATCATCGGCTATGAAATAAAAAATGGCGAAATCATTTTATTCTTTCAAGACAACGGAGCTCCTAATCGAGAAAGTAAACGAAGAAGCATGCTATACAGCGAGCAGGCTTCCATACTCCGCTTCGTCTTGATTGCACCGCTTGATTCATAAAAAACCCCACTTTAAAGTGAGGTTTTTTATTTAATCATTCATTTTTTTCTCAAAACGGGCAATGTCTTTATCCGCGCCGATAATAATTAAAATATCATTCACCATGATCGGTGCATCGGCCTGTGGTGACACGATAATTTCTTTTCCCCGCTTAATAGCAACAATGTTAATTCCATAACGGGCACGAATATCGAGATCGATTATTGTGTTTCCTGCAAGAACTTCATTTGCAATAATTTCTGTAATGGAATGCTCATCGGAAAGCTCTAGATAATCAAGCACATTATTTGACACAATATTATTTGCAATGCGCCGTCCCATATCCCGTTCTGGATGAACGACTTGATCGGCACCAATTTTTAATAATACTTTTTCATGGTAATCATTCTGCGCTTTTGCTGTTACTTTTTTAACGCCAACTTCTTTTAACATAAGCGTCGTTAAAATGCTTGATTGAATGTCATCACCAATTGCAACAATCACATGGTCAAAGTTACGAATTCCAAGACTTTTCAATACGGATTCATCTGTCGTATCAGCGACAACGGCATGAGACGCAATGGATGCGAATTCATTCACTCGGCCTTCGTCCCTATCAATCGCCATTACTTCCATCCCCTGCTCACTCAACTCTCTGCAAATGCTGCTGCCAAAGCGGCCAAGACCAATAACGACAAATTCTTTCTTCATATTCATTCCCCCGCTGTCAAAGCTAATAAGTGGATCTTGCTATGAAAGTTTACCACGAACCTAGCCAAATTTCCCTTATTTTTTTTTCCCTTTCACATAGTCTGCGTCAAAGAGGAAAAGTCTCATCAGTAAGATAAGTGACGGAATAAGCAAGAGCAAGCCAAGAATAAACGCAATAACGAGCGCCAATGCCATCGTTTCATTTGTTACACTTTCATGGACTGTAATATACGGATACAAAATGTATGGCAAATGAGAAGCCCCGTAGCCAAAAAAGGCGAAGAAAAATTGCATCATCACCATAATAAATGCTGTACCATATCTTTTCCCTGTATAAATAAACCAAGAAGCAATACCAAAGCAGAGGAGCGATAACCCGAACATCCACCAATACTCTGTTACGGCTTTATTATAATGTTCCGGATTGTGCATTTGCAGTGATATAAAGACGAGAAGGCTGGCTACAATTGTCGGCATGCTCCAGAACAGTGCAAACTGCCGGATCGTCCGGCGTGCTTGTCTATCATTCGCACGATCTGCATAATACGTTAAAAACGTGGCACTAATATACAAGACCGACACGATGGATAAAAGGACGACACTCCATGAAAAAGGGCTTGTGAACAATTCTTTAGCAAGAAAGGTCACTTTGTCATCTGTACTAACAGCCAAAAAGCCCCCTTCTGAGATCGTCAATACGGTTGACAACGAAGCAGGTATTAATAATCCGGTCGCTCCGTATAAGAAAAGGTATAGCATACTCTCACGCGATCCATAATTATTAAACGCATAAAACGAGCCTCGAATCGCCAGCAAAATAATTGCGACACTTGCTGGAATAAGAAGTGCTGTCCCAAAATAGTAAGCCGTAGCCGGAAAAAAACCGACAATACCGACGAAAAAGAAGACAAAAAAAACGTTTGTTACTTCCCATACAGGTGATAAGTAACGTGAAATAAGATCATTCATAATATGGTCTTTTTTCTTCCATCTCGCATAAAAAGCGAAGAAACCGGCACCAAAATCAATGGACGACACTATTAAATAACCATATAAAAATGTCCATAAAACCGTGATCCCGAGAAGTTCTAAATTCATGCGGATCCACCCCCATCTGGAAAGCGTTTTTCAAGTTCCGCTTCCGCCGGCGAATTTTTAAACATTTTAATCAACACAATCACTGTCATGACACCGAGTACTAGGTAAAGCAAAGCAAACATGATAAACGTAATGCCAACATCATCGCTCCTCGTTGCCGCTTCCGCTACTTTCATATAACCGCGTAAAATCCATGGCTGACGCCCGACTTCAGCTAAAATCCAGCCTGCTTCATACGCAATTAAAGATAGCGGTCCTGATGCAACAATCGCCCATAAAAGCGGCTTATTTAGTTCATTCCATTTTTTCACTTTGCTCATAATAACAAAGAGCGCCGTTATCGCCATGACGAACATACCAATGCTGACCATGATGTCAAACATATAATGAATCCAAAGCGGCGGCCGTTCATCTTCAGGTGTCTCATTTAACCCGATCACTTCCGTGTCAAACGAATTACCTGCAAGAAAGCTCAACAGTTTCGGTACACGAATTTCGTTTTCTATTTCTCCATCTTCATTAAGTGTTCCGAAGAAAATAATATCTGCTCCTTCTTCTGTTTCAAAATGCCACTCAGCAGCTGCTAATTTTTCCGGCTGCACTTCTGCTAAAAATTTGGCTGATACATCACCCGCAATGGCTGTCAGGACCGAGAATACTAACGCGCACGTAACCGTTAAACGAAGCGCTTTTTGCTCGTATTGACCGCGTTTTCCTTTTAAAATGGCAAATGCCACAATCGCTGCTAAAAGGGCAGCTGACGTCATATATGATGTGGAAACGACGTGAAACACTTTTGATGGTGTTGCTGGATTTAACATTGCTGCTATCGGGTCAATGTTGATCGCCTGACCTTCTTTTAAATCAAACCCTTGTGGTGTATTCATAAATGCATTCACAGTTGTAATAAACAAAGCAGACGCCGACGACCCTATCATAATTGGAATCGTTAAAAGCCAATGTGTCCATTTTCCTTTAAACCGGTCCCATGTGTACAAATAAATGCCAAGGAAGATCGCTTCGAAGAAAAATGCAAATGTTTCCATAAATAAAGGCAAAGCAATAATTTGCCCTGCTACTTCCATAAAACTTGGCCATAACAGTGACAACTGTAAACCAATTGCAGTTCCTGTTACAACACCTACAGCGACTGTAATTGTAAAGCCGCGCGCCCAGCGTCTTGCTAATAGTAAATAATGCGGATCGTTTTTCCTAATACCGATAAACTCAGCAATCGCAATCATCACCGGTACACCGACACCAATCATCGCAAAAATAATATGAAACATTAATGTCATCGTTGTTAGCATCCGACTGAGCATGACACTATCGAGTTCCATTTATATGACCTCCCGAGTGATTCAATTTAAATAAAATTATCATGCTACTCGTATTGTAAACTGAAAACAAAAACAATGCTATAAATGGGGTATGACTATTTTGTGACAAATTTCACAAACATATATAAAAAAACGTCATCTCTTCGTTTACCTTCTTTCATGTATAAAGATCGATCGAGACCTAACTTAGTTGTTAGGCCTCGATGAACATTCTTCTATATAAATCACTTATGTCCAAGGGCAATGAAATAGCGGGTAATAAACGAGATTGCTGTTTCAATAGCAGCTTCATCCGGGTTCAATTTGGCGTGATGAAGGCCGTATTCAGAACCAACGCCCAGCCAGAACATCATGCCCGGTATTTCTTTTAACATAAAGCCAAAATCTTCACCAGTCATCGCTTCACGTGAATGAATAAACTGAATATCGGTTTGCGCTTTGGCAAATTGAATAAATCGGTCCGTCACTTCTGGATCATTAAATACTTGATAGTAGCCGCTGCCATTATCAATTTCCGCCTCGCATTCAAAAGATGCTTCAATGCCTTTTAATAGCGATTGAACACGTGCTTTTGCCTTCCTCATTGCTTCCGGTGACAACGTACGGATCGTCCCCTCTAAACGCGCATGGTCTGCAATGACATTTTGCACCGTACCAGCTGTCATTTTACCAATTGTCACGACTGCACTGTCGAGCGGATCGACGTTTCTAGACACGATCGATTGAAGCTGTGTAACAAAGTATGACGCTGCAACAACCATATCTTTAGTTTCATGCGGATAAGCTGCATGGCCGCCCTTTCCTTTAAAATCAATAAATAACTCGGACGTATTCGCGAACAAAAGACCTTGCTTTGTTGCAATAGTGCCTGCGGGATGTTCCGGCGCAATATGTAGTGCATAAATTTCATCAGGCATCCATGCTTTTAATTCTTTAGATGCCATGAGCGGTTCTGCGCCGCCCGGCCCTTCTTCTGCCGGCTGAAAGATAAAAACAAGATCATCATTGATCGGATTTTCGGCGAAATACGTAACAACACCGAGAGCAATACTCATATGAAAGTCATGTCCACAGGCGTGCATCCGGCCTTCATGTAGCGATGAAAACGGGAGATCTGTTTTCTCCGTAATAGGCAAACCATCAATATCCGTACGCCAACCGATTGTTTTCGACGGGTTCAAGCCTTTTATTTTCACAATAATGCCGGTACGCCACTTTTTTAATTCCATTCGGTCCTGCGGCAATGTATGTAAATAGTTCAATAAATATTGCTGTGTTTTCTCCTCTTTAAAGCCTAGTTCGGGAATTTGATGGAGATCGCGGCGGATATTGACAAAATGGTTCATGTGTACAGTCCTCCTCTTTTTTAAAAAGAACGCGTAGGCAACTGCCCACGCGTTCTTCCCTTACCGCTCTTACAGTTTGCGGAGTTCTTGAATAATCTCTGTTTTTGATTTTGTTTTAGCATCAATTTGTTTAATAACGCGTGCTGGTGCTCCAACAGCAACCGAGAATGGAGGAATATCTTCTGTTACGATAGCACCTGCTGCGATAACGGAACCTTCACCAATACGGCAGCCTTCAAGAACGACAGCATTTGCACCAATTAATACGTTGTCTTCAAGCACAACCGGTGATGCGGATGGCGGCTCAATAACACCCGCTAGCACAGCTCCGGCGCCCACGTGGCAGTTTTTACCAACAGTTGCCCGACCGCCAAGTATTGCATTCATGTCAATCATCGTGCCTTCACCGATAACAGCGCCAATATTAATTGAAGCACCCATCATAATGACCGCATTGTCACCAATTTCAACTTGATCACGAATGATAGCACCTGGCTCAATACGCGCTGTAATATTTTTCATGTCGAGAAGCGGGATCGCTGAATTGCGGCGGTCGTTTTCAACAACGTAGTCCTTGACTTTATCTTTATTTTGCTCAAGAGCCTCTGATACTTCAGCCCACTCGCCAAATACGACAACGGATTTCCCTTCACCAAACACTTTCGCAGAAGCGCCAAAATTAATTCCTTCCACATCACCGTTTATATATACTTTAACTGGTGTTGATTTCGTACTGTTACTAATAAATGAAATGATTTCATGAGCATCCATTATTTTCATAATTATGTATCCCTCCCCGGACTGCTTATATTAAATTTTTTCTGCCTTTACTCTACCAAAGCAAAGCAATTTTCACAAGTAATTTTCATTCGATTGTTCCATAAACCGTTCAACTGTTTCAACAAATGCCTGCACTTGCCGGAGTTCAAATGCAGCATCATAGCCAAGCATCCACGTATCCCTCTGGATCGGTTCTCCATCGCGGTCTAGAAGCGGCGTTTTATACAAATTATTTTCTTGATTTGAAAGCGTGATCGCCGGTAAAATTGCATAGCCGATTCCATTAAACGCCATTTGCCGGCACGTTTCAATTTGATCAACAACAATAGAACGCTTTGGTGTCACCTGAAATCGATTATGCCACCATTCTTGAATTTCCTGATCGTAGTTTGAATCACTTTTAAATTGGATGAACGGTTTTTCTGTCGTTAACACTTCTTCTACATCCTGAATATCTTTATCGACTAAATAAAGCGGATCTTCGAACAAATGAATTTTCCTGCCTTTCCATTCAGGTGTGCCTCGAATGATCCCAATATGAACGTCACCCTCATACAGCTCTTTTAAGATTTCACTGCTCCAGCCCGTCATAAGTTGAATTTTCGCATACGGATATCGTTCAACAAAGAGTTTTAATACTTTTGGCAGCCAATTTTGACCGACAATACTTGCACAAGCAATTTTTAGAGTTCCATGTACGTGTGGTTCTAGTGATTGCAATTCTTCGAGCAATCGTTCTTTTTTCTCAAGTGTTTCTTTTGCATAATCAACAATAAGTTCACCTGCAGGCGTTAAAGACAGTCCTTTTGTTGAACGGTTAAATATTTTGTACGCCCATTCTTTTTCAATCGTTTGAAGGCGCTGAGAAAGTGCCGGTTGAGAGACAAAAAGACGCTCGGCCGCTTTTCTCATATTCATTTCTTCTGCAAGCACCGTTAACAAACGGAATTCTGAAAAGGACATTTTCTTATTCCCCTTTCTTCAAAAACAACAGCAATATGAACGAGACCACTGCAAATAAAAAGACAACCCAATATACGATGTGAAGGGATGTTGTCAACCCTTCACTTAAAATAAAACGGGCAGATTCACTCATCTGACCATTTTCTCCAAGAAGCTCATTAATGGAATCAATGGTTAAATTATCAGATGCATTCTGATTGTTTTGCAAGTAAGTAGTAAGACGGATGTTCAATACACCACCAAGAAGAGCAGCACCAATCGTATTGCCAATATTGCGCATAAATATATTTGATGCCGTTGCCGCTCCCCGTTCATGCCAGTCGACGGCGTTTTGAATGGAGACAATAAAGGCTGTTGAAGTCAGACCCATGCCAATACCTGTTACAAAGGATGAAGCTGCTGCCCACCATGGACCGTAAGATGGATCCATAAAAGCGAACATAAGTCCACCCGCAAGCAGCGCCGCACCACCAATCAATGTCGTCGTCCTGTAGCCAATAAACAAAAGAAGCCTTCCAGACAACGATGAAGCAATCGGCCAGCCTATAGACATAGCGGTTAATGTAAACCCTGCTACCGTTGCGCTTTTGCCCATTACGCTTTGCACATACATTGGTAAAAAGGTCGAAATGCCGATCAGCATAATCCCTGTCATCAATGATACAAGATTGGCAATTAAAATCGGACGCATTCTCCATAAATGAAATGGTATCATCGGCACAGGGGTCCGCTGCTCATGAAAAACAAAGAAAACGAGTGAAATCATACCGACAATGAGAAGAGGAATCATAAATTCGGTTTTCCCTGCCTCGACAAGAAGATACATAAAAGATGAAATACTTATTAAAAACAAAACCGTTCCGATGTAATCAATATTCGGTTTCTTTTTCTCTACTTGTTCATCTAAAAAAAGAAAAAGCATAATGATCGAAATAATGCCAATCGGCACGTTTATCCAGAACACCCAACGCCACGAAACAAATTCAACGAGCAATCCTCCCAGCGCGGGACCAGATACAGCAGAAATACCCCATACACTAGCTAAATAACCTTGTACTTTCGCTCGTTCTTCTTTCGTATAAATATCACCCACAATCGTTGCCGCCACCGGCATGACCGCTCCAGCACCTATTCCTTGTATAAACCTAAATAGAATCATTTGCTCCATCGATGCCGCAAAGCCGCATAAAACAGAGCCAATTAAAAAAATCGCGATCCCGACAAATAAAACCGGGCGGCGTCCAAAAATATCGGAAAATTTTCCGTATATTAAAACCGTCGCTGCATTCATTAACAAATAGGATGAAAATACCCAGCTGTATAATGAAAAACTACCAAGTTCAGCTACAATATCCGGCATGGCTGTCGCCACAATTGTCGCTTCAATCGCACCCATAAACATTGCCATCATCACAGCAACTAGTACGAGCGGCCGGTTCGTTTGTCTTTCTTTCATAGTTTGATCCTTCTTTCAACAAAAAAAGACCTGCCGATTCGGCAGATCCTCGTTAATTCAGCTGATCAATGTAATGATTCAACTGTTTTAATATGACCCGCCTTGTTAAAATCCCCTCAAAATAACCTTCTTCATCGGTCACACACAAAAAAGGATGATTTATTAACAGACCGAGTGCTTTTCGAAAATGATCATGAACTGTTAAATTTGGCTTATCCATTGCCATGACTTCTTCCACTTTCATATGTTCAAGCCGTTCGAATTCAACTCGTTCAAGACCCAGTATTGCTTCCGTGATCATCGGAATACTGATTAATCCTTCAAGACAGTACTTTGTGTCCAGTACAGGAATCGCCGTATAGCCACTTTTTGTCAAAATGAGAAGCGCATGCTCAAGGCTGTTACCCCGTTGAACGAATGCTACTTTCTCCCCTGGAATAATGTAATCCATTATATTTGTCTGTAATACATCTTTGTTTGTGAAGGAAATCATCTTGATTCTCCTTTTTCCTTTTGTAAGCGCTTAACTTATCTTTCATTATAGCAAACCGTATAAGCAATACGCCAGGCAGACGAGCCGTTCTTTTTAATTAAAAAGATTCGGCTCACAAATGGCAGCTGTCTTATGCCTGTTCCTGCTGTTTCGCCTCTTGAAGCAGTTCAAAAATTTCAATTGCGGTCATATCGATATCATCAAAAGGATATTTACTTCCTTTACCGTCTTTATCATATACTTCAAGTTCAAATGTATCTTTATTCGGGAAGTATTTCACCTGACAAAGCATTTTTCCGTTCAACTCAAAAAGGCGTTGTTGCACTTCGCCCTGCTCTCCGCCCTCCTGCAATGACTTTAAACGCTGCACAATTCCAACTAGTTGCGACATATATTGTCGACCCCTTTCGATTCGTAGTCCATTAAGTAAGCACAAGAAATATACCATACATCTATTTGATAATCCAACATTTTTTCTCTCTCTTTTTCATCGATTTCGCTCAAAAAGAGACGCCAAAATTAGCGCCCCTTAAGCCAAACGTTGAGTATAATACCTGCACAAATCACTGCAACGACCACGTACGTCCAGATAATTGGGTTGAGTGCATAAGGATGATTGCGTACGAGTAGGCCTGGTTCTTCATCCTTAACTTTCCCAGATGATGCTCGCCTCACGGCGGCCACTGTAGCGAAAAATCCAGCAAGCAAAATGATTAAACCAATTAGAAAAAATGCGATGATAGCCACCTTCTCATTCTTCGTGATATTTGCTAGTCTCCCCCGTTGCCCTTCTTCTTATACGCTAATACAAAAGCCCTTCCTGATCATATAAAAATTCATAAGGTATGTCGAAAAACAAATATTGATTATCTCCGATTGGGTACGAAAACGTACGAATCATTTCTCCCGTTTCAATGTCGCTATACAAATCAGAAATAAGCCCTCCACCCTTTTTCCGCATTCTTAATATATTTTCTAGAAAATAAGGACGCCAGCTCCAGTTTTTATCGAAATACTCCGGCTGAAACACCCACTCGCCTTCTTTTTTAAAATAGTTGGGTGTCAGTTCAAAACCATTTTCATCGCATATATAAAGGCGAAAACACATGTCATCAAAATGCTGCCCTATTTCTTCCAATAGTTTTTCTTTAGAAGCTGATTTTGATTTGGACAAAATCGTATCGAGCTCCATTTCAATTTTATCTGCTAATGTATATACACTGTTTAGTGCCTGTTTTTCATAGGAAATAAACTGACTGCATTTCTCCCGCAACATCGCTTTTAACTGATCTGGATTTAAAAATATAGGGGATGGTTCAGCAAGGTAAAACCCCTGATAATAGCGTCCGCCATTTTTCCATGCATATTGCAGTTGATATTCGACTTCTACTGTTTCAAATAAAAGGGATGCGCCAATTTTCCTTGCAAACATAGATAGAGAATAAACTATGTTTTTATATGTTTGATCTCCAGCATCTTTGCGGAGCGCCTGCAGACTTACTTTTAATATATCTGGGGAGTAACTAGCAAAGTGCCGAATATCGCCTTCTGCTTCGCCAAGATGATCTACTGCCAGACGGATGCCGAGCGTCTTGTAATAGCGCAAAACGTTATCCAGCGAAGCGCTGTATTCTGCTTCCGAAATTTCAAGTACAATTTTATCAAGCGTTATCCCTTTATCTGTATAGCTTTCGATGATCGCAAGAAACGATTCACCGTAGTCTTCGAGAAGTCCTGATACCTGCCGATTAATAAATAGAAACGACTTCTGTTTTTCAGTTGTATACGCATCAAGCGCTTTTTTTAAAATAACATCTTCCACTTCATGGCGGTATTCATCCGGTGTATCTTCATCATGAAAAAAGCCGCCAAGACTCTTTGCCGTCTCTCCATCCATATAACGGCCAAGTACTTCATAGCCAGCAATTTTATGTTCATCAGCGCTAAAGATCGGCTGATAATATGGGATAACTCGGTCAAGATTACTCATTATTTCCAGTGCGTCCATTGAAGGACCCCCTTTTTCCATCAAATCGCTTATTATTATACATGACTTTTCTCGATTATGCTTTCATGAGAAGACCCGGCCTAAATTAAGGCCGGGTCTTCCTATAGGGGGTAGACAAATTCAATAAGCGAACTGATTTCTATACGAAGCTTTTCTTTTTTTATCTCGCATTAACGGGCAGTAAGACCCCCGTTTCAAAACTTCGAAAAGAAAAGAAGGATAAACGGGGGATCAACTGTCCGTAAAAGCCCGATTGGTTCGGGCCGGCTGAAGCCGGTCACTCAAGTATTGCCGCAGGACGCGGCGCTCTTTACTTGAGTTCCTGTTTCACTTTATTCTTCGTCTTCTCTTACTCGATACGCAGCCGTTAACGATTCCATCTGGCTGTTAATGTATACATCGCCTTTATTACGTTCCACATAATGAAAATTCCCTTCACTATCTTGGTAACGTGCTTTTGCATTATCTGATAATTGTAATTGAAGGAAATTTGTTAAACGGTCTTTTAATTCATCTTCTATAATGGGGAATAAAATCTCCACTCGTTTAATCATATTACGTGTCATCATATCAGCGGATGATAAATACACCTTCCGCTTACCTGCATGATGAAAGTAATAAATGCGGCTATGTTCTAAAAAACGACCAATGATGCTAATGACGCGAATATTTTCACTCACGCCTTGTATCCCTGGCTTCATGCAGCATATACCACGGATAATGCAGTCTATTTGAACACCCGCATTTGACGCTTCATAAAATTTCATGATCAAACGTTTGTCTGTTAATGAGTTCATTTTCGCAATAATACGGCCGTTACCGTGTTTTTTATGAATCTCAATTTCTTCTTCAATCATTTTAATAAATGCTTCTTGAATGTCATATGGTGCGACGACAAGATGATTATATTTTGGCTTATCCATATAGCCGCTCAAATAGTTAAAGAAATTTGTTGCATCAATACCAAACTCTTTTTTCGACGTAATTAACCCGTGATCTGTGTATATTTTCGCCGTCGCATCATTATAGTTCCCCGTGCCAAGGTGAACGAATCGTTCAATTCGTCCCGCAAGCTTACGGACGACGAGCGTGATTTTACTATGTGTTTTCAAATTATGCATTCCATAAATAACATGGCATCCTGCCTTTTCGAGCTCTTTTGCCCATTGTACATTATTTTCTTCATCAAAACGTGCTTTTAATTCAACAAGTACCGTCACCTGTTTTCCTTTTTCCGCAGCTCGTTTCAGCGATTCAATAATCGGTGAATCGCCGCTAACGCGATACAATGTCATTTTAATCGCAAGTGCTGATGGGTCGTCCGCTGCCTGTGAAATAAAATCGACGACCGGTTCAAACGACTCGTACGGATGGTAAAACAGAATATCTTGCTGCAATGTCTTTTCAAACACATCTTCACGCGATGATAAATCTTCCGGAAGCTGTGGAATAAACGTTTCGTACGTTAATCCTTCCCTCAATAAACTTAATTTTTTCGTAAAAGGGAAGAATAAGGTTAAATCGACCGCAGCTTCAATTTCATATACGTCTCTATAATGGATTTCGAGTTCATCCAATAAATAATCAAGCACATGCTGATCGAAATCCTGTGACTTAATTTCAAGGCGGACCGCGGCTCCCCATTTCCGCTTTTTCAACTCTTTTTCAATTTCAAGAAGCAAATCGCGTGCGCCTTCTTCATGAATTTCCATATCTGCATTTCGCGTAATCCGGAACATGTTTACATTTTTCACTGTATATCCTTGGAAAATACGATCAATAAAATGAATAAGTACATTTTCTAAAAGGACATACGTTCCTCCTTTTGCATCAGAAGGTACTTCAATGACCCGCTCAAGGACACCTGGTACTTGAACGATTGCTACACGGTCTGCTTCTGCTTCAGGGTCATCATTTTCAAGCATAACAACTAAATTCAAACTTTTATTCAAAAGCATTGGAAACGGACGATACGCATCGATCGCCATCGGGGTCAACACTGGAAACACTTCATTATCAAAATAGTCTTGAAGGAACCTTTTTTGTTCAGCATTCAATTCGTTCGGTTTTACGAAATGAAACCCTTCTTCTTCAAGAGCCGGCAAAATTTCTTCTGTCAGGATACGGTTTTGTGTATGCACCAGTTCATGTGCTTTTTCACTAATCGCTTTTAACTGCTGTTTCGGTGTTAATCCTGCTTTGTTTTCCGGTTTATTGAAACCAGCTTTTACTTGATCCTTCAATCCGGCGACACGCACCATAAAAAATTCGTCCAGGTTGGAACTGAAAATAGCTAAAAATTTCATTCGCTCAAGAAGTGGATTATTTAAATCTGATGCTTCCTGCAATACACGCTCATTAAAATTAAGCCAGCTCAATTCACGATTGTTATAATAACTTGGATTCGCTAAGTCCTTTTCCACCTGTCCATTCACTGGACATCCCTCATTTCAATCATTTTTGTTTAAACTGTAACGTAATCTCTTTATGCAGCGCTTTTTCAAGTTGTCTTTTTTGCTTATCACTCTGGTAACGCTCCGCCATTTCATTGCCTTCACAATATACAGTAATAAGAATATTATTTTGCTTCTCTTTGACATCAAGATCCTGTACGACGCTTCGTTTTGAGCTATTTAAACTGTAGCATAGTTTCAACAGAGCACCGTATTCACGCATTTTTTGTATTTCCTCTTTAGTAAACCATCCGTTGAATTCTTCTAAATACTGCTTTAATGTCGAATTATTTGTGAAGGATGCAGTTAATGAAAGATACGCTTTTTCAGAGTGTGTAAACCCGTCAAATAATGAGTTAATTAACAAGTAAAATGTATGCCTGCTTTTAGAACTTGATGAGATATATTCCCCTAGATAAAATAACGCTGCTGACTGTTCAATTATAAATCGTTCTTGCTTTGTGACGTTTAGTAAACCTTCTTTTTCAAAACCATTCACCATTTTTTCCATCAATACCATCATTTGATGATGATGCTCATCGTCATGTCCGTACACTTTTAAAAGCCGTTTAATTCCGTTTCGCTTCACGTCTTCTGCTGTTTCATACTGTTCGCCTTTTATACGTTCAAGCATGATACCGTCGCGTAGCCCGCGTGAACTGACGATTAAGCCGTTTGCACTCGTATGTACGGCCAGCTGGTAAAATACTTCGATCGCTGGCAAAATCAAATCGGACCGTTCATTGGAAAGACCATCCACTTTCCCTAGTTCTGCATACGATAATGATGACAGTTCTTCGCGCAACCTATGAAGTGCATCTAACGTTAAATCATACCCATGAACACCAAGAGGAGGATAATTTTCTTTCAATTGCTGCACAACCGCAAGGTTCCTTGCACTTCCGCCAATGGCTGCAATAACACCATCCGGTGCTTTTTGCAACCATGTGTACCTTGACAGTTCACTTTGAATGTATTCCGCCATTCTTTTCTGCTCTTTAGGCTTCATCCGATCTTCTGCAATAAACAGCTGTTTAAGTGAAACAACACCAAATGGAAAGCTATATGAATATTTCAATTTTCTATTTTCAAACAGTGTAATTTCTGTACTTCCTCCGCCAATATCAATCGTCAAGCCATTGTCTGGAGTCATCGTTTTTAATACAGCTGATAAACCGTATAGTGCTTCTTCTTCACCGGATAAAAGCCGGATTTGAAAAGCGGTTTCTTCTTTCACTTTCCAAATGATTTCATCACTGTTTTTTGCCTGGCGGATTGCAGCAGTTGCCGTACACTCCACTTCTGTTACATCATAATAATCAAGTACTTCACGAAAGTTTTTCATTGCTTCAAGTAGTAGCGCTATTCCCTCATTACTCATCACGCTCGATTCATCTAGAAAACGATTTAATCTAAGCGGCGCTTTTACGTTACGGAATTCCTCAATTCCTACTCCTTGTTCTTTGTATATAACAAGACGAACTGTATTTGACCCTATATCAATAATTGCTGTTTTACTGTGCTCCATCGGCTTTCCTGCTTTCTTTTTTATTCATCTTTTCCACTTAAATATACCATGTAAACCATTATGATTGCTTTCAAATCCGGCTAAACAAGTGTATAATAAGAAGAAAATGAATGCGAAAGGAGTCACAATTTTGAGTAAATTATCTGAACCTTTCACCGAATCCCCATCTGATGATATCCTCGCCAAAGCGATCTTTACAGTTAACCGTCATGCAAAGACGGCTACAAATCCAAAGTATTTGTATCAGTTAAAGAAGCAAGCCCTCTTAAAAATGATTAAAGAAGGCAAAGCGAAAAAAAAAGGCCTTCACTTTTCCCGAAACCCAAAGCATAGCCGGCAGCAATCCGACGTCCTCGTTGAATGTGGTCACTACACATTCCATATACCGCCATGCAAAGAAGACTTCAATCTGCTTCCTCATCTAGGACGCCTCAATGAGGAATTTCGTAACCCGCGATGCTCGATGAGTTTGTCAAAAGCAAAAGGAGTGTTAGAAGCGTATACTGGGATGAAAGAAGATCAGCCAAAATATAACCCTCCAGGCAATAAAAAGTATACAAAGCCCGTTTTTAAACCGCTTGGACAGTCATATTAGAACGAAAAAGGACGCAGCCCGCCTGGCAAGCGTCCTTTTTCTCTTTTACAGTGCAAGTTCGTCAATATATTCCACAAGACGGGCAATTTCCGGTTTGCTGACCTGAGCATCTGCACCAACACCTTTTCCTTTATGGCGCAGCTCATCTGTAATGAGTGACGAGAAAATAATCACGGGCAATTTATTTAATTGCGGATGCTCTTTAATACGTTTCGTTAAATGATGGCCATCCATTTTTGGCATTTCAATATCCGTCACGACGAGTTGCACTTTTTCAAATGTATTTTCCTGTTCAATGGTGGACTCTAAATAATCGTATGCTAACTGACCATTTTCAAAAAACTCAACGTGATCATACCCAGCTTCAACTAGCGTATCGTGAATTAGTTTACGCAGCAGCGGCGAATCTTCTGCAACGATTAGCTTTTTCTCAGACCGTTCTCGTTTGCCAAGACTCTGAATTTGATCCATATGAATACCTGAATACGGGTTAATATCCACAACAATTTTTTCAAAATCAATCAACAAAATCATCGTTTCATTCATTTTGATCACACCGATAATTTGATTGTCAATGCCTTGATACATTTCAGAAGGTTTCTCGATATCTGTCCAGGAAATACGATGAATACGCGTTACATTTTGCACATGAAATACGACTTTTTGTTGGTTAAATTCTGTCACGATATATTTATCTGTCGCTTGATTGGCCGATGGAGGCATACCAAGCACTTTCGCCATATCGATGACTGGAAGCACTTCATCACGTAGTTGAATGATTCCTTCAATGTGTTCATGCGCATGTGGAATAAATGTGATCTGCATCGGTTGAATAATCTCTTTTACTTTCATGACATTAATACCATATTTGTTATCCTGTACTTCAAATTCAACGATTTCTAATTCATTCGTGCCTGATTCAAGTAAAATTCCATAATCATTTGTCATAAGCCATTAGACCCCTTACGCATTTTTATTTTACTATATCATGAAATAAAAAAATGCGTATGTTTAAAAAATTTAGATTTTCTTAACAATGTAAACATTACGTTTACATTATAATAACAATAGTACTTAATAAAGGTGGTTTACATAATGGAACATCGATTAAACGAACGTGTGAAAGAAATTGAAATATCCGGCATACGAAAGTTTTTCAATCTTGTCGGCACAACTGAAAACATGATTTCATTGACGATCGGGCAGCCAGACTTTCATACACCCGATCATGTAAAGGCAGCAGGTATACAAGCGATTGAACAAAACGCAACTGTCTACACGCCGAATGCTGGACTACCTGAGCTAAAAAAAGCAGCAACTGAATTTTATAAACAAAAATACGATGTTTCGTATAATGCAGAATCAGAAGTCATTGTTACAGTCGGAGCGAGCCAAGCGATTGATATCGCTCTTCGTACCATTTTGCAGCCTGGAGATGAAGTGATTGTACCCGGGCCCGTTTATCCAGGATATGAGCCTATTATTCATTTATGTGAAGCGAAAACGATCATGGTAGATACGACTAAAAATGACTTTCGCATGACGGCAGCCCTCATTGAACAGTCCTTGACGAGCCGAACGAAAGCAATCATTTTGCCTTATCCCTCTAATCCAACCGGTGTTAGTTTAATAGATTGTGAACTTCAGGACATCGCACAGCTCGCAAAAAAACATGAATTATTCATTCTGGCGGATGAAATTTATAGTGAAATTATTTATGAACGCCCACACGTATCAATTGCCTCTTATCTTCCCGATCAGACAATTGTCATTAATGGTTTGTCGAAATCGCATGCAATGACCGGCTGGCGAATTGGTCTTTTATTTGCACCTGAAATTATTACCCGTCACATATTAAAAGTACATCAATACAATACTTCATGCGCCTCTTCCGTTTCACAAAAAGCGGCAATTGCTGCGTTAACAGCGGGAATAAATGATGCGATCCCAATGAGAGACGAATATAAACTTCGCCGTGACAAAGCTTATGATAAAATTCAATCACTTGGATTGAAAACAGTGAAACCCGATGGTGCATTTTATTTCTTTGTCAAATTGCCAGATGATTTCAGCGGCTCGTCCTTTGACTTTTGCTTAACGCTTGCGAAAGAGTACAAAGTGGCTGTTGTGCCCGGCAGCGCTTTTTCTTCCGCTGGTGAAGGATGGTTCCGTCTTTCATACGCTTGCAGTATTGAAGACATTCAAGAAGGACTAACTCGAATTGAACAATACCTTGATCATTTAAAAAAGTAAAAAAACAGCAGGTTCTCAGTCAACTGAGAACCTGCTTTCCTTTACTTGCTATATGCTTTAATAAGTGCCTGCGTCCCATTTTCTGCTTCACCTTGCGCTGCCAGTTTTTCGTACATGTCTTTCGCCATTGACAGCCCCGGCAATTTCAAATCCATCCGTTCTGCTTCTTCAAGGGCAATTTTCATATCTTTAATAAAGTGTTTGATAAAAAAGCCTGGTGCAAAGTCCTCTTTCATCATACGGGGTGCAAGATTTGACAACGAATAGCTGCCCGCTGCACCGAACGCTATACTTTTTAGAACTGTTTCTACATCTAGTCCAGCTGTTTTCGCATAGGTAATCGCCTCGCACACACCAATCATGGTCGATGCAATTGCAATCTGGTTTGACATTTTTGTATGCTGCCCAGCTCCCGCTCTTCCTTGATACACAATATTTTCACCAAATGTGTTAAATAGCGGTTTCATGTCAGTAAAAATATGTTCATCGCCGCCAACCATGATCGATAGCTTTCCTGACTGTGCAAAAATATCTCCACCTGAAACAGGCGCATCGAGTACTGATATGTCTCTCTCTTTGCCTTTATTATATAGTTCTTGTGCAAGGCTCGGCTTCGATGTTGTCATATCAATAAAGACTTGTCCTGCATGACTTCCTTCAAATAGACCGTTTTTTCCTATGTATATTTGTTCTACATCTTTCGGTTCACCGATAATGGTAAATACAACATCTGTTTTAGATGCCAATTCAGACGGTGTTTCACACCAGGTTGCACCTGAATAGAGTAAATCAGCCGCTTTTGATTTTGTTCGTGTGTAGACAAACAACGGATAGCCTGCTTTTTGTAAATGAGAAGCCATATGTTTCCCCATTACACCCGTACCGATAAACCCAACTTTTTGTTCGTTCATCATTCTGCCTCCTCTATGTGTCCTTTCTATTGTCGCATATTTCATAATATTTTTGCACAAAAAAAGTTCAGACAACAGATTGTCTGAACAAAAGTGAGAGAAATGGAGAATAAAAACTGGTTACAGTCGTATTATTCCCCGTTTCTCTTTTTTTACACCTATTTTGTATTATTTTTTTGTGTACTTGCTTGAACACGTTCAACAACTTCTGCTGCTGTTGACAACGTAATTGCTTCAGCTGCCAAAGCTTCCATGTCTGATTTCGACAAATGCTTCAATTGTGCACGTGCTTTCAAAATGGATGTCGCACTCATCGAGAATTCATCAAGACCTAGGCCTAAAAGAAGCGGTATGGCTAATTCATCTCCAGCCATTTCGCCGCACATACCCGTCCATTTTCCTTCTTTATGCGCCGCTTCAATCACCATTTTCACGAGACGCAATATAGAAGGATTGTATGGCTGATACAAATAGGATACACGCTCGTTCATACGGTCAGCTGCCATCGTATATTGAATCAAGTCATTTGTGCCAATACTAAAGAAATCGACTTCTTTCGCAAATAAATCGGCAATAACAGCTGTTGATGGAATTTCAACCATAATCCCAAGCTCAATGTTTTCAGACAAGGCAGTACCTTCTGATTCAAGCTTTGCATGTTCTTCAAGAAGTACGGCTTTCGCTTCACGGAATTCATTCACTGTTGCAATCATCGGGAACATAATTTTCAAATTGCCATATACACTTGCCCGGAGCAATGCACGCAGCTGTGTACGGAAAATATCCTGTTCTTCAAGACAAAGGCGAATCGCCCGGAAACCAAGAAATGGATTCATTTCATGAGGCAAGTTTAAATACGGAAGTTCCTTATCGCCGCCAATATCAAGCGTACGAACGACAACAGGCTTGCCTTTCATTCCTTCAAGAACTGCTTTGTATGCTGTAAACTGCTCTTCTTCTGTTGGCAACGTGTCACGGCCCATATACAAAAATTCTGTCCGGTAAAGACCGATTCCTTCAGCCCCATTTGCTTTGACACCTTTTAGATCTTCAGGTGTACCGATGTTCGCAGCTAATTCTACATGGTGCCCGTCTGCTGTTACCGTTTGTTCATTTACAAGCTTTGCCCATTCTGCACGCTGATGCTGGTACGCTTCACTTCTCTTTTTATATTCCGCTAAAATTTCTTCTGTCGGATTAATATGCACTTCACCTTGAAGCCCATCAATAATAATTTCATCACCGTTTTGAATATCAGTAGTCGCGTTTTTCGTTCCAACCACTGCTGGTATTTCGAGTGAGCGTGCCATAATGGCCGAGTGAGAAGTACGTCCGCCAATGTCTGTTGTAAATCCCTTGACGAATTCACGGTTTAACTGTGCCGTCATTGATGGCGTTAAATCTTCAGCGACGACAACCACTTCTTCTGCAATCAGTGCTGGTGCAGGAAGTTCGACACCGAGAAGCGCTGCTAAAATGCGTTTTGTTACATCTTTAATGTCTGCAGCACGCTCTCGCATGTATTCATTTTCCATCGCTTCAAACATGCCAATAAACATATTCGACGTTTCTTCAAGGGCATATTCTGCATTCACATAATCACTTTTAATTTTTTCTTCAATAGGTCCTGTCAATTCCGGATCGTTCAATACGAGCAAATGCGCTTCAAAAATGGCCGCCTTGTCATCTCCGAGATCGCGACGCGCTTTCTCTTTAATGACTTCAAGTTCTGTTTCTGATTTTTTTAACGCAGCATGGAAACGTATTACTTCAGCTTCTGTATCTGATTCTGTCCGCTTTTCAACTGTGAGGTCTGGTTCCAATAAACGATATGCTTTTGCAAAAGCAATGCCGTCAGAAGCAGCAATCCCTTTTAATATACTTGCCATCAGTTTGCAAGACCTTCGCTTTTTAATAGCGTTTCAATGGATTCAAATGCCGCTGTTTCGTCACTACCATTTGCAGAAATGACAATTTCTGCCCCTTTGCCGATTCCAAGAGACATAACACCCATAATCGATTTTAAGTTCACTGTTTTCCCGTTATATTCAAGGTTGATATCACTTGAAAATTGGCTTGCTGTTTGTACGAGTAACGTTGCAGGACGTGCATGAATACCTGTACCCGCTATTACAGTATATGATTTTTTAGACATTAGTCAGTCTCTCCTTTATTCTTATTCTTTATTGAGGATAGCATGAATCTTTCCCCCACTCAATTATTGCATTTTCTCTTATTGCTCTTCCTGTTAACTTCTTCTAAAATAGACAATTATAAAGGAGGCATTTATCCATGTATTATAAAAGACAGGAAACGTTTCGGTACTCTTTCTCAGAACCCATTCCCACCATTTGTGAAGTGTATGTACATAAGGGCGGCGTAAAAGAAAAAGTACAGTCATTTCAATCATATATCCTGGATTTAAGCCCTAATGGAATGAAAATCGCTTCAAAAACAGATATTGAATTACGCGATGAATACATTCTCACCTGCCCTGTCCAACTGTCGGACACTCTTATTCATTTTACCGGAAAAATGATTCGAAAGCGATATGCAGGTACTTCATTTGAATATGGCATTCAAAGCGATGACCATGAAGAATTGAAAAAACAAATTATTGTTTCTTTAAAAACCTATTCAAAAGAACAAATGAAAAAACGGCGACATTATAATTGAGAAACTATTTGTTTATCAATGGCCGTTTTGTAGTGTATAAAGATAATGATACCTTTAGCTTCTAGGTATCTCTGTATATTCATAGTCTATATGTCCGCCATGTTGAGCAGTTCCCCTGAATTGTTTAAAATCCGGCTGTTTTATTAATTGAGAACGGAATGTTAAAAAGTCTTCCTTTTGAATACGGATGCGTTTTAATTCTCCATTTCTAAGGGACATTATCTCATTTTCAATTTCATCAATCGTCAAGCACCTAACCCCCTCATCAAAATAGTCAAAAAATTGTAATAACACAGTGTAAAACTCTTTACTATTTTCAAAAAATAAGGCAAACTTTACTTTAATACCTTCTCACCCTATCCACTGATTATAGAAGATTACATGAGAATATGGTATCGTCAATTGTCGAAAAGGAGCGTATTAGATGACTAAAGCAGAAGTCGGCAACATTATTGAATTTAAAGACGGTCTTCGTGGGATCGTCGAAAAAGTAAATGAAAACTCAGTAATCGTTGATTTAACAATCATGGAAAATTTCGATGAGCTTGAAGTGGAAGAAAAAACGGTCGTCAACCATAAAAATTATATCATTTTCCATGCATGAAAAAACAGAGCGGAAGTAGCGATCCGCTCTGTTTTTATTTAACTTCGATTAATTTCACTTTATGCTGATACAATGACAATGCTGCCTTCCTGCAATACAGCTTTTAATTTCGTTGTTTCTGGATAATCATATATAAAATCAGCGATGCCGTCTTCAATTTGTTGTTGAATGACGCGGCGAAGTGGTCTTGCACCGAATTGTGAGCTATATCCGAGATTGACTGCTTTCTCTTTTACTTCATCCGTTACATCGATCGTCATATTTTGTTCATGAAGCATATCGTTTACTTCATCAATCATTAATTCTACGATTCTCTTCAAATTCTCTTTTTCAAGTGACCGGAACTCAATGATCGAATCAAATCGGTTTAAAAATTCAGGTTTAAAGTAGTCTGAGAGAGATTCAAGAACAGAAGCTACACTTTCAGTCTGTCCTTTTTCAAATCCGACTGTCACATTCTTCTTGCCTGCTCCTGCGTTACTCGTCATAATGATGACAGACTCTTTAAAACTCACCGTGTGTCCTTGACTGTCTGTCAAACGTCCATCTTCCATAATCTGCAGGAACATGTGCTGGACATCAGGATTCGCTTTTTCAATCTCATCCAATAAAATAATGCTGTATGGATTACGGCGTACCTTTTCTGTCAACTGCCCTGCTTCTTCAAAACCAACATAACCAGGGGGTGAGCCTATTAATTTTGATACACTATGCTTTTCCATAAACTCACTCATATCAAGACGAATGAGCGCTTCTTTTGAGCCAAAAAGCTCTTCAGCCAATGTTTTCGCCAACTCTGTTTTCCCAACACCTGTTGGACCAACAAATAAAAAGGTACCAATTGGACGGTTTTTTGCTTTTAGCCCCGCCCGGCTGCGTCGGACGGCTTTCGCTACTTTTTTCACAGCCGCATCCTGTCCAATCACTTTTCTAGCAAGATTTTCTTCAATATCCTTCATCTTCTGTTGCTCATCCTGCTGTAATTTCCCGACCGGAATGCCTGTTTTACGCTCAATTAACGAATGAATCTGTTCTGCCGTTACGCTCGGTGCCGCATGTGCTGATTCTCCTTGTGCAAGTTTTGCTTCAAGCACCCCTTCTTCATCACGAAGTGCCGCTGCTTCTTCATATGCTTCTTTTTGCAGTGCAGCATCTTTTCTTTTGGCAAGCGCCGTCAATCTCTCTTGAATTGTTTGGATATCCGTTTCATCAATTGTCAAATTCAGCTTCGATCCTGCTTCATCTAGCAAATCAATCGCTTTATCTGGTAAAAAGCGATCCTGAATGTAGCGATGTGAAAGAGAAGCGCATGCATGAATGGCTTCATCTGTATAAGTAACTCGATGGAAATCTTCATAGAACTTTTGTAGTCCTTTTAAAATCTGAACTGTTTCTTCCACACTCGGTTCTGTCACCTGTATCGGCTGAAAACGCCGTTCAAGTGCCGCATCCTTTTCAATTCGACGATATTCTTTCAATGTGGTTGCACCAATTAACTGCAGCTGACCGCGTGCTAATGCTGGTTTCAAAATATTCCCGGCGTCCATAGAACCTTCTGCCGATCCTGCCCCAACGATTTGATGAATTTCATCAATGAACAGCAACACATTTTTGCGTTCCTGCAATTCGTTAATCAACTGTTTCATTCGCTCTTCAAACTGACCACGGATACCTGTTCCCGCAATAAGCGAAGCGACATCAAGCACATATACTTCTTTCGATTGCAATTTCACCGGTACACGTCCTTCTGCAATAAGAATCGCCAATCCTTCTGCAATGGCTGTTTTCCCGACACCTGGTTCACCGATTAATACAGGGTTATTTTTATTTCGTCTATTTAAAATTTCAATGACACGCGCCACTTCTTTTTCACGTCCAATAAGTGGATCAATAAGAGCCTCTCTTGCCATTTTTGAAAGATTGCGACCAAATTCGTCCAGCAGTCCAGCTCCTCCGCCATGACCCGCTGGCGGCGTTTGTGGCTGATTCATCTGCTGTTTTGACATATTTCTATTGTTCATAAATTCATCAAATGGAAAACCGAATGATTGAAAATTCATATTCATTCCTCCAATAGTCTTTTCTTCTGCTTTATAACAACTATTGCATAAATAATATTGATTTGATTGTCCATTGACATGGACAATCATTTGCACGTTTACTTCGTTTTGCTGGCATTTTTGGCACTTCATCCCTGTCATCCCCTTTTGTTTGACTTTGACTATCTTTGATTAATTATCATTATACTTTGACCTTCTTTGACTTTCAAGATTTTTGCTCAAAAAAAAGCGTCCTAAATCGGACGCTTTAGCCAAATGGTAAAAAAACAATGAGTAATAAATCAAAAATAAGATGAGATATAATGAGCATTGGAATGCTTTTTTTCCATATGTATAGTCCCCCCCAGAAGAGACCTGCACAAAAGGCTGCCATCATCCAAATCCACTGACCTGAATAAAGAAAGACAGATCCAAATAAAGCTGATGCAATCAAAGCTGATGCCCACTCATTCATATAATGACTTAATCGTTTTTGAACAAAACCGCGCCAAAATAACTCTTCCCCTGGGATAAAAATGAGGACGAGAACGATGTAATGCCAGACAAACTGTGGAGTAAATTGTGCATAAATCGCTGACACATGCGCCGACACGGACAATGGCGTCATACTTATCACCCAGAATCCTGCCGCAAATAACGCATAAAGAACAGCACCTGATAGTAGACCGTATGCCATAAAGCTGTTTGTTTTTTGTTGATCGTCAATCTTTTCATTAATAATCGATATGCTCATAAAAAATAAATTAGCGGCTGTGTATATATACCAAAATATGTCTTGATCCAAAAACGTTACAAATAATAGTACATGTGCAGCCGCAATACTAGCAATAAGTCGCCAGTCTTTCACAAAGCCGATTCGCATTTAGAGCCCCCTTTCATTACTGCCGCCGTTATCTTACCATACCAAATCAGCATGTTCCAAATAGATTACGACAAATCTTTCACTGACAGCCCGAGCTTTCGCAATATGTTTGTAGCCGATTCTACTTCTTCTTCCGATAGAACGCTGATCAAATTATGAATATTTTGTTCATGCTCCGGAAAGACACGCTCAATTAATTGGATGCCATCCTGTGTAATCGCAGCGTGAGTAATCCGGCGATCTTCCGGACAGGCAACTCGTCGGAGCAGCTGTTTCTTTTCTAATTTATCTACAACATACGTAATGCTTCCGCTTGCGAGCAATATTTTTCCGCCAATTTGCTGAAGCGGCTGTGGTCCTTTATGGTATAAAAGTTCCAATACGGCGAACTCCGTCGGATTAAGTCCGGTTTGTTGTATAGAACGATTTACCTGTTCGTTTACTACTTTATAGGCGCGTGAAAGCACGATAAATAACTTTAATGATTTTTGACTATCTTCCATTTATAATCCCTGCCTGTCTATTCATCTTTTTGATCCTTCATTAACGAGCAGCAAGACCCATTATGTGAAGTTGCACTTTACTATACGTTACACATTTTTCGCCTATTTTAAAAGGGTTTAAAGCTTAATTTTATGTTTTTACAAGATTTGATCAAATTTCTGCTATACTGTCGTGTATAATAACGTCATATATCTATCCTATCATACAGGTGATTATTACTGATGAAAAAACGTGATTATTATTTTGATAATGTCCGGCTTGTACTCATTTTCTTTGTCGTTTTCGGTCATTTGCTCCGTCCATATATTTATGAAAGGCCGCTTATTTACGCGTTGTATATGAGCATTTATTTATTTCATATGCCCGCTTTTATTTTTGTGTCTGGATTTTTTGCGAAAGGAATTATGCGTCCGGGCTACATAAAAAAAGTCACCGGTAAATTGCTCATTCCACTGCTCATTTTCCAGGTTATTTATTCTGTGTTTTACTTCTGGATTGAACATGAAGAAGCGTTATCCGTCAGTCTGCTTATTCCGGAATGGTCGCTCTGGTTTTTACTGAGTTTATTTTTTTGGAATATATTATTGCGGATCACAGTAAATTGGCTGAAACCCGCTATTGCTATCGCACTTGCTATAGCGGCAGGGCTTTTAAGCGGCATGATTGACGAACCACTTCAAGTGCTCAGCGTTGGCCGCACATTCGTCTTTTTCCCATTCTTTTTAATCGGCTATTATGCGAAAAAAGAATGGTTCGCGCCGCTTTTTACAGCACCGGCACGGATCATCCTTCTTTTCACAGCAGCCATTCTGTTTTTATTCTTTTATAAAAACACTGGTATTCAAATTGAGTGGCTGTTTGGATCGAAGTCATATGACGACCTAGAAGCAGGGCCTATGTCCGGTGTTGCATGGCGCTTGCTTGTTTATGTCCTCAATGTAATCATGATTGCGTTTATTTTATCTATTGTGACGCATAAGACGTTTTTCTTTACAACATGGGGACAAAATACTCTTTATGTGTACTTGCTTCACGGCTTTTTCGTCCAAGCATCAAGGCGCGTACATACACTTGAACTGCCGCCTTCCCTATTTGTTTTATTTTTAACTGCAGCGGCACTGACACTTCTTTTGTCATCACCACCCACTGCTGCTTTGTTCCGGCCATTTCTTGAACAAAAGCGGCCCAGCTTTTTAACCAAAAAAGGAGATTGAAAAACTTGAACATTACCGTTTGTACATTAAATGCAAAATACATCCATACGAATCTCGCCATCCGCTATTTAAAATCGTACTGCGAAGATGCATATAACATTCATATAGCGGAATATACGATTAAAGATCCCGCAATGAATATCGTGACGGATTTATACAGCAAAAAACCGGACGTGATCGGCTTCAGCTGCTACATCTGGAATATCGAAGAGACAATTCGTGTAGCGGGCATGATTAAAAAAGTATTGCCTGACTGCACCATTATATTCGGCGGTCCGGAAGTCACATATGACGTGCCATACTGGCTTGACCGTTTAACTGATGTCGATTTTCTGGTCATCGGTGAAGGTGAAGAAACATTTCGTACCCTTCTAGACGCATTGTCAGGCAGCCGTGATTTTTCAAAAATTGCTGGAATCGGTTATAAAAAGGACGGTAAGCATCATATTCACCCGCAAACGAATAAAATTGATTTACGCAAGCTACCGTCTCCGTTTCAATTTGAAGAGGATCTTCCGTTTCTCTCTAAACGAGTTACATACATCGAAACGAGCCGCGGCTGTCCGTTCCGCTGTCAATTTTGTCTCTCTTCCATTGAAACAGGTGTCCGATATTTTGACCGTGAAAAGGTGAAAGACGATATTCGCTTTTTAATGAAAAATGGGGCCAAAACGATTAAATTTGTGGACCGTACTTTTAACATTAGCCGCAGCTATGCGATGGAAATGTTTCAATTTTTAATTGATGAACATGTGCCAGGTACTGTTTTTCAATTTGAAATCACTGGCGATATTATGCGCCCAGAAGTCATCAATTTTTTAAATGAGCATGCACCTGCTGGACTGTTTCGCTTTGAAATTGGCGTCCAGTCAACAAATGATGATGTTAATGAACTGGTCATGCGGAAACAAAACTGGGAAAAACTTGTCCGGACGGTGACGATGGTCAAAGATGGTGGGAAAATCGATCAGCATCTCGATTTAATTGCCGGACTGCCTGAAGAAAATTACGATTCATTCCGCAACACATTTAACGATGTATTTGCGCTTCGTCCAGAAGAAATGCAGCTCGGCTTTTTAAAACTGCTGCGCGGGACGGGGCTACGTTTAAGTGCAGATCAATACGGCTATGAATACATGGATCAGTCGCCTTATGAAATGTTGTCAAACCGGGTATTGCCGTTTGATGATGTGATTCGTATTAAACAGACAGAAGATGTGTTGGAGAAATATTGGAACGACCACCGGACCGATGAAACGATTGAATTTATTGTGCAACATTTAGTCGAGACGCCGTTCGACTTTTTCCAAAACTTTGGTGCGTACTGGGAAAGGCAGGGCTGGGGACGAATTGGACACCAGCTGGAAGATTTATTTCATCGTTTATCTTCTTTTTTACAAGCCGCTTATCCGCAGAAAGCATCTTTAGTTGAAAGTACGATGAAATATGATTATTTGAACAACCAGCGCTATAAGCCACGGAAGCCATGGTGGAACGATCGTTTTGATAAAGCAGCTCGCTCGACTGTGTACCGCTCCCTTATTGAGCATCCTTCTATCGCTGGAACTGAATTTGCAGCACTCCATCTTCATGAAAAAGATTTGTATAAACATACAATGATTGAACCAATAAATATGATGAAACAGGACGGACAATGGATTAAAAAGGATGGCTATATGATTGCTTGGTTTGATCCATCCGGCAGCGGTTCCAGACTATTTTTCCTAAAAGAAGAAGAATTGCACCTTTTGCCAAAAAAAGCATAAAAACAAAAAAAACAGTGAATCCAAATTGGATTCACTGTTTTTTTCATTAAATATTTGTTTCTTCAATATCCTCTTCCGGGCCTTTACTGCGGGCAACTAAGTAACCGCCCACCGCGAGAGCAATTAAGACACCCCAGAAGACCGTTTTCCACGGTGTTGATTCCGGGAAGTGCTCATCGAGTACGGCAAGTGAAGGATGTGAAAGTGTAAAGACGGCAAGCTTTACCCCCACCCATCCAACGATTAGAAAAGCTGTTGTTTCCAGTGTCGGATATTTTTGCAGCAAGCGGACAAACCATGTTGCCGCAAAACGCATAATAACAACACCTACGAAACCACCAGCAAACATCACAAGGAATTGACCTGTGTCAATGCCGCCAATGTGCCCCCATCCTGTTTCAGGAAGCGTAACAGCGAGTGCTACCGCTGCAAGCATTGAATCAATCGCAAAAGCAATGTCCGCAATTTCAACTTTCAAGACCGTCATCCAGAAAGAAGAGCCTTTTCTTTCTTTTTCGATTCCATGGTCTTCAATGCTTTCATCTTCATCTTTTTCTTTCCACTTTTTATACAAGTGGTTAAAACAAATAAAGAACAAGTAAAGTGCGCCAATGGCTTGTACTTGCCACACTTTGACAAGAAATGAAATGAGGAACAAGGCACCAAGACGGAACACAAATGCCCCTAATAATCCGTAAAACAACGCTTTTTTCTGTTGTACTTTCGGTAAATGCTTCACCATCACAGCCATAACGATCGCATTATCAGCAGCTAAAATCCCCTCTAGAACAATGAGGACACCGAGTACCCAGGCGTATTCAAGTAATAATACTGTATCCATTTTCCCTCTCCTTCCGGTAATAACGTACCCATTTAAACTGAAATAAAAACGGGCATTAAAGAACACAAAAAGCGAGACCTTTGCCTTTTATTAGGCAAAGGTCTCGCTGAGCATGTCTCGTCTTCATGCCAACAAAGCCGGTGAATACAAATCCACGAATTGACGACTTTGTTTTAGGTTTACACCTAACGCTACTCCCCTTCGACTTTCGTCAAAAGAAAATTCAATTATATTACTTTTTTATTGTATCAATTTATCTTTCGTGTGTAAACCTTTTTCTCTCAGCAATGGCCGATCAAAAAAACTGAACACGACCGGGATAACGATTAATGTTAAAAAAGTGCTTGATAGTAAACCGCCAATAACAACAATGCCCATCGGCTGATTGATTTCCGTTCCATTACCGATGCCGGATGCGAGCGGTACAAGTCCTAAAATGGTCGTCAGTGCGGTCATTAAAACCGGACGAACGCGATCTTTCACTGATTGAACAATGGCATCCGTTCCCGAGTAGCCTTCCTGCTTTCGCTGTAAAATGTAATCAACGATGACAATCGCATTATTGACGACGATTCCGAGGAGAATTAATACACCGATCACAGCAGGTATGCTAAGCGGTAGCTGTGTAACGATGAGTGAAAGGGCAACGCCAATCATCATGAGTGGCACAGTAAACATAATAACGAACGGATATTTAAATGATTCATATTGCGCAGCCATCACGATATAAATAAGTACGACAGCCAGAATCATTGCCATGATCATATCATCCTTTGAATTATTCAAAAGCTCCTGATCCCCACTATAGGAAAGCTCTGTTTCATCAGGCAAGTTCAAGTCTGCTATTGCCTCACCCACTTTCGATGACACATCCCCAAGATTCGTTGTTGCTGCGTACTGTAACGTAAATTGCACAGCATCCTGTCCACCAATTCTTCGTACATTCACAGGACCGTCTTTTATTTCAATATCCGCTATCCTTTCAAGCGCAACGAAATTCCCGGATGGTGTTTTGACGAGCATACCGCGCAGCCCATTCAGATTTTCTGTCACATCTTCATCATATCGAACATAGACCGTTTTCACATTCGATGATGGTTCTTCAATAACTTGCGTCGCAAAGACACCGCGCGTTGCATCATTGACGATTTGCGCGACTTGCGCCGGCACGAATCCAGCTGCCTGCGCTTCGGAACGGTTCACTGTTATTTGAATCTCTTTCACCGTTTCATCACGGTTCGTTTGTACGTCCGTCACACCAGTAATATCCATCACTGCCGATTCAATAGCAGCTACCGCTTTATCAAGACGATCTTTATCTGTATCACGGACATTGAATGCCAATGTTTGCGGTGCCGTACCCGAGGCCGATTGCAAATTGAACGTGACTTCTGCTGTTTCATTAACTGAACGTGCAGCTTTTTCAGCTTTCGGTTTTACATCATCCACAAAGTTGAAAATCGAGCGGCTGCGCTCTTCCATCATTTTCACATACATTTCCGCTTCGTTCTCTTTGCCAGTTCCGCGGAACGAATCTTCCTGCGTAGTACCGATTAAACTGACATACACTTGCGTATCTTTTTCTTTTGCTAACACGTCTTCTACCGCTTTTACCACTTTATCTGTTTCTTCAAGCGATGTACCGTGTTCGGTTTCAACACGGACTGTGACAAAGCCTTCATCCGTCGGCGGTAAAAACTGTGTACCAACTTTCGTTAAGCCATAAATACCGCCAAGCATGAGCACAAGCGCGATGCCAAGTACTACGAAACGGTGAGCAAGTGACCATCTGACTGCTTTTTCAAACAGGACGAGATGACGTGATTGTTGCCGTTTCACTTCGATATTTTCAGGTATTGCCGTTAAAAAACGGCTCGCCAGCATCGGAATTACCGTTAATGCGACAACGAGTGACGCCACTAAACTGAATGAAATCGTCAGCGCAAATTCTTTAAAAATTTGCCCCAGAATCCCAGAAATAAAGACGACCGGTAAAAAGACAGCAACTGTTGTAAGCGTTGATGCCGTAATAGCCATACCTACTTCTTTCGCCCCGTCATAGGCCGCTTTCTTCGGATCTTTCCCCATTGAAAGATGCCGGTATATGTTTTCGATGACGACAATGGCATTATCGACAAGCATCCCGATTCCGAGCGCAAGTGCACCGAGCGTCATAATATTCAAATTAAACCCTGCAAAATACATGAGCACAAATGTTATAATGACTGAGTATGGAATCGCGACACCGATAATAAGCGGACTTTTTATGTTACGCAAAAAGAAAAACAAAACCGCCATCGCAAGCGCACCCCCGACAATAAGCGAGTTGGCAATGTTGCCGATCGCAAGACGAATGTAATCCCCTTGGTCAAATAAAAGATCGGCCTGTACACCTTCATATTGACTCCTTAATAACAACTCATCTAACTTTTCTTGAAATTCTTTGGACACAGCCGCTGTATTCGCACCTGATTCTTGGAGAACACTTAGTAATATGGCTGGTTTTTCATTCGCACGTGTCACCGTGTCTTCATTTAGCGGCTTCAATTCTACCGTTGCGACATCTGAAATCTTGACTTCTTCTCCATTTAGAGGGTTAACAGAAATCGTCAAGTTTTCAATATCAGCCGCTGTCGTTAACTGACTCATTATACGTGTCGTTAACGTTTTCCCTTCTGCTTCAACTGTGTTGCCCGGCAATGAAATGTTGTTCGCTTGAATCAATTGAACGACATCTGACTGACCAATCCCGTATTCCTTAAGCTTTTCTTCATCGAGTTCAACAATAAATTCATCAGATGTAACACCCGTTACCGATACGTTAGCCACTCCTTCTACTGACGATAAATCAGTCTCCAATGTTTTGGACAACTGCTCAAGATCAACCTTTCCATCTGATTGCAGTGACAACTGAATAATGGGAAACTGGGACGGATCAAATTTCAAAAACTGCGGCTCACCGGCGCCTGTTGGCATTGGTGTCTGGGCGATCCGCTGCAGGACATCATTTTGAACATCATCAATGTTTGTGCTCCATGAAAATTCAAGCAAAATGAAATTGGAGCCTTCCTGTGATGTCGATGTTATCGTATCAATTCCTGGAAGCGTCGATAAACTGGCTTCGAGCGGCTTCGTAACTTTTTCTGACACTTCTTCTGGTCCTGCTCCGTCATACGTCGTCACGATAACTGCAATGGGCGGGTTCAAATCCGGAATGAGTTTCAATGGAATACGCATCAATGATACGATGCCTAGAATGATCACTAAAAACATTAAGACCGTTGTAAAAACCGGCCGATCAATAGAAAATTTACTGATTTTCAATCTTCTGCCCCCTCTGCGATTTGCTCTGCTGTCTTTTAACTATACCTAATATTTCCTCGAGTTAATCAATTCAAACGCATTCGATTACACAAAAAACCGACCTTAACATTAAGATCGGTTTTCTTTGGAGATCGTCCATCCTGTATATCCATACAAAACCGTCAACAGGGGACTGACTAAACAAAAAAATGCGAAAAAGAAATAGTCCGTCACCGGAACACCAAGCACATCCGCAATAAAGACACCGCATACGCTCCATGGAACAAGCGGATTCACAACGGTTCCTGCATCTTCAAGTGTTCTTGATAAATTCTTTTTTACTAGTCCCAATTTTTCAAAATGGTGACTAAACGCTTCACCTGTAAGTAATATGGATAAATATTGCTCACCGATTATGACGTTGATCCCCATTGCGGTAGCAGCTGTCGCAGCAATCGAATGCCCTGCTGTTGTTAGTTTTCGCTCAATTCCTTCAAATAGGCATGGAATAACACCAAGCGTAAAAAGCAAACCACCAAGACTTAATGATAGCAATATAAGGGACACTGTGAACATCATGCTGTCAAGTCCTCCCCGTGACAGCAATGCATCCACTTCGGCATTCCCTGTGTCCGGCACGAATCCGGCAAATAAAACGGCCGCTGTGTCTGCAATTGATTTGCCCGAATGAAAAAAAGAAAGCCCTGTGGCAAACGCTGTACTGGCCGCAAGCGTTAAGAGCGGCGGAACTCTTCTAATAGAAAGGATAACAAGCATTAGAGCCGGCAACCAAGAATACCAGTGAATAAAGCCCATCTCTTGAATCGTGTCTCTTATCTGCTGAACATCTTGAAATGAACTACCATCAAGATCAGGGGACAAAGCCGCAAATCCAGCAAGGGATAGAAGAAAGGCTGGCACTGTCGTCCACGCCATATTTTGAATATGAACGAACAAATCCACACCAGCGATCGATGCCGCTAAATTGGTCGTGTCTGATAAAGGGGACATTTTATCGCCAAAAAAAGCACCGGACACTACTGCGCCTGCTGTAATAGCAGCTGACGCATCCATCGCAGATGCCACGCCGACAAGCGCAACGCCAATTGTCGCCACTGTCGTTAATGAACTGCCAATAAACAATCCGATTAATGAGGCAGTTAAAAACACAGCACCATAAAAAAAGCCGGGCGATACAAAGAAAAAAGCAGTATCCATTAGTGAAAGAATCGTTCCTGACAGCAGCCATGCACTAATTAACAGTCCAATCATGAAAAAAATAAACACGGCTGAAATTCCTGATTTCGCTCCGTCTACCAGTCCTTTTTCAAGAGAGGTGTATGGAACACGCTTCATAAGGCCAAACAGAATCAGAACAAAAATCGACACAATAACCGGTATGTGCGGTACTGTTCCTACAAAAATAATCATTGTACTAATAATGGCCATAATCATAAAAAGTAAGCTCATCGCTTCATAAAAAGCGGGTTGATATACCTGCTTTATGTTAAACATTCCAACACCCCTGATTCCTTACACATTTTACATGCCTTATTATTGCGAAATAAAAATCACCCGTCAACATAGAAAAGCCCCTCTATGAGCAAGAGAGGCTACCTTGTTCCATTTATCCCATTAAGTTGTACAAACGAATATTTTCATGTTTATCCTGGAACCAGCGCAGTGCAAAATCATTTTCAAATAAAAAGACAAGTTTGCCTGCACGATCTCGAACAAGCGTGCTTCTCGATGATGACATGGAATCTTTAATGTCTTCTTCATTTTCTACCCAACGAGCAATTTTCGAGCCAATTGATTCCATCCGCACTTCCGAATTGTATTCGCCTATCATCCGATGTTCAAACACTTCAAACTGAAGTTGACCGACCGCACCTAGAATATATTCTTCTGTACGAACTGTTTTGTATAATTGTATAGCACCTTCTTGCACAAGCTGATCGATTCCTTTATGGAAACTTTTTTGTTTCATCACATTTTTAGCGGCTACTTTCACGAACAATTCCGGTGTAAACTGGGGCAATTTTTCATATTGAAAGATTGGTTTACCAGCAGTGATTGTATCACCAATCTGATAATTACCTGTGTCATACAACCCGATGATATCGCCGCTTACCGCTTCATTGACCGTACTACGGTCATCCGCAAGAAATTGTGTGGACTGCGATACTTTCGTCGTTTTCCCCGTCCGTGCAAGTGTCACAGCCATCCCACGCTCAAATTTGCCTGAGCAAATACGTAAAAAGGCAATCCGGTCACGATGAGCTGGATTCATATTTGCCTGTATTTTAAAAATAAAACCCGAAAATTGTTCATTTAACGGATCAATTTCACCGATATCGGCTGTACGCGGCTGTGGCGCCGGCGCAAATTGCAAATACGTTTCTAAAAACGTCTGCACACCAAAGTTCGTCAAGGCGCTGCCGAAAAATACAGGTGATAATTCACCGGAATCAATTTTCTCACGTGAAAAATCATTTCCTGCTTCTTCAAGCAACATAATATCGTCCATTGCTTCTATATAATGGGACGTTTGTTTGATCGGATGATCAGCAGCAATATGTCCGTCTGCATCAAGCGATAAAAAACGATCGGCTTCTTCTGTACGGAATTGTTCTACCCGTTTGTTATAGCGGTCATAAATACCGAAAAATTCTTTTCCCATTCCGATCGGCCAGTTCATTGGATACGACTGAATGCCAAGGACTTCTTCTAATTCTTCTAACAGTTCAAGCGGCATTTTCCCCTGGCGGTCAAGCTTGTTAATAAATGTGAATATCGGAATGCCTCTCATGCGGCATACTTTAAATAATTTTAATGTCTGTGCTTCAATTCCTTTCGCTGCATCGACTATCATGACCGCACTATCTACAGCCATAAGCGTTCGATACGTATCTTCACTAAAGTCTTGATGCCCTGGTGTATCCAAAATATTGACATTAAAATCTTTATATGCAAACTGCATAACAGATGATGTAACCGAAATACCACGTTGCTTTTCAATTTCCATCCAGTCAGATGTCGCAAATTTCCCTGACTTTTTTCCTTTTACTGTTCCTGCATCTCGAATCGCGCCTCCAAATAAAAGCAGCTTTTCAGTCATAGTCGTTTTCCCGGCATCTGGATGGGAGATAATTGCAAATGTCCGTCTTGATAATACGTCTTCTTTAAATGATGTCACACTCTTTCTTCCTTTCCATTCTGACACGTTTATAGTCTGTCGATTCAGATAGCATATATAGTAAGTACTTTTTAAATTTCACGTCTTTTTCAAACAGTTAAATAACCGACGGACTTAATTATAAACTAGACAGCTGTTTATGTGTAACTAAAAATTAAGAAGTGAGTACGATGATGTATGTATGGAGACTATTCTACAGATGTATTGTTCTTATAATCAGCTTTCTTTTTTTAATAAATAGATATCAAATTAACTTGCCCATCAAAAAAACAATAATATTCAGAATATTTTTTCATTGACTTTTTTGTTTTTTATTTTGCAATAACGGGAATACATAAACCAACATAGCATTACAACTTAAACTTTTAGGAGGAAATAAATCATGGGCTTTATTATGTTCTTAATTGTCGGTGGGGTCATCGGCTGGCTTGCAGGACTTATATTAGGTAAAGACATTCCAGGCGGTATCATTGGCAATATCATTGCAGGTATTATTGGAGCATGGGTCGGCGGAGCACTTCTTGGCCGTATGGGTCCAGACATTGGCGGTATGGCGATTATTCCAGCTCTAATCGGTGCAGTTATTCTCGTTGCTATCGTAAGCTTTATCCTTAAGAGAATGCGTCATGCATAATAAAAAAGTGTCGCCCGCTCAAGCTGGCGACACTTTTTTTATGTTAATGTTTGAAATGCCTGGTCAAAGTCACGGATTAAATCATCCGGTGATTCAAGACCTACTGACAAACGAAGAAGACCGTCTGTTATGCCACGTTTATTCCGTTCTTCTGGCGGCATTGCCGCGTGAGACATTTTTGGCGGATACGATAAAATTGATTCAACTGCACCAAGACTTACGGCAAAAACCGGAATTTTCACATTGGCGCTAAACTGGCGAACAGCGTCTTCATTTTCAAGTTCAAATGATAAAACGGCGCCTCCTCCTGATGCTTGGCGGAAATGTGTAGAATGACCTGGATGAACAGCTAGACCTGGATAATACACATTTTTCACAAGCGGATGTACAGCCAAGTAATTCGCTATTTCAGCTGCACCTTTTTGTGATTGTTCAAGTCGAACAGACAATGTTTTTAATCCACGTAGTACGAGCCAGCAGTCCTGTACCCCTAATACGGCACCAAATGAGTTTTGAAGCGCATAAATCTTTGATGCAATGACTTCATCCTTTGCGACAGCAAGGCCTGCTAACACATCGCTGTGGCCTGATAAGAACTTCGTTGCACTGTGTAAAACAAGGTCGACTCCAAATTCGATTGGACGTTGCAATGCGGGCGTTAAAAACGTATTATCAAGGAATGTCAGACAGTTATTCGCTTTCGCTAGTTTAACGATCCCTTCAATATCGGTCACTTTCAAAAGCGGATTGGATGGTGTTTCCATATAAATGACTTTCGTATTCGGCTGAATTGCTTTGGCCACTGCATCAAGATCCGTCATATCAACGAATGTATGTTCAATACCGAATCGTGTCAATACCGCTGTTACCATGCGGAATGTGCCGCCGTATACGTCCTCTGTTACAACGACATGATCTCCTTTAGATAATAGAAGAAACGCAGTTGAAATCGCCGCCATACCAGATGCAAACGCAAATCCGCGCACACCTCCTTCTAATTCTGCAATCGCGGCTTCAAGTGTTTCACGCGTCGGATTTCCGGAACGGCTGTAATCATACTGGCCAAATGAATCAAAATCAGATTGGTGAAACGTTGATGCATGCTGAATTGGTACACTGACGGCTCCTGTATATGAATCGAATTTATGCTCGTTATGAAGCAATTTTGTTTGAAATGTATAGTCACTCATCTAATCTTCCTTTCATTTTTTCAAATGCTTGCGTTAAATCCTCCATTAAATCTTCTACGTGCTCAATACCAATTGAGAAACGCAGAAGCTTGTTACAGATTCCGTTTGCGATGCGCACGTCTTCAGGTATGTCCATATGCGTCTGCGTCGCAGGGTACGTAATAAAGCTTTCTACGCCTCCAAGGCTTTCCGCAAATGAAATCAACTGCATATTTCGCAAAAATGGATTGACCCAGTTTTCCGATTTTAAACGAAACGAAAGCATCCCGCCCTGTCCCGGATATAACACATCTAAAATGTCTTCGTGTGCTTCTAAAAACGCAGCGATTTTCCGTCCATTTTCTGTGTGCTGCTTCATACGTAGACTAAGCGTTTTCATTCCCCGGGCAAGCAGCCAAGAATCAAACGGTGACAGTACCGCACCAATCGCATTTTGAAATTCAAATACTTTTGCCGAGAGCTCTTCTCCTTTTACTGCGATCAGTCCAGCAAGTACGTCATTGTGACCGCCAAGATATTTCGTCGCGCTATGGAGAACGATGTCAGCCCCTTGCTCGATCGGACGCTGCAACAACGGTGTATAAAACGTATTATCAACAATCAAAAGTAACTTATGTTCTTTTGCAAATGAGGCAACAGAGGAAATATCCGTTTCCTTCATCAATGGATTCGTCGGTGTTTCCAAAAAAATGGCTTTCGTTTTGTTTGAAATGCGCTCTTTCGTTTTAGTCAAATCCTCAAAGCTGTCGTATGTAAATGCCAGACCAAACTTTTTCCAACCTTTTTCAAACAGACGATATGTGCCTCCATATAGATCAGCTGATACGAGAAATTCATCGCCCGGCTCAAATAAAGACAAAAGTGTATGTATGGCTGCCATGCCAGATGAAAAAGCAAAACCTGCATCCGCTCCTTCTAGATCGGCAATCGTTTTTTCAACGACTTCACGTGTCGGATTTCCTGTTCGCACATAATCATACCCTGTCGACATACCAATTCCTTCGTGACGGTATGCTGTTGAAAAATAGACAGGCGTATTAATTGTACCGGTTGGATTATTCGTTCTGTTGCCAATTTGCGCTAATTTCGTTTCAATATTTGTCATCGCGATCGCTCCTTTTTATAAAAAAACAAGCCTTCATGGAAGAAGGCTTGTTTTTACACTTCTTCTCATCTCCCGGACGGTGTCAGTCCGCTGGATTTAGCACCTTTGCCCTGCAAGGCCGGTTGCTGAAGCATCATCGGGCCAGTCCCTCCGCTTCTCTTGATAAGGTTTGTTTAATTAGTCTTATTTTTTTAAATGTACAGGAAAATAAGCGTGATGACAACCTTTTTATTGTACAAATTGTTTATCAATTAATGCTGCAAAATCTGGTTTTTCTTTCAAAAACTTGAGGTCGTATGAGGAAGCCGCAAATTCCTTCACCACTTCTTCATTAATATCTGCTGTATACGTGATCCGTTTCCATGCACTGTCAACGACATCTGCAGGTAGCTCCTGTTTCGTCGTTTCTTTAATATCTGCAATCGTTAACGTTTTCGTTTCATCTGGATTACTGTTAATAAAATCAATCGCTTTTTTGTGAGCACTGACAATTGATTGAACAAGCTCAGGATTTTCTTCAATTAAAGCGCCATTTGTTGCAAGTACCGAGTTCGGTAATGTCGTTCCGTATGAGATTTCTGTGCTGTCAACAATGATTTTTGCATTTTCTTCTTTGACAAGAAGTGATCCCCACGGCTCTGGAACAGCAGCTAGATCCACTTTTCCTGATTCAAATAAGCCCGCATATTGCGCCGGTTTCCCTGTCGTATGCTTTAATGTACCACCAATCCGGTTTGATTGGATACCGTAATCGCTGATGAACGTTTCCATTTGAACATCATGTGTGCATCCGACGCCTGGCGTGATAAACGTCTTCCCTTCGAAATCTTCCACTGTTTCAATCCCGCTGCCATCGCGTGCAACAATGACGGTACCGCCTGAGGAGCTCCCTGCAATCATTTTCACGTCTGCTCCATTTGTAAAATTATTCATGACCGGTCCAGGACCGACAAGACCAGCATCCACATCACCGGTTTTTAGCGCCACCATAAACGCGCCTCCATCCGGGAATGTTTTGTACTCCACATCATATTCGTCGCCAAGCGCTTCTTCATAATAGCCTTTTTCTTTGGCAACAATCGCTGGAACGTGATCAAGATTCGGGAAATAGCCAATGACGACTTTTTCTTTTTCGCCTGCCCCTTCTTCACTTGACCCGCATGCTGCGAGTGTTAATACTGTTGCCGCGGCAATAAAACCAGCTGCCCATTTCTTTTTCATATTATTCTCCTCCTTTAGTTCGTATCCAATCCCCAACGTTTCATCACATTTCGTTCAACACGCTGGAAGAAAATCAAATCGACAATCGAGCCTATAACACCAATTAAAATCATAACGGCGATCACAAGGCTCATATCACCGAAATCAGATGCATATTTCAGTGTATAGCCAAGACCCGGTCCTGTACTTAAAATTTCAGCGGCCATTAACGCACGCCAGGCAAATGCCCACGCAAGGCGCATGCCCGTTACCGCATAAGGCACAGATGCCGGTAAAATAACGCGAATAAATTGATCAATCCCTTTTGACCCCATCGTTTCCGCAGCACGTATGTAAAGCGGTGGTACGTTTTTGATACCCATTCGCATATTGATCGTCATCACGAGCGTTCCACCAAGTACGACAATAAAAATAACGGCTTTTTCGTTCAAACCAAACCACATAATAGCTAATGGAAGCCAGACGATACTTGGTACGCTTTGTAAAGCAAGAATGAGAGCACCGAGTGTGTCATCCGCTGTTTTTGATTTTGCCAGAATAATGCCAAGGGCTGTTCCAAGAGCAAGTGAGATGGCAAGGCCAATAAACAAACGGGTAAAACTAGCTCGTAAATCATATAAAAGCGTCTTATCCACAAATCCGCGTTTCATTGCTTCCCATACGTCAGTCGGTTTCGGCATGACATCCGGTGTCCATCCTCCTGCTCTGACGATAAACTCCCACGCAATAACTAGAACAATAAAAAAGATGAATTGCTTACCTATTTTCTGCATATGATAATTCCTCTTTTACAACTTTATCGATTTCTTCTTTTAATAACTGGTTAATTCGTTTCTCAAGCTCAATCGTTTCAGGCACATCGAAGCGGCGCGGACGAGGCAGATCAACTGGAATGTCCGCAATAATCCGTCCTGGCCGCGTCCCCATAACAATAATTCGCTCGGACAGTTTAATGGATTCAGAAATACTATGTGTAACGAACAAAACAGTTTTTTTCGTGTCCAGCCAAATGCGTTCCAATTCTCCATGCATACGTGTTCGCGTTTGTTCATCAAGCGCACCGAACGGTTCATCCATTAACAGAACTTTCGGGTCCATCGCAAATGCCCGGGCAATCGCGACACGCTGCTGCATACCGCCGGATAATTCATGCGGGTAATGCTTCCCATAATTAGACAACTGAACCATTTGCAAATAGTGGCGCGCCTTTTCGACGGCTTCTGCTTTTTTCATTTCTTTTTTATAAGGAAATATGACGTTTTCTTCCACATTTAGCCACGGAAATAACGCAGCCTGTTGAAAGACCATCCCGCGGTCTTTACCAGGCTTCGTAATTGGTACACCATCGAGTAGGATTGTACCGCTTGACGGTTTGACAAGACCCGCCACCATCGATAAAAGTGTTGATTTCCCGCATCCTGATGGACCCAGTATTGAAATAAATTCTCCCTCGTCAACAGAAGCTGAGACATTGTCTAGCACAATATTAATCACTTTATTATTTGTATACTCTTTATTAATTTGATCGATGTGTAAAAACATTTTAACACCCACTTATTTAATAATCCCCATTTGTTAAATCGGATTTATATGTATTATACGCTATGCCTTGAAATTGTCAATCTAATTTCTTAAGTTAATTTTTTCCAAACGAATGCTGAGCTCATTATTTTTATGTTGGATAAATAATCCGAAGTCAGAAACTTTACTGGAAGAGACAATAGGAGAAAACAGTCACATTACCAAAATCATCGTGTTGTTTGAAAACATATAAGCATATACCCTCTTAAGTCTTCCTTTTATCACCTGCTTAGAAACTGTTAACGGTTATGACAACATCACATATAAAAAATCTTATCTTTCGGAATTTTTCATGTATAAATAAAAGTTTGCAGCATATATATTAAGTAGTACATAACTATTTATTTTTTACATATTAATCTTTTGTAAATTTTATGTTAAGATATAAGCATAGGTATTGACAAATAGATTGGAGGAAGGAGTGTCGTGAATTATGACAGTAGCTGAATTTTTTGGAGGAATCGAATATTCTGTTACACAATTTGCTGTACAGCTTACGAAAGAAATGGAAGAGAAAATCGTAAAGCGCGAGTTGTTTTACGAAGATCAGATTACCCGCTATATTGATCACCGCGCAACATTATTCACTCAATCATTACCCCTCAATTTGGCCGTCTCAGCGGTAATGAAAAAAGAAATAAAGACCCATGTTTTTTTTAAGCTGAAACCGGTTATAAACCGTCATATCGTATTCCAAGTCGTAAAATAAAACTTCATTCAATAGAGGATCTTACTACCCGTTCATGCGGGATAAAAAGAGACGCTTCGCAGTTTGCGAAGCGTCTCTTTCATGTTGTTAAAATGAGCTGAAGTGCTTTTGCATGAACAGTGATTTGAACCGGAGTTGTTCCGATCTGTTCTCCATCAACCATGATAGAAATCGGTCTGTCTGTATGGATTGTCACGATTTTCCCTTTTTTATACGTAACACCATGCGTTAAAACAGGATTGCCTCGTAATAGTGCCGGGAACAGTCGAAAGAGAATGTTTGTCCGTTTCACTGTATGCAGCATGGTTATATCTAATACACCGTCGATTGGATGTGCATACGGACAAATAACGAGTCCCCCGCCATAAGAGGATGTGTTCCCACATGCAATCAACCACGTTTCATCTGAGACAAACTTGTCATTGTCAATCATGATTGTACTTTTAAATGGTTTAAATACTAGTGACGATAAAATAGTCCCGATCGCATAGTTAAATGTGCCAGCCCCCATTTTATTGAACCACTTTTTATAAAAGGCTCTATTTATACGCTCCGCAATATCTGCGTCCAGTCCTGTTCCTGTGACTGTTAATCCATAGCTTGTATTCACTTTCAGCACATCAATCTGTTTTCGTTTGCGGGCCGTAAGCAGCTGATCCACAAATTGTCCCGGATGATACGTTAATCCGAAAATGCGAGCAATATCGTTACCTGAACCTGCTGGCAAAACAGCGATCGCCACATCCGTATGGACGACATCTTGTAAAATGGCATTGACTGTTCCATCACCGCCGATGATCGCTACAGCTTTCACTTTCACTTCCTTCATTTTTTGCCAGACAAATTCGCGTGCTGATGCTTCTGAACCGCCGATTAGTACATCATACTGGACGTGCTTCTTTTTTAGATGCCGCTCCACTTTTGTCCAGAGTGATCGAGCGTTTCCATTTCCAGATGACGGGTTGACAATAATAATATAAATAAGGACCACCCACTTCAAGACTTTAGGAACCGAAGAAGATAAGTGAGCGGATTAACTGCCCGTAAAAGCCCGACTTGAGCTGTTTGTTATTTCACTTCCACTTGATGCTCTTCATGTTCATGCAGTCCTTCGTTATTTTCAACATGAACTTTCACGGTGAACGTACCTGCTTCTGGAAATGGATAAGCAGCTGTATATTCGCCTGGACTCGTTTCTTTCGTATCAGCCTATTCATGTTTTTCAGCATTGCTATTGTTCCAAATCTCATAACGTACATGAGCTTTTTCTAGTGGCCTATTCTCATTTTCCACATGGGCAGTTAGATTTGTTTCCGTTTCAGTTCCTACATCATTGAGCTTCATAAAATGCACCGAAAAGCCTGTCTTACTTTCGCCGTGTCCATGCTCATGAGCTGCTTCTTCATGAACAGCGCCCATTCCGACTGTAACAGACGTTTTCGGCATCGTATGCAGTCCTCTTGCTGTTACGTGCACCTGTTATCTCTATTTTAAAGGTAGCATCAACCTTTCTATTTTACCTCCTTTGCCAACTAAAATCTCTATCATTCTATCTCTTTACATTTAATGTTTCATATATCGGTGCTGATAAATAGAAGGAAGTACACATGAACAGTCCTTTTCCTCCCAAGGGTCTAACACTTTATTTCCAAAATGAGCAGTCATCTTCAATCCAAATTTGTGCATTCCCAACATAAAAATTCCTGCTAACTGTTGATCATACTTCATATTAAGCGGAGATGGAAACAGCTCCTGAACAGAAGACGAAGATGGCAGACAAAGTTCTAATGTGAGCTGCATCAGATTAGGATTACTCACTCCATCTATAAAAGCACTGAAAATGAATAGTAAACAAGCAGGCATTAAAATCATCCCGTTCAAAAATGTATATCGTTTCCTTTGACCTTTGCAATAGCGCTGATTTGGATCTGGTGATGCAAGAGGCCACCACGTACTAAAAGATAACGCGATTAGCAATAGCATATAGCCATTATGAAGAAGGGAATGTTGCAAAATCACATCTAACACGACTGGTAAATGGTAGATAAAAAATAATACAGCAAAAACAATTAATGATATCATCGGTGGTAAAAAGAATTTACTTATTCCTCTAACAAGTGAAATATTTCGTATTTTCTGAAATAATAATTCAGGAATCCCTAACAAAAAAACGGGAGGGATAATAAAATATAAAATACTCATTTGAATCATATGCATACTGAATGAAAGATGAGCCATTGCTGATAAAGGGCTGGCAATGATTACATAAAATAGAAATAAGCTTAAGAAAAAGAGAAGTGGTTGCTTTTGATATATTTTCGTGCTTGTAAAGGCTTTCAATAATCCGATATACAGTACTGCCACGCAAATGACGCCTATCAAATAGGGTGAATTCCATAACGATTGACTGCTAAACAACATTTCAAAAAACATGTTATCACTCCTTTTGTTCTAATCGTGTTATATTTTGTTACTCTCTTGTTCTATTAGCATTGTTTATTCCTTCTATATCTTCGTTATATCTCGCTGATCGATCATTCTATAAAATAATGTTATTCATCAAAAAACTAGTTTGTATAGGTTTTTTATAATGTTATTGATTAAGATTGATCATATTAAACTCTATGTTTTAAGTATTGTAAAAAACGGAAAGCTGTTATAAATGTTGTTAAAGAACAACATTTATAACAGCTTTCATTCGTTCTGTACATTGCCATAAAAATAGCCCTGATTTTCTTCTTAGAGAGAAAAATCAGAGCTTTATCTAGAGTACTTCTTTTCTTTTTAATTGCTGCTTTCAACAGCCGCTTGCAGTTCTACAACCGCCTGTTTTACGTCATCTGCATAGCTGATCGCTGAAATGATAGAAACGCCATCTGCACCTGCAGCAATAACCGGCGCTGCATTATCAATGGTAATCCCGCCAATGCCTACGATCGGGATCGTAAGATTTTGAGCCCGCATCGTTTTAATAAGTGCCGTTCCTGCAACTGGCCCCGTATCGGTTTTCGTACCCGTCTGATATATGGGACCGGTTCCAACGTAGTCTGCACCGTCTGCGATTGCTTTTTTCGCCTCGTCCATCGTATGAACAGATACACCAACGATGCCCCCGTTTATTTTTCCCCGGACGCTAGAAGCTGCTTCGTCTTCCTGTCCAATATGTACACCATCCGCGCCAATTTCAACGGCCAATTCGATATCATCATTTATAATAAACGGGATATTGGCTTCTCGACAAAGAGCTTGTAGACGAACAGCCTGCTCTTTTTTTGCGCTTCCTGCCAATGCATCTTTTCCCTTTTCACGAAATTGGAACATTGTAATACCGCCGTCAATCGCTGCTTGCAATGTCTCTTCAATCGACTGTTTGCAGTTAGGTGTGCCTGCGATAAAGTAAACGGCCAGTTGTTCTCTGTTCATTAGCATCCACCCCGCTGCCGGTACGCCCAGTGATTCGTCGGACCATGGCCGCTTCCGATGTTAATTCCATCTTCAATCGCCGCCTGAATAAATTGTTTCGCCGTTTCAGCTGCTGTTCGCACAGATGCACCCTTCGCAATCTCCGCTGTCATCGCAGCGGAAAATGTACAGCCCGTTCCATGCGTATCTTTCGTGTCAATTCGCTTTCCTGTAAATGTGTGGAACTCTTTACCATCGTACAGCAAATCATATGTCACGGCTCCTTCGTCATGCCCGCCTTTAATAAGCACATTTTTCACACCAAGTGCCGCAATCACTTTCGCTGCCTCTTTCTTATCTTCCTCCGATTTAATCGTTCGCTTTGAGATCGCTTCTGCTTCCGGAATATTCGGAGTCACGACGAGCGCAAGCGGTAACAATTTTGTTTTTAATGCTTCCATCGCTTCTTCTTGTAAAAGCGGTGCGCCTCCTTTCGCAATCATGACAGGGTCCACGATGACGTTTGTAAAATGATGTTCCTTTATTTTCAATGCGACGGCTTCAATAATGTCGGCTGAGAATAACATACCTGTTTTCAATGAATCAACGCCAATATCTGATGCAACCGCATCAATCTGCTTTTCAACCGCTACCACAGTCATTGGATACACACCGTGGACGCCGAGTGTATTTTGTGCGGTTACAGCCGTCAATGCGGATGTGCCAAATACACCGAGTTCTTGAAATGTCTTTAAATCGGCTTGAATACCTGCTCCACCCCCACTGTCTGAACCAGCTATGGTTAATGCTTTACAAATCGTCATTGCTTCCATTCCTCCCATTTCGCCTGTTGATTTATTTCCTCTCTTCCTGTTAACGATAATTCATTTAAAAATGCTGCCGCAAATGTACCCGGACGATTTGGTCCTGATGTTTCTACTGCGCGCTCAGCTGCTACCCCATAAAAGATAAGTGCGGAGGCCGCTGCTTTTGCATAGTTTTTTTCGACTGCACAAAACGATGCGATCACAGAACCGAGCAAACAGCCCGTTCCTGTCACGCTCGTTAAGATCGGATCGCCATTCCGAACAATAAATGATTCATTTCCTGCAACGACATCTTCCGCTCCTGTAATAACGCACGTGACGCCGAGCATTTTTTCTGCTTCTTTTGCAAGATGACGAACATTCGCATTTCCTCCGCCATCCACGCCTTTTACTTGAACCGATTGGCCACATAAAACCGCAATTTCACCGGCATTTCCACGTAAAATGTCCACATTTACTTCCGCTAAAATTCGTTTTGCACTTTCAGTCCGGTACAATGTTGCACCGGCTCCAACCGGGTCAAATAACACCGGAACACCCGCCTCGTTTGCTGCCTTTCCTGCTAAAATCATTGCGTCGACCTTCGATGCTGTTAGCGTACCGATGTTTAATACAACGGCACTTGCGATTTTCGCCATATCAGCTGCTTCTTCCACTGCATCTGCCATGACCGGGGAGGCACCGAGTGCAAGCAGGCCATTAGCTGTAAAATTTGTAACGACTGTGTTCGTTAAATTATGCACGAGCGGTTTATTTTTTCTGACACGTTCAAGCAATTCTGCTGCAAATTCATTGTTCAACTATTTTCATCCTTTCTGCTTGTTAAAAATGTTTGTTTTCTGTAACCGAATGGCTACGATGACACCGAGAATAGACCCCGTTATACTGCTGATAAGAAAGGCTGGCATGAAAAAGAGAGCGGCTGCTTCCATTCCTAAAAATAGATTCGCTATAGGTACCGACACAAGAGATGCTATTACGCCCGTTCCGATGATTTCGCCTGCTGCTGCAAATGAAGGCTTCTGCCATCTTTTATAAGCATAACCTGCGAGCAGCGCACCAATCATACTTCCAGGAAACGCAAGAAGCGAACCGATCCCTAACAAGTTCCGAACAGCGGCTGTCATAAAAGCAATGACAAGAGCTGGACCTGGTCCGAGCAAGACTGCAGACAATACATTGATCGCATGCTGCACGGGATATGCTCTTGCGACACCTGCCGGAAATGAAATGAATGTTGCGCCTAGTACGGCAATAGCCGTCAACAGTGCCATGATCGCCATATTTTTTGGTGTAAACAATGTAAATCCCTCCATACAAAAAACCAGATCAGCAATACGTCTGATCCGGTTTGTCGTCAGTGATTGCTACTTCCCTACGCCGGTATTAACCGGATCAGGTAGTTGGGGTTAGAAAAAGTATTCCCTCTCAGCCATAGTGTTGGCACCCCCAGTAGTCCTGTTTATTTTTTCATTAATTTTTGTACAGTAACAATAAGTTCTTCAATAACTTCAAGGTCGCCTTCTTGAATGCGTTCAGTCACACACGTTTTTACATGTCCTTCTAAAAGCATTGCCGCTACATGGTTTAATGCAGACTGTGTCGCGGCAATTTGTGTAACGATATCATCACAATACATATCTTCTTCAATCATGCCTTTTATTTCAGGTATCTGTCCTTCAATGCGGTTCAGACGCGTCACTAAGTTTTTTTTGACACCTTCGGAATGGTGGCTTTTCTGCTTATCGGCGGCACATGCCGCATGCTCTTCCTTCATGGCCGTCAACTCCTCTTATGCCAACTATAAAAGACCGGCGCAAGCCGGTCAACATTGATTACGCTTCAAATACGGTTACTTTTTTCATTTTGTCGCCTTGTTTCATGTTTTTAGCTGTTTCTAAGCCCGATGTAATCTTTCCAAAAACAGTATGAACGCCATTTAAATGAGGCTGTGGCTCATGTACTAAGAAGAACTGGCTTGAACCTGTATCTTTACCTGCGTGAGCCATTGATAAGCTTCCTGCTTCATGTTTATTAGGGTTGTTGGCAGTTTCACACTTGATTGTAGTGCCGCTTCCGCCCATCCCTGTACCTGTAGGATCGCCGCCTTGGCTAACAAACCCCGGGATTACTCTGTGAAATACAACGCCATCATAAAACCCTTCATTAGCCAATTTTTCAAAATTAGCTACTGTGTTAGGAGCATCCTCTGGGAAAAATTCAATCTCAATTTTTTCGCCATTTTCCATTTCAATCGTACCTTTTTTAGCCATAACAAACATCTCCATTTCAGATAAAATTAATCAGTCTTTATGATAACATTATTACCGGCATAAAAAAAGCACCGAGCTTTTTGTCATGTCTTTACCTTCTATGACTCATAATTTTTGTTTCGATACTTCTAAACATTTTGTTTCTCCCTTTTTGTGAAATGTTTTCCGCTTTCAAGACAGCTCTTTTTTTCATATAATAGAGGTATTCTAGTAAAGGGAGTGTGATAGTAATGAAGACACGCCCCGGATTGCTATGGAAAGCAGCTGTATTGTTTTTACTGCTTGTATCTGGTGTATTCTGGTATGTGCAAGGTACAAATAAAACGACTGTTATTCCATTTTCATCAGTCGAAAACATTATCCAAAAGGAAAAGGGACAAGCAGTCGAGCTAGAAGAACATCCAGATGGTACTCTTCATATTTCCACGCAAAACGGAGATTATACGTCTTATATTTCACCCGGAAGTACAGCTGTGGATCGATTGAATGAAACGTACAATATCCGCTATGAATATGTAAAAGTGGAGGCGTATGAAAATTGGATCGCCATTGGGTTCATTTTAATCATTGCAGCAATCGGGTTTTATATTTACCGGAAAAAAGGCGGCGTTGGTGTTGCCCAATCCATGAAAAATAGTGTCTCTCATGCTCGCCCACTTCCAAATATTACATTACAGGACGTTGGTGGTTTGTCGGATGAAATGAAGGAAGACATCCTGCAAACACTTTCTATATTGAAAGAAAAAGACTTATCTACACGACTTGGTATCGAACCGCCGCGTGGCATTTTATTGTATGGTCCGCCGGGCACGGGAAAAACATTACTTGCCCAAGCCATTGCACGTGAAATGGGCGCTTCCTTTTTCTCATCAAGCGGATCGGCTTTTACCGAATTGTTTGTCGGCGTTGGTGCATCACGTGTGCGCAGCCTATTTAAAGAAGCACGGAAGCAAAAACCCGCTGTTATTTTTATTGATGAAGTAGATGCGTTGGCCGGCCGCCGGAAAACACATGGCGGTGAAGAAGGGGAAAAGACATTGACCGAGTTGCTCGTACAGCTTGATGGCGGTCATGATAATGACGGACTGCTCTTCATTGCTGCAACGAACCGAAAGGATATGCTGGATGAAGCGTTTCTTCGTCCCGGCCGCGTCGACTTCTCGTTTCATGTGACGCTTCCGGATGCAAGAGGCCGGAAAGAAATTATCGACATTCATGCGCGTGGTAAAAATATGACAGAAAACGCTGCCGCCATGCTGCATGATTTAGCTGAAGCAACTGTTGGCTTTTCTGGTGCTGAATTATCTGCTTTATTTGAAACAGCCAGCAGAAGCGCGATCCGTAGTGGCCGTGACACGATTGAAAAGAAAGATTTTGACTATGCGCTTGATCGGACGATTCTCGGCACTTCAACGCGCCCCCTCGCCGATCCAGCTACGAAACGGCGCGTAGCGATTCATGAATCGGGACATGCGCTTGTTGCCGCGCTCACAAAGCCAGGGTCCGTCCGAAAGGCGACGATTATTCCGCGTGGACAAGCCCTTGGCTATGTCGCACCCGTTCCGAAAGAGCTTCACTTATCTACCGCAAGTGAACTCATTGACCAAGTAGCGATGATTTTATCCGGTGGTGTAGCGGAACGGCTTTATCTCGGTGAACATTCTATCGGTGTCAGCGGCGACGTACAGCAAGCGAAACAAATTTTAGAACGAATGGTAGATACCGGTATTTTTCAAGATCGATTTACCCTCACATTCCGGCAAGCGGACAAAGAAACAAAAATGAATGAATTGTTTGAACTGGCATTAGCACGTTCTGAAACCCTTATTGAAGAACATCGAACAGCGTTTGACCGGCTCGTTGAAGCACTGATGACGCAGGAAACTCTCGAAGGTATTGAAATCGAATCACTTATTCACCCATTTTAAAAAAGGAGGTCTCCGAGCGGCGGAGGCCTCCTTTTTTCGTTAAAGTACTTTTCTTAAACATGCTTTCGTTCATGCTTTAAGGTACTGTTTGCCACAAACATCCGACTGTTACAATGATAAGAATCCAGTCTGCTAGGCTTTTCACTCTTTATTATATTTAATACGCACATTATTTTAAAAGATTAGGCCCGCCATCTAGTTCATTTTAATAGAGGTGAATATACATATAATAATAAACCGGACAAGGGGGCATTTAGCTTAAGACCCTTTATAAAGTGAAACTTCATTCAGTGGGGGTTATGTGAATCATGCAGACGTTGTCACAGGACGTGACGTTCTTAGTCTGCCTTCCTCTTAGCCTCCGCTGAATAAACAGGAACTCAAGTAAAGAGCGCCGCGTCCTGCGGCAATACCTGAGTGACCGGCTTCAGCCGGCCCGAACCAATCGGGCTTTTACGGGCAGTTGATCCTCCACTTATCCTTCTTTTCTTTTCGAAGTCTTGAAGTAGGGGTCTTACTACCCGTTAATGCGGGATAAAAAAGGAGTAAGTAAAATGAGTTTCGATATTGGAATGACGATTTTGGTGTTTATCATGACGATGGTTGTCATCTTTTTACGGCCAGGGGGAATAAATGAAGCATGGCCCGCATCTGTTGGAGCATTGATTATTTTACTGACAGGAAGGGTCTCTTATGAGGATATCACAGATATCATTAATAAAATCGGCGGTGCATCAATTACCATTATGGCCACGATTGTCATGGCTGTCATATTAGAAAGTTTTGGTTTTTTCCACTGGGCCGCTGCAAGACTTGCACGTTTAGCTAAAGGTTCTGGTTACCGCCTCTATTGGTATATTCAATTGTTATGTTTTTTGATGACCCTTCTATTTAACAATGATGGTAGCATTCTTATTACAACTCCGATTTTAATTTTACTCCTAAAAAACCTACGGCTAAAACCATATGAACAACTTCCCTACCTTTTAAGTGGGGCTTTAATTGCAACAGCTTCCAGCGCACCCATTGGCGTAAGTAACATCGTCAACTTAATTGCCTTAAAAATTGTCCATATGTCTCTTTATATGCATACAGCTATGATGTTTGTACCTGCTACTTTAGGGTTGTTGTTTATGTCCTGGTTAATGTTTATCGTCTTAAAGAAAAAATTACCTAAAACCTTGCCTAATACGACATATGATATAGAAGATATGTTTTTCACCCAACACTTCCATCCATTAAATGGAACTATCTCTGTTGATACAAAACGCAAACGGACAATATTTATGCTAAGGATCTTGTTGTTTGTCTTTATGATGCGGTGTCTGCTATTTATAGCCTCCTACATTTCTGTTCCAATTGAACTGGTCGCTGTTCTTGGCTCACTTGCCCTTCTTGCATGGAGATGGTACCATTTGCGGACAAATCCCATTGATATTTTGAAAAAGACACCTTGGCACATTCTTATTTTCGCCTTTTCCATGTATGTGATCATTTATGGGCTTCACAATGCAGGATTGACAGAATTGCTTGTTAATTTATGTAAACCTATTGTGAACCAAGGATTACTTCAAGCGAGCTTTATTATGGGAGGATTAGTGTCTCTATTATCTAACTCGTTTAATAATCACCCTGCTTTAATGATCGGAACCATTACTTTAACAGAAATGGGACTAGATCCTATTACATTAAAAACCATTTATCTCGCAAATATTATTGGCAGTGACATGGGCTCTCTATTATTACCAATCGGAACGCTCGCCTCTCTTATTTGGATGGACATTTTAAGACGTAATAAGATTAAGGTAACGTGGAAGGATTATATAAGTGTATCGCTAATTGTCATCCCAATCACAACGATTATCACATTGTTTTTACTTTTTTATTGGGTTCAAATGATTTTTGCCTGATCGTTTCTTACATGATAAAAACGCCCAAAAGAAAATGCCTCTTTTGGACGTTTTTTAGATTCATCAACTTTTTTGAGCGAATTAGGCTACTGCTGTACTTTTACCGCTTGAATGTTTTTCATTTTATTATCCCAGCAGTTTTGACTCAGATCAACCGGATACTCTTCCGGATTGAGCGGCCGTTTATATTCATTCCAAAGCAGTTCAAGATTTTCACTCGTCAGCTGGCGAATCGATTCAATAGCAGGCAGATCATATACACGTACGCCATTAAAGAAAATAAGCTCATGGAGTTCACGCGCTTCAAAATTCGTGACAAACTTGCTTACAAACGTATGAACGGGATGAAACATTTTCAACTTTTCTTCATTTTGCGGAATTTCTTGGTCAAGCGCTATATAATCACCTTCTGCTTTACCGTTCAATTTATTCACGATTCGATACACACGTTTCAAGCCAGGTGTCGTTACTTTTTCAGGATTAGCTGACAGTTTAATTGTATCAATCATGTCTCCTGCTCCGTCCTCGATGGATACGAGTTTATATACTGCACCAAGTGCTGCCTGGTCATATGCCGTGATCACTTTTGTGCCTATACCCCATACATCAATTCTCGCACCTTCTGCTTTTAAATTCATAATGGTATATTCATCAAGATCATTGGACGCAATAATTTGCGCTTCAGGAAAACCAGCTTCATCTAACATTTTACGCGCCTCTTTTGACAAATACGCCATATCTCCGCTGTCAAGACGGATGCCGATAAAATGAATTTGATCGCCCAGTTCTTTTGCCACTTGAATAGCGGCCGGTACACCTGATTTTAGTGTGTCGTACGTATCGACTAAAAAAACACAGTTACGGTGACGCTGTGCGTATTTATGAAAGGCGGTATATTCATCTTTGTACGTCTGTACGAGTGCATGCGCATGCGTGCCAGATACAGGAATGCCAAATAATTTTCCGGCGCGGACATTGCTTGTCGCATCAAACCCGCCAATGTATGCTGCACGTGTTCCCCATACTGCTGCATCCATTTCATGCGCACGACGTGAACCAAACTCCATCGCAGGCTCTTCCCCCAGCACTTGCTTGATACGCGATGCTTTCGACGCAATTAATGTTTGATAGTTCACAATATTTAGCAAAGCTGTTTCAATAATTTGCGCTTCTGCCAACGGTGCTTCGACACGCAAAATCGGCTCGTTCGCAAAAACAAGCTCGCCTTCTCTCATGCTTTTTAACGTTCCTGTAAATCGCATTTCTTTTAAATACGACAAAAAGTCATCCCCGTATCCGAGAACGCGTAAATATTCAATATCGCTATCTGTAAAACGAAACTTCTCTAAATAATCAATAATTTTTTCAAGACCAGCAAAAACACCGTACCCATTGCCAAATGGAATTTCTCGAAAATATAATTCAAATACTGCTTTTTTTGTATGTATGCCGTCGTACCAGTACGTTTCAGCCATATTAATTTGGTAAAGGTCCGTATGCAAGGCAAGACTGTCGTCTTCATATCGTGACATAATTACTACTCCCTTTGCTTTTCCATCGCGCTTTATCCCTGTCATCTTACACCTTTTTGCATACGGCGGCAACCGTTCTCAAGATATTTTCTCGTCTCTAACAAACAAAAACCCGCATTATGCGAGTTTTTTTGCTTCAATATATATGATGTGATGTCCGTCTATTTCCGTCACTTTAAACACCCAATCGTCTTCTTCAATACTATCATGTAATTTCGTGTCTATCTTACCTGTTAAAAACCAGCCGCCTAATGTATCCACATCTTTATCATCCAGCGCCGTTCCAAGAAGGTCATTCACTTCTCCAATCAACACTTTTGAGCTAAATAAATAATGATCTTCTTTTACTTTCCGTACTTCGGCAATTTCATCGGCATCAAATTCATCACGGATTTCGCCGACAATCTCTTCTAAAATATCTTCAACGGTCACAAGACCAGCCGTACCGCCATATTCATCAATTAAAATTGCCATGTGCGTCCGTTCTTTTTGCATTTTCACAAGTAAATCATGAATGAGTATATTTTCAAATACACGAATAACCGGTTTGACAAACGGACGCAGCTGTTCAACTTTCGGAAGTGGTTCTTCTTTCACCGCAACAGTTAAAATTTCTTTAAAGTTGACCATACCGATTACATTGTCCTTATCCCCAAAAATAACCGGATAACGCGTATATTTTTCTTCTTTGACAACCTCAATCACATCATTCATCGTGTCTTCAATCGACAAACTGACCATTTCCGTCCGCGGCACCATTATTTCTTTCGCCATGCGCTCATCAAATTCAAAAATGTTATTCACATACTTTAGTTCAATTTGATTAATTTCCCCGCTTTCATAGCTTTCAGATAGCAGCAGCCGCCATTCTTCTTCTGTATGAACGGATTCGTGTTCTGACGCCGGCTTCAGCCCAAAAACACCGACTAACAGACGGGCAGATCCATTTAACACCCAAATAAACGGATACATAATGCGGTAAAACCAGATCAACGGAACAGCTAATGCCAGCGTAACAGCTTCTGCTTTTTGGATCGCAACTGTTTTTGGCGCCAGTTCCCCAACGACTACATGTAAAAACGTTACAACCGAAAACGCGATTATAAATGACAAAATTGATGCAATGGAAGGTGCTAGCTCAAATCGCTCAAATAGCGGGTGCAACAGCGCCTCAACGGTCGGTTCGCCTAACCAGCCGAGTCCAAGCGCTGTAACCGTAATTCCAAGCTGACAAGCCGATAAATACTCATCCAAATGCGTTGTGACACGCTCAACTGCCGCCGCACCTGGTTTTCCTTCTGCGACGAGTTGTTCGACACGCGATGAGCGCATTTTAACAACCGCGAATTCTGCTGCAACGAAAAATGCAGTCAGTGCGATTAATAGAGCGATTCCGATTAAATTGATTATCTCCAATGACAAGCCCCGAATAAACGAGGCGTACACCTCCTGTAATGTAAAAATAAGCCGTTTATTTTATCCTATTATACCACGTTATCTATCCATTTAACACAAAATCCGGCTCAGCATCGCTGACCGGACTGTTAGTAAAGTTCGTCTACCCTGACGAGTTTATATCCTTGCTTTTGAAGGTAAACGATCACATCTTCAAGGGCATCAGCTGTCGCTTTGTGAATATCATGCATTAAAATAATCGTACCGTCCCTCGTGTCTCGTTTCACTATATCATAAATGGCTTTCGGGTCGTGAGATTTCCAGTCAAGCGTATCAACTGACCAAAGAACAGGTGGTGCGCCAATAATTTGATTGACTCGTTCATTCGTCGCCCCATAAGGTGGACGGACCGCAATCGGCGAGACACCGGCCGCTTGTTCAACAGCTTCAGCTGTCGTACCAAGCTCTTTCTTTACCGCTTCCGCTGTAATTTTCGTTAAATCTTTATGGCTCCATGTATGGTTGCCAATTTCATGACCTTCTCGAACCATTCGGTCCACAAGTTCCGGATAAAAATCAACACGGCTGCCGAGAACAAAAAAGGTTGCTCTCACTTCATACTTTTTCAACACATTTAAAATAGCCGTCGTGCTGTCTGGATTCGGACCGTCATCAAATGTAAGGGCCACTTTTTTCACATGATTACCACTGGATGCAGCAAGCGTTTCTTGAACCTGCTGCCCTTCTTCGATATTTTTGGCAAAGCGTTCCCGCCATTCTTTTTTCAAATAAGGATAAACCGTTTTAAGCGGCAATCTCACTTCTGCTAATTCACCTTTATTAAAATTGAAGACCATATCATGCTCTTCTATATATATGTTCGACAGTGCCTCTTTACCCGCGAACAGTTGAGCCACTTGTTCACCTTGTCCTTCTTTTTCTAGAAGAACATTTTGCACAGGCGTTTGCAATACACGTGCAGCTTTGTCGGGGTTAATAAATAACTCTCGTGACGTAATCCACTTTTTAGCTGCCACATCTGCGATCATTGTATCGCATGAAACAGTATTTTTGCCCATTCCAATATATGTTTCTGTTGTGAATATAATAGAATAAAACCCTTCACCTGCTGAATTAAGACGAAATGTAAGAGTAAATGACGCCGGTTTTTTAGACAATCTACTTTTCCTAACAGCATCCAATTCCTCGAAAAATTGTGTTTCTTTTGACTGGACATATTTTTCTATCTGTTCATTTAAAATCGCTTCTGAAAAAATGGGATAATGAACAGCCATATTATAAAGCTTTTCTTCGGCCACTTTCGTTTTAATGTCCACACCGTCATATTTTGATTTTTTCATTTCCGTTGCCCACACGATTGCTTCATCCCGGCTATCTGTTCCTGTAACAAGCAGGTTAGCTACAATTAGAAGAACAAACAGCGTTATACTGCCCAGCACTACAAGAATTAATTTCTTTTGCTTCATCTTGCATCCCCTACTATTTCGCGCATTTTTTGGTTATGAATTCCATTTTTTTAATTTTAATGAATCTATGAAAAGAATACAACCCTTTTCCTGAAATAATTGTTACATTTTTGTCATCAATTGTTGAAGAATGCAAAGGGCATCTTTTTTTGTCAACGGATTTTCTCCACATAAGCGTCCAATTTCAAATGCCCAGGGAATGTCTAGAGCAGAGGAGAGTGGCTCACTGAAAACAACGGAAGGCCGATCATGTTTCAACAGGCTGCCTTTATCTAAAATAATGTATTCATCCGCCCATTCATAAGCAAAATCAACATGATGGGTTGATACGATGACGGTTTTGCCACGCTGGTGGAATGTGTGAATTAAAGCGATAAGTTTTTGCACATTCGCGGGGTCTAGTCCAGCTTCTGGTTCGTCCAAAATGAATACATCCGGATCCATCGCTGCTACCCCAGCGATAGCGGCACGCTTTTTTTCACCTGCGCTAAGTGCATGCGGCGGTTTATGACGAAGATGCTCAATTCCACACGCCTTCATCGTTTCTGTTGCAGCTATTCTTGCCGCTTCTTTCGTCCAGCCAAGCTGAAGCGGACCATACATCACATCTTCCTCTATTGTCGGTGCAAACAACTGCATATCCGGATTTTGCATCACAAAGCCGATTCTTCTTCTCCATTTTTGCAGATGCTTTCTTTTGTAGATAAGCTCTTCCCCGTCCCATAAAATCGTACCGGCAGTTGGCTGCATTAATCCGGTTAAATGATGAAAAAGTGTTGATTTTCCCGAACCGCTTTCACCGAGGACAGCTATTTTCACACCTTTTTTGATCGTCGTGTTGATTTGTTTTAATGCTTCTGTTCCATCAGGATAAACGGAACAAATACTTTTTAATTCGATCATTTCTTTTTCCTCCAAATTGATTGCCATTCAGACGATGATATATAGTCCAAACCGCCGCGTAAATCGACAGCATGCTGTCTCTCATTCATTTCCATTAATGTTGATGTAAAGATATGAACGGCGGCTCTTGCAGCCATTTGAATACCCGGGCGTCCGGATCGCAGCGTCTGTGCCATCAGCACCTCGCTCTTTTTTTCCCACAATTGAAAAATAAAGCGATAGACGAGCGCCACAATGTCAATAAATAATGAAGGCAATTTACAAACATGCATCAGCCAAATAATTTGTGTAAAAGGCGTTGTCAAAATAAACGCGTAGAGAGATGCGGCAGAAGCAAACGCCGCACAGGCTGTTTTCACAGCTTCTTGTATAGTCTCTTTATTTGCGTATATAGATAACCAGCCTTCAAAAGAAAAAGCAATTGGCAAAACGCCGGCTATAATAAACGTAGCCGGCGCCATTAATAATCGCATATATAAAATGAGTGATACACCGCCCCTAGAAACAAATATGGAAGCCATGAACACTACAAATAGTGCTACGGCCGTTTCTCGCCATATTAAAGAAAGAAGCAGCATCGGTAAACAGATAGCCGCCTTTTCAGCGGGGTGAATGCGAGCGAAACGGCTGTTATATGCCGCGCGGTTGAGCACATTCATGATTTCTCTCTTTTCGAACGCGTGCGGATCGTTCCAATTACGTATCCAATTACGCCAGCGCCAAGAGCAGCTTGCAATGAAAAAAGAAGACTCTCCGTTTCACCGCCCGGCGGTTCAAAAACGGGTGTAGCCCACGGTTTATAGTCCGCTTGAATAGCCGTGATTTTTTCTTCTGCAAGACCGTCTGCCCCACCAAATTCACTGTCCTGCCACATAAAAAGTGGAATGATAGCAATTGCCGCGGCTAACAAAAATAAGATGATGTTTTTTTTCATGAGAAATGAACCCCTCTCAGCGATGTACGGTGCTTCTCTAACCAATTAACGGCAGCAGCTGTCAGCAATCCTTCACATACAGCAAGCGATACTTGTGTCACGGCGAAAATGCCCGCAAATTCAAGAAATGATGCATATACTCCGCCCGTTTCAGATGGAAAAGCAAGTGCCAGTTGCAAAGACGTAACGGTATAGGTTACGATATTTGCCGCAAAGGCCGTGAAAAAAGCATTCGTTCCCGCTTTCACGCCCGCTTTTTTCAACAGACGGTACACTGCGTATGCCGCAAATGGACCGGCAATCGCCATTGAAAAAGCATTCGCACCTAGCGTTGTAATGCCTCCATGCGCGAGCAAAAGAGCCTGAAACAGTAGAACAATCATACCAAGTACGGTCATTGCTGACGGTCCAAACATCATTGTGCCAAGTGCTGTCCCGACCGGATGCGAACTACTGCCAGTCACAGAAGGAATTTTTAATGCGGATAAAACAAACGCAAAGGCACCAGCAAAACCGATCATAAGCTTCGCTTCCGGGTTTTCATCAATAGCTGTTTTTAACGTTTTTAATCCCCACAGAAAAAATGGTATAGTCAGGATCCACCAGAAAATAGCCCATCCTATGGGCAGAAATCCTTCCATAATGTGCATCGCCGCCGGTTCTGTGTAAGAGTTCAGCCAGAAAAAGACAGCAAGCAATAAAATGATTAATTTTTTCATACAATAGCCTCTTTTCAATTAAATGAACGGGCTGCATCGATAAATACAGCAGCAAGTTCTTTGTTGGATGGAAAGCTGCACGTTCTAATTTCATGATAGTCCGGGGGCAAACTTTTACAAATAAGAACGTACCGATTCATTTCGGTTAATTTCTATGTTGACGTATGTCGATCACTCCTTTTTCGGTAACGCAAAAAGCCCCCGCTTCTTTAATGGAGCAGGGGCAGAAAATCGCAAAAAAGACATACTTTATACGTATTCATCCCGTTCTTCCCACCGAAGAATAGTGTTTAGGCATTAAAAGCAGGTCTCCTGGCTCGCGGTCCTTTTACTTTTGTCCTCCTTCCCGGTGTATGCACCAGTGGGTATAGACAATTTCATCGCGCTTACAGTAGCGGGGGCTGCATCGGATTCACACCGATTTCCCTATTATCCCGGACGTTCGAACTCCGGGCACTTTTAATGTTTCATATTTAGTTTTATTTTCCTAGTCAAGGATAGCAGGAAATATATTATTTTGACAAGGGAAAATTCATTAATTCAGTAAAAAATGGATTAGTTGTTCATAAACCAAGTAAAAAAAGCGCCAAAGTATCGCGCTTCTTCAACTTAATCATCTGTATCGGTTTCGCCGACTGTTGCTTCACCGGTTGCACCGTTTACATACACGTCCGTTTCTGTTTTACTGTCACGAATTTCAATTTTATAATGGCCGTCGTCAAGTTCCACTTCAGTTACGTCACCTTTTACTTTTTTCTTCGCAGCCGCAATCGCTTCTTCTTGTTTAACCGTTACATTTACTGCCTCATTGTTATCATCATCGTCGTCATGATCATCACGTTCTATTTTCAATATTTCCCCTGTGTCTCCATCAATGGCGATATCATGATGATTTGTATCTACTTCATAAACAGGTCCATTCCATTCGTGCTCAAGTTCAATGCTTTCCACGACCGCTTTCGTTTCTTTTTCAGCGATCGCTTTTGCTTCTTCCATCGTCAATTTCGCACCCACACTCGGCACTTCCGCTTGAATTTTATCTGTTTGAACACCCCATACAGCTCCTCCACCAATAAGCCCTAATGCTAATAATCCGCCTGTCATTGTACGTTTTTTCATGTTTTTTTCCTCCTTGTTTTTTGATCTTGCTTCTATCATAGCCTCGCAAGATGAGAAAATAAGGTTAGAAAAATGAGAGTTCGATGAGAGACATTAATCATCCCATGAAATGGACATAATCTCACCAGAAATGACATTCACCTGCACGATTGCCTCGTCACCGTTTGCAAGATCAATATCGACAATAAACGAACCCGCTTCGTCCTCGTCGCCCATTTCAATTTCATCGATCGTACCAGGCACTTCACGGAGCGCAATTTCTCCGGCTTCCGCTTCTGTCAACGGTCCTGATTCCTTCGCTGGATCTATTTCTTCTCTAAGTGCATACTCTTCTTCAATTCCCGACTCTTTATATTCCTTCACTCGCTCTGATACTCGAATCATCTTCTGAAGTTCACCCGTCTCGCTATCGACGGTTATCACATATTGCTCTTTGGCCACTTCAATCGTATACACATACTGCCCATCTCTCTCAGCTGATTTTGTCACTGTGCCGTTATACAGCTCGGCCAGCTGCTCACCTGCTTCCGTCATCGTAACGTTCGGCGTCGTCCCATTCCGATATATAAAAAAAAGAGCCGCCGCAGCTGTTAAGACAGCGATTGTGATCCAAACTTTTTTCATTTCTCTTCACTCCGTTTTTTCATTCATTGTAGCCATGTATTCTGAGATATCGCTAAGAGTGATGATCGCCGTCGTCCCTTTTCCTTCTTTACTTTCTATTTTCACATCGGTTCCAATCGCAACCCCTATATCTTTAGCCAACGACAGTCCAAGACCAAACCCGCCCGTTTTGCGAGAACGTGCTTTATCAACTCGGTAAAAACGATCAAATATCTTATCAATGTCACCAGATGGAATACCAATGCCTTTATCAATGACACGAATTTCATTTTTTTCAACAAGAAGGCAAATCTCCTTATCCGAATATTTACGGGCATTGTCAAGAAAAATGTACAGAATTTGGCGTAACTTCGCACGATCAGTCCATACAGTAATGGATGCATATACCTTTACATCAACACGCCGATCATACGCTTTTTCAAACGATTCCGCGGCCTCCTTTACAAATGACGCTACGTGTACAGGCTCTTTTTGAATGTTCCATGATTCATCGTGCCGTGCAAGCGTTAATAGCTGCTGCGTTAATTCTTTCATCCGCACCGCTTCCTCATGAATCGCTTCAACAGATTCATCAAATAAATCCGGCCGGTCTTTCCCTCGCCGCCTTAACAAATTTGCATACGATTCAACGACCGTCAGTGGCGTCTTTAATTCATGTGATGCATTTTGTACAAATGCTTCCTGCTTCACATAGTTTTTTTTCAGCTGCTCCATCATGTCGTTAAATGTTTCCGCCATTTCATTCAATTCATCATTTTGTTTGCTATTCATTTTAATCTGTTCATACTGGCCGCTTTCTCGTATGTGGCGCATCGTTTGCGTCATACTCGCAATCGGATTGGAAATGACTGCCCCAAGCACACGTGCTGATAGGACAGCTGGAATAACCGCTAAAATGGACGTAGCGATTAACACGATTCGCAAAATACTGAGAATGCGGTCAGTCGCCTGCAAATTTTCCATTATTTCTAATGACGCTACGTCCCCATTTCGCCAAATGACAGGTGATGTCACACGTGCATAGCGTGCGCTTCCAACCTCCAGCACACTTCGCTGTTCGGCCGTTTCGTATACAGCTTCACGCTCGCGCAAATCGATGGCTCCGGGTGAGGCAGAAACACCGTCCACTGTCGAATCTGGTAAAATAATGCGCACCATCCCGTCCGCCGGCGCATATGCCCGAAGCAATTCAGCACTTGACACGGCAACAGCTGGATTCGAAACACCCGTCATGATTCGTCTCGCTTCTGTCGCTGTCCGCTCAAGATCTGCTTCTTTTAACATGATGCCGGCTGCAAAATAGACTGCCGTATTCATGAGAATGACGATGACAATGAGCAATACACTCGTCCCGAGATGAATTTTGTTTTTTAACTTCATCAATCTTTTAATACGTAGCCGATGCCGCGGACTGTATGAATAAGCGGCACCTCAAACGATTTATCCATTTTATTCCGCAAATAACGGATATACACGTCGACCACGTTCGTGTCCCCATAGTAATCGTATCCCCACACACCATCGAGCAGCTGTTCTCGAGATAACACATGGCGCTTATTTTTCAATAAATAGAGAAGTAAATCGTATTCACGCGGCGTCAAATCAATCGATTCACCCGCACGGGTCACGTCACGTGACTCTTCATTCAGGAATAGATCCCCGGCGGTTAGTACCATCGTTTGAACCGACTTGCGAAGGGCTGCCCGAATTCTCGCAAGCAATTCATCCATATCAAATGGTTTTGTCACATAGTCACTCGCGCCGATATCAAGACCTTCCACTTTGTCCGTCACTGTGTCTTTCGCCGTCAGCATAATAACGGGTACATCACTTCCTTGACGAATGCGGCGCAGGACACCCATTCCATCCATTCCCGGCAGCATAACATCAAGGAGAACAAGATCAAATGCCCCTTCACGAAAAGCTGCAATGCCATCAAGCCCGTCAAATGTTTTTTTCGTTTCATACCCTTCATGTTCCAGTTCTAGTTCAAGCACGCGGGCGATCCGTTCTTCGTCTTCTATAATTAAAATACGCTGTGCGCTCACATTCAGGTCTCCCCTTTCGTTACTATTTATTATCGTTGCAGCAGTGTGTTTTGTCCAAAAGAAAGGACGGTCCACAAGGAACCGTCCTTTTATTCATTCGTTTAAAAAGTCATGTATCAGCGTCTTTAGTTCTTCGTTTTGTTTCACATCCTCCAGTACCACTTCAATGACGTGGCGGCGTGGTTCCGGCGCCTGCAGTTCATCCTGTAAAAACGACAGAAGTTCTTCCTGATCAGAGTCTCCTGCATCCTGCATCACACCGATTTTTCGCATCAGTACGCTTTTCTTATTTTCCCGATATAATGTTTTTTCCGGCATCCACCGTTCTAGAATGCTTGAATCAAAAAGCTGATCACCTGTCTTCATCACATCTTGCACGACTGATTCGACGCGGCGCATCGCATAGCCAATAATGACATCAAGCTCTAATTTCTCTTCAACCGCTACAACAAAATGAACCATATTTTGCACAAGACCGAACAATGTAACTGCTAAATCCGTTGAATACGGCTGTACCTTTTCGCCAAATACTTCGATCATCCGCCTTTGTATCCATCGCAGTTCTGTTAAATGATGCTGCTTCACAAACTTTTTCAGCTCCGCATCTTCCGACACAAATACTCCTTGAAAAAGCACAAACAAATTATTCTCTTTATTCACTTCCATTTTCACTTTAATCTGCTCGACAAACACTTCTTTATCGTGAACCGTCCGCCCGGCAAGCATACTTATCCGTCGTTCATCCGTTTCACTATTAATTTTTTCAAAAATGCTTATTAATAGCTCATTTTTCGACAAGAAATAATTATAAAATGTTCCTTTCGAAATACCGCTTTCCTCTAAAATATCTTGCACGGATGTGGCTACATATCCTTTTTTAACAAATAGCGCATGTGCGGCCGCCATTACCTTTTTCTTTCGTTCATTCAATTCGTTACACTTCCTCTAGTTTGAACTCATGGTCTAAACATACATTAGCGGAAATTTTCGTTCACTTCAATACTTTCAAAATCATTCACTTAATCATTTGTACTATACGTATAGTTTAAATATTTGTTATAATAACTGTCTAATGAATGAAAAACAAGGTCTTCGAATCGAATAAGAGACCCTGTTTTTATCTTTTTTAGGCGCTTCATCTCCCTCTTCCATTTTGTACAGGGCGTAGCCCAAATATAAGTGGGAGATGAAGCGCCTTTTTGCGTATCAAAACATGTGTTTATATGGTATATTCCTCCTGTACAAGTTGTTCTTTGAAAACTGAAGATATGAGGTTCTAGCAGGAAAAAACGGCTGCTAAGTAAAATCTTCAACGTTCTCATCCCCCACACGTACCGAAGTCGCGAAAACCAAGCTAAAGTAGGGCCTGTGGCAAGTCCAACGTACATGATATTTTGTGCTTTCACCGTAGGGACTACGGGTAGAGCCTGCTCAATAACGGGGGGATACACAGGTGTTCGCAGGAATCCCCCACTTCAAGCGTTAGCTAAGTGGGGGTAGTTCAATTCTGATCAACTTTCATCTTTATCTTATCCCACCTATCTTTTAAATGTTTCGTAATAGGCTAACTTGTCCAGCTCCGTTATGACAATCAGTTCATACGACAGCAAATTATTTCCTGCGGCCGCTAAATACCTAGCATGGACCATTCACTCCAATGCGTCTTTGTCAATTTCCAGCTGTTCAAATACCGTTATTTCCCCTGCGGTCTTCAATCGCTTCATGTACATTCATTCCCTTTCCTGTTTATCTGATTTTTCAGACTAATGAGATCAGTTACTCTTACTGAATAGTTTCATCGCTAAAAACACCCTTCGCTTGAATTCGGCGAGGGCGTTTTTGCTTACTTCACTGCATTTGTTAATGATTTAATAATTCCAAGATGCATGCCTTCATGCCATGTGACAAACTGAAGAATCGCTTCAACCGTCGTCATCTCAAAGCCAGCAATCGTCACTGGATTTGAACTTCGTTTTTCTGAAAAATGCGCTTTAACACGGCCTACTTGCTGCCCAAGTGCCTTTACTATTTCCTCTGCTTCTGGTACGTCGCCTGTCCATTCAGATGGACGTGTTCCATTTCCAAATAGAGCGCCCCACTCGGGTCGTTCGATCTCATAGCTGTCATCCACCCTATGTAATAGCGCTTCTGTTATAAAATAAACATGTCCCGCATTCCAGTGAATCGTATTTGAATAGCCAGAAGGCTGCTCGTCCCACTTTTCTTTCGGTGCCTGCTCCAGTGTACCAATTGTAGCCGCACGTGAAAATCCAAATTGTTTCATTGATTCCATCAAAATCACTCCTTTATGTAAACATACAAACACATCATAATACATACTTCCTATCATGCAAACTATTCCGCCTCATTTTTCGTACAAACGACGATGTCAATTGGGTAATGCCGCCCCTTCCTTCCAGGTACCTGTTCAACCAACACACCTCGCTGATAATAGCTTTCTACCGATTCATAACGCTTGCCGCGTCCGTGTCCAAACAGCGTTGATATGATTAGTGTTCCACCTGGTTTTAACATCGTATACAAATGGTTAAGATACATTGTTTCATCTTGCAAATGTTCGATCGTTTCAAAACTAAATATGGAATCGAACACCCCTAACCGATCAGGCAGCATCGGATCTGCTTCATTCTGTGCTTCAAATGTAATAAGCGGATAATAATAGCGTCCTTTCGCATACACGATCGTCTCAACATCACGATCAACGCCAACTACTTCCGTCAATCTCTTTTTCGCTGTTTTCGCAATAATCTGCGTGCCAAATCTGCTTCCACATGCAATATCAAGTACACGCCCTTTTACATAGTGAATCGCAAATTGATAACGCGCAATATGCTCAATCAGCATTCCATTCATCTCATCCGGCCAAATCTATTCCTCTGTCTTTTCCATAATTGATGGCCCCTTTTCGCAAACAATGCCTTTATCACCGCTATCCGTTTATTTTATCATTTTCCGACATAAAAAACGCCCCCTCTATTTAGATGGAGATCCTATTAGATGAAAGTAGCTTTTTTTCAAATAAATTACAATCCAGTGAAATTCTAAAGGATTATCTTCCAAAAAGTCGAATACATTAAGGGCCTAAATTATTTACGACGAGAAGAAACCTCGTAACTCTTAGTGATGATAGATAAGTTTGAACATCTGAGGTTTCTTATTCAAAAATAGTGCAAGAGCGATTGCTCAATCAAGAAAGAGCTTATCATTGACAAAGCACAGCTCATATGAAAACGTATGCAATTCTACTTTTAATCTAGTTAGGAGGGTATGCCTTGAAAGTTCCTACGAAGCCATGGACATTGTTGTATAAAATACAACAAGAAGTGATTCCCGATGCACATCATTATTTAAATGAATGGAGGGAGAAGGCTAACAAGATCCCAAATGAGGAATTACGAAAACAAGCGCTTTCCAGCATTAAAGAGAAGACTTTCCACTGTGAAGGTGGAGCTGTTTACGGATTGCTTGCAGGAAAAGAATGCAGAAACATTATTCGATTTATTGTGGCTTATCAAACGATCAGTGACTACTTAGATAATCTTTGTGACAGGAGCACTTCTTTAGATGAAAGAGATTTCCGGATGCTTCATCAATCTATGCACCATGCCTTAACCCCTAGAAAAGAGCCCGAAAATTATTATCAATATCGGAACGAGCAAGACGATGGCGGTTATTTGGCTTCCCTTGTATTAACTTGTCAAAATGTTCTGGAAAAACTGCCTGGATTTCAAAATGCACAGAATGCTATGCATCAATTAGCCGGTTACTATTGTGATTTACAAGTATTCAAACATGTTGAAAAAAATAAGCGTGTTGAATTATTAGAAAATTGGTTTGAGAGGCACAAGCACGAAGTACCCGCAATGACTTGGTATGAATTTTCTGCTTGTGCAGGTTCTACATTAGGTATTTTTTGTTTTGCTGCCTATGCATCCTACCGTTTGAAAGAAGAAGAAGTGAGCGTATTAAAAAATGGATATTTCCCTTGGATTCAAGGTCTTCATATTATGCTTGATTATTTTATTGATCAACAAGAAGACCGAGAAGAGGATGATTTGAATTTTGTCTTCTATTATGAAAATGAAGAAAAAATGGTTGAACGAATCCGGTATTTCAAAGAAAAAGCCGAGGAGAGTATCCGTAGTTTGCCTGATTGTAAATTTCATCAACTGATTAACAAAGGCCTGATCGCCATTTACCTAGCGGATAAGAAAGTTCAGGAAGATAAAGATCTGAAACGAACGGCTAAACGTTTTATCCGCTTTGGTGGGTTGCCCACTCTGTTTTTTTATCTAAATAGTTGGGTGTATCGCCAAGCATAAACATTGTTTCAAACAAAAGCACCTTCCCGAAATATGATTTCGAAGGGGCGCTTTCGGCTCTGCTGTATATGCTTTTGTCGTCCCTGCAACTAGTTTTTGATTGTCAATACTATTTTTCTTTACAAATTCATCTACGTTGACATCGTATGTCGGTTTTAATGCAAGATAGGCCATCCAAAAAACGGTGAAGCAACTCGTTTTGCTTCACCGTTTTTTATTTTATTACCGTTTTCTTTTGTTCTTTTCTTTGATCATTTTTCTTACGTTTTTCATGCCACCCATTTTACCAAACATCGCATTCATTTTTTCAGTTTCAATTTGCTTCGAATTTAAGCCCTCATACTTCGCTTCTTTTTTCAGCTTTTGATAACTGACCAATCTTTCACTTAATATAACTCCATTTTGAATCGCTTTTAACACGGCACAGTTTGGTTCTTTTTCATGCGAGCAGTCGTGAAATCGGCAATTTTCAGCAAGCTTATCAATATCCGCAAAAGATTTTGAAACAGAAGCAGATTCGATTCCTAATTCACGCATACCTGGAGTGTCAATTAACGCTCCGCGATCCGGAAGAACGATGAGCTCCCGCCTTGTCGTCGTATGCCTGCCTTTATCGTCATTCCTTGTTTCCTTTGTATAAAGAAGGTCGGCCCCTAAAATACGATTAATTAGTGTCGATTTCCCGACACCGGAAGAACCGACAAAAGCAACCGTTTTGCCACTATCAATATAAGGTTCTACTGCTTGATGACCTTTCTCGCTTCTACTGTTTGTAACAAGTACATCTACACCAATTGCAACAGAATCCAGCTGAGCAATATTTGCAGAAATATCCTTGCTTATATCCGATTTAGTCAGAACAATGACAGGTATGGCACCGCTGTCCCACGCTATGGATAAATACCTTTCTACTCTCCGCACATTAAAGTCCTGGTTAAGCGCCATACAGATAAAAACAGTATCGATATTAACAGCGATTACTTGAACATCATTCGCTGTCCCCGCCGCTTTCCGTTCAAAAATACTTTTTCTTGTCAGCACTGCATGAATAATGGCATTTCCACTTCTGTCATTTGTTTTGTCCAGCATAACAAAATCACCAACAGCAGGATATTGCGACAAATCTTTAACTTTGTAGCGAAATTTACCCGAAATCTCGGCTGTAAGCTCGCCATATTCTGTGATCACTTTGTATACATTCTTGTATTGAGAGACGATGCGTCCCACATAAAGTTCTTTATATAAGGCCGCTTCCTGAATAAACTGTTCAGACAGACCTGCATTTTTCATATTTATCTTGTGCAATTTTATTTCCTCCTAAAGATTGAGTAAGCTTTTGGGAGGATGATACATTTATTGTTTTATGTATCCCCCCCAGCCCACTACAATCTCCGTTGCATTTTTGTTCCTCATAAATAAACAGCCCCTTTCGCTCTTATTGAGAATTAGTTTACATGCATTTAAAAAAACATTCAATATTACTCGATTGCCTTGGACGAAAAAAGAGAGCACAAGATATTGTTTAATATCTCGTGCCCTCTTTGTAGCTGAATAAGCATGTATGATGATTTAATTATTTCCCAATAAACATTTGTGTCCAGTGACCATCTACATATCCAACACCAATATGCGTGAAGTCGGGGCTTAAAATATTTTTACGATGTCCATCACTGTTCATCCAAGCATTCATTACTTCTTCCGGTGTTTTTTGTCCTTTTGCGATATTTTCACCGGCTGCTTTGTACGTAATGCCAAACTGTTTCATCATATCAAACGGCGAACCGTATGTTGGAGATTGATGAGAGAAATAGCCTTTATTTTTCATATCTTGTGATTTTGTACGTGCAACATCACTTAACTTCGTATCTAGTTGAAGAGCTTTCACTCCTTGTTTCGCACGTTCTTGGTTAACCAATTCAAAGACTTGCTGTTCGAATGCACTGACGCTGCCTGCTTCTGCTTTTTGCTCAGTTTGCTGTGGCTGTTCTTGTGTTACAGGTGCTTTCGGTGCTTCCGTAGGTGCTTTTTCTTGTGTTACAGGCGCTTTCGGTGCTTCCGCAGGTGCTTTTTCTTGTGTTACAGGCGCTTTTGGTTGTGTTGCATGTGCTTTCGTTGTCTGTTCAACTAGTTTTTTAATATCAATATTATATTTCTTTGCAAATTCATCTAAATTGACTTGTTGACTATTATATTTCTTTACTATTTCATTTACGTTAACTTGTTTAACTGTTTGTGTTGATACATTGACATTACATGTTGGCGATGCTGCCTCTGCCTGACCTGCTGTGAAGAGTCCTAATGTAACAGCACCGGCGATTGTTGCCATGCGAATATTCTTTTTCATATTATAAATTCCTCCTAAAAGATTGTGTTTTTCTTAATCTACTTAATGCCTGTCCCCTGCTGCCTACTTATTGTTGCACGATCTTTTACCGCCCCGCAATGGATTCTGGCGTGGAAAATTTCGCCACCTTTTGAAAATGGTAGTTTCCTATAATGACCACCCTCTTAAACACTGATACAGTAGCGGATTGAACATAATCGATTCTTTCACTACTTGTTTCGGTAATGAAAGTGTAAATACCCTGTCATATTCGTTACATAAAAAAAAGCGCCTTTTAGGCACTTTTTTACAAATCATAAACAAGTTCTTCATTTTGAAAGCGAGGTCTACAGACTCTCGTAAAATTATTACCGATTTCCAAACTGTGCTTCATGAAGACGGCGATAATGGCCGCCACGCTCAAGCAGCTCATGATGGCTGCCCTGTTCTTCGATTCCGGACGGCGTCACCACAATAATCCGGTCTGCATGCTTAATTGTCGCAAGCCGATGGGCGATAACAAGCGTCGTGCGTCCAACAGCAAGCTCCGCCAGCGCCTGCTGAATAGCAAGTTCTGTTTCAGTATCAAGAGCAGATGTCGCTTCATCCAAAATTAAAATCGGCGGATTCTTTAAAAAGATCCGTGCGATGGCCAGACGCTGCTTTTGCCCGCCAGATAGTTTTACCCCTCGTTCGCCGATCACGGTTTCAAGTCCTTCCTGTAAAGAAAGAACGAACTCATCAAGACGCGAGCGCTTCAATGCATCCATAATCGCTTCATCGGATGCCCTAAGGTCGCCATACAAAATGTTTTCACGAATCGTTCCAGAGAATAAAAAGACATCTTGCTGCACAATGCCGATCTGGCGTCTGAGAGAGGCGAGTGTCATTTTTTTCGTATCGAGTCCATCCATGGAGATATAGCCTTCCTGGGCATCATAAAAACGCGGCAACAAACTGCACATCGTCGTTTTACCGGCACCAGATGGTCCGACAAATGCTACCGTCTCTCCCGCTTTAATCCACAGGCTAATATCGTTTAATATGGATGTTTTGCCTTCATAGCCGAACGTGACGTTATGGTAGCGAATATCGCCACGAACTTTATCGATATCGATCGCGTCCCATGAATCCGCTACATCCGGTTCTGTATCCAGCAATTCAACATACCGTTTAAAGCCTGCAATGCCTTTCGGATAGCTTTCAATGATGGCATTGATTTTTTCAATCGGTCGGAAGAAAATGTTCGAGAGCAAAATAAAGCCCACAAACTCGCCATAAGTCAACTCGCCATGCATGACGAAATAGGTACCGCAAATCAGGACGAACAGTGTCACCGTTCTCATCAGCATGTAGCTGATCGACATGTTGAGCGCCATGATTTTATACGAGATAAGCTTCGTCAATCGGAAACGGCTGTTGTTTTTTTCAAACTGCGCTGTTTCATGCTTTTCATTGGCGAACGCCTGCACGACACGAATGCCGCCCATGCTATCCTCAATACGGGCATTAAAATCCGCAATATCGCCAAACAGCCGATGAAAGGCGCCGGTCATTTTTTTGTTGAAGTAGACGGCTAGCCATAAAATAATCGGAATAATGATAAAGGTCAGTACAGCCAGTTTCCAGTTAATGTATGCCATCATCGCAAACGCGCCGGTCAGTGTCATTAAAGCGATAAACAAATCTTCCGGACCATGATGCGCCATTTCACCTATTTCCATTAAATCGCTCGTCATTCGTGAAATAAGGTGGCCAGTTTTCGTATTATCAAAAAAGCGAAACGACAGCTTTTGTACGTGGCCAAAGAGTTTACGGCGCATGTCTGTTTCAATGTTAATACCAAGCATATGTCCCCAATATGTTACTACATATTGAAGACCTGCATTGACTATGTAAATAAGTAAAAGCCCGATGCTCACGGCCAAAATTAAATTCCAGTCGCCACCCGGCAATAAATCATCGATAAAATGATTAACGACAAGCGGAAAAGCGAGTTCCAAAAGCCCCGCCGCCACTGCACAGAAAAAGTCCAAAAAGAAAAGTTTCTTATAAGGACGATAATAAGAGAAAAACTGCTTAATCATACTTTATACACCTCTTCTAATCGTTTGCATTTATGCCAACACCCATATCTAAATTAAGCAATTGAAAATGATAATCATTTTTAATTAAATGTTACCATAATTATCCCTAATATGAAACGTGAATCTACACTTTTTATTTTAATTTGACACACAAAAAATAGCCCTTAATTAATGTTAAGGACTAATTCTCTGATGAACAAAGTCACGATTGGACTTTAGCGATTCATTTTTCACGGCATTTCCGCCGTACATGCACCTGATTCAAAGCGCTCTCCAAACAGGAAGCCTTGTTCATTCGTATAATCAATGTGGATCTCCTCATTCAAATAGCGCTTTGTGAAGTGATCGATTCGAATTTGAACACCCTTATTCTCCAAAATACTGTCATATCGCCGCGGCTCATCGAAAATAATAGAAAGGTTGACGGCCAATCCGCATCCACCAGATATATTGGCATCAATCCGTGGAAATTTCCCTTCGTTTGAAACAGATGCTTTTAATTTATTCACTGCCGCCTCCGTCAACAATATACGCATGTCTCCCCCCTCCTCCCTAAGAGTATTTTCAGTTTATTTCTCTTTCGAATAACGCAATACGGGCTGTCTCGCCGCTTGTACTTCATCTAACCGTCCAATGATTGTTGTATGTGGTGCTTCTAATACAAGTTCTGGATTTTCTTCTACTTCTTTGGCAATCTGAATCATTGCCTCCGCAAAAGCATCCATCGTTTCTTTCGACTCTGTTTCCGTCGGCTCGATCATCATGCATTCCTCTACATTTAATGGAAAATAAATAGTAGGTGGGTGATAACCAAAATCAAGCAGCCGTTTTGCCATATCGAGTGTTCTAACACCTAGTTTCTTCTGCCTGGACCCTGATAAAACAAATTCATGCTTACAAAATTGTGAATATGGTGATTCAAAATAAGGCTCCAGCTTTTTACGCAAATAATTAGCGTGCAGAACAGCACTTTCAGATACTTGACGTAACCCAATAGGCCCCATTGTGCGAATGTATGTGTACGCACGTACAAGTATGCCAAAGTTTCCATAATACCCTTTCACACGGCCAATCGATAAAGGGTGATGACTATTCAATACGTATCGATCGTTTTCTTTCTCAATACGTGGCACCGGCAAATACGGAATCAGTTTCTCTTTCACACCGACTGGGCCTGCTCCAGGACCGCCGCCGCCATGAGGCGTTGTAAATGTTTTATGAAGATTTAAGTGGACAATATCAAAACCCATTTTCCCAGGTGTCGTTTTCCCTAATATGGCATTCGCATTGGCCCCATCGTAATACAATAAGCCGCCTGCCTCATGAATCACTTTGGCGATATCAACAATGTCTTTTTCAAATAACCCCAATGTATTTGGATTGGTCAGCATTAAAGCGGCTGTATCATGATCGACATGTTTTCTGAGTTCTGTAAGATCCACTAAACCATCTTCATTTGACGGAATAGTCACTGTTTTAAAACCTGCCACCGTTGCACTTGCAGGATTCGTTCCATGTGCAGAGTCAGGAACAAGTACTTTTGTTCTTTTTTCACCTTTTTGCGCAAAGTACGCTTTGACCATCATTAACCCTGTCCATTCTCCCTGCGCTCCGGCTGACGGCTGCAGCGTCACAGCATCCATGCCCGTAACTTTAGCTAAATCTTCTTGCAGCTCATATAAAAGTGTAAGGGCTCCTTGTACCGTTTCAATAGGCTGATATGGATGAATCCGACTAAATCCTTCAAAGCGTGCTACATCTTCATTAATTTTCGGATTGTACTTCATCGTACACGAACCGAGTGGATAAAACCCATTATCAATGCCATGATTTTTATTTGATAGTGCTGTGTAATGACGAATAAGCTGCAGTTCTGACACTTCCGGGAGTTCCGCTGGCAAGTCACGTATTAAATGAGCAGGCAGCTTATCATGTAAATCAACTTTTTCAACGTCACTTTCCGGAAGGCTTGATCCGATTCGCCCCGGACGGCTAATTTCAAAGATTAATTCATTGTATTCAGCCATTAATCATCGCCTCCAACACCGTTACAAATTGGTCAATTTCTTCTTTTGTCCGCTGCTCTGTCACCGCAATCAGCATTTGCTTCTCAAGTCTATAGTCATTCCCTAAATCGAACCCACCGATCATGCTCCTCTCCAACAGTTTTGCATTGATTTTTTTAATAGGTAGCGGTAACTCCACAATAAATTCATTAAAAAACGGAGCTTTATTTTTCACGTTAAAACCTTTCTTTTGAAGGCATTTAGCCATATAATCCGCTTTTTCAATGTTCAACTGTGCCATCTGACGGATTCCTTCTTTTCCAAGTGATGCCATGCAAACAGCAGAAGCAAGTGCATTTAATGCTTGATTTGAACAAATATTAGAGGACGCCTTATCTCGGCGTATATGCTGTTCGCGTGCTTGAAGCGTTAAGACAAACCCTCGTTTTCCTTGTTCATCCGTCGTTTGTCCAACAATACGCCCAGGTACTTTACGCATCATTTTTTTCTTCACGGCGAAATAGCCGCAATGCGGGCCGCCAAAAGACATCGGGATGCCTAGTGGTTGCATGTCCCCTGTCACGATATCCGCACCTAGTTTACCCGGCGCCTCTAAAAGCGCTAAAGCGAGCGGATTGGCACTCACAATGAAAAGCGCGCCTTTCTCTTCTGATATTTTCTTAATCTTCGTTAAATCTTCAATAGAACCGAAAAAGTTTGGATATTGAACAATGACCGCCGCCGTGTCTTGATCCATTTGTTCTTGCAGCTTTTTGAGATCTGTTATATCTCCATCTAGTACAGCTTCTTCGACAGTGTAGTCTAGTCCACCTGATACTGTATTTAAGATCGCTCTCGATTCAGGATGCACCGATCTTGATACAACCACTTTTGATCGTCTCGTTGACATAACAGCAAGTGACGCAGCTTCTGCCAGTGATGTAGGACCATCGTACATCGAAGAATTCGCTACATCCATGCCTGTCAGTTCACAAACCATCGTTTGAAATTCGAAAATAGCCTGTAATTCCCCTTGGCTGATTTCCGGCTGATAAGGTGTGTACGCCGTATAAAATTCAGACCGTGAAATGACGTGATTGACGACGCTTGGAATGTAATGATCATATGTGCCGGCACCGAGAAAAATAGGGTATTGATTGGCCTGTTTATTTTGTGATGATAGCTGATGCATTTTTTTTACAAGAAGCGCTTCTGATAAAGCATCCGGAATGTTTAGCTCACCTTCTAAACGGATTTCTTTTGGTACGTCTTCAAACAATTCATCCACTGAAGAAATCATTAAAAGAGCGAGCATCTCTTTTTGATCTTGTTTTGTGTCTGGTAAGTATCGATAAGTGGATGTCATTTTATCGTTCTCCTTCTCTTTTGTAGAATGGTGTTTTGACAACACGGGCATCTACCTTTTTATGGCGTATTTCTATTTTAAGCGGCGTTCCCTCTTTAGTATGTTCCGATTGGATCAAGGCAAGACCGATATTTTTCTTTAAAGTCGGTGAATACGTTCCTGATGTTATTATCCCAATTTCTTCTTCTAATTCGGAAAACACTTTATACCCATGACGCGGAATACCTCTCCCCGTTACTTCAATCCCAGCTATTTTTCTTGTTAACCCATCTTCTTTTTGTTGTATAAGAGTTGATTTACCGATAAAATCACTTCCTTTATTCGTTTTTACAGCAAAGCTGATTCCTGCTTCTAACGGACTGATGTCATCAGTGAGCTCTTGACCGTACAAAGCAAAACGTGCTTCTAAGCGAAGAGTGTCACGCGCACCAAGTCCGCATCGCTTTAAGCCCTTTGCTTTCCCAGCTTCTAGAAGGCCCTCCCATAGTTTTTCCGCGTCAATTGCGTTTAAATAAAGTTCAAAACCGTCTTCACCTGTATACCCTGTCCGGGAGACAAGCACGTTTTCCACACCGTTCACACGGACATTCTGCGCAAAATGGAAAAAGCCAATTTTAGATAAATGAACGTCCGTGACTGTTTGTAAAATGTCCTCTGCTTTAGGTCCCTGAATTGCAATCAGGGCAATGTCATTTGATCTATTTTCGAGCTTTACACTTCCTTTCACGTGCTGCTTCATCCATTCCAAATCTTTTTCAGTATTGGCTGCATTAATGACAAGCAAATATTTTTCATTCTCTAACTTATAAATGAGCAGATCATCGACTGTTCCGCCATCTGGATCACACATCGCTGTATACTGCGCTTGATTGATCTGAAGCTTTGTCACATCGTTTGTGACGAGATAATTCAAATAACATTCGGCACCTTTTCCTTCGACAAGTACTTCTCCCATGTGAGAAACATCAAAAAGTCCCGCTTTAGTCCGGACAGCTTCATGTTCTTCGATAATGCCTGTAAACTGGACGGGCAATGCCCATCCGCCAAAATCAATTACTTTCGCTCCATTTTTTTTGTATATGTCAAAAAGTGGTGTTCTCTTTAGCTCTGTTTCCTCACTCATTCCTACACCTCCGCCTTCATTTTATTCATTGTATCTTTTCATTCTTACGTGCTTTTTACTCATAGAAAAAAGGACATAGAAGGGTACACTGTCTCCCTTTATATATCCTTTTACTTGAGGTTTTAACCTTATAATAATGGCATATTTTTCACAAAAAACTCTTATAGCGACGTGTTTTCCTCAATATGAAAAAATAAATATTTGATAGCTGGTGTATACGCAGGTGAGCTCGTGTAACTCCAATGACGATTCCGGCTGTTGTTCGTATGAGCATTAACAAAAGGCACACCGCCGCGCATGCTTGTCACAATCGTTGAATGATCCATTCGTCCATCCCCCGTAAAATCATAAAAAATAACATCTCCTAAATGCAGCTGATCAGGTGATGATACTTTTTTTGCCTTTAATCCTTGCTTTGAACCCTCCAAATACCATCTCAATGAATGGGACACACTCCAACTGAAACTCCATGTACCGCCTCCGATCCACCATCCTTTTTCCCGATAAGGATACCCATGCTGTGGTGCCCCGCCTGCCAACAAACATTGCGATATATAATTGGTACAGTCGACTTCAAAATGCGGAAAAGCCGGATTGTGGCTGTTCCACCATTGTTGTGCGTACGCAACCGCTTTTTCTCTATTGTACAAATGTCACGCCTCCTTTTTACATTGTATGCAAAAAAGAGCATAGAAAAACCGGACTGATTAATCAGCCCGGTTTCGTTCAATCATTATTGTGTAACTCACAACGTTTTTAGGATGAAATCTCCATTCATCTCAAATTAAACCGCCGCGGTTCTATTCCACATCGTCGTTTATGATCTACCTAAACGACCTAAGCCCTGCCTTCTCTTAAGTCCTTGTGGCTCCGAAGCCACTCCAGTGTGAATAAGTTTTATCAACACTAGCAGAATGCCAAATTTTCTTATATGAAACGTTCTAAGTTACGATCTTCATGAGGATTCAAATATATCATGCAACTCCATTTATGTCAATTTCATTTATACATAACCATCGCTGTGTAGAAAAAAGATGGTGACAAGAATTTATCATCCATAACCTCAATCGCTGAATCCGGAAAAAATTTGATTCCATCTCTCCATTGCATTCCGAATAGAACGGCTTAATATAGTAAATCCAATCATTACATGATATTTGAATACAGTAACATTTAATTTGTTTATATTATAAAAGTAAGCATTTAATACATCAAGGTTTATTACAACAAATTTTTCCCATTATACGATTAGATTATACCCTGAAAAATAAGGGCTCTTGTATAACCATGCCGTCCCATAAATAGTCACAAAATGGGTAAGATATGGTGAATTTTAAATCTAAAAAAGAACTATTAAAGCAAGCATTTCAACACCGTCTTTTTTTGATCTCTTTATTTGTTCTGTTTAAAATTCCCCATTTCGGAAATAATAAAAGTATGAGATAATAGATAAGATTGACAAATAAAATCGGGGGTGACGTTATGTCTTATTACAGCAAAAATCGTGCCGAACCATTACCAAACGTTGACATTGAGACGTGGGAGTGTACAAAGGACGACTGCAATGGCTGGATGAGAAAGAATTTTTCCGAAGATGATTCGCCTTCGTGCCCATTTTGTGGAAGTGACATGGAAACCGGGAACCGTCTTACCAATTCCTTGCAAAATAATACATTTCGTAAATCGGCGGAAGCCGAACAAAACGAACAAAAAAAAGCGTGATTCCCTTAGTGGAATCCGCTTTTTCTACTTACTCGATCCCTTTTCTCAAAGTGAAATGATGGCGTCAAAAAAGAACCAAATAATCATCATCAATTGAATGACGACTTTTGCGAATGTACCGCTCAAGAATGCAACGAGTGTTGCGTAGGCTGCAAGAAAAGCTATCTTCATATTTTTTTGAATGGCAAGTTCAACGAGAAGAACCGCTGTAAACGGCACAATCAAAATCCCAAACGGCGGTATTATAAATGAACCGGCGATAATCGCAACGACTGCTGTCCATTCCCCCCATTTCGATCCGCCGTACTTTTTCACAAAATAGCTGTTTGTCAGGAAGTCAGCGACGAAAATCAGTACGGTGAATAAAAGCATCGCAATCCAGAAAACAACCGATAGCTCGTCTTTACTCATGCCAAAATAATAAAGGACAAATCCCACCCATAGGAGGAGTACAGATGGAACAACCGGAAAGATAAATCCAATAAAACTGGCGATAAATAATAAAATAATTCCGGTCCATACTAAAATAGCCACCCATAGCCACCTCTTCTCTGTTATGATAACATTGTACCATTATGTGAAAGAATAGGAAGTGATTGAATTTGATTAACATTGACATGCCGCAAGCTGACTTCATTTTAATAAGAAAACGAAATCTGGAAGATACGAGCGAAGCCGCTATTGCCAAAGAATATGGCTTTACGGATTATCATAAAATTCCGCGCGACAAAGCAGGTATCTATATGTTTTACGATGTAAGTGACAACTTACTGTTTGTCGGTAAAGCACGAAAACTTCGCATGCGTATCCGTAAACATTTTGAAGATAACGTCTCAAACATTAAAAATCACCGCGATGACGTTCATAAAATTGTTGTCTGTGTTGTGGAAAATCCGATGGAACGGGAAATTTATGAAACGTATATTATTAATACGCTCCAGTCAAAATATAATATAGAAAAAGCTTTTTTCAGATCTTGACCTACCACCCGACTGTTTAATAGTCGGGCCTTTTTTATGTACAATCGCTCAACATCCCACTGGATGTTTCCTCTCTTTCCTCTTTAAAGATCTCGACAAACGTACAAAGTTATAAGAGCTTTTGTCGAAACTGTTTCTTTCTTTATTTTCATCACGTATACTAGTCCCTAATATGTTTTTAGCCTTTTAAAAATGATTATTTTGGAGGATCGTAAAGGATGAATAACCATGATCACTTTCATGACTTAATGCTTCAAATTAAAACGGTGCGTACATTGATGATTTCAGCCGGAACGGTGAATGGACTCAGTCATCCTGATACGATTAAACATAGCCAACATTTGGACAAACTAATGAATCAATTTCAGCGGGAATTTGATGTACATAAAGCAAACAACACGGCTGTCTAAGCTCCGCCGTGTTGCTCATTTTATTATTTCAAGCCCTTTTGTTTTAATACTTCCTTCTGTTTCCGGGCTTTTTTACTGACATACGTATTTTTCCAGACAGCGTACAAGTTAATACCGAGCGCTACTATTGAACCGCAAAGCATAATAAACGCATCGATACTTTCCGGCGTAAACCAGTCAAAAGAGACACCAATTGCTCCTAAAAACAAGAATAATGAAGTCAAAAAACCACCTAATAAAGTAATAATATCTCGTTTCATTAGCATCTCCCTCTTCCATTACTTATTTTATACATATGTATGTACGTTTTATAAATTTGTTTACATACAAACCTGTTCATACACAAAAAAATCAGTCCCTATAAGGAACTGATTTAGAAAGTTATTGTTGGGCAAGCTGCCTTTGCCGTATGGATTACATAAGAAAGTTTTAAACCACCACTCCTCAAAGTGGGTGTTCGCAAAAACGTTCTTGCCTGTCCTCCTTGTCGTATCGACAGAGGCATGTCAGTTCCGTTTTTATATAAAACTCCCGATTACAGCTTAAAGGTTAAAACTTAATTATTGATTACGTACAACGCAGCCTGTATTCGTATAGTACTTCATTTGCTTCGATAAAGCAATGGTAATGTTTTCTCCTCCTTCCTAAGTACGATAATGTACTCTTCCTGATATCAAATTATTTCATTTTGTCTCATACACTCGAGACTTTTATCGAAGACACAGAAGCAGATTTTTTATTCCTCTTCTAAATACGAACAGCAATAATCCACTATTGTATGTACGTTTAACTGAAAGGACTCATTCGCTGGCACGTAAAAAACGCCGCTTCCATCGATTGTTTTCCACTCGCCGCCTGCAAGCTTATACTGAAGTTTTCCAGCCGTAATGTCCATCTCTTCTTTCAGCACAGTCGCAAATTCATATTCCCCTGGCATCATAATACCAAGTGTTTTTTTCGTTCCGTCTTCAAAGAAAACCGTCCGGCTTGTCACCTTTCCACCAAAATAAATATTCGCCGCTTTGTCTACTGTTACATTTTCAAATTGTATCATCGTCATTTTCATCTCCTATTCATTTTTTACTGTACCACAAAATCTAAATATTGAAAAAGACACCCGATTGGATGCCTAAGCCTAGATCATTCATTTACTGTGTACGTTAATGGGTACACACTTTCACATTGTATTCTTCAAACCACTGATTCATCTGTACAAAATAAGCAAGCAGCTGCGGCCCCGTCATAAGCTGACCAAACCATGGCACATGAAACGATGCCCCTCCCGAATCGGTAATCTCTTGTAGGGAGGAACGCGAAAAAAATTCAAGCAACGGCGAATCTTTGATAAGAACGTCATTCATCATTCCGATGACCAAGTTTGTATAGTCCGGATGATGTGTCTTCGGATACGGGCTTTTCTTCCGGTACAATACCTCACCTGGCAACAACCCGTTAAGAGCCTTCCTCAAAATCCCTTTTTCCCGTCCATCCGCCATTTTCATCTCCCATGGAATATTCCATGCATACTCAACGAGCCGGTGATCTGCAAACGGTACCCGCACTTCAAGACCAGCACCCATACTCATCCGATCTTTCCGCTCAAGAAGTGCCGTCATAAACGACACCATATTCACATAAAACATTTCCCGACGGCGGCGCTCAAGCCCACTTTCTCCGTCGAAATATGGTGTTTCACGGATTAGATCATTGTACCGCTGATCCCCGTACTCTTCTAATGGAAGAATGTTTCGCCATTTTTCATTCAGCAAAAGTGTCTTATCCGCTAACGACTGAGTCCAAGGAAAGCCACTTGCATTCAACAACTCTTCCCGATGAAACCACGGATACCCACCGAAAATTTCATCCGCACACTCACCAGACAACCCAACTGTGAAATCATGTTTAATTTCTTCACAAAACCATAATAAAGATGAGTCCACATCCGCCATCCCTGGCGCATCACGTGCAATCATCGCCGCCTTTAGTTTCCCTGCAAGCTCGTCATGTTCAATGATCGATGAATGATGAATCGATCCAATATGTTTTTGCATTTTATCAATCCACAGCCTATCTTCACTTGGCTGAAAGACACTTTTCTTAAAGTATTGGCTGTTTTCCGCATATTCAATCGAATAAGTATGAAGAGAACCTCGTCCATTTTTTCGAAAATAATCCGCAGCGAACGCGCTGATCGCACTCGAATCAACACCGCCGGATAAAAAGGTACAAACAGGCACATCGGCTGTCAGCTGACGCTCAACCGCATCTTTTAATAAAAATCGTATCTGTTCCGCTGTTTCATCCATCGAATGAAGATGCTTCTTGCTTACCACGTTCCAGTATCGCCATATGCGACGTCCAGTCCGATTCAACGTAATCGCATGAGCCGGGCGCAGTTCATGAATTCCTTTAAAAATTCCGTGCCCAGGCGTTCGCCCAGGTCCGAGTGAAAACAATTCCATGAGTCCTTCGCGATCGATCTCCGCGTTTACATGACGATGCGCCAAAAGCGCCTTTATTTCCGATCCAAACAAAAAAGAATTGTTCCATTCGGTATAAAAGAGTGGCTTTACTCCGAGCCGGTCTCTCGCCATAAACAGCTCCTGCTGATTTTCATCCCATACACCGAATGCAAAAATTCCATTTAGACGATCTACACATTTCTCACGCCATTCAATAAAAGCAGTCAGCAGCACTTCCGTATCAGAATGTCCTTGAAACGTATATCCCTTTTTCAGCAGTTCCCGTCTAATTTCTTCTGTATTATATAACTCGCCATTATACACAATCGTATACGGACCGCATGTCATCGGCTGTACGCCGCCTGCCGGATCGACGACAACGAGCCTAGTGTGACCGAATGCTGCATGATGAGTTGCCCACACACGAAAGTCATCCGGACCACGCTTTTTAAGCATTGCCGCCATCGCTTTAACTGTCTCTTGTTCATTCCTCATATCTCGTGCAAAATCTACCCATCCCGTTATTCCGCACATGCAGATCACCCTTTCCTGCATTAATGTATTCAGGCAGAATGTGAATCATTCCAAGTAAACCTTGACGGATTACATGCGAATGAGTAGAGATCTTTCTGTCATTACATGAATTTTTTTCTAACTCAGCACCTTTAACTTAAAATAATAAATGATTGTGTAGCGTCTTATTAACCGATAAAGATAGTGTGTGTTAGCCTTGACTAAATATTTACTATGTCTCACCCTATTCAAACGGGTCTCCCTCACTGCTCTTGTTGAGGTGAATACACTGTAAAAACGCATCCTGAAAGTACGCTAATTTAATTAAAATAGTTAAAAGAGCACGGAGAAGTTTCAATGCCCTTTTTCATGTCTATCCATATATACTTCTGATGAAGGCCCACGAGGTACTGAGTATCTCTATCCTATCGCCCCATTATACATTCCGCTTTTTTCTATTTCTGAAGAGCCCTATTTAAAAACGCTGAAAATTGTTCTCTCGTTACGTCACTATCTGGTTTGAATGTATTGTCCCCATATCCGAATGCAATTTCTGCGGCAACAACTCGTTTAATCGAATCATACGCCTTCATGGACGAAGAAACATCTGAAAATGTAATTGCGCCTGTTTCCTTCAAGTCAAATGCATTTGTTAAAAGAATCGCCATTTGTCCGCGTGTGACAGGATCGTTTTCATAAAAGTGCCCATCTGTAAATCCGGACATCATGCCATTCTCTTTCACCGCTTCGATATAATCTCCACCGCTTACCGGCAAATGAAACGCACGCGCCATCATAATCGCCGCCTGTCCGCGGGTTACGATCTGCCGGGGACCAAATGACCCGTCCGGGAAGCCGGAAATGATTCCCCGTTTACTTAGCGCCGTAATGTCCGTGTAAAAACGATTTTGCATGCTCACATCTGAAAACGATATAGCCGGCGCACCCGTTTTTTCGAGATAAGCAGACGCGATATAGCCAGCTTGTCCATCTGACGTCCTCACCGGATACCAAACATATTGATTGGTGCCTTGGCCGTATAAAAACGGACCAGTCACCGTCAGAACTGTCTGTTTCGGTAGCTGTTTCAAAATCGTGGAGCCTGGTTGGATACGTAGATTAACTGCATCCGTTGTCACAGCATAGTCCCCCGCTTTCAGCCCATAAATCGAATCATGTGTATCCTTTGATATTACATACTCTTTTTTCAAAAACGTAATGTTTTGATTGGAACTTGGATCATATGCAAAATCATCTTTATGGAACGGAAATGCCGCAAGTTCTCTATCCCCTGCAAAGCTGTCCTGCTCAATAATTGCAAACACCCGCTCTTGATATGCATTTGTATTCACAAGGCCTGTCCCTTTTACAATCGGGCTGTTCACAGGCTTAATGCCATTGTACGCCATCACTGGAAAATACCAGTTTTCAATCACATGACGTCCCGCATCTTTAATCTTCGGGAGATCCGACGATGTGCGGTCATACATACTATCGAGAATTTGAATGCCTGCTTCGATATTGTAAACAAGATCCGTTTTCAGCTTTTCTTGATCATAGTTTGATTGATTCGTAATCTGCATTAAACCAATCCCGCCGTCAGATGACGTTACGGCATTTCCATTTGCATCAAACTGCTTCCAGCCGCCGTTTTCCTTCGTTGCCACTGCTTTGAAAACTTCTGGTGGAATATCTGCTTCAAGTGCCGCATTCGTCAAAAGACAGTTCACATGCTGAAAAGACGGATTCACGCCTGTTTTCACATTCCCAAACGCCTCACATGCAGACATACCGGATGACTCTGCCAACGCTTCACCATTATTATTCATAAGACTGGCTACAAGAATCGCTAGGAGGCCGATCTTTCCAAAAGATGCTTTCACTCTATCATGCTCCTGTCTCTCTTTATTTATCTTCCATTTTACCATAACGTTTATTTTGGTTCTATTTTCCTGCAGACTAAAATAGTCCTCTTCTTTTACTTCTTGTATACTATCAGGACTCATATTGGTATTCCAATAGTCATTACCTTAAATGTAATCGCTATGTTTAAAAATATGAGAAGATGCTTCTTTCTATTTTAGGCCTCATCATGCTTGGTTTTATAAGTCTTCTTTTCTATATAGCGGGTCATAAATCCTCCAGCTTCACATATTTCACATCACAAACAATTTAAGAAAAAACCTCTGAATCGTATGAAAATATCGTACAATTCAGAGGTTTTTTTGAAAATCATTATCCAATTTAACATACTAGCATTGATTGCACCTGCAATGAGCATAGCAATCCTGACATCAACTAACTCGAAACGAAAGATCTTTTTTCGTTCAACATCGTTTTGGCCAACAATTCTATTCTGTGTTAAAGCAGAAAGTAAATAAATAGCATGCGGCATGACGCTCTCTACAAGCATCCCATCCGATAATAAAAAACTTAAAAAATCACTCTCTCAAAAAGACATGATTTAATTTAAAATTATGTATAGACTATAGTTGTATAAAATTGTGTTATAGACCAATAAGCCCTCCAAGATTTCGTGAAAATCCTGGAGGTGTTAACGCAACACTGTTGAATTGAATTGCATTTTTTCATGATATGAAGCAGGATCGTTATTTCTCACCAAATTTAATAAACGTCATTTCATCTTCAATTAATCCGCAAGCAGCACATTGGATTCTCTGCTTTGGACCGTTGTAAACAGTATGAAAAGGGCCTGCTTCATCGGGACCTTCAAATCGTTCAATGACTTCACCTGTTTGAGAATCTAATTTGACCGCATGGGCAACCTGTTCAATTATGTTGAATCTAGACCGATTCGTTTTGCAGTTTGGGCAGCAATATCGAGTACTCATAAAAAACCCCCTATAGTAGATGTTGTCCATTATGATCTCCAGAAGCCGCTATTATTATTAAAAAAGCACTGGAGACAATTAAGCCCCTGCGCTTTTTAAACGATTCATTATAATACGTTTTTCAAATCCTCTTCTATTTTCCCCGGAACCGTCGCCGGTGCATACCGCTCGACAACCTGTCCATTTTTATCGACTAAAAACTTCGTGAAATTCCATTTGATTTTTTTCGATAAAATCCCTTTCTTCTCTGTCGTCAGATGTTTAAATAGCGGGTCTGCATTGTCACCGTTCACATTAATTTTCGCAAACATCGGGAACGAGACACCATAGTTTCGCTGGCAAAACTCGGTCGTTTCGCTAATGTCATCAAACTCTTGATTATTAAACTGATCACATGGAAAACCGAGCACAACCAGTCCTTCATCTTTATATTTTTCATAAAGGGATTGCAGTCCGCCGAACTGAGGCGTGAATCCGCATTTGCTCGCGGTATTGACAATCAGTAATGGCTTTCCTTCATACTCTTTTAACGATGTTATTTCACCATTCGGCTTCTTTACTTCAAAATCATATACACTTGTCATATTTAGCTATCTCCTCTTTTCCCAATTTATATCGCGTTCATTTTCATCGTACACGATACAAGTAACAGATGCACTTTGTTTGCATACAAAAAAACCACTCTTAAAAAAGTGGCTTCTTTGCATATAAAGGGGATGTTTTAGTTAGCGCTTTTTTCTTTTCCAAAAAGGAATCCGGCCATTCCGTCATTCCGTACGCCTTACATACTGAACGAATGCCGCCTTCAATGCCTTTTCCAGAAGTCTCAAATATCCAGCCATCTTCCGTTCGGCACACTTCACCAATGACAACAGCTGTTTCATTCGAAAAATCTTTTTCAAGCTCATAACAGACGATTTCTTCTTTCGTTTCGCCACTGACAATACGGACATAAGCATCATTCACCTTACCAAATGTTTGATCGCGCTCATCCCCCTCATGAATGACAATTGCCACCACTATTTTGTAAATCGAAGCAGGTACATACGATAATTGAAGGAATAATTGTTCATCATCGCCTGTTCCGGCACCATTTTGATTATCATTTGACAAAACAACCGCTCCATCAAACGCTGTCAACTGATTATAAAATACAATTGAATGAATGCTGTCTGCTTCATCCACTAATAAGGCTAATGCGTCCAAATCAAAATGAGATGCTGAATCGTCACTGATCGACCAACCAAGACCGAGCTGAATAGATGTCACCATAGAAGACGGCTTCGTTAACTCTATTTTTTGTCCGTTAACCAGTTTAACCAACGAGATTCCTCCTGCCTACAATATCTTTTTCTTACTCTCATTTGACTTCTCCCACCCCTAAAGGGACAAGCCCTTCATCTTGAGGTGAAACGAGTGGGATTCTTTACAAGAAGTTTGGTTATTTAACCCTTATCCTTGATGGGCGAGCCAAGCTCCCTCTAACTTGTAGGATTTTGCAATCCAGCAAGTTACTTTTACACAAAATGTTTAAAGCACCATTAATATCAGCATTTAGTTCATATCCATTTTCTCGTTCAGAAAAGCTATAATTATTAAATCGTACCACACCGTCCCACCTCTCTTCAATTTTGAATCTTTTGCCCTCCGGCTTCTTTCTCCTTTGTTCATCTAAAAGACAAAAGAAAAAAGCACCCCCAAATGGATGCCTAATCGTTAACAAGCCTATTCCGTTAACTTAAAATCTCCCGCTTCATTAACATCTACATTCAGTCTATTTAATATTGTTCCACTAACGTTCTCGTATCGTTTTTTAATTGGATCAACATTTGTTCAGCAATCGCATCGTATCCGCGTGCGTTCGGATGGACTCCATCATAAGAAAGATACTGCCGCTGCTCACTATTGATCACATCCGTCGTTTCAATCACTACTGCATAGTCCACTTCATCTGCTAGTTGATAAAGCTTCAAGTTCCATTTAGGGAGTATTTTATCTGCTAAAGAATAAAATTCGTTTTCTTGATCCAATGGGTTATATAGCTCCAACAAAAGAACAGTCGCATTAGGATTAAGCTTGTTAATTCGATTCATCGTACTCGATAGGTTATGAACAAAGTCGGTTTGGATTCGATCAAATGAGCGGATTGCTTCATAAAAGCCTTCCTCAAAACCGAGGCGCAGTATATCATTCCCCCCAATATTAATGGTGACAATATCTGCATTCTTAATCTTCTCGTCAAATTCTCCTTGCTGGACTAAGTTGTTTAATTCTTCGCTTGTGATTTCATTAATACCTTCATTTTGATAAATAACTTGTTTTTGAATGTCCTTTTCCAAGTTCAATGAAAATGCTTTGACTAAATTCTTGTTCGAACTAGCCCCGAAACCTTTTATAATTGAATCACCTAACGCTAGATGATGAAGAATTGGTTTATCGACAGAACGGTAATATTCCGTATACGAAATGTGATGTTCACTCGCCATTGTATGTGAAACAGCGGCCGTTTCTTTTTTCACCTTATCGATTTGATACTGCGGATAATAAAGCCAAATCGATACACCTAACACGCCTACTCCTATGAGACTGAGTACATATCCAATGACTTTCATTTTTTCGTCTTACTTCCTCCTTTTATATGCAAACACATTCAATTATCGTCCAATTCATAACATTTTATACGCCATACATCGTCATATCAATCATAAAAAAAGATAGTACTCATAAACTAAAAAGTCAATTAATGAATCCGCCAATAAAGCGTAATGGAGTGATAGGAATATCCGTGAAAAAACATGGGCAATGCAACCTTTTTATGTCATCTTTTTTCTCGTTTATCTGATTTATGTAGCTGGCATCAGTTTGTACCTATTTAGTCTTACGCCCGGTGATATCCCACAAGATTATAAAGGAACGACAGCAGACCCTGCTGCCTTTTTAACCTTGGCTCAAATCGAAGAGTCCCACCAGCTTGATTTGATCGGTTATTTTACTTTTTTTCTAAAAACACCACTTGATTTTTTCCTTTTCATTGCCGTTCTTTCCTGTTCCAAACGGGTATGTGTCCATGCCAAAAAAATCGCCAAACGCTCCTTCTGGCAATTTTCTTTTTACTATGCCGTCCTTTCACTCATACTCGCAGCCATTTACCTTCCTCTTGATCTGTTCTTTTTTTATCTCGGCCATCATTATGATTTGACGAGTCAAAGCCTGTACTCTTGGGCAAAAGATTTTCTCCTTGATCTCGGCATAGACTTTCTCATCATAATGCCTCTCTTATTCGGTGCTTTCTGGCTCATCGGAAAACAGCCGAAAAAATGGTGGCTTAGTTTGTGGAGCTTTTGCCTGCCTTTTACCGTTCTCATGATGTTTCTTGTCCCACAGTTTATTAGTCCACTCTTTAATGAATATAAACCGCTTGAAGACAAAATTGTTCGTGCTGAGATTGAACAACTCGCCTCAAAAGCCGGGATTCCGGATGCGAAAATTTTAGAGATGAATATGTCTAAACAAACGAATCAGATGAACGCATATGTCACAGGTATCGGTTCCAACATGCAAATTGTTATTGGGGACACTACGCTTGAAAAATTGACGATCGATGAAATTCGTTTTGTGACAGCGCATGAAATCGGCCACTATACGTTAAAGCATATGTACCACAACCTATTTTTAAGTGTGTTCATGACCTTTTACATCGCATTCGGCACGTACTATGTGTACCACTTCCTTTTAAGAAATGTTGGTTCACGGATTGGTATTCAAAAAGCCGATGATTTTGCGGCTCTTCCCCTTCTTTTGTTAGCCGTATCGATCGTCAGTTTCCCCCTGTCTCCTTTGGAAAATGCCTATTCAAGATACATGGAAATACAGGCGGATGAGTATGCATTGAACTTGACAAAGGACAAAGAAGCCGCTATTTCAAGTTTTCAGAAGCTCACAATAGATTCCAAAACAACCGGATATGATCCTGATGTGATTCATTTGTTCCAAGGATCTCATCCCCGTCTCATTGAACGGATCGATTATGTCGAACATTACACGATTCCAAAAGAATAATGAATAATCTGAAGCCCAGTCTTTCAATAGACGGGCTTGTCCATTACATATTATCTCCAATGGTAATAAATTAAAAATTTTGCAATCAACGAAGCCGTGTGTCATAATAACCCTTGCACAAGACAATATTCCAAAAAATTCCTATATTTTAAAATCAATCATCAAAAACAATGCGAGCAGTTTTGGTGTTTATGCTGAAGTCATGATAGATGGAAAGATACAAAATTAAATAGAAGGAAAAACACACAGCCCACAAGAGCATTTCTTTTTCAGGCTGTGTGTTTTTATGAATGTTCATGAAGTATCAGGACAGAATAGTGTAAACAATGTATTTTATAAAATCGATTGTACTTTTCATTTTACAAACAGGGAGTTGAAACAGTTGAAAAAATTTTTAGACCCTCCCAAAGTTCTCGTACTGGGCTTTTTGACGATCTCTTTAATGGGAACATTTCTATTATCCCTGCCTTATGCGACAGTCGATGGAAATGGGCTGTCTTTTTTAAATGCTTTATTTACGTCTACATCTGCTGCTTGTGTCAATGGTCTCGTCGTTGTGGATACAGGCACTACCTTTACCTTATTTGGACAGCTCGTCATTTTGTCACTCATTCAACTAGGAGGACTTGGCTTTATGACGTTTGCTACCTTTTTTGCAGTTTTGTTAGGAAAACGAATTTCTTTAAAAGAACGGTTGCTACTTCGCGAATCAATAAACAGCTCGTCCATTTCAGGCGTTGTGAAGTTAACGAAAAGAATTATCCTTTTTACCGTTACGATTGAAATCTTTGGAGCGATCCTTTTAGCGTCTCGTTTTACTGCTGAAATGCCCATTGGAAAAGCAGTCTATTACGGGGTTTTCCATGCGATTTCAAATTTTAATAATGCCGGTTTTGACTTAACGGGGGGATTTAAAAGTCTAGCCCTTTATGCAGAAGATCCGATTGTCAGTTTAACCGTTTGTGCACTTATTACAGTGGGCGGTATTGGGTTTATTGTTTTGAATGAGGTGTTCGAATACAGAGAAACTCGCCGTCTCTCTTTACATACGAAGATAGTACTCGCTACGAGTTTCGTCTTAACGTTTGGCGGCACAATTTTCATTTTGCTATTAGAGTTTGGAAACCCTAAAACATTGCAGCCCTTATCTTATTCTGGAAAAGTGTTAGCCTCCCTTTTTCAATCTGTTACGCCACGATCAGCCGGTTCCAGTACATTGAACCTTTCCGATTTATCACAGTCTACTTTATTCCTGCTTATTTTTCTTATGTTCATCGGAGCTTCTCCTGGTTCAGCTGGGGGCGGAATTAAAACAACGACTTTTGCAACTTTATTAGGGGCTGTTTGGTCACAGATAAAAGGGAAAGAAGATGTTGTATTCTTTCGCCAATGTATTCCTTTTGGCACCATCTATAAAGCTCTTACCATCACAATCAGTGGGATATTTCTCGCTATTATCCTTACGATGCTGCTAACGATTACAGAAAGTGGAAAAGACTTTCTAATGATTTTATTTGAAGCGGTTTCTGCCTCTTCTAACGTCGGTTTATCCATGGGACTGACCCCTGAATTATCACCCATTGGCCGTATACTCATTATTTTCGCTATGTTTGCAGGAAGGGTTGGACCTTTAACGATTGCCTATGCCGTTGCGACAAGAGAAAAACCGAATGCGTTCCGTTATCCGAAAGGAAAAATAATGATTGGCTAGTCAACTACGCACCACTTAACGCTCTTTCAAGCTGTTTGAAGTGGGGGCTTATGACTCCCCTTTTGGACCCCTATCTTAAAATGAAGTTATATTTTGAAGCGGAAGAGGAATGCGTGAAAATGATGAATTTATAAGGAGTGTAGCGACAAGATGCAAAAAGAACAATTTGCGGTCATTGGGATGGGCCGATTCGGAACAAGTATTGCAAAAAAACTGCATGAAGCCGGCCAGGAAGTGATGGGTATTGATATAAACGCGGACGAAGTCGAAGATGCTGAATTATTTATTACGCACGGAGCTGTAGCCGATACGACTGAAAAAGCAACATTAAAATCCATCGGTATTAGCAATTTTGATTGTGTCATCGTCGCCATTGGAAGTAATATGCAGGCAAGTATTTTGACCGTATTGCTCTTAAATGAGTTGGGGATTAAAAAAATCATCGCCAAAGCACTGAACGAATTACACGGGCAAGTGTTAGAAAAAGTCGGAGCTGATTGGATCGTCTATCCGGATAAAGATATGGGCGAACGCGTTGCCCATCAGCTGTTATCACCTAATGTCTTAAACTTTATCGAACTGTCAAATGAGTACAGCATAGAAGAAATAAAAATCCCGTCAAGCATGGGGGGGAAAAGCTTACAGGATCTTAGTATAAGAGCAACGTATCATTTAAATGTAATTGCCGTCATGAGCCATGATGAAGTGACCATCTCCCCTACACCTGACCACATCATGAACGACGGTGATATTTTAATCGTGATCGGTAAAAAATCAGATCTATCGGCATTTTCCAATATAGAATAGACCCGTTGCTCTGCTTATTATGGATTGTACAGGCTATTCATTTTACCATACATGAAAACACCATTCCAAAAATCGAATGGTGTCAGTAGAAGAACGTTCTATTACATAGGATCTTTTAATCTTTCCGGAAGCCTCATTTTCATATTAGGTAAATCCAGTTTGACCGTATTCAACTCTTCACCAAAGATCGCCACATGCTGGCGGTCTGGTGCAAATTCTCTGCCATTCCATTTAAGTACATTCTCCATATAGCCAAGTCCATCGGCATTATATCGGCCAGCGATGTTTTGAAATGTGTTCAGTTCATACGTGCCATCCCTGTCAAAATCAACGGGATACAGTCCCGACAAAGGAGATACCCAGCCTTCGATTGGCTCTTTCAGTGTCCCATCCGCGTTATAAATCTCCGCTAAATAATCAGCACCTTTATACATGAGATCAATTGTATACTTCTTCTTGTTGAAGCTCGTCACAGTGGCCTTATAATGATCTTGATATGCCACATTATACGTATATTTTTCATTAAATGATTCAGAATCAAAGATTTGACGAATTTCCCCGTTTATAAACGAAAACACATAGGCATAAATCGTTCCGCCGCTTCCGCCTGTATTGATAATAATGAGAATATCCTCCACTTTGTCCCCTGTAAATTCACCAAGAAAAATAGTCGGATTATAGCCAGCATTTTCTTTCAGTTCAATCTTTTCATACTGATTGCTTCTTCCATCTCGTACGACAAGAGTGATATTTTGCCAAAATGGACTGTCCGGCGTTTGATCGGCTGTCAGATAGACCGTATCAATGGTTCCATCCCCGGTCACGTCTCCCCGCTTCACTTGAACGACCTTATTATTTTCCGCCTGCAGCTGACGCTTCATCTCAAGCAGCTTTTCTTTAGAAGGGTAAGGAGTCGATGAGGACAGCGCTTTATGAATAGTCGTTAAAGCTTGATCGAACAATTTTGCTTTCATTTGCGCATCAGCTAAATAGTACCAATAAACAGGAGAATCCATCTCTTGAAGTAAGGCTTTATAGTAATTCGCTACTTTCTTGAAGTAATAAGGGTATACATCCGTTGCTTTAACGAGGCCGTTTGTGCACCAACGATAGATATCTATTTGATAGGCATTTCCTGTGTCATGATCCCAGAGGGCAATCTCATACGTGCCAGGACACTCATTCATATTTTCTACTGCCATTTTGCTGTAAACCTTTTTATTCGGCGTCAAATGCTGAAAGCCTTCTGGGGTCCACTGCAGTAAATCAAGCTCTGACCAAATGCCTGAAATTTTCCAGCCGATGAGCAATGTGTTAATCGTACAGTCTACAACAGGAGCAGCCAATAAATCCGTTATACTGTACCCGCTCCCTTTCATGTGAGCCACTTGGTACCACGTATGATCGTATTCTTTCAATATGATGATGTAATTTTCACCATGATCTTTATAAGCCCCTACCAGTTCTAGGCAATGATCCCCATCTAAGTCAGCTAGCAAGAGCGCAGGACGTTTTTCTGGCTGCTGTAGCTCCAGAATTTCAGCTCCTCTAGGTAAAAATGCCTTTAAAAGAAGTACATAGTCCGTCAACATTTTCTCCATATCGCACACCTCGCCTGCATATATTCTCCATAACTAATATATGCAGAGTGCACCTATTTGGATAGTGTGATGAAATAAGATGAAACTTCATTCATTGGGATATTCTTCATACTCACTGAATAAAAGAGAACTCAGGTATAGAATGCCTCGTCCTACGACAATACCTGAGATAAAGTGAAACTTCATTCAGTGGGGGTTTTCTTCATCCCCCACTGAATAAAAAGGAACTCAGGTAAAGAGCGCCGCGTCCTGCGGCAATACCTGAGTGACCGGCTTCGGCCGGCCCGAACTAATCGGGCTTTTACGGGTAGTGGATCCCCCGCTTATCCTTCTTTTCTTTTCGATGTCTTGAAGCGGGGGTCTTACTGCCCGTTAATGCGGGATAAAGTGAACCTTTATTCTTTTACCCATTCACGCAATTTGGTTTTAGAGAAATACACTTGTCCATTTAATTTAAAGTGAGGAATATCAGGGTGTTCGTGAATTAACATTCTCGCTTCTTCTTTCGTTATGCCCAAAAAATGATGCACGCTGCTCTCCGTCAACAATTCACGTTGATCATTTTTTTTAAAATAATCAAAGAAGCTTTTTTCCGTTGGATTTTGGTAATTTCGTAATCCATCACAGATAAAATACCCAGCTATTGCAAGTCCAACACCTATGAACAAATCCATCTGCTCCCCTCCTTTTTTTCATCATGCTTGTCCATCATATATATGTACCCCGTGACTCCAAATTCCTCTAATATCCGGTAAAAGCAAAAAACTCTGTCCATTAAGACAGAACCAATTGCTTATTCAAAACTGTTGTAAATATAGAAAAGCCGCTCGCAGTAAACACAAGCAGCTTTTCTTATTTACTTAAACCATCCTTTTTCTTTCGATTGCGAGATGGCTTCGATTCTATTTTTCACTTCGAGCTTATCAAAGATAGTCGAAATATAGTTTCGTACCGTACCATTTTTAATATGAAGTTCCTCAGCAATTTGTTTTGTGTTTTTCCCATCAGCTACAAGCTCTAGTACATCCTTTTCCCTTTCCGTCAGCGGGTTTTCTTCACTATAAAAATCGTCCATCAATTCAGGCGCATATACGCGTCTTCCAGCCATAATGCTACGAATAGAGCTGGCGAGTTCTTCACTCGGGCTGTCTTTTAACAAATAGCCGCCCACTTTCGCTTTGATCGCACGCTGGAAATAGCCTGTACGGGCAAATGTTGTTAAAATGATCACTTTGCAGCCGCAGTCTTTTAACTCCTCTGCAGCTTCTAATCCTGTCTTCAATGGCATTTCAATATCCATAATACACACATCCGGTTGTAACGTCTGAACGAGTGCTACCGCTTCTTCCCCATTTGCTGCTTGACCGACTACTTCCATATCGTCTTCTAAACTGAGCAGCGATCCTAATGCCCCGAGCAGCATCCGCTGATCTTCGGCAATGACAATTCTTATCATTCATATTCCTCCTCATCACGCTGTTTCACGTCATTTGGCACATTCATAATAATCATCGTTCCACTATCTGATCGAATATCTAGACTGCCATTTACAAATTCCAGCCGCTCTCTCATTCCAAGAAGGCCGCTTCCTTTTCCAATATCTTGCCGGGCCATGCCAATACCATCATCTTTTATTGTTAATCGCAGCCCGGTTTTCGTCTGTTTGATGCTAATATGACAAGAAAAAGCCTGGCTATGCTTGACAATATTGGTCACGGCTTCTTTCATGCACATACTAATAATATTTTCAACAAAAAGCGATACGTTGTTCAATTTAAATTCTTTTTCACCCGTATATTCGATTTGTGCTGCTTTTAACAGTTGTTGAACGAGTATAATTTCGTCGTTGATCCGAATACCCCGCATGGATGAAACTAAATTCCGCACTTCATTTAATGCCGTTCTGGCGGTTTGCTGCACATCGATTAATTCCTCTTTTGCCTTTTCCGGATCTTTATAAATAAGCTTTCTCGCAAGGTCACTTTTCAAGCCGATGAGAGACAGTCTTTGTCCAAGCGTGTCGTGAAGATCACGGGCAATGCGCTGCCGCTCTTCTTGTTTGACCAATTCAGAAATTCGATTGTTCGCCATTTGCAGTTCCGCTTCAAGCTTGTCCTGTTTTTTTCGATTATATAGATTAAATGGCAGTAATATGACACTAATAAAGACAATTACGATGAGCGGCAGCTGCTGAATAAAGAATGGATCTTTCAGAACAAAATTGTAATTGATCGAAAAAGATGTGCCAACTAAATGAATGACATAAGCTGTAATAAAAGCCGCTCTCTTTTTTATATGGCCGTTATAGTACGCAATATAAAAGGCAAAATAGATAAACTGAAAGAGGATCGTCATGATGATGGATATACCTACTAAAATACAGATCCATACATAAACAGGCCAATTTTTAGATAGAAACGCGAACCGAAAGCTCACATAAAAGAGAACCGTCAGTGTGATCCCAAAGATAATTTCCTTCGTCGAGGAAGATTGGAATATAAAATAAAAAGGCAAAAAACTTAAAATACTCCATATATATGGAGACATACCCGAACTTTTTTGAAAGACTGTCGTTCGTTTTTTCATCCGTATTCCTCATCTTTCTGGTACTTGCTTCTTATTTTAGCACATATCTACCACTTTTTTGTAAAAAAAAACATGTTCCCGTTAATACGGAAACATGGCCTTGCATGTGCGTTTGTACGATTTAGTCACTAATGACGGTATTCTTTGACAATTTAACAGATTGATTTGCATCTTTAAATGTAACAAATTTATTCTTTTGCTCATCCCACAAACGGAATTTTACAGACTGAATACTCGTCCAGAGGGTGATGGTCGGTACATTTTGCAACGGATCCGCGTTGTTGTGTGCCGCTTCTAATTGATAATTCGGTACACGCGGGCTTAAATGATGTACGTGGTGAAAGCCGATATTTCCTGTAATCCACTGCAACGGTTTTGGAAGCTTGTAGAAAGAGCTTCCTTCCACGGCTGCTTGAACAAAATTCCAATTTTCATCTTCTTCAAAATAAGAATCTTCGAACGTGTGCTGTACATAAAAGAGCCAAACACCCATCGAACCAGCAATCCAGAACATTGGACCATGTACAAGCAAGAATGACTGCCAGCCAATTGTCCAGCAAAGCAATGCCGCACTTCCCAAAATCAACATGTTCGTAAGATACGTATTCATACGCTCTTTCTTTTTTGCTCCTTTTACGTTAAAACGATTCGTAATAAGAAATACCCAAATAGGTCCAATGACAAACATAACGATTGGATTCCGATAGAGGCGGTACGCAATACGTGTTTTTAATGGGGCAGTTACATATTCTTCAACCGTCATCATCCACATGTCACCGGTTCCCCGTTTATCCAAATTACTGCTTGTTGCGTGATGGATATTATGGCTGTGTGCCCATTGATCATAAGGGAAAAGCGTTAAAACACCCGTAAGCGTTCCGACAATGCGATTCAATTTTCTATTTTTAAAGAACGAGTGATGGCAGCAGTCATGAAAAATAATGAATATCCGCGTAATAAATCCTGCGCCAATAACCGATAACCCTAACGTAAGGTAGTAGGAAATGGACAAGCTTTGATACGCTAAGTACCAGATAACGACAAATGGTACAATCGTGTTAATGAGCTGCCATACACTTGCTTTCGTATTTGATTTTTCGTATGGAGCAACTTGTTTTCGTAAAACTATTGCTTTTTCTTTGCTCATATTGTTGTGTTCCCTCCGCTAATTGATGATATGCCTTATTATAACGGAGGAATTTTCACTTGTGCAGTAGCACCCGTCATGCTTTAAATATGACAAGTGTCATGGATAAATGATGTACTATACAATTCGATTTTATTCATTAAAAATCAGACCACGTTCGATTTGAACACTTATCTAAATCTCATTCCATACTCCGCTTGAAATGTTTCACCTACCTCAAGCTTATTAATACCGAATTTGTCCTTTAATTCCCCCGATGTCTCGTTTGTATCGGCAACACCGTACCACGGCTCAATACAAATAAACGGAGCAATTGTGCCGTCTGCCTCATTGTAGTTAGACCAAATCCCCACGAATGGAAATCCTTTTAGCGTGACGTCGATTCCATTGCTTGTCGTTGTCGATTCAAGCGTGACATAATCAATGTTACTGTAAATAGATGCATCATTTGCAAATAGGGACGGGGTTAATGAAAATGATTGAACGCCGTCAGCTGAGCCTTTTTCTTTAATAAGTGAATCTGTTAGTTCATATTCCATTGCTTTCTTATTTTCAGCAGGAATCACTTTTACTTTGTAATCCTCGACTGTTTCATTTTCCAATAGTGGGATTCGAAACGCCGGATGCGCACCGATCGAGAAATACATCGTTTCTTTGTTTTCATTCATTATTTCCCAGCGGACGATAAGGGATGCCTCACTTAGTATATAGTGAATGATTGCCTTGAATTCGTACGGGTATATATCAGTGAATAGACCATCCGATTCAAATTGAAAAGAAGCGCTGCTCGCTGTTTGCTCGGCAATCTCAAAGTTGACATCACGCAGAAAACCATGTTGGGACATCGAATAGGGCTCCCCGTTCACTACGTACTGATCTCCTTTTAAACGTCCTACAATAGGAAACAAGACAGGAGATACACGTCCCCAATATGCACTGTCACCTGTCCACATATAATCTAACTCGTTTTTTTTATGGTACACCTCTCGTACTTCGGCTCCTTCTGTTCGAATGCTTACTTTTAACCAATCATTTTCAATCGTAATCATTGTTTCGTACTCCTCATCTTTATAAAATTTCTCCTTCTTATTATGACGGATATAGGAGGAAAAACAATCCTCTTATCCTTTAAAAAACACAAAAAAATTCAACATTATTTCTGCTGAATCCCCCTTACCCATTTTCCAATTCTTTCAAATTGATCACCTGAAAGGATGGATTTTCACACTTCTTGATTCCCGCTGCTTTTACATTTAACATAGTACGGAGTCCAGCGATGACTGTTTTTAGATCTGTTACAGAAGTGCTTTTATTCTCTGTAATGATATCTTCTACAAGTCGTTCGAGCCCTTCTATTTCCCCTAATTGACTTTTTAGCTTCATAATTTCTTGATGACTAATGTTATATTTCAGCCGGTGAGCATATTTATTTCGCAGTTCATTAAATTCAAGAAGCATTTCGCATTGGTTTTGCTCAATCAAGTTAAAGGCAAACGCTATTTCCGTTTTAGTCCGAAATCGTTCTTTATACAGTTCTAATATATTTGGATTTGGGATAAAACCTTCGAGCAATTTGTTTAATTCATGTTCAATATAAAGATGGCCTCTTAAAATTAAATACAATTTGTCATTTTGATCATCCAAGTCGTCTATAAAGGACTCTCTATCTGATTTTGATTTCATGTGCTCACTCCTTATCTTTTACCTTTAATTGGAATATCGAAAAAGACGAGCAATTTAAACTCGTCTTCTTTTCATAGTAAGCATTTACTCAAAGTCGTCAGGGTTTTTATCTTCTTTTCCGGATTTTTTTTGATCTCGAGCTCGTTGTGGCTCAATATCTTGTCCCTTTTCTTTTTTTTCCTTTTGCTCGATTGAGTCACTATATTTTATTTTTTTTTCTTCTGGCATGATACTTCCCTCCATCCACAAAAGTTAGCATATATTCATGTTTATCCCGTTTTATTAAATATAAACACGGCGTCTTGCCGTCGTTATTTCCTTTGTTTACATACAAACAGACCTGGAACTCCAGGTCTGTTTTCGCATCGTTCATTATGCCTTGCTTACATTTGTTGCTTGGGGGCCGCGTTGACCATCTTCAACTTCAAAAGTCACTGTCTGGCCTTCGTCTAATGATTTGTATCCTTCACCTTCAATAGCAGAGAAATGGACAAATACATCCTCTCCCCCTTCACGTTCGATAAACCCAAATCCTTTTTCACTGTTAAACCATTTCACTTTACCGCTTTCCATTTTGTTCCTCCTAGCATAAAAAATACTTCATAAGTCGCAATTTCAGATTGCTTATCTATTATCTCTGTTTAACTGTTCTTTTATACATATTCAAACAAGTTCTTCGATTTCAATGAAAATAGGGGAAATATTTTCCAAATTTTAGATTATTTCCATGTATTTGTTCCTTTGACAACAAACACACGTTTCTATATAATGAATATAGAACAAATTTTCGCCATTGATATATGAGCCTTTCCTGGAATGTGTTTCGCATTATAATGAAACAATAATGGAGAGCGTTTTTCTTTCAAGAGGCGCTTATTTTTGGGAAGGATGATAATAATGAGTGCTGATAGACAAGCAGCATTAGATGCTGCATTAAAGCAAATTGAAAAGCAGTTTGGCCACGGGGCGATTATGAAGTTAGGTGAACAGGCCGACAAACGTGTGAGTGCCGTTTCCAGTGGATCTATTCAAGTCGATAAGGCTTTGGGGATTGGCGGATATCCGAAAGGTCGTATTATTGAAATATACGGTCCGGAATCATCTGGTAAAACGACGGTCTCTCTTCATGCGATTGCAGAAGTGCAGGCACAAGGCGGGACAGCAGCCTTTATAGATGCGGAACACGCACTTGACCCTGTTTATGCGGAAAAGATCGGTGTAGACATTGACGAACTCCTTCTCTCTCAGCCAGATACTGGCGAACAGGCGCTTGAAATTGCAGAAGCACTTGTGCGAAGTGGAGCGGTTAATATTTTAGTTATCGATTCAGTCGCTGCTCTCGTTCCAAGAGCAGAAATCGAAGGTGAAATGGGCGCTTCGCATGTCGGCTTACAAGCTCGACTCATGTCACAGGCGATGCGCAAATTAAATGGCGCGATTAGTGAGACGGGTACGATTGCCATCTTTATTAACCAAATAAGAGAAAAAGTAGGGGTCATGTTCGGAAATCCAGAAGTAACACCTGGAGGACGCGCACTCAAATTTTATGCATCCGTCCGGGTCGAGGTTAGACGTTCTGAACAAATTAAGTCTGCAACAGAAATTCTCGGAAACAAAACGAAAATCAAAATCGTCAAAAATAAAGTGTCACCGCCTTTCCGTACAGCAGAAGTAGACATTATGTATGGAGAAGGGATTTCAAAACAAGGGGAAATCATCGACTTAGGTGCTGAAACAGAGATCATTGAAAAATCAGGTGCATGGTATTCATACAATGGAGAACGTCTTGGACAAGGACGGGAAAACGCAAAAATCTTTTTAAAAGAGAACAAAGCCATTTCCGATGAAATCGAAATGAAGATTCGAACTCATTTAGGCATTAGTTAAGGAAAATAACTCCGGTCTCAAATCCGGAGTTATTTTCGCTTTTATCATTCTTTTTCATACAGGACGAACGAATCAACCTTTATTTTTTCAATAACGAAAAACTTCTCACCATCGATCCAACAAACATCACACATGCCCCGCTAATGAGCAGCGTGAAAAACGTTGGTTTATTTATCATGTCAAGCGGATAGAGAATGCCGCTTAAAATCGCAATGAATCCGATGACGGTTAATCCCCAGGCTAGTTTTTGCATACATCAAACACCTTCTAACTATCTCTTTTCCTCCATTATACAACAAAAAACCGTTGTCTCGTCTGTCTCTATTACACTGAATTCCAAGAAGGATCGTCCAATCAACACAGCTAACCTCTATTCCATCCGTTTATTGACTGTTTTCTTCCTCTACATTTACTAGTTTTTTGAATTCACCAAAAAAAGCAGTACACTTACGCTATCGAGTTCCTGCTAATGGAGGACTGTTTGATGATTCGTTTTGTCGCATTAGATTTTGAAACGGCGAATGCAAGCCAGAGTCTTGCTAAAATCAGGCAGATGTGCAAGAACCATCAACGTTTCGGGATATATATGAGGATATATTCGCCTTTATTGGCCATGATCCAATCGTTGCCCACTTCGCCCAATTTGATATGAATGTACTGCGCGGTATGGCCAAAAAATATGCGTTGACGCTGCCGGACAATCCACACTTCTGCTCTTGCATGCTCATTTATATCACGCAAAAAGGACATGATCTTCGCTTAACCCGTCATCATTTGAGCCCTGATTATTCATTAAGCTTAAATACGTCATGATCCTTTGCTCTCGCGTTTCATCGTAAAAAGGCTGATTTCTGTACCAATGATCATAGTCCAGATCATTTTTGCTGGAATTGCATGTGCTACAAGCGGGGATAATATTTTCCTTGCCAAAGCTGCCGCCTTTTGAAAATGGAACAACGTGTTCAAACGTTAATTTTTCTTTCTTTCCGCAATAGGCACATTCATTGTTAAAATGACAGACGGCGTTTTCCCATTCAGCATCCGTCAAAGAAAAATCTCCCCGATGTCGATGCCTTTTTTCTTGTGCCGCTATTGGGCCATTTTTCACTTTCTTTTGTCTCGCTGCAGCGTGCTCGTATAACTCATCAACGTCTAACAATTCGTCGAGATCTATAAGCTCTATTGCAGAATGCATCGTCAAAATGGAATACGCCACTCGTTCTCTTTTGTCATCATCATTCGCTTCCAAATACAGAACAACGAACACTTCAACCATTTCTTCAATTGTTGCAATCGAATTTTTTTCATCTAAAGTGGCGTAATAATGATCAATAAACACCTTTTGCTTTTCTGTTAAGTTCATTTCACCTGACCTGCCTTTAGATTATTTTTACGAACTTTAGCTGTACTTATTCTTTTCTTTTTATCTTTTCCTATTTTCATTCGGTATATGACCACTCATTATGCCTTCTTTAAATAAAAAAGTACCCGTTAGGATACTTTTAGTTTAAACAATTATAAAGACCTCAATTTGCGGGATCCTTTTTTAACTCTGCTGTAACGGAAGACTGACAACAAAAGTAGTTCCTTCGTTTGAAGTGGAAACTAATTCAATTTTCCCTTCATGGTTTTGAACAATCCTTTGCACAAGTGTCAAACCTAAACCGGTTCCTGTTCCTTTAGACGTAAAAAATGGCTGATATAAAGATTGTTGCATATCTAGAGGGATTCCCGTGCCCGTATCTTTAACATAAATTTGATAATAACCATCTTCCTTAGTTGAATATATATATATCGTCCCTCGCTCATTTATCGCTTCCTTACTATTCCGAATTAAATTATAAAACACTTGTTTCATTTGATTTATATCAACAAATACAGGTAATCGCTCTACATTAATGATAAATTCAATCTGTTTCGCTTCTAATGAAGAGTGAGTAATTAATGGCAAAATGTCATTAATTATATCTTCTATGTAGATTTCTTTTAAAATAGGGGCTCCTGGTTTAGATAGAAGAAGCATATCCTCAACGATAATGTTAATTCGGTCAATTTCTTTCATAACTAACGGCAAATAGAATCGTTCTTTATCCATATCGGAGATCGCATCATTCATCAATGATAGAAAACCTTTAATGACCGATAATGGATTTCGAATTTCATGGGCTGCCCCTGCAGCTAATTCGCCAACAAGAGCTAACTTCTCAGATTGATGAATTCTATTTTCTAATTCTTCCGTTTTCGTTATATCGACGAAATAAAAGATTCTTCCGATGACTTCTTTATGTTGATTAATTAACTCTGATTGCGAAACTAACATTTGATAACTTCTCCCATTGATTTTCAACGGAATCTTTATATTTTGACAAATTTGTTTTGTGAGCAAAATGTCCCAAAATAATTTATTCTGGAAATAATCTCCATCTCGCAACAGTGTTTTTATCTTTTCAGCATCTACACCTAACAGATTTTCAGCTGACTTGTTGAGTGAAAAGAAAGATATTTCATCATCGCTTGTAATAATGCCAACGGGTAATGATTTCAAAATTTCATCTAGATAGATCTTATCCGTTAAAATCGTGTGAAAAGATTCTTTTAATCGGAGTGACATTTGATTAATCGAATCCGTTAAGTGCTGTAATTCAATTTGATTTGTTTCATTAATGGTTAAACCATATTGGCCATTAGCTATATCATTGACGCTATGAATCATTTTCTCCATCGGTTTTGTTAAGCTTCTGCTAATTTTATAGGATGCATAGATCGATAATGTGACCACCCCGCATGTCATTAATATTAATAATAGTAATGATTCTGCAATGATCGTTGTAAAATCATTCGTATGATCATTTAAAGACATGAAGGTTTCTTCCTTTAAACTTTCCAATTCCCGCTTCAGTTCTTCCATTCTCGGTAAATATTGATCTTTAATGTATTCTTTAGCAGCCTCTTCATCTCCGTACATAATAAGGCCCCGTACATTGTTGACAATAATAAAATCCAATAAATTCATTTCTCGTTCAAAGCTTTCCATCGACTTAGGTATCACTACTTGCTTTTGTTTTTCATATTGAAATTTTTCTAATTCTTGCGATGTATACGTTTCAATAAAGCGACTGCTCCCATTATCGGAAAGATAGCTTTCAACTATATATTGTTTAATACTTAACTCTTCTTCCCAATAAGAAACCCATACTATCTCTGGAATGTTATGGTCTTTCACTTTTTTACTCACTAGATTGATTTCTTCGATCGATTGAACAAAGATGAGTGAAAAGCCGCTTAGCAATATGGTATTTAAAAGAAGGGCTGTTAAGATTTTATTGCGAAACGACATTTTTAAAAAGCTCTTATTCATCACACTTTTCCCTATCTCCCCCTGTTTAATAGATCAACCTGCCCCGTCTTCTCCGTTCAATTTATCAATCTCTGAACGGATATATTGTTTCTCTTCTTCTGTATACATCGGCCCTAATGGGGCCAGATTGTAAACCCCATCTTTTTCATTCAATACGACTTTCCCTTGAGAGATTCCGCCCTCACTATAGAAGTCTTTCATCACGGCAATATATGCCTGTGGCACATCATTTACGACACTCGTTAATACGTGTTCTTCACCCATGTAGGATTGATCGTCCAAATAGCCGATCACAAAAATGTTTTTCTTTTTTGCATAATCAATCACATCCCGATTGTAGCCATTCCCTTTCGTAAAGATCACATCGACACCTTGATCAATCATTTCTTTCATCAATTCCACCGCTTTTTCTCCGTCATCCCTGCTATTCACAACGCTATAGTACAATACAGCTTCCGGTTTATACTGTTTCAACCCTTGTTCAAACCCTGGAAGCCTCTTTCTCGCTTCATATGCATCTATTAAACCAATCTTATTACTTTTTGTTTTCATACCAGCTGCCAAAGCCGCTGTATATTCAATCTTATTTTGATCAAAGGTGTAAACGGTTTGATTAGGATGTTGTGCAGTCCCATGAATGGTGACAAAATGAATGTCAGGATAAGATGTGGATATTTTTGTGAAATAATTCGAAAATTCGCGACCATGACCAATGATCACCTTAGAGTCCTCTGCAACAGCTTTCGTTATCGTGTTTTTCATCTGTTCCTCTGTTTTGATCTCACTAAATAACTCAGCGGATATGGGAAATTGCTCCTCGATTTTCATCTTTCCTTTATAAGCAAGGCTGCCCCAGCTTTGATCTTCAATGACATCAGAGGTAATAATCGTTATCTTTGTTTTTTCTATTTGATTATTTGTTGTAGTATTGTCTAAAATCATCTCTGTTTTAAACAATATAATAGATAAAAACGTCAAAATAACGATTATGGTTGTCCATAACAGTAGTTTACTCTGATTCGATTGCGGCATCAAATTCCTCCTATATAGACAGACATGTCAATTACATCTTAAAAAAGTATACATATCGACTAGGATTTTACAAATATCTGCTACTAATACGCATCTTATCGAAACCTACAATATCATACATACGTTCTATAAATAAATGATTACTTTCATTAACGTACTGTATATTTAATTATAAGTATTATACTCTCTGCAATGGATTTAAAAAAGAGAAGATCATAAACTGTTTATTCAAACAGTCCACTATCTATAGTCCTTTGAACGCTAATGGAGAGTTTTATCCTGTATTAACGGGCAGGAAGACCTCACTTCAAGACATTGGAAAAAAGAATGAAGTTTCACTTTATGGGTAGCCTATTTTTGTAGCTTTTTTCATTTTTTCTATGGAGTACTTAATCCAAATGCATGGTAAAGGACTGAAGATGATGTTAACAGAAGATCAGCTAGCCCATTTTCGTACAGAGTTAATGAACAGGAAGACTGAATTAGCCTCTCATTTTGAGGATAATGATCATTTCGATTTAAAGAGAAGCCTATCTGATTCGATAAGTGAACTATCCGTATACGATAACCATCCGGCGGATGTAGGTTCTGAGTTATTTGAAAGAGGAAAAGATGTAGCGCTCAATGAACACGCTGAACTGGAACTGCAAAGTATCAATCATGCATTAGAAGCGATGAAAGATGGAACGTACGGCATATGTGAAACGTGCAAGGAAGAAATACCTGTTGAACGTTTAGAAGCCTTGCCAACAGCCCTGTACTGCATTGATCATTCTCCGGACCAAAAAATTTCCCGCGATCGGCCTATTGAAGAAAGCGTATTAACTTCGTTTGGAAAGTTTGATATAGATACAAAAGATGAAAATGTCGCCTACGATGCGGAAGATTCGTGGCAAGATGTGGCACAATATGGAACGTCTGAATCACCATCTGATTTTGCAAATCCACCGGAAGATTATGACGACATGTATGTAGATGCGGAGGAAAACGTCGGATACGTAGAAGATTACGAAAATTTTGTCGGGGTGGATATCACCGGAAAAAATATTACGGTCTATCCGAATAAACAACATGATCATTATGAAGATGGATTAGATGAAGAAGGTATAATGACCGAATTTGGTGACTTACCTGCATCAGAGCAGGATCCCTATACAAAGAAAAAATGATAGAGTCAGGCAGCTTGAGTTCATATAGCAGTATACTCAAGCTGTCCCTTCTCTTTTGTAAACGTTAGTAATAATAAGTGTTATTTTTATTTTCCGGAATTTGCGATATCAGACATGTTCTTTCCAGCCAGACGTTCAGCTCTTCTCACATCCATTCTTCGCTGTTGCAAACACTTCGCAATTTGAACGTGTAGTCCTCTGCTCGGTTGCTTCATTCCGCTTATCCCTCCTTTCATCCTTTCCTGTTTTTATTATTTCCACATCCGGCGTTGCTACTCTGCCGCAGCCCAATCCCAATAGATCGGATTAAAGGTGCCATACGCCTGAAATTGCCCATCTTTGTGAAACTCCATAAATCCATACCTTTCTAACCAGCGATAGGCATTTTTTCTTTTCTCATCATCAAAAACGACAAACAAATATTCGTTTCGTTTTAAGCGGTATCTGAACTGAAGGATAATATCGATTGCTTTTTTCAAACCTTCCAGCCCGCATTCTCCAGTTGACATGTCTTTTTTCCCTTTCAGACTATGATTTTTCCAATTGTTCGCCTTTTTTCGAGTGTCGGTAATGATTATACCGACATTCCAGACATATACGATTCGTTTTGAAATACTCTGTTTTTCGCGCCAAAAGTATATGTGAAGTGCTTGGCCATTGCTTAATGGTTGGCAATATCGAACTTCACTTTTTCTATTCTTCACTAGGTCACGCAGTACAATCACCTCTTCGTTATCTACATTTTTAAACCAAAGAAAAAAGCACCCAAAAGAAGAGTACTTTTCATCTTTATACCGGCTTTTACAATCATTATTTCTATTTTGTTTCAGACTTGTTTTTCTCTAATAATTCCATCCCCGGTAAAGTGAGAGAAGTGTCTTCATCGCTAAAGTAACCCATTATTTCTTTTCCTGTTTCCGTTCTTTGCACATTAATACCTATTGCCAAGTTATTTAAATCGATATACTGAATAGCTTCCCCGAACTTCTCTAGTCCAACGCCATAATTGTTCGAGTCTGGCCTCCTTCCACTCTTAATGTTTTCATGAATGTTTAAGGCTAATTTTTCTACTTGCATCACCTTAACCTCCTTTTAGCTTTTACTAATTGTGATAACCTACTCTACCCTTTTTTATGCCCTCATATGCAAATAAGATCTTCATGTAGAGGATACAAAAGCATTGTCTCCATTCAGCTTTTCACAAAAACAGGCAAAGGCTTGAAACAAATAGATGAAAGTAAAACCAATGGAATACTTCATCTGAAGACAGGGAACATTACAAAGAGGATGCAAGGATTTCCTTGTTCCAAAATATTATTGATATACTACTATAAGGAGGGTGAACGGTGACAAAAGATCAATCCAATCGTGACAATCCAAAAACGAATGCTGATAATGATGACACGTTAACAAACAGACAAGGGCATCCAGTTACAAATAATCAAAACATAAGAACAGTCGGTAATCGTGGCCCTGCAGCGTTAGAAAACTATGATTTCATTGAAAAAATTAGCCACTTTGATCGGGAGCGAATTCCTGAACGTGTTGTTCATGCACGCGGCGCTGGTGCACACGGTTATTTCGAAGCCTATGGAACAGCTGGAGACGAGCCGGTTTCTAAATATACACGCGCGAAATTATTTCAAGAAAAAGGGGAAAAAACTCCTGTTTTCGTTCGTTTTTCATCGGTTATTCACGGCGGTCATTCGCCGGAAACACTTCGTGACCCGCGCGGATTTGCTGTTAAATTTTATACAGAAGACGGGAACTGGGATTTAGTTGGAAACAATTTAAAGATTTTCTTTATCCGTGATGCGATGAAATTCCCTGATATGATTCATGCCTTTAAACCGGATCCCATTACAAATCTTCAAGATGCAGAACGATTTTTCGACTTTTGCGCAAGTTCCCCTGAATCCTTCCATATGGTGACGTTTGTTTATTCACCGTGGGGTATTCCGGCGAACTATCGCATGATGCAAGGCTCTGGTGTGAATACGTATAGATGGATAAACAGCGAAGGCGAAGCCGTACTTGTTAAATATCACTGGGAACCGAAGCAAGGTATTAAAAACTTGACGCAAAAAGAAGCGAGCGAAATTCAAGCGACTAATTTTAATCATGCGACTCAAGATTTGTATGATGCCATTAAGCGCAGCGATTATCCAGAATGGGAACTGCTCGTCCAAATCATGAGCGATGATGAGCATCCAGAACTGGATTTTGACCCGCTTGATGATACGAAACTGTGGCCAGAAGATCAGTTCCCCTGGCTTCCGGTCGGCAAAATGACTTTAAATAAAAACCCGGAAGATTACTTTACCGAAGTGGAACAAGCAGCATTCGGGACAGGCGTCCTTGTTGACGGTCTTGATTTCTCAGATGACAAAATGCTTCAAGGCCGGACGTTTTCGTATTCAGATACACAGCGTCACCGTGTAGGAGCAAATTATTTACAACTGCCAATTAATTCGCCGAAAAAACGGGTGGCGACGAATCAAAGCGGCGGACAAATGCAATATAAAGTAGACCGTGTTCCTGGTCAAAACCCCCATATTAACTATGAGCCATCCATTTTGGGCGGACTAAAAGAAGCAAAACAATCAGGAAAAGAACATACACCACACGTTAAAGGCAAGTTAGTTCGTGAGTCCATTGATCGGCAAAGTAATACGAAACAAGCAGGCGAAACATACCGTAATTTTGAAGACTGGGAAAAAGATGAATTAATTTTAAACCTTGTCGGGGACCTTTCTAGATGCGATCAACGTATTCAAGATAAAATGATCGCTCTTGCAGAAGAAGCAGATAAAGAATATGGCCGCCGCTTAAGAGAGGGCTTGACAAATGCGCCAAAAGGCGGATCAAGCCAAAAACCGCTTGGCAACAAAGACGGCGACCAAGCACCGGAAAAAGCGATCAAAAAAGGACACGACGCTGAACCATACTGATCGATCATTCTTTCTTCATATTATACTAGTCAAAATAACCGGCAGCGTAAATTCCGTGCCGGTTATTTTATTATTTGCTACTTTGCTAATTAATATTGAACAGAGGATAACACCATATTGTGAGCTTTTAGCATCCACTAATAAAACTTGCCACCCATTTCTTCATCTTTTCCCATCCTTCTATTCCCATTGTTTAACTCAGAAAGTTAAGCACAATAAAAACTCCGATTGCTTATACACAATCGGAGTTTCGCCAAAAATAAACAGACGTTATCTATTCGGCATCGTAAGCGATGCCCACGTGTTTTCAAGCCACTTATTAAAGTCGGTGCCCATTTCTCCTTCATACGTATCGTATACATCAAGTCTCATTTTTTTAAATTTCTCTTCAAATTCTTTAAACGTATGATCTTCTGGCAAACTTTTCTTAATTCGTAACATGATTTTCTTAACGCCTTTAATCGCTTCACTTTTTTTCTTCGGTGGTAATTGAACATCTTCGCCCATTTTTTTAAGCTGACGGAAAGCAGCTTCTTGCACTTTATACACGTTATCGGTCATCATGATACGCGTCAGCAACTTAACGGTTTGTTCGTTTTTCCACTGTCCTAACTCTTCAACAGTATCTAAACGTTCTCTCCAATTAGACGTTCGATTGGCTGATTTTTTTAATTCTTTAAAATGTGAAGGTAACTCACTTTTTGCTTCTTTATTATTCAAATGATATAATCCCCTTCTATTTCAACATCTTTTTGATAAAGTGACACTTCACTCCAACTTGTATTGTACCATGATCTGTTGAAACACGTACTCTTTTTCAACGTTTTACACTTCAATAATGATCGGTACAATCATGGGCCGTCTTTTTGTTTCCGTATATAAAAATTTCCCGACCGATTCTTTTACGCTTTTTTTGATCACCTTCCATTGGTTTACTTTTGTTCCTTCTAAATTGTGAACGGTCGTTGTCACGAGTTGATTCACGTCATGTAAAAGCTCTTCCGAATGGCGAGCATGGACAAATCCACGAGAAATTGTATCCGGACCCGAAACAATTTTGCCTTCCGTTTTACTGAGATGAATCACAATGATGAGCATCCCTTCCTCAGATAGTTGTTTTCGGTCACGTAACACAATATTTCCAACATCCCCAATGCCCAATCCATCTACAAAAATGTTTCCTGAAGGTATTTTCCTTGTCTGACGGGCCACTGCGTTATGAATATCAACCACATCCCCATTATTCACAATAAAAATGTTCTCTTGCTCCACTCCAACAGATTCGGCTAATAAGCGGTGCTGATGCAGCATTCTGTATTCACCATGAACGGGAATAAAGTATTTTGGTTTCATTAACGTAAGCATTAATTTTAGTTCTTCTTGACTCGCATGTCCGGAAACGTGCATACCCGTTACACTTCCCGATCCGTAGATTACTTTCGCTCCGAGAAGAAATAAATTATCGATAATCCGTGCAACGTTCCGTTCATTCCCTGGTATTGGGCTTGAAGATAATATAACCGTATCTCCCGGCACAATTTCTACTTGCCGATATTTCGAACTAGATAGACGGGATAAAGCAGCCATTGGCTCCCCTTGACTTCCGGTACAAAGAATCGCCACCCTCTCTGGCGCCATTTGATTCACTTCATTTGCGTCAATTAACATTCCATCCGGAATCGTTAAATAACCGAGTTCTAATGCAACCGATACGACGTTCACCATACTTCGGCCGAGCAAAGCAAGCTTTCGATTTGTCTTTATCGCAGCATCTACGACTTGCTGGACACGATGAACGTTTGATGCGAAAGTGGAGATAAACACCTTCCCATGAGCTTTATTGAATGCCTCTTCAATATGCTCGCCCACAAACCTTTCGGATGGCGTAAACCCCGGACGTTCCGCATTCGTGCTTTCTGATAAGAGAGCTAACACACCATTTTTACCGAGGTTGGCCATTTTATGAATATCTGGATATTGATCATTTACCGGCGTTAAATCGAACTTGAAGTCACCTGTATGGACGACTGTCCCTTCAGGTGTATGAAAAGCAATGCCCAGACAATCGGGGATACTATGGTTTGTTTTAAAAAAAGTTAAACGAGTCATTCCTAACTCCAGACTCGAATCGGAGTCAATCGTGATAAGCTGTGTTTCCCGAAGAAGTCCATGTTCTTTAAGCTTCACTTCAATTAAACCTAACGTTAATCGTGTTGCATATATGGGCATTTTTAATTGTTTTAATATGTATGGGATGGCCCCTATATGATCTTCATGTCCATGCGTCACAACTAAAGCCCGAATCTTCTCCTTATTTTCTTGTAAGTAAGTAATATCCGGGATAATCAAATCAATGCCTAATAAACTTTCGTCTGGAAATTTAGACCCACAGTCGATGACCACAATATCATCTGCATATTGTACCGCATACATATTTTTCCCAACTTCATTAACGCCACCTAAAGCAACGATTGATAATGTATTTTCTGCCTCATTCACATTCGATTCCTCCCACTTTACATCATTATGCAAAGTGTGCCCTTTTAACGTCCTTTTATTCTTGACCGACACGTTTTGCTCACGCTACGGCAAAAGAACTGTATTCTCGCTAAGATAAAATAAAAAAGGTTGTCTCAAGTAACTTTTGAGACAACCTTCTTGAATGTAAAACGTTACGTTATTTAACAATAAACACTTCGCACTTCGCTTTTTGGACGACATGATGGCTCACGCTGCCTAAGAATAGCTCTTTTACTCCGCCCAATCCCCGGCTGCCCATGACAATAAGATCTACATTATTATTTTCTGCAAATTCTTCGATCTTCTGTGCTGGATTTCCGTCTATAATAAATGTTTCGGTCTTATTCGGTATGTTTTTCAATTTTTCTTCTACTTCTTTCATCATGTCCCTTGCTACTTCAAGATTCGCTTCATGCGCCGTATCAGCTATTGCCCCATAATTATATATCGAGGCTACAGGTCGAGGAATAACCGTAATCACGTTTAATTCGACTTTTTCATCTTGTTTTGCTAGAATAATTGCTCTTTCCAATGCTTGTTTACTCAATTCTGACCCATCATAAGCAACGACAACTTTTGATATTACGGATAACATAAAGAACACTCCTTTTAAATGAACAATGAATTTATCTTTATCTTAAACGTAATGATAGATTTAAGTCAATTGATTATTCAGATTATTTCGTTTTTAAAACTACTAACTATATTTCTAGATATAAGAAACGGTCCCCTTTTTGCCGGCTGTCTGCAAGGATTTACCTATACAAAATAAAAAAAGGCCACTGCATTAAGCAGTGAACCCCTACTTATTTTTAAAAATTAAGAAGATATAATGAACTCAATTGCGAGGTTAAGGAAAAATATCGTATGGACCGCCGCAAAAATAAGTCCTTGTTTATTTAAACGCTTTGTCAATACTCGATCCATATCAATCACTCCTTAAGTAGTTTGTAAATATATCATACTACATGTTCACAAAAAATTCAAAACTTTTTTACATATTTATCACAAAAATATAAAAAAGTAGTGATTGTCGCTCTTTTGAACATATAAATTTATCTCCGTTTTCTTCATATATTTGTTTTTACTAGTAGAACAAACTATACCAGTTACTCCCTAAATCATACTATATATTGCAAGGGTTAGTTTAACCTCGCAACTTTACGAAAGGAGGAAATAATGATGGGTTGCAGATGTAACGGCCGGGATCATAGAAAGAAAAAATGTTGGAGCTGGAGCAGTACAAACGATTGTAAAACGATTTGGTTCAATCCAGATTGTGGCGATATCCGCAGAAAAGATTGTGATGACGAACGACACCGCAGAGACGATCGTGATGACGAACGACACCACAGAAGCGATCGTGATGACGATAGACACCGCAGAGACGATCGTGATGACAACAATAAAAGACTTTGGAACAGCATTAGATGGTAAAGGTTTGCCTTGATCTAGTACTGGATCAAGGCTTTTTTAAGTGGCAGCTAAACTTATTATATGCACGAATGAAGAAGATCTGACTAAAAAATGAATATAGGCTGCAGTCTTTTTACATTAAAACGCACAAGCATTCAAAACTGAACCTCCATCATCTTCCCAGCAACATATCTCACATATTTCATCAATGTCTCTTAATTCTTCGCCACAACACGGACAAACATATTTCACAACGTCACCCCCACTAATAAGATATTCCAACCTACTCCGCTAGTTGAATGTCCAGTTTCAGATAGCCCGGGATCGATTTTTCCTGTATAGAGGCCTTCTAACGTTATACTTGTATAGTTAGATAAAATCATGGATAATAGTTCGCTAGAGAGGTGGAAATTATGAATAACGTATTGCATAAAGGACAAAGTTTTTTCAATAAATATGTTGGTTTTTTCTTTGTAGCTGTCGTTCTTTTTTGGATGAAAACATATATCGTTCAATTAACACAGTTTGAATTAGGGATTGAAAATTCTATTCAAACGTTTTTATTATTCCTAAATCCTTTAGGGTCTTCTATATTATTCTTAGGCTTTGCTTTCTTCTTTAAAGGAAGAAAAAAGTATATTGGGCTGATTGTGATTGATTTCCTTTTATCATTTCTTTTATATGCCAATGTTCTGTATTACCGATTTTTTAATGATTTCATTACGTTACCTACTTTAACTCAGACACAAAATTTTGGTGATGTAAGTAGCAGTGTGGTTTCTCTTTTAAAACCATATGACATTCTATTCTTCATTGATCTAATTCTTTTGATCGTATTGCTTTCTTTTAAATTTGTAAAAATTGAAGTTAACAACATAAATCGACGAAAAGTTGCTACTATCTTTTTATTGAGCCTAGTTATTTCAGGAGCCAATTTAGCTTTAGCTGAGATGGATCGTCCTCAATTATTGACAAGGGGATTTGATCGAAACTATATCGTCAAATATTTAGGTATGTACAATTACACTATTTACGATGCTGTTCAGAGTACGCAGGCTTCTGCAAAAAGGGTATTGGCAGATAGCGACGATATTACAGAAGTTATTAACTTTACAAAATCTAACTATGCTGAGCCAAATCCGGTTTACTTTGGTGCCGGAAAAGGAATGAATGTTATTTATCTCCATCTTGAATCCATGCAAAATTTCCTTATCAATTACGAGTTACATGGAGAAGAAGTAACACCATTTTTAAATTCATTGACAAAGGAAGAACATACACTTTATTTTGATAATTTCTTTCATCAAACAGGGCAAGGTAAAACGGCTGATGCTGAATTTATGCTAGAAAATTCATTGTACGGATTACCACAAGGTGCAGCCTTTACAACAAAAGGGTTAAACACCTATCAGGCTGCTCCCGCTATTTTAGGTCAGGAAGGCTATACGTCTGCGGTGTTTCATCCGAATTCAGGAACCTTTTGGAATCGCAATGAAATTTATAAATCATTTGGATATAACAAGTTTTTTGATTCAAGCTACTATGAAATGAAGCGTGAAGATCTAGCCGATTATGGGCTAATGGACAAGCCGTTCTATGAGGAATCCGTTCCACTCTTGGAATCATTACCTCAACCGTTTTATTCAAAATTTATAACAGTGACGAATCACTATCCTTATCCGATTGATGAAGAAGATGCTTCCATAGCCCCGCATACAACAGGGGATAAATCTGTCGATACGTACTTCCAAACAGCTCGTTATGCAGATGAAGCGTTAAAGCAGTTCTTTACTTATCTAAAGGAATCTGGTTTATATGATCATTCCATTATTATTATGTACGGCGACCATTATGGAATTTCAGAAAACCATAATAAAGCAATGGAACAAGTTATTGGCAAAGAAATTACACCCTTTGAAAGTGCTGGCCTCCAACGAGTACCATTATTCATTCGTGTGCCTAGTGTAGAAGGCGGCGTTAACCACGAATACGGAGGACAAATAGATCTTCTTCCAACCCTTCTTCACTTGCTAGGCATTGATACAAAAGATAATGTACAATTTGGAACAGATTTATTATCTGAAAATCATGATTCACTTGTCCCATTCAGAAATGGTGACTTTGTCAGTCCAACGATTACATCTGTTAAGGATGAATTTTATGATTCAATTACAGGACTGCAACTGGAAGAAGATCAATTAGCTGATGCGAAAAAATATCAGGAAACCGCAAAACATAAATTAGCGCTTTCGGATCAAGTCGTGAATGGAGATTTATTACGATTCTACACCCCTGAAAACTTTACTCCTGTAGAGCGTTCACAATATAACTATAAAAACTCAGATGATAAAGAATCCAATGAATAAGAAAAATATACTTTATACCGTTTAAAGATGGACATGGTAATATGTTTGTACTAACACAATAGTAATCAAAATAACACAAAAGCCTGTAGACAATGTTTACAGGCTTTTTCATATAATTTTGATTAAGATAATTTGAAACATTTCATCATTATTTATGAATTTTTAGAGAAAGTGGCTTATTAATATGTTTGTACAAAAAGACAGTCGTTTTCCAGCCATTCAGCTATAAAAACATTTTTGAAATCAGAAATACCTTGGGATGTGAGCTGTATTTTTAACCAAGATTCATCAAAACCTAGATCATTTAGTTCATCCCATAAAACTTTACCGTCCCGTATAAGAGTAACAGGAACATAAACAGACTTTATCGGCATATTAAAATCTTCCTGAGTCGTTTTTTGATACTTCATCTTTTTTAAAATACTAATCGACCCGTTCGCCTCTAAATAACAAAAGGCTACTTCCCTGATGGAAAACGTTTCACTTTGTCGAAGTAAACTTTGCAACTGATTGAGATTCATCCGATTTTTTCTCAATTCCTCCCGATCTACTATCCCATTTTTAATGAGAGCAGACGGCTTCCCTTCAAATATGCCGCGAAATGCTAGAAATTTTTGTCCAAGATATTCGACTAAAAAGAGTAGAATGCCCCATAATGCCATAGAGTATATCATATAAAAGGCACCGATTTGACGGTCATATAGTGCATTTCCCAATAACTCTCCTAACACAATAGAGGAAATAAATGTGAAGGGTGTAATTTGATTAATAATTTTTTTCCCAACAAACTTGACGATTATAAAAAGAAGAAAAAAACCAATAATAAGTTCAATGGTTAGATACATAACTTTCATTTTATGAATACCCCCATTCACATTAAATAAATGTCCGATTGCTTCTTTCATTTTGATACAGCTGCAGCATCTGTCTTTTGAACTTATTCCAGTTTGTACAATGGCTTTGAATTTTATCCCACTAATTTAAAATAATAGCGATCACACCAAATAAAAAGAAACAGGCACCTTTACAGAAGGACACCCGTCGTTTGATCAATCTATTTTTTCGTTTGAAATCATGAAGACAGACCTCACAGGTGCGATGAGGTCTGTCAAGCTTGGTTAAGTACCGCAGTCGAAATATGCACCTAATATAGATGTGCCCAAATAAGAGAACTTTTAAACCTTTTTTCGTCTTAAAATCACGGTTTTTACGTTTACGGAAAAAGGAATTGAACGGTATCGTCCACTTTCTTTAACATCCCTTTATACGCTTCTTCCCCCACTTGGCCGACACTTCCAAAAAATAAATGTTCGACAGGTTCAATTCCACAGAAGTCAAAAATCCCTATATCCGATGTGACTTTTAACCCTGCCGTCATTCCCATCTTATCGTACGCTTCATTCGAATAATCATGTGTATTGATGATAAAGCCTTTCTTGCCTGTCAATAACTGAACGTTTCCTTCTACATCAGCAGAATAAGCAAAATCATAGGCAAACACACGGTCTACATATCCTTTTAAAATAGCAGGAAGGCCTGTCCACCAAATCGGATAAATAAAGGTAATGACATCGGCTTGGGTGATAAATGCTTGTTCCGTTTTAATATCTTCCGGTGTTTCCCCGACTTTCATCGCAGCTGTATCTTCTGGTTTCAATACAGGATAAAAATCCAGTGCATACAAATCACGCACCACTATCTCATGCCCATTTTTCTTTAATGCATGAACAGTCGTTTCCAAGATGGCATGATTAAAACTGTCAGCGTATGGATGTGCATAAACAATGAGATGATTCATTTCAAAAACCTCCTATTTTACTTGCATCTTACATCATATTATCAAAAATTACTCTATTAGATTAACTTGTCTTTCTTCCACTATTCTGTCTTTTAATTTTCCACAATGCTTTCACTAGAATCAGTATGCAAGATGATAGTAATCATTTTTTGTCACAATTTGACGAAGAAAAAGGATAGGTTTCCACTGTTTGTTATAGGATAATAAGGAAAACTACCTAGCATACTATCTCAATCACTATATATCTCTTTATTTGCCGGTGAATGGGTTCCGTTTCCATGTTATGTTTACTAAAGGATAGGAGTAATCGTATATGTCTACTGCATTTGATCACCTACAAACCTTTTTGTTAATTATTTTTTTCGTTTACTTTTGTTTCTCTATTTTTTTTAAATTCGTCGAAATGAAAGCGAATACATTAATGAATGAACTAATCATTGCGCTTGTCTCAGGGATTGCCATCGTTCTATGTATGACCTTTCCCATTACCTTCTCTACTGGATATAGCCTTAATTTCCTGCAAATCCCCTTGATCATTGGAGCACTCTATGGCGGGCGTAGGGTAACTGTTTTTTTAACTGTTATTCTAGTAACCTATCGACTCTTTTTAAATTCTCCCGATACGGATACGACCCTACTCATCTATTGTCTGTTACTTGTTTCATTATGGTATATCATTCCCTTGTTTAATAAGGCCGTTACGATGAGAATGAAAGTATTTTTAGCCCTATTAGCTTCTTTCTTTGGATTGTTTTCTAGGATAACAAAGTTCGTTTTATTGATGCCAGAAAACATCACCATGGATTATTTTATCATTTATATTGCTTCTTTCATCATTCAGCCGATTGGAATCTTATTTTTTGTCGTTTTTAACGAAAATTCAAGAAGAAATGCCATTCTATCTAAAGTAATAAGAAAGTTTGAAAAGCTAAAAACCGTTAGTGAACTTGCGGCGAGTATTTCCCACGAAGTAAGGAACCCCCTTACAGTAACAAGAGGATTTATTCAGCTATTGCGAGATCCCAATCTAACAGAGGAAGAAAAAAAATTGTACATTAACTTCTCCATGGAGGCATTAGATAAAGCAGAGGCAACGATTACCGATTACCTCACCTTCGCTAAACCTTCATTAGATCATGTAGAACGATTAGACTTAAAAAAGGAATTAGATTATATCGCTAATATCATCAATCCTTTTGCTGAGATTAACAATGTCATGATTGAATGTCAAAATGATATGAATATTTATATTACTGGGGGGAAACAGCAATTTCATCAGTGCCTGATCAATCTGATTAAAAATGGAATAGAATCAATGCCTGACGGTGGAAAGATGCACATTCATTTGCAGAAGATCAATGAGAAAGCAGTCATAACCGTAACGGATACAGGCATGGGGATGACAGATGAACAAATGGAACAGTTAGGAACACCATATTATACAACAAAAGTAAAAGGGACAGGTCTTGGCACGATGGTGATGTATAACAGTGTGAAAGCCATGCAAGGTGAAATTAAAGTAGAAAGCGAAGTAGGCAGGGGAACCCGCTTCTCTCTTTTTTTCCCAGTGACGGAACATTAACATTTAAAAGAAATACATTTTTTCAATTTTTAGAATGCATCCGTATTTTTGAAGCAACCGCATTAGGATGATCAATTTGAAAAATAACGTAGTCATACTTTGTATGCCTCTCCAACTCAATAATGACAAGTGGTTCCCAACGTTCATAAGATAAAAAATACCATTCATTTCGATACCTATAGCTGCCTTCATAAATATGCAATGGAGAAATGGATGTACCAGGCATCCGTAACATCCATAAAGGAGCATCGAAATAATCGACTGAAACATGCTTGATCATCTGATAAGACATGTGAATGCTTTGTTTCAAAGCGAAAAAAGCAGTGACACCGATAAGGTTTAACGTGAGTTCTTGTTCGCCAAACTTGACTTGTCTACCCATTTTTCTATCCCCCTCTTCTTCTACAACAGGGCTGTCCCAAGTCAGTTGTCATCGACTTGTGGGACAGTCCCATCTATGCTTCATTGTTCATACATATATAATTAAGAGATCGTTATTTAGGTTAGACGATAAAGAGCGAATGGCTCACCATAACGAAATGGATTGCTGATTTCATCCAATTTTTTTGTTACTTCTGAATCAAGATAAATGTCTATACTCTTCAAGTTATCTTCTAACTGATCGGTATGCGTAGCACCCACAATCACGGTCGAGACAGCGGGTCGATCCATGAGCCAAGCAAGTGACATTGCACTGGAAGTATGACCATGTTCCACTGCTAGTTTACTTACCTTTTCTCCTAGATTGATCGTTCTCTCCGCAAGAAATTTACGGAAATTGGGATCCGTATCCGCTCTCGAATGTACAGGCGTTTTATTCGTTAAGCTATACTTTCCACTTAAAATGCCGCCAGCTAACGGAAAATATGGGATGATTCCTACACCTTGGTCTACACATAACGGAATCAGTTCGTTTTCAGGTGTCCGATCTGCTAGAGAATAACTGGATTGGGTTGAAACGTAAGGACTATATCCTTTGCTTTCGCTGACACCGAGCGCTTTCATCAACTCCCACGCTGCATAATTAGATGCCCCAATATAACGAACCTTTCCTGAACGAACCATATCATCTAACGTACGTAACGTTTCGTCAAGCGGAGTATACGGATCAAATGTATGAATTTGATACAAATCAATATAATCTGTTTTTAAACGTCTAAGACTGTTTTCCAGCTCCTGTTGCAAATGATAGCGAGATGAACCACTTTCATTAGGTCCTCTTCCTTTCACTAAACCAGCTTTTGTCGCTAATACAACGTTCTGGCGCATTCCTCCGCTGAGAGCCTCTCCAATGATTCTTTCCGATTCGGCATTCGCATAAATATTAGCCGTGTCGATGAAATTAATACCGCTCCCTAGCGCTTGATGGATGATCTTTATGGACGTGTCTTGATCAGCCCGTTTCCCAAACGCATTTGTTCCGAGTCCCAATACCGATACTTCAAGTCCACTCTTTCCGAGACGACGATAGTTCATCATGATCTGCTCCTTTCTAAAAAAATGGATGATTCTCTAGCTTTCTTTCCCTATACATGCGAAAGAGAACATTCATATTTAATCACACTTCCATTGTACAAGAGCCGTTCCTTTTATGCACTTTTGCCGTATTCTCCTCATAATGTTAAAAGCTTGGTGTTTTAAAACGAATGTTTTTTTCTGATGAAATAGACACGTTTATCGATAAACGAAAAAACACCTTAATCCCATTTTGGATTAAGGCATTTCTTATTTAAGAATATAGATATACAGGTAATACGAGTGATAGACCATTAAGTTCGAATCCCATCACGATCATTATACATGCAGATAAAGTGCAACTTCATCCCCCATTGAATAAACAGGAACTCAGGTAAAGAACGCCGCGTCCTGCGGCAATACCTAAGTGACCGGCTTCAGCCGGCCCGAACCAATCGGGCCTTTACGGGCAGTTGATCCCCTACTTACCCTTCTTTTCTTTTCGAAGTCTTGAAGAAGGGGTCTTACTGCCCGTTAATGCGGGTTAAATCCGTCCCATTTTTGAGTTCTCATCTTGGTGCTCTGACAACATCAATGAGTCTCAAACTGCTACCCGGATCGACGGACAATTAGTCTGATTGTTTGCATTCAGGCAAACAGAACGCCACGCATTAATCCTACTTAATTATTTATCTAAATAAGATGCGATAAGTGCGGCCGCTCCCGCGATTGCAAATATTAATAACAGCGGAAAAGAGGAAGGAAGATAGTAATAAAGAGCTACAATGATAATAGAAGACCATATCCCTACACACCAATGACAAGTAAGTAACGTTCCAATCCAATAGCGTAACCCTGAACCTTTAATTTCGATGTTGTGAGTGATTTCCATGTTGTCATCATAATCAGTAGTAATCGTTAAAAATGGGGCACGTATAAACGAGGTAATTTCATCATACATAATTAGGCGGGTAAAACGAAACGCAGCCAAAATTAAAATAACAAGATGAATCCACGAAATTTCCATCATTTTATTTGACTCCCTATTTTGAAGTTACTTTTAGATAATGCCGAAAATATCAATTTGACTGGGCAAACAACTCAGGACTTTTAATTCGTTTTTGAAAGTTCTGATGTAACAGGCTCCATTTTTTAGTGTATCGGATTTTTAAAATAATGCTAGATAGGACAAACATACAGTCATTATTCTAATATTTTCATTTAATGGTTAATAGAAGCGAATTTGCTTTTAAAATCAGAATAATTTAATGGAAGGAAGACGAACATGAATAATGAAGAACTGCAAGCTTTAATGAAAGAACGGGTAGAAAAAATGCAGGAGATAATCAATGCCGCTAAAAAAGAACAAGCAAAACAATGTGAAGGAGTAAATGAGACAGAACAAGATGCAGTAATACAGCAAGGACCGTGTCCTGATTGTGATAATACCGTAGATTTTTGTATTGATATCGTAATCCCTGCTCCGTT
>NZ_MRWQ01000006.1 GCF_001906925.1 Domibacillus mangrovi
ACCCTTTTTTCTTCACGTAGTTGTCGCCATAACTCCTAGCCGCGCCTTCCTGTTTATAAGCCCATGTCTCTTCCTGTACAATAGAAGGAGCGCCTAATCCAGAAGAAGCACCAGAATCGTCGAGTCCAATAGAAGGAGCAGCTAATCCAGAAGAAGCACCAGAATCATCGAGTCCAATAGAAGGAGCACCTAATCCAGAAGAAGCACCAGAATCGTCGAGTCTAATAGAAGGAGCGCCTGTTCCAGAAGAAGGTACTGAGGGAGGAAGTAATCTAACATCAGTACTAAAAGAAGACAATAGCCAGGAAGATAACGGAGAAAGTAGCAACGGCAGCACGTTTATGACAATGGCATCGAGTTGGATTGGTGGTTTCATCAGTGGATTTAAAGGAAAGTAAGAAATTTAAATAGTTATCCATCGAGCTTGTAAAATTAATTTTTTCATCTTTTTACAAGCTTTGTTTTTTCTTATTTTTGACGATTGTAAGTTGAATGATGAAATGGATTCAATTCATTATGAATTCTATAAAAAAGGAGATCTAATAATGAATGGAAAAATATACATGATACCTGAGGTTATTAGTCACCACATTATCAAATTAGAAACAGCGATCAGTGACGGTCATCGAGATAATTACAATAATGATTGGGATCACGATGGCGGTTTTTCTAGTGGTAGTTATGATAAGAACCATGACTTTGACCATGATTTAAAAGGCCGGAATTGATAATAATGGCGGTTTGTCGAGGAATTAGATTGGCTAATTAACGGATAAGCAAGAGAAGATTGGGAAACTTAAAATTCAAAAAATACCCATCACGCATGGGTATTTTTTTCTAGAATAGATGTATATTTATCAAATAGTTTTAAGCTGTTTATTCAAAAATTGGCTAAACATGCCCTTTTCGTCATTAGACAGTTCCATAAACCCACCCTTTTGTATAATCTTACCTTGATCTAGTACAAGAACCTGATCAGCATTACGAATGGTCGACAGACGATGCGCAATAATGATAATCGTCATTTTTCCCTTGATTTTTTCGAGTGCTTCTTGAATTATCATTTCATTATGTGTATCCAAGGCACTTGTGGCTTCGTCCAAAATTAAAATAGAGGGCTTTGGCAAGATGGCTCGTGCTAGAACTAAACGTTGCTGTTCACCTCCTGATAATCTTATTCCTCTGTCTCCAATAGGAGTATCCAAACCTTTAGGGAGGCAATAGACAAAACGATCAGCTGCTGCAAACTCTAATGCATCCCACATTTGTTCTTCGGTTGCATGAGGTGCCGTTAATAACAGATTGTTCCTTATACTAGTATTGAATAAAAAGGGATCTTGGGGAACAAAACTAATCGCTTTTCTAAGACTTAATGCATTCTTGTCTGTTAAAGGAACACCATCTATAAACATCTCTCCACTCTCCGGACGATTCAAACCCATTAAAATATCCACCAAGGTACTTTTTCCAGCCCCTGATTGCCCAACTATGGCAGTCATGCCATTTGCAGGTATCTGTAAATTAATATTTTGGAGAGCATACGTGGGCTGATCCGAGTTGTATCTAAAAGATAAATTACGACATTCGATCATATTTTTAATATATAGATGGTCTATATGATCATCTCCATATACTGCTTCTCTAAAAGCATTTGTTTCATTTTGTAAATCTAATAAAATTTTAAAAGCAGGTGTAGAGGCTGCTAATTGTTGTATATTTAATTGAATATCTACAAATCGCGGCCATAACCGAGAAAAAATAAGAATCACTAATAATAATTTGTCTGGTGAAGTATGAATAAGGTTAAAAGATACAAAAATAAAACAAGCAATAATGATGGCCAATGCCGTTTTATAAGATAGTTGAGAATTAGTTTGTAATTTCACATAGTTAACTTGTTCATTAAGTATTTTTTTATTTAAAGACGCTAACCATTTAATACGAGATTTTTCAAGCGTGTTTGTTTTAATATCTTTGATGCCATTTAAGTTGTCTGTTATTCCTGCAAGGTATTGTCTTGACAGTTGAGTTGTTTCTTTCCCTAATGTTTTTGCTTGTTTAACGAATTTCCATGAGAAGACAGCAAGACCAAGACCACAAACTAAAACAAGGCTAGTTACTTCAGCAGCTAGACAAAAGGCAATGCCGATTTGTATAAGCGTAAATATAAGGTTGGTAATCAATTGCATAAACATTTTTATTCCAATACCTACTCGATTAATATCTTTCGTTAAAGAGTTGATAATATTGGATTTTCTTGTTTTTAAATAAAACGCCCACTTGACGTGTAATAAACTGAGATACGTTTCTTCTTTCAGATGATTCATAAATCCTTGATGAATTTTAACATCTCGGATCGCGATATTTTGTGATAAAAGATTTTGGACGATAACTAGTGTAATGTAAATGCCTAAAATGAGAGACAGCCCTATATCGGCAGGTGAGTCTTTTGAAAAATCTAATATACTCCACATAGAAGACATGGCGGTGTTGCTTAGAATGCCGCTAATATTTAGCATAAGTATTAATAATAAAATGCCCATGCCATCAAGAAAACTAACGATGATCATTCCGAATAGATTTATATACAAAATCTTTCCAGCATATGTATACAACTGTGTAATATAATGAAAAAATTCTTTCATCAGAATCCCCCGTTAATTTTTTTCAATACAGTTAGTCATTTAATAAAGTGAAATTTCTGTCAATAAAGGAAGATTACCACCTGTTAGTCTGCAATAAATGAAGCTTTTGTTCTTTATAAGAAACAATTGAGCTTATTATATAAATTAAGTGGTTATTTGTCTACGGATCGCGTGCTTATAAAAGAGAAAGAAAAAAATTTACAAAATCAACAGGAAATTAATGTTGACATGTTCTTTATAAAGAACTAAGATGTAGAAGAGTAATATATTCTCATCTTTTCAAACAGCGCATAAAAAGAGCTATTTTGAAGACTATTGTTGATAATCAAAGTAGTTAACATTTTATGGATCAACATTTTTGATTGCTTTATTCTCTATAAAGAACGGCTTGGCCAACATTATGAATATTTGTTCATAAAATCTTAAAATAAAGGTGGTTCTAATGACTAGTATTAAACGAGAGAAAGTTAAAGAAAGCATGAAGGGAAAAGAAATAAATTTAAAAGAATATTATGAAGTCATAAAAAAACGCATTTGGATTGTTCTTATTGTCGCACTCCTTACAACTGTAATTGGTTCCTTTTATAGTAACCGGGGCAGTGATGAACAACCACTTTATGAAACATCTACAAGAATGATTATAGGCTCAAGCGGGGGGGATATGAAGACCATTCTTGTCATGATTAAAGATCCAATCATCATGGGGAAAGTTAAGGAAGAATTACAAATAACACGATCACCTGAAGAAATAGCCGCACAAATAACAGTTTCAAAGATTGACGATTCCCAAGTAATTAAACTTTCTGTTGTCGATCCTGATCCCAAAGTGGCTATGAACATTGCGAATGCGACAGCAAAAGTATTTAAAAATGAAATTTCGAATATTTTAAAATTTAATGGTGTTCGATTATTATCACCAGCTGAAGAAAACACCGCTCCTATCAATGTAGATCAGGCTCTTAGTCTTAAGGTATTTCTTTTAATAGGGGTTATCCTTGGGATCGGTTTCGTATTCTTGCTAGATTCTTTAGATGATACTGTTAAAGGAGAAAATGAAATTGAAAATATTTTAGGTGTGCCAGTAGTAGGGATCATCACGAATATGAATAAGAAACAATGGTCTTTCAAAAAAAGTAAAAAACAAAAAATTAGAGTAAGGGGTAAGGCATTTGATATTGAATAAGCGACAACATTCCGCTGCTATAAGTAAAAAAAGTCTTATAGCCTATACTAACCCAGATTCCGTCATCTCTGACCAGTTTCGAACGATAAGAGCAAATCTTACATTTTTGACTGAAAGAGGAGAGAATCATGTATTTCTTATAACCTCTCCGGGAATGAAAGAAGGAAAGTCTACTACAACGGCCAATTTAGCTGTCTGTATGGCTCAACAGAAAAAAGAAAGAGTACTTTTAATTGATGCCCACTTAAAAGAACCGAGTATTCATTCAATATTTGACATTCCAAATGAGGCTGGATTAACAAACATGCTTAGATACGATGTGAAACTTGAAGAAGTAGTTTATAAAACAGAGCTTGAAACATTAGATATATTAACGAGTGGAGTAAAGTCATTCAATCCTGCGGAGTTATTAGGAAATGAAATTATGACAGAAGTTTTGAAAAAAGCAGCGAACATCTATGACATTGTCCTAATAGATTCACCGTCTCTGCAGTGTTCTGAAACACGAATCTTAGCCAATCAATGTGATGGCGTCGTGTTAGTCTTAAGGCGTGACAAAACAGAACGAAAGCAAGCGATTGAAGCCGGGAGGGTATTAGAACTTGCTCATGCAAAATTAGTAGGTGCAATTATGAATGAAGCATAAGAGTGCATATATTTTTTTGTTTTTATGTTCTTTATTAAGAACGAATTGTTCTTTATATTCAGGTTTTTAAAAATAAAAAAATTTGGTGAAGCCTACTTACCGATATCAATGAAGGCACTCGATCATGCTGTGGGTTGAATAAACCTTAGACGCCAGTCGTCAAAAGTGTGGTGTGAGGAAGGGTTAGATGCCCATTTTACTTAAATAAAGTTCTTATGTATGGGGTTTTGTTAAGACTTCATACATAAGAACTTTATTACATTATGATTGAAGGAGTTGTTGAATAAAATGGAACAACTTGACACTTATCCAAAATCGATCAAAAAAGCGATTAGGTACATTAAACAAGATGCATCGAAAGAACAGCTGATCGAAATTAAGAAAATGTTAAATTACGCAATTACAAGAAGAATCAACACACTTAAATTAGATAATTAAATAATCATTAGCTAGGGAAAGGAGGAAGTGTATGACTTACCGGCAGAGGTTGTCCATATTTATCATTATAGATTCTTGTATTATATTGACAGCTATCTTTATTAGTCAGTTTCTCGTAAGCGCAACCATTAACGTTATTACACTACCTGCGATTATGAGTTCTTTAACAATCTTGCTTAGTTACCATGTTTTTTCAGTAAAGTTCAAGCTGTATAAAAAAGCATGGGAATACGCAAGTACTGGGGAACTATTGCTTATTTTTAAAGTTGTCACTTATTCTATTCTTTCGGCGATCATCATTCAGCAACTTGTCATTCAAGATACCTTTTATCGGGTGCTTACTGTAACATGGCTGCTGCATTTATTGTTAATCGGTGGTTCACGATTTGTTTGGAGAATGTATCGGGATTCGTTAGTGAATAAGCAGGGCGATAAAAGCAGAACGTTAATAATCGGTGCTGGATCCGCGGGGACGATGGTAGCGAGACAGCTTTTAAGAAATAAAAAAGGCCATCTGTTGCCTGTTGCCTTTATAGATGATGATGTAAAAAAAAGCCAACTTGATATTTTAGGTATCCCAGTCATTGGGGGGGTGGAAAAGATAGAGCATGTGGTAAATGACCTTGCCATTGAGAATGTCATTATTGCCATTCCATCCTTAGGCAGAAAAGAATTAAATAACATCTTTCAAGAGTGTGCAAAAACAAAAGCGAAAACGCAGATTATTCCTATGCTTGAGGACCTCATGACAGGTAAAATTTCTGTCAATCAATTTCGTGATGTCCAGGTAGAGGATCTACTAGGAAGAGATCCTGTACATATGGATATAGACAGTGTATCTGATTCTCTTACAAATAAAACGGTGTTAGTCACAGGAGCGGGTGGATCGATAGGGTCTGAAATATCAAGGCAAATTTCAACATTCAATCCAAGGCAGTTAATTTTACTCGGTCGCGGCGAAAACAGCATATATTCAATTGAAATGGATTTAAAAGAACGATTTAAAGAGTCAAATATCGAGTTTATAACGGAAATAGCTGACTTGCAAGATGCTAAAAAAATAATGTCCATTATACAATTGTATAATCCAGATGTTGTCTATCATGCAGCAGCGCATAAGCATGTTCCATTAATGGAGCGGAATCCAGAAGAAGCTGTTAAAAATAACGTGATTGGTACAATGAATGTCGCAAAAGCGGCAAGTTGGCACAATGTCGAGACATTTGTCATGATTTCGACTGATAAAGCAGTCAACCCAACAAGCGTCATGGGGGCAACGAAAAGACTGGCCGAAATGATTGTTCAGGACATGGATAAAAACAATCGTACAAAATTTGTCACGGTCAGATTCGGTAATGTATTAGGAAGTCGAGGGAGTGTTATTCCATTATTTAAAAAACAAATCGAAAAGGGAGGACCCGTCACGATAACCCATCCGGATATGGTTCGCTACTTTATGACGATCCCAGAAGCATCCAGACTAGTCATTCAAGCTGGCGCATTAGCAAACGGAGGAGAGACGTTTGTGTTGGATATGGGGGAACCTGTGAAAATAGTTGATCTAGCTAAAAACCTAATAATGCTGTCTGGAAACTCACTTGATGAAATTGGAATAGAATTCACAGGAATAAGACCGGGAGAAAAGCTATTTGAAGAACTGCTGCAAAAAGAGGAAATCAATGAGCTGCAAGTGTATCCAAAGATTTATATCGGAAAAACGACAAAGATTTATTTAGCAGAGATTGAAGACATCATCTTAACTTTTGAAACGCTGGATAAGGAAGAATTAAGAGAGAAACTTATAAATCTAGCGAATAATAATATTACTTCGAAGTCAGTGCCCGTTGTCTCACAACCTGAGCTTATTATGTCTCAACCATCAGGAATCATACCTCAGACAGCAGCTGTTCTGTCATCACGAATTTAAAAGGAGTGTTTTGTATTGAAAGTGAGAAAAGCGATTATTCCAGCAGCTGGTTTAGGAACACGGTTTCTTCCCGCAACGAAAGCGATGCCTAAAGAAATGATGCCTATAGTGGACAAGCCAACGATTCAATACATAGTCGAAGAGGCCATTGAATCAGGGATTGAAGATATTATTATTGTAACAGGTAAAGGAAAACGAGCCATTGAAGATCACTTTGACCATTCATTTGAATTGGAACAAAACCTTCATAGGAAAGGGAAATTTGATTTATTAAGTGAAGTGCAAAAAGCGTCTAAACTTGTGGATATTCATTATATTCGTCAAAAAGAGCCAAACGGGTTAGGTCATGCCATTTGGTGTGCACGTAAATTTATTGGCGACGAACCATTTGCGGTGCTTTTAGGAGATGACATTGTAAAAGCTGAAATCCCTTGTCTAAAACAAATGATTGATCAGTACAATCGCTATAATGCATCCATACTCGGGGTGCAAAGAGTGAAAGAAGAGACAGTTTCCAGATATGGAATTGTTGATGGAAGCTTGATTGATCAGCGCTTATATAATGTGCGAAATCTAGTTGAAAAACCGTTGCAGGAAGAGGCCCCTTCCAATTTAGCTATTTTGGGCCGTTACATTCTAAACCCGAGAATTTTTGACATTTTAAGCAGACAAGAACCAGGAACTGGGGATGAAATACAATTAACAGATGCGATCGCAGAACTTAATAAGCATGAAGCGGTTTATGCTTATGATTTCGAAGGTATCCGATATGATGTGGGCGAAAAAATAGGCTTTATTCAAACAAATATTGAATTTGCCCTTCAGCGCGAGGATTTGAGACGCGACTTATTAGACTATCTTTCAGCTGTAGTAGAAAAGGGACTAACTAAATAGTTTAGGCAGGACAACTATAATCTAGGTGGGGGGCAATATGGCAAATAAAGTACTATTTTGTGCAACAGTTGATTATCATTTTAAAGCTTTTCATATCCCTTATATGAGATGGTTTAAGGAACAGGGATGGGCCGTTCATGTAGCAGCAAGCGGTGAGATCGAACTTCCTTACGTAGATCAAAAGTATAACATACCCATTCAACGATCGCCCCTTCACAGAAAAAACGTAAAAGCATATGAACAACTTAAAACGTTAATGAATCGAAACAAGTACAACATTGTCCATTGCCATACACCAACTGGAGGTGTACTGGCACGTCTAGCAGCACGAGAGGCAAGGAAATCGGGCACAATGGTTATGTATACCGCTCATGGATTCCACTTTTGTAAAGATGCTCCTCTTCTGAACTGGATGATTTATTATCCAATTGAAAAGTGGATGGCTCATTATACAGACTGCCTGATTACAATAAATGCGGAAGACTATGAATTGGCAACACACCGTTTTAAAGCAAAGCATGTCGAATATGTTCATGGAGTAGGGGTCAACACTGAGCAATTTAAGCCTATAAAAGAAAACAAAAAAGTAGAAATTAAAAAGTCATTTGGCTATAAACCGAATGACTTTTTACTATTTTATGCAGCGGAATTTAACAAAAATAAAAACCAGGAATTTCTTATTCAAGTATTGGCTTTATTAAAGGATGACATGCCACATGCAAAACTTTTACTTGCCGGAGAAGGGCCAATGCTGGAAAAATGCCGTGAACAGGCGGTCCGTTTAGGAGTCAGTCAAATGGTTGATTTTTTGGGCTATCGACAGGATATTCAGCAAATTGTACCAATGTGTGATATGGCGGTCGCATCAAGTTTCCGTGAAGGACTTCCGGTCAATATTATGGAAGCAATGGCTTGTGGATTGCCGGTTGTAGCTATTGATAACAGAGGGCATAAAGAGCTCGTTCAAAATAATAAAAACGGGTGGATTATAGAAAGAAATAATACAGTGGATTTTTCAAATAAAATTAAAGTTCTTGCTGATAATGAAGAATTGAAACAAAAACTTGGACAAAATGGAAGAATCATCATTTTAAACAAATACAGTGTGGAAAAAATATTAACTGAAAAAAGCAGAATCTATCAATCGTATATGATGGAAATGGAGGATGTGAAGTGGACAAACCTTTAAGGATCTTACATGTTGTTGTCAATATGAACCGAGGCGGCGCAGAAACACTTATCATGAACCTGTATCGAAATATCGATCGTTCAAAGGTTCAATTCGACTTTTTAACGTGTAAGGAAGGAATTTTTGATGCGGAAATAATTGAAATGGGTGGACGAATTCATCGAATTCCATATGTGACTGAGGTTGGCCACATAGCCTATGTGAAAGAACTGAATCAATTTTTCAAACGAAATGCCATGTATAAAATTATTCATTCACATATGGATAAAATGAGCGGTCTTGTTCTTAGGGAAGCAAAAAAGGCAGATATACCAGTGAGGATCGCCCACAGCCACAATACTAAGAGTGAAGGAGGGATAGCTTATAGAGCGTATAAGTGGTATTCGGGAAATAAGATTAATTCTTTTGCAACTCATGGATATGCTTGTTCAACTGATGCAGCGAAATGGTTATTCAAAAATAAATCTAAGCAGGCAATTGTTCTGAAAAATGGTATAGAGTGTGATAAATTTCAATTTTCATCAGACGTAAGAAATCAAGTCAGGAAAGAATTGAAGCTAAGTAATCAATCACTTGTTATAGGTCATGTAGGGAGGTTTAATCACCAAAAAAATCACTTTTTTCTACTGGAAATATTCGGATCTTTAATGAAGATACTTCCACATGCTCAGCTTATATTAGTTGGGGACGGAGTGTTAAAAGAAAGAATCGAAGGAAAAATAAAAGAGTTGCATTTGGAAGAGAATGTGAAGCTTCTTGGAATAAGGGAAGACATTCATTTGTTGCTCCAAGCATTTGATCTTTTTGTTTTTCCATCCTTTCATGAAGGGCTTCCCGTAACATTAATAGAAGCACAGGGAACAGGGTTGCCATGCATAATCTCTAATACGATTACAAAGGAAGTAGATCTGGGATTAGGGCTAATTCAATTTCTACCATTGCAGGATAAAATAATCTGGGTGGAAAATATGATAAAAGCAGCAGAAAGTAAGTCTCCCAGAAATATAGCGGAAAGTGCTTTAAATCAACAAGGTTATAACATAAGACACACGGCTGAAGTTACGCAAAATTCATATTTAGTGTTAGAGGGAATGAGCAGTTGAAAAAACTAACGGTTTTTACCCCTACTTATAACAGAGCTTATTGCCTTCATCAAACCTATGAAAGTTTAAAACAACAGACCAACAAAGACTTCATATGGTTAATTATTGATGATGGATCAACGGATGAGACAAAAGAAATTGTTGAAAAGTGGCTAGATGAAAATATCATCGAAATACACTATCAATGGCAACAAAATCAAGGAATGCATGGTGCCCATAACACCGCGTATGAGCTAATTGAAACGGAGTTAAATATTTGTATTGATTCGGATGACTATATGCCAGCCGATGCCGTGGAAAAAATCACGACTTATTGGAACGCTTATGGAAGCAATGAAGTGAGTGGAATCATCGGGCTGGACTCGGATACGAATCATCAAATAATTGGAACTAGATTCCCGGTTCAATTAAAACGATCTACATTATTTGATCTGTACAGCAAGCATGGTGTCACAGGTGATAAAAAGCTTGTGTATCGCACGGAATTAACAAAGCAATTTCCGTACCCTTTATTTACCGATGAGAGATATGTAGGATTAGCTTATAAATACTACATGATCGATAAGCAGTATGAAATGCTTTTAATGAATGAAGTATTGTGCTATGTGGAATATTTGCCAGATGGATCATCTCGCAATATGTTAACTCAATACCGGAAAAATCCAAGGGGGTTCGCTTTCTATCGCAAAGAACTCATGAAATTGCCATTTGTTAGTCCTTCTTTTAAATTCAGACAAGCCATTCATTACGTATCGAGTAGTTTAATGAGTAAAAATTGGCGTTTTTTAAAGGAAACACCTAATAAAAGTTTAACGGTCCTGGCCGTACCTTTCGGAGTCACATTATATTTATATATTACAACAAAAACAAGGGTTGCTTAACATTCATTGAATAAGAACAGCCTTTGTTACCGGGTTGAAAGGATCTAATATATGACTTTTCTGTGGATGAATCTTGCTATTGTATTTATTTTTTCGTTTTTTGCACGATACTTTGCGCGTCCTATAATTACAACAGTTTCCACATTCTCTGACGTTCCCATTAAACCTAATAAGCTGTTGGTTGTTGGTACTTTACTATCTTTAATTTTGATCTCAGGACTCAGGTCAGGTATTGGTGATACATTTTTTTATAAACATATTTATGAATTAAATAATTTTACATGGGAGTACATCACTAGCCAGAAAGACATTGGTTTCGGTATTCTTCAAATGCTCTTACAAAAAGTGTCAGACGATGCTCAAATACTTATCTTTACAACTGCTTTGATTACAAATGTTCTTATTGTGTTTATTTTATATAAATATTCAAGGATGTTTGAAGTGAGCCTATATGTATATATAACAGGTGGATTATTTTTAATCTCAATGAATGGCATTAGACAAATTCTTGCGGCAGCTATTGCGTTCACGGCTATAAAGTTTTTAATGGAGGGCAACTGGATAAAATACATGTTAGTTGTCCTTTTGGCTTCCACATTCCATCAAAGTGCACTAGTATTAATTCCAATCTACTTTGTGGTTCGATTTAAAGCTTGGTCAAAGGCGACAATAGCTGTTGTTTTATTGGCCGTTCTGATTGTCATTGGCTTTGATCAATTTTCAACGCTATTATTTTCGACAATACAAGACACACAATATGGTCACTACGACAATTTCAATGAAGGTGGAGCAAATTTTTTAAGGGTGGCCGTAGAGGCACTCCCATTAGTAATTGCCTTCTTAGGTAGGGAAAAACTAAGAGAACTATTTCCCAAAGGGGATGTAGTTATAAATATGGCTTTACTCGGCTTTGTGTTTATGCTGATATCCACTCAAAATTGGATTTTTGCCCGCTTTGCTATCTATTTCAGCTTGTATCAATTAATCTTGATCTCCTGGGTAGTCAAGTTATTTAGAGAAAAAGATGAGAAGCTTGTGTACTATGGGATTATCGTTTGTTACTTTGTTTATTATTACTATGAGAGTGTACTCACTTTGAACATATTGTATAACAGTGAATACTTTTAATCTGACAGTAAAAATGAAGCGTGATTTTTATATAGAACGAACTTAAATACAAACCTTATAAAATCGGAGGAATGAATACATGGCGATTCTTGTTACTGGAGGAGCGGGTTATATCGGCAGTCATACGTGTGTCGAGTTACTGAATGAGGGATATGAAATTGTTGTAGTAGATAATTTTTCAAACAGCAAACCTGAATCGTTAAAACGGATATCTGAAATCACAGGAAAGCTGTTCCCGTTTTATCAAATGGACGTACTGGATAAAAAGGCTCTTGACCAAGTGTTTTCCGAAAATACAATTGAGGCTGTTATTCACTTTGCAGGGTCTAAGGCAGTCGGTGAATCTGTTTCGATCCCTCTCGCCTATTATCAAAACAATGTGATCGGGACGGTTATTCTTTGTGAAATGATGAAGAACTACGGAGTTAAAAACCTTGTATTTAGTTCTTCGGCGACAGTGTATGGAGCAACAGATCAAGTTCCTATTACAGAAGATACAATGCTTGGGGCAGTCAATCCATATGGACGAACAAAGCTAATGATCGAAGAAATTTTGCGTGATTTGTCTGAGTCGGATGAGACGTGGAGTATTGCTTTATTAAGATATTTTAATCCGGTAGGGGCACATAGAAGCGGTCGTATTGGAGAAGATCCGAATGGAATACCGAACAATCTTATGCCATATATTTCTCAGGTGGCTGTTGGGAAATTGGAGAGTTTGAACATATTCGGAAGTGATTATCCAACGAAGGATGGAACAGGTGTAAGAGATTATATTCATGTAGTTGATCTAGCAATGGGACACTTAAAAGCTTTAGAAAAAATCCGATCCAAACGTGGAGTAGATGCTTATAACCTAGGCACAGGAAGCGGATATAGCGTTCTGGAAATGGTAGAAGAGTTTGAGCAAGTATCTGGCCAATCGATACCTTATACGATAGTTGAACGGCGTGCCGGTGATGCGGCCATTTGTTATGCGGACGTAACGAAAGCAAGAAATGAACTCGGATGGTCAGCTACGAGAGGGATCCATGAGATGTGTGAAGATACATGGAGATGGCAGCAAAATAACCCCGAAGGATATAGTGAAGAATCTAAAATTAAACAAGAAACGAGATCCCCAGTGCTTAAAACAGCAGTGGGGCTTTTCATGTCTCATTAAGTGGAGAGAACTGATGAAAAGATTAATGGATATCGTCACCTCACTGTCACTGTTGATATTGTTATCTCCGGTTATGTTTGCGGTGGCCGTCATGGTAAGAGTGAAAATGGGTGCGCCCTTATTATTTAAACAGCAGCGCCCGGGATTAGATGGAAAACCATTTTACCTGTACAAGTTTCGGACGATGGTTCATTTACAGGACGATCAAGGTAATTTGCTGCCAGACCAATTGCGGTTAACGGATACAGGGAAATTTCTCAGAAGATTAAGCTTAGATGAACTACCTCAGCTTATCAATGTTATAAAAGGTGAAATGAGTCTGGTCGGACCAAGGCCGTTGCTGATGGAGTATTTACCCCTTTATACAAATGAACAGCATTTGCGGCATAACGTAAGGCCTGGAATAACGGGCTGGGCCCAAGTAAACGGACGAAATGCAATATCATGGGAAGAAAAATTTGCGTTAGATACGTGGTATGTGAAAAATTGGAACCTATTTCTTGATTGTAAAATCTTGATGCTAACAATAAGCAAGATCATGCGAAAAGAGGGCATTAATCATCAAGGGCATGTATCGATGGAAAAATTCGAAGGGTCGAAAGAGGGGATCTAGCTTGAATATAATCGTACTGGGAAATGGCGGCCACAGCAAAGTCATTCAAGATATGTTGGTTACTCTCGGGGATTATGAATTAATAGCGGTTTTAGATGACAAATACCAAGAAAGTAAGGAAGAAAATGGAGTTATATACGGTCCATTTTCATTGCTCACATGTCTTTTAAATCAAGACGTGAAAGCGGTCATTGCGGTAGGGAACAATGCGATACGGAAAAAGCTGGCCGGCTCGCTGCCGTTAAGGCCAGATCAATATGTATCTATTATCGCCCCAACAGCAGTGGTCAGTCCGACGGCCATGATTGGGAATGGAAGCGTCGTGATGCCAAATGCGGTGATTAATGCAGAAGCAAGCATTGGGAGACATTGCATTATTAACACGGGAGCGATTGTCGAGCATGAAAATACAATCGGCGATTATGTGCATGTTTCCCCTCACGCTACGCTGACAGGAAATGTTTTAGTGAATGAAGGCGTGCATATTGGGGCATCGGCTACTGTTATTCCAAGTGTAGAAATTGGCAGCTGGTCTATTGTAGGTGCTGGCTCAACAATCATTACGCCTATCCCCTCTTACTGTAAAGCTGTTGGAACACCAGCTAGGGTTATTGAACAGCTGTTAATAAACGAAAGAAAAAGTTCTTAAAAAGGAGAGGATACTATGACTGAGGAAAGAATTTTTCTTTCCCCTCCGCATATGAGTGGAAATGAAAAGTACTACATCGATGAGGCATTTAAAACAAATTGGATCGCACCGCTTGGGCCCAACTTGGATGCATTTGAAAAAGAAATGGTTTCTGTAACCGGAGCAAAAGAAGCAGTGGCCCTCAGCTCGGGAACAGCAGCCATCCATATGGCGCTGTCTTTATTAAATGTCACAAAAGGGGATAAAGTGTTTTGCTCTACTCTTACTTTTGTAGCAAGTGCAAACCCGATTGTTTATCAAGGAGCTGAGCCTGTTTTTATCGATTCAGAGCCGGAAACATGGAACATGTCGCCACAAGCATTAGAAAGAGCGTTACAAGATGCGTTTCTTGAAGGGAAAATGCCGAAAGCAGTTATCGTCGTCAACCTATATGGTCAGAGCGCCAAAATGGATGAACTTCTTTCTTTATGCAATCAGTATGATATTCCCATTATCGAAGATGCGGCTGAATCACTTGGCTCTACTTATAAAGGAAAAGCAAGTGGTACGTTTGGGAGATTCGGCGTTTACTCTTTTAATGGAAATAAAATCATTACAACATCCGGTGGGGGAATGCTCATTTCAGATGATGTAGGGGCTATACAAAAAGCCCGTTTTTTAGCAACCCAGGCACGTGATACAGCACCTCATTATCAACATAGCGAGCTTGGATACAATTATCGAATGAGCAACATATTAGCGGGTGTTGGAAGAGCACAGTTACAAGTGATTGAGGATCGTGTAACAGCAAGAAGGCATATATTTGATCGTTATTATGAGGGATTGGGACAGTTACCTGGTGTTACCTTTATGCCGGAATTAGAAAACACGAAAACGAACCGCTGGCTTACGACATTAACAATAAATGCAGAAGAAGCCGGTATAAGCGTGGAAACACTTTTAGAATTACTGAACAAAGAAAACATTGAAGCACGTCCTGTATGGAAGCCGCTTCACATGCAGCCTCTCTTTGAAACGGCAAAGTATTATTCTCATGATGAGCATGAGCATGTAGCTGAACAGTTATTTCAAACAGGGATCTGTCTTCCATCGGGATCGAACTTAACAGAAGATGAACAGCAGCGAGTCATCAATTGTCTAAAAGGCGCGCTAACCCCGGTCATCGTAAAAGAAGGAATTATCTAACGTCAGAAAATACGAGGTATAAATGAATGATAGGGGAAATAATCCAAAAAATCCGAAAAAAGAAGGGGATTACATTATCTGAGCTCGCCGATCGAGCTAACATGTCTAAGTCCTATTTAAGTAATATTGAACGTAACGTGAATCAGAATCCTTCTATTCAAGTAATGGAAAAGCTCGCATCGGTTTTAGAGGTGGATCTTCATACATTGCTAGGAATAAAAGCGGAACCAACATTGTCTTCAGAAAGAGATTGGATTGATTTTGTAAAGGAGTTAAAAAAAGCTGGGATTGAGAAAGAACAAATTCAAGATTATAAAAGTGTAATTGAGTTTATAAAGTGGAAGAATCAACATGTAGAAGAGAAAAAATAAGAAGATGGGGTCTTCAGAACGTATTAAAAGGAGCGATAAATGAATAATGCAATGCCAGTAAAGATTCTTCATGTTGTAGGAGCGATGAATAGAGCGGGAACAGAAACGATGCTGATGAATATTTATCGGAATATAGATCGAGAAAAGATTCAATTTGATTTTATATCATATAGCCAAGAAGATGCTCATTATGACGAGGAAATAAAAAAATTAGGTGGAAAAGTCATAAAGTTATCGAAGACACGATCGGTGAAAGAAATATATGATGCGATAAAAAAAAATGGTCCATACGATGTCGTTCATTCTCATACTTTGTTTCATTGTGGCATAGCAAACATTGCTGCTCTATTAGCAGGCGTAAAAGTAAGAATATCACATGCTCATACCACATTGGACAATAGTGAGCATTATACAAGGAAACTATATATTCAATTAATGAGGTGTATGATCAATACCTTTTCCACCAATTTATTAGCCTGCAGCAATGGTGCTGGGCGTTATTTATTTGGCGAAAAAAGTGTAGCTAAAATAAACTATTCCTTCTTTCCAAATGCCATTGATTATTCAAAATTCTTAAAAAAGCCTCGTAAAGAGGTGATGGAATTTAAGGTTGAAAAAGAATTTGGAAGCAGCCTCGTAATTGGCCATATCGGTCGATTTATTGAGGCGAAAAATCATTTGTTTTTATTGGCTATTCTGAAGAGGATGTTGAAAAAGGATTCAACGATTAAATTGCTGCTCGTTGGAAATGGAGATTTAAAGGTGGAAATAGAAGAAGTAGCTAAAAAAGAAGGTATTTATGACAATATACGATTTGTTGGGATCAGGGAAGACATTCCAACCATGATGCACAGTATGGACGTATTTGTTTTTCCATCTGTATATGAGGGGTTAGGGATGGTGCTGTTAGAAGCTCAAGCGAGTGGGGTGCCATGTGTAGTATCTGAAGCGATTCAGCCTGAAGCGGATTTGAACATAGGACTTGTTTCAACTCTTTCGTTAGCTGATGGACCTGATGTTTGGGCAGAGGAAATAATGAAACGAGCAAACAAAAAGGAAAAAAACATTCGTGTAATTACGGATAGTTTTGAAAGAAGTGGATACTCTCTAACAGCAGGAATTTCAAAACTAATGAATATTTACAAGAATGACAACGGGGGAGTATATGAAAAATATATTGATCGCCTCCTTTGATATGGAAGTTGGAGGAGTAGAAAGAAGTCTGATCAGCATGTTAAATAATTTTGATTACAAAAATTACTCTGTTGATCTAATGCTGTATCGTCATACCGGTGAGTTTATGAATTTGCTCCCTCCAGATCCACATTTACTGGAAGAATCAGCAGTATACAAAACCTTTAGAATGTCTATTGGACAAACGTTAAAATCAGGGAATATATTGATAGGGCTTGTAAGAACTTTGGCAAAATACAGAGCAAGCTTAAATCGATTTTCCGAAAATGGATATAAGCAGATGCAGTATATGTGGAAATACTCCTTGCCGTTTCTTCCTTTACAAGAAAAGGAATACGATGTCGCGATCAGTTATTTATGGCCGCATTACTTTGTTGCGGAAAAGGTAAAGGCTAAAACAAAAATTGCCTGGATTCACACCGATTTTTCTACAGTAAATACAGATATCAAATTAGATATTCAAATGTGGAATCAATTTGACCATATCGCAGCGGTCTCAGAAGAGTGTAAAAAGACGTTTGTTCATAAATACCCTTCGTTAGAAAAGAAGGTCTTTGTGCTTGAAAACATAACCTCCCCAGCTTTCGTCCAAGCACTCGCTGATGAAAAAGTGGAGGATCATATGATGAATGACGCGAGATTTAAAATTCTCACAGTTGCGAGATTATCCCACGCAAAGGGAATCGATCATGCGATCAAAGCGTTAAAAGTATTAAAAGACAGGGGATATGATGATATTGCCTGGTATGTTGTTGGCTATGGCGGTGATGAAGAAATGTTACAAGAATTAATCAAACAGAATGAATTAGAAAATCAATTTATTCTTGTAGGGAAAAAAATAAATCCGTATCCGTATATGAAAGAAGCGGATCTATACGTGCAGCCATCCCGGTACGAAGGAAAGGCTGTTACGGTAGGAGAAGCCCAAATACTTTCTAAGCCTGTCATGATCACGAACTATCCAACAGCCCAAAGTCAGGTGCGCAATGGTTTTGATGGATCAATATGCGAATTGTCAATTGAGGGAATTGCGAATGGGATTGAAAAGCTCTATAAAAATGCCTGTTTAAGAGTGGAGTTGGCTAATAACTGTCAAAGAACAGACTATTCTAACAGTAGAGAACTAGATAAATTATATAAACGGATTTAGGGGGAGCAGTAGATGTTACAGCCAGCAAAAGTTAGCGTTGTTGTTCCTATTTATAAAGTTGAAAAATACATTCACCGATGTGTAGATAGTATTCTCAATCAAACATACACGAATATAGAGATCATTTTAGTGGATGATGGCTCTCCTGATAACTGTGGAAGAATTGCTGATCAGTATAAAGAAAGAGATTCCCGGGTAACGGTAATCCACCAAACGAATGGAGGACTATCTGATGCCAGAAATCAGGGCATGACCTATGTGACTGGGGAATTTACTATGTTTGTAGATAGTGATGATTGGTTAGAAAAAAACATGATCGAAAACATGGTGAATAGCAGCTTCAAGTATAAAGCCGATGTTGTCCAAACGGCTTTTTATTATGCCTATGATGACAAGTCGTTCCTTGATAATCGCTACTATTCTCAGAGAAATGATCCAGTCACCTTGGACAATAAGAGATTAATGTATGAGTTAGTTGTAAATGATAAAGTGAAAAATTTCGCTTGGGGGAAACTGTACAAAACAAAATTAATTAAAGACATACCTTTTGAAAAGGGAGTTTTATTTGAAGATGTATTTTGGGCATATAAAGTGATGCATCAAGTAAATTCGTTCCTTATTGTACACCAGCCGATGTATAACTACTACCAGCGCAGCGATAGCATTGTTGCCAACTATACACCAAGAAATCTAGATATGATTAGGGGATTAAAAGAAAGACATGTATTTATTGAAGAACTGTACAAAGAACTAACGGATGAATCCTATAAGGTCATTTTGAAGATGAGTTTGATCCACTATAACCTTCTATTAATGAATAGAAGAAAAGACAAAGGTGGCTTACATCGCAAAGAAATACAATCTTATATTCAAAGTAACTACAGCAGGCTAAAAAAAGCAGTTAAAAACGATCAGCAGTTAAAACGACAATTACACTTATTCACTATGCATCCTTACTTCAATGTTGTTTTTCTAGGATGGAGAAAAGGATTACGGACATTGAAGATTCTTTCGCATCCAGTTGGATTAGAGCAAGTGAATGAAAGGAAGCTTTGTTAACAATGAAGAAACTAATCTGTTTAGTGATTATTTATATATTTAACTGTTTACCTATAAAGAAAAATAAACTATTTTTCTTTAGTTACTATGGCAGTCAATACGGATGCAGTCCTAAATATATTACTGACTATATAATAAAACATTATCCTAAAGATCAATTTGATATTGTATGGGCGTTTAATGATCTTGAATCAAAAAAGCATATAACCAGTTTTAGAAAAGTGAAAATAATGTCATTACAGTACTTTTATGAATTATGCACGTCAAAGATTGTGATTACAAACTTTAGAACAACTGATATGTATGTGAAAAGAAAAAACCAGTATTACATTCAAACATGGCACAGTTCGCTTCGTTTAAAACAAATTGAAAAAGACGCGGAGGACTCGCTGCCGCCTCACTATGTAAAAATGGCAAAAAAGGATTCATTAAAATGTGATTTATTATTATCCGGCTGCCAGTACAGTACGGACATTTTCAAAAGATCCTTCTGGTATGAAGGAGAAGTTTTTGAGCATGGTACCCCCCGAAATGACATACTGTACCAGGGCAATGCTAGCAAAAGGAAAGAAATATTAAGCATGCTAAATGTCCCTACAAGTTCGAAAATCTTACTATATGCTCCCACATTCAGAAAAGGAAATAACATGGATATTTATAATTTGGATTATGCTCAAATAGCTCATCAGCTAAAAAGCAGGTTTGGCGGTGAGTGGATCATTTTAGTAAGGCTTCATCCACATTTGATATCTAAATCAAATCAACTATTACGTGGTGAGAATGTAATAGATGCTACTATTTTCGATGACGTTCAAGAACTGCTGCTTATAGCAGATGTTCTTATAACGGATTATTCATCGTTAATGTTTGATTTCCAATTAACAAACCGTCCATGCTTTTTGTATGTTCCAGATGTAAAAGAATATGTAAGTCAAGAACGAGATTTATATTTTGAATTAAGAGAACTTCCTTTTCTTATAGCTAAAAGCAAAGAAGATTTATTAGAAAAAATAGGTGCATTTCATCATGATGAGTATAAGGGGAAAATAATTGATTTTTCGGATCGCATAGGTTCATTTGAAGAGGGGAAAGCATGCGAGTATTTGCTGAATCGTATTAACGAAATATGTTTCAGTGAAAAAAGGAGTGGGATCAATGAAGCAGTATAATATTGGATATACAACCGGTGTATTTGATTTGTTTCATGTTGGTCATCTTAATATTTTAAAACAGGCTAAAAAGAAATGCGATTTTCTCATTGTTGGAGTCAGTACAGACGAATTAGTCATGGAATACAAAAACAAGCAGCCGGTCATTCCACATAGAGACCGAATGGCGATTGTCGAAGGGATTAAGTATGTAGACCTAGTGACACCGCAAAGGACGAGAGATAAATGGACTGCATGGAAACAGCTGCATTTTGATGTCATGTTCGTTGGAGACGATTGGAAAGGAAACAAGCTTTTTAAAGAAGTTGAAGGCAAATTTAATCAAGTTGGTGTAGATATCGTCTATTTTCCGTACACAAAAGGAATATCTTCAACAATAGTAAAGCAAAAAATAAAATTGTGAGGAAAAAGTTTTATTAAAATCAACAATGGGAGATTACAATATGAAAAAAAATCTGTTATTTGCAATTGATTCATTGGATGTGGCTGGAGCTGAAAAAAGTTTAGTCACATTGCTCTCCATGATGGATTACGATAAGTATACGGTTGATTTAATGCTTTTTGCTCACGGAAGTATTTTGGAAGAATTAGTCCCAAAAGAGGTTAATATATTAAAGCCATTGAAATACACCAATTTTGCTAAGCTAAGTTTAAAAGATTCATTAAAACACTCTGTAAAATCAAAAAACTTTAAAATGCTGTCTTCGAGAATGAAGTATTCGACTGAAATAAGGAAAAAAAAGTACAGTAATCCGCAGAAAGCCAGAATTTTCTGGAAAATCGTGTCAAAGGTAGTTGAAAGAAACCCTAAAACATATGACGTGGCGATCAGTTATGCCCAAGGTGTGCCCACTTTTTATGTAGCTGAAAAAGTGAATGCAAAGAAAAAATTGGCCTGGGTTAATGCAAGCTATCGACTAGATGAATACGAAAAAACATTTCATAGTCAATTTTACGATCAATATAACAATATTGTAGCTGTTTCAGATTCAACAAAGGAAATCCTTTTAGAGACATTTCCAGATTACTCCGACAAAATGAAAGTGATCTATGATATTAATAACCCTGATTTTATATCCAAAATGGCTGATATTGATAAGGCATTTGACGACCAATTTGACGGTATAAGGCTACTGACAATTGGGAGATTAGCACATCTAAAAGGATATGATATTGCGTTGGAAGCCTGTAAAAAGCTAAAGGAAAGCGGGATCCGTTTTCGTTGGTATGTATTAGGCAAAGGGCCTTTAAGAACAGAAATAGAACAATATATAAAAGAAAATCAATTGCAGGAGCACTTTGTCTTGCTGGGTGTTCATTCTAATCCTTATCCATTCATTAAAAGATCGGACATCTATATTCAGACTTCCAAATCTGAAGGCTTCGGGCTTGCCATTGCAGAAGCGCGGATGCTGAATGTGCCTGTTGTGACGACTAAATTCGATGCTGTCTATAACCAGATGATTGATGGGGAAAATGGTCTTGTGGTTGAGATGAACGCGGAAGCTGTATATGAAGGAATAGTAAAATTAATAAACAATGATGAACTTAGAGAAAATATTATAAAATATTTAGAAACGGAGAAAAAAGGAAATATGGAAGAAATCCAAAAATTATATCAATTAATCGGATGAAAGCGGGAGAAGCCTATGAAGAAAAAAATTGTATTCATGGTCATCAATATGAATGTAGGCGGAACCGAAAAAGCGCTGCTTAATATGATCGCGGAAATCCCGAAAGATCATTATGAAATAACAATCTTAATGCTAGAGGAATATGGGGGATTTTTAAGTTCCATTCCAGAGGATGTTCACATTGAATATGTGAAAGGATATAAGGATATAAAAGACAGGCTGAACAAACCTCTACAGAAAACAGCTGCAGAGCTTCTAAAAAAGGGTAGAATAATAAAAGTGATCCATACACTATCCTTGCATGCCGTCACAAAGGCGACATCAGACAGAAGTGCCTGGTTTAAACATCTTCTAAAAGATATGCCGGATCTTAAAAATGAATATGACGTGGCTATAGCTTATGCAGGTCCCATGGACTTCATAAGCTATTTTGTTGCAAAAAAAATAAAAGCCAAAAAGAAAATTCAATGGATTCATTTCGATATAACGAAAATAGGCTTTAATAAAAATTTTGCCAACAAGACTTATAGTACTTTTGACAAGATTTTTGTGGTATCGAAGGATGGCAAAAATAAAGTAATGAGTATGTTGCCAACACTTAAAGAAAAAACAGAAGCATTTCCTAATATTATGCCAAAAGAATTAGTTTTAAAGATGGCGGACCAAGGAGAAGGATTTAAAGATGAATTTAAAGGAATTCGAATCCTTACTGTTGGTCGCTTGAGTAAAGAAAAGGGGCAGGATTTAGTTATTCCAGTATTAGCAAGCTTAAAAGAAAATGGATACGATGTTCGCTGGTATTGCATTGGTGAAGGAAATGCGAGAAAAGAATATGAGGAACGTATAAAAGAATATGGTGTTGAAAAAGAATTCATCTTATTGGGTGCTGATCCCAATCCATATCCATATATGAAACAATGTGATATTTATGTGCAGCCATCTCGTCATGAGGGTTACTGTATTACACTTGCAGAAGCGAGATGCTTTGATAATCCGATTGTTTGTACAGACTTTACAGGGGCAAGTGAGCAAATTTTAACTGGACAAAATGGATTGATTGTTCAATTTGATGAATCACAAATGTATCAAGTTATCCAAAAACTACTAGATGATGAAAAAATGAGAAATAAGATTAAAGCTAATCTACGAAAAGAAACTGTTGATATCCGAAATGAGCTGGAGAAACTTTATAAAGTAGCAGATGGTATTTAATATACCAACTATAAATTCTGTTAGAACGGAAGAGAGGGGTAGTGATGAAGAAAATATTGTTTATGGTTAGCAGCATGAATATAGGTGGCGTAGAAAAATCACTTCTTTCCCTGCTATCCGTTATACCAAAAGAAAAATATGAGATTACCCTTTTATTACTGGAGAAAAAAGGAGGTTTTTTAAGGCATGTTCCTGAGTGGATTACAGTAGAAGAAGCTGCATGGTTTAAAAAAGTAAAGCCAATTATTATACAGCCGCCACAAAAAACAATTAGTGACTATATCAAGAATAAAGAGTTTTTGAAAGTACCAACTTTTATCACATCATACATTTTATCTAAAAAATTAAAAGATAGATATATGTACTACAATCAAGTTTTTAAAGATATTCCTAATGACTTAAACGCATACGATGTCGCAATAGCCTATCAAGGACCCACGGACATCATTGATTTTTATATAGCAAACAAAGTGACAGCCAAAAAGAAAGTATCATGGGTGCATTTTGACGTTTCGAAGCATCAGATCAATCAAAAACTATATCAAAAAATGCATAAGAGATTTGATAAAGTCTTTACGGTTTCCGAAGAAGCAAAAAAACGACTAATCGAAAAAATACCGAACGATGAAACAAAGACAGAAATATTTTTAAATGTGATATCCTCTGATTTAGTAAATAAAATGGCATTAGAACCTGTGGAATTTGACCATAATTTTAAAGGGAAAAAAATCGTCACAGTAGGAAGGCTTTCCAAGGAAAAAGGTCAGGATATGGCGATTAAAGTTTTGTCAAAGCTGCTTAAAAACGGTTGTAATGTGAGATGGTACTGTATCGGGGACGGGAAAGATCGAGAAGAATATGAACAGTTAATAGAACAGTTCGGTTTAAAAGACGATTTTATTTTACTTGGATCAAAGGAAAACCCTTATCCATATATAGCAAATGCAGATATCTACGTGCAAACCTCCAGGCATGAGGGGTTTTGTCTGACATTGGCAGAAGCTCGGTGTTTACGTAAACCGATAGTTACTACAAATTTTACAGGGGCATACGAACAGCTTACAAATGGTCATGACGGTTTGATTGTTAATTTTGATGAAAAAGATCTGTATGAAAACATCGGAAAACTTATTGAAAATCCTGAAAAATGCGAAGGTTTAGCCAACAATCTAACTAAGATTAATGTGGATACAACAACAGAAGTAAAAAAACTATTAAACTACATCGGTTAGAAAGGGGTATTAAGAGATGAAGCCTAAAATAAGTATTATTGTTCCTGTATATAAAGTGGAACCATATATTCATAAATGTGTTGATTCAATTTTAGCACAGACATTTAAAGACTTTGAACTTATTCTTGTCGATGATGGATCACCTGATAAATGTGGTGAAATTTGTGATGAATATGCTCAAAAGGATTCAAGAGTGCATGTCATACATAAAAAAAATGGTGGTCTTTCTGATGCTCGAAATGCCGGTTTGAATATAGCAAAAGGAGAATATATAGGTTTTGTAGACAGTGACGATTGGATTGAATCGGATATGTATGAATTACTCTACAATATGTGTGAAGAAAATGAATGTGATATAGCAAACTGTACAAGTATCATTCATTTTAAAAGTGAAACAGTCATAAATGGGAACCATCCATTGATTATTCACAATAGAAACGAAGCAATGAAAGCGATGCTTGAAGGAGAACTGTACGATGAAGTAGTATGGACTAAATTGATCAAGCGGAATTTAATAGGCGATACTAGGTTCAAAGTGGGAATCGTATACGAGGATACAGACTTCACTTACAGGCTGATTCACAAAAGCAAAAAGGTATGCTGCATTGGAGCGCCGAAATATCATTATATAAAACGTGAAAACAGCACGATGGATAAAGCCGTAAAAAACATTACTATTGACGGGGTATTAATATACGATGAAATGTATCGCTTCATTGATCAACATTATAGAGATTTAAGAGATTTAGTTGCTTTGAAATTGGGCAATAGTGCGATGATTGTGATGAATTTAATGGCAGAAAATCAAAATTACTCTAAACATAAGCGGAACTACTATAAAGTGGGCAATATATTGAACAATTATTTTATTAGAACCATCAAATTGAAGGATTATCCAAAAAACGTAAAAATATTACTGACAGCATCTAAGATTCATCCTTTATTCTATAAGCTGTTGATTAACATTACAGCAAAGAGGAGAGAAGCGTGAAAAAATATTTGTTAAAGGGTTATTACAAAGCTTTGAAAACTAAAGAATTCTTCATGAGGTTAAAAAGCAAGATAAGACCAAATTAATTTTAATTGTACTTGGACCTACGGCAACTGTATTGGCTTATGATTTATCGATAAGCGGTTACCAAGCTGTAGACATAGGGCATATCGATATAGAGTATGAATGGTTCTTGCAAAAAGCAGCAGACAAAGAGCTTGTCAAGAACAAATACATTGGTGAGATTTCAGGAGGCAATGAAGTCGGCGAAATTAAAGATTTGAATGATGAAAATGAAATTATCGCAAAAGTATTATTAATTACAAATTATGGTAAATATATTTAAAAAGGACTAATTCACTATGAGAATTGAAAACTCTATAAAAAATATTTCAATAGGAATACTTTCTCAAATAATTATTGTGATATTGGGCTTTGTATCCCGAAAGGTTTTTTTGGATAGCCTAGGTGTTGAATACTTAGGTATTAATGGTCTCTTGATTAACGTATTATCCATAATGGCACTAGTTGAAGCGGGAATAGGAATAAGTATTACATATAATTTATATAAACCATTAGCGGAAAATGATCAAAAAAAAGTAATAGCTTTAGTACAATTATATAGAAAAATGTACAGAATATTAGCAGCCATCACGATAGTAGTTAGTCTAGGTTTGTATCCTTTCTTAGAGCATCTAATGAAAGAGAGTGAATCAATATCCAATATTGCGCTTATTTATTCCTTATTTGTTGCGAAAAACGTATTCTCGTATTTAAATGCTCATAAGTGGTCATTAATCAATGCGGATCAAAAAGGATATGTGCTGGTCAGAATGGATCTTTTGTTTCAAGTATCCACTACAGTAGCGAAGATATGCATTCTAATTACCACTCAGAATTATATTCTCTATCTTTTAATTGAATTATTATTATACGTAATTCAAAATATTACAAATGGAGTCATTGTAAATAAACGTTATTCCTATATAAAAACAAAAGAAAAACATTCATTGGATCAGGATACGAAAGACAATTTAGTGAAAAACGTAAAAGCGATGTTCCTCCAAAATATTGGAGGTTTTTTAGTTTTTGGAACAGATAATATTCTTATTTCATCTTTTATTGGCATTGCAACAGTTGGATTATACTCAAACTATACGATGATTACCCAGCAGGTATCGTCCCTAGTTAAACCTATGCTTGGTGGGGTTGGAGCCAGTGTTGGAAACTTAATTGCGACGGAAGGCAGCGATAAGAACTATTCTATATTTAAAATAACCTACTTCGTTAACTTTTGGCTTTATTCACTTTGTGTTATTTTTTTATACAATTTATTAGAGCCTTTTATTAATTGGTGGCTGGGGGCAGGATATCTTCTGGATAAGATATCTTTTATTTTACTATTGATGAATGTTTATCTTCTGGGAATGCGAACTGCAATCGCGACTTTCAAAAACAAAGCAGGGTTATTTGTTCAAGATAAATATGTCCCTATATTCGAAGGGCTAATTAATTTAATAATTTCATTACTTTTAGTCAAGTATTTCGGGTTAGCAGGAATATTTATGGGAACGATAATCAGTACTCTTTCTACAGTATTCTGGACGCAACCGGTCATCGTATATAAGCATGTTTTCAAGCAATCTGTCTGGCCATATTTCAAGACATATGGAATGTATGCAATTTTAACCGTCCTAATTTGTTTTATAACAACAATATGTAATACTCTCGTAGTAGGAGAAAACTTCATATCTCTAGTATTAAAAGGATTTGTTTGTATAATTGTCCCGAATAGTATTTATGTGATCTTGTTTTTTAAGACAAAAGAATTTCAGTATATATTTAACACTTTGAAAAGTAACTTACTCAAAGTAGGGAAAAATAAGCAAATTACGAGGGGGGCGTAAAAAGAAAAACGCATTCGTTCTTAGTAAAGAACGAATGCGTTGCAATGATCAATATTGAATTGTTAATAAAAAACGTGTAGAGGGGGGTTAATCAACATGAGTAAATTATCATTAAATTTGGTCAAAAACGACAATCAGGCATCAAGAATTTTAGACTTAATGAGATTTTTATCTGCTTTAATTGTTGTTTTATTTCATTTTTATGTACCATTACCTGGCTACCAGGCAGTAATGGTGTTTTTTGTTCTCAGTGGTTATTTCATATCATCCACTGTATTAAAAACAGTAAGCGAAAACAGATGGAATTGGTCTGATTATTTGTTGAAAAGAATAACAAGACTTTGGATAGTTCTTTTACCATGCTTACTTCTAACCTTTATTTGGGCAAAAGTACAAATGAATTTGTTTGAAGAAACAAAAATTTTTAGCTACTTAGATTGGAAGGTATTTTTGGGTAATTTGTTTTTTTTACAAGGAATTGTAGTGCCCGTATATGGTGCAAATGGTCCTTTATGGAGTCTGAGTTATGAATTTTGGTACTATATTTTGTTTCCATGCTTAGTGCTTATATTTTTATCCCGTAAAAAAAGTGCAAAGGTTTTATATGCATTGATGTTTATAGTCATTTCATTATGTGTAGGTCAAAAAATAATGGAATACTTTTTAGTTTGGTTGTTAGGTGCTTTGATCCCGCTTGTAAAACCATTTAAGCTTAAAAAGCAATTTTTTAATTACTTAATATTCTTATTTTCTGCTGTACTAGCTCTTATTTCAATGAAAACCTATGTCCTATTTGAAGATTATCCAGCTTTTCAAATTATTCCTGACTTGAGTATCGGAATAACTTTTTCCTTTTTAGTGTATGTGATTATTTCACTTTTTAATAATAGACCGAGTCGAAGGAATTTTAATTTGTCTAAACAATTGGCTGGATTTTCTTATACCTTATACTTGACACATTATCCTTTAGCTAATTTTATATTTGCATGGCTGGCTTCTCCATTATGGCCGTTTGCTGAAGGTGGAATTTTTATTAAAATAATGATTGCAATTTTTGTAATTGTATATGGGTGGATTATCGCATCTTTAACTGAAAACCATACCGACAAAGTTCGAAAATCAATTTCCAAATTAATTTTTAGAGATAAAACAAAAAAAGCCGAAACTCCATATGCTGTGACAAAAATCCAGTAGCAATACTGGATTTTTGCAAGATAATAAAAGCAATGTCATTACCGCTGATAAAATGCTTAGCCTTATTTCTAGGAATCCATTACGATGGCTATACGATAGGATCATAACAATATAGCAGAATCTTAAATTCAAGTGAATGAATGGATAAACTTCGATTTTTGCTAAACATTTTCTAGTTCATCGAAAAAGTCTTCGTATATCCTGCCATCTTCCTCTATAGTCGAACATTCTTACATAGGACACTTAAAAACTAAATTCTTTCATTGATTAAAGCACCAAAAGTTTTAGTCTTCCATATACTAAACAAAGAATTTAATTTTTGGAGGGATAATATAGTATGAAAGTCTATAATCTAGAATTAAGGTGCTGGAATATTTATAGTAATGGAACTCACCCTATTGAAACAACAAAAGGATTTAATGATGCATTGCAATGGGCTAGTGAAAACGGATATACAACGTTTAGTGTGCCACCTGGAGAGTATCTTATTGCAAAAGGGGATCAGGGAGCAGAAAATTCAAGAATTAACTTGGTCAGCGACATGATTTTTCTTTCAAGTGACGAAACGATCTTTCAAAAAGAAACGAATGGATATGAAATTTATTCACTTTTGTATGTAGGACCGAATATAAAAAATGTAACGATTAAAGGCGGAACCTTTCGGGGTGACAGGGAAACACATGATTACTCACAAAAGGGTCCTTCTACGTCGGGTACTCATGAATGGGGGAACGGGATTGATGTCGTTGGAGCGGAAAACATCACGATTGATGCAGTCAAACTCGAAAAATTTACAGGCGATGGTATAGAGGTGAAAGGATCGACGGTGACAGGTTCCACAATAACAGAAGCATCTGTGGAAGCGGGTGGAATTGATGATGAAGGACAGCCGGTTGGAAACACAGGGAAAATTCGCACAAAAGATCGAAAAGTAACCAACTTTGATAATATAGCCTATCAAGAACACCGGAATATTCATTTTTGGCTTCCGGAAGGCATCGTGCCGGGTAGCAAAGTGGACGTTTATTATTACCGAGCGGATGGCAGTTTTATAAAAGTAGATAAACAGATTAAGTATTATTCAGGAGAATCCATCATTCCGCAAGGTGCTGATTACTTCCGCGCTGTTTTTGAGGCTCCGTCCATTAAAAATTTCAAAGTGACAAGGATGACAGTCGACATATCGAGAAATGTAGTTATTAAAAATGCTGATATCGGGTACAACAGAAGGCAGGGAATCAGTTTAGTAGGGTCTGATGGCGTGACCATTACAAATAATGATATTCATCATATAGGCGGTGTCGCGCCAGGGAGCGGTATTGATATCGAACCAGGCTTCTATCAAGGAAGAAATACAATCATTACGGATAACAGATTCATGGATAATCGGCTGCAAATTATTCTTGCATATGGAGAGAATGCAAGAATTGAAGGGAATACATTTAAACAGGCGATTAAAGGAGTGGGTGTCTATTCGTACAAAGAATTCACAGGTGAAGTAACGGTGAAAAACAATTCGTTTGATGGATCTACTTTAACGCTGCAATCACATAATGCTGAAGTGATTCACAATCAATTTAAGAACAGTGAACTTAAGTTGGTTGGGAATGGAAGCGTTCTGGACGAGGCTGAACTGGAAGACACAAGTTTGAGCATAGGTAGCGGTGAAAATCAAAAGATTTCAAATGTGGCCATTAAACATAATGGAATAGTTCCAGGTGTTCTCTATTTAGGAGATACACCAGTACACATAGAAAACTTGGACATTCAAGCTCAAACGAAAGGCAAAGGTCTTATTTTCGGGCAGGGTAATAACGAAAGTATGTATAATAACTTGACTGTAGCAGATGTTGATAAAAAAGGAACGGTATTACCGGCTGGAACATATAACAATTGCTCTTTTGAGGCAGGCGAACTGACGATTAACCGTGCAGGAAAATATACGATGAATGACTGCACGGTAAAAGATACAGGGAAATTAGTCACCGTTTTAAGTACGTATGGGAAGCCCGAAGTATTGATTAACAAATCAACGCTAGAAATAACAGGCAATATCGGCTATGGCGCAGCTGTTTATATTTTAGGCGCTCAAAACGTTGAACTGGTGGACAGTAAGGTTTTTGCTATAAACAATACGTACAAGGCACCGTTGATTAAGGCCGGTCCTTATGGGGCACCAAAACCCACAAATGTATTCGGTTTTTCTATCAAGAACAGTGAAATCCGTACAAAAGCAGGTGTTCCGGTCATTGATACATTAAACGCAGGAACAGACGCACCGCCTTATACGATCAGAGATAATAAAATTTATAATGGAACATTACATTTAAAAGCGAACGATGTAAATGTAAACAATCAATTTATTCAAGAGTAGCCCACAGGCTGCTCTTTTCTATTTCTACAATATGTCCCTAATCTATCATTGAATTGAAACATATTATCAAAATGTTTTAAATAAAAAGGATTTAAAATAGTTGACGCCTTATCAAAAGGATGGTATATTTTAGTCAGTTGTTCTTTATAAAGAACAAATGCAAGTTTGGTTATGGTTATTATACAGCTTTAATGGTGCTTTATACTAAGATGAAAGATACAGTTGTTCTTTAAATAGAATAAAATCGATTATGTTGATTGATATCTATTATACGAATTGATTGTTTTATTTTGTAGGTGAATGGAGGAAAATAATGAGCGCAATCGCGGGCATCTATTATTCAAATAATACACCTGTACCTGTCGATCAAATGGGTGGAATGATGGACAGCTTACAGCATTATCCTGCTGATGATATTCAAGTTTGGCAGAAAGAAAATGTTTTCTTTGGGTGCCATGCACAATGGATTACACCGGAATCTATAGGAGAGCAGCAGCCTTATTATGATTATGAGAGACAGCTGGTCATTACAGCTGATGCAATTATTGATAATCGTGAGGAACTATTTGAGAGATTGCAAGTGGAACGATCGCGAAGAAAAACGATGCCGGACAGTGAATTGATTTTACTTGCGTATCACAAATGGGAGGAAGAATGCGCTAAGTATTTAATAGGTGATTTTGCCTTTATCATTTGGGATGAAAGAAAACAATTACTTTTCGGAGCAAGAGACTTTTCAGGTACCCGAACACTTTATTATTATCATGATGAGCAGCGATTCGTTTTTTGCACAATCATAAAACCATTTTTCACGTTACCGTTTATAGAAAAGAAATTAAATGAACAATGGATTGCGGAATATTTGGCTATTCCGGGCATGCATGAAACGGTAGAGCCTTTTTCAAGCGTTTATAAAAACATTGAACAACTTCCTCCATCTCATACAATCACAATTAAAAACGGCAAGGTTTCACTTGTTAAGTATCACACAGTGGCTGTAGGAGAAAAATTGCAATTAAAATCCAATGAAGAGTATGAAGAAGCTTTTCGTAGCGTATTTCAAGAATCGGTAACAGCGAGGATAAGAACAAGCCGAAAAGTGGGAGCCCATTTAAGTGGAGGCTTGGATTCTGGTTCAGTCGTCAGCTTTGCTGCAAAAGCTTTAGCTGAAGAAAAGAAGCAGCTTCATACATTTAGCTATATACCAGTAGACGGATTTAAAGATTGGACACCAAAAAATAGATTAGCAGATGAAAGACCTTTTATTCAGTCAACGGTCAAGCATGTTGGAAATATTTCAGATTATTATATGGATTTTGAAGGAAAAAGCCCATTATCAGAAGTGGATGATTGGCTGGATACATATGAAATGCCATACAAATTTTTTGAAAATTCCTATTGGCTAAAGGGGGTGTATGAACAAGCTTATAAAGAAGATATGGGTATTCTTTTATACGGAGCAAGAGGAAACTGGACTATTTCATGGGGCCCTGCTTTAGAATATCAGGCCGTACTTTTGAAAAAAATGAAAATGATCCGTTTCTACCGGGAGTTATGTTTGTACAGTAAAAATATCGGAGTTGAAAAATCGCGTGTCATGTCTGCCGTGCAAAGAAAAGCGTTTCCAAACTTTTATCGAAAAGCAAGGTTGTCAGAAAATGAATTTCCTATGTTAATTAATCCGGCATTCGCTGAAAGAACAGCTATTTTTGAGAAACTTCAGAAAAATGGTATGGATTTGGACGCATTCACCAACTTTAATGCGTATGAAGCAAGGGAACATCATTTTGAAAAGTTAACATATTGGAATATTAATGGAACGAGCGGAACGAAATTGTCTTTACGTTACAAATTGTGGGATCGTGATCCAACAAACGATCTCAGAGTTGTTCGCTTTTGTTTATCCGTACCAGAAAAACAATATGTGCAAAATGGTCTGGATCGATCGCTTATACGGCGGTCAACAAAAGATTATTTACCGGACAAAGTCAGATTAAATCAGAAAATTAAGGGAATACAAGGAACCGATGGAATTCACCGTATGGCCCCTAACTGGCATTTATTTATTGATGAAGTAGAAAAAATTACTGCAGATTCCCAAGCAGCAGAATATTTAAACATACAAAGTATTAAAAGTGCTCTTTCACAAGCTCGCGAAGTGCCGCGTCCAGAATATATATTTGACACAGGATTTAAAACAATGATGCGCAGCTTGATTGTTTCCAGGTTTCTAAAAAGTGTTACTTGAAAGGAGGTGGAAATATGAAAAAAGAGTGGCAAACACCAAAAGTAGAAGTTCTTACTGTTGAAATGACAATGGCAGGACCGGGGATTAAAACACCAGATGCTTTTCAGCCAGATCCAGATGAAATGATTCATTACAGTTAATGATAGAATGAGCAGAACAAAGCAATATTTGTACCCTTATACGCTAACAAAAGTATAAGGGTACAAATATTGTTGTTTACAATAGTTATCTGGAGGGGGCATTTAGATGATCGATATTGAAAAAAAGATTGTTTACAAAGTGTTCGGGCTACACGTAGTAAGCGAAATACCTCTTCCTGAACTGCTCGTAATAGATGAAGCGGAAGAACCGGTGGAAGTTGTAATTGAACAAGCTGATTTAACAGCACTGTGGCCTGATTTAGCTGAAACAAATAAACACTTTGTTATTAAAGAAGATTTCGTTATGTTTTGGATTCCTGACATAGCCATTTTTTTAATTCAAGACGGCAACAAAATTACATTTTCACCGGTGGAAAGTACTGGAGAAGATCAAATCCGGCTTTATATTCTTGGAAGCTGCATGGGAGCATTATTAATGCAAAGAAAAATATTTCCGCTGCATGGAAGTGCCGTTGCGATTGACGGAAAGGCATACGCCATTGTAGGTGATTCCGGTGCAGGGAAATCAACTCTTGCTTCCGCTTTTTTAAGTAGAGGCTATCAACTTCTAAGTGATGACGTGATCCCTGTCTCTTTTTCTGAACAAAATATTCCTATTGTGACACCAGCGTATCCGCAGCAGAAATTATGGTTGGAAAGTTTAGAGCAATTTGGAATGGAATCAGCCCATTATCGGCCTATATTTGATAGAGAGACCAAGTTCGCTGTTCCTGTTTCCGCACAATTCGCCACAGAACCTTTGCCTCTTGCAGGTGTATTTGAACTCGTTAAAACAGACCATCATGAGATTGTCATTCAACCTATTCAAAAAATGGAGCGGTTCCATACATTATTTAAACATACGTATCGTAATTTTTTTATTACTCAATCGGGTTTAATGGAATGGCACTTTAACACTTCAGTAAAAATAGTGAATAAAATTGATCTTTACCAGCTGCGTCGGCCCATATCCCGTTTTACAGCTCATCATTTGACAGACTTAATTTTAACAGCCTTAGAGAAGGGGGAAACAATATATGATTAAAAATCAAACAATTTCAATGAATCAATTGGTTAGTCAAGGAGAAGGGAACATTGTTAGTGATATGGATGGAGAAAAAGTGATGCTAAGTATTCATAATGGAAAGTACTACAATTTAGGTGAAATAGGTGGGGAAATATGGGATCTGTTAAAGGAGCCTATTTCGATTCAAACATTGGTCACTACATTACAAGTTCAGTATGATGTAAACCAAACTGATTGTGTGGAGCAAGTCACTGCTTTTTTAAACCGATTGAGAGAAGAGGACTTAATTAAATTAAGTAATAGAGACCATTCATAGTTTTATCAATTTTAGATTCAGGAGGTAATAATGATTAACCTAAAGAAAACTAGAGCATTTTTCGGACTGGATATAGCAACACGGATGCTATTGGTTGAGGCTTTTTTTTATTTAGGATGGGCCCGTTATCTTAAAATTAGATCGTTTTCAAAGGTTGCCCCTTCTTTAGGTGTACAAATGGGAGAGACAACAATGACACCTAACTTATCACATACTATAACTTTGCGAAACGTATCATCAGCTATTCATATTATGAGCCGCTATACTTTTTGGGAAAGCCAGTGCCTTGTTAAAGCGATGGCAGGACTGAAAATGCTCGAAAAACGTCAGATTGAAAGCACTCTTTATTTAGGGACTGCGAAAGATGAACAGGGAGAATTGATCGCACATGCTTGGCTAAGAAGCGGCTCGTACTACGTATCCGGTTATGAAGAAATGAATAGATTCACCGTGATCGCCCAATTTGCTAAAGAAGTCAGTATTAAAAAGCTTGAAGGAGAAAACTATGGACAACACTCTTAATCTGGAGAATGTTCCTCAGGAAGTACGTTTTATGCTTGAATTGTTAAAAGAAGACCGTAATCAGTATACGCAACAACATATAAAAGCATTATGTAAAGATATTGACTGGGATCTTTTTTTAAAACTTACCGTACACCATCGTGTGTATCCATTACTCAGCTCCAAAATAAAAGCGCTGGATGAACACCTGGTTCCATCACATGTTGCACAGTTCTTAAAACAAAAATACAAACATAACACATATCAAATGCTTCATTTGAGCGCAGAAATGGAACACGTTAGTAAGCTTTTTGCTGATCAGCACATACGGACGCTGTTTTTGAAAGGCCCTGTTCTAGCTCAAGATTTATATGGTGATCTGTCCCTTCGTACGTCTGGTGATTTAGATTTTCTTATCCCCATTGAACACCTTGAAGAGGCTGAAAATCTGTTAGTGGCACTAGGATATCAAAAGGATGATTATATCGAGACGATACTTAACGACTGGCGGTGGAGACATCATCACGTCACTTATACGAATCCCCAGAAAAGAATTAAACTTGAGATTCACTGGCGTCTGCATCCAGGTCCGGGACGTGAACCTAATTTTCAAGAACTGTGGGAACGAAGAAGAAAAAGTACACTTACAAGCCATTCGGTCTTTTACCTTGGACAAGAAGATCTTTTTCTATTTCTCGTTTCCCATGGAGCGCGTCATGGCTGGTCACGCCTTCGCTGGCTCGTTGATATTCAGCACATGATGAGACAAAGATTGGATTGGGAAAAGCTTTATACGTTGTTTAAAACCTACCACAATCCGGATGTAGCGGGACAGGCTATTATTTTAGCTTCACAGTTATTAAATACGAAGGTTACAGAAGAAATGAACCCATTTGTTTCGGGGAACGATCCGAAAAGGTTAGCTCAAGAATCACTCTTTTATGTCGAAAGAATGGTGAATTTACATACAGATCCCGTCCCTAAAGAAGTATCCAACTATCATTCCCATCATTTATTTTCATTAATGTCTACTCAGCAAAAGTTTTTCTTCATCATCAGTTTTTTACATCCATATCCAGAGGACGCTCAAACTTTGCCCTTACCCAAATGTTTTCACTTTTTATATTTTCCGCTGCGTCCCTTCTTATGGGCATGGAGGAAAACAAGGAAACCTGTATTACCTTAGGAGGATTTAATCATGAAAGATGTCTTTTATTTTTTAAGACAGATCCATTCATATGCCGGGAAAATTCTCTATATAAATCTTTTGGCGATGACGTTTATAGGCTTACTTGAAAGTGTTGGTCTTTTATTATTGGTTCCAATGCTCAGCATGACCGGTGTTTTAGAATTGGATGCAGGAGGAACGCCTATTTCCGCAGTATTTGACTTCTTAAAAGGCATGCCTGTTTCAATTGGATTACCTCTCGTCTTAGGGGTTTATGTTTTATTGGTTATAGGTCAAAACTTATTGCAACGGCACATAACACTTCAAAATGCCATTATTCAAAATGGCTTTTTAAGAAACCTTCGATTAGAGACATACGGTGCTTTGCTTCGTTCAAACTGGGCCTTTTTTATAAAAAAGAGAAAATCTGATCTTATTAATTTAGTGCTGACAGAGGTGACGCGAACTAGTGGCGCAACAAGCGCAATTTTACAGTTTATCGCCTCACTTATTTTTACATTTATACAAGTCGCTCTGGCTTTCTGGCTGTCTCCTGCCATTACAGCTTTTGTCCTGCTTTTCGGCATAGTTATTGTTTTTTTAAATCGCAAATTTCTTAAAAGATCACTGTCACTGGGTAATCGAAACTTTGAGTTGGGAAGAAGCTATCTCGCAGGCATAACGGATCAAATTAATGGGATTAAAGATATTAAAAGTAACACATTAGAAGAGTCGAGAATGGACTGGTTTGAGTCGATAACGAAAAAAATGGACGTGGAACAAGTTGAATATATGAGATTGAAAACGACATCTCAATTATATTATAAAGTGGCCTCTGCTATATTAGTCGCAATATTTATTTTTATTGCGGTAAATATGTTTAATGCTCAAGCAGCTCAATTAATGTTAATCATCCTTATTTTTACGAGGTTGTGGCCCAGAGTAGCTGGTATTCAATCATCACTAGAACAACTAGCAACAACGATGCCCTCCTTTAAAGCAGTAAAAGCGCTGCAAGGTGAGTGCCGGAATGCGAAAGAATGTGAAACGGGTGTCAATGAATACATTGAACCGATCCGTATAATGAAAGGAATCGAATGCCGAAACGTTTGTTTTAGGTACAATCAAAAAGAGCCTGTACAGACCTTGCAGAACATCAATGTTGTTATACCATCGAATAAGATGACGGCTTTCGTCGGGCGTTCAGGTGCAGGGAAAAGCACATTGATTGATTTATTAATGGGCCTTAATCAGCCTGAAAAGGGAGACGTGTTAGTTGATGGAATTCCGCTGACTAGTGATAATGTATTGTCGTGGAGACGGGCTATCAGCTATGTGCCACAGGATCCTTTTCTGTTTAATGCAAGCATAAGAGAAAACTTATTATTAATTAAACCAAATGCAAGTGAGGAACAGATGTGGGAAGCGTTAGCATTTTCGTCAGCCGCAGAGTTTGTCAGGGAACTTCCTCAAGGTCTTGATTCACTCATAGGTGATCGGGGCATAAAGCTTTCTGGAGGAGAGCGGCAGCGGCTTGTATTAGCCAGGGCTATTTTACGAAATCCGTCCATACTTGTCCTGGATGAAGCTACAAGTGCACTTGATACGGAAAATGAAGCAAAAATTCAGGAAGCATTAGACCGTTTAAAGGGAAAGATGACGATTATTGTGATTGCACACCGATTATCGACCATTCGAAATGCAGATCAGGTTGTAGTATTAGAAAAAGGCGAAATCATTCAAGATGGATTATACAATCAATTATCACAGGAAAAGAGTGGTGTGTTTAGTAAGCTGCTAAGTGGTCAAGTAGAAAATATTAAACAAGGAATGAATGAAACGAATGTAGATATATGTCGATAAAATGTTCTTTATGAAGAACGTTTTATCAAGTATAATATAAAAAATGAAAATTTTTCATTTTTTGTTCGTTATAAAAAACGAAAAAAACGTAAAGGAGATGGGGAAATGCAAAAGGGAATATACTGCGCGCCAGAAGTGTTAGATCATCGGCCTGTTCGATTTGAAACAGCACAAAGTTGGAATCCAGGTAAGGGTAATCTTAATCATCCGGGTAAAGGGAATGGAGGAATCAATTTTCCTCCAGGTAATCCAAATCCAACGCCGGGTGGTGCAGGTGCTCCTGGTAAAGGGAATGGAAAAGGTCGAAAAAAATAAGTCAATGGACAGTAATCAATGCTTGTTTACTGTCCATTGACAGCTAATTTAAAAAGATATGTAGTGAGGAGAAGCATTATGTATATCTTTCATACAAAGATTGGCGATCATTATATTCAGATGAAAAGCAGTACGAATCAAATCATGAACATATTAAATAAGAATTTTCCCGATACTTGTAGTGGCCATAATCAGCAACCAGATATAGCTGTAATGATTGAGGAAGGATATGGAACTCCTTTTACAAATTATGAAGTTACCATTGTGGAACAATCTAGCAGTATTTTATTTAAAAGAGCCGACTATTTAATTGAAGTAGATTCTGATTATAAAGAGGCGAAAATATTTGTTCATAATGAGTTGGCTGTAAAACATGCCCTTATGAATTTATACAGTTCATTTATTGTTCATCACAACTGGGGACTGTTAATTCATTCATCCTGTGTGTTGGACAACCACAAAGCCCACATTTTCACGGGACATTCTGGAGCAGGGAAGTCCACGGCTGCAAAATTGTCGTTGCCAAGAGAACTTCTTTCAGATGAAGCTACGATTTTAAAAATTACAAGAAATAATGTAACGGTTTATAATTCACCTTTTCGAAGTGAGCTAAAAGGAAAAGGAGATGAAGATGTTTCACCTTTAGAAAGTATTCAATTGTTACATCAAGCATTGTCCAATAAAAGGATCGAGTTAAAGAAAACGGAAGCTCTTGTACAGTTGGTTGACAAAGTATTTTATTGGGTTTATAAGCCTGAAGAGACAACAAAAATTTTTAATTTATTGAAGCTACTAGTGGAAAAGGTTCCTGTTTACGAACTTCATTTTCAGAAAAATCCCACATTTTGGAGGTTGATTTCCTAATGACGAGTTATATTCGCAAGGAAGGCTATGACACAGTTGAACTGAATGATGAATGGATTATTTTGAATTCGCAAGAATACACAGTGACGACTTTAAATGAAGTAGGCGGGTATTGTTGGAAGTTGCTTCATGAGAAACAGACCGCTAAGACAATTGTTCAAGAGCTAAAAGGAGAATATGACATAGATAAAGAATCCGTACAAGCAGACATAGAAACCTTTCTATCTAATTTAATGCAATATGGGCTCATCCAATATGCACACTGATTCTTTAATATTTAATTTGATTAAAGAAATGATGCGAAAAAAAGGATGGATGGATCTCCCGGCAGATGGGGTGAGCATGTATCCCTTAATCCGAAAGGGGGATATTTGTCGTTTTGTTCCATGTGAAAGGTCGATGATCAAAAAGGGCGATATTATCTTATTTCAAGCGTCAGGCGGAGGATTAGTGGCTCATCGTTTATTGAAAACTATTTCTAATCATAATCAAGTGGATTACCTTTTTAAAGGTGATACAAATCTTGGGTTAGATGAACCGGTTTCTTATGAAAAAATCGTTGGGAAATTAACTTCGATTCAAAAAGGCAAAAGGGCGATAGAAGCAACGAACGTATCTGTTTTTTTATGGTGCAGATTGATTCTTTTTTGCCCATTCATGTCCGTTTTACTAAGAACGTATCTTAACAATAAAGAAGCAAAAGAACTGTAACCTGCAGAGGTGTTGTTTTGATGAATATCAGAAAAATGGTTGATAAATGGAATTTTAAACAATATCTATCTACAAAAGACATGGAGAAAATATTTTTCTTGCTCTTGCCATATGTTAAGAAGCATAAAAAAGCTTACATCGGATTGTTTTTTCTATTGTTTGTTGATATTGCGATAACATTAGCATCAGCATGGTTTGTTGGAAATATAATGGATGCAGCGCTTCAAAGCAATTTTGGTCGACTTAAATGGTTGGTGCTGGCGGGCATAGGGTTATCAATGATTAGTATTACGTCCAATTTTATCAATATATATCTCGATACTGTTGCTGTGAATGCGGTGAAGAAAGATTTGAATTTGAATTTATATGAACACATTTTACTTCTGCCCGGCAAGAGTCTCTCAAGTCTGCATTCAGGGGAATTGTTATCTCATTTTACGAATGATATTCACAGTCTTGACGGAGTGATTGGGAGCGGATTGATGAACTTAATACGATTTCCGATCATCTCGATTGCAGCTTTTGTTTATTTAATTCAAATTAATTGGAAATTATCTTTGTTGAGCTTATCGGTAGCACCAATAGCCATTGCAGGGGGGGCAGTATTTGGATTATTGCTCAGGAACAATAGTCGTTTGATTCATGAGCTTATTAGCAGTATCACGAAGAGCCTTACAGATACTTTCCATGGCTTCACGGTTATTAGATCCTTTACGCTAGAGAAACTGCTTTACAGTAAATATGCACAGAAAAATCAGGCCCTTTATTCGCTAGAGTTAAAAGATGCGAAATTAAGAGGGTGGTTTTACGCTGGAGGAGAAGCGGTAGGATCCATTACATTCCTTATTAGCTTGATTATAGGAGCTTATTTTGTAATGGATAATATTATTACGATCGGTGCTTTATTAACATTTATTAATCTTGTCAATCATCTTATATATCCACTTACAGGACTTGCAGGACAATGGGCTGGCTATCAAAATTCCATTTCAGCGTTAGAAAGAATCACCAACTTATTTAACCAACTAGGAGAATCAAAAGAACTGCCTTCCTATTTTGCATCAAAAACAATTGATCATACGATTCAATTCCAAGATATTACGTTTAGTTATGATGGGAAAAGAAATGTGTTTGAAAACTTTCAGTTGCAAATTCCAGCGGGCAAAGTGGTAGCCATTGTTGGTCCAAGCGGGGCAGGGAAATCAACTCTTTTTAATTTGCTTCAACGCTTTTATGAGCCACAAGCTGGTTCTATTTTGATCGATGATGCTTCTATAAATGATCTGACCATTTCTGAATTAAGAAACTCGATCGCATATGTTCCTCAAGAGACCTTTTTGTTTAGCGGAACAATTCGGGAAAATTTACTGTTAGCACGCCCTGGAATTACTGAAGAAGAAATGATTCAGGGGGCAGCGAATGCAAATATACATGAGTACATTACGTCGCTACCTGAAGGCTATGACACTGAGATCGGAGAAAGAGGCATAAAGCTTTCAGGTGGACAAAGACAACGGATTTCGATTGCGAGAGCCATATTGAAAGACGCTTCGATCCTATTGCTTGACGAAGCCACGTCTGCATTGGATAGCGAATCAGAATTCTTAGTAAAGGAAGCGTTGGATCGATTAATGAAAAATCGGACTACACTCATTATCGCTCACCGATTATCGACCATTCAACATGCAGAAGTCATTGCGGTTATGGAAAAAGGAAAAATTGTTCAGATAGGAAAACATGAAGAGCTCATCAATCAGAAGGGGCTGTACCAGGAATTGCACAAAAATCATTTTACCCAAGATAAATATGAAACGACTCTTTCACCTGTGCATTGTTAATCATTAGAAGGGAAGTGCGGTCTTGATCAATCAACTTATAAAAAGTCTTTATGACTCGCGTTTTAATTTGCCTAATGATACCGCGTTTTATCACGATGCGATTCAAGAGATTGAAACGTACTCCATCTCTTCCCAAGTGTTTTATTTGTTAGAAACACAGGGGAAACTAAAAAAAACCCCATTATTTTTCCAAACTCGCTTAAAACAAAAACACCAGGAGGTATTGTATCAAAACTTGTTGATAAAAGATCAAACGAACAAAATTTTGAACAACTTTGAGGCGAAGGGACTAGAAGTCATTCCGCTGAAAGGCGTGTATTTTGCTGAAAGATACTTTGGTCATATCGGAGCAAGGGGCACCTCAGATATTGATCTTTTAATTAGGATGAAAGACGTGGATAAAGCAGTAGAGATAATCAAATTAATGGGATTTGAAATAGAAGAAGAGCCCATTCCATCTCACTTTCATAGCAGCCTCAGCAAAAAAATACCTGGTTCACCGTTCCCGCTCACTGTGGAAGTTCATTGGGATATTTTGAAAGAAGCTACCGCTAATTTCAAAATAGAAGAATTTTGGAATGAAGCTATCCCTTTGGAAAAACACCTATATGTAAAAAAACTATCTGATTATCATACATTTTATTTGATTTGCCTTCATGGGTGGAGACATAATTTGGACTCTCCAAAATATTTCTTGGATATTATTCAGATGATCTATCATTTGAAAGATCGTTTGCAGTATGAAGAACTTTTTAAAGATGCTACACTCCATCAAACAGTAAAAAGGCTCAAACGGACTTTATCTATTGTTTACAAAGAATATCCGATGCTAGAGGATGTAGCCGCGCTCTCCTTTAAAAAAAGAAAGCGCAAAGGGGAGTACAGAAGCTGTATAAAAACGACTGGACTCATTCAGTACATGCATTTTTTTGATTATCAATTTTGCAGCTATGATTCTGTTAAACATAGTTTTATTGAAATATCACAGTGGGTTTTACCGGCAAGAAACGAATTAGTACGGCAGTTAAGAAGAGATCATAAAGAACATTCTTATTTATTTCTTTTACTCTATTTGTATAAACAGAGATGGACGAGTATCATAAAAGCAATGGGTATTCTATTTTAGAAACGGGAGGGGGGTGTTATTGAGAAAATTAATAAAGAGAGGGTTAACGGGATTTCTTTTTCTAGTTGTTATTCTCGTTATTTATAGCATATGGGATAATAACCGAATAACTTTAGCAGAACAAGACATCATGATCAAAAACCTCCCAGATGAATTTGAAGGATTTAAAATTCTTCAAATAACCGATTTACAGGAAAAAGAATTTGGTCGACATCAACAGAGATTAATATCGGCTATAAATGATATTGAATATGATGCGATTGTGTTTACAGGGGATTTATTAAACAGCAGCGAGAGCAAGAATTACAAACCTACCTATACATTAATTGAAGGGATTCAAAATAAGAAACATGCTCTATTTGTGCCAGGTAATGCGGATCCGAAGAATTATCATTCAAATCCGGAACAACCTTTTGAAAAGAATGAATTTGTTAAAGGAATAGAAAAACGGAATGTTAAACTACTGGAATCTATTTATACGATAAAAAGGGGCGCATCTAACCTTTATTTTGTTGACTTTGAATTGTCCATTCAGAAAACACAAAAACAAATCGAAGCAATTAACGGAAGGTCAATACCAGAAAACGCGTCATATGAAGCTTATTTGAATGATTATTTGGACCATCAAAAACAGTTGCTAGAGGAAATATCAACGTTGGATAAGATGAAAAGTTCTGATGTATTAGTTGCTCTTAATCATTATCCTGTGGTTGATGCCCGAATTGACTATCTCCTAAGTAACCGTGAATTTGTATTTAGAAATTATGATTTAATTATGGCAGGACATTACCACGGGGGACAAATTCGTCTACCGTTTATAGGAGCACTTTTCGTTCCGGAAGCATGGTATGAACCAAACAGCTTCTTTCCACCACAAGATCGGGTGAAGGGGTTATGGGAATATAAACAAACGAAACAATACGTCAGTACAGGGCTCGGAAGCAGTGACTTTATCTCTATCTTAAAGTTTCGATTATTTAATCCACCTGAAATTAATGTATTGACATTAAAAAAAGAAGATAAATAAGGTAAAACTTTTTGATTTAAGGTTTTTAACAGTATAATAATCAAAAACCTTTTAGACATCAGTATAGTATATGGCCAGTTGAAACTAAAGGAGAGAAGGCAACTTGGGAGATGAACAAAATTAAATGGCTCTTTCTTTTTTCACCATCATTTTTAATACAGTTTCACAGTTAGTCGCTTTAATAGGGTGTATTGTCATCATTGGATTTATGCTCGATTTTTTACAAAAACAATCCATTACGTATTTATACCGGACGTTTAATAAAAAAGGCTATTTAGTGACGGCATGGATTGGCACTCCTATCCATGAATTCGGACATGTCATCATGTGCCTGCTATTTAGACATCGGATTAAAAAGGTACAATGGGTTCCAGTTAGGGGCGATGTACATTATTTAGGTTTTGTGGAGCACAGCTACAACCCGAGAAGTCTGTATCAGAAAATAGGTAACTTTTTTATTGGGATCGGTCCATTTATTTCAGGCATCGTATCACTCATGATACTCATGTACTGTTTTGTACCTGAATCCTATCACCTCTATACAGCTTATTTAGAAAATCAAGTTCGGCCAGAACAAATAAGCATCGATACGGTGAAGAGTGTTTTAATATCTTCGGGTGTATTGTTCCAGAGTTTGTTCACAATAGGGAATATCGTGAATCCATTATTTTGGCTCTTTATTTTCCTTGCGATAAGCATATCGACACATATCGCTTTAAGCAAAGAAGATATAAAAGGGGCCGCAACGGGGATCTCTTCTGTATTCATTCTATTGCTTGTAGTCAATTTACTCGGAGCGTTTTTCCATTTTGATAGTAGTAGTATGGTTTCTACTCTTACAAGCTATCACGTGTATACAATGGCTTTTGCAAGTTTAGCAATTTTGTTTTCTTGTATCACTTTTTGCATTTGTTTTATTCTTTACATAGTAAACCATAAAATCAAACGGCGTTAATAGAAAAATAAAGAGCGGGTCTTTATTCATTTGAATTATTAATGTTTGTCTGGCCATGATCCCCTGTCTCATATCCGCCCTTGTACCCTCCTAAAACAAGGGCGGCACTTAATCCAGCCGGGCCGCCTCCTGCAATTACAACATCTAAAAGAACATTGCTCATTTTTTGCCTCTAGTTTATCCCGCATTAACGGGCATTAAGCCGGTCATTCAGGTATTGCCGCAGAACGTGGCGCTTTTTACCTGAGTTTCTTTTTATTTATCTTTCTTTGCCTTTTTTACATCATCCATTAAGTAACCGATAAATGTATCGTCTTTTACAAGGGCGGCTGCATAATTTCGTTTTAAGAAATGTTCTCCTTCATCAAAACTTGTAAAGGTCTGTTGCATTTTTGTTTTATTATGTTCAATCGCCCAGTCATGATCGTTTACCGGATAAAGAAGAAAGATCTCATCCATTTGGTTTTTATATAGGGAACCGAACGAGGATCGCTTCATATTATAACGATTCCGTTTTGCATCTTCCTGTAAAGGTTCAAGATGAAACGTATTCTTCACAAACTGATGATAAGCTTCATCGGTTAAAGAGCATCCTGCTGCTTTTGCATGTCCACCTCCACCAAAATGAACAGCGACTTCAGACACATCAATATGATCGTGGATCGTTCGAAATCCTACTCGTTTTCCGCCCATATTTAAAATAGTGATGTAATCAAGATGCGGGTATTCTTTGCCGAGTTCATTTCCAAGCTCAGAGTGATACAATTCTGCATAAACGATACCGGTAAAATGGCCGCCCGCTTGAATCTGAACGAGTTCCCGCCTTTTTCGGCGGATATAGCGTTCGATTTTATTTTCTTCCATATCAAGTATTTTATTTTCAAACTCATCAAAGCGGAAATGATCACTTGTTTTAAGTCGATTAATCATTTTTTCTTCAAATTCCTCAATCGAAACTAAGAAAAATAGAGCATTGAGTCTCCCTGCTTCCTGATTGTTATTATTCTCCCACTCCCACGTATCATACTGCCTAACAAGTTCTACAAATTCTGCTGTGACGTTTGATGGCTTCATGAGTTGATGAGTAACAAGATATTCATAAAATAAAGAAGTGGCTGAAGTTAAATGTCCTTCGGCGTCCTCGACTACTACATGTCCCCATTTATACCGGTTAAAATGCAAAGCCGTTTTATGGTGATCAAGCAGCTGTATGTTTCCCCCAGCTTGATAAAAAGCCTCCAGTCTTTCTTCATTTTCTTCATTTACAGACAAATCTGTAATAATTAAGGATGTATTTTTATCATCATTTTCCAAAAACCATTCAACTTGTGCGTTGAGACTTGAAATGGAATTGTAGCGGACTTTCACCTGATTCCCAAAAGCGAGCTTTGCTAAAATACCGCATCCGACTCCATCTAAATCATTATGAGACAACAATTTATACATGTCTTCACCTCAGAATGTAGTATGGTTTCAAAAAGTGAAAATTATTGATAAAACAAATCTGTAAACAAAAAAAGGCATCTTCAAGAATGAAGATGCGAACTGTTATAATGTAAATCTGCCTTCTAAATCATCAAAACCTAGGTCGTTATGTTTTCTTATTTCAAAAGTAAAGCCATCGTGGGAAAACACACTGACTTTATCGTTTTTACCAAAATGTCCTTTTGCATTGTAAATAAATCCGACGTAGCTAGCTCCTTCACCTGGTAAAATCTCTTCTTCAATAAAATGAACTTCTTGATAACCAAAATCTCCATTTAATAATTCGTGTGTGATTTTATCTACTGTATGTAACCATTCATATGTTACTTTTTCAGCTACTGCACTCATTTAATTTATTCATCCCATTCTGTTTTATAGTTATGATCATTAAAATGTCTTTTTCAATTTAAATTGATATGATTTAATTATCATACACAAGCAGCGTTTAATCAAAGTGAATGTAAGCGGGAACATTCGTGATGTAAACGGTAACATTGGCAATGAAAGCGAATAACATGACTCTTTATCTCACTTATTCATCTTTTTTCGCGTAGTATCTTCCGTTTTCGGAAAATTAAAAAGATAAGAGCGTTGGCTTTAGGAAAAACGATACATGTTTCTTTATTTAAAGCTGCACGAAGATAGAGCGTTTTTTCATCTGAACAAGATAGAATAGATGCTGCAGTATAGAGTTAATATGAAATAAAAAAAGGGAAAAGAAGGATGATTAAAGTGAAAGAAACGATTATTTTTTTACATGGGGTTGTTGGAAATAAAAATACGTTTAAAACCGAAATGGACAAGCTAAAAGATCAATACAATTTGATCGCTTACAACTTTTATGATCCGAATATGTTGGGACAAGCTTATCCCTTTTCTTTAGAGCTATTGCTTGAACAGCTTTATACTCACTATAAAAACAATAGGATAACAACCGCTCATATATGTACACTCAGTTTTGGGTGTATACCTGCAATGGCTTTTGCCCAAAAATATCCGGATATGGTCACAAGTTTGACATTTGTCGGAGGATACTTTTGCAATGTCCCCTCAAAATTACATACGCAACGTGTTCAACTATATAAAGAAAAACAACAATTTGACTATACGACATGGTTAAAGCGATATGCGAAATCATTAAATCCAAATAGAAAACAAATACCGGAAGACTCAGAAGCCATTTTCGTTAAACATGCTCTGAAGCTCCATCCTACTGTTCTTGAAGAAGCCATTCGGATACAACTAGAGTTCGATACAAGAAAAGTATTGAAAGGAATGGATGTACCGATTTTATGGGTGATGGGAGAATATGATGAATTGTATAAAGCAACACTTTTCGAATTGAAACAAGATGTGCCTCATGTTGAATATATCGAGTTGAAGAAGGCGGGTCATGCAGCACATATTCATCAGCCGGAACAGTTTATGTCTGTATTTAAACCATTTATAGGTAAATTAAGCGAAAAGTGTAGATGAAATGTCAATGATTATATTAAAAAAGAACTACATACTACTCATATATATATACGTTATAATGACAGTTACGGAAAAAGGAATGGTAATAATATAGTTTATCCCGCATTAACGGGCAGTAAAGACCCCCGATTCAAGACTTCAAAAAGAAGGATAAGCGGAGGATCCACTGCCCGTAAAAGCCCGATTGGCTCAACTAACATTCAGTGAGGGAAGAAGGACCCACTGAATGAAGTTTCACTTTATTAACAAAGTATGTGCAATTATCTATTTTTTAATCGCAGCAGGGGGGAATATGAGGATGTCAATAAAGAAAAAGCTGCCCTTGATCTTTACATCATTAGTGTTATGTATTTTAATCGCTAATAGTACAATCCATTATATACGATCTAAAAATGCGTTGCTTGAACACAATGAAAAAGAAGTAGCATTGATTACGAAAGAAATCGCTTATCAAGTGGAGAACACAAAAGAGGCTTCGTTATATGTAGAAAATATTATTGGAAGAGAGTTAAGAACGGCTGCTCTCGCCATAAAAAAATCGTTGCCGCCGAATCATGAAGATGTAACAAATGAACAATTGAGAACGCTTGCGGATGAGCTAATGATCGCCCATATCACATTATTGGCTCAAACAGAGGACGACATTGTCGGGGTAAAATCTTCTGATCCGCATGAATTAAATATGTCAACGAAGAACTGGGGATATTGGTATGAGGCCTTTCAGCAGCTCTTTGCTTTAAAGCCAGTTACTGTTTCAGAAGGTTTAGTGCTGCCTCATTATTGGTCTGGTCCGATTGAAGTTGCCGCAAGTAATCCGAATCATATAGACAAGTGGGGGTATTATTATGATGGAACGACCAATTATATTATCGATCCCTATTTACGTGATAGCCAAGTATTAGAGTACGAACAGCAATTTGGCCCAGGGGAGGTCATGGACGGTTTCAAAGGCGAACTTGAAGGAGTGCTGGAACTAACCGTCTTTAATCCGAAATACTTTGGTCAAGAAAAAAGAGTGATTAATAAAAATGGAGAAAATTTTATCAGGATTGCTGATCAACCAATTTGGTATGGGACGTATCAATATAATAATGAGCAAGTGGACAAAAAGTTAATTCAAAAAGCGATAAAAACAGGAGAAACGCAAACGTATATTGAGAAACTAAATAATAAGAATATCCAGAAATCCCTCGTTCCCATGGGAGGAAATACGGAGGAACCATACGTCATCGGCTTAACATACGATTACAGCTTAACCGAGGAACAGCTGAAAGATGAGCTGTTGAAGCATTTGTTATTTTCCTTTCTGTTTAGCTTAATTGTATTAGGAGCGAGTTTCGTGTTTTCTCGTTCTATTACAAAGCCGATTGGGTATATCGTTGAACAGGTCAATGAGATTGCGGCGGGAAAATTTGGAGTGAATTTAGTCTTAAACCGGAAAGATGAACTCGGTCATCTCGCACAAAATGTAAATGCACTATCCAATTCTTTGCAGGCCTATGTTGCAGATTTAAAAAGGAGCAGGGAAGTGATTAAATTTCAAGCTTATCACGATCCCCTGACTGATCTGCCTAACAGAAGATATTTTCAAGAAAAGCTGAATGAGAAGATTGATAGTGTGAAAAAGACAGACGGCACGGTCGGCGTATTATTTCTCGATATAGACCGGTTTAAAGGCGTAAATGATTCATTGGGACATGCGAGGGGAGATCAATTAATACAGCTTATCTCTAAGCGGATAAACGATTTTCTTTCTGCAGAAAACAGCATCCTGACAAGACAGGGCGGAGATGAATTTGTTATTTTACTTTGCAATGTTGAATTAGCAGAAATGAAAAGAATAGCGGAAAATATTGTCGCGGCTATTAAACAGCCTTATTTTATAGATGGAAATGAAGTAAATATCGGTGCAAGCTGTGGGATAAGTCTGTATCCTGAACATACGGAAGACCGTGAAACGCTTATGACATGTGCAGATGTAGCGATGTATGCGGCGAAGAAGCAAGGCGGCAATCAGGTGATCATTTATAATGAAGAAATAAACAAAGTGAATAAAGAGAAGCTAGTGATCGAAGCACGTTTGAGAAAAGCGATTGAACAAGGGGGCATTGATGTTTATTACCAGCCGAAAATAAATGCCCGGGAAAATGTCATAACAGGTGTAGAAGCATTGCTAAGGTGGACAGACAAAGAACTCGGATTTGTATCACCAGAAGTATTTATATCAGTGGCAGAAGAAACAGGATTGATCCATTCATTGTGGGAATTTGCGATGAACCAAGCTTGCTCCCAAGTACGTGAGTGGAACACAAATCGATTGCATCCACTTCATTTGGCCGTTAACTTTTCAGCCAAACAATTTCTTGATCCTGCCAGTATGGTCCAGAGGGTGAAAAATATCCTTTCCGACTGTCAATTAGCACCAGAATATTTTGAAATAGAAATTACAGAAAGTACGTTACTTTACAATTTAGAAGAAACGATCGAAGCATTAAGAGAGATGCAGGAATACGGTGTAACCATCTCAATTGATGATTTTGGAACAGGCTATTCGTCGTTAACTTATTTAAAAACATTACCGATTGATTGTTTAAAGATTGATCGATCATTTATTCAAGACATTACGGAAGACTACCATCAATCTGAAATAGCTGAAACTATTATTAATTTGGCCCGCAGTCTCAAGTTAAAGGTAATCGCAGAAGGTGTGGAAGAAGAATATCAAAAAGAATTTTTGATGAAGAATGAATGTGATCACATGCAAGGCTATTTATTTAGTAAACCGCTTTGCAAAACGGATTTGGAAACGTATCTTCGTCAGAACGATTTAACATGATTTATGTCTAGCTTCTTCCTGTATTGGCTTCTTATCTGTTGGATAACATAAGAAGAATCATACAACAGTGAAGGAGTGTAGGAAATGACGTTAGTCCGTCTTGGTTACGCTGCCATGAGTATGAATGTGAAGAATGGTTCTCCTTCTCAGACGATGACATATACTCAGTTTTTAAAAAATGAAGACAAGAAAGCAGCGATAAGCAAGTTGGAAAGGATAGCTGTATCCAATTTAACGAACTGCTTGCGGCTGCTGCGGCACAATGCTGCTCATGATATTGAATTTTTTCGGTTGAGCTCTAAATTAATCCCGCTGGCTAATCATCCCGATCTTGCCAATTGGGACTATCTGACACCTCTTGGGGATAGTCTTGATTGTATACGATCTTATTTACATCGGCGTCCTAGCATGCGGATTGACTTTCATCCTGACCATTTTGTCATCCTTAATACACCGAAAGTTGATGTGTTTAAAAACGCTGTTAAAACATTACATATGCATAAAGCGCTCCTTGAAGGAATGGGAATAGTGCCTGAACACCGCTGTGTTTTACATGTAGGAGGCGCCTATAATAATAAGGAAAAAGCGCTAGAGCAGTTCATTCATAACTGGGGGACGATTCCGGTGCCGCTGCAAAAGATGATCATGCTGGAGAATGATGACAAGACCTTTACAGTAAATGAAACACTGTATCTTTGTGAAAAGATTGGTATCCCTTTTATATTTGATTATCACCATTACCTTGCTAACCATGAAGAAGGGGAACAGTGGGAAGATGAGTGGCTGCGGATTGTTAATACATGGAAAAATTCGGCGCTACCTTTAAAAATGCATATTTCAAGTCCGAAGTCTGAAAAAGAGTTTAGAGCTCATGCAGATTTTATTGAGGTAAAAGGGTTTATGAATTTTCTCAATCAAGTAAAAGGCAGCATCCCGCAAATCGATGTCATGATTGAAGCGAAACGAAAAGATGATGCTTTATTTGCATTAATGGCACACTTGAATGAGGAACCTGGAATTGAAGCTGTAGGCGGCGCAAGCTTTTATATACGGTAAGATGAAATAAATCGAATAAAATAGGGCTTCCTCAAAAGTATGTCGTTTGAGGAAGCCCTTTGTCATGTTTAAAATAGAATGTCTAATCGCGGGAATATACAGGTGCATAGAGGAATAAATGTTAATATCTAGATTTTATGTTTTATTAAAAATAAAAGGGGAAAGACTATAAGTAATTGGAAGTAAAGGAGGCGGGAACGGTGAGTTTACTCTACATCAAGGCCATGGAATTGTTTAAGAAAGATGCTGAGCAACAGAATGCACTTAAACATCAAACGCTTAAGTCGGGAGCTCGAAAATCTAAATAAGCTTTTAAAGCTTAACGTTTATACACTATGATTTTGAACGATATTATGATTTTGTATTATTCTCATAAACAAAATGTATGAGGCCTTTACGTTTCCTTTAAACGGAAGGTTTTTTTGTCTTTAACGAATCGTATCATCCTCGATAAACTCCTTATCACCCTTCAATAAGTATTCGTTGTCTACATGTAAAGTAAGTGATCGGCTGTTCTTAAAAAAGGGTGTTTAGCCTTTTTTTCAGAGGGCATACTTTTGAAAGAGTGAGATAAAAAAGAATGGAGTGGGGTACGGAAAGATGAAAGATAAATTTGAACGAATAGATGAACAAACACCGCCGCAGACACAGAGTCAACAGCCAGGTATTGAATCTGAGATGACACCGAAGCCACTATATGATGATCAAGAATATATTGGATCCGGTAAATTAGTCGGTAAAGTTGCCCTTATTACAGGAGGGGACAGTGGGATCGGTCGTGCGGTTGCAATCGCCTATGCAAAAGAAGGAGCCAATGTCGCCATTGCCTATTTGAATGAAGATGGCGACGCAGAGAAAACGGTGAAGCTCATTGAATCATATGGTGTCAAAGCATGGAAGGCAGCCACAGACATAAGCGATGTCGAGAACTGTAAAAAGCTAGTTGAGCAAGTGGTTTCTGAGTTTGGCGGGCTAAATATTTTGGTGAATAATGCTGGCAAGCAGTACCCAACAAACGATTTTTTGGCCATTACACCAGAGCAGCTGCGTGAAACGTTTGAAACAAATATTTTCTCGATGTTTTATTTGACGCAGGCTGTACTAAAACATATGAAAAAGGGAGATGCGATCGTGAACACGTCATCAGTGACAGCGTATCGTGGTTCACCTGAATTGATTGATTATTCAGCGACGAAAGGGGCCATTACATCCTTTACACGTTCCCTTGCAGCGAATCTTGCTGCTCAAGGCATTCGAGTCAACGCTGTAGCACCAGGTCCAATTTGGACACCGCTCATTCCAGCGACATTCGATGAAAAAAAGGTGGCCGAGCATGGAGCAGATACGCCGATGGGACGTCGCGGTCAGCCATGTGAAAATGCACCGGCATATGTATACTTGGCATCAAACGATTCCACATATGTCACTGGCCAAACGATGCATATTAATGGCGGCGACTTTATCACGTCATAATAAGATGAAATAGTCCGAACAATCCCGCCATCGCTATGATGGCGGGATTGTTTTGGATTAAAAATCTAACTTTTCCTGTCGATGAAGCAGATTCTTCCTCCGCTTAAACCGCAGCTTTCGCTCGTAATGAAAAATGGTCATTAAAACAATACATTCAGAAAAAATAGTTTTTCTAGTTCTAAGCTCATTATACATGTAAAAAAAGAAGATCAAATTAAAGATTATTTTTTATCCGAAGAGAACACAATTTGCTAGAATAGGCAAGTATGTAAAAAAGAGCAATGAAACAAAACGTGCTGTCTTCTTAATAGGAGGCAGTTTTTGAGTTTGCTTGTAAAACGTACGTAAACAACTAATTTTAAATTATTAAAGCGCTTCCATTGACTTTTTGAACTGTATAAAATAAAATTACAGTATGGTTTATCGAAAAAAGGGGGAAAATGTCGATGAATAGTGATTTTACCATTGCTGTCCATAGCTTAGTGTATTTAGCCAATTTGCCTGAGCATATGGCGAGCAGTGAAGCGATTGCTCATAATGTGACGACAAACCCTGCGCGTATTCGGAAAGTGATGAGTACCCTTCGAAAAAAAGGAATGGTCAAAACGAAAGAAGGAATGCGCGGCGGGTATTTGCTCAGCTGCGATCCAAAGAATATTACATTGGCAGACGTGTATCATACGGTTTCATATGGCACCCTTCAGCCTAATTGGTGTACAGGCGACCCAGATGATACGTGTCCAATATCGTCTAATACGCAAGTTGTGATGGATCATATATTCAATAAAGCAGAAGATTGTTATGAATTATACTTAAGCCAGTTTACGGTAGCCTCCGTATTGGACAAAATAAAAACATACAGTTAAACGATTCATAAAGGGGTGTGAGTAAAATGGAAAGAAACATGCCGTTTCAAGTAGGGGATTGGATACAAGGTGAAACGTGGGACAAACAGAAAATCTACGGATATGTCATAAAAATAGAAGACCCGGAAGATATTATGAAAGTGTATATTGTAGATTCAGTCAATAAAGAACTCATCGGACGGATGATTCATGTGTTATCGAGATCGATTGAAAAAGTGCCGGATACTGTTGTAACAGAAGAAGCAGCGCTTGAGCAGCTTATTGATATGGCGTTGTTGACGAAAGATGAAGAGTGGTTTGAACAATTAATTGCACAGCTTCAAGTCGTAAAAAAACAATATATTTAAATGACAGAGCCTGGATGATTCCGGGCTGTTTTTCTGTATAATAAAAAAGAACGATCATGACAAAATAATTGAGGTAACGAATGAACAAACAATCATTTAACGATTTATCGTTAAGCAATGACATTAAACGGGCGCTTAAGCAGCTAGACTATGCGGAACCGACAGACGTGCAGGCAGCAGTCATTCCTATGGTACTTGCGCAGAAAGATGTTATCGTGAAATCACAGACGGGGAGCGGCAAGACGGCGTCATTTGGCATTCCGCTTTGTGAGCTTGTGGACTGGGAAGAAAATAAACCACAGGCGCTTGTGCTGACACCGACGCGCGAGCTTGCAGCGCAAGTGAAAGAAGATATCACGAATATTGGCCGATTTAAGCGGATTAAAGCGACAGCGGTGTACGGCAAGCAGCCATTTGCCAGACAGAAATTAGAATTAAAGCAAAAAACACACGTTGTCGTTGGAACACCTGGTCGTGTACTTGATCACATTGAAAAGGAAACGTTAGCGACTGAGAAAGTTCAATATTTGATTATTGATGAAGCGGATGAAATGCTCAATATGGGCTTTATTGATCAAGTGTCAGCAATTATTGAAAAACTGCCTGAAGAACGTGTGACGATGCTTTTTTCGGCAACGTTGCCGGAAGATATTGAATCGCTTTGTCACCGCTATATGACAAATCCAAAAGAAATTGAAATAAAAGCAACGGGTTTAACAACGGAGAACATTGAACATAGGTTGATCACAGTGAGTGAAGAAGAGAAGTTTTCTTTGTTGAAAGACATTTCCGTTGTAGAAAATCCAGATAGCTGTATTTTGTTTTGCCGGACGAAGGAGCGTGTAGAGACGTTGTTTGACGCGCTCGATGAATCAGGATATTCATGCGGTATGCTTCATGGGGGAATGGTACAGGAAGATCGGTTTGCTGTGATGAATGAATTTAAACGCGGTGAGTTCCGTTATTTTGCGGCGACCGATGTGGCGGCAAGAGGAATTGATATTGATAATGTTTCACTCGTTGTCAATTATGATGTGCCACTTGAAAAAGAAAGCTACGTTCATCGGACGGGACGGACAGGGCGAGCAGGCAATACGGGAAAAGCGATTACATTTGCGACACCGTATGAAGAAAAATTTCTGGCAGAAATCGAATCGTATATCGGATTTGCAATTCCAAAATCCGATCGTCCGTCAAGAGAAGAAGTAGCGGCGGGGCAGGCTGCTTTTCAAGAAAAAAGAAATGCGCGTCCAACGTTGAAAAAAGAGAAAAGCCGTGAGCTGAATAAAGATATTATGAAGCTGTATTTTAACGGCGGTAAGAAAAAGAAAATCAGAGCCGTTGACTTTGTTGGGACGATTGCGAATATTCCTGGGGTGACAGCAGACGATATCGGGATTATTACCATTCAAGATAATGTATCATACGTTGAGATGCTGAACGGAAAAGGCTCAGTCGTGTTGAAAGCAATGAAAACGACGACAATCAAAGGGAAACAATTGAAAGTACAAAAAGCAAGAATTGAATAAATTGGAAAAAAGCTTTTGGTCGTAGCCAAAAGCTTTTTCTATATGTATTGACAGAAAATTTCTTACATTTGCTATTGACAATAAAATTGTTATCGAGTTAAAATGTTTCATGAGGGCAACAATTTAATGTGAATGCATATAATGTGCGCATATAAAACAAAAATACGGCAATTCTCTTTTTTTAAACCAAAAGTTGCCTTAGGGAAAGAATTTAGTTAGAGATAAATTATGAGTTTGAAAGGAGATGATAAGAATGAAGCCAGTACTTCATGTGTCAAACTTATTTGTTTCTTATCATGGGAATGATGCGATTCGAAATATGAGTTTTTCCGTTAAACCTGGAAAGTTAGTCGGGATCATTGGGCCAAATGGAGCCGGAAAGTCAACAATGTTAAAAGCGCTGTTGAATTTGATTCCAAAAGATAAAGGAGAAGTATTATTTAATGGGAAGCCCTTTGTGGAAATAAGAAAGTCTGTTGCGTATCTCCCGCAAAGAAGTCAAATTGACTGGGATTTTCCAATCAACGTTTTAGATACTGTGATGATTGGGACGTATCCAGGTCTTGGATTTTTAAAAAAACCTCGTAAAAAAGAGAAAGAATGGGCACTTCAATGTTTAAAAGAAGTCGGAATGGATGGTTTCAGTAAGCGACAAATTGGTGAACTCTCAGGCGGTCAGCAGCAGCGTGTATTTTTAGCAAGAGCGCTCGCTCAAAAGGCTGATATTCTTTTTCTTGATGAGCCATTTGTCGGGGTGGATATTTTAAGTGAGGAAACCATTATTCGTATTTTAAAGAAACTTACGAGTATGGGGAAAACCATTTTTGTTGTTCATCATGACTTAAGCAAAGCAAATGAGTATTTTGACCAACTCCTTTTATTAAACAAAGAACTTATTCATTTTGGTGATGCGAATATTGTTTTTCAAAAGGAAATTTTAGCTAAAGCCTATTCCGGTCAGTTTTCATTTCTTGAGGAGATGGGGGTGAACGCGTAATGTCATTCATTGACGCTGTTATTCAATATGAGTTTTTACAAAAAGCATTATTGACGTCTACAATGGTTGGGATTATTTGTGGGGTCATTGGCTGTTTCATTATATTAAGAGGAATGGCTTTGATGGGAGATGCCATTTCGCATGCTGTTCTTCCGGGAGTGGCCATTGCATATATGCTCGGGATCAATTTCTTTATTGGAGCAGTCATTTCAGGCGTCGTAACAGCGATGGGCATTGGCTTTGTCAGTCAAAACAGCCGAATTAAAAATGATATCTCGATCGGCATCATGTTTACGGCGGCTTTTGCTTTAGGAATTATTTTGATTACTTTTATGAAAAGCAGTACCGACCTTTACCATATTTTGTTTGGTAACGTTTTAGCAGTTCGGCCGTCAGATATGTGGACGACGCTTGGCATAGGAATTTTTGTTTTATTATCTGTCTATTTATTTTATAAAGAATTGCTTGTAACGTCTTTTGACCCGACTATGGCACAGGCGTATGGATTACCGACAAAGTGGATTCATTATTATTTAATGACACTGCTAACAATGGTGACCGTTGCCTCTTTGCAAACCGTGGGCATCATTCTTGTTGTCGCGATGCTGATTACACCGGCTGCAACAGCCTACTTATTAACCGATCGATTATGGATCATGATTTATTTGTCCGCTTCGCTTGGTGTCGCAGCGTCCGTTGTCGGGCTGTACTTTAGTTTCACTTATAATTTAGCATCAGGTGCAACGATCGTACTTGTTTCGACAGTCCTTTTCTTAATGGCCTTTTTCTTTTCACCGAAACAAGGAATTGTATGGCGTACGATAAAATCAAAAAATAAAAAAATGTCACTTTCCTAAAAGTGTCGAGGAGGAAAAAAATGCATCATATTTTAAAGTTAGCACTTATTAGTTTAATGGCTATTGTTTTTATGGCAGGCTGCAGTGAAGAAAAGCAAGGCAGTTCGGAAACGAAAGAAGACAAATTACAAGTTGTCACGACGTATTCTATTTTATATGACATTGTGAAAAATGTAGGCGGCGATCAAGTGGAAATTCATAGTTTAGCACCAGTAGGATCAAATCCGCATGAATACGATCCGCTGCCAGTAGACATTCAAAAGGCAACGGATGCAGATGCTATATTTTATAACGGTTTAAATTTAGAAGCGGGTAATTCATGGTTTGAAAAACTGCTTGAAACGGCGGGGAAAGCAGGAGAAGATGCACCGGTTTATCGCATGAGTGAAGGAGTAGAGGCAAAACATTTAACGACGAAAGGGAAAGAAGCAGAAGAAGATCCTCATGCATGGCTTGATATTCGAAATGGCATTAAATATGCGGAAAATGCACGAGATGGGTTAATTGCAGTGGATCCTGAACATAAAGAAGCATATGAAGAAAATGCGAAAGTGTATATAAAACAGCTACAAGACCTTCATGAGCAGGCAATCGCTGATTTTAATGAAGTCCCGGAAGAAAAACGGTTTATTGTGACAAGTGAAGGGGCTTTTAAATATTTTAGTGCAGCTTATAATTTCCATGCCGGATACATTTGGGAAATCAATTCAGAAAATCAAGGAACACCAGATCAAGTAACGAAAATAGTGGAGTTAATCAAAAACAAAAAGCCTTCTGCTTTGTTCGTTGAAACAAGTATTGATCCACGCAGTATGGAAATGGTTTCAGCCGAAACAGGAATACCTATAGGAGGAACATTATTTACAGATTCTATAGGAAAACCTGGAGAAGAAGGCGATACGTATATAAAGATGATGAAATCAAATATTACAGTCATTCTCGAAAATTTATAAAGAAAAGAAAACGGTTGTTATTTTCAACCGTTTTCTTTTTTTCATCAAATTATTAAATTGCAAATAGATTAGCTTGCAAGTAAAAGATAATTATGTTTAAATCGTAATTATTACGATTTAAACATAGGGAGGAATTAACGATGAAAAAAATTCCGGTAACAGTTTTAAGCGGATACTTGGGAGCAGGGAAAACGACATTACTAAATCATGTTTTACATAATAAAGAAGGGTTAAAAGTTGCTGTAATCGTCAACGACATGAGCGAGGTCAATATCGATGCTCATCTTGTCGAACAGGGAGGCGGGCTGTCACGAACAGAAGAAAAGCTTGTCGAAATGTCTAACGGCTGCATTTGCTGCACGCTGCGTGAAGATTTGCTTGTTGAAGTGGAAAAATTAGCAAGAGCAGGTAATATCGATTACATTTTGATTGAATCAACTGGCATTAGTGAGCCGCTGCCGGTAGCACAGACATTTTCCTATATTGATGAAGAAATGGGCATTGACTTAACGAAGTTTTGCCGGCTCGATACGATGGTAACGGTCGTTGATGCGAACCGCTTCTGGTACGACTTTGAGTCTGGAGAAAGCTTACTCGATCGGAAGGAAGGGCTCGGTGAAACGGATACACGCGAAATTGCCGATTTGTTAATTGATCAGATTGAATTTTGCGATGTACTTGTATTAAACAAGTGTGATTTGATTGAAGAACAAGATTTACAGTCGCTTGAAAAAGTATTGAAAACATTGCAGCCAGATGCAACAATCATTCGCGCGGTAAAAGGACAAGTAGATTTGCATCATATTCTTAATACGGGGTTGTTCAACTTTGATACAGCAAGTTCGTCTGCCGGCTGGTTGAAAGAACTGACATCTGGACATCAAAATCATACGCCCGAAACAGAAGAATACGGAATATCTTCATTTGTCTATGCGAGACGGCTGCCGTTTCATTCAGAACGATTTGATAATTGGCTAAACGTCATGCCATCCTCGATTGTCAGGGCAAAAGGAATTATCTGGTGCGCAACCCGTAATGATTTGGCACTTTTAATGTCCCAGGCAGGGCCGTCTGTCACTGTTGAACCGGTGTCGTACTGGGTGGCATCACTACCGAAAGAACAGCAGAATCGCATTATTGAGCAGAACTCAAACATACTGGCTGAATGGGATCCAGAATTTGGGGACCGTTGTACGAAACTGGTCTTCATCGGAGTGGATCTTGATCAAACAGCTATTAGCCATCAACTCGATCAATGTTTGCTTACACCGGACGAATTTGACAGTGAATGGAGCAGTATGAAAGATCCATTTTTGTGGACGGTGTGACATGATTGTATCTCAAAATAGAATTTGCTTTTATATATAGTAATTGGAATAAAAGATAGTGTGATAGAACTATTAAAGAGAGTTTGATAAGGAGGAAAGCACTGTTTTACGCCGAACTCACTTTAAACAACACTAAATTATCTTTTTAAAACAAAAAAAGAGCTGTCCCAAGTCAGTTATGCATTAACTTGCAGGACAGCTTCCTATTACTTTACTTTTTCAAAAAACGTCTCATCATACGTATCGAGATAAACGTCCGCTTCAATGTCGGCGTTTTGGAACGAAACCGTTTTAAGACCTGCTTCACGAGCCGGGATTAGATCAAGCGAGCGGTCGCCAATCGCCCAATCAAGATCGTATTTTTCGTTCAAATAATGATAGGCAGCCGCATCTGGTTTACGCGGAAATCCATCATCTTCTGGACTGATAATTTCATCAAAGAAATCAATTAATCCCCATTTTGTCAGCAATTCAATTGTTGATGCTTTCGTCCGATGTGTGACGATGACGTTTACATCGGCTGCCGCCAAAATCTCTTTTATGCCATCAAACGGAGGACTCCCCGCTTCAGATTGCTTATGATCAAGCTCTGTAAAAAGCGGACGGAAATCTTCTGAAATACGATATTGTGAGAAGGCAAGCTTCGAGTTTCTTTTCAGCCAGCGAAGTGCTTCATTCCGGTCGGTCGTCTCGCCATGCGCCGCTTCATGTACTGCGATAAAACTATCAAGAATCGCCGGATAAGTATCAAAAATGGTTCCATCTAAATCCCAAAGTAACTTCATTACTCTCAATCTCCTTTACACATCATACCCTCATTGTACACTATTTTCAGACAATAATAACATGACTGTTTTTATAAATAATGTGCTTGAAAAAGAAGAAATGTGAATAAAGCAGAAAAGGGAATACATGAGACTGATTTGTCGGAAAATAATTATTATTTAATGAAAACGGTTTAGGAAAGAATGAACACTTGCTATTTACACGAGAACAGGATATCTCTATATAGAGAGGAATTTGTTCGATTTCTAAGGAGGATATGATGTCTAAAGTAATTGCGATTAACGCAGGGAGTTCATCGTTGAAATTTCAGTTGTTTGAAATGCCGCAAGAAACGGTATTAACAAAAGGGTTGGTGGAACGAATCGGTTTATCTGATTCGGTTTTTTCGATGACTACTCCTACTAATGCGATAGATAAAGAAGTAACAAACATTCCAGATCATGCTGTTGCGGTTCAAATGCTGCTCAGTAAATTAGTATCTAACGGCATCGTCGCATCTCTTGACGAAATTGATGGCATCGGCCACCGTGTCGTTCATGGTGGAGAAGCATTTGATGATTCCGTGTTAATTGATGAGGCGATACTTGCACAAATTGACGAATTATCCGAACTTGCGCCGCTGCACAATCCAGCCAACGTGACAGGTATTCGTGCTTTTCAAAACGTATTGCCAAACGTGCCATCGATCGCAGTGTTTGATACAGCATTCCATCAAACGATGCCGGAGAAATCCTATTTATACAGCTTACCATACGAATATTATACAAAGTATGGCATCCGTAAATATGGTTTCCATGGCACGTCACATAAATACGTAACAGAACGTGCCGCACAACTGCTCGGTCGTCCGATTGAACAATTGCGTTTAATTTCGTGTCATCTAGGCAATGGCGCGAGTATTGCGGCAATTGAAGGCGGGAAATCAATTGATACATCCATGGGCTTTACACCCCTTGCTGGCGTGGCGATGGGCACACGTTCAGGAAACATTGATCCTGCATTAATGCCATTCATTATGGAAAAAACTGGTAAAACGGCCGATGAAGTGCTTGATATATTAAACAAAAAAAGCGGCATGCTGGGCATTTCCGGTTTGTCGAGTGACTTGCGTGACCTTACGCAAGCCGCTGACGATGGAAGTGAACGGGCGGAAACAGCGCTTGAAGTATTCGCAAGCCGCATCCATAAATACATCGGTTCATACGCAGCGAGGATGTCAGGTGTTGATGCGATCATATTCACAGCCGGTATCGGTGAAAATGACGTTGCCTCACGTGCACGCGTACTCCGCGGCCTTGAGTTTATGGGCGTTTACTGGGACTCCAGCCTCAACAACGTTCGTGGACAGGAAGCATTTATCAGCTACCCGCATTCACCGGTTAAAGTAATGGTGATTCCAACAAACGAAGAAGTGATGATCGCCCGTGATGTATTGCGATTGACGGTGATTTAACGCGGTGTATCAACGTTTTTGAGAATCAAAAGTAATGGTTGCGGTGCTATATAATAGGGAAATTAAGTCATTTGCGACCATGACTAGGAAAGACCCTTAATCCTCTTTTTTTGTGCTAAAACACAGCGCAGAAAAGGGGATTTTTTCTATGTCCAAAAGTAGACGGAAAACAAAAGTTGAAACTAAATTAACTGTTGAAAAAGCAAGGGATATTGTCATTCGAATTAAGCAAATGGAAGGATTGTCAACGCATACGATCGCAAATTATCATAAACTGTTTAACGATTTTGAACGTTGTTTTGCTAAAAACAAGCATATGGAAAACTTTACGGTTGAAGATGCAAGAAGGTTTATTGAATGGCAACTCACTGAAAAACAGCAATTTAAAGAAGCAAGATGGAGAAAAGAGAAAAAAATTGGTGTCAATATCAGATCAGCAAACTCGTATTTAAGATTAAAGAAAGCAGCATTCACCACGCTAATTAATGAAGGACATCTTGAGGAAAATCCGTTTTCTGCACTAAAAAATATCAAGATGCAACAGAAACAAGTTGATACTCTATCGGATCAGGAACTAACTCAATTGTTAAATTCACTTGATAAAAGTTGGTACGCTGATTTTCGTGCTTATGTATTAATGCATGTTTTATGTCACCAGAAGAACCCTAATTAATGCTGAAAATAGTAGGAGAGAATACTTGAGAACTAATTTTTGACCTTAGCGTATTTAATACAATTCCTAAATAATCACTTTCAGCTGAGAAATGATGTACTTCTTCTGTTGTAATTTTATAAATACAATCGACAGTAACAATAGTTTTTTTGTCATAACTTTGAAAGGGTTTTGAAATTTTTAAGATTTTAACTATTGTTTCGGACTTCATGTAAGGTTTTAATTTCTTAATTACTATACTTTCATAATCATTATGATCAACTACTATATTTACAGAAAAGACACCTGTTACTTCAAGCATTAAAAAAATTCTCCTTTCAATACGAAAAAATAGGGGGAAATGGGTGTCTATTAGACCAGTCACCGATTCGATATTTCACAGTGAACGGCTTAAAAATGATTGACTAATATTCCACCTTTGATCTTACAAAAATATCGTTTAATTTTCAACTTGTCCAGAACATTGATAGATCAAAACATTTGGGTTATAACCATAACTGAATTTGACCTCTTGTCCTTTTAAATGTGTGAATTTCAACACTGAAAAGAGGGTTTTTTTTATGGGATCGTTTGTCAAGTTAAGTGCAACACTTCGTCGATGAACGCTTCGTGTGGCGTGCGCCAGTCCAGGCACTTGCGTGGCCGATTGTTGAGCAGCTGAAGTGCCCGGCCCAACTCGTCGTCTTTCACCATGTTAAAATCGGTGCCTTTTTGGAAAAACTCACGAAGCAGGCCGTTGGTGTTTTCATTACTCCCACGCTGCCAGGACGAATACGGATCGGCAAAATAAAAAGCAATCTCCAGATCTTTTTCTACCACTGAATAACAGCTGAATTCTTTTCCCCGGTCGGTCGTGGCCGTCTTGAAGACCTTCTCCGGCAGACGGCTGTGCATCGCGCGGATGGCACACTCCATGGAATCGGCGGATCGGTCTGGCATCTTAATGGCTACGTACCAGCGAGTTTTGCGCTCGACAAAGGTCGCCACACAGCCCTTGCTTTTTCCGCGGCCAGACACCACGGTGTCCCATTCCCAGTGGCCAAAGGTCCTGCGTTTTTTTACCTCAGCGGGGCGCTTGGCAATCGGTATTCCGACGTTGAACCGGCCGCGTGTTTCCTGTGGCTTCTGGCGTTTTCCTTTGTGGCGGAGTACTTGGACCATTCGATCCGTGATTCGTCCCTGATACAGCCAGCGGTAAATGGTCTTGAAGCAGACACCCCCCTTAAACAGCCGGTTTGCGATCTATAAAATACTCCGATTTAGATATTATTATAGACTTTACTGGTAATATCTAAATGAAAAACGGATCATCTTTTTCGTTATCGGAAAAAGATGATCCGTTTTTCTTCCTAATGCCCTGTCATCATTGCGGCATTCGCTTTTTTTGATTCATCATCTGGTCCATCTTCCGGCTGTTGTTTTGGCCGATTAAGGATTGTTCCTAGAAGCGCCCCGACTATTGCAATTCCTGCCGCTAGAAGGAATGTATCGCCATAAGCAGCAACAGAAGCTTCAATAGGGTTAGCTGTTTCTGTCATATGATCAGTAATTCTTGATGTTAGGAACCCAGTCATCCCTGCTACAGCAAATGAAACCATTACTTGTTGAGCCGCTGTTGTTAATGGTGTAACACGGCTAACAAGATGCCTTGGAGCAGATTGAAGAACGTGGGTATTAATCGCCATCATGGAGAGACCCATTCCTGCTCCTATCATCACTAAACAAGCAATGATAAATCCAATCGTTGTATCCATAGAAATTTGTGAAAGCATAAAAAGAGCTACAGTAATAATAGACAAGCCTGTTATAGCTAAAGGACGAGCACCTAATTTATCATATAAACGCCCTCCGATTGGCATCATAATACCTGAAGCTAGAGCTTGTGGAAGTAGTATTAAACCAGTATCTAAAGCACCATACCCTCTAACTGTTTGTAAAAATAACGGGACAATAATCATCACTCCAAATAAAGCGATTTGAGAGATCCATGCAATTACAATCCCTTTGCTAAAGTCAGAAGAGCCAAATACTCTCAGCTCTAATAAAGGCTGTTTTTGACGGAGTTCAACGAAAATAAAAAGAATGAGAGCAACTCCACCTACAACTAATCCAGTAAGAGTTGCCGTTGAAGACCAACTTTTTCCTCCTTCACTTACTCCATAGGCTAGCATTGCAAATGCAATAGGCGCTAATATGATACCTAAATAATCTAGAGATGGGACGGTCTTACGTTCTACTTTCGGCAAAAATTTCATTCCAATCAAAAGTGCAATAATTCCAATTGGTAAATTAATAAGGAAAATCCAATGCCAAGTAACGTATTCTACAAGATACCCTGCTAAAACAGGACCTAATGCAGGTGCTAATAACATTGGAACCCCAAGTGTCCCCATCACAGCCCCTATTTTATCCGGAGGAGCAAGTTGGAAAATAATCGCCATTCCTATTGGCGCAACCATTCCTCCACCCAGCCCTTGAATAACACGATAGAGAATAAGTTGTTCAGGGGTTTGTGCAAAAGAACATAAAACGGAACCAAGCGTAAACAAGATGATCGTAATTAAAAATATCCTTTTTGCTCCAAAACGATCCGACATCCAACCAGCTAATGGAATGACGGCTGACATTGCAAGCGTGTAACCTGTTAAAGTCCATTGCATAGTAGAAACATCAGATTTAAAATCATTCACTATTCCAGGAAGCGCAACATTCATCGCTGTACTATCAAGAATTACCATTATCATCCCAACAATAACTGCTAGTAGTGGTCCTATAATGGTCTTAATTGAAAATATCTCATTATTATTTACTGATTTTTCTGACACAAGAAATTTATCTCCTTTTCTAATAGTTTATTTTTCAAAATTTTATCAAGTTGGTCACAAGATAAAACTTAAAAATAGGTATAAAAGTAATCATTTGGTCATTATTTAAACGGCGTTTAAAACAATGTTTAAATAAAAATACCTCTTCCCTATCTATTTGTCAAGAAAAAATTATTCAGGATAGTTCCCAAATGTAATATTATAAAATAGAGGCTTGACACATAAAGCGTAAGAGTATTATGGTGAAATTAATCATCGTATAAATTAACAATCTAAACAGATATATTTTGAATTAGGAGGGTTGCAAGATGACCAAAAGCTCCGAAAATGACTTTACAACAAAAGGGAATATATTGAATTCAGCATTAGAATTAATCAAGACAGAAGAAGGTCTAGAAAATATAACCCTGCGTAAAATCGCTGCCTTGGCAAACGTAAATGTTGCGCTGATAAATTATCATTTTGGATCGAAAGATAAATTGATCAATGAAGCTTTGAAAGTATTACTGGCCTCATTTAGGGAAACTTTTCTCATCTTAGATAATCTTTCTATTCCTCCAAAGGAAAGGTTAAAAGCTTTCATGGTTCAATATGTAAATTCAGTTTTAAAGTATCCTGGACTTGTCCGAGAAATCGGGAAAGGGAATATTTCATTTGAATCCCAATTTGAATACAAAAATTATATGGAAACAACGGGATTCACCATAATTAAAGATACGATAAAAGAAATTACGGGTGAAAAAAACCCAGATATTCTTTTCATGATGATGATGCAAATTCATGCGGCAATCTTTTTTCCGTCTCTTATGGCTTGTAAAAAAAACGTGTCTTTTATTTGGAACCCAATTCCCATAGAAGAGCAAATTGATTATTTATTTGAACACTATTTTGCAAAGTACTTCTAAATTTACAGGAACTGCTGTTAGTTTAAAACACGATCACGATGTTTATAAAAAAGTTGCATAACTTTGCCCCTTTAGATAAAAAATCTAAAGGGGTGTTTATTTGTAAAAGAACTTACTTAATTAAGTATTTCACATGGATTGTCAACACTAAATCAGACAACTTTTTTAAGGGACAATCGTTGTATTCAATTGGACTGACGTAGCCTAGTGTTCCATGAATGCGCAGCTTGTTAAACCAGTTAACGTAGTCACTAAATTCGAGTGTGAGATGCGCTAGACTATTAAACTTTATCTGACGAACAAACTCTGTTTTGATGATTTTAAACGTGGCTTCCGCCACGGCATTATCATACGGACAGCCATTCATACTAAGGGATTGGCTAATGTTGAAGGTCGCTAACGTCTCGTCGATCAATTGGTTTTTAAACTCGCTGCCACGGTCGGTATGAAACAGCTGGATGTCTCGCAGATTACCTTGAATCGAGGAAAAAGCCCGTGCGACAAGGTTCGCGTCTTTGTTCGGACCGGTGCTGAATCCTATGATTTCCCAATTAAAGAGATCGACAAAGACACATACGTAATGCCATTTATTTTGCACTCTGACGTATGTTAAATCACTTACGACTACCTTTTTCGCTTCATTCTGAGTGAATGCGCGGTTTAGTTCATTCGCCTGAACGGATTCATTACAGGGCGTTTTTTGTGGTTTGAATTGTGCCACCGTATAGGTCGACACTAATCCTTGTTCGTTTATGGTGCGACCGATCCGACGCCTAGATACTATATAGCCACGCTTGTACAGCTCGATTTTGATTTTCTGGGTGCCGTAGGCGTTTCGATTTTGTTCGAAAATCTCTATGATGGCGCCCGTCACATCGTCTTCTGATGGGCGCTCTTTCGCTTCATAGTAATACGTACTTCCGTGCTATTTGCAGGACGGTGCACATTGCTGATACCGAGTATTTGTCCTTGTTTCGTTTAATGACATTTACTTTCGTTCCATGATCAGCGCGGTTTGCTTTAAAATATCATTTTCCATCCTTAGCTGTTTCAGTTCCTTACGCAGTTCCAAAAGCTCCTGCTGTTCAGAAGACCGATTGTCTTTCTCTTTAAAGGAACCGGACGTTTCATCCTGATGAATCCAACGGTCAAGAGATGAAGGAGTTAGATTATACTCGTTGATAATCGCTTGTTTTGTTTTTCCATTCTGATACAGCTGTACCATTTGCTTTTTGAACTCAGGCGTGAAGGTGCGGCGTTCTCGCTTCGTCATATTTGGGACTCCTCATCTGTTTTAGGTCAAGTGTACGTGACCTTAATTTTTCTGTCCAGATAAGTGTAGACGATCCAAAGAAGGTTAGGAGTAAAGGTTGAAATATGTAAGATACCTGTGCTTGTTAAAGAAGAAAACACAGCAACTTCCTAAATAGCATAATACGAAATATCCTTTAATTAGACTGTGGTCATGTACTTCTAAATAATCAGGCTACACCAAGGGTTGTCTTTTTTAATATTTCAATTAATTGAATTATAAAAGAAGCTTGCCATATCAACATTTAGAGGGAGTGTGTTGTGGCGCCATTTTTGGTGCCGAAACGGTGCCCTTCGATTTAGCAGGTAAAACCTGCACAAATTAAAAATTCATAAACCTTGTTAAATCAGCGTTATTCAAATGATTTAGGTAAGACCTATCACATTTAAAATTAAGAATGCCGCTTCTTTCGCTTTGACAGGGTAGAGGTCGCTGGTTCGAACCCAGTAGGAATCATAGGTTGTTAAAACCCTTATGAGACAAGGGTTTTAACGTAAAAGATCACTTCTTCGGAGGTGGTCTTTTTTGTTTTTCTATGCTGAAAAGTGGGTTTGGTGCCGAAGTGGTTTATTTTGATTTTGAGAACAGGGCATCAATTTGTTTAGCAAAACTTTATTTTAACTCGAACAGTCGAATGTTGGTTGATGGAGTGGATTTTAGCAGGAGATTATTTTGGTTGTACAGAGATTGTGAAGTTAAAATAAACATTGCCGATCAGTTTGATAAAAAGTGCTTAAGCATGGTATAAGTGTAAGAGAAGCAGGGGTATTTTGCTTTTTAATTTTGGGATAAGAGGTTTGGTATCCCATAATGAGAGGATTTGAATTTGAAAATGATAGATAATTTTTGGCGTGATTTACCACGGCCTTTTTTTATACTGGCACCAATGGAAGATGTGACGGATGTTGTTTTTCGCCATGTAGTAAGTGAAGCAGGCAGTCCTGATGTGTTTTTTACAGAGTTTACAAACACGGAGAGTTATTGCCATCCAGAGGGGATCCATAGTGTACGTGGGCGTTTAACTTTTACAGAGGATGAACAACCAATTGTAGCCCATATATGGGGGGATAAGCCTGAATACTTTCGGCAAATGAGTATTGGTATGGCGAAACTAGGCTTTCAGGGTGTGGATATCAATATGGGCTGTCCTGTACCTAATGTGACACAGAATGGGAAGGGAAGCGGCCTTATCCGTCGTCCAGAAGTTGCAGAAGATTTAATACAAGCAGCAAAAGCAGGAGGATTGCCCGTAAGCGTAAAGACAAGGCTTGGTTTCACGGATGTAGACGAATGGCACGACTGGCTGACACACATATTGAAACAAGACATTGCTAATCTTTCCATTCATCTGCGTACAAGGAAGGAAATGAGCAAAGTAGAGGCTCATTGGGAACTCATCCCGGAGATTAAGAAACTTCGTGACCAGGTGGCACCAGATACACTTTTGACGATCAATGGGGATATTCCTGACCGTCAAACTGGCTTACAGCTCGCTCATCAATACGGTATTGATGGGGTTATGATTGGGCGTGGTATTTTCAATAATCCATTTGCCTTTGAAAAGCATCCGAAAGATCATAGTAGTAAGGAATTGCTTGATCTCTTAAGGCTGCATCTGAATCTCCATGATAAATATTCGCTACGTTCGTTTAAGGCTCTTCATCGCTTTTTTAAAATATATGTCCGGGGGTTTCGAGGGGCAAGTGAATTAAGAAATCAATTAATGAGTACAGAGTCAACAGATGAAGTGCGTGCATTGCTCGATAACTTTGGGACAAAGAATCTTGATGGAATGGGGGAACAGTAGAAGTGTTCCAATTCAAGGTAAAAGCGAAGTAGGGTGTTAAACGGGTGTGAAGGCGTTATTAAACCGGACTCATTCCCGCCAATTTTTGCTTTATACGTTTGTTATTATAGTAATCTATATTAGGTTATGAATTTGCAAATGAAAAGTACGTAAATGGGGAAGATCATTTACAAATAAAACGATGACCGTTAATTTATTTAAACCTTCTTGATGTGACTGTGTTTACAGCGCTTTAAGGAGGTTTTTTCTTTGGTTAAAAAGAGTAGGAAAAAACTCACTGATTTAAAACTTAAACCTTTTTTAAATAACTTGATTTGTAAGCGTTTTATTTTTATAATAACTAATATATCAGTTATATATTAAATGGACATATGTATACTCTTTATATAGAGTAATTAAGAAAAATGAAAGAGTTGAGATATTAAATGAATTTATCTGAAAAGGCTTATAAAGAATTAGAGGAAATGATTGTAACGTTAAAGTTAAAGCCTGGACAATTGATTTCTGAAAATGAAATAAGCAAAGAGCTCAATATCGGTAGAATGCCAGTAAGAGAAGCCATTAAGCGACTTGAAATGGCACATTTGCTAAAAATTATGCCTCAGCGCGGAATAATGGTAACTGAAATTAAGATAGAAGAAATGTTTTTACAAATGGAGCTTAGAAAAGTTCTTGAAACACTTATTGTAAAAAGAGCAGTGAGATTTTCATTACCGGATGAGAGAGAAAGATTTAACGAATTAGCAAGTGCTTATGAACAAGCGACAAAAGAAAACAATGATTTAGAAGCATTAAGAATAGATGATGAATTTAATAAATTTATTGCAAAATGTGCAAGAAATCCATTTGCGGAAAATGCTATTACTCCGTTGCATTCACTAGCAAGAAGAATCTATTTTTCACAATATAAGACAAATGAACAACAGACCAATGAAATCAACCAAGGACATGTAAATTTAATGAGAGCAGTAGCATTAGGTGATGAAGCAAATGCCCTTGAACAATTGAATCAGTTACTTAGTTCAATTGAAAAACTATATAAATTAAATATTGATGTATGGAATTCGATAGTAGATTAATGATGCATGCGGAAAATAACAACTGGAGGAAATTAAATTGAATTGGAAAAAAAATAATGTAGTTAGTAGCAAACACAATTATCCTGTATTTGCAAATGTAGAAGTATTAGTCATTGGTGGTGGAGCAGCTGGTGTAGCAGCAGCAGAAACAGCAAGTCGACATGGACGTAATGTTATGTTAATTGAAAAATATGGTTTTTGTGGTGGAGCAGCTGTAGCAGGATTGTCTGGAACAATATGTGGCCTGTATTTATCAAGTGAAAAAAAGACAAAACCTGAACAAGTTGTTTTTGGATTTACAGAACGCTTTCGGGCAGAAATGGAACGTCGCGGTGGCATTACAGCACCACTTAAGTATGGACATACGTGGACCGTGACACATGACCCTCTTGTATGGCGAGAAGTTGCAGAAGATTTCTTAATAGAAAGCAATGTGAACATCTTATACCATACATCACTCGTAGGAGTTGTCATGGACGATGAAAGCATAAAAGGTGTGATTATTAATACAAAATCAGGTCTCGCAGCTATTCATGCGGATGTTGTCATAGATGCAAGTGGAGATGCAGATGTTATTTACCGAGCAGGATTTCATTTCAACATGGGGGAAGAAGGGAAAATCCAAAATCCAACCATGATTTTTAGATTGGGTGGTATTAATGTTGAACGCTTCCTTGAACATTGGGGAAGTGACACGATCTGTTCATACGAAGTGACAAATTTAATTAACGAGTTAAATAAGTCAGGACAATATGAATTACCTCGTTCTAAAATATGGATTTTTAAAACATCAAGGCCCAATGAATTACTTGTTAATGCAACCCGGATCATTGGGAAAGATAAAAGAGAGCTTAATGCAACAAATCCAGCGGATCATACGGAAGCAGAATATCTCGGCAGACATCAAGTACGAGAATACGCAAGATTTCTTAAAGAAAATATTAAAGGGTGTGAGGATAGTTTCATCAATGATACTGGAATAGAAGTTGGTATTCGGCAAACAAGAACCATTGATGGTGTAGACAGATTGACCAATGAGGATGTGTTAACTCGACGAAAACGGTCGAATGGTATCGTACGTTCTCCATGGCCTATTGAATTGCACAGTGGTGAAAAGCCAAAAGTAGAATGGTTGCTAGACGATTACTATGAAGTGCCTTTTGAAACCTTAATACCGAAAAAAGGGGAAAATGTAATTGTTGCTGGAAGGTGTTTAAGTGCCGAGCATGAAGCATTAGCATCGGCAAGGGTAACGGCACAATGCTTTGCTTACGGTCAGGCTGCTGGACTCGCTGCTGTTGAATCAATTAATAATAATATTCCGATTCGTAATATTAATGGCATATATATAAGAGATTTATTGAATAAAGATGGAGCAAAACTATCTTAAAACGTGTCAAATTTACAATATATTGTCCTATTTATAAAAGTAAACAAATTTCTAAGAGGTATCACAGAAAAGGATAAAGATACATTTGAAAAGATTTATTAAAAGGAGTGGTTCATATGAAAGCATTGACCATTAAAAAAGTAGAATTTTTTATGACCGGTGACTCTAACGCCCATAGACCAAGATGGGCGAAGTATCTTAATGATATCTTTACGACAAATACGATTTGTCGTATTACGACAGAAGATGATTATGTGGGTATTGGAGGTACCATTACTTATGCAGAAGAACGTTTTGATCCTTCTATGATGGAAACAGGCATTTTGTATGTGCCTGGTCTGATTGGAAAATCAGCATTAGATCGTGAGGCAATTTGGACATGGATGGCACAACGGCCAACTCTAGTACCTCTGCCTGCGATGTCTATGATCGATATCGCTCTTTGGGATTTGGTTGGTAAATATGCTAAGCTACCAATTTATCAACTGTTGGGTGCGTCTAGGGATCAAATTTATTCTTATGCGTCTACCCCTCTATTTGACACCAATAAAGAATATATAGAATATATCGAGACCTGTATTGCAGAAGGATTTACTGCAATTAAAATCCATCCATATACCATTTATGAAGAAGATGTTATTTTAGTGGATGAAATTCAAGAACTTTTTGCTGGTAAAATCAAGTTTATGCTGGATCCTGATGCGCAGTATTCGAGAGAAGAAGCATACAAAATGTGCAAAAAATTAGAGAAATATGATTGGGTATGGTTTGAAGCACCAATTCCAGACAGAGATTTAGAAGGCTATCACTATTTAACCCAACATTCACATGTTCCTATTTCTTGTGGGGGTAATACATTGACTTCTCTTATGGATATTAACAATGGTATTAAAGCAGGTGCATGGACAGATGTTCGTGCGGACGTTACGGTTTCTGGTGGCTTTACACCAATGAAGAAGATCGTGGCACTTGCTCAAGCGAACAACATGCGTTGTGAAATACAATCTTGGGGTGCAACATTGACACAAGCTGCTAATCTTCATATGATGCTTGCTTGCAATAATTGCACTTATTTTGAACAGGCTTTCCCCTATGAACCGTTTGAAATTGGTGCAAAGACAGTGATTCGTACAGATAAAGAAGGTTATGTTCATGCTCCTGATGGTTATGGTTTAGGTATTGAAATGGATTGGGATGAAATTGAACGTATAACGCTCAAAAAATATGATTCTTCCACTTATTAAAATCAGTGTTTAAAGATTAACCACTGGCAATTACAACGAGGGGCTGGTCAGGAATCCGAATTCACGACGTTAAGCCTTAATGTACAGTATTCGTGTTTAAATCACGATAAAAAGAATTACTCTATTTTGAGATATTCAAAATACTTGAAGCGTAATAAAGTAATTTATTAACAATAGAGTAAACTCTAAAAATACAACGTTCGGTCTAGACACTTTACTTACACTGAAATGGACCCCAAACAAATCCGTAGTATAGAAACAATGTAGAGTTGAAAAATCGTTTATGAAAATTGCATCTCATTATGTATGTTGAAAATTTCCTGAATGAACATCAAAGTCTGTTTTTGACATGAAAAACAACGTAGCGAGGGCACTGACCGAAGCAATAAAGGCTTTTCCAAACATATGACAAGAAGCAGCTGATCACGTGATTGATATGAAGCGAGCTGCTTCTTTTTTTCTACTCCTCATTCCACAGAGTAATGGTATACGTAGGTGCAAAGGTGTCAATCTTGCTCTCTGTCATGAAACGTATGAGGTGTTCTCTATCTACCAATTTTACACCACTCTTTTTCGCAAGATCGCAGGCGTTTTTTGTAAATGTATTATTTGTTACAACCCATGCTTCATTGGCGCTGTAATATGTTTTAGCGGAAAAAACTTGCTGAACAGAAGCAATTCCGACTGTTTTACTGTATCGTTTAGCTTGTACAGCAATATAGTTATGATCTTTTTTTAGTAATAAATCTGCTCCATAATCGCCAGAAGCGGGAGTAAGTTCTACTTCATAGCCTATATCTTCGAATAAAACACTTAAATAATGTTCAAAATCTCCCCCTGACATATTATCAATCTCCCTCATACTAGATTGAAGGACTCTTTTGTTCTTTAAACGGTCTGTTATTGACCAAAGATAAATATATAATACAAAAGCAGCCATAACGATTGATACGACGGTGACCGCAATCCATGGATATTGAAAAGCAAGGAGAAAGAGGATAAAGCTGAGAAGAACTTGATTGAAAAGTACGTTTGTTTTTCTATTCCCTTTTTTATGAGCCATTTTCTATGTCCTTTCTTTAAAGTATGTCCTCCGCTACTTTACTCATCTTTATGAGGGATCATGATTCATTTTCTGTTTTTTTGTTCAAAATGACACTTATAGCCAAAAAAGTATTGAAACGTGTAAATGAAATAGGAGAGTAGGACGGACAAGGAGGTTGAAGGAAGAAGCAATAAAAATTTTCTTCTTCTTATATGAAGAAGAGTTGAATAGGGTAAACATAACCAAGTGAATTTTTGACAATGGGATGATTCGTCATTTTAGCGAAGTGATACAGAACTATTTAAAACGTAAACGAATGTAATGATTTAACTGAATATGTTGATGAGGAGAGGACGAAATGAATCTAGAGGGAAACGAACAGCAGTTAAAAGAGGTTCATGAGATGATGGAAAGCAAGTTGAGATCGTTTGAGGAATCAGCAACATCTGAAAATATGTCCAATGACCAACTGTTAGATAAGAAAGCAGTGAATCTTACATTTGCGATAAAAGAAACAATCGAAGAAGCCGCAGCGAAAGGAATTGTCGTGAAAAATGTGAAGGTAGAACCGACAGAAAAGGGTATTACAGTAAAATTTATTTTATGAACAATAAATAAAGGGGTGCTCGTTAATGCGGGATAAAAAAGAACAGCTCCCTTGAAAATGTGGCGGGTGCTGTTCTTTTTCATTTACAAAAATGTTCGCTGCACTTTATGCCAGAACGAATTATTTTTCAGTTTCACGGTTTTAATGATTTTACCGGACATTTCGACTTCGATATTTTTCGTATTTTGCACACTGAGTGCTTCGTTGTCGAGCCCAATGACAGGGTAATCGTTGCCGTCTTGAACAATGTGAAGTGTTAGTTTTCGGCTGTCATTTAAAATGAACGATGAACCGAGTGTGCGGAATTGATTGTTGTTAAGCGATGCCATTTCACTTACTTGCATACAGGGAATAAGTGGATCGACAACAGCCCCGTTTAATGAACGATTGTACGCTGTGCTGCCCGTTGGTGTTGAGACAACAATCCCGTCACCGCGGAACGTTTCAAAATGAAAATCGTCAATGATGACATCGATTACAAATGTTTTAATAATGGATGAGCGCACGGACAACTCATTCAAACAATGAAAGTGAGTGTGCCCATCTAAATGGACATCAATGACTGGATATCGGCGTACTTCTACACTAGCTGTTTGCATCGCTTCGATCATCGATTCTGTATCGTAAATATGAAAATCGCAATACAAGCTTGCTTCTACTTCATCTGTCACTCCGACATACAAGCAGTCGTCACGGAAACCGGATTTTCGGACCGCCTGTAAAAATGCCCCATCTCCGCCAACAGCTACGATAATATTCGCGTCTACTGAGCGGTCGACAATCGTAAATCCTTGCTCTTTTGCGATCGTCATCAGCGCTTCTATATCACTTAATTTTGCAGGATCTTTTTTATAGGAAAAAAAAATATTTCTTCTCGTTTCCACAGACAACAAACTCCTTTATCAGACCAGATACATTTATTCTACTGGATAACGAAGACAATAGTAAAGGGTAACGCAGCCATGAAAAAACAATTATGATGGATGGCGGACCGTGCAGATTGTTCTCTGTGGCTAACGTTCAAACAAAAGGTATTCAAAGTAAAGTGATCATTTTTGACGAAACCCGCACGCCGGCGGGAAAATGATGAGTGTGGACGAACAATGCATTTATTTTGAATAGAGTGATCACGCAGACATTAACGGGCAGTAAGACCCCCCACTTCAAGATTACGAAAAGAAAAGAAGGATAAATGGGGGATAGCGGGGAACGCAGACTAAGATCGTCACGTCCTGTGACAACGTCTGCATGATTCACATCCTGTGAACCTAACCCCTACTGAATGAAGTTTTACTTTATTGACGATTTGAAATCCGGATAGGAGCAGATCCTCCCAATGATATTTGGAGAGTGGTTGTTAGAAATTAAATGAAAAAGGGCTATCTCTCATTATCGGAGACAGCCCTTTTCCATTAATTTGATTGTCGGATGGACGGATTGTTCGTTTCTTATTTGAAGGTAAGGTACGCATTGAGGGGTTCTCTGGAATGGGTGTTACGCTTCCATCGCCTGTTCGTTTTCCTGATCTTTGCGCATCAAATAAAGCGTGAAGAGGTCTTTCGGTACTTCAAATAAATCAAATACAATCTCATTTTTATTTAATTTGGCGTATACATCAGGACGTGTTTCGTTTGCCTGAATGGCATAAGGCAGCTTTTCTGCGGCTTTACGTGAGCGGATATTCACTTTGCGAATTGCCATATAAATGGATTCAATGCTGTTCTCATAAAATAATTCTTTAAAAAACTCTTCTTTCGCCGGTTCATTATACCCTTTGCCGTGGAAAGGCTTGCCGAGCCACGTGCCAAGATATCCGGCATTATCTTCGATGTCATATAAGTTGATTGTGCCAATCGGATTGCCCCATTCATCTAAAATGGTCCGCGTAATTAATTCGCCGCGTTCCTCCGATTCAATATTTTGCTTCGTAACGAACACAAACTCTTCATAAGATTTCGCTTTATGACGCACGAAAGGGAAGACCTCCGGGTGCATCATCAAATCAAATAAAGCATGACTTTCATGAACATCGCGCTTCTTCAACATTGTAATTCCCTCCTTTTTTCACATAGAGGGCATAGCGGTTCTAGAGTCCGAATCGCCCTCGAAATTTTTTATAGATGTTCAAACGAGACCGTCACAACATCAGCCTGTCCACAAAAAATTTCGGGATGGGAATCGAACCCATTAGAACCAGTTAAAGAAACCGGTGGCGCACCATTTGCCTTCCCACACACAACATTCATTAAAATATCTTTGTAACTTCATAATATTAAATTTTTACCCGTTTGCAAATAGTTTTTAAACATGAATTGAAAAAAATTTCGACATTTTTTTTCAAAAAATAATTGAAAATAAAATGATAATAATAATCAATTCTATAAGATGTACATAATGAAAAAATGGATGAAGATGTAAATAAAGGTGTTAGCAGTCGTATCACTCGCAGCATGCGGCAATGACGAAGTGGCAGAACCCATTAAAGCAAATACAGCACTTGATTTAACAGGCGTAAAAGCTGAATACTGTGACTATGCGATCGGTGAAATCGATTTATTCGTCACAGAAACGGAAAAATTTGCAGAAGCAGTCAAAACAGGGGACAGTAAACTGGCGAAAACATTGTATGCACTGGCACGCATGCACGATGAACGCGAAGAACCGATTGCGGAAAAATATTCGGCGATTTAGATCCGAAAATGGATGCGTGCGAAGGCGATGTGCCAGAAGCAGAATGGGGCGGCTATCATCGTATCGAAAAAGGCTATGGATTGAGATGGTACGACAGGACAGAAGGATACGCTCAGCAGTTAATAGACGGCACGAAGTTGCTTCGGAAGAGAGTTGAAACGATTGACGTGACACCAGATTTGCTTATAACCGGAGCAGTTGACTGGCTGAATGAGGTATTGACATTGAAAGTAAAGGGTGAAGAAGATCGTTATTCGCATACAGACTTGTATGATTTTGCAGCAAAAGTAGAAGGTGCTAAGAAAACTTTCACCTTGCTGAAAGATGAGCTTGAGAAGATGTAAAGAAACTACTGAAAGAATGGACCGAATCTGCTGCATTTAATGACGGAAGAGAAATTGAATGAATATACGATTCATCGTGGAAGTGCAGTTTTCCCTTGCCTACCCAGTGTGAAGAAAAGGAGCTGGCTCGGTGAAACGTTATTTCGTTAATATTTTTCTGCTGCTTTTTATTATATGCAGATGGATGAATGATGGTGCACAGACAGCAACAAATAACGATCTTTTATTTTTGCCGAATGGCGATGCAATTATGAAAGCTAAACCCAGTTGATCAGGTAGTAGATATGTACTAGCCTTTTAAAATTTTAGGTAAGAGCATTCATTCCCTTCAAGTGGCGGCTGCGATCGATACATATCAAAGTCATACACCTCATTTATCGACATGATCGGCCTGTATTCGACAATAGAAACTGTCGTGCCACAAATTATACTACTTAATTAGGATAAAAAAACAGGAATCACTTACTTGACAGAAAGATCAAACTAAGTTCATAATAAATACAACATTCGAATAATACCTTTCCGGGGCAGGGTGCAACTCCCGACCGGCGGTGATGGGGCCACATATGCCCCTTAGTCCGTGACCCGCATTTGTGCGGTGGATCTGGTGAAATTCCGGAGCCGACAGTGAAAGTCTGGATGGGAGGAAAGGACAAGACGCGTTTGCTGATTTTTTGAAATTAGTGCGTAAAACGCTTATTTCTTGACGCTAAAAAGGGGCCCCACATTGTTTTCAATGTAGGCCCCTTTATTTGTGTACTGGCGGAGATACTGAATGAAAGGAGCGTATCTATGCAAGACAATTATTATATGAATATTGCATTGACTCTAGCTAAAGGTGCTGCGTATCAAACATCGCCTAATCCACCGGTTGGCGCTGTCGTTGTAAAAGACGGCCGGATTATCGGAATGGGTGCTCATTTAAAAGCCGGTGAAGCCCATGCGGAAGTGGCAGCGCTTACCATGGTTGGTGATCATGCAAAAGGTGCCGACATATACGTAACACTTGAACCGTGTGCTCATTTTGGGAAAACACCACCGTGTGCAGATCTCATTATTGAAAAAGGCATTCGCCGCGTGTTTATCGCAGCCGTTGATCCGAATCCACTCGTTGGAGGAAAAGGCATCGATAAAATGCGAGCGGCCGGTATTGATGTAACGACCGGTATTTGCGAAAAAGAAGCACACACGTTACTTGCACCATTTTTTCAATTTATCCAAACGAAACGACCGTATATTACGATTAAAACCGCTGTCACCGCCGACGGCAAAACAGCTGCCTATACAGGACATAGCCGCTGGATTACAAGTGATGCTGCCAGAGAAGATGTACACCTTCTAAGATCCCAGCATGATGCCATTTTAACTGGTATCGGAACCGTCTTAATCGACAATCCACTCCTGACCTCTCGTTTGCCCCGCGGAGGAAAAAATCCCATTCGAGTGCTGCTGGATACGCATTTACGTGTCCCAGTTGATTTCCACATTATTCAAAACAAAGAAGCAAAAACAATTATTTTTTGTGCAAGTGATGCACAAACGAAAAAACAGCGTGCGCTGGAAGATGCAGGTGTGACGATTATTCGCTTGCCGAATATGTCTGTTGACGCTGTACTTGATGAACTCGGCAAAATGGACATTATGACGCTGCTTGTAGAAGCAGGTGCAGAAATAAATGCTTCCTTTTTAGACTCCGGTTCATTTAATAAACTAATCATGTATGTCGCACCCAAACTGATTGGTGGAAAATCGGCCCCGTCTTCGTTCGGTGGTCTCGGCAGATCAGTCATGACTGAAGCGCTACCGATTGAATTTACGTCAGTTGAGATGATCGGTCCGGATTTGAAAATTGTCGCTGAAAGAAGGAATGATTAAATGTTTACCGGCATTATTGAAGAAGTCGGCAAAATCGAGCGTATTGTCCGAGGAGGCAAATCGCTTCAGTTAATGATTGCCGCAAAAAAAGTCGTAACAGATGTTCAATTAGGGGATAGCATTTCAGTGAACGGTGTTTGTTTAACCGTTACAACGTTCACGAAAACCCATTTTACGGCAGATGTTATGCCTGAAACGTTTACATCGACCTCTTTGTCTATGTTAACACCGGGATCATCGGTCAATTTAGAGCGTGCGATGGCTGCAAATGGCCGGTTTGGTGGTCATTTCGTTTCAGGGCATGTAGATGGTGTTGGACATATTACGTCAAAAAAACTGGAGGAGAATGCGCTTTATATGACGATTTCGTATCCTGCGCACCTCGCCCGTTATTTTTTATACAAAGGGTCGATTGCTCTTGACGGAACATCGCTCACATTATTCGGTGTGACCGATAACGACGTGACGGTATCGCTCATTCCGCATACACGAGATGAAACAGTGCTTGCCGCAAAGGGAATTGGCGATCCGGTCAATATTGAATGTGATATGCTCGCAAAATACGTCGGCAATATGTTAGAGAAAAAAGAAGGTTCGCAAAAAGAAGGCATTACAATGGATTTACTAAGAGAGAGCGGCTACTTATAAGGAGGAAACGATATGTTTTCAGACATTGAATCAGCGATAGAGGATTTAAAGAACGGAAAAATGATTATCGTCGTTGATGATGAAGACCGTGAAAACGAAGGTGATTTACTCGGACTTGCTGAATTTGCGAACGGAGCCATGGTTAATTTTATGGCAAAAGAAGGACGAGGACTTATTTGTGTACCGATTGAAGAAAACACGGCGAATCGTCTCCATTTGCATGCGATGATCGACCATAATACAGACAGTCACGGAACGGCTTTTACAGTCAGTATTGATCATATTTCCACAACGACTGGAATTAGTGCTTTTGAACGTGCAGATACGATTCGGGCGCTTGTGGAAGATCAGTCTGTACCGGCTGATTTTAAGCGGCCAGGGCATATTTTTCCGTTGATCGCAAAAGATGGAGGGGTCCTTAGACGGACCGGTCATACGGAAGCGGCCGTTGATTTCGCGAAGCTGGCTGGAGCGAAGCCAGCTGGTGTTATTTGTGAAATTATGAATGAAGACGGTACGATGGCACGTCTGCCTGAACTTGAAGTGATGGCTGAGAAGCACGGATTGAAAATCGTGACGATTGAACAGCTTGTTGCTTATCGGCGCGGCCATGAATCACTGATCCGTCGTGAAGCAGACATTCAACTGCCAACCGATTTCGGTAAATTCCGTGCCGTCGGTTATGAGGAACAATTGACGGGACAGGAGCATGTTGCGCTCGTGAAAGGCGACATTTCAGGCGAAGAGCCGGTGCTTGTGCGCGTTCATTCAGAATGCTTAACCGGCGACATTTTCGGTTCACACAGGTGTGATTGCGGTCCGCAGCTTCATGCGGCACTTCATCAAATTGAAGAAGAAGGACGCGGTGTTCTTCTCTACATGCGCCAGGAAGGCCGTGGCATCGGACTCATCAATAAGCTGAAAGCATATGAACTTCAGGAGCAAGGCTATGATACTGTGGAAGCGAACGTAAAGCTCGGTTTTAAAGATGATTTGCGCGATTACGGCATCGGTGCTCAAATTTTACAGGATCTTGGCATTTCGAAAATGAAATTGCTGACAAACAACCCTCGTAAAATAACCGGCTTAAAAGGGTATGGAATCGAAGTGACCGAACGTGTGCCGATTGAGATGATACCAAACGCAGACAACCGAAATTATTTGCAGACGAAAGTTTCAAAGCTTGGCCATATTTTAAACTTAACAGAAGAGGGGATATAATAATGGGGAAAACATTTGAAGGTCATTTAATTGGAACAGATTTAAAAGTAGGAATCGTTGCAGGGCGTTTTAACGAATTTATTACAGGGAAACTTGTGAGCGGCGCAGAAGACGGATTTATTCGCCACGGGGTCGATGCGGATAATATCGATATTGCGTGGGTACCAGGTGCCTTCGAACTGCCGATCGCTGCAAAAAAAATGGCGGAAAGCGGTAAATATGACGCTGTCATTACACTTGGTGCAGTTATTCGAGGGGCGACAGCTCACTTTGATTATGTGTGTAATGAAGCAGCAAAAGGCATTTCACAAGCGGGTCTTCAAACAGGTGTGCCAGTCATTTTTGGCTTATTAACGACAGATACGATTGAACAATCAATTGAACGTGCTGGTACAAAAGCAGGAAATAAAGGCTGGGAAGCCGCTATTTCAGCCATTGAAATGGCGAACTTGCTTCGTTCGTTCGACGCGTAATCTAAACCTCAACCATTTGAATAGAATTGTCCATTAAGCTGTCCGGCTAGCCCGGCAGCTTTTTTCGAACGCACTGAGAAGGGCAGGAGTGAATCATTCTTTTTGACTGTTGCAATATTTGCTATACTGTAGAAAAAAGATGTGTTGAAAGAGGCGATAGACATGGAATTGAAGTTGATTAAAGGTCACGGATCAGGGAATGATTTTTTACTTATTGATGAGTGGACACATAGATATACATTTACAGAAGAAAATCGGCGTGATTTGGCATTAGCGCTTTGCGACCGTGAAACAGGCATTGGTGCAGATGGTATTTTATTTGTCATGGAAAGCAGACAGGCAGATGCCAAGATGCGTATTTTCAACTCAGACGGTTCAGAAGCATCTATGTGTGGGAACGGTCTTCGATTGCATGGGCGATATGTGTGCGACAAATTAGGACGTAATGAGATTGTCGTCGAGACGAATAAAGCCAATTTGTATGTAAAACGTGATGGTGACATTTATGAAGGTGTGCCGGCGTACCGAGTAGAAATTTCACCGGTATTATTCGAATTGGAATCTTTACCAATGATGATCGGCAAAGACCGGCTTTTTGATGAGAAAGTAGAGAAACTGTCAGATTCGATTCGATTCTCAGCGCTTGCTGTGCCTAACCCGCATTTAATCGCAGTTGGAGATCGTACCGTCATTGCATCTGGTGAACAAAAACGCATTGCTGAAATGCTGAATGGTCCGAATGATATTTGCCCGGATGGTGTGAACGTCAGCTTCGTTTATCCGATCAAAGACAGTGCCATTTATGTCCGAACATTTGAACGCGGCGTCGGCTTTACCAATGCGTGTGGAACAGCCATGTCGGCTTCCACATTAACGACATGTCAGCTCGGTCTAAACCATTACGACACGCCGGTTGACGTATACAATAATGGTGGGAAAGTACGTTGTGTTGTACACCAGCACGAAGCGGGCCGTTATTCAATAGACCTTATTGGAAACGGTACGTATTTATTTGAAGCAGTTGCTCACTTGGAACTCGACAGCCCGCGTCATTTTCAGTTGAAAGACCAGAAAACGTACAAAGAGCAAGCTGCATATGACCAGTTGCGTGAAGAAGTCGAATCCTATTTAAATGTAGACGTTTTTTAATTCAAGGCTTGATCCTGAATTTTTTTGCTGTTTTTACTTGAAGATGAATTATTTGAAAAGGACGTCCATGGTGGACAGTCCTTTTTCTTATGTTCCATAATAAAGAAAAAAGAAAGTGTGATTGTCATGTGTTTAGTAAATATAGCTTTTCAAGTAGTACCTGAAGTTCCGCTTGTTCTTGCCGCAAACAGAGATGAATATTATAACAGGCCGACTGCGCCGTCGCACTGGTGGGAAGATGTACCTCACATTTTAGCGGGAAGGGACTTATTAAAAGGAGGGACGTGGCTTGGCGTGTCGAAATCAGGACGCATTTGTGCATTAACAAATTACCGTGATCCATCGGCGTTTTCTGGGGAGAAAGAATCCCGTGGCCATATCGTTCGGTCTTTTTTAGAAGGAGAAATGCATGCGCGTACGTTTTTAGAGGAACTGGATAGGGAAAAAGAACGCTATCCTGGTTTTAATGTTATCGCTGGAACGAGAGAAGCAATGTATTCATTCAGCAGCAAATCGGATAAACCGCCTTATGAGCTACCGCCTGGTATTCATAGTGTCAGCAATGCGTTTATGAATACACCGTGGCCGAAAACGATCAAAGCAAAGAAGAAACTAGCAGAATGGGCAGCTAACTATGAACAGGCTGATTATAGTGGTTTATTTGCTCTTCTTGCAGACGAAACACGCGCGCCAGATGAACAGCTACCACAAACGGGTATATCACTCGAATGGGAAAGAATACTGTCACCGGCATTTATTAAAAATAAAAACAACAGTTACGGCACTCGTAGTTCAACGGTTATTTTAATGAAGCAGGACAATTCAATCGATTGGATTGAACGAACATTTGAAACAGGTATATTTGAACGAGAACAGTGTATTTCATTTACAAAAAGTTAAATACATTATGTGCAAAATTCAAATTAAAAGGAGAAAAATATGTCATTAACTATTAATCATAATCCCAATGATAATGCTAAATTGATTAACACCTATTTTGAAAAAAATAAGTCTTTAGCAAAAATGGTTACTGAAACAGATCGGTTATTTTTTGAATCAGCTGCTAAGTGGAAACCTTCTCAGCAGAAAGAATCGATTTTGACGAAATTCAAGTCAATATGGACAAAAACAGAAGAGCCGATGAACATGCATCATACGATTGTAAGTGAAAATGGTGTGTATCCGGATTGGAAAGAAACACTTGATAAAGAATGGAGCGTATTACAGGAAAAAGCGAAAAAAAAAGTATATGTAGAAGTAGACGGGGATATTGAGGCGGCTTTATCGGGTGGTGAACGGACCGTTTATATTCCAGAAGGCACATTTATCGTTGATGAACTTCACGTGCCATCTTATACAATTATAAAAGGAGCAGGAGTGGGGAAAACGATATTGAAACTGGGTGATACTGCACCGAAACGAAGCTTTGTGATGACAAATGAAAACCATGTGAAAGGAAACCACCATATTTTGATTGAAGGAATCACATTTGATTGGAACATAGAGCGGCTTCAACTTGATGAAAAATCATCGAGCGGCAATAATCGTTCAAGCTGTTTAACATTTGCCAATGTCGAATATGGTTGGATTAAAAACTGTGATGCGAAAAATCCGGGTCTGCACTGTTATGATGTGTCGTCCACTTTGTATGATTATTCAGGAGACGGCCACCGGGCACGGGGCGGCAGCCGATATGTTTGGATTGATGGTTGCAAAGGGTCGGGATTTGGCGATGATGGTGTCACGACGCATCATAGCGACTACATCCTCATTTCGAATTGTTTTATGTGCGATCCATCTGGACGAAGCCATCAAAAAGGATTTTCTAATTCAAATGGATTTGAAGCAGATGATGGTTCGCGCTATGTGTGGTTGATCAACAATGCATCAGCACGTTGCTTTGGCGGTGTGGAAGTGAAAGCACACGCCACGAGTTCAGCGGCTGCGAACGTTCATATTATCGGCCACCTGTCTGTCAATGATAACCGTTCGTACAATTTCCGCCATATCGGCCACCATAGCAAAACGGACCCAGAATCCAAAACAGCCCGCTTTCTAACTGCGACACGCATCGTATCCGTTCATCCTATCTACACAGATTTATATACGAGTTCAAAGCCGCGTGCGCTGACCATTTCCGCGTACAAACACGTCATCATTAACGGGCTGCGGGCGATCGGAAACGCTGATTATAATTATAGAGGCTTGCCGGTAGTAGGGATTCAATACAAATCAAAGCATGTTCATATGCAAAACGTTGTTATGGAAGATTTTCAAACAGCGGGCTCTGCGTTAAAAGTATTTGGCGGTGCACAAAAAGCAGATGATGTGTCTATTAAAGACGTCATTTTCAAAAACTGCGGCCAAAAACCGTTCTATATAGCGAAAGATGTGAACGTGGTACCGTCAAAAAATATAACAATTGCTTGAAAGAAGACAAACATTTCATTAAGATAAGAAAAGACAGAAAAATTCTATTTTGCGAAAACATTAGGTTGTAAAAAGCAAAAAATACCGATATAATGTCTACTATGTAAAAACAAATGTACATCATACAAATACATAGTTGAGGTGACGTTTAGATGAAAGATAACGTAAAAGTAGGATTGCTCGGTCTTGGAACGGTCGGAACCGGTGTCGTGAAGATCATTCAAAACCATCAGGAACAGCTCGTTCATCGCGTCGGGTGCCCAGTAGAAGTAACGAAAGTGCTTGTAAAGAACATGGACAAAAAGCGTGATGTAGATCTGTCGAAAGAATCATTAACACTTGATCCGTACGATGTCATTAACGATCCAGATGTCGATGTGATCGTCGAAGTAATGGGCGGCATTGACGAAACGAAGCAATATTTGCTGGATGCCTTAAATCAAAAGAAACATGTTGTGACTGCAAACAAAGACTTAGTTGCGCTATATGGGTCTGAGCTGTTAAAAGCCGCATCTGAAAACGACTGCGATTTTTATTATGAAGCGAGTGTAGCCGGAGGTATCCCAATCATCCGCGGATTAGCAGATGGCCTTGCCTCTGATAAAATCCAAAAATTGATGGGGATCGTAAATGGCACAACAAACTTTATTTTGACAAAAATGCATAAAGAAGGTATGTCATACGAAGTGGCATTGAAAGAAGCGCAAGATCTTGGCTTTGCAGAAGCCGATCCGACTGCTGATGTAGAAGGTCTGGATGCAGCTCGTAAAATGGCGATTCTAGCTCGTCTTGCGTTCTCAATGAATATCGAGCTTGAAGATGTAAATGTGAGCGGCATTTCAACGGTTTCAGACAGTGATTTGAAACACGGTCAGACACTTGGCTACACGATGAAATTGATCGGCTATGCAGATCAATCCGATGAACGTGTAGAAGTAAGTGTACAGCCGACATTCCTTGCAAACAATCACCCAATGGCATCAGTAAATGATGAATACAATGCGGTATACGTATACGGGGAAGCGGTCGGTGAAACGATGTTTTATGGACCTGGTGCCGGAAGTATGCCGACAGCAACATCAATTGTAAGTGATCTTATTGCCGTGGTAACAAATATGCGCCTCGGTGTAAATGGAAAAAGCATTTCAGTGCCTCAATTTGAAAAAAGACTGAAAAGCGCGGAAGAAAAATTTGCTAAATACTTTATCCGTCTTCATGTGCGTGATGAAGTCGGCTCATTTTCAGAACTGACGAAGCTATTTTCATCTAATTCAATTAGCTTTGAAAAAATTCTCCAGTTGCCGCTTGATAAAGAAGGAATGGCGGAAATTGTCATCGTGACACATAAAGCATCAATGGAAAACTACAGTCAAATGCTTGAACAAATTAAAGATCTAGCGGTTGTGCATTCAGTTGAAAGTTTTTACCGCGTTGAAGGAGAAGGAGCGAAATAATGGCTAAATGGGAAGGTTTATTACATCAATATAAAGAGTTTTTACCGGTGAACGAAAACACACCGATGCTTTCATTAATGGAAGGAAATACACCGCTTATTCCACTCGTAAATATTTCGAAAAAATTGGGTGTGAACATTCATGTTAAAGTAGAAGGCGCGAATCCAACCGGTTCATTTAAAGACCGGGGAATGGTGATGGCTGTTGCGAAAGCGAAAGAAGAGGGCAGCAACACGGTTATTTGTGCATCAACAGGAAACACATCAGCTGCAGCTGCGGCATACGCTTCACGTGCGGGCATGAAAACAATTGTTGTGATTCCTGACGGTAAAATCGCAATGGGCAAACTTGCTCAGGCGATGATGTATGGCGCGGAAATCGTGGCAATCGAAGGAAACTTTGATGAAGCATTAGCAATGGTTCGCAACATTAGCGAAAAATCACCGATTACACTCGTCAACTCGGTAAATCCATACCGTATCGAAGGTCAAAAAACAGCGGCATTTGAAGTATGCGATCAGCTTGGACAAGCACCAGATGTACTTGCTATTCCAGTCGGTAATGCAGGGAACATCACGGCTTATTGGAAAGGGTTTAAAGAATATAATGAAAAATTCGGCACAGGCCTTCCTCGCATGCATGGTTTTGAAGCAGAAGGTGCAGCAGCGATCGTACAAGGTGCACCGATTGAGCAGCCGGAAACAGTCGCAACAGCCATTCGCATCGGAAACCCGGCTAGCTGGGCATTTGCTGAAGCAGCACGAGACGAGTCGAATGGGAAAATTGATTTCGTAACAGATGCTGAAATTTTAGAAGCATACGAAATGATGACACGAGAAGAAGGTATTTTTGCAGAACCGGCTTCAAACGCGTCAATTGCCGGTATTATTAAACATGTCAAATCAGGTGAAATCGAGCAAGGAGCTAATATCGTTGCTGTCTTAACAGGCAATGGATTGAAAGATCCACAAACAGCCATTGCGCAAATTGAGAAAAAACCGACTGTTCTTCCAAATGATGAAGAAGCCGTATTTAATTTCATTAAAGGAGCTGTGCAGGCATGAAATCATCTGGCCTTTTAAAAGTGCCGGCAAGTACGGCCAACTTAGGGCCAGGATTTGATTCAATCGGCCTAGCATTCAGTCTATATTTAACCGTAGAAGTAAAAAAAGCTGACCGGTGGGTGTTTTCGCACCGGTCAGCTCTTTTAAACGGACTTCCAGAAGATGAGCAGCATTTAATTGCGGTTGTTGCAAAAAAAACAGCTGAACTTCGCGGCGTCGTTATGCCGCCCATTGAAGCGGTTTTAGAAAGTAATATTCCGCTTGCCCGCGGTCTCGGCAGCAGTGCGGCAGCGATTGCGGCAGGCATTGAAATTGCTGATAAATTTGCGGATTTACAGTTGACTGATGCGGAAAAGCTCAATATCGGGGACCAGTTTGAAGGACACCCTGATAACATCGGTGCATCTCTTTTTGGGGGGATGGTATGCGGTGTATCACTAGGCGAAACAGCAGAAATGGTAAAGCTTCCTGCACCGGATATTGACTTAATAGCCCTTGTCCCGCCATATGAGTTGAAAACAGAAGACGCACGCAATGTATTGCCAGCCTCATTTGCCCGTAAAGACGCAGTGCTTGGCAGTGCCGTTTCGAACATGCTCGTTGCTGCATTTATGCAACACGACTACGAAACAGCAGGCCGCATGATGGAGCGTGACGTGTTCCACGAACCGTTCCGGACATCACTCATTAAAGAACTTGCTCCCGCGCGTGACCTTGCACGAAGCTATGGAGCTTATGCAACGGTCATTAGCGGGGCAGGCCCAACTGTATTAACGGTCGCTCCACGAGGAAAAGGACAAGAAATTGCGGATCAACTCCGCCAGAAATTCAATGATTGTGATGTTTTAGAGCTCAGTGTAGATTGTGTAGGACCGGAATGGATTCAATCTGGCGAATAAGTTCGCCAGATTTTTTTGTGAGAAAATAGTTTGAATAGGAGTTGACATATCATTCAATACAGTTATAATTGAAATTGATATTCATTATCAATACCCCCTCTTTGATACTGAATTTCACATCCGACATTGGACAGCAATCATTGCTGTCTTTTTTTCTTGCTAAAATCGCTTACATCCTTTAATTTAGAAGCAGATAATAAAAAATCAGTTATAAAGGGGAGACTTAATTTGAAAATGCGAGTATCAGCAGTACAGTATCATTTGCACACAATCCAATCGTTTGATGAATTTGCGGAACAATGTGAACATTACATAAAAACGGCAATGGAGTTTGAAGCGGAATTTATTTTATTTCCTGAATTTTTCACGACACAGCTTCTCTCAATTGGCGACGAGGAGACAGGCGAGGCGTTAAAAATTACGGATTTGCCATTGTTCACAGAGCGTTATGAGCATACATTCTCTGAATTTGCGCGTCATTATAACGTTCACATTATCGCAGGCACACATGTCACAGCAGCAGGGGACGGTATTCAAAATACCGCTTATCTATTTTACCCGGACGGCTCGTATCAAATGCAGCCTAAACTACATATAACACCTGCGGAAGTGGAAGGGTGGAACATGCAGCAAGGCGATTCGTTCCGTATCTTTGAAACAGATAAAGGAACAATTGCGATCTTAACATGTTATGACATTGAATTTCCAGAAATCGTCCGCATGGCAAAAGCACGCGGAGCAGATGTGATTTTCTGTCCATCATGTACAGACGACCGGCACGGCTTTCATCGCGTCCGTTATACGAGCCATGCACGTGCTGTTGAAAATCAAGTGTATGTCGTTGGAACAGGTACAGTCGGATCATTGCCAACAGTCGATTTAATGCGGGCTAATACGGGACAGGCTGTTGTGATTGCACCGAATGATATTCCATTCCCTCCAGCAGGCATCGTAGCAGAAGGTATCATGAACGATGATATGATTATTACCGCTGATCTTGATCTTTCGCTTTTATATGAAGTGCGTAAAAAAGGATCGGTCACAACGTGGCGGGACCGCCGGACGGACTTATATCCTGATTGGGAAACCGAATAATATACGATCTTGAATATTTGGAAAGTTAAGACAAAGTGACTGTTAAAGCAGTAATTCGCTAATAGATGAAACCTAATAATAGAATCGAAAAATCCTTTTAAAAATAGTTGAATTTTTGAAATGATTGTATTATGATAATAATCAGTTAAATAAATGAGCAATGAAGAAGAAGAGTAACAATGACGAATGCTTTAGAGAGCCGGCGGTTGGTGCAAGCTGGTGCAGGACACATTGTGAATGGGCTTCTGAGCTTCCGGACCGAACAAGAAGTTATTAAGTAGGCTCCGGCGTACGTCTTACGTTACAGAAGACAGGCAGAAATCTGCTGTTAAAGTGGATCGCATATGTGCGGTCAATAAAGGTGGTACCACGGCTCCCCGTCCTTTTGAAGATGAGGGGGCCTTTTTTTATTTATCGCGGATGAAAGAAAACCTTGGGTGATGGAAGATTCACTTTATCCCGCATTAACGAGCAGTAAGACCCTTTCTTCAAGACTCCGAAAAGAAAAGAAGGATAAGCGGGGGATCAACTGTCCGTAAAAGCCCGATTGGTTTGGGCCGGCTGAAGCCGATCACTCAGGTATGGCCGCAGGACGCGGCGCTCTTTACCCGAGTTCCTGTTTATTCAGTGGGGGATGAACAAAATCCCAACTGAATGAAGTTTTACTATATAATTAATACGATGATCGGAAAAAGTACAGCTGTTTTTTGCTCGTTACAGAGAGCCTAGGGGGGTGGAACCAGGCACGCAGCAACAGCTCGAATGGGTCCGTGAGTGGTAGCTTGAACATATTGAAAGTAGAGCGCCCGGCAGCCGTCCGTTAACCGGTTTTAAGGGGAAGCAAATTAGCAATTTTGCTTCAACGAGAGGTGGCACCGCGGGAAACCGTCCTCCATAGATGATATGAGATCATCTATGGAGTTTTTTTATGGAAAGAAAGGGGAACTGATGATGAAATTACAGGCAACGATTCAATACAAACGAAAAGAAATGGAAGGAGATATGATTACACCAATCTCCATTTATCACATGCTGCGTGGAAAACAAAAGATGTTGTTTGAAAGCTCAGCCAAACATGAAGAAAGCGGGCGCTATTCATTTATAGCGGTGGATCCGGTCGCGCAATTTACAGCTGATGGAAACGGATATGTGATAACTAAAAAAGAAGGTAAAATAGAATCTGGTTCAGAAAAGTTCATGGACAAATTAAAAGAGATTATGCCTGTTTATGGTGACAACGATTATCCATTTCCTTTTTTTGGAGGTGCGGCTGGTTACATTGGGTATGATACTGTCTTTTTTGAAGAGAAAATAGGGACACCGCTTCCAGATGAACTCGAAATGCCTGACGTACATTTGTTGTTTTATGACACGTTCGTCGTCTATGATCATTTAACACAACTTGTTTCGCTCGTTGCGGTTGATTTATTTGGAAGCCGAACGGAAGCTGAGATGGATGCGGCGATTGAAAGTTTATATCATGACATTCATGGTGATCAAAAACCATTTGCCGGCAATGAAACAAATGTCCTTGCGTTCACTTCAAAAACAGAACGTAAAACATTTTGTGACATGGTTGAAAAAGCGAAAGAGCATATCATTCGCGGTGATATTTTCCAAGTCGTTCTTTCACAGCGTCTTTCATCTCCATTTGAAGGAGATCCGTTCACATTGTACCGCCGTCTTCGCACATCGAATCCATCACCGTACATGTTTTACATTGATTTTGATGGCTATACGGTGTTAGGCACATCACCAGAAAGCCTTGTCAAAGTAAGCGGAACGACAGTCACAACTAATCCTATTGCTGGCACTCGGCCGCGAGGCACATCACCAGAAAAAGATGCGCGTCTTGCAGAGGAGCTATTAGCGGATGAAAAAGAAATCGCTGAACACCGGATGCTTGTCGATCTTGGCCGTAACGATGTTGGAAAAATTTCAGAAATTGGCTCCGTCACATTGGATAAATATATGAAAATTGAAAAGTATAAACACGTGATGCATATCGTGTCAGAAGTATCAGGTGAATTAAGAGAAAATTATCATCCACTCGATGCACTGACAGCGTGTTTACCAGCGGGTACGGTTTCCGGTGCACCGAAAATTCGGGCGATGCAAATTATTAATGAACTCGAACCGGTAAAGCGCGGCGTGTACTCTGGCGCAGTCGGATACTTGTCGGCAACAGGCAGTATGGACTTTGCGCTTGCGATCCGCACGATGGTCATTAAAGACAATATGGCCCATGTACAAGCAGGAGCTGGCATCGTTTATGACTCCGTACCTGATACAGAATATGAAGAAACAATGCATAAAGCAAAAGCATTACTGGAGGTGCAAAAATGATTTTACTCATTGATAACTACGATTCATTCACATACAATCTATATCAACAAATCAGCGGAATCGGCAAAAACGTCCGTGTGGTCCGTAATGACGAAATTACGATCGATGAAATTGAAGCACTCGCACCAGAAGCAATTGTCATTTCTCCAGGACCAGGCACACCGGAAGAAGCTGGGATTTCGATTGAAGTGGTACACGCCTTTTATCATCGGATTCCAATTCTCGGTATTTGCCTAGGACATCAGGCAATTGCAGCGGCGTTTGGAACAGATATTATTCCAGCAAAAACGATTAAGCACGGGAAATTGTCTATGGTTCGTCATGAAGGAAAAGGATTGTTTTCTGCGGTGCAAGGTCCGGTGCCTGTCATGCGTTATCACTCTCTTGCCGTAGATAGAGAGACACTTAATCAAAAGCTAGAAGTGATAGCAGAATCAACTGATGATAACGAAATTATGGCACTGCGTCATAAAGAATATCCGGTTTTTGGGCTTCAATTTCATCCAGAATCGATTGGTACAAAAGTGGGAGATAATTTAATTAGCGAATTTTTCCGTTCATACCGAAAAGAAAAAAACATGAAAAAGTATTTAATGAAATTATCGGATGGAGAATCTCTTACAAAAGAAGAAATGGAAAATGCGGTGGACGAGATTTTGCAAGAAGATGTGACGGACAGTGAAATCGCTGCGTTTTTAATTGCGTTAAAAGCAAAAGGAGAAACGGTAGAGGAAGTCGCTGCATTTGTTCATGTCCTTCGTCAAAATGCAGTTGCATCCCGTACAAATTGGGAAAACGTAATGGATAATTGCGGTACGGGCGGTGACGGTTCCCAAAGCTTTAACATTAGTACAACGTCTGCTTTTGTGCTCGCGGGTGCTGGTGTAAAAGTAGCGAAACATGGCAATAGAAGCGTATCAAGCAAAACAGGCAGCGCCGATGTACTTGAACATCTTGGCGTGTCACTTGATTTCTTAGCTGATGAAACAGACCGCCTTCTTGAAGAAAACAATATTACCTTTTTGTTTGCACCGCACGTTCATCCGAAATTAAAGCGCATTATGAAAGTACGACGTGATTTAAAAATTCCAACCATTTTTAATTTGATTGGACCGCTGACAAATCCTGTACAGCTTGATTCGCAGCTTTTAGGCACTTATCGCCGGGATTCGCTTGAAATGATGGCTGATGTGTTAAATCTTCTTGGCCGTAAACGCGCCGTTGTCTTAAATGGAGCAGGGTATATGGATGAAGCGTCGCTTGCGGGTGAAAATCATTTAGTATTGCTTGAAAACGGAAAAATACAAAAAATGGTTGTAACAGCGGAATCCGCTGGTTTGCCACAATATCCGCTTGAAGCGATTAAAGGCGGAGAAGCGATTGAAAACGCCGAAATTTTAAAGCGAATTTTAGAAGGAGAGCGCGGTGCACCGCGCGATACAGTTGTCCTGAATAGTGCAATTGGTTTATTCGCAAATGGCAAGGCAAAGTCGATTCCTGAAGGTGTGAAGATGGCAGAAGAAAGCATTGATTCAGGTGCTGCGCTACAAAAATTAAATTATTTAATTGAATTTTCTAAAAAAAGACAGAAAGCAGTGGTAACAGGATGACAACCATTTTAGATAAAATTATTGATAAAAAACGAGAAGAAGTAGCGTTCCTAAAAAAGTCAGCACTCACATACAAAACAGATCGGATTCCGACTTCCTTTTATGATCGGATTATTGCATCAAAAACAATCGCGTTGATCGCTGAAGTGAAGCGGGCTTCCCCATCAAAAGGAGATATCAATCTAGGTGTTGATCCTGTTGAGCAAGCAACGATATATGCACAAAACGGCGCGGATGCCGTGTCTGTTCTAACGGATACGCCTTTTTTCAAAGGGACGATGGACGATCTAAAAGCAGTGAAAGCAAATGTTGAGATCCCTCTATTAAATAAAGATTTTATCATTGATGAAATTCAAATTGACCGAGCAAAAGCTTCAGGCGGCGATATCATTTTACTCATTGCGGCTGCGCTGAATGATGAAGAGATGCATCGATTGTACCGGCATTCAAAAGAGCATGGACTTGATGTGCTCGTTGAAGTGCATAATGAAGCGGAAATGGAACGGGCACTTGCGCTAGAGGCCAATATTATTGGAATTAACAACCGCGATCTTCACTCATTTAAAACAGATCTTGCTGTAACGGAAAGGCTCCTGTCCCAATATGGAAAAGAAAAGGCCATTTTTGTGTCAGAGAGCGGTATTAAAACAAAAGAAGATGCCATTCGGTTAAAAGAAGCGGGTGCTCGGGCCCTTCTTGTCGGTGAAACATTAATGCTCGCTGGCGATGTGGCAGCAACGGTCCGTTCGCTGAAAGTGGAATTGTAAAATGAATGTTAAAATTTGTGGAATTACCTCGTTTGAAGCAGCAAGCTGGGCATATGAGGCGGGTGCTGACATGATCGGATTTGTTTTTGCGAACAGCAGCCGGCGCATTTCAGCTGAATTGGCTCGCCAGATCGGTGAAACGGTTGGCGAAAATGTAAAAAAAGTCGGTGTGTTCGTTAATGAAGAGGCCGATGTCATTTGTGATATTGTGAAAACAGCCGGTCTTGATTATGTACAGCTTCATGGGGATGAACCAGCTGAATTTGCTGAAAACATGCCCGTTCCGGTTATAAAAGCTTTTTCAGTAAAAGAAAACATTTCGTACAAAGAAATGTTTGCCTACCCGGCCGAGTATATTTTAATCGACAGTCCGCCGGCTCGCTTTCGGGGAGGCAGTGGCCAAGTCTTTGACTGGTCCCTTCTTGAAAATCCGGATGTGGATAAAAACCGTCTCATTTTGGCAGGAGGTCTTTCACCTGATAATATAAAAGAAGCGGTACAGTCCGTTGGGCCATTTGCGGTGGATATTTCAAGCGGTGTCGAAACCGATGGCCAGAAAGATGAAACGAAAGTATTCCAATTTGTACAGCGTGCGAAAGGAGCAAATTAAATTGAGTAACGTATATAACCAGCCGGATGCTAAAGGGCATTACGGTGAATACGGCGGCCGTTACGTGCCAGAATCGCTTATGCGGGCCGTCAAAGAACTAGAAGAAGCATACGAGTCAGCGATGGTGGATGAATCATTTCTAGCTGAATTAAATCATTATTTAACCGATTATGTCGGTCGTGAAAACCCGCTTTACTTTGCTGAAAACTTAACAAAAGAAGCCGGCGGTGCGAAAATTTATTTGAAGCGTGAAGACTTGAATCATACAGGCGCTCATAAAATTAATAATACGATTGGACAAGCGCTTCTTGCCGTTCGCATGGGCAAACGAAAAGTCGTGGCTGAAACAGGTGCTGGACAGCATGGTGTGGCAACCGCTACGGTTTGTGCATTGTTGAATCTGGATTGTGTTATTTTCATGGGAGAAGAAGACATTCGCCGTCAGGAATTAAATGTGTTCCGGATGGAGCTGCTCGGTGCGCGTGTTGAAAGTGTCTCACAAGGAAGCGGTACATTAAAAGATGCGGTAAATGAAGCACTTCGCTACTGGGTAACAAATGTGGAGGATACTCATTATATTATGGGTTCAGTACTCGGTCCCCATCCATTCCCGCAAATTGTCCGCGATTTTCAAGCGGTCATTGGCAATGAAACGAAACGGCAGCTGCAGGAAAAAGAAGGCCGTCTTCCGGATGCGGTTGTCGCTTGTATTGGCGGGGGCAGCAACGCGATGGGGATGTTTTATCCATTTATTGAAGATGAATCAGTCAAAATGTACGGCGTAGAAGCAGCCGGAAGCGGTGTAGATACAGATAAACATGCGGCTTCGATGACAATGGGCAGTGTGGGTGTGCTGCATGGCAGTAAAATGTATTTGCTTCAGGATGAAGCAGGACAAATTCAAGAAGCGCATTCTATCTCTGCTGGCCTTGATTATCCGGGTGTCGGTCCGGAGCATAGCTTTTTAAAAGACTCGGGTCGTGTCATTTATGAACATATTACGGATGAAGAAGCGCTTGAAGGCTTTAAAGTGTTGACTAAAACAGAAGGTATTATACCAGCGCTTGAAAGCTCTCATGCTATCGCTTATGCACTGAAACTGGCAAAAACGATGAAAGAAGATGAAATTATCGCGATTTGTCTGTCAGGGCGTGGGGATAAAGATGTTGCACAAATTAAAGAACGTTTTGAAAGAGAGGGCCAAAAATAATGACGAAGCATAAAATGGCCGAAACGTTTGCACAGGTAAAGGAAGAAGGCAAAAAAGCATTTACGGCTTACATCATGGCCGGTGATGGCGGTCTTCATATGTTAAAAGAAACGATTTTATTGTTAGAAGATGCAGGTGTAACAGTCGTTGAAATCGGTATTCCATTTTCCGATCCCGTCGCTGACGGTCCGGTCATTCAAGAAGCCGGAAAACGGGCACTGGCTGAAAAAGTGACATTACAAGAAGTACTGGCTGAACTTGCATCGTTTAAAGACGACATTTCCATTCCGGTCGTCATTATGACATACGCAAATCCGGTATTTAAACTCGGTGCAGAAACCTTTGCTGATCAATGTGCAGCAGCTGGTGTGTCCGGTGTTATTATTCCGGATGTGCCGATGGAGGAAGAAACAGAGTTTAAAGAACCGTTGACAAAACATGATATCGCGCTCATTCGCTTCGTCACACTCACAAGTTCTGATGAACGAATCGATGAAACCGTTGATGGAGCAGAAGGCTTTATTTACGCGGTAACCGTAAACGGCATCACTGGTGCACGTGCAGGATTTGCTGGAGACCTGTCCGCTCATCTTGCCCGTATTACAGAAAAGAGTCCTGTACCAGTTCTCGCAGGATTCGGTGTCTCCTCTAAAGAACAGGCAGAAATACTTGGTGCTGCATGTGACGGCGTGATTGTCGGCAGTAAAATCGTCTCACTTCTTCATGAAGGACGGGGCCAAGAGATTAAAGAGTTAGTGCCGGGTAAAGTCGGCGTGAAATAAATAGAAGAAGCTGTCCGGAGTCTGTTTCCCGGACAGCTTTTTCTATTTAGCAGACGATGATTTATTCGCTACTTGTAGAACCAAGCCGTTTCTTTATGTATTCCTAGTTCTATTTCCCCTATTGGTTTCTGAATACATGGATTGTACCGTTCTTCGGAAATTCATAGACGCCCACCCTATTTAACATTAACAAAATGCAAATTCTACAAGAGATAGTCTTTTATGGTTTAGGAAAGTGTACGTTAGCAAAATAGAGAAAAAATGAAATTCAAGATAGCCAAAAATTACACGTTTACTTTTGGCGGCGTGAAAAAGATAATGTTATAGAGGAAATAGAATAAGAGGAGGAGGGATAGTATGTACGGGGAAATTGAAACATTTTTACGACCAGTGGAAGTACAAGAAGGAATGAAGACGGTAATCTATTACTGGGAAATTAAAGTGGCTGAGGTAAATAGAAAAATTTATGTATCAGCAATAGAACAAACATCTAAACAATCTATACCTTGGCAGCTAAGCAGTAAGTATTCAGTTGAAGAGGCGGCGATTGAGCTAGCTGAAGTTTGTGATCAAAAAATTTAATTACCAGAATGATTACATGTAAGCATCCTTCAATGGGATGCTTTTTAATTTTTTTAAATTTAAAAATGAACAAATTTTACTTACTCATTTATATAAGGCTTTACTAATAGAAAAGGTTCATTCTATAATGGTAATTTTCCTCTTTTTAGGGCTGAAAAACCGCATAATAGCGGGATTTTAAGCAATTTGAAAAAAGAAAAAAGTTAATTAAAAAATTTTATAAAAAAGCATTGGTTTTTAGATCGAACAGTAGTAAGATGATACATGAAAAAGGCAACCTTCAGGTCGCTGGATGAGATACTCAAGTAAAAAGGCCTTTTTCTTTCTCAAGTCGCTTTTCCATGTTAGACTTGTTGCTGTAAGCGTTTTAGGATCACCTGTACATATTTATACGAAAAGAGTATAAAAATAACGAAAAAGAAAATCAAATGGGCGAAATAGTTGGAGGTTTTTCAGAATGAACATGCAGAATGGCCAGGGTAATCCGTGGAAAGATTTTTCAGGACCAAACCTTGGATATGTAATGGAAATGTATGAACACTACTTAATTGATCCTGACTCAGTGGATCAAGAATTAAGACAGTTGTTTGATAAATGGGGAGCGCCTGTATCTCTTGCTGGAAGTGCATCGCCATCCGCAGCAGCAACATCACCGGGTGATCTTGATAAGTTGTATGGAGCCATAAAGCTAGCTGATGGTATTCGTATTCACGGACACCTTGCAGCAGATATTAATCCGCTTGATGATAGCCGTAAGGATACGCGCCGGATTGACCTTGAGACATATGGATTAACAGAAGCGGATTTGCGTGCTATTCCGGTTCAATACATTTGCAAAGGTGCACCATCTCATATACAAGACGGATATGAGGCGATTATGCATTTGAAGAAAGTATACACGGATAAAGTGGCTTTTGAATTTGCACAAGTACATGATCTCGAAGAAAAACAATGGCTTCGTCAGCAAATTGAATCAACAGATTATTATCCGACATTTTCAGATGATCATAAAAAAGCGCTTTTGAAGCGGTTGACGGAAGTTGAAGGATTTGAAAAATTCCTTCATAAAACATTTGTTGGTCAAAAACGCTTTTCTATCGAAGGATTGGATGCGATGGTTCTGCTTCTCGATGAACTCGTTCATCACTCTGCTGTAAAAGGTGCACAAACGATTAACATCGGTATGGCTCATCGTGGACGTCTAAACGTTCTCGCCCACATTCTAGGTAAACCATACGAAATGATTTTCGCTGAATTCGCACATGCGCCAAATAAAAAAATGCTTCCACTTGGTTCAATGAAAATGAACTACTACGGTTGGACAGGAGATGTAAAATATCATCTTGGTGCGGACCGCAGTTATAAAGAAGAAGATACATCAACAGCACGCATTACGCTTGCCAATAACCCGAGCCATCTTGAAGTTGTCAGCCCCATTGTAGCCGGATACACAAGAGCGGCGCAGGAAGTTCGGACAAGTAAAGGAAAACCGGATCTTGATGTGTCAAAAGCAATGTCGATTATTATCCACGGTGACGCTGCCTTCCCGGGTCAGGGAATTGTTGGTGAAACGTTTAATATGAGCCAGATTAACGGCTATAAAACAGGTGGATCCATTCACATCATTTCAAATAACATGATTGGGTTTACGACTGAATCCTATGATTCCCGCTCAACACGTTATGCATCAGATGTAGCAAAAGGCTTCGAAGTGCCGATCGTTCATGTGAATGCAGATGATCCAGAAGCATGTGTGGCAGCTGCTTTTATGGCAGTTAATTATCGCTCACGTTTCGGTAAAGATTTTGTGATTGATTTAATCGGTTACCGTCGCTTTGGTCATAATGAAACAGATGAACCGATGACAACGAATCCAAAAATGTACCAGTTGATTCGCAATCATAAAACTGTTCGTGAATTGTATGCGAATAAACTTGTTGATCGTGGTGTCATTGATGTAGGTTATGCAGAAAAAGTATACAGTGAAAATGAACAAAAGCTGAAAGATTTGTTTGAAACTGTTCCGAAAACAGATGACAATCCAGATATCGTGATGAATCCGCCGAAAGTCGTTGAGCAGGATCTACCTTGCAATAAGACAGGTGTCAGTGAAGACGACTTAAAAATCATTAATCAGGAACTTTTGACTTGGCCGGACGCATTCCAGCCATTCAAAAAACTTGAACGTATTTTGAAACGCCGCGAGCATCTATTTGAAGAAGATGGTCAAATAGATTGGGGGCATGCCGAAACGCTCGCATTTGCTTCGATTTTAAAGGAAGGCACCCCGATCAGACTGACTGGTCAGGATTCGCAGCGTGGTACATTTGCACATAGGAACCTCGTATTGCATGATGAAAACAGTGGAGCAGAATACTTACCGCTTCATGGATTAAGCAATACAAATGCGTCATTTGATGTCATTAACTCGCCGCTTACAGAAACAGCTGTTGTCGGTTTTGAATATGGCTATAATGTATTCTCTCCTGAAACGCTTGTTCTTTGGGAAGCGCAGTTTGGTGACTTTGCGAATATGGCACAAGTAATGTTTGACCAATTCGTCGCATCTGGACGAGCGAAATGGGGTCAAAAGTCAGGTCTTGTTCTGCTTCTGCCACACGGGTATGAAGGTCAAGGACCGGAGCATTCAAGTGCTCGGATGGAGCGTTTCTTGCAGTTAGCAGGAGAAAATAACTGGACGGTGGCAAACTTATCGTCAACAGCGCAATATTTCCATATTTTGCGCCGTCAAGCTTCAATTCTGCAAAAAGAAGAAGTACGTCCGCTTGTCATCATGACGCCGAAAAGCTTGCTTCGCCATCCGCTTGCAGCATCGAAAGCATCGGAATTCTCTAATGGTATATTTAAACTTGTTGTAGAAGAACCAAGAACAGGCAACAATCCTAAGAAAGTCGAACGTCTCGTTCTTTGCAGCGGTAAAGTGTCAATCGACCTTGCTGAGCAAATTGATAAGACAGAGGACAATTTAGACTGGCTTCATGTCTTGCGTGTAGAAGAATTGTATCCATTCCCGAAAGATGAGATCGCTGAAATTTTAAAACAATTCTCGAATGTGAAAGAAATTATCTGGCTGCAGGAAGAACCACAAAACATGGGTGCGTGGACATATATGGATCCAAGACTGCGTGATGTAGCTCCTGATGGAACATCTGTCCGTTACGTGGGCCGCCGCCGCCGTTCAAGCCCTTCTGAAGGGGATGCAATTGTCCACAAAAAAGAACAGGCACGTCTGTTACGTGCTGCCATGACGAAAGAACAGTAATAACAAATATACTGCAGCCGGTTTAAGTCCAGCTGCAGATAGTACATAATAAGAAAATAATGATGAATGATAACGAGGAGGATTTTTAACGTGGCAGAAATTAGAGTTCCTGAACTGGCAGAATCAATTACAGAAGGTACGATTGCGCAATGGTTAAAACAACCCGGTGATTACGTGGAAAAAGGCGAATACATCGTTGAGCTTGAAACAGATAAAGTAAACGTCGAAATCATTTCGGAAGAAGCAGGAACGATCAAAGAATTACAGGCAGCAGAAGGCGATACGGTTAAAGTAGGTCAAGTCATTGCTATTGTAGAAGCGGGTGCAACAAGTGCTACCCAGGCTCCAGCAGCTCCAGCATCAGAAGCAGCGCCGAAAGCAGAAGAGAAAGAAGTACAGCCTGAACCAGCTAAAGAAGATCCGAACAACCGGACAGTAGCTTCACCAGCAGCACGTAAATTAGCGCGTGAAAAAGGAATTGACTTATCTGCAGTTAAACCAGCTGATCCGCTAGGACGCGTCCGTGTTCAAGATGTAGAGACGCATCAAGATGTACCTTCATCTCCAGCTGCAGCCCCACAAAAAACACCTGTAGCAGCACCTGCGAAAAAACAGGATGATGGGAAACCGGTTGAGCGTGAGCGTATGAGCCGTCGCCGTCAAACGATTGCTAAACGTCTTGTTGAAGTACAGCAAACAGCTGCGATGTTGACGACGTTTAACGAAATTGACATGACAAATATTATGGATCTTCGCAAACGTAAAAAAGATAAATTCTTTGATGATCATGATGTGCGTCTTGGTTTCATGTCATTCTTCACAAAAGCCGTTGTGGCAGGATTGAAAAAGTATCAGTACGTCAATGCTGAAATCGATGGCGATGAAGTTCTGTTGAAAAAGTTCTATGATATCGGTGTTGCCGTATCAACAGATGATGGTCTTGTCGTACCAGTTGTCCGTGATTGCGACCGTAAAAACTTCTCTGAAATCGAAGGGTCTATTATGGAGATGGCTCTAAAAGCACGTGATAATAAACTGGCGCTTGCTGATCTGCAAGGCGGCACGTTTACGATCACAAACGGCGGTGTTTTCGGATCGCTGCTATCAACACCTATTCTGAACGGTTCACAGGTCGGCATTCTCGGCATGCATACGATTCAAAAGCGTCCGGTTGCAATTGGGGATTCCATTGAAATTCGTCCTATGATGTACGTGGCTCTTTCTTATGACCACCGTATTATTGATGGAAAAGAAGCAGTCAGCTTTTTGAAAATGGTGAAAGAATTAATTGAAAATCCTGAAGATCTTCTTCTAGAAGGATAAGTAACACAAAAATCCCGCAGTTGCGGGATTTTTTTATTATTTTTCATTTTTAGGTGATAATCCTCGTTTTCTCACTTCAATTTTTAATGCATTGATCCATTCCTTGTCGTCCCCGTTATTCAATGCGTCCCGATAAGCAGCCACTAACAGTTCATTGCTCATAATCTTCATTCGTTTATGACCTCCTCTGAGTGGTGTTAAAATAAAGATATATATCTTTATTTGCTGAATATTATACTAGCAATCAATCTAAATGCAAACGATAAACAAGAATCTAATAAAAACGATAGAATATTCCCAATTTATATTATCTTTTTTAAAAAAATTGTAATAAAATCATGAAAAAGGGGGGCTATTTGTTGTATATTTATAAGAGTAGTCAGATAAAAGAGGCTGACAAATGGGCAGAAGAACAGGGGATGACGGCTTTTACGTTGATGGAGCTTTCAGGGGTTGGCCTTTTCAACGCTATAAAACAGGATTTGGATATACATAAACATCATTTCACCATTATAGCAGGCAAAGGGAATAACGGAGGAGATGGCATTGTGCTTGCCCGTTATCTTCAAATAGCAGGTGTGCGATGTACCCTTTTCTTTCCGTTGGGACTTCCGGTATCCGCAGCATCAAAAGCTCACTTTGACTATTATTCTTCACTTGGTTTTTCAGTATCGACAAATTTACCGGATCAATCAGGTTCAATTCTTGTTGACAGTTTGCTCGGTATTGGGGTTAAGCTCCCGCTACGGGAAAATATTCAACATGTGATGGACTGGATGAATAGACAGGTAGCGATGAAAGTGGCGATTGATTTACCAACGGGTGCAGCATCAGATGATGGCGATTGTGACAAGCATGCATTTAAAGCAGATCGGACGTACTCGCTGCACGGATATAAGCCATCTCGTTTTTTGTTTCCAGCGGCCTCTTTGTATGGTGAGACAAAAGTGGTCGAGATCGGATTGCCACATACATCGAACTGGAAAGTGAGAAGTGCACTGGATGTAGCTAAATCACTCACATATAGCGGCCGGAATACCCATAAAGGAACATTTGGCCACGGATTATTAATTGCGGGTACGAAAGATATGCCGGGCAGTGCAGCACTCGCTGCATCTGGCGCCGTTTCATGCGGTGCTGGAAAATTGACCGTACAGACAGAAAAAGAAGCTGTCCCGATTATTGCGTCCCATGTACCAGAAGCGATGTATCAAATTAACCCGCACATCGAATTGGACCATTCATTTGATGCCATTGCAGCAGGATGTGGCCGACCGTCTAATGATAAAATGGAAACATTAATCGAGGAACTTTTAGCACAAAGTAAGCCTGTGATTCTTGATGCAGGTGCGTTGTATCCACGCTCATATGCAAAGAAAAAATGTCCGATCATCGTTACACCGCATCCCGGAGAGTTTTCCCGGATGACCGGCAAAGAGATTGTTTATGTTCAGCGTACGCGCCTAGAGGCAGCTTCTGCTTATGCTGTTGAAAACAATGTCACGGTTGTATTAAAAGGGGAGTACACCGTGACGGCTTTTGCTGATGGCAGCGGGTATGTGAATGTGACCGGCAACGATGGTTTGTCAAAAGGCGGCAGTGGAGATGTGCTGACAGGCCTTATTCTCGCATTGGTGCTCCGAAACAAAAATATAAAAGAAGCAGTGGCCGATGCAGTCTATCTTCATGGTTATTGTGCAGATAAGTGGAAGGAAGCGTATCCGGCACAGACAATGCGTCCATCTTATATTTCGCAAATAATTGCCGAAGCCGCAAATGAAATTTTAAAGGAGACATGAAAATGATACATACAAAATGGAATGAAAAAGAAACGATTAAACAGGTAACGTGTGTGCATACAAAAGCAGAAAAGTACATGGTTGAACATGTATTGACAGAAGGTAATGTGTACGATGTGAAAAATGAAACAGATGAATTTTATTTTGTTGTTGATAACAAAGGCCGTATATCCGGATTTTATAAAGATTATTTTCAAGATATAAACTAATTGAACGGATCGATTTGTGGGAGGGAACAAAGTGTTTGATGAACGAATTGCGTTAAAAATTAGACTTGATCAGTTGGCAGATGCGGAAGTTCGGGTGATGCAGGAGTTTAAAAAAGAGAGGGCAGTTATTTTTTCTCGTTTACAGGAACTTGACAGTGTGGATGAGTCAGATGATCGTTCAGTCACCGCGATTACAAAACTCGGGATGCCGCCAAGAGCCCGCCGCGGTCGCCGAAGTGAAAGTTTAACTAAACTTCGTGAAACTGCAGTCGTCGTACTGAAAGAGCAAAATACACCCATTCGAGGCATTGAATTACAGCGTTTTGTGGAAGAACGGACAGGTAAAAAAATTGCGAATATGACGACGTTTATGAATGGTCTTGAACGTGAAAATGAACGTGTCCGAAAGCTTGGTCGAGGACTATATATGTACGAATACGATATATGAACTATTTTTATTTAAATTTTATAAACATGTTTACAGCCCTTTTCATTAGGAGAAAGGGCTGTTTTTATCGTTTGACGACGAAACTTTATTATACATTGAATTCATGAAATGGAATTGGCGAATTAAAATGGTTAGATCAGGCATAATACCCTTAGAAAGGGGTGATTGTCATCTATAATACAGGAGATTGGGTTTTTAATAAAAATAATCAAACACGGGGTTTTATCGTAGCATCAACGCATCATGCATCCGTAGTCACTTATGTACGAAATGGACACTTTGTTACCTCGAATTCGAGTACACAAAACCTTGAGAAATTGGACGCGCAACTCAAACCAGATGAATTAATGGAATTAATGGATATGGCACTCGAACTGAGGGATCGAGAATGGTTCCAAGAACTCACCACGCAAATTGGAAAAGCGAAGGAGTGTGCGGAATGAAAGTGAAAAAAAATCAGTCCTATAAGGGTTCATTTAGACTCTATTTTTGAAATGAAAATAAAACAGAACCTAAAAAGGGCTGTGATTTCGAAAAATCACGCCCTTTTTTTAGTGCCTTCTTTTTGTTAGTTAACGTAACGATTGTTAGCATAGCTCCGTTATTAAACATGCGTACTATCTTTCGACAGTGGTTAATACGAAGAAGCTTTTAATAGGGTATCCTTTGTTTTTTTATCTCCTTTTTTCACGAATAACATCGTGCAGAAAAATAAGGAGAGGGTGATAATAAATAAAGCGAGACCCAGGAGGCCTTTCTCGTAAAGAGGGGTATAGTTTAAAGTCGTTAAGACGGTTGTGACTACTGCAAGAATGATTAAATACAAACCAGTACGGGTTTGAGACCGGGATGCTTTTACCTTCAAGACAGTCGCTTGTTCAGCTAGTGTTACAATGACTAACGTGAACATGTTTGCAATCATTCCCGGCCAAACTGGATGTGTATGCAGGAAAAATTGGGAAGTTTCCCAGCCGCCAAGATGATACCAAAGTAAACCAGTTGTCGTCCCGACAACCATTGATGAAATGACAGCACGTGAAGTCGCTAACGGCCAAAAAAGAGCTGCGACGACAGGAGCAAATGTTGCAGAGTTTCTTGTTACCCAGGCAAGTACATTCCACCAAGCGGATTGCTCGGATCGGAGTGTAGCTAAGATGATCATTTCGATCGTTAAAATCGCCAGCGCCCATTTTGTGTAGCGAATGTATGTCTGTTCTCCACGTCCTGGAAAAAGGGCCGACCCAACATCTTTACCTAAACTGGTAGCTCCTGAAAACTGGCACGGTGCTCCCCAGCTTAAGGCACATGCCCAAAAACCAAGGAAAAATAGTGCCACGAGCGGTGCGGGTAAGACTTCTAATAAATAATGAGGGATGGCAATCAATCCGACTTTTTCATCAGGCACAACAACGGCTGCTGAAAGGCCAAAAAAGACGGCTCCGACAATTAACGGAATACCAAGAAATGCTCCCCATAAAAGCCCTTTCTTTCCTTCCTCTACCGTTTTACATGACAAGGCCATTTGAAATGCGGCTTGTGCTAATACAATGTTAACGAGAAATGTGCCAAACCAGGCGACAATTGTTTGGATGCCCACGCTGGAATAAGAAAACATTTCAGGTCTGACTTCGGCAAACTGCTTTAGGCCATCCATTCCAGGATTAATAAAAACGGCAATAAATCCTACAGCGAGCATGACGTAAAACATAATTGTATTAAACATTTGTGTATAGCCGATCGCCCACATGCCGCCAAACTGCAAGTAAGCAAATAGCAAGAGGGCTGTGATAATCACAGCGGTAATTAAAGAAACACCTGTAAATACGTGCAGCGCCGAAGCAAAGGCCAATGCAGTGGCAACTGACCACATAGGAAAAGCAAACGCCGTGATCGCTCCGCCAAGTGCCTGGGCTCTTTTCCCAAAGCGGTCACCGATTAAGCCGGAAATTGTAATCACTAACTTTTTCCGGAACGGTCCGATAAACAGTACGGCAATTAAAAGAACTTGCACTGTTTCAGCGACACCATACCAAACGGCTGAAACACCTGTTAAGTAAGATAATTCAATGATAGCGATGAAAGAAGAGCCGGAAAATAATCCAGTAATACATACAGCGACGAAAAAGGCGTTAAAATTCCTCCCGCCTACAAAGTAACCGCTTCCTCCACTCGCTTTACGAACCGTAAACTGTCCAATCCCAATCAACAATAACGTATAAATTAATGCAAACGCTACAAACCAATACCCAACACTTGTCAATTATATCCTTCCTTTCTGTAAAGCACAGGGACATTTAATTTGTTCCTTTAAAGTAGTAAATTGAAAATGGCCCTAGTAAGAAGAGGAAGAGACTTAATTATGCGATCCCTCTTCTCTTCTTTCAAAGAATACTTTTCGTGTGAAACAAATTGGTAAGAATGTCATCGAGCTAGTCCCTTCATCTTTTTGATAAAGTTTTCATTTATATATACTAATTAAATAATTCATATAAGTCAACTAGGAAATAGTCTATATAACTTTTAACTGTATGTAGATACATTTTATCCCGCATTAACGGGCAGTAAGACCCCCGCTTCAAGACTTTGAAAAGAAAAGAAGGATAAGCGGGGGATCAACTGTCCGTAAAAGCCCGATTGGTTCGGGCCGGCTGAAGCCGGTCACTCAGGTATTGCTGCAGGATGCGGTGCTCTTTACCTGAGTTCTTTTTTATTCAGTGGGGGAGGAAGAAAACCCCCCATGGAATGAAGTTTCACTTTATTTTTTAAGAAAGTGAATGAAGAAAAAGAATACTTGATTTTGAAATACATATTAATTAGATTTTTAACGTCTGAACTCATCAAGATATGGAAGGTGATTTTAAAATTGAAAATAGCTGCCGACGTTGTCGGCAGCTTAAATAGGTACGTTTGTTGAGTAAGTATGTGCTTAAAACATAACATTCGTTGAATAACGATTATTATTATATAGGGAGGTTGAAACAATCTCGTAGTGGTAGTGTATCTGATTATATACCTAACGATGTTGAAAAAGAATTGAAAGGAAAAGTAACTTAAACATCTTGAACAAGTCACTTCCATTTCCAAAACAGCGGTTTCTTCTTTTGTTCTGGTTGTTCAGATAGAGCCTTAATCAACATGCTGTTTGTTCTTCGGACCTCGTGTATGATTACATTAATATGATCCGTGTTACGCTTAACCTCTTGTTTTAATGCTGCGTTTTCTTTTTTCATAGCGGTAAATGCGTCCATGATAGTAGCCAGTAGTTCATTCGATGTGACATTGTTTTGTACCCCAACATCAGATATTTCAATTGGAGATGCCGGTGCCATAGGTGTAGCGCCCATCATTTCAGCTATATCGTTAAGTGGCAATTTTGATGAGGCTCTTAATTCTTTCATACGCATCATAGCGGCAATGTCTTGCTCAACAAATAGACGAGATCTCTTTGACTTGGCGATGACGTATCCATGTCTCTCAAGTGCGATACTGTAATTTCGCACAGTACTCTGGGATACACCTAATATCACAGCCACTTCACTAGTCATATAGGATTTTACCAATTCTTCATCCATAGCAGGAACACCCCGAAAACGTAGATTATTAACAGTCTAATTACGGTCATTAAACGATCGGATAAATATAAAGGAAAAAGGACTCAAGCGTGAAAAACACCTGCTCAAGTCCTTTTTGTAAACGATCTTGTCTCTATAATTTTATCGTATTTATGCAAATTTTTCAAGCGGATATAAAAAGGGGTATTGGGAAGCTTTCTAATTAATGTAAAGCTGGCTAAGGCTGATGTTATTCATGTCTCACCTTTTTTAAGTAGGACAAGATCACTGTTTTTAAAGAAGCATAAGATCCAACTGCCGCATAACCGTAAAACCAACCCATAAAAAGCCCGGCAAAGAGATGCCCCCTGTGGCTTACAAAAACAGATAGTACAATACCTATGGCGAGCGCTATAGTCGGAACGTATGGTTTGGGAATTTTAAAAAGGACTTTTATTAACTGTGTTAGTATCATTATCACGGGAATGGCAATAACAGCGTCCCAAAAATTTGTATGTATTGCAGGAAAATCCATGGTCATCCCACCTTATCGTTTTTCAATTTGAATGATTTTTACTGTAGTATCATCTGTTTTTTGAAAGTTATCCGCGTACGCTTAAAGAACTCCGAGGGTGCTATGCCTCGAGAAAATGGAAACGATCGTGTAGAAGAAAAGGAGCTTTTAAAAGCCAGCTTTTTTGCTTTTATCGCTGCATCAAGTGTATGATGATACTCGTGCAACGACAATCGGAAAGGACGAATATTGTGTATATTTCAACATTACCAGAAAAAATTGAACAAATCATAAAAGAACGAAAGCAGCAATTTCAGCAAGATCTTACAGACAATACGACGAATCAATATGTAGCGCAGGATGAACATTTGTTAACTGACACGATCATTACATTGGCACTCGGTAAAAATATTTTATTAAAAGGGCCAACTGGATCTGGTAAGACAAAACTGTCAGAATCACTGGCTGCTCATTTTGGCCAGCCAGTTCATAGTATTAACTGTTCTATTGATCTTGATGCAGAAGCGATGCTCGGCTTTAAAACGATTATAGAAATTGATGGGAAAAGCCGTATTGATTTTGTGGAAGGCCCGGTTATTCAAGCGATGAAAAAAGGACATTTATTATACATAGATGAAATTAATATGGCAAAACCGGAAACATTGCCGATTTTAAATGGCGTTCTTGATTATCGCCGCCAAATGACGAATCCGTTTACAGGAGAGGTCGTTAAAGCTAGACCGACATTTAGTGTGATTGCAGCTGTCAATGAAGGCTATGCTGGAACGGCGCCTCTCAATGAAGCACTTAAAAATCGATTTGTGACGTTTGAGATCCCGTATATTTCGGGTGATGTATTATTCAGCGTATTAAAGCAGGAATCTATTTTGCAGGATGAGCGCTTGATCCGGCAATTTGTATCACTGTCTGCTGATTTAACAACGCTTGTTGAAAGCGGACGTCTGCCGGAAGAAGCGTCTTCTATCCGCGCGCTAGTAGATGCATGTGATCTTGCGCTGTATATTCCGCCAATGCGTGCCATCGAAAGCGCGATTGCGGGGAAGCTTGATGATGAGCGAGAACAGGCAGCTGTTAGAAATGCAGCGGAAACGTGGTTCTAACATGGAGCGGTTTATTCAATTTAACGATGAAACGGTCAATTCGGCCTTCTGGATGGAACTGTCGGATCTTGCTGCAGCTGTAGCAAATGATACAAATATGAAAGTGGAGTTCGGTCCGCTCGCATATTTACAATATGAGCCGGCCATTTTGTACGTGAGCCATTTTTGGCAGCATCGCTCCAAACAGGAAGAGATAGATGGTATGAAGTCAGATGTCTATTTACGTGCGCTCGGTACGAAGTCGTTTACCAATGCAGAAGACATACAATGTTTTATAGAAAAAAAACAATCATTTTTTGCCCGTCAGCTGCTCGCGCTCGCAGAAGATGTACGGATAGAACCGCTCTGCGTTCAAACAAGACCTGGAACAAAAAGAGCGTTTGAGACACGCAAGAGCGTCATGAGGCGCTATCATGAAGGGCAAATGACTGTTAATATAGCCAAAGGCTTTTATGCAGACGCGGTATATAATGCGCTCTATTTGCTTTGGCAAGCCGATTCCCCCTTTGAGTGGCCCCAGATCAGCCCGATCATGGATGATGCGATTCCGTTTATCGACCGAACAGCCCGCTCATTGTTTGATGTCCAGTCAACTGCCGATGTTATTCGTCATGTCACTAACATTTCAGACGTAATAAATGATCTAGATGTACGTGATATGGTAAATGAATATAGTCACTTGCCGGAATGTCAACAAGAAGAGTCGGCCGCCGCTGTTGATCCAGGTAGACGGCGTGACCCGCTTGCGAATGACGATGAGCAAGAGGAAAAAGAAAATGAGCAGTTTGATGAGCTATTTTCAACGTGGCACCGTGAATCGGAAGAGACGCGCGGCACGTTTATGCAGTTTGAGCTAGAACAGGGCACGAAAACACCGATGATGGGGAATACGGCGCGTGAAGGCGACGAAGGGGACGCAGCGCTTGCATCTGTGCAAGGACAGTCTAAAAGAGCATCACGTGAACAGTACAATCGATTGCTGGTGGAACGCCGCGCCGCTGCAGAACAGTCTGACGATAACCGATACGGAAAAGAGAATAAAGGAGCGAAGGCGCTATTCGAATCTCCCCGCACCCCTTCCTATGAAGAGCGCGAACAGTACCGATTGTTAAAAGAAGAGACAGCTTCGGTCGTTCGTAAGTTAAAACGGATGATTGAAAAATCAATTGAAAAGAAAAAAACAAGTCCACGTACAAATTTATTGACAGGACGTCTTGGCCGCCATTTAATTCGCTTTTATACAGACGATAACCCACGGCTTTTTTATAAAAAACAGGAGCCGTCACGTGAGATTGACGCGGCTTTTTTCTTGTTGATTGACAGTTCTGCTTCTATGTATGACAAAATGAACGAAGTGAAAAAAAGTACGGTACTCTTTCATGAGACATTAAAAGCACTGCGTGTTCCACATGAAATCACGGGTTTTTGGGAAGACACAGCAACATTGTCTGCAGCTGTGAAACCAAATCACTTTTTAACAGCAGTTTCATTTGAACGTTCCTATCAATCAGAATCAGGTCCACAAATATGTCAACTCAGGCCGGAAGAAGACAACCGGGATGGCTTTGCACTGCGGATCGCGATTGAAAAAATGGAGCGCCGCAGTGAACAGCGAAAGTTTTTAATCGTCTTTTCCGATGGAGAGCCATCCGCTGCTGATTATGATAAAAATGGTGTGCTTGACACACATGAAGCTGTTTTACATGCCCGAAAAAAAGGAATGACCGTTTTTAATATATTTATCGGTAACGAAGCGTTAGACGAAGCTCGTCAGCAAACGATGAAGACGATTTATGGAAATGGATCGATTATAGCACCCGATGTGTCAGAACTACCCGCTGTCTTAACACCTATTTTGAAAAAATTACTGTTTGAAAGCATTTAGAATGAAAGAAGCCGTTCCGGGGGAAATTCTGGAACGGCTTTTCTATTATTTCAACCGAAGCAGGCGCTGTTTTAAATCGTCTTCCATGACAATCAATTCTTCTTCCGCTGCTTTTCGTTTCGCCCGCCCATCCTGCTGGATGCGGATCGTTTCTTCGAGCGTTGTAATTAAATTATCCTGCGTTTTTTTCAATGTTTCGATGTCAACAAATCCGCGTTCATTTTCTTTCGCGGTTTCAATGGAGTTCACTTTGAGCATTTCTGAGTTTTTCAGAAGCAATTCATTTGTCGTTTTAGACACTTGTTTTTGCGCTTCAACTGCTTTTTGCTGGCGGACGAGCGTCAATGCAATAGCGATTTGGTTTTTCCAGAGTGGTACAGCAGTCAAGATCGAGGACTGAATTTTTTCTGCGAGCGCCTGGTTTGTATTTTGAATGAGACGGATTTGCGGTGCGCTTTGAATCGTAATCTGGCGGCTTAATTTTAAATCATGGAGCCGTTTTTCAAGACGATCGGCAAATTGGATCATATCGTTTACATCCTGGAAATCCATTTGATCACCGCTCCGCTCCGCTTTTTGTCGAAGCTCAGGTATCGTTTTTGTTTCAATTTCTTCGAGCTTTAACTCGCCGGCAGCAATGTATATATTAAGTGCCTGAAAATATTCTTTATTTTTATCATATAATTGCTCAAGCATGCGTATATCCTCAACAAGGCCACGTTTTGAATGTTCTAATTTCACACCAATCCGGTCAATTTGTGAACCAACTTTCTGATAGCGTGTCATCACTTCTTGTACGGAATCAGATACTTTGCCGAACATACGTGAAAAAATATTTTTCTTTTCGTCACGCAGTTCATCGGGATCAACATTTTTTAAGTTTTTCATGAGTTCATTTAAAATATCGCCGATAGGGCCGATATCTTTCCGCTGTACGTGATCGAGCATGTGATGAGAGAAATCAGATAGTTTCGTTTGAGCGGCTGTTCCGAATGAAAAGACGGCTTGCTGGTTGCCGGCGTCAATTTGAGCCGCAAGCTGTTCCGCTTTTTGCCGGTGTTCGGAGGGGAGTACATCGACAAGCCGTTTCGTTTGAGCAGACGGAGTCGCAGTTGCCTCTGGTGGTGTAGTCATATCACCGAACGGATCGGCCAGTAAGTCATCCAATAAATCATCTTTTTTTCCGTCCATAGCGGGTGCCAGTTGTGTTTGAAATTCGTTGTTCATTTTCAGGTGCTCCTTCCGTATCTTGTCCAAGTGGGATTTCTTGTTTTTTTACTCTTCTTTGAGCTACATCAAGTTCAATGGTTAAATGTTCAATATCACGCGCAAGTACTTGTCTAAGATCTCCTTCAAGCGTTTTGGATAAATCACCTAATGTTTCTTTCGTTTCAATCAATGATTGTTTTAAGTCCTGTCCTTTTACTTTTTTGCTTGATAAAAGCGCCGATTTTTCTGCCAGTTCGACGACTGAATCAAGATGAGAATAAAAGAATGACTCAATTTCATAAAAGCGTTTCGGCTCTTTTTTGACGACTGAATAAATGCGCTTGACGAGGCTGTTTAATTCAATCATTTGCCGGAGTGAGCTTAAACTGCGCACTTTTAAAAATAAATGCTGCAGCCTAGAAAGCTTCAATTTTGCTTCTTGCAATTGGTTCCGTATATAATAATATTCTTTCCGGTTTAATCCGTATTTTTTCTGGATTCGCATATTGCTTACATTTGTGTATAACACGAATACAATAGCAAACGAAAGGGCGAATGCGCCGTATGCTAAAAATCCATTAAACGGACTTGCTGCGAGCAATGCAGCAATAAGAGAAGCAAGCGAACGCCGGAACCAATAAAAAGAATACCGCATCGTACATCCACTCCATATGTTCATTTCGCTCTAGTGTGAGCGTTTCTATCTATTCTATACGGTGATTTGGAACAAATAGTTTCACTTTTTCTATGAAAAAGTACTTTCATTTACTGTACAAAAAAATAGGTTTTTATACAACAAAAAGACGCCTTGCATATGCAAGGCGTCTTTTTGTTACTTTGTTGCTTTTTCAACAGGTGGATGTGTTTGGTAATATTTGCGTCCTAGCCATGATTGAAAGATTAAAATTACGCCACTTACCGCCCAGTAAATAGGCAATGCGGCGGGAGCAGAAAAAGAAAAAACTAAAATCATGACCGGCGATAGCAAGCCGATAAATTTCATTTGTTGCTGTTGTTCAGCAGGCATTGTCTGCATAGAAACTCTAAATTGAACGTAATATATAATTCCAGCAATAATAGCCATCGCAACATCCGGATTTCCAAGGCGGAACCATAAAAATTCATGGGATTGAATATCTGGTGAAATGGTAATGCCGTAATATAGTCCCATCCAGATAGGCATTTGAAGAAGCATAGGCAAACAGCCCATTGCCATCGGGTTAATACCGTGTTCTTTATAAAGCCCCATCATTTCCATTTGAATTTTACGTTGTTCTTCCGGATTTTTTTCTGCTTTCAAGCGGTCTTGAATGGCGGTCATTTTTGGTTTTACGACTTCCATTTTTTGACGCATCACTGCTTGCTTTTTCATTGAATTTAGCATGAGCGGCATTAAAATCAATCGAACGATAATTGTAATCACAATAATAGCTAAACCGTAACTGCCGAGCATTTCGCCGAGGGCGTGAATGAGTTTGACGAATGGGCTGACTACATAGTCATGAAAAAAGTGACCTTCCGTCTGCGCACTTTGACAGCCAGATAGTACAATAGCAGATAACAAAGTAAGCGCGAATAATAATTGTTTTTTCAAAATGATTTTCCTCCTGCGCCTGAAAACAGGCAAGTTGCTTTAGACAAAAAAAGTATACTCTATTTTATCAATGAAAACAATGAACGAGCAAAACGATTATTGTAAACTTTTTTATATTTAGGTTGACAAAGAAGATTCTTTTCCTCTAATCTGGCAGTAGAAGAAAAGGAGTGAAGAAGATGTCGAATTGGAGTAGTTTAGCGGAAAAGGTGTTAACGGGAGGGGATTGTTCAAATGAGGAAGCGATGTCCATTTTAAATTGCCCAGATGAAGAATTGTTGCTTCTATTGGATGGAGCATATCAAATTCGTCGTCATTACTATGGAAACAAAGTGAAATTAAACATGATCATCAATACGAAATCAGGGCTTTGTCCAGAAGACTGCGGCTATTGTTCGCAATCGGTCCGTTCAAGTGCGCCAATTGAAAAGTATCGGATGATGGAAAAAGATCAGATTGTCGAAGCCGCTGAAAAGGCTTATTCACTCGGTGCCGGTACCTATTGCATTGTTGCAAGCGGACGGGGACCGTCGAAAAAAGAAATCGAAACGGTTGTTAGTGCAGTGGAAGAAATAAAAGGAAAATACCCGATGCGCATTTGTGCATGTCTAGGACTGTTAAAATCGGAGCAGGCGGATCAGTTGAAAGCAGCGGGTGTTGACCGGTACAATCATAATATTAATACGTCTAAAAGTTACCACGAAGTAATTACAACGACGCATACATACGATGACAGGACAGAAACAGTCGGACGCGTAAAAGATAGTGGCATGTCTCCTTGTTCCGGTGTCATCATTGGCATGGGAGAAACAAAGGAAGACGTCGTGATGATGGCAAAAAGTTTACGCGAACTCGATGCAGATTCAATTCCTGTTAATTTTTTGCATGCGATTCCAGGCACAATACTTGAAAATGCAGAGCCGTTAACACCTGCGTACTGTTTAAAAGTGCTCTCTTTATTCCGTTTTATTAATCCATCTAAAGAAATTCGAATTTCTGGCGGGCGTGAAGTGAATTTGCGTTCATTGCAGCCTCTCGGACTATATGCGGCCAATTCTATTTTTCTTGGCAATTATTTGACGACAGAGGGACAGGCAACCACGGCCGACCATAAAATGATCGAAGAAATGGGCTTTGTTGTGGAAACAGCACAAGAACAGGCACCTGTGAATAGATAACAGAAATAATCCCTCTGCTAGGATCATTTCTGCATTTTTGTGGTAATATCCTGAAAAGAGAATGGGGGAGAAAGATGACGAAAGAAAAGGTCGAGCTTTATCGTTACACACATAGAATTGAAGAAGAGAAAGTGCAGGCTTTTAAAGAAGCGATTTATCTAAACGATTCCAATAGTGAGATTCCGGCGACATATGCGACGGTTATCGATTTTCAAGGGGGGATGTCATTTGAAAAGTTGACGGATTTGCTTACATTTGATCCATCCTGCGTCCTGCATGGCAGTCAGCAATACGAATACCGAAAACCTATTTACATAGGTGACAACATTGAAGCGGTCGTTTTTTTAATCGGGAAAACGACGAAAAAGGGCATGACATTTGCGAAGCTTGAAACGGAATATAACCGGGACGGCGAAACAGTGCTCGTTTCCCGATCGACGGTCATCGAGCAGAAAGGGGTTACACATGTTTAACCCTATACATATGACAATTACACGTGAACAAATAAAAAAATATGCAGTCGCTTCAGGTGATTTTAATCCAATTCATACCGATCCTGAAGCGGCTAAAAAAGCCGGTTTACCAGAGTGTATTGCTCATGGAATGTTGATCATGGCCCTTGGAAGTCGTACTTTAAACGAATGGGGAGTGTCTTCATTAGCCTCATATGACGCCCGTTTTCTAGCGATGACTTATCCAGATGAGCCCCTTGTTTTTAGAGGGGAATGGATAGATGAGAAATTAGGAAAAGGCAAACTGACTGTTGAAAACGAAGCGGGCGAAGTGAAAATGAAAGGTACTTTTATTGCAGGTTAAACTACTGAGGAAAAGCCGTCGTCACCCGACGGCTTTTTTGTTATCCAATTAAAATGCGTTCTTTCGGATAGTGATAGGATTCTTTTATTTCTTTTCCACGGATAAGGAAAAGAAGTGAGAACAATCCGATACGGCCGATGAACATGAGCACAATTAAAATGATTTTAGCAGGTGTGTCTAAATGGCTGGTAATGCCGAGAGAAGATCCGGTCGTACCAAAAGCAGATGACACTTCATAAAGAAGCGGTAGCAGTGAAATATCAGGTTCTAAGTAAGACATAAACATAATGGATAGGCCCCATATAAACGTTCCAGTGAGTACCACAACGAATGAACGGTGAACATCGATTGGATGAACTTCACGATTGAAAATTTTAATCGTATTTTTCCCCCGTGCAAATGTAAACACACTAAGTACGGCAATCGCAACTGTCGTCGTTCGAAGCCCGCCGCCCACACTTGAAGGGGAGGCACCGATAAACATTAAAATGGACAATAAAATGAGTGTTGGCGATGAAAAGTCCGTTAAATCCATCGTGGTTAATCCACCGCTTCGTGCCGCAATCGATTGAAACGAAGCATAGGAGAGCGATTCATGCCACATTTTATTGAGAAAAAAATGATGGCGTTCAAAGAAAAAGATGCCTGCCGTCCCTATGATGACTAAAATCGTGTACATTGTTACCGTTATTTTTGTAAATAAACTAAATTGATATTTCTTCGAACCACGGTATGTGATAAAGTCTTTCACTTCAATTAGTACCGGGAAGCCGATTGCTCCAAGAATAATTAAAATGGCATTGACAAATTGCACGAAATAATCATTTGAAAATGGAAGGAGTGACGCTCCTGTAATATCGAACCCGCCATTTGTTGTGGCACTGATTGACGCAAATAGTCCATGTAAAAAGGATTCAGATAATGTTGGATAATATTGTGTGAAGTAAATGCCAAGAATGATCGCACCGATTGCTTCAATGGTTAAAATAAGCAAAACGATCTCTCTCATTAATTTTACAAGACCGTTTAAGTCAATCCGGTTTTGGTCAGCCATAATGAGTTGACGCTCGCGTATTCCGATTCGCTTACCAAATAAAATCCATAACATGGAGCTGAAAGTCATAATACCGACGCCGCCGACTTGCAAAATGAGCATGATGAAAAAATAACCAGTTGTACTGAACGTATCGGCTACGTTAACCGGCGATAATCCAGTAACACTCAGTGCGCTGACGGCAACGAAAACGGCATTGATAAACGTAATGTCGACACCTGATTTATGTGCAACTGGCAGCAATAGCAATATACTTGAAAAAACAGCACCCGTTAAATAAAGAAGAACAATCAATTGAAACGGAGAAAGCTTGAGCTCTTTTTTTGATTTCCATTTTATTATCATAATTTTTCTCCACAGATCATGTTCGTTTGATCACTTCTTTTAATTGATATATAGCTTTCTCTAAAACAGATACTGGCTGAACAAGCGCAATGCGGACATATCCAACACCGCCTGTTCCGAATGCGCTGCCTGGAATCATCACAACACCTGACCGGTCGATAGCCTTAAACACAAAATCACGGTCATCGTGGCCATTCGGAATTTTTGCCCATAAAAACATGCCGCCGTCAGGTTTTGATACGGTCCAGCCGATATCATGTAATCCATTGATAAGTACGTCACGGCGCATCGTAAACTCAGCACGGAGACGGTTTGTTATCTCTTCTGCATGATCAAGTGCCGTTGCGGCCGCTTCTTGAATAGGGGCGAATACACCATAATCAAGATTAGATTTTAACTGTTTTAATACTGCAATCATGTCTGTATTGCCGACAATATAGGCAATACGCGCACCAGCAAGGCTAAAGCTTTTGGACAAGGAATTAATTTCTATTCCAACGTCCATTGCACCTGGAATGGATAAAAAACTAAATGGTTTTGTACCCGTAAAATAAAATTCCGAATATGCTGCATCATGCAGCACAGCAATATGATATCGACGGGCGAACGCGATCATCTGTTCAAAAAAAGCATGATTCGGCATGGCTGGAACAGGATTACCTGGTAAATTTATAATTACAAGTTTTGCTTTTTTAAGAATGTCTTCTGGAACGGCTGTAATATCAGGTAAAAACCCGTTTTCTTCTAACAAAGGCATATAATAAGGAACCGCACCTGCAAGTGTAATTCCCGCCTCATAGGCAACATAGGCAGGGTTTGTCGTTAGAACGATATCACCGGGATTACAAAAGGCAAGCGGCAAATGCACAAGTCCCTCCTGAGACCCCATTGTCTGTACAATGTCTGTTTCTGGGTTTAGTTTGACGCCGGATCGGCGGTCATAATAATCAGCGACGGATTCATGAAAGCGTTTCGTCCCACTGAGGGTGTATCCGTATGAAGAGATTGTTGCACTTTCTTTTGCAAGAATGTTTCTAATTTTTTCATCGGGCGGCAAATCAGGGCTGCCCAAGCTGAGATCAATTAAATCAACGCCTTCTCGCTTTTTTATTTCTGTATAATTCTTCAAATCGCTGAAAATCGATGGCTGAAACGCAGCCATTTTGATAGAAGGTTCAATAATCAAAAGGAGCACTCCTTATGTGTCAATATGTATGCATAGGCACTATTTTATCATATATTAAGCAGGAAAACCGCTCAATCTAAATCGGTAAAGGGCTGCACACAAAATTCTCAAGAACTTCTATCGCAAAGCGAAACAAATCGTATTAACGGCGTATAAAGTTATGATAAAATAAACACATATCCTTAATTAAAAAGAGCACGGATGATTGTGATCTTTCAAATGAAATAAATAAAGGTGGGAAAATGGTTTTGGAAAAGAAAGAATACAGAGTGTTGCTCTACTATAACTATGTCACAATTGATAACCCCGAAGAGTTTGCACAAGAGCATTTAGTCTTTTGCAAGGAACTCGGCTTAAAGGGGCGTATTTTAGTTGCAAAGGAAGGGATCAATGGAACGGTTTCTGGGACAATTGAGCAGACAGATGCCTATATAAAAGCAATGAAGAGCGATTACCGCTTTGAAGACATGGAGTTTAAAATAGATGAAGCGGATGAACATGCGTTTAAAAAAATGCATGTCCGTCCCCGCAAAGAATTAGTGACCCTGCGGCTGGAGGATGACATTAATCCGAGACAAACGACAGGGAAGTATCTTGATTCTAAAACTTTTTTTGAACAAATGCAGTCGGAAGATACAGTCGTTATCGATGCCAGAAATGACTATGAGTATGAATTAGGTCATTTTAGAGGAGCCATTAAGCCTGATATTGAAACATTCCGTGATCTACCCGAATGGATCCGTCAAAATAAAGAACAGTTTGCGGATAAAAAAATCTTAACGTATTGTACAGGCGGCATTCGCTGCGAAAAATTTTCAGGATGGCTGTTAAAAGAAGGGTTTGAAGATGTCGCACAGCTTCACGGCGGGATTGTCACATACGGAAAAGATCCGGAAGTGAAGGGACAATTGTGGGATGGACAGTGCTACGTATTTGATGAGCGAATAGGTGTGCCGATCAATCGTGTGGAGCATGTGATTGTTGGAAGAGATTACTTTACAAATGAACCTTGTGAACGCTATGTAAATTGTGCGAATCCAGAGTGCAACAAGCAAATTCTTTGCTCAGAAGAAAATGAACATCTTTATATGAGAAGCTGTTCGCATGAATGCCGGACACATCCTCGAAACCGTTATATCGCTGAGCATGGGCTGACAGATGAAGAGGCAGCGGAAAGATTAAAAATACCTGTTTCATAAAACAAGCAAATAGGTAGTTGTTTTACAAAACAAATTTAAAAAGATTGATCAAGATGAGTAAACGTTACTCATTGTCGATCAATCTTTTTTTAGTCATTCAGTATTTACTTATAGCTGTTCTGTTTTTACTTTTTCCTTTTTTGGTTCCTCTTCATCATCTATAATGCCTTTTGTTGATTTTTTAAATTCAGCCAATGTTTTTCCAACCGCTCCCCCGATTTCCGGTAATTTTTTCGGTCCAAAAAGGATTAGAACGATCACAAGAATGACAATTAAACCGGGCACGCCAATTTGAGCAAGTCCCATTGTAGATCTCCTCCTTTTTAAACGAGCGATCCGCCGTTTTTACTGTATTTAATAACGCCTTCTGCACAGCGGTAGGCGAGTGCTCCGACTGTGCCTGTTGGATTATAACCGCTGTTATGGGCAAAGTTTCCCGCTCCGACAGCAAAAAGGTTCTCCGCATTCCAGTGTTGAAGGTAATTGTTTACGACGCTATTCTCAGGACTGGCACCCATAATCGTGCCGCCTGTATTATGTGTTGTCTGATATGGAACAATGTCATAATCGGTTAATGGATTACCGGGTACGACTGTTTTAGCGCCCATTTCTTTCATAACTTCTTCTGCTTTTTTCGTGATAAACATATGGAGGGCACGATCCTGGTCAGTAAAGTTATACGTCAGTTTCAGCAACGGAACACCGTATGCATCTTTATAAGCACTGTCAAGAGACATATAGTTTTCTTTATGTGGCATTGATGCCCCTTGTCCGCCTACTCCGAGCGTTCGCGTATAGTTGTGGATTGATGCTTTTTTGAAGTCAGCTCCCCAAGCAGGTGTATCGGGTGGAACGGGATTTGAAAGAATAGGCCGGGTACCCGTTTGGGTCAGTGAAATATTGGCACCGTGAATGAAATCTACTTTACTGTGATCGAAGTTGTCGCCATTCCAATCATCTATGCTCATGCCGAGCGAGCCTGCACCCATGAAAACATTCATCTGTTCATCGAAAAATCCAGTTGCGCCCGGAAGGATTTGATAACAATAGTTTTTCCCAAGTGTGCCGCGCCCGGTTGCCGGATCATACTGTTCACCGATTTTTGATACCATTAGAAGTTTTGCATTGTTCAGCACATAACTCGTCAAAACGACAGCTTCTGCCGGCTGAATAAATTCTTCACCTGATATCCGGTCAACATATTTGACACCGGTTACTTTATTGCCATCTTTTAAAATTTCAACAACATTGGCTTGAAATCGAATCTCGTAATTGCCTGTTTTTTTAGCTGTTGGTACAACTGTTATTTCTGGAGAAGTCTTTGCGCCGTATTCGCAGCCGAATCGCTCACAAAAACCGCAATATTGGCACGCATTAATCTGTTCGCCATCTGGATTTTTGTACGGTTCAGAAAGGTTAGCGGATGGGAGCATAAATGGCGTGTACCCTAAATTAGTCGTTGCTTTTTCAAATTTTTGAAGGAGGGGTGTTTTTATCATCGGAGGCGTTGGATATTGGTTGGCACGCTTTCCTTCAAAAGGGTTTTTCACTTCACCTGAAATACCGGCCGTTTTTTCGAATTTGTCAAAATAAGGCTCCAGTTCTTCATACGTAATGCCCCAGTCCTGCAGCGAATAATCACCCGATAACTTGTTTGCGCCATATTTTTTCTCTGTCATGGATTTAATTTCAAAATCATAAGGTAAAAAACGCCACGTTTGTCCATTCCAGTGAGTGCCGGATCCACCGAGATTTTCTCCTAGCAAAAACGACCCCATTTGCCGCATTGGGAGAGCTTCTTGTTTTCGGTTGTTGCGAAATGTAATGGTTTCTTTTGATAAATCCTGCATCAGTTCATAACGGATGGCATATCGATATTCATCATGAACCTGCTGAAAATCGGCAGTACCTCGCTCTTTTCCACGTTCCAATCCGACAACTTTCAAACCTGCTTTTGCACATTCAGCTGCAATAATACCACCTGTCCAACCGACACCAACTGTGACAACATCGACTTTCTCCAATGTTTTGGCCATTATTCTCCTCCTAAAAAACGTAAGTATTCATCGTTTATCCATATAAAGACGGCTGCGATTTATTTTTTAATGCTGCATATTTTGCATACTAGACAATGATTTTGGTTCGATTTTTTGGAACCCTTCTTTATCAATCACTTGTGCATATGAACCTTGATGGCCAGGAAATTCTTTCATGCGCCATCCACCCATATTATTATTTCCGCTGTACAATGGATCCGAATAAGCGCCTTCGAGAGTAGCTTGTCTGAGGAGCTTAAAGAAAAATCCAGAGGATACGGCAGTCATCGCCACTTCATCTTTTTGGAAAACGGTCAAAATTTCATCCATTTGAGCATTCTCTAAGTCAGAAAAGCCTTTCTTAAAGCGACTTTGTGATTCTGATTCTATTTTTGTGATCCCTTGTTGAAAGATTTCCGCACGAGTCAATCGGCTTTGATAACCTTGAGTAGACTGTCCGGCTTTAAATGGCCCTTGCATATACTCTCTCGCATTACTACCGTAGTTCCCAGCTAGCTGGTGATCGATAAAATAAGGCACGTCAAGCTCGATAGCGCCTGGACCAAGGTCATCTTTTGGAAAGATCCGTTCCGTGGCTGCGGATAAAATCATAAAGTCCTTGTCGTTCGTAAAGAACATACGGGCTCTGCTGCTTGGAGCGCCGTGCTGTTCACCATTTGTCATTTCGTTGCTTATTTGCTTATTATCTTTCGTGTTGTAGCCGACAAGCCCGCCGATCAGACCGCCTCCAACAAGTGCACCGGCAGCAATTCCTGTTGTTTTTAGAAAGCCACGTCTCGACAATCCTTTTTCATTATCTGACATCATAACCCTCCTAATATTTTCAATTATTAATTTTCGTGATTGCCCCACAGACTGATATTTTCATTCGTTTGGCTAGGTTGACTAACAGTACCGTATAATCTACCTTCATATATTTCCATTAAGTCCATTGTTTATTCTTTGGAAGAATATTTAGGGAAAGAACGTCTATTTCTTAAAAATAATAAGCAGACGCCTATTTGTTGATATGAACTTTTTTTTATCATTCGTTTGTCCCATTAAGAACGTGTATGTGTTCTAATTTGGCCTGACGACGTTCGATAAATGTGACAATATAAATGCTTGCCTCATACAACAGCGCCATCGGGATAAGTACAAGAAGCTGACTAATAAAGTCCGGCGGCGTAATGACAGCCGATAAAACAACAATAATCAAGTAGGACCATTTCCGAACAATTCGCATTGTTTCAGCAGTCAGAATCCCAATGGCCGCAAGAAATAGGGCAACAATCGGCATTTCGAAAAGTAACCCGAGCGGCACAGTCGACATCAGCAAAAAACGGATGTATTCTTGCGCCGACACCATAACATTAAAATTCAACGAGCCCATTGAAATCAAAAATTGATAACTGAGCGGATTCACGACAAAATAGCCAAATGCAACACCGGCTATGAAGAGTAAAAGCATCGCGGGGGAATAGAAGCCGATAAAACGGCTTTCTTTTTCGTTCAACCCCGGTTTCACGAACTGCCATAAAAAATGGCTGACAAATGGCAGCGACAGTCCCAATGATAAGGCAAGGGAAATAGACATATAAAACTTAATGACTTCAAGTGGGCCGAGAATAATAAGCTCATGGCCTCTTGTCACATATGGGAACCAAAAATTGATCGAAGAGAAGACGATGATAAAAAAGAACAAGAAGACAACTGTGCTTTTGATTAATTGCCTCCGCAAATCGGTTAAATGCTCTACTAAAGATGTACCTAATTCTGCGGGTTCTTCTGTACGATCAGTAATGACTGACTCTTCAACCTGACTAGCTTCCGCTTCTTCCGTTGACACTTTATCCAATGGACTTAAAACCTTTTTGTTATGCTCTCCATATGGATCCAAATCATCACCTGCTTATCATTGATCTGTTTTTTCTCTACCTCTACTATCTTAGGATCTTTATCGCTATCTATAAGGGCACAATCTTCTTTTCAATTTTTGCCATTAAGCTCATTATTTATACAAGTAATAAAGATGATCTTTAGTTAACTTATATAAAAATTGGTTGACAATAAAAACAAATCTCGATTACACTAAAAAAAACAACGTAATGGAGGAATTATAAAATGCAAACGATTCATTGGATTCAAGCTGCCATGTTCGCGGCGATCATGGCGGTGCTTGGCTTTTTACCGCCGATTCCACTTTCATTTACACCGGTACCTATTTCGATTCAAACGCTTGGAGTGATGATTGCAGGCGGTGTGCTTGGTGCAAGGCTTGGTGCTGTCAGTCAAATCATTTTCTTGTTAACAGTCGCAGCAGGTGCACCGCTTCTTGCAGGAGGGCGTGGGGGTCTAGCTGTATTTGTGGGGCCAAGTGCAGGATTTTTAATATCCTGGATCGCCGGAGCATTTGTCATTGGATTATTGACACAACATGCCGCTAAATTAACGGTTCGCCGCACATTCGCTGCGAATGTGATCGGCGGCGTTCTCGTATTGTACGCAATTGGTATCCCGGTACAGTCATTCATCACAGGTGTTGGACTGCGTGAAGTAATTGTTGCAAGTATGGCATTCGTTCCAGGTGATTTGATTAAATCAGCCGCAGCAGCCATCCTTGTTCCAAAACTGAGAAACGCATTGCAGGCGGTGCCATCGTTTCGCCGAGCTGCGTAAATTCTGATACACTTATGTGGGAGGGGTTGTTGATGAATATAACGTCCACATATCCGCTCCGGGCCCAAACGTGCCCGGATTCGTTTTTTGTTAAGACAAAAGAACAGGCATTTACATATAAAGAGTGGGAAGACATGACGAAAAGAGCAGCGAGCTGGCTTTTATCCGTTGGTCATCCGGGTGAAACGATTGCCGTGACCGCTTTGAACAGATGGGAGACGCTAGTGATTTTTTGCGGAGCGGCCCGCGCTGGGTGGACATTTATGCCGCTCGATCCGCGTATGACAAAGGTGGAAAGAGAAGAGCGGCTTCATATAGCCGCTCCGAGGCTACTTATCGGAAAAGATTCACTTGCCAAGACCGGTCAACTGATTATGAATACAGAACCGACAGACTTTTGCAGTAATGACGGAGAAACCATTTTTTATTCAGGTTTTACATCTGGTTCAAGCGGTGTACCGAAACAGTTTGGCCGCAGTCATCGTTCCTGGATCAAAAGTTTTGAAGCAGGCCTAAGCGATTTTCTATTAACAGGGCAGGAAACAGCGGTAATAGCAGGGCCAATCCATCACTCTCTTTTCTTATACGGTGCTGCCTTTGCACTGTATACGGGTCAGAAACTCATTCTTCATGAAAAATTTTGGCCGCAGCACATTACTCAAACATTGAAAGAAGCGCCATCATTCGTTATGTATGCTGTGCCAACGATGCTTGAATCATTAATGAAGACAAATGATGTAGAGGGGGAAGGGATCGTTTTTCTGTCAGGAGCAGGGTGGACCGGAGAACGGAAGCAGCAATGGGTAACGCAATATCCAAACGCGGTGCTATATGAGTTTTATGGCGCATCTGAGTTAAGTTTTGTATCGTATATGACGCCAAAGGACTACAGTCATAAGCCATCATCTTCAGGTAAACCGAGTACAGGTGTTGAAATCGAGATTCGTCAAGGCAGTCAAGTGCTTCCAGCAGGTGAAACAGGCACCGTCTACGTGAAGAGCCCGATGCTGTTTAGTGGATATGCAAAGAATGATTCGTATGAAATGAATATCGAAGAAGATGGGTTTTATACAGTCAGTGACGCTGGATATATGGATGAAGACGGCTATTTATATATCGTAGGACGTGAACAGTTTATGATCATTAGCGGCGGCGTGAATGTCTATCCAGAAGAAGTGGAACGTGTCCTATTGAAACATACGGGTGTGAAGGAAGCAGCCGTGACATCCATCCAAGATATACATTTAGGGGAACGTATTGTCTGTATGTACACCGGGAATGTCGATCCAACTAGGCTGAAATCTCATGCGAAAGCGTGCCTGTCCATTGAAAAAATACCGCGTAAATGGGCATGCGTTGACTCATTGCCTCACACAACCAATGGGAAAATCGCCCGCAGTGATTTGAAAAAAATGGCGCTGGAGGTATTTAAGTGAGTGTATATATAATAGACGCATATAGAACACCAGTTGGCATTAAAGATGGCCTCATGAAAAATGTGGGTGCGGCAGAACTAGCTGCACCGGTTATACAAAAGCTTTTTAATGGCCTTTCATCAACGCTGGATGAAGTGATTTTAGGCAATGTCACAGGACCCGGAGGGAATATTGCGAGACTTTCTTCCTTAATGGCTGGTCTGCCTGTTACTGTTCCCGGATTAACAGTAGATCGACAATGTTCTTCCGGCTTAGAAGCGATCCGTCTCGGTGCATCACTTATTCAAGCAGGCGAAGCAGAAAACGTCATTGCAGGGGGATGTGAAAGCTCAAGTACATCACCACGCCCTGGGAAAGCTATTTTTTCTCCGGATCATATTGGAGATCCGGAGATGGGGATGGCAGCAGAATGGCTTGCAGAACAAGAGCATATTTCACGCGCAGAACAGGATGAATACGCGATACGCAGTTACCGACGCTATTATGAGTCTCTTGAGCGTGGGTTATTTCATCGAGAAATCGTGCCGATACATGACATTCATAAAGATGAAGCGAGTATGAAAAAGCGTCCTGTTGAAAAGTTGGCATCGCGTGCTAAAACGTCCTTCACGTCAGGCGGAACAGTGACAGCGATCAATTCTTCCGCTTTTAATGATGCCGCATGTGCTGTCATGCTTACTTCCAGCGCAGCGCCCGGATTAAAAGTGGTGGCCAGTGCGGTCGCTGGAGCGGATCCGAATTTTCCAGCAGCGACACCGGTACCAGCGATACAGAAGCTTTTAAAGCGACAAGGTTTAACCGTAGGGGACATTGATTTATGGGAAATCAATGAAGCATTTGCCGTCAAAATTATATACACCGCACGTGAATTGAACATTCCGATTAATAAAATAAACATATATGGCGGAGGACTCGCCCTTGGTCATCCGTATGGCGCATCCGGTGCTATGCTTGCTCTCCGCCTTTTTTATGGAATGCCTGAGCAAAAAGCGAAATATGGTGTTGCGGCAGTCGGCAGTGGCGGTGGAATTGGCGTCGCTATGCTGTTTGAACGAGTTTGAAACAATTACTGCCCCTTTACGTTGTTGCAATACTGTATAACGTATAATTCAAAATTTTTTTCATTTTACAACGTTTGAATGAAAAGCGGCTTCGGCCGTTTTTTTGTGCATAAAAATGGTTGTTTGTTTCATTCTAATAAGTAAAAAGGATGATTGGATCATGACATGGACATTTAAAACAAAACCGGTCATTATTGCAGCATCTTCTGTCGGTGGTCCGTTTGAAGCAAAAGGTCCGCTCGCATCTACATTTGATCAATTTTTTGAAAAACTGGACGGTGGCGAAAAAAGTTTTGAAAAAGCACAGAGGCGCTTAATGGAAGATGCATCGATTCATGCGCTAAAAAAAGCCGAACTGACCAATGAAGAAGTCGACGTTTTTTTAGCAGGGGATTTAATTAATCAAATGACACCGACGAACTTTGCAGCACGGACGTTATCGATTCCGTTTATCGGTTTGTATAATGCATGTGCGACGTCCATGGCGGGTTTTATGACAGGTGCCGCACTGATTGATGGCGGATATGCAAAAAATGTGTTAACCGCTGCGGCAAGTCATAATGCAGCGGTGGAAAAACAGTTCCGCTACCCGACAGAATACGGTGGCCAAAAACCGCCTATCTCTCAGTGGACAGCGACAGCGTGCGGTGCAGCAATTTTATCTAGCAGCGGTACAGGTCCATACATTCATTCTGCCACGCCGGGGCGGGTTTTAGACTACGGAGTAACCGATCCATTTAATATGGGCGCTGCTATGGCACCGGCTGCTGCGGATACGATTATTCGACATGTGAAAAATCCTGAAGAGTATGACTGCATTATTACGGGCGATCTTGGGAAAACAGGAAAACAAATTTTTGTGAAATTATTGAAAGACAGCGGAATGAACTTGTCACAGACGTCTATGCTGGACTGTGGTGAACTGTTATATGGGTCAGAACCGCAAGTCTTTTCGGGCGGATCTGGTGCCGGTTGCTCAGCTGCTGTGACGTGCGGATATATATATGAAAAAATGATCACAAATGAATGGACACGCGTATTAATCGCTGCAACAGGTGCATTATTGTCGCCGTTATCAGTCCTGCAAAAAGATTCGATACCATGCATCGCTCACGCTGTTGAACTGCGGATGGACGAAGCTTAATGGATATATATCATGTCATATGGCGCTCGATCGTTCTTGTCCTGTTGCTGTTTGCTGTGACGAAATTAACCGGTAAACGGCAAATCGCTCAGTTGTCATTCTTTGAATACGTGACTGGTATTACAATAGGTGGTATCGCCGCTGAAATGTCGACGGGGCTCGAAAAAAGCTTCTGGCATGGAGCAACGGCGATCTTTATATGGGGCATCATTCCACTTTTAGCTGGTATAGCTACTTTAAAAAGTCGGAAAATACGTGAGTGGATTGAAGGAAAACCGACTGTCATTATTCAAAATGGTCATATTATTGAACAAAATTTAGCGAAAGAAAAATACTCGATTGATGAACTGCTTGAGTTGCTTCGAATGAAGGGGATTTTTCAATTGAGCGATGTCGAATATGCATTAATTGAAACAAATGGGGCATTAAATGCATTGTTAAAAAAAGGGAAGCGTCCCATTAGATACGATGGCGAAGAAAGTGAAAAAGAATCATATGTTGTCATTTTAGAAGGGAACATTCAGTTTGAAGCGCTTGCAAAAGCAAAACAAACTCCATTATGGCTTCAAACTGAACTGCAAAAACGAAAAGTGAAAATCGAGCAAGTCTTTATTGCACAAGCGGATTCGGAAAAAAATTTAACGATCGAATTATATTAAAAATAATAATACATTATGTGCAAAAATCAAATTTATCTATTTAAACACACGTCTATATTAAAATATGGTAAAATGAAAAAAAGTATAGACGAGGACGTGATCATAATGCCTAGAGGAGAAGGAAAGTTTTTAATTAAGCAGCGTGCTTTTTTAAAGTTATATATGATTCGATTTGTCGAAGAACATAAAATGTATGGCATGCAGGCAATGGACGAACTAAAAACATCATTTAAATCGTTAGGATACGAGCCAAATCATTCTGAAATTTACCGCTCACTGCATGATTTGATTGATGATGGCATTTTAATGCGGACGAAAAAAGTTCAAGAAGGAGCTAAATATAAAGAAATTGTTGTGTATCAATTTGCGGATTATGAAAAAGCGAAATTATATAAAAAACAAGTAAAAACAGATCTCGACCGAAGTATGTCTCTCCTTAGAAAAGCGTTGGAAGATGTGTATTAAAGAGCGGTATAAAAATAAATATGTAAACGTACTTCACTTACTACTACTATATTGACACGATTCTATGCCATTGATGTATAATATATAAGCTAATAATTTGTATAGATTCTAAGTTGAGAAAGAGAGTGTTCGTTATGGGCCGTAAGTGGAACAATATTAAAGAAAAAAAAGCGTCAAAAGATGCAAATACGAGTCGTATATATGCAAAGTTCGGACGTGAAATTTATGTAGCGGCTAAGCAAGGGGAGCCAGACCCAGAATCAAATCAGGCTTTAAGGGTCGTACTTGAGCGTGCAAAAACGTACAGTGTACCGAAAACAATTATTGATCGTGCAATTGAAAAAGCAAAAGGTGGTTCAGAAGAAAGCTTTGATGAACTTCGTTATGAAGGCTTCGGACCAAATGGATCTATGATTATTGTAGATGCGCTGACAAATAACGTAAATCGTACGGCATCAGATGTGCGGGCTGCCTTTGGTAAAAATGGTGGTAATATGGGTGTAAGTGGATCTGTCGCCTATATGTTTGATAAGACGGCTGTCATCGGTCTTGAAGGTAAAACAGCAGATGAAGTGCTTGAAATATTAATGGAAGCGGATGTAGATGTTCGTGACATATTAGAAGAAGAGGGAGCGGTGATTGTTTATGCCGAACCTGACCAGTTTCACGCTGTGCAAGAAGCATTTAAAAATGTAGGGATAACTGAGTTTACGGTGGCAGAGCTAACGATGCTTGCACAAAATGACGTGACATTATCAGAAGAAGATCAGGCGCAATTTGAAAAATTAATTGATGCCTTGGAAGATTTAGAAGACGTCGGACAAGTATATCATAATGTAGAGTTCAGTGAATAATACGTGAAAGTAAACCTTAGCCGAGAACAATCGTGATGGAAATCATAGATGTTCTCGGCTATTATAATTTAATTCGTTGTTTGAAATTAAAAATATTCACATGTGTGCCATATCAAGCTGAATATATTTAAAAATGTTTTTTAGCGTACTGGTCTTACGATAGTGTAAAAGAAACGATTTGGCATATTCCCGAATTAACGGATATGTTTGGCGTTTCAGACGGATATAAGAAGCGGCAGTATAATATGGGGATCTACACGATAAATTAAGGGACTACTATATTGAAAAAGAAATTTTGATTGTATTAAAAGAAATGGTCGATGAAGGGAGCTTTTGAATGCGAAAACATGGCTTAACTTCACCCTCTATCACACTGATGGTGGCTTATTCTCACGATATTGAAGACAATGATTATTATGATCTCGTTTTCAGGTCTAGTTGTTTCCATTTTGTCATTTCATAAAAAAGACTAAAACCGCCCTTGAGATTGTCCCCTCTTGGCGGTTTTAGCTATGTTGGTGTCGATTCCTAATAGGAACCTTACTATTGTTTGGCTGTTTCAATGTTAGCCCATTGAAACGGTCTTTTTTAATGTAATCATCTAATACTGCCATTATACCCGATTTTTCAGAAAAGTAAAAGACCTCCGCATAAAATTTTAAGCGTCCGGCAGTAAACTGAGGACAGCAAAAAAGTGAAATATGCTGCCAGCAAGAACAAACAAATGCCAAATCATATGGTGATATTTAAATCCGCGCCACACATAAAAAACGGCACCGACAGTATATAAAAGACCCCCTATTACAAGAAATACAAATGCTTCTGCCGACAGTGCATCAACGAGAGGACCCCAAGCAAAGACAATCAACCAGCCCATCACAACGTAAAGCACTGTGGATAGGACGACAAACTTTTTCACGAAAAAGCATTTAAATATAGTACCAATTAGAGCGATTCCCCAGACAATGCCAAACAACCACCAACCGAGTGCACCCTTCACCGCAATGAGTAAAAATGGGGTATACGTACCGGCAATAAAAAAGTAAATAGACGCATGATCAAAAATCTCGAATAAGTCTTTTACTTTTCCTTGCGGGAAGCTATGAACAAGGGTAGAAGACGTATACAGCATGAACATGGTGACGCCAAACACCGTAAACCCGGCTAAATGCCAGCCATTCCCATACAATGCTGAGAAGACAATGAGCAAGACGAGCGCTGCGATACTGAGCAATACACCGATGCCATGCGTAATTGAATTAGCGATTTCTTCTCCTTTTGAAAAAACATGTGTTGTCGAAGAATCTTTCATCATGACAAATCCTTTCTAAGTGATCAAATAATGACTTTATTGTATCATATTCATCCTATCTGTATTATTGCTGTAAGGAATATATAAATGGGTTTAAACACTTGTATGTAAATGGGTATACTAAATAGAAGACTATTTGAAAGGGGTTTGATAAAAATGGAAACGATTCAACATAAAGAAGGCATATTTTATATAGAAAAAGAAGGTAAGCGTATAGCTGAAATTACCTATGTTCCTGCAGGTGAGGGGAAAATTAATGCGAATCATACGTATGTTTCACAAGAATTGCGTGGCGGCGGTGTAGCAGGTCAGCTTCTTGACTCACTCGTTGCCTATGCGCGTGAAAATAAGTTGAAAATTATTCCAACATGTTCATACGTTGTGGCTAAATTTTCACATGGCAACCAATACAATGATGTATCGGTACTAAAATAATGCGCTACGTTATTATTGGAGGGGACGCAGCAGGCATGAGTGCTGCCATGCAAATCGTTCGCAACGATGAACAAGCCCAGATTACTGTTCTTGAAAAAGGACCTATTTATTCATATGGTCAGTGTGGCCTGCCATATGTCATTGGCGGTCTCATTGAATCAACTGAAAAGCTCATTGCGAGGAGTGTTGATACATTCCGCTCAAAATACGGCATAGATGCTCGTATTTTACATGAAGTGTCCTCTATCAACCTTAAACAAAAAACCGTATCTGGCACGAACTATGAAAACGGGCAACCGTTCACCGTTCCATACGATCGATTGCTGATTGCGACCGGTGCCAGCCCCGCTGTTCCAAAATGGGAAGGCGCAATAGCGGAGAATGTACATGTCGTAAAGACGATTCCTGATACAGAGCAGCTTATTCAAAATCTTGATGATAGTGTTCAAGACGTGGTGATTATCGGGGCTGGTTACATTGGTCTTGAACTTGCTGAAAATATTCATCGGCTGCATAAACAAATTCGGATTATACAACGAAGTAACCACATTGCGAAAATGTTTGACCCGGATATGTCTAAACATCTTCACTCAGAAGCAGAACGTCATGGAGTTATACTCACATTAAATGAACAAATACAAGCTATTGAAGATGGACAGATCAAAACAAATCAGAATACGTACAAAGCCGATCTCATTATTGCATCCGTCGGTATTCGCCCAAATACAAACTTCTTAAAAGACACTGGTATGAATATGCTTGATAACGGAGCTATTATTGTCAACGACAAAATGGAAACATCCATACCTGACATTTATGCTGCCGGCGACTGTTCGACTCATTTTCATATCGTCAAACAAACACAAGACTATATTCCACTCGGTACAACAGCAAACAAGCAGGGGCGGATTGCAGGCTTGAATATGTCAGGAAAAACACGATTATTTTCCGGCATTACAGGCACGTCCGTAATGAAGTTTTTTGACTTAATCGCCGCGTCAACAGGTATAATTGAAAATGACGCAAAAAAACTCGGGATTCCATATAAAACATCAAGCATTCAAACAAAGGATATAGCGGGCTATTATCCAGGAGCATTGCCGCTTCACATTAAACTATTATATCATCCAGATACAGGCTTGCTTCTCGGCGGTCAAGCGATTGGTATAAATGGGGCTGAAAAGAGAATTGACGTGCTATCAACGGCTCTATTTAACAACATGACCATTGAAGAATTAGAGGATCTTGATCTAAGCTATTCTCCTCCTGTCAACGGTGTATGGGACCCAATTCAGCAGGCAGCACGCCAAGCAAAATAAAGTGGGGGATTTTTATGTATAAACATATTCTCGTGGCCGCAGATGGATCTGATCATTCATATCGGGCTGCAAAACAAGCCGGGAATCTTGCAAAAATGTCGTCTGACTGCATCATTACGATGATTTACATTATTAATTATGATGATTCAAAAAAAGCTGTGCTTCATCAAGATAGCCTTGTCGCTGCGCAAAGAGAACGGCGCGACAAGCTGAATCGCCATGAACTACTGTTTAAACAAAAAGGGCTCCGCTATTCCGTCATGTTGAAACACGGTGAACCAGGTCCGACGATTGTAAAATATGCGAATGAAGAAAAAGTGGACCTTGTTATTCTCGGTAGCCGAGGTCTTAATAACTTGCAGCAGTTTGTTCTTGGCAGCGTGAGCCATAAAGTTGTCAAGCGTGTGAATTGTCCGGTCATGATTGTAAAATAGAAAAGAACTTGTGTTTGCACATCTACTTGTATCTGTTCTATCATTTCATCAAAACAGCTAAAAACCGCCTTTGGGATTACACCAACTTGGCGGTATAATTGTTTTACGGAAGTCTATGTAAAAGTTCACTCTACTGATTTATTATTCTTTAACAACAACGGAGTCCTTTCTTACAATGGTAGCCGTTGATCAAAATGGAAAACCTATTCCTGTTTCAAAATTAGTACCTCATACAAAAGAAGAAAATTATACAGATCAAAGTATCTACTCATGAACTTCTAATGTTCGCCATATATTTAAACGATACAGTAAACAAGGGGGAATGAGTATATGAAAACAAAAGAAATGCGCTTACGAAAAATCCAGCACCTTGCTCATGAAATCATGTATGAGGTAAACGTAAGAAAAGAGCTAGAACATGAACCATTAAGGGGTATGATTGATAACTTATCTCGAGCAATCGGCGATTTATCAGATCCATTAGGTGATTATTCGATCAGCTATATAGAGGAAAAAGTGGAAAACGCCCATTCTCTTTTATTTAAACATAAAAAAAAGATACAATTTCATTTTTAAAAATATTAAGATAATAATTCAATAAACTTGAATGAAAATGATATTTATTATCAGTACTAAATATAAAGGAAAGGGTAACCATCGGGATGGTTACCCTAGAGTAATTAAGCTTCTACTTCAAAGGTCTTACAATCCGTTTCTTCACTTTGGGATGCTTGCTTGCCTTTATGACTGACTACATAAATCGCATCTGCCGTACATTTGTTTCCATAATCCCAATGTTTACAATTGTTTACTTCACACAGAACACCTTGCGCCATAGTATCACACCTCCTCTTTCGTTACCGTGAACAAATCTGAGATAATTGATACTTTCTTTTTAGTTCTAGTGTTATTTTTATTGAATGCAATATAGAGGTTTAATCATAATGAAATGTTCTACTCAACACCATAAAATCCTTCTTTTTTTTTACATTTTAATTTATCCTTTATTCATGAATATGCTATCAAATTAATCGCTAAATGCGAAAAGATAGTCTCGTAAACTTTACTTTTACTTCTTATTGACAATACCTTTAATATTGATAATCATTGAACGAATTAATTGGAAAAGTGGAACCCCGATTTTTCATCATATCTTCATTTATCTTTCCTTCTTTTCTCATCTTTTCCTGTTATTCTTATAATTAAGAAAGGAGAAATGCACAGATGAAAAAATCCGCTTATCTTTTCACCTTAATGTTACTGTTTTCTGCTGGCTGCGGGGCTTCCAATGTTTCAGTGCCAAAAAGAGATGAAGCCGAAACCATTCAAGAATCAAAGCAAGAGCAAAATATCATTGTCGAGCTGAAACAGACGACAGACGATACAAATTTGCGGGACACAGCATATGAAAAAGCATTGGAAAATGATATGTTAACAGGCGGCTATCTTGGCGAGAATACGCTGGCACTGCAGGAAGACATTGGCGTTCAGTCAATCGAAGCAGAAGCAGTATTTCTGGCCGTTAATATGGTGTACGGCAATTTATATGACAAGGGCATCATGTATTTGAAAAACCAGACAGGCGGCGCTAATGAATCTGGCATTTGGATTGGTATTAAAGAGCCGGATGAAAATACAGATGAACTCGTCCGCCTTTTGCAAAAACAAGTTGATGAAGGAAAGATTTTAGCGAAATATATTCATATTTTCAAAACAGAATACAGTGAGAAAGATAACCGAAATTTGATGTATAACGTATCTAAAGCGCTCAAACCGATGAAAGAAGCAGACCGTGTGTCGCTTAGCATCAATGTCGATACGATTACACGTACAATTGAAATCGGGCATGATTTTTTAACGGACAAACAAATAAAAGATATTAAAAAGCAATTTGCCAAATATGACATTGTTATCAAGCAAGATGGACGAATGCTGCCATTGCCGGGCGAGCCGGATGTTGAGTATCCGAAAAAAGCCGTTATCCGCGAGCCCTCTAAAGCAGGCGCTTATGTGATGAGTGTATCCGGAGAAGGAATGCTGATTGTTTCAGCCAAGCCCGCTGACTTTTCAAAAACGGGGGGTCACGGTGAATATTACGGCGCAACTAATTACACATTTCCCAATGCTAATAAAAAACTCAAAGTCGGCCAGCGGGTTTTAGTAGAAGCGTCAGGTCCAATTATGGAATCATACCCGGGACAGGGAAGAGCCAAATTTGTCACCGTTCTCCCGACGTATCAGCCAAATGGAGCGGACTTAACCGAAGCAGAAGCCGTCCGGCAGGCGATTGAGAAAAAACAGGACGACGGTGGCTTTACAGCAACGATCAGCGATGTGATGTTTAATGAACAAAATGACCAGTGGACCGTGACATTCACAGAAACATTTACCTTTGAGGACAAAGTATTTAATATAAAGGTGGACGATCAAAAATAATTTAAGAATAGCCAATAAATTTAAGCCTACTCCTTTTGATCAAGAGTAGGCTTAAATTAGTTATTTCATTATTTTACTTAATCGTTAATCAGTACTTACACAAACAAGAACCTTCAATTCTTATGATGCATACATTGCTTTTACTTTTTTCTGAAGCTCATCATCATCTAAATATTCATCATATGTGACTGATTTATCGACAACACCATTTGGTGTAATGTCGATAATACGATTGGCTGTCGACTGTACGAACTGATGGTCATGCGAGGCGAAAATGAGTGATCCTTTAAAATTGATCAATCCGTTATTAAGAGCTGTAATGGATTCAAGATCAAGATGGTTCGTTGGCTCATCAAGAAGCAACACGTTGGAACTAGACAGCATCATTTTGGACAGCATACAGCGCACTTTTTCACCACCCGAAAGGACACTTGCTTTTTTCAATGCTTCTTCGCCTGAGAAAAGCATCCGGCCAAGGAATCCACGCAGGAAACTTTCACTTTCATCTGCTGGAGAATATTGACGAAGCCAGTCAACAAGCGTCAGGTCTGATCCGTCAAAGTAATCGGAGTTGTCTTTTGGAAAATAGGCTTGTGTCGTTGTTATACCCCATTTGTATGTGCCTTCGTCCGCTTCCATCTCACCTGCTAAAATTTTAAAGAGGGCTGTTTTTGCCGCTTCATTTGTGCCAACAAGGGCTATTTTATCATCTTTGTTCATAATAAAGCTAACGTTATCAAGTACTTTAACACCGTCAATTGTTTTCGACAAACCTTCTACACGAAGGACATCATTGCCAATTTCCCGTTCGATCTGGAAATGAACGTACGGATAACGGCGTGATGATGGGCGAATATCGTCAAGCGTAATTTTATCGAGTGATTTTTTACGAGATGTTGCCTGTTTTGATTTTGATGCGTTTGCACTAAAACGAGCAATAAACGCTTGAAGCTCTTTAATTTTCTCTTCTTTTTTCTTATTCGCATCTGATTGCAGTTTTTGCGCTAATTGACTAGATTCATACCAGAAATCGTAGTTACCGGCGTAAATTTGAATTTTTGCGAAATCCAGATCGGCTATATGCGTACACACTTTATTCAAAAAGTGACGGTCATGGGATACGACGATGACCGTATTTTCAAAGTTAATTAAAAATTCTTCCAGCCAACGAATCGCTTGAATATCAAGATGGTTGGTCGGCTCATCGAGTAAAAGAACATCTGGTTTACCGAACAAAGCTTGTGCAAGAAGCACTTTTACTTTCTCTGAACCGTCTACATCTGCCATCTTCTTATCGTGAAGGGATTCAGGAATTCCAAGACCTGACAGCAAAATGGCCGCTTCAGATTCTGCTTCCCACCCGTTCATATCTGCGAATTCACCTTCAAGTTCTGCAGCACGCATTCCATCTTCATCTGTGAAATCCGCTTTCATATAAATAGCGTCTTTTTCTTTCATAACTTCATATAAACGAGTATGGCCCATCATGACTGTTTCAAGTACGCCAAATTCTTCATATTCAAAGTGATTTTGTTTCAAAACAGCAAGTCGAGAATCTTTCGGGATCGATACGTGGCCTGTCTGCGGCTCAAGATCACCTGACAAGATTTTCACAAATGTGGATTTACCTGCCCCATTCGCACCGATTAACCCATAGCAGTTACCCGGTGTGAATTTCAAGTTAATATCTTCAAACAATTTCTTATCGCCAAAGCGAAGACTAACATCTTGTACTGTAATCAAATTTTTTATCCTCCCAAAATGAATTCATCAGATCTGATTATATCATCACCCGACTGAAAAAAGAACATATACAATATGGAATGGACTTATAATAAAAATAAATGAGGTTTTTTAATCCCGAGTATCTAAATAGGATTGACTTTGCACCATTTTCTGATAAACTAAATTCATCCATAAAGAGACATAATGAATGGGGGGAAACAAATGATTACGTTTGAATCATGGAACGATGCGCAGGCACAGATTCCTGACTTTCCAGCAGATTCAGAAACGAAAGGTGCGCTTGAGACGCTGCGATGGGCTTATGAAACATATGATGAAAAACTTGTTTATGCTTGTAGCTTCGGCATTGAAGGCATTGTCCTTATTGATCTCATTGCACAAATTAAACCGGATGCTGAAATTGTTTTTCTTGACACCAATTATCATTTTAAAGAAACGTATGATATCATTGATAAAGTAAAAGCACGGTATCCAAAATTAAATATCCGCATGCAGCAGCCTGACCTGACTATTGAAGAGCAAGCAGCACAATTTGAACCGGATTTATTTAAAACAAATCCAAATAAATGCTGTGAAATCCGTAAAATCATTCCTCTTCAAAAAGCACTTGCACCGTCGACAGCCTGGATTTCAGGACTCCGCCGTGAGCAGTCGGAATCAAGAGCCAATACGAATTACTTAAATCTTGATAAACGATTTGAAAAAGTTAAAGTATGTCCGCTTATTCATTGGACATGGAAAGAAGTATGGCGCTACGTAACAAAGCATGAGCTTGACTACAACGTTCTTCACGACCAAGGATACCCTAGTATTGGCTGTGCACCGTGCACAAAACCAGCATTTTCAATTGATGACGTTCGTTCTGGCCGCTGGAGCGGTTCCGGGAAAACAGAATGTGGTCTGCATACAACGTAATTTTTTTTGATTGCAATACCAAGTATCTATATATGATTTTACTTATATCGGAGGGTTTAACACACATGACAAATATTGCTGCCCATGGAGGCCATCTTATTAACCAGTATCAGCCAGATCTTGATTTATCAGAAATTACGAAAGAAGTAGAGCTTGACGCTACAGCATTAAGTGACCTTGAATTAATCGCAACCGGCGCATTTAGCCCTCTTACTGGATTTTTAACAGAAAAAGATTACGAGCTTGTCGTTAAAGACATGCGTCTCGCAAATGGTACAGTATGGAGCCTGCCAATTACACTACCTGTCAAAGATGCATCGGACTATACAGTAGGTGATGCTGTTCTATTGAAACAAAAAGGGATTGTTTACGGCGTTTTAAATATTACCGACATTTATGAACCTGATCAAAAATTTGAAGCACAAAACGTGTACAAGACGACTGAAGAAGCGCATCCAGGTGTGAAAAAGTTATATGACCGAGGCCATATTTATCTCGGTGGACCGGTGACGCTTGTCAAACGCATTGAGCGTAAACAATTTGCAGAGTTTTATTTCGATCCATCTGAAACACGTCGCATTTTTAATGAAAACGGATGGAACAAAATTGTTGGGTTTCAAACACGTAATCCAGTCCACCGGGCGCATGAATACATTCAAAAATCAGCGCTTGAAATTGTCGATGCGCTTCTATTAAATCCGCTCGTTGGCGAAACAAAATCAGATGATATTCCAGCTGATATTCGTATGGAAAGCTATCAAGTATTGCTTCGTGACTATTACCCGGCAGACCGTGTGAAGCTTGCTGTATTCCCAGCCGCAATGCGCTATGCTGGACCGCGTGAAGCGATTTTTCATGCGCTTGTCCGCAAAAACTACGGCTGTACTCACTTCATCGTTGGCCGTGATCATGCAGGTGTTGGCGATTATTACGGTACGTACGAAGCACAGGAAATTTTCTCGAACTTTACACCAGAAGAAATTGGCATTACTCTTTTATTCTTTGAACATAGCTTCTACTGTGAAAAATGCGGAAACATGGCGTCTTCAAAAACTTGTCCGCATGGCAAGGACGATCATGTGATTCTTTCCGGTACTAAGGTGCGCGAAATGCTTCGTTCCGGTCAAATTCCACCGGCAGAATTCAGCCGTAAAGAAGTAGTTGAAGTATTGATTCGTGGAATGAAAGAAACAGCGCATAGCTAAGGGGGAGAATCATAATGGCTGAAAATATCGTCTGGCATGAACAATCACTGACAAAAGAAGAACGCCGCACAAAAAGCGGGCACCATAGCTCAGTTCTTTGGTTTACTGGTCTGTCTGGTTCCGGCAAATCGACTGTTGCGAATGCAGCGGCACGCCGCTTGTTTGATCTTGGTGTGAACACGTACGTCCTCGATGGGGATAATGTTCGCCACGGTTTAAATAAAGATCTTGGTTTTTCCGATGAAGCACGTAAAGAAAACATTCGCCGTATCGGTGAAGTAGCCAAGTTATTTGTAGACAGCGGTCAGCTCGTCTTTACTGCGTTCATCTCGCCATTCCGTGAAGATCGCGATACCGTTCGTGCTCTTCTTGAAGAAGGCGAATTTATTGAAGTATTTGTTGAATGTCCAATTGAAAAATGCGAAGAGCGTGATCCAAAAGGATTATATAAAAAAGCACGAGCAGGTGAAATCCCTGAATTTACAGGTATTACATCTCCTTATGAAGCACCAGATAAGCCAGAACTTGTGTTAAATACTGACCAGTATACTATTGATGAGTGTGTAGATCAGCTTGTTGATTATTTAAAGAGTCATAACTGGTTGTAAAGAGAGTCTTACCATTCTTCTTGATTATGAAGAAATTATGTTGTATGAAAAAACGTATCCGTTCGGAGAGTAGGCTTCAAATGACCTGCTCGACGGATACGAAATAGAGAAGATCGAACGCACAATGAACGGGGAGGTGGCACGATGGGCAAAATTTGGCTTGTCGGTGCAGGACCGGGTGATCCGGATCTAATTACAGTAAAAGGTTTAAATTCAATTAAGCAAGCTGACGTCATTTTGTATGACCGTTTAATCAGCATGGAACTGCTCGATCATGCAAAAACAGGAACCGAGCTCATTTTTTGCGGAAAACTGCCGGACCGTCATTTTGTTCAACAAGAAAACATTAACGAACTTCTTGTTAAACATGCTAAAGAAGGCAAGCAAGTCGTCCGTTTAAAAGGCGGCGATCCGTACGTCTTTGGGCGCGGTGGTGAAGAAGCAGCGTATGCTGCCCATCACGGCATTGAATTTGAAGTAATCCCTGGTATTACTTCTGGTATTGCGGCTCCTGCCTATGCCGGTATCCCCGTTACGCACCGCGATCACGGCGCATCGTTTGCTATTGTAACCGGCCACCGAAAGACAGGTGCGGATGAAGAAATGAAATGGGCTTCACTTGCTAAAGGAATCGATACAATAGCCATTTACATGGGGGTTAAAAATCTTCCTTACATTCAAGAACAGCTTATCAAGCATGGCAAACCGACAGAAACACCTGCTGCCCTTATTCACTGGGGAACGACAGCGAAGCAACAAACAGTCACAGGCACACTCGCAAACATTTATGATGTGGCTCAAAAAGAAGGCATTACGAATCCAAGTATGATCATTGTCGGAGAAGTCGTAAAAATGCGCGATCAACTACACTGGTTTGAAGAAAAAAATGGGGTTTTGGCACAAGGAGGCCGTGAACAATGAGAGCAATCCTCTACATTTGTCATGGTACTCGCATAAAAGAAGGAGCTAAACAAGCAGCAGCCTTTATTGAAGAAACAATGCCGCTTGTTGATGCTCAAATACAAGAAATTTGTTATTTAGAGCTTTCAGAACCATCGATTGCAGACGGCTTAGCAAAATGCGTACAAAAAGGGGCCACAGAAATCATTGCCATGCCGTTTCTTCTCTTAACAGCAGGTCATGCAAAAAAAGACATTCCCGAAGAACTTAAACAAGCAGCACAGCACTACCCTAATCTGATGATTCGTTACGGACGCCCGCTCGGTGTGCATGAACATATTGTTGATGTACTAATTGATCGAATGAAAGAAGCGGCACCTTTTCAGGAGGATGCATGTGTATTACTCGTTGGACGTGGAAGCAGTGATCCCGAAACGAAACAGGACTTCGACCAAATAAGTTGTCTTTTTAAAGAAAAAACCAAGTTATCCGATGTACATATCGGATATTTAGCGGCCTGTGAACCAACGTTTGAAGATGCTTTGTATAAATTAGCTGCAACGAAGTCAAGACAGCTTTTTATCGTCCCATACTTGCTATTTACAGGCATTTTAACAAAAACAATGGATCGTGAAGTGAGGAAACTCCAAACAGAGGCAGAGGTGTATTTATGCCGCCATATCGGCTATGACCCAATGCTTGGTCAAATACTGGCACAGCGTGTTGAAGAAGCATTTTATGAGGTACCGTTATGTTTCCAATCATGATTGACCTTACTGATCAAAAGATTGTAATTGCAGGAGGCGGACCGATCGCGCTTCATAAAATCGAAAACCTGCTTCGTTTCGGTATTTGTGCACATATTGTTAGTCCTGAAATTCATCCATCGATTGAACAGCTTGCCGCTAATGAAAAAGTTATTTTACATCGAAAAAAAGTGGAATGGAGCGATTTAAAAGATGCTTTTTTAATCATGCTTGTAACAGATGATAAAGAAGCGAATGAACGAATGGCGACCCTTGCCAAAAAACATGGAAAGCTCGTCGTACACGCAGAACACAATGACCTTGGAAATGCCCAGATTCCAGCCGTACTCATTCGCGGCAAACTCATGATCAGCGTCTCAACAGGAGGCGCAAGTCCCACTTTATCGAAAAACATCCGCAATCATCTCGAAGATCAATTTGATGAACGATATGAGGAGTATCTTGATTTTTTATATGAGACAAGACAGTATATTAAAAAACATGTTGACAGCCGCCATGAACGCCGGATATGGCTGAAAAAAGCAGCAGATTTACATTATCTCGATCACCCGGAAGAGCGGGATCGGTACATAGCAGAACTGACATCTGCTTATCCCGATTTGTAGACAACAGGAGGAACAGTTATGGAACGTTTTTTAATTCTTGCACTCGTCGGACTAGCTGCTCAGCTCGTTGACGGGTCACTCGGAATGGGCTATGGCCTCACATCAACTACATTATTGCTCTCAGCAGGTATTGCACCAGCCATTGCCTCTGCTTCTGTCCATATGGCAGAAGTTGTGACAACCGCTGCATCCGGCATGAGCCATCGACGTTTTGGCAACGTAGATAAAGCGATGCTGAAAAAATTAATTATCCCTGGCTCAATCGGCGCATTTGCCGGTGCCACTTTTTTAAGCAATTTAACGGGAAATAACGTACGGCTTTACGTTTCCTCTTTTCTTCTTTGTCTTGGCCTCTACATTTTGGCGCGGTTTTTATTTTTGCAGGACGCCCGTAAACAAAATCCGAAACCGCTGACGAACCGTTTTTACGTTCCACTCGGCTTTGTAGGTGGATTTTTCGATGCAAGTGGCGGAGGAGGATGGGGACCGATCGCTACGCCCGCTCTTTTGTCTCAAAAAGGAATGGAGCCGCGTATGGTGATTGGCACGGTTGCAGCAAGCGAATTTGCTGTTGCAGCATCTGCGACAATTGGCTTTATGATTTCTTTAGGGCCATCACAGATCAATTGGCTCTGGGCAGGAGCGATCATGCTTGGCGGTATTATCGCGGCCCCATTTGCAGCCTGGATCGTTAAAAGCTTACCGACACGCGTTTTAGCCGTTATCGTCAGCGGGATGCTAATCATGACAAATTTAAATGCGATCTTAAATTACACAAGCATTTCTGCTTCAGCAGAGAAGTTCATTTTTATCGTGCTTATCGTTATTTGGATTCCACTTACTGGTTACATGATTCAAAAAGAACGTAAAACAAAAATAGGTAAACAAATAACGATAAAAACAAAAGAGAAAACATCCTATTAATGGATGTTTTAGCCTGCAGACAAAGTCTTCATTTTGAAGTCGATGTCTGCAGGCTTTTTTGTATGAACCATATACTTATGGAAGCCATTGCATTTAAAAACACGGACATTTTCCAGTCGATCACTTTCCGCCTTCTACAGCTTATCGTAATTATTGGTTTATTAATTTTAGTTTAACAACCAATTAATACCACGTTAATAATGTTGTTTTATATTGTTTATGGTAGTAAATGTTTAATGAAAGCAGAAAAACAAAGTAAATCAACATCATTGTAAGAGGAGGAGAAAAAGTGGTGAAGAAAAATGTTCTTAAAAAAGTGGTGCTTTCATCTTTATGTGTGGCAACTGTGCTTCCTGGATTAGGACTTCAAGATTATTCAGCTAGGAATGTACTCGCTTCGGATCTAGTGTCTTATCAGAACAGTGAACTAGAAAATGTTATAGGAAAATATTCATTTGAAGGCAATGCTATGGATCTATCTGGTTCGAATCATCATGGTACTGTCTCGGGAAACATTTCTTTTATCGATGGTTTAAATGGAAAAGCTGCGAGCTTTAACGGAGGGAATGTCTCTCTACCAAAAGAAGATTTTTCTTTTGGTTCAACCGAAGATTTCAGCGTTTCATTTTGGATTAAAGCAAGTCTTACAGATGATGATGTAATCATTTCCAACAAAGACTGGACATCCGGTAATAATCGAGGTTGGTTGATTGGAATTGAAAAAGATTACTTACTTTGGAATTGGAGAGGTTCCAATGCTGGCCGTTTAGACTTGAAAAATCAAAAGAAAATAAAAGTTGCTGATAACAGATGGCATCATATAGTGGTGACGCATGACCGCGATGGTAAAGCAAAATTTTATAAAGACGGGGTATTGGAACATGAGATTGATATTAACGGTAAAGGTGATATTAACACAGGATTAGATAATAATATTGGTGCTGACGGTAAAGGTAAATATGGATTAAGAAACGGCATGTTAGATGAAATGTCTATTACACAGGGAGTAATCACTCCAGAACAAGTTCAAAACCTTTACAATGCGCATAAAGATGCTGCTATTCCACAATTAAAGGAAGAATTTTATGGGAAACTTGACTTTGTGGGAGCTGAACATACCGTAAAGGGTTCTGAGTTTAATGTAAATCTTCATCTTAGAACAAACAATATGTCTGATGGAGTAGAAAAAATCAAAACCGATATTCAATTTGATGAAGATAAATTTGAGTTTGTATCAGGTCCAAGTGGAGTCACTTCAGATTCTGAAAAACCGGGTCTATTACATATAGATGTAGCCGGTAGCAAAAATTTCAATGATACAAATACGATAGATTATCAAAATACAAAAATTGCGGAACTTCGTTTTAAAACGAAAGTCGATCAAGGCCAGGGAACTTTCAAAGTCCAAAACAGTCATTTTTATGAGTATGGCCAAGAATATAAAATTGGTCAATTAGAATCAAAAAATCATTCAATTACGATCCATCCTAAGAAAGAAATTGATACAAACAAAGATGGTCTTATAACAATTAGTGATTTGCTTGGTGACGAATTAACTGAAAAAATGAAAAAACAAATAGCCGAACAAGCAGAAGTGAAGCCTTATAAGCACGTAGTATTTATTGGTATTGATGGAGCGGGTGTTGGCGTGCACAAGGAAGCACCTTACTTCAGTAATAGTAATGCGAAAATGGAGCCAGTTGGCGACCGATTAAATGTGCCTGCATTGCGTTCAATTATTGAATCTGGAGCAGTTTCCTATAGTGCTCAATCCGTTCTTCCTAGCTCATCTTCTCCCAACTGGGGGGCTATGTTAACAGGAGTAGGTTATGATAAACATCATATTGATAACAGTGATAGCGGCAAGTGGTATTATCCTGAAAATACGGAGTATCCAACTATCTTTAAAAAAATCCGTGAACAAATGCCAGAACGTAAACTAGCAGCTTTTTCCAATTGGAAAAATATAACTGCCGGTCATGTAGAGCCTTCATTAGGAGTGGAAACAGGGAATGGAAATGACGCTCAAATAACTCAAAAGATTAAGGGATATATAGAAAGTGACAAAATGAAAGATACGGCTCTTTTATACTTACAGTTAGATGAATTAGATGGCGTTGGACATAATATTGGATTTTATTCACCAGCATTTTATAATAAAATTACTTTAATTGACCAACAAATAAAAACGATTGTAGATGCCCTTGATAAACAAAACTTGCGTGATGACACTTTGATTGTTGTATCAACAGACCATGGTGGCGGAACAGAACAACCTGATGGTACTTATATAAATCAAGGTAGTCATGGTCAAGATTCCAAATTAGCGAGAACGGTATTCTTTGCTGCAAATGGAAGAACAGTAGCAAGAGCTGAAGATGGCGAGAAAATTCTAAATGGAGGATCTACAAGAGACGCAGCTATAACTGTTTTAGAAGGACTAGGTTTAGCTGACACTAAAATTGGTGATTCCAAACTTTGGGAAGGTATGTTTGCTGAACAAAACGAACTTGCCGATGCGGAAGCACCTACCCTATCATTGGCTGATCAATCAAAAGGTAATTCAAAAAATATTGTACATTATGATGTATTGTTAAAAAATCAAAAGCAAGATACAAAGGCTCTTGATATAAAAATACCTTTAAAAAATATTAAATTGAAAAAAGTAAACGCTATTCAACCAGGAGTAAAAATTCTCTCTCAAGAAATGAATGATGGTATGTTGCATCTTATCATTGAAGCGGAGAGGGGAGTTAGAGAAGATCAGGCAATCGTGAAAGTTCATACGGAAAAGCATATGCAAAAAGAAAGTTTGACCATTAGCGAAGCGATGATTGCAACATCCAGAGGAAATGAAGTAATGCCAAACTTAAAATAAGAATCAAGAGATGAATCGCTAAATGATTACTCTAAAGCCAAACTTTATTTATCTCGGATTGAGTCCTGTATTGTACAGGACTCAATTCCTTTAGTTTTCCCTTCATTCCCTTATGGTTGTAATACTCAATATAATTTTCTAATTCTCTGATGAAATGCTCCTTTATCGGCGTTTTTACCAAATAAGTTAAACTCCAACCGTAAGTCACTTCCTTCTTTCATTAATATCCCCACTGTCTAAATGGAAAGTGGATTGCAGAACAAAGGTTTTTTCATAATTATGAAGAATATTACACTTATGCTGTTGATTACTCCTCTAATAATCCATATTTACCTGACATTGTAAATAATAATTATATTTCCTTTATTAAGAAATTTATATAATTGAAATTATATGTATTTCCTTACACTTTTATTTAGTAATTGTTAAAGTGTTTAGTTTTTGTATTGGAAAAACAACGATCCTTTTTTAATTCTAGTTAGAAAGGAGCCGATATTAAATGAAAAAACAGGAACTGAAAGTTGGAATCCTATTTTCACTAACAGGTACAACAAGTATTACCGAACGAGGACAGTATCAAGCCAGCCTATTAGCCATTCGCCATATTAACGATAGTGGAGGAATCAATGGAAAAACTCTTGTTCCAATGGTGGAAGATGCCGCTTCCGATCCTGATATCGCTTACCAGAAAGCTGAAAAACTCATCGTTTCCGACCAAGTAACGGCTATTATCGGTTGTTACACCGCTGCCTGTAGAAAAAAGCTCATTCCGATTTTGGAAAGGTATAACATTCTTTTGTTCTATCCCACTATAAATGAAGGTGGGGAGCAGCATCCCAATATCTTTTATTCCAATTCGTCGCCGAATCAACAGCTATTGGATTTTATTCCTTGGCTCATCCAAAATGTTGGAAAGTCCTTTTACCTTCTTGGATCCGATTATATTTACCCTCGGGAGATAAACCGATATGTTCGGCTCTTGGTTCAATTCCATGGGGGATCAATATGTGGAGAAGAATATGTAGCATTAGGGAACCAAATTTTTGATAATCAAATCAGTGAAATTCGCAGAATGAACCCGGATATCATTTTCTCGACATTAGTCGGCGACAGTACCATCAGCTATTACCAGCAACATGATAAGCAAGGACTCCATCAGGCTATTGCTAGCAATGTTACGGCCGAAACAGAAATTGAAGCAATTGTCCCTAATGATACAGCTGAATATTATTCCTGTTTTTCCTACTTCAATTCTATTGAAAATGCCAATAACAAGAGATTCCTTACAGAATTCAAGCGAATTTATGGTACTGATACCGTCAGTTCGGTAATGGAGTGTACTTATAATAGCGTTTTCTTATTAGCAGAAGCCTTGAAGAAAATCAATACAGTTTCTACTGATTCCATACGTAGCGCTTTGTCTGGACTATCTTTTGAAGCTCCGCAAGGGAAAATCATGGTCGATAGTTTAAATCAACACGTATGGCTAAATTCACGAATTGGAAAGGTTAATGAATCCGGAAAGTTTACAATTTTATGGGAATCAGAGGATCTCATTGAACCTATTCCATTTTTAGAGCACGCATTATCAGACGAGATAAAATATTCCGGCGGTAGCAGTAACACCCAGTATATAGAGTCCAAAATTACACGGCATCTATCTCACCTATCCGGGCTGAAAAAAGCTTTAGCGGGGATACCTTACCCATTCGCTTACTTTGATGAGGACGGTGTTTTGCTAGAAATCTTCAACCATGATTCCTCCATTATGATTCCCTCGTTCCTTCGAGAATTGCATCCCGGAGACACTGTCGATAGGGGGGCTTTAGATAAGACTGGAATCGGTCGCGCGCTCAAGAAGGATTCATTTTCCTATGAAGTGACGGATGAAAGAGACCGGAAATATAACATTACGTATGTTATGGCTGGTTTCCCAATTAAGGGAAATTTGAAGGATCGTAAAGGTGTTTTAGGAGTATTTATTCCAAACGAAGACTTGGTATCTACTAAACTTTTACTTACAAGTATTGAGAGTATCGTCTATCTATGTGCCGATTTAGCCGATAGCAAAGAAGAACAGCTTACCATAACAGATGCGCTTAATGGTATAACTGATCATCCATCAGAGAGCCTGTTTATTATAAAAGAAGGGAATATCCGATTTCAAAACCAAATGGCCATTGAATTATGGAAACGTAAACGTCATCTGGTCAACTCTGTTCTGCAGGAACTTTCGTCAGAGCGTGAAGAGAATATGGAAAATGGTGATCGTATTATAAGGCGTGAAGATGCAGATGAAAGTTATGAGATTAAAGTGAGCTATACAAATTGCATGCACTTCATTTATTTCAAAGCCCTCCCACAGCAATTGTCCCGTTTTTCCTTGAAGGTGAGGAGTAGTTTAACGACGAATGATTTAATCGGCTCAAGCGAATTGTTTTTGAAAACAATTGAACTGGCTCGTTCTGCTTCGCAAATACAAGCCAATACCCTCTTACTGGGGGAAAGTGGAACAGGTAAAGAGATGTTTGCACGTGTCATTCATAACGAAAGTTCGCGAAAAGATAAACCGTTCGTAGCAGTAAACTGCGGAGCTATATCTAAAGAACTCATCAATTCGGAGTTGTTCGGATATGTGGAAGGAGCGTTCACAGGAGCTAAAAAAGGAGGCAGCCCAGGCAAATTTGAAATTGCAAATGGAGGTACGCTTTTTCTTGATGAAATAGGGGAGATGCCTCTCGAACTTCAGACAACATTATTGAGAGTATTGCAGGAGAAGGAAGTCGTACGAGTCGGCGGTCATAAACCCATTCCATTGGATGTACGTATTATTGCTGCAACGAACAAAGATCTATTTCAGGAAATTGCCTTTAATGGTTCTTTTCGGAGCGACTTGTATTACCGCTTGAATGTTTTTACAATCGAACTAACTCCACTACGCGAGAGACCGGAAGATATTGCTAAATTGAGCAACCATTATTTAGAAGAATTTAGTACCCTAACAGGACAAAAAAAGGAACTGACTGAGGATACCCTCACGTTGATGCTAAAATACAATTGGCCCGGAAACATAAGAGAACTGTGCAATATCATAGAAAGAGCATTTTACTTATCGGCGAAATCCTCCATTATTACGCCAGAGCACTTGCCCCAAGTAATTGTTCGTGATTTCCAAACTATCAAAGTAAAAAGTGTGGAACATGACTCTATCCTTACTATAAATAGCATTAATGACATTAAACATATGAGTGATGAAAACGAACGGAAGTTTTACATTCGAATGCTAATGAACCATAAGGGCAATATTTCTAAAACTGCTCAACATCTAGGCATTTCTCGTACAACCTTATACCATAAACTTAAAGAGTATCGTATTCAAACCGGAAGAGGTAAGTGACTTTACGTAAAGAAGTATGGAGATCTAACAACAAAATGTACGTTTTTCTTGTTAGATCTCCAAAAATAGCATACGGTATAATTAATTCACAATCTTGATCTGTTAAAAAAAGGAAGGTGTATCCTGGAATTTGGAGATTTCTTGTATGTTGTTAGTGTTGAATTATGAAGAGGAAATCGCGTTTGATGACTGGGATTATCATCATTTGTAAGAACAACTATTGGATGATAAATATCCACAACTAGATACGGGATTTAATGCTGAGGATGAATGAAGTAATTTTTTTCTCGCTCGCGGTGTGTAATTGTATATAACAGGCTGATACTACTATTTTCAAAAATATCCAGGAAGAATATTATTTTATATAGGTAACAAGAATACACATAGATGGATTCCAGACTGACAACAAAAAAGCCAAACTAGATAAATATGTGTATTAAAAAAATATTTTTTCTCAATAATAAAAGTTTTCTTAACTAATGAGATATTCCTTTATAACTATTGATAATAAATATTATGTTAACTTCAAACAAACATAAGAGCATCAAGGGATCCAGACTTCAAGTACCCATAAGATATCATATTGTCCCCTTCTTTTGCTTAAGTTAACTATAATCTTCAGGGTCCTTCCTCATAAGTGGACTAAATTACATAATTCATGGTATCGAACTTAATTCTTAGGGATCGACCGTATAAAATCCAGGAGGTCTGATAATTATGAATTACGTTCAAGCCTCGGATGATTTTCTCTTTTATTTAGAGATTGAGAAAAATTACTCCGTGAATACTCTTAATAGCTATGCATTCGATTTAAAACTTTTCGGCGAATTCTTAGAGGAAAATCATCGTTCATTGAATTTAGACGATATTACATCTTCAAGTGTGCGCCGTTTTGTACAAGATCAAGTCATCAATCACAACATCAAGCCAAGAACCTTGCAACGACGTATATCATGTTTAAAATCTTTTTGCCAATATTGTTTAAAGGAAAATCTTATGCAGTTAGATTTTACAGCTGGTATTGTATCACCTAAAGCTGATAAAAAGTTGCCAAAATACATGACCATTCAGGAGTTAGCCAAATTATTTACCTATTTAGAAAAAGATTCAGGGCCTTTTGCTCTAAGAAACGAGTTAATGTTTAAATTATTGGCTACAACAGGAATGAGACGGCAAGAATTAGTGGACTTGACCTGGGAACAAATTGATTTAGATAATCAAACGATACTTGTTAGGGGTAAAGGAAAAAAAGAGCGTCTCCTTCCCCTTCATCCGATTGTTTTACCCGTATTTGAAAAATACAAACAGACATTAACTGAACAGCAAAACCATTATAGTGAGCCTATTTTTTATAATAAAAACTATAAAATGTTAGGCTCTGGTGGCCTTCATAAGATATTTAAGGAAACATTAGATCGAGCTGGTCTACCGTCACACCGATTTACATTGCATCATTTAAGGCATACTTTTGCTACCTTAATGCTGCAAAACAATAAGGATAAAGTGGATTTGAGAACATTACAAGAATTATTAGGACACGAAAGTCTCGCTACAACTAGTATGTATACTCATGTCGACTTTGAACAAAAGAAAAAAGCGATAAATAGTTTTTTATTTGATTAAATAATCACAAAAGCAAAGTCCTCTAGGATCCACCGAAGACTTTGCTTTTGTGTAGTTGCAAAATAGATCGCTAATAAATATGGCCGATTCATTCCGCTTCTAATAATTATTATTAGGACTGTAATATTCAAGCATTATCTTTTCTAGTAATTTGGGATTTGACTTAGAAAGTTGCAATATAAACTCTTCGGAATAAGGCAAACCTACCTGAACTGTGTCCGTTTTTTGTTTTGATATTTTTTCGAGATCAGGAGCAGGAAGTTTTTCTTTCTCTTCAAGAAGACTATCCTCTAGCTCTGACTCAAAAATTGTTAATGCATCTTTTAACTCCTTTATTTTTCGTTCATTGCGTCTGAGGTAAAATTGTACATTATCTGTTGTCCTGTGACCTAGCAAATATTTGATGGTCTCAATCGATAGTCCTCTTTCATCCAAAATTGTTGCAATGGTATAGCGAAAACCATGAGGGGTCACCCTCTTCTCTCCATCCCATTTTAAATACTCGTTTACCTTGTTGACCAATGCATTCAGCTGCTTGTTCTTAAGCGGATATCCTTTTATGCCATAACAAAGAGGGTCATTTTCTACCAGATTCTTTTTTTCCACATAAGTATGTAACTCATTTAAAAGATTTAATGGCAACGGCAACACCTGGTACTTGTTTTTAGAGTTTTTAGCTTGTACATCGTATACGAGAAGTCCCTCCTCCCATACAATGTTTTTTACCTTCAAATGGGTAATTGCCTGGTTACGTAAGCCCGTAAACAAAAGTAATTTGATTGGAACACCAATATAAATGCCGTATTCTTTCAAACCCTCTATTGCTCTGTATACCTTTTTTAAGTCTGTCATATCCATTGCTCGGCTATGAGCTTCTGAATGCTCTCCAGGGACACTGGATGCTTTAAAAGCATTTGTTTGTATTGTCCCTAATTCTTTGTAAAACGCATAAAGAGATGAGAGTGCCGCAACTCGCCTCATAATTGTTTTATATGCAACACCAGCATTCGTTTGTTCCACAATCCATTTGTGAACCAAGGTCAAGTGTTGACCACTTTCCAAATTCGGTTCCAACCCTTGTGTTATAAGATAAGCCTCGAACAGTTTTACATCATATTGATAACTGTCAAAAGTACTGCTAGACCAGTAACGGTGTTCTTTCATAAATAACAATGCCTGTGACAATACCGTTCGTCCATTAATAATATCTTCGATTGAATGTAAATCAATTTTCGATGTCATGATAAATTACTTCTCCTTTCACGGCGGTATAATCTATATAGAACTATATAAGCATGCTCTGATTTAAATGTTATCAGGGATATAATTTGCAATGAAAAGAACTAAACACTCATAATTTTGTTATTTATACAAAACCCCTCTAGAAAGGGATCTATTTAAATTTCAAGTTAACCTTAGGTTAAATGCAAGCCTCAGAAAATATAAAAAGAGTCGCCTGTATAGACCACTCCTAATCACATTATTTTCTATATTTTGTATGGGATGACTTATTTGTATTAACTTCTTTATTAATCACGTTTTTTAATGCGTCCATTGTAAACCCACAATTCTTGGCGCGATTAACTGACCGTAAGAATAAAACCAGATCTTCCCCGTCATCTTGGTTTTCTATTAAAGAATTGGTTTTTCGAAGCATCGTTATTACAGTTTGCCCCTCTGTTTTTTTTATTAACAAGTATATGTATTTTAAAATTTCTTCTATGCCATTAGAACTCCCAATAAGTTCATTGATTATTTTTATCAGACTTCTATTTATTACAATTGGTTCTTCATAGTCAATATTATTTGATTCTAAATGCGCTTTGTAGACAGCTTGGGTGCCATCCAGTAAATCACCTGGTTCAATCCCTATCCTTGGATCATTCATAAGTATTACAATATCCTCAAGGTTTAAAGATGTAGATTTATTAGGCTTAGGATTAAGCACTTTTGATATTGCAGCATCACTTGTATCAAAAGCAGTCTTTAATACTTTTGTATTGATACCCTTCCTTTCCATAATTCTTATCAGATTATTTCTCAACTTTTTCTTTAGTTTCATTTGTAGTTCTTTATCTTGCATAGTGCGGAAGGCTTTTACGTGTTTATGTGGATCTCTTTTTTTCATTGAATATACTTTAGTTTCAGGATTATTTTCAGTATTTACCTTGTAATGTTTAGGCTTGAGATCATTTTTATGTAAAATTTTATGGAGTTGCTCTTTTTCAATATAAAGTTTCACTCTCAGTTTTTCTAAGGTTTCCAGTAAAGATTTATCTATATGTACCATACCGTTGTTTTTCTTCATGTTTCACCTCTTTGTATATTATGCTAGGTAAAAACTTGAAATTTTAAACATCGGTATTGTTAATCTCACTAAAAAGGACCGTCTTTTTGACGATCCTTTTTTCACTAACGTATCCGTTGCTTTAAATACAATTATTCACAAACTTATTATAATTGACGCTACAAAGACTTAGTTATTTTTGATGAATAACCTGTGTTGACTAAGGTTAGATCTTTGCTTTAATGAATTTCGTCAACATTAGATGTACAGTAAATAAAAGTTATTACGAAATACCTATAACACTAAGCAGCCACGATTAGGAAAATTTTTTTAACAAACTCTTATGAGTTGAAATATTTCTCCCTTATACTTAACATCGTCGGCATGGATAAAATTTCTTCAAGTTCTTCCTTACCTATAAAGACCACTTTGAAAGGTATATAATAATCCAAACCGTTTAACGACTCTAACCAGTCATTAAAATCATTTGTTACTTTTCTGTTTGTCATAAGCAAAAAGTAATCAGGTTTGTGCATCAGAACTTTTACTAATTCCTCGTAGATATCCTTGGTTGATAGATTACTATAATTGTTTGAATATTTACACTGAAGAACCCATGAGTTAGAGTAATTTGTAGAAATAGGTATCCAACTATGCGCTTCAATTAAGAATGTAGCATCTCTCCCCCTGTCAGTACCTTTGCCAATAGCTCCAAAGTTCTTGGCTCCCCATTTAAGAACAATTTCTTGGCACATGCTTTCAAATGCATCAGCCTGAGTAGCCTTATCCCCACCCTTGCATCCAGGAGGGATTAAAATGTTCGGCCAATCTAATGCTTCAAGCTTTTTATGAAAATCGTCATAGGCAGTCTTATCAACTTTAGTGATTACTGAAACGGATGGGTCTATTCTTTGAGTCAGTTTATCTGAAACCTTCTCAAGTTCTAAATTCTTTATCTCAACTTTCAAATAGGAATCATCGTCTCCAACAATTGACCTAATGGTATAATTGCCTCGATTGATTTGCTTATATGATAAGTTCTTAATTATTAAATCTATTTGGTTATCATCTTTAACAGGAGAGTGTATTTGATATCTACGCATTGTATCAAGGAAAGGCATCGATATTTTTATTTGTCCTTTTGATACAAACTCACCCTTTTCGTTGTAAAGCTTACATGGTTCACCGCTAAATTTTTGGATATTCCCTAGCAAATGGTCATTATTTAACTTGGTCATGGTCACATATTCCCCCGAACAATAGGATCTTTATTCGGATTGATTGTTAGTATCCACTCTATAACATCTTTCACGCTATATTGTGAATCTTTATTAATGGGAATAAGATTAAATAAAATAGTTCTTATTATAATTTTACAAAAAACCATAAAGCGCTCATTTATTTGCATTTTTAGAGGTATAAAACCTTTTCTATCGGCAATATAGAAGAATTCATGAAAGTCCTCTATAAGCCAACGCCTCATTTCTCCATAAGTGACATCATTCTTATCATAATTCGTTCCTGCGACAATGATTGCACAACTAGTCGAAAGCTCCTGGATGTCATGAGTCTGAAATAGAATTTTAAAAATTTCTGATTGGTACTGCATTTTCTCTTCCACATCATCAGTCTTACATATCTTTATATAACAGTTAATAGCCTTTATAACTAAATCCCTTTCAAGACTGTGAACTTCAAAGAAATTATTGGTAAATTTTAAAAGATCAATCTCAAGGTCGTCTATGTTTTTAGGATCTGCTATCCCTGGGGACAACATGCGTCCCATGGTCCAGCTTTTAGTATCATGGTTAAAAATCAAGTATGGATCAACAATTTCATAATTTATCTGGTCTTCCCTCGATATGAAATGAAAAAGAAAATTTAAAAGGTTTTTTAACTTTTCCCTTGCAACGTGATAAGCTTGATCGGTATCTGACACTGCACATTGAACATCGTCCACTATAAACCAGGTTGTATTTTCAAGACCACCATTGTCCAAAAATAATCTTTTTGCACCCTCGTTTGGATACAACTCATATTGCCAACTTTTAAACATCTCATTAGACATGACGGTAATAAACGGATTTAATTTAGAATTAAGAAAATTTTCGTCGGTTTTAATATTTTTTACACATAAGGCAACACTAAAATTATTCTTTTGAAGGTATTCCTCATGAAGTTGATTTATCAATTTCGTCTTCTCTACATTTTCAATCCCTTGAAAAGCAGACTGTATTAATTCAGTAAAGTTATCCTCTTTGAAAATAAAAGCCAGAAGGATCTTCTTAATTGAATCGACAGGCAACGGAAAATGATGAAATTCTAAATCTTCAACGTCATTGCCAACCTTTAATGTTAAAAAGTTCTTCTCTAACTCCTCTTTAAACGTTCTAGTCCATCCAACAAGAAGATTATCTACTTTTCCTCTTTCTAGTTCTTTAATATAAGAGCTCCACATGAGTTCCTTAATTCGTTCACTGATTGATGCTTCTTCCAGTTTACGTTTAATCTCAAATACAAGCTTATTCCCTTCTTCTTCCGTTTTTCCTAGCCTAAAATCATTAAGGAATCCATTAAGGAGCTCATTTTCAAGCCGATGGTAAATGGAATTCTTATCATTATCATCCAGACAATGAAGATTGTCTGCCATTATTTTGTCATATAGATAAAGTTCAAAACCTTCTTTCAATTTAAAGACAAATTTATTTAAAGCTTTAATGGTATATGATCTATTTTTCAACCTGCTAGCTACTATATTTCTTGCCCTGTATAATAAAAAATAAGGCGGACGATCAAAATTACCATCTTCAAATATCTTCAGTTCCTTCATCTGCTTTTCTAGAGAATCTCTAGAATTTTTATCTTTCTTTCCTACGTATTCTTCAAATGACATTAAATCTGTTACCTTTTCTTTCTGCTCCTCGTTTTTCGAATGATTAAAAGGCACCCTTAAATAATCTTCTAATTTTATTGTTAATAGAATGTCTAGTATCTCCAAACCAGTTTTTCTGTCAAGTTCAATTGGGAAAACATTAGATGGTTTTAATATCTTTCTTAAAAAATCTCTTTCACGTTCATCATATGTAAGCGGGGAAGCATGGAATACAAAACTCTCCAGGATTGAATTTTCAAATTCAGTAATAAATTTGTTTGTAAAAATTTTAAATTGAGTATCTATATCCTCATTGAATCTAAGCGAAGCAAAATTAAAGGAGCTAATTTTCTTATACAATTCCCCATCCCCTTCCTAAAAAATGGTGCAAACAATTTCATTATAGCATTATAAATATTTACAATGCTATGTATTACTTGTCCCACTAAACTGACCAGTTAGTTTAATACATTCTTTCACAGTCCTGCCCGTAGAGTAACCATTTTGTGAATATCATAAGGTACTTTACAAAAATGCGATACTGTTAACAGTGCATTCCTTCACTTTTAGTTATCGGCATATATCAATACTACTCCATTAGGAATAGCGCGATAGTAACATCCCCTTACCTTTCCTTCTTTAGCTTCATTGCTTTAGATATTGAATTATAAGTGTAAGGAAGTAAGTGTGGTGATTACTCATAAATAAGTCGTTTTGTTTACTTCAGATATTTACTATTCTTATCAAACATTTTATTACCCTACAATTTTAATGCGATTTAAAATGTATAGTATTTTTAGTTCTGGGCATTTATTAGAGTATCGACCTTGTCTACAATGAACTTTTGATCTGAATTGAAATGTATTGTTTGTAGAATGCAAAGGATGAACTATCGCAGCAGCAGAAGATTATATAATAGAAAGGGGCAAAACAAATTGAAAGAATGGCGCTCTCAAGATCTCTCATATGACGAACATCCGTATAATTTTTATATTGCCTACTTTTCAAAGTGTTTCCATCTCGATCAGGCGCTTACAAGATATCTCTTCTCACTCGGCTATACTAAACGAAAAGAAATCGTAGAGTTTTTGTATCCATCTTTGGATCAATTACATGATCCATTTTTATTGAAGGATATGCATAAAGCCATTACTCGAATTGAACAAGCACTCGATCGAAAAGAAAAAGTAATGATTTTCGGGGATTATGATGGCGATGGCCAAACAGCTACTTCCCTTTTATACAGAGCATTAAAAAAATTAGAGGCAAATGTTGAATTTCTTATTCCACTACGATCAGAAGGTTATGGATTAAAACCAACTGCTTTAGATAACTGTTCAATGAAGGATGTATCCTTAATTATTACAGTAGATAATGGAACATCGGCTCATGCTGCTCTTAAAAAAGCTCATAAGATGGGAATAGATGTGATTGTGACTGATCATCATGAAATTTTACAAGGCCATCCAAATTGTTATGCCTTTGTGAACCCTAAACGCGATGATAACGATTATCCATTTAAATTTCTTGCAGGTGTAGGTGTTGCTTTGAAATTAGTTCAAGCTCTGTTCAAAACCTTTTATGGAACGGATTGGGAGCAATATATATGGGATTATTTAGACCTTGCAGCCATCGGGACCGTAACCGACATGATGCCTCTAAAAGGAGAAAACAGAGCGATTGTAGCATTAGGTATTCGGATGATGAATGAACAGCCAAAACCTATTATTAAGAAGTTGGTAAAAAAACTACCCTACAAAGATGTCGATACGACTACCATCGGTTTTGGAATTGGTCCCGTTCTAAATGCTTGCGGAAGGATATCGGATCCGAATATCTCCACACGGTTTTTATGCGAGGGTGATCTATCAAGAGAAGATCTAGAGAACCTTATTACCGTTAACAACACTCGTAAAGTTATGACCGCAGAACATTTTGTGAAAGCTGAGCACTTAATTGAAGAACAAGGTTTGACTAACGACAATGTAATTGTGATTCAAGGAGATTTCCATGAGGGGATCATTGGACTATTGGCATCCCGTATCTCAGAAAAGTACTTGAAACCCGCGATTGTGATAAATGAGTCAGGCAAAGGTTCTGCCCGTAGTGTACAAAATACAAACTTTTCTATTGTAAAGGTAATTCTTGATTGTTCAAGCTATTTAATCAGCTTCGGTGGACACCAGGCCGCTGCTGGGCTATCCATTACACTCTCTAAAGTAGATGGTTTTAGAAAAGCAATTCAGCTAGCTGCTCAGATGCAGGACCAAGTAATACCAGAAGTACAATATCAATTCGAAATCCCTCTTATGTTTTTTCCCGATGAGATGATTCATCAATTTGATCGCTTGGAGCCGTATGGAATGGGAAATAACAAACCAATCTTTTATACAAAGACATGGTTTGATTCTTGTTTTCCTTTGGGCCCGAGTAGAGAACATTTCGTATTAAAAGCTTTTGGTAAAACAGTTTGGGCTTTTCGTTTTAATGAACAAATCATAAAACCTCAAAAGCTAAGAAAAATTTTATACACGGTAAACTCTTCAAAGAAACGAGATTTTTTACTATTGGATATAAAAACTTAACAAGATGTTTTGCTTTCCTCCTTACCACTAGGAAAATCCAATTAAATGAACCTTGTTAAAAAACCAAATAAAACCTCTGCATTTTTATGTAGGGGTTTTCGCATATTTTCAAATGAATTGGAAAGAATACGATTTACTAAGCAAGAAAGGAGAAGACTCAATGACTTTTTCATAAAAATATGGCTTCCTGTTTTATTGTCTGTTGTTTCTCATTAAGTCCAGTTTTTACACCTGTTACTTTCACATGATAAAGATTATCAAATTTTGATTAACTACCTTATCGTTACTCGTTCTAACCATTTAGTTTATCTATTTAATTTGCCTAAGTTTAAAAACAGCTTTGTTCTGGCTTCGGCCATTCAAACAACAATCAGGAACATCGCTGAAATTGTGGTAACTAGGAAAAGATTCTTCCTAGATGTAATAATTACTCGACAGTAATCCATTTAAAACTACTCGATATAGTTCAAATGATTGTATCATTCAGTCTCGTCTTAGTCACGTTCTACCGCACGATCGTAATAATTAAATCCTTTAAATTAATTCATTATTATGGAGCGGCACTAAAAATGTATGTAACCATATTTATAACCAATTAGCACGTTGGTTATTCGAAAATATATAAAAACATACTTTTTTAACTTCGCACCTCTATTTTGTACGAAAAACAAATAAATATGTATTTATTTATTTGTTTAATCGTTATGATCGTATGTCTACAAATTTTTACATCAAATGATCATAACAGTCATAATGACTGCTTTTTCTCCCCTAACCTTAAAAGGTTTGTCGCAAAAAGGCTTCTATTATGATCGTTATGAGCATATGCATGAAGCGAGGTGATTAGCTTGGCAAAGACCCTATATGATATAAAAATTGATAAAATAGACCTTCCAAATGAATTGCTGGAAATATTAAAAAAACATGGTTACGATTCGGTGGGTAAAATTTTAACAACGGAAAAAGCAACGATCCAAGACTTGGGTTTTTCAAGTAGTAAGGCCACTATTATAAGGAAAAAAGCAATGGAACTTGGTGAAAAAGCTGGTTTTGGACAAGAACAAGTCGAGAAAAAAGTCGGTCAACTACTTTTGCAAAATGAATTCCTACGCTTGATTAAAATGGACCGAGAAACTTTAATTTTACTTGAATCGAAAGGTGTACTTCAAGATTTGATTCTTTATACAGGGGTAGATATAGTTCCCTTCCAAAAAGGTAACAGTCTTCCTAATAAGTTATTTATTTCATCCCAAGCCCTTAAGTTTAGGAAAAGATTCAAAAGCCTTCCAATTGCTGCAAAAGAACTTTACATTCCGCATGATACATTGCTCGGTTATTCCCATAGGGGATTTCTAGAGGACGGAAGAATTTCACACACACTTTTTGATATTAACTGGCTAAAAGAAAACTTGCCTAGAATAAGGAAGGAAATAAAAACAAGGCCGTATGAAAATTCACAATCCAAACAATTGTGGAACCGACTAAACCGTTCTCAACAAACTCTGATCGAAGAATATCTTCAATATCGTAGAGATTCTGACGTCGTGTTCAGCAGACAAGTCTATTTCGCCCAATTTCTAAAGGATGATGCTTATAAATTGCATCAGTTACATTTAGTAAGAATGTTTTATTTTATTATTTGCCAGAGATGTGGCATCAAACACTATTGGGAAAAAGAAGGTTTTTTCTCTTATCGACAGCTTACGCCATTAGAAGAAGAATTATATGATCCAGATGTTTTTGATTTTGATGATCTGAATGAAGAAGATATAAAAGCATTAAAACCTGGGAGAAATTCATCTCATACAAGGATCACTGACCGTGGTTATTTTCTGGGGCTTTTTTATTACACTTTAATGAAGAAAAAGGCGAATATTAATAAACAGCAAAGCAGCTTTGAAAACTGGGCCCCGCATCAAGCCTATGCAGTTTTAATGTGGAAAGCGGAGATTATTGAAGAATCTTTTTTAAAATATCTTTCCGTAAAAAAATACTCTTTAAAGAGGGTCTCTTTAGGTAAGTCTGTTTATTTAGAAAGACAGGCGGTCGCCAAAATGATGACTCGCATTCTTCAAGGTGAAGGTTTAGGTTTTTCCAATCCTTTAAAAAAGGCAGCCATGCTTGCTATTGGATTTTTCGGGATTATCCGCCCCGTTGAGATATGGAGAATGGAAATTGATAAGCATCTATTCATTAACAAAGAAACAGGGCTTATGGATACTGTAACTATCGAGGGAACACAGTTTGGAAAGATATTTATTACGAAAGAAATGAGTAAGATGGGACTCTCCTCATCTGGACCTTATGGCATACTTTTGGTTCCACGAGCTGTTAAAATTGTTAACTTATATCTTTCACAATTGTACACCAGGTATCCACATACAAGAGGTAAGGGCTACTTGTTTCGTCCTAAGGGAGACGAGTGGAATCCGCACGCTTTGTATGCTAGTTCAAAAACACTGTTTGACTGGGTTGTTAAATACAAACATTTACTGTCTGACATTTTATCGCTTAACGAGCTGGAGAACTTTAGCGCTTATGATACTCGGCATACTGGAAATAACCTTATTGTAAAGAAAACATTTTTTTCAGATCCTATACTGGATGAATCAAAAAAAGATGTAGCTGAATATCATGCAAGACACAAAGGATTGAAGTCGACCAATGAACAGTTTTACCAAGAGAGTCTAACACTAGATGTTTATGCTAAGGTAATTAATGGAGCCCTTAACTTTCCTTTTGAGCAAAATGATTTACTCGTTTGGGAACAGAATATGTATAACAGTTCTAACTTACTTCCGCAGAAGCATCATCAAATGGCAACCACTGCTCAGGATAATGATAATAATGAAGAAGCAGAGAAAATAGATGAGCAAATTTCTGCTCTCAAAGAAGAAATGAAGCAACTTGGAAAGCGTTCGTATCTAAAAGATCATCAAATAACATCTGAGCAACTCTTTGTAAAAGCAAAGTCTATTCAGAAAGAAATAGATGCGTTAAAGCTGCAAAAAGGGAAGTGATCGCATGATGAAATATCAACAATTTTTACAGCTGATGGGAGACCTTGGTCTCCCTCCTTATGAGTATCTTCCCGATATATTTGAAGACATCATGGATGAATTTCTATATACATTAAAAGATGTAGCTGACTTATCGAATAAATCAGTTACTAGCGTTCGTCGTTGGTGTACAAATGGTAAATTAAAGTTTCAGCAAAAAAGGCCATATATGATAAAAGGAGAAGATCTAAAAGAAAAACTCTTTCAAGAACATTACTCCACTATCGCCAAGCGTTTAAATCTACTTGACCATTTAGATCATCCATTACTCACTCATGTACAAAAAACAACGAAGAGAAGACCTCATTAATGAGGTCTTCTTTCGATTTGGTAATATTCAATTAGTTGATTAACTTTTTTGTATAATTTTTCGACAGAGCTTCCATGTTTAGAAATCAAATGCTCAAAACGACTTCTTATTAACACAATTTCCTCTTTCGGATTATATATTTTTGAATTTTGTAGAATCCTTTTACTTACATTATCTTGTTCCATAAGTTGAATCAGCGTATAAAGGGTTCCTTGATCACCACATTCAACACAAGCCCAAACTGTATTTTTCACATCCATCTTTGCCTCTTGACAGCAAGAAGGGCAAGGGAACGTGATAATTGGGCGCTTAAAGTGATAATGAATACTATGGCTTTTAAAGAATGATAATGCGACATATTCTGCATTCATAATTTTAGCACAGACTGAATTGCCTTTGTTCTCACTTTTGATTGTTTTACAAATCGTTTAAATTCTTTCCCTGTAATAACATATTTTCTCTTAAATCGATAGGAAGGAAGCTTTCCCTCTCTACACCAGCGTCTGACGCTTATCGCACTAATTCCAATTAAATCAGCTACCTCTAGTGGTGTTAATATCCAATCATCTTCAATTTGTTCAAATACACTTGCAATGACAGGCTCAATCCCTAACTCTTTTTCAATTTGCTCATTATATTGTTCCTGATCCATATATAAGTTCCCTCCTCAATAGAATAACAAGGAGACCGCAGTTGCGGTCTCCCTTCCTTATTACATTCCCTCTCTATCGGTGTACAGCTAACAAATCAAGAACATGCTTAAATGCCTTAATTTGACCAGCGTTAAATAACTTATAATGTGGTTCACTCTTGGTCTTTAACCAATTTACCTGACTCGTAATTTCCTCTTCCATCATCTCAAAAAAAATTTGATACTCCTCGCTTGAAATATTCATATTATCTTCCTCCTCAAATTATAATATTCCATACCCTAAAAAATAAGGTATGTACTGGAGGAAGATTTATAATTTTATAATAAAGTAGGAGTCATTATCCTACTAATGTCAACTTATGCTGCTTCATACTTTTTTAGACCATTTTAAAGATTTATTTTTGGCAAGAATCAACAAGTCCCATTTTTTATTGTTTGTGGCACTAAAAAAATGCTGTTCGTGGCAGTATATTTTTTGAATACGCTGCGCTTTACATGGAGTGGCGGATGGGTTAGGCTAATTGCCCAGAAAAGCTCGTTGCTCTGGTCTTTTCAATAAAATCTGTCCGCAGAGGCTCCATGTCAAGCGACAAAATCAGAATGAATAAATTAAATTAATAATGAATAAATATACTGCCATTTGGTACATCAGTTAAATGCCAAATACATTTTTTATACCAAATGGTTGTTAAGTTTTCACAAAATAAAAAATATTCCGTAAGTTTTTCCTTTTAAACACAAAGGAAAATATGGATTAATAGGAATTTTTAACTTATACTTATTAAGTGTCAAAAAATTAAAATCTGATTGGTTGTGTATCAATGTCTAATAATAATGGAGAGGTGACCTCAACACTAAATCCAGAAAGTGAAGATGAAGTTGATTTAGTAGTAGAGAGCTGTGATGCTATCTTAGATACTGCTAAAACAGTATATAATGAGGAATCAGAAAGATTTAAGCAAGCAGAAGCAAAAACTAATATAGCTTTAGCATTTGCTGGAGTTCTCTTTGCTGCTTATTTAACTTATCTAGGGACATTTAAGCCGATAATTAAAGAACCATCTTATTTGGTCTACACTAGTTTATTTAAAGTAGCAATTTTTGTTTTATTAGTTATAGGCATTATATACTTTCTCCGCTCAATTAAAACGGGTGAATATCGGCAAGTGGACCTTAATAATATCGTTTCAATTGATTTTGGTAAAAGATCAGAAAAAAATTCTAAATTGTCCCTTGCTTTCACTTATGATGAAGCTGTAACTTTGAATAAAGAGGGAATTGAAGGTAAGCTCAGGTTTTATCAAATCGGGTTACAACTTATTACATATGGTTTTTTGATCTTTGCTATACATTTTTTGATTGAGGAGGTAATTAGATATGTCCAATAATAACGGCAATGCAAATGGTTCCGCACCATTTGGACGTAATATTAAACAAGAAGGAATTGGTAGTATGGGAACAACTCCAATTAAGAAAGAGCGTTTCAACGAATCCAAATCACAAAGCAGAGGGACAAGAAGTGTAAGTCCAGGTAAGAAAAGTAATGAGAAAAATAAATAATTAGCAGCTAAAAGAGCAGTTAGTTGGTTAAAGACATATAAGTTTAATTAGTAAACAAGGTAAAGAAAGATATTGATATTCTTTACCTTGTTTTTTATCTTTGTTAACACATTAAATATACCTTAACAATTAAGATATTCTTACTGAATCATTCAATTCTTTAATCAAGCCAACTAGCTTCATTGCAGTACCATCATCAAACAATCCCGTTATCCCTTCTTGATGAAAGGTAGTAAATGGCTCATCAAATAGTAATGATGGATCGAGTGTTCCATTCTTTGTGAAAAACTCAATAATTTGATTGATAAACTGGATTTGGTTTGCGTTTAATGTGGTTCCTTCAAGAAATTCGGAAAATACTTCTTTTGCGGCTGCTTGATCCATCCCCAATACTTCTCGGATAAAAAGGGAAAGTGGACGCTCACTTCCGAATTCTTTTTCATACTTTTCTTTTGTCAAATTTCCCTCATTAAATAAGATCTTTTCAAGTTCTTCAATATCCTGTGCTGTAATTTGCTTATTATTATGAATTTTTTGAATCGTTATATGGTCTTGATGTTGACGTATAAAACGATTTACTTCAATCTTATAATCACGCCAGTCTGTTGTTACGGGCATTTCTGAATCTTCATCGATCCCCTCAATTTCATCTTCAAAATTAGTATAAACAACTTTTCTATCCTTTTTATCGATGTACTGAATTAAATCTCTTAGTGCAAGCCGAACTCGCTCAAGATCATATTCAGTAGCACTCTCCCAAAACTCATTTGTTTGTACTTCTTCGATGATGGGCAGTGCTTGCTTAACCTCATCAATAACTGTTTTTTCTTCTAATTGCTTTCCTGTCTTTTTGACATTAGTGACCATTCGTTTTGTATTCTTTGCAGCCCTCGGTTCAACTAATGCTAGTTGCAATTTTAACATTAATAAATCAAACCGTTTTACATCTTCCTCTTCTTCTATTGTTACTAAACGCCCTAAGTGATCAATCGCTTCACGTAAGGTATCTTCGCTGATAGGTTGCCAACCATCTTTTAATCGGAAGCGTTCAACTTGACGATAATGGGGCCGTACTAAAAAGTGTTGCTCATCTAACTGATTTACTTGTGTTGCAACATAATCAACCAGTTCTTCACGTAACTCTTGTTGCTCCTTATCATCTTGTAAGTGGTAAATTAACTTTGCTCTTGTTGAAAACAACTGTTCATTTAATGAATCTTGCGCTTTTGCTTCCTTTCCTTCTGGAAATGCTTCAAAAAAGTCAATATTGCCACAAAAATCAAACACGTAGAACTCTTGTTTATCTTGTCCTGGTCCAAATAAATCTTCAGAGAGACGTGTTCCACGCCCTATCATTTGCCAGAACTTTGCCTTTGAATGAACTTGTTTCAGGAGAACAAGGTTCACGATTTCAGGGATATCAATACCCGTATCAAGCATATCAACAGAAACAGCCACTTGAGGATGTTTATCTTTAACTTTCAAATCATTAAGTAACGACTCTGCATACGATACTTGATTATCGATAAGTACTAGAAATTTCCCTTTCTTATCAGGAAATAAGACGTTAAACCGTTCTACGATAAATTCGGCATGTTTATGGTTTTTGGCGAATAGGATGGTTTTCCCTAATTCGTCTCCCCCTTTTACTTTTATTCCTTTTTCCATTAAGATCTTCAAAACTTTATCTACCGTATTACGATTGAAAATCCAGGAGTTAATAGCACTTGAACTAATTTCTTCTGGTTTCTCTCCAGTTACTTCATCAGTAAATTCTTCATCATATTCTTCTTTTTCTTTCTCCGATAAATCCGTATATTTAATTCCTCTACTAGGTATTTTCATACTTATTTTTATCGGTCGAGCTGGCACCAGATATTCATCTTCTACTGCTTGCTCATAGTCATATGCAAAAGTCGGTACATCATCTTCTAAGTCAAATACTTGATACGTATTTTTGTCGATATCCGTTTTAGGTGTCGCTGTCAGCCCAACCATTAGCGCATCAAAATAATCAAATATCGCTCCATACTTTTTATAAATAGAACGATGAGATTCATCAATAATCAGTAAATCAAAATGTCCCACACTAAATCGCTTATTAGCTTTCTTTGTTTGATTAATGAGATTCATCATAGTTGGATATGTCGATACGATTACTCTGCTTGTTTCGTCCTCTTTCTCCTCAAGTAAGTTAATGACGGAAGTATGCGGTAAGTGTGCGCTAAAAGCGTTTTTCGCTTGGCGAACTAACTCTTTTCGATCAGCGAGAAAAAGAACATTCTTTACCCAACCTGCTTTCATAAGTAGCTCTACGAGAGCAACTGCTGTTCTTGTTTTACCTGTTCCAGTTGCCATAATTAATAAAGCATGCCGTTTTTTCTTTTCAAATGTTTCTGCCGTTCGGCGAATCGCTTCGATCTGATAGTAACGACCTGCCGTTTTCTGATTTATAATTTGCTTTGTAAGCGGCTTTCGTAGAATACGCCTTTCAATCATTAGCCGAAGCTGATCCTTCGTATAGAACCCCTGTACATGTCTCGGTGGATACATCTCATCATCCCAAAGCCATGTTTCATAACCGTTTGTATAAAACATAATAGGGCGTTGATTAAAGCGTTTTTCAAGTAGATCAGCATATAATTCAACCTGCTTCTTCCCTGTTGCAGGACTTTTTGTCGTTCGTTTCGCTTCAACAACAGCAAGAGGCTTCCCATTATCATCCCAAAGGACATAATCAGCAAAGCCGACTTCTGACCGATTTGGCATCCCTTCAAGCTCATATTCTTCTACATTTTGACCATGTGGGTCCCAGCCAACTTCTTTTAACATAAGATCAATAAAAAGTTGCCTTGTTTTCGCTTCAGAGTATGGCTTCGTATCTTTTGCAATGTCCTTAGCATTCTTCTCTTTATTGAGTCGATATTGCTTACGTAGTTCTTCATTTTCACGTAGGAGTTTTTCAAGTTGCCGATCTTTATTTTCCAATTGATTCGAAAGCTGCTCAAGTTCTTTTGCGCTCTTATCTGATTCTGTTTTTTCAGTAGGTATTAGTTGAAGGTCTAAGGTGACATTTTTCTGAGGTGATTCACTATAAAAGCGTTGGAGCCAATTCAAAAATTGAAAAAGGTTTTCAAATACAGTTAATGACTCCTTCTTTGTAACTTTCTGATCACTATGTACCGCAAGATTGCCAAGGCGACGTATAAGATCAATTGGTTTAAATAGGCTCGGTGTTAAGTTTTCTCGAAATGTTCTTTCATACATAAGCGTATATAGATCATCCCGTTCAGGCCTTTCTAAATAATCGTCATTAGCAAATAACCAATGAATTGCACGTTCCAATGCTAAACGGCTATAAAAAAGAGAAGTGCGGGGAGCAGAATAAACATTCTTCTCTGCTTCCACCGCAGCTTCATAAACACTTGACCAGTTTTCTCTAATTATATCTACATTATAAAGCATGGTGGTCACCTCACTTTTTAATTAATTTAATTGCCTTTTGAAAGCCTCTTGAATGAAAGCTTTATTTATTTCTTCCATTCTAATTAACTGCCTTTTTTTAAGTGCTGTTTGATACTCGATTTTAGACACTATTTTCTCAAATTTATCCTGAACTTCTTTGGAAGGGACAAATAATTCTATTTTCTTAACATCAGTTGCAGTTATGTTTTTTTTAGCCGTCCTTTTAATATAGGACTCAAGCTTTTTTTGCCCTATATCAGAAGTTAAAAAATAAAATAAATATTTGGGATTTACTTTTTCTATATTTGCTTTTATTCGAAGAAGGTTAGGGCTAATATTTGCATTTATTAAATTTTTAGAGTTTATTATCCCAATTCTTTTAGCAGTAGAGCCATCCCCTCGAACAGCCATAACAATGTCATTATATTCAATTATTGTCCTTGGATATTTTTCACTTATATCAGAATCAATATAGACGTAATTTGACATATCAGGATCCACAATTCCATTCGAAAGAATGTTACCAATTCTTATTACAGCTGAACCCTCTGCTTTGTACTTCAATCCATAAAAAGTAGGATATCTATATATTTCAGAACATACTTCGTCAAGTGGATAAAACTCTATACTATTACAAGTTGAGAAAGTCTCCCCAAACATGTCCCTAAATAATATTTTAGGTAATCCATCTAGCTTCTCTATTGATTCTTTTCGTTTATTAATTATATAATCTAGTTTATCTAAAATATCTGCAATCCTTTCTTGCTCGTCGAGACTTGGAAGCAGTACCGATACATTCTTTAGACTAGTTCTGGTAATCTGTGGTTGCGCTGAACCTGATATGACATCGTTAAATCCTCTTGCTTTCAAAAAATAATATAGATATTTAAGGTTTACCCTACTGATGTCTAGATTGTCTAGAGCCATAGCATTACCATTGATATAAGAGTACGGTTTACTTATATTTAATGTTCCACAAGTCGCACCCCGACACGTTATCATTAACGTTTCACCCTCATGGGTATATTGGTCATAATATCCAATCAATCCGTTAGCACCATAAACTAGGTAACCTTCCTCTTTTAGCTTTGAAGCAGGTATAGTTTTCCACTGTTTAGGAAGACAAATATCAATTAATTTAACTTGTTCCACTTCAGCATCACCTCCAACTCTTCCATTCCTTGTATAATTTCTGTCTCTATCTGTTTTATTTCAGTGATGATTTTTTCTGGTGCTTCATATTTTACTTCTTCATATACAGTTTCTGTAAAACGGTTAAAACTTAACTCATACTGATTTTTGCGAATTTCATCGATATGGACAAAGAAAGATTGTTCCGTACGCTTTCGATTTTTTTCCTTTTCAAGGTTGCCGAACCGTTTGATAATATCAGGTATATTATTCTCTTCATGTTTATCATGATCAAGTTGTGTGCGCTTATCGTCAAGGGAATATCCGTCTGCTTGCATATTATAGAACCATACATTACCAGTGCCACCATTGTTTGTTTTCGTAAAAATAAGAATAGCAGTTGAAACACCCGCATATGGCTTAAAAACGCCAGATGGCATTGAAATAACCGCTTCTAGTTTTTGATTATCTACTAAATCTTTACGAATATCTGCATGTGCTTTTGAAGCTCCTGATAAAACACCGTCAGGAACAATCACTGCACAACGACCACCTGTTTTTAAAAGTCGAACCATGAGTGCTAAAAATAAGAGTTCTGTTTTCTTAGTCTTTACTTTGTTCAATAAATTTGGGTTTACTTCATCATAATCCAATGATCCTTTAAATGGAGGATTAGCTAAACAGAGTGTATATGATTCCTCTTGAATATTAGTTTTGGATAGCGAATCAAGCTGAGAAACATTCGGGTCTTCTATTCCATGAAGCATTAAATTCATTGCTCCGATTCGCAGCATAGTAGAGTCGGTATCAAAACCGTTAAACATTGTAAAGTTATAATGATCACGAAGCTTTTTATCATTAGACATAAATATCTCATCATGATGATGCTTATAAATATACTCAGCTGCTGATACAAGAAAGCCAGCTGTGCCTGATGCAGGATCAACAATTGTATCCTTTGGTGATGGTTTCATTAGCGCAACCATCATATCGATAATATGACGTGGTGTGCGAAACTGTCCATTTGTACCTGATGTCAATAATTTTGATAACAAGTATTCATATAAGTCACCTAAAGTATCCCTGTTTTGCGATGGTAAGTCATTTAATAAGTTATCAATTCCCGTTATAACCCTTTGTAATAGTAAAGGTGTTGGAATGACAAAGACCGCATTTTCTAAATGTTTGCTAAAGCGTGATTTATCTTCCCCAACTTTTTTCATGTGTGGGAAGACTTCATCTTTTACAACACGAAACATTTCTTCTGAATCCTGCTCTTTAAATTTTGACCAGCGTAAATTCTCTTGTTCTTTTGTATAGATAGGTCGCTCAATTGGCTTACCTGTAATCAATGACTGTTTTTCCATTCGCTTTTGAATGTCATCTAGTCCTTGAATAAAAAGCAAATATGTAAACTGTTCAATAACAGTTAGCGGATTAGTCACTCCACCTGTCCAAAAATGCTCCCATATCTTATCAACTTTATTTTTCACTTCGCCTGTTATCATTTAATACAACTCCTAGTAATGTAGAATCAACATAGTATCTATTGTAGCATTTTAACGTTAGCTTATTTTAAGAATTTTAATTCTGATTTACTCACAATTCACACTCAAAGTATTTATATAAAAGACATAAAAATTCAAAGTTACTATATTTTTGCATGGGTTTCAACAAAGTCTATATGAAAAAAGAAGAGCTGTTGAATCATTCGAAAAGTTAGGAAGGGTTAGCGAAATAATAATAAAAAAGAGGCTTCTTTTTAGGAGAAGCCATTAGGATTACTTAAAAAGTTTTAGGGGAAGTGCAACCATTCGTTACTGATTGAACAACACTACATTGAAGATCTATACCAAATAATGCTTTACCTTCGTTCCGTATAGGTACCTACAATTTATCGAGTAATCCCCTAAGATACCGAGACATCTTTGTTTAGTTTCACCATATTCAATCTATCCAGTTCTCTAAGTTCTTCATCTAAGGCTTTTTCAAATACTTGATCTATATGATCTTTCGTTACTATATGTTCTTTTGGTAACAGAGTTTTCCTTAGTTCTCTTAGAAAGAGATTAGGCGCAAGTTGTATTTCTTCTATGTGACCTCTGTATAATTCATGCAAATAAGTAAGAACCTCAGTAGTAATAAAAACAGGAACCGTCGAAATTTCTTCTTCTCTTTCTTCATCATCTAATAATTCATCTTCGAAATATTTCACCATAGATTTAACTTGTATTGGCATAAAATCCTTGTTAGAAATAAACAAATGAGCACTAATTTCTGACACATTGCTAAACCGCTGAATATAAGCATTTACACCTAGGCTTTTCACATATTCCACAGCTTTTCGCTTTTCACTTCTTTCTAAATTATAATGATCTTTTTCTGTATACTTGCAGTCGAACGTAAAAGTATCATTCAATACTTTAGTGTATTTTCCATTTCTACAAGAAATAGTAAAAACTCCCTCTGGTACAGCTTGTCCTTTTTTGTTATTTCCCCATTTTGTTGCATTCGTAAAAATATCCTTTAAGATCGCAAACACATCGTCTTCTAATGTATCTTCATCATATTCCTTTACTTCTTCTTCTATCATAAGTGGAAGCTGACAAAGCGATTCATATGCTTTGCTAGCTGCTGATGCAATATAAGCTTTGGATCTTAAAGCTAAAGTATTCATAAGTGGTATATAGAAATTTAGAATCTCTTCTTCTTTATCCAACACAAATAACTTACCAAAAGTCATTGTTTGGATTGAATCGGTTGTAAACTTTTCAACATACAGATCTTGATGACCGACAAAGATAATAATTATCGGTGTCATCTGTTTTATCAATCTATTTAAAAAAGGCCTTGGAAGAGTTTCTTCTGTAATTATCAATTGAAACAATTTACCATCTACATTGCGTTCTATGTTAATAAACTCATATTTTCTTTTTCCGAAAGTCATTATAGAGTTATTTAGTTTTTTCCAGTCACCACTTTTCTCCAAAATTTTAATATGAGACTGTATATATTGATTAATTTGCTTTATATCCGTTTTTAAAAGTATGTTCGATTTAGTTTTAATTATCCCTTCACAAACTGGACATTCTGTTGGAATCGTTTGATCATCTGATCTTCTTTCTTCGTATGTACAGTCCCTCTCTTGACAATAAGCCGTTTCTTCAGGTATTAGTTTCAACATTTTTTTCTCAATCAACTTCCCATACTGTTCATTCTCCTGAATGTTTTCAGAATTCACTTGCGACATTGCATAATCCACTAAATCTGATTGTCCATCAGTAAAATGTTCATTTGAAATTTCCTGAAATAGTGGTATTCCGAAACGTTCCAAAAACTTATCCATAAATGATTTTCTCCTGTCTTTTTCCAAGCGACTATCATCCATTGTTAATAAAATATGGCCGTTCTCTAAAACAGAGGAACGAATGATCCTTCTAGTTCCTTCAGCAATAACAGCCATTCCTGCTATGTCCTTTATACTAGTCATGTGAATACAGTTTTTTTCATAAGCATCCTTAATAGATGCCCATACGTCTATATGGTTAGCCTTTATAGTTATTTCTGGAGAATTTTTCAGCAAACTTTCTCTGAAATGAATGCTTTCTACTTGAAAGTCAACAATGGTTTTTCCAACAGCAGACTTGCCTAAAAGAAAGCTATCTAAAACCATTTGTTTATTATAACGGTTAAATACTTCCGACTTTACCAGTGTAAGTTCGCCTTCAAATGTTTCTTCTAAATATTTTTTAATAATTCTTTTTTCAGTTTCAGTCTTGATTTTTATTTCCACAGATTGATTATCCAAACTAACCTCATACATCATTTCATCCACTTCCTGATTTCTAATAGCCTCTTTGAAGTCAGGTCGTGAAATATCGTTTAATCGTTTATACCAAAGAACAATAACTCTCTGATTGTCTAGAATACAATAAGAGAAAATTCGATACTTATTTTTTTCACCTGATCCCTTAAATAAACGATTCTCTAATTCTTTTTCAAACTCACTATTTTTTGCTAAATCCTTTGATTTTTCTACTGAAACTTTTTTATTTAGAGAAAGAAGATCGCCCGAACCTCTAACACTCCATAAATGGTAAGTGTAAAAAGAAAAAAGGTTAGCTGGCGACTTTTTAAACAAATGAAGAAGTTGTACTAAAGGTGTAGAGTAAGTATCTTCAAAACTGTTACTAACTAAGTTGTAATAAGACTTTATTGAACCTTTTTTGCGGTGCAGGAACTCTTTTGCTTTTAATAATAAACATTGATCATTTTTATTAATTAATTTAGCTTGTTTTATTAATTCTACTTTCTCTTTTGTTTCGATACTCTTATCAAAAAAAGATAAAATTTCTTTTAATTCTTCAAGAGTACATTTTTCAATCGTTAAGTGAAACAAGCTTGTTTTTATTTCTTCAGAGTACTCATTAAATGCATCTATCCTAATTTTCAATTCTCTCCAAAATGCATCATTTACTTTTTCATGGCTGCTATATGTTTTATTATTTGACAATCCTTCGCCCCCCCATTGTTCAACTTCTACAAAGTTCAAAAAAACATTTGGACTATTCTAATTATTATATACAATAGTCCTATATTTATCTTATCAGCGAATTATCTTATTGTCTAAAGAGGTTAGATTTTTAAATCAAAATTAATTGAATATAATTTTACTTTTCCATTGATCAAAAGATTTTCATATTTTTTTCCTAAGAGAGGATAAAACATTTTTGATTATAAAGCTAAGATATAATATACTTTGAAAATTTTAAACGTTGATAAAAAAAGGATAAACATTAGCTTCATACATGCTCACTCCTTTTATATGAATTCCGATCAAATTTCAACAATTTTGGCGAGCAGCCTTTGATAATATAAATGAAAATCTGTCTTTAATTAATATTACTTTCATTTTAGTAATTAATAATATTTTCAAATTTACCTAGACTAATTCAATCTTAATCGGATTTCTTGGTTAATTTAAATAACTTAAATAAAGTGTAAATGATTTCAGATATGCTCTGATTAAAATTATAAACTGTCTTGGGGTTTTCAATTTCATGAAGCTTTTTCTTCACTAATTATTTAATTTCAAAAATCATGGTGTAAGAACTATCTAGAGTGGGAAAAATAATATATAGTAGTTCTTTTTTTGTTGCAAACTAATACTTTGTATAATACCAATAAATTTGAGGTGATTAGGTATGGACAAGAATTCCATTAATAGATATAATAAGAAAAATAATAATTTTGGAGTGATTAATATGTCAACTGTAAAAACGCTCCCTGAAATAGTAAAACAACCTAAAAATGAAAGCAAAAAACCTCAAACTATTTCTGATTTAAGAAAAATGCTCGCAATAAAAACCGCTCCTGGACATTCCCTTGTCGAGCTTTACAGAAGAGGTCAATAATGCCTGTAAAAATACTCAGAATTGAAGATCTTAATTATAACTCTTTTAAACAGGCATCCATTTATGTCGATGCTTGTTTTTTATTGGCTTTCTTAGATGCAAATGGAGATGAGGATGGGGAATTAGTAGAGCGTGTTTTAATCAAAATGCAAAATGATAATATAAAAAAACTTTTAATTAGTAACCATGTTTTTTCTGAAGTCGTTCAACATTTATTTTTAGGTCATATTTACAGTGTTATACATCTAGCATATCGGAAATTCGTATTAAAAAAAGATCTTTCTGCTGATGAAAAAGATGTTCTAGGCGACCCATTTATCGCTAGGAAATTAATGCAGCTTGTTGATCAGCAGGAATTACGAGGGTTCCGAACTGGTAATAAAGTCTTTATACCTGTAAAAGAAACTATAAAATTGTATAAAGAACGGTACACTGATAGAGATTCGCTCAACTATTACTATGAATCTGTATTACAGATTTTTAATGATCTATTTAGTAATTTAAATAATGAGTTCAACATTCAAACTGAACATGTGTCTTCAGATGAATCTACTTTTTATATGGCTCAAGTATTTATGAGTGAACTTCAGTTAGAAGTTAAAGATTCACTACACTTAGCAGTTGCTAAACAAAACGAGGCAGATTATTTTGCTACATTAGACAGTGATTTTGTCCATAAGTTTTACTCAGGGGCACATCTAGATAAGACTACTATTTTTCATATTTCAAAACGGTACGTTTAACCCACAGAATAACTTTCTGTGGGTTTATTAATCTATCAAATTAAATTAACTCTATCCTTTTCTTCGGCATAGTGTAAAGAATCTATACATATTTTGGAGCTTTCTGCGGACGTGAGTAGTACTCCGTTTTATCAAGGCTAGCTCATTTTAGACAGGCTATCATATCAGTTGATCCATGTAAAAATCTCCTGAATTTTATCAAATTTATCTTGTGATACAAATGCTTCATAAGTATTTTCCCCCTATCCATTCTGTGTGGTCTTTAAATATTGCACCATTGCGCATCAAAGCGATACAATATATTCTATATGCCCTAATTTTACAAAGTACAATATTTTTACAAGGTTTTAAAAACAAAATGTGTATGTAATTAATCCAGAATAACCAAAAACCCTGAGCTCATTATGATATAGGCTCAGGGTTTTAATGCTAATTTTGTTATATTAAATTTATATAATGAACTTTTTAAGAAGATAAAATTAATTTTTTTTGCACCTTATCGACTATTAAATCAGATATTACCTTCTTCCTTTTCACCCAATCTTGAGACCAAATCCTTTCAATTTCCCATCCTAATGACTCTAAAACATTTTGTCTTAACCGATCACGATCTCTCGCAGTTTTAGATGAGTGGTAAGTTGCACCATCACATTCAATTCCTAAAATATATTTACCTGGTTGTTTTGGATCTACTACGGCTAAATCAATGCGATAGCCTGAGCAGCCGACTTGCTTTCTTAGTTCCAATCCCTTGTTCCGAAGGGTATCATAAACATCTTGTTCAAATGGACTGTCAACCTCTCCATCATTTTCGATGCCCGTGTTGTAGCTGAATTCTCCGCCACTTTTGGCATAGGCTAAATAAGCTTTCAATAATTTAGGTCCACGCTTTGTTAATTTTGTATCATCCAAATCAATATCTAAAATACTTGATACAACCTTTATTTCCTTTTTTGCACGGGAAACAGCGACATTTAACCTTCTCTCACCACCATCTTTATTAAGTGGTCCAAAATTATAATACATACGACCTTGGAGATCCCTCCCGTAACCAATGCTGATAATAATGGTATCCCTCTCGTCCCCTTGAACATTTTCAAGGTTTTTTACAAAGAAGGATTCAAATCGATTTTCATTAAAGAAATCATCATGTTCTGGATATTGCTTCCTTAATTCGTCAATCTTGTCCTGAATGGCCCCTTGTTGCTTTTCACTGAATGCAATAATTCCTAAAGAACGATCTTTTGATCTATTAATATGTTCAAAGACGAGTTCAGCGACTTTTTCTGCTTCTTTAAGATTCCTGCCTGATCCCCCACGATCATAAACACCATCTTTAACATAAACATGTGATATTCCATCATGTTCACGCTGAAGTGAATTTGGGAATGTATAAAGTTCATTATTATAGATCTCTTTGTTTGAGAAAGCAATTAGCGATTCCTGTTTACTTCTGTAATGCCATTTTAAAGACATCTGCGGCATGAATAACAGGCATTCATCCAAAATACTTTCAAAATTTTCATAAATATCCTCATCTTCTTCATCAATAAATTCTTCATCTACTTCAACTTGTTGACTGAAAAATGATGTTGGAGGCAATTGTTTATTGTCTCCCGCAATAATAAGTTGTTTCCCTCTCATTATTGCTGCAATTGCATCTTCTGGCCTTATTTGAGAAGCCTCATCAAAGATAACTACATCAAACTTTAATATTGATGGATCAATAAATTGGCTAACTGATAAAGGGCTCATCATCATACAAGGTTTTAAAGACATAAGTAAATCTGGTATTGTAGAAAAAAGTTTACGAATAGGTTTATGTCTTTTTTGTTTTTGTATTTCACGTCTTAGAACAGCTACTTCTGAACTTTTATAAGCATAATTTTCTAAATATGATTCTTTTCTTTCTGTAAGAATTTCATGAAGTCGCGAACTATTTATATCAATGTGTGAAAGATCATCATACCTAAATTCCTCAAGTAATCTTTCATGTTGATCTATCCTAAACTGTTTGAGAGATGGTCGTAGGCGATATGCATTATCTAGCCACAGTTGATAAAAACGTTTTAAAAAGACTATTTCAAACTCAGAGTTTAATTTATCATTTTCAATAATTTTCCTAACAAAGTCTTCAAGACCTAGCTCATACACTCTGTTGAGAGCTTCTTGGAAAGTGATCCATTCTTGAAGCTTGAAGGTGCTTTCCGATAATCTATCCAATACTAAACAAACTTGTGAAAGATCTGCATAATAAAAGGATTGTCCATTAAATATCTTCTCATCATAAGGGAATATACTTTGATAAAACTTTACTCCATGTTCAAGTAATTCTTCCTTCATTTCAAGTTGAGAACATATAGCAGAAAAACCCGACAACTTGTCCTTGCTATTAATCACATCCACAAAAGCTTCTGGGAACCATTCCTCATAACTTTCTTTTACTTTCGACATCCAATCAATGGCTTCTTTTACTGCAAACCAATCCGTATCATATCCTTTGAATAGCTCCCCATAAAGCAACGAAAGGTTCTCCGTTTCACCATCAATTTTCTCTGATATTCTTTCTATGTTATTCAAGACTTTAAATAATTCGTTAATATTATTAAATGTAATATTTTGTTCTGTTAAAGATAAAGAATTTACTTTGTTTTTTGCATTTAATAATCCACTTATAAAATCGTTAATTTTTTGTTTTTCATCTATGAATTTATATAAATCTGTATTTTCATCAATGTTCCATAACTTTGGCATAAATTCTTTTCTTAGAAAAAGTAATTCATTATTAATTTCTTGGTATAAGCTCCTAAATTTATGGATCAAATCTCTGAAAATTATTACTGACTGGGTTTCCATTTTCAATATAAATGGTTTAAAAAGGTCTTGTTTATTTCCTTGTATAAGAAATACATCTAATGAAAAAATATTTTCAATATTTGAAGAAACCTTATCCCAATCTGTTTTTTCACCATTATATTCTAAACCGAATAGTTCTGATAAATTATCTTTTTGATCTTCTATTTTATTTTTCAACTTTTTTAAAGAATTTAGTGCTCGGATATCTTTTATTGTTTTATCATATTGCAACTTTTTCTTTTCAACTAAATAGGATGTTATTAAATTGTTATCTTTCTTGTACTGTCCTTTAAGGATGCGGAGAAAAGAAGTGTATTCTTGGGTAAAGCGATTTAGAATGTCATCAAGATTTTCATTTAAAATTCCAAGATCAAATTCTTTTTCTAACTTTATTTTCTCAGAATTATATGCTTTAAATAATTCTCTATTTTCCTTAATAATATTTCTTATTTCATCCCTCTTCTCCGAATGAAACCATTGTTCTGTTGGAGAAGGGTTATCTTTTATTAAATCATAAAATTTTTCAAAGAATAATATTTCTTTTTCATTAAAAATTTCAAATTGAAACCCAGTCAAATTTCGAAATTCTTCTTTAGCCTTATTTATCTCATTAAAATAACCACATACCTTTTCAACTGCTTTTTCTACTTCATGTCCCTTTAAAAAAATTTTTTCAACAAAACCATCGTAATGGTCTACATAGGTAAGAATATCTTCCTTGTATTCAGTTGTAATTATGTTATAAAGTTCATTATATTTTATATTTAGAATATCACTTTTATAATTTACTAAAAGTTCTTTCTTTAATTTATTAATTGTTGTAAACAATAATTGATAATTTTCATATTGTTCATCGGCTTTTTCAAGTAATTCTTTGCCCTTGTCGCTAAACCATGTAATAGGCGCATCTGGTTTATTAGACATCATCTTATTTAAATCAAGAATATGATCTATTCCAATTAAAGAGAGCTCACCTTTGAACGCTACCATCTCAGCAGCATTTTTAAATATAAGGGATAATTCTTTTAAATTTTCAGATAAAGAATTAAAATTCGCTTTAATACTTGATTCTAATTCAAAGGTTGCTTCTTTTGGTATTGCTCCCTTCCACAAATGCTTCTCTTCTCTACCTATTAAACTTTTCACTCTTTCCAATCTGATGAGACTTTTGCGTGCTTCATTTAGCTTTCTAGTATCATAAGCCTGAACATCTGATAATTCAAAAAGAAGTTCTGGGATTTCATTTAATACCGATAATTTCCCATGTATCTTTTGTGGTGTTTCATTTAAAGGCTCAATTTTTTTGTGTAGTGCTGCGACATATTGATTTAATTTTTGTTTAGTATCATCAAATTCCGAATAAGATTGAAATGCGTATAACGGAGAGTGTTTTTGTTCTAATGCTTTTTTTAATTCTTCCAACACTGCTTTTTTATTAGAATTATGACTATGTAAATCTAAACAATAATCGGAAAGGCCTTTATCATCTATTCTTTTTTTAACCACATCTAAAGCAGCTTTTTTCTCACTTACAAATAAAACTCTCTTCCCATCGGCTAAAGATTCAGCAATAATATTTGTAATAGTTTGACTTTTCCCTGTACCTGGAGGACCTTGCATAATAAAACTCACACCGTTTTTTGCTGCTAAAATGGATTCTTGCTGACTTGAATCAGCATCTAATATTTGAAACGATCGTTCAGAAGATCCTTTTTGATCATAAGTTTTAATATCTTGTATATTATCTCTTTCACAGATATCCCTTTCTTGCTCAATCCCCGATAAAGCTTGCACAAATGGATTTTCTTTCACATCATTTTCGTATTGCTCAAAATCCGTGAACATAACTAATTTGTTAAAAGAGAATAACCCAATATAACTTTCTTGAGTTATAGTCCAAGAATCTTCAATTTTTAATTCTTTCTCATATAAATTAATTATGTCTTCAAAGGATTCATAATCTAACTCTTCAAGTGGGCTTAAATTTACTCCAAAATCAATCTTTAATTTTTGTTCTAAAACTGGATTAAGTATTACTTCGTCGTCCATACTTTGCATAAAATAAGGATCTCTAGCTGATTCGCGGTATAACGTTAACGGAACTAACAATATAGGTGACTTAAGAACTGTTTTACTGTAATCTACTTCTGTCCAATTTAAAAAACCACAAGCTAAATAAAGTGTGTTAACACCTTTTTCATCTATGGAAGCCTTTCCTTTAAGACGAATATCATTTAATTGTTTTTCTAATTTCTGTTTTACCTTGGTTATATTCCTCTGATACAATTCATCAATTTCATCTTTACTATAATCCTTTACTTCAATAGTTTGTGTTAATTTTTTTGCTTCATTTTCGATATTTACAAACGCGTTTACACGTAAACTTTTATCATTTAATAAAAAATTAAATACTTCTTGAGTATCTGTATCAATTTTTACCGTTGATTTATTAGTTTTAAAATTTAATAATCGATTTCTCTTTGATAAATCCAAGAGTCGTGATTTCCATTGTTCGATTTTTTTATCTAACTTTGAATCATTCATCAAAAAACCCCTTTTCTCCTTGAAGACCTTATTCCCTAGGTAAATAAAATGCCACATTGTGCCTATTTACCCAATTATGCCATATAACAATGAATTATAATACGTCTGTGAATGTTTTTATATAAAGAAACATTATTCCTTGTAAGACACGTGTTACGACTAAATACAAATACATAAAAAGTTCTATAAACAATACCTGGCACGTTAAAAATACATCTAAATTTTTTGTGTGAAACGGTACTAATCAGGTAACGCTCTTTTTGATTACCTAAATGTGCAGATTGTTAGGAGTTTTGAATATCGCGTTATTTTAAAAATGAACTGGGTAGAATGAAAATGAACCTGGATAACTATGATCCAGCAGCAATATACAGAATGTATGGAAGCTTGCAATACTTGTTTTGACGCTTGTTTAAAAGAGGAGCATGTACAAATGATGGCGGAGTGCATTGATTAGATAGAGAGTGCGCGGACATGTGTAGCTTTGCAGCTAAAGCTATGCAAACGAATAGTCCATTTGCTTCACAAATCTGTGCCCTATGTGCAGAAATGTGCCGCAAAATGGCAGCCTAATTCCATGAGAGAACACGCTGATAATGAACAACAGCTTGTTCTCTTTTTTTATGAATATTAGTAAAAGCATACATAATTATCCCCCCAGGAGTAATCATTCTTGGGGGGATAATTATGTTAAAGGATCTATTAGTAATCATTTCAATTCTCTCTCTTGCACCCATAGGTGATTTCAGATTATGGTTGTCTAAAATAAAATATATCTTCATGATATAATGTTTTACTAATAATCTGCTGTTTTTGAGAGAAACTGCACACTTTCTCCATATTTTTTCGCTACACTTATATCGTTAAATAAGAGGGTGACCCATTTTGAAAATCTCCTTGAAATTAGGATTATGGATTTTTATCTGCATTTTATTGATCGAGTCCATTTCCATGATTTTTTTGCACAGTAATATGGTACATTCCCGAATTGACCAGGAATTAGATTCACTAAAAGCACGAGGGAATAGCCACCGTGACGTCCTAGAAATTTCTCTTGATCCCGCAACCCTTCGCCACATCGGTTTAATGGAGTCTCACACCGATACGGATGTTGTGGTTACTAATTCTACTGGAAGAGTCCTTGTAACATCCGAATCGGTCAATAGCGAAATGAAGCAAATACTTGATCGTTCACTATCTGATGTCCCTAGAAATGGTCTTATCGTTCAATCTGATTGGAGGAAAGAAAGGTATATAGCAACCGTTACACCGTTTAAGACAAATGGAGAGAATATGGGTTATTTATATATGTTTAAGAACACAGAGGATGTTGAAGCATTTATTTCCCAACTAAATAGGCATTTTCTTTTGGCATCGATGCTCATCTTGTTCTTTATGTCCATCACAATATTCCTTTTATCAAAAGCTCTTACAAGACCGCTCATTATTATGAAGGAAGCGACCGCTAAGTTAAGCAAAGGGGATTTTTCAGTATCTCTTCCTCTTCGGTCAAATGATGAATTAGGTGAACTTGCCAAGTCCATTCAAACATTGGCGAATGACTTATATTATATGAAACAGGAACGAAATGAATTTCTTGCCAGTATCTCTCATGAACTCCGAACCCCGTTAACCTATATAAAAGGGTACGCTGATATTGCCAAACGAACTGATTTGGAATTCCAAGAACGAACACAATACCTGAATATCATACATGAAGAGTCCGAGCGACTAAACCATTTATTAGAAGAGCTATTCGACCTTGCCAAGATGGATCAAAACACATTTTCCATTGCAAAAGAAAGAGTTCACCTTTACCCATTCCTGCATTCCATTTATAAAAAATATCTACCCGCTTTTGAAAACAAGAAGATACAATTGCAGTTCAATTGTGACAATGACTTATTCGTTGATCTAGACCCTGCCCGTTTCGAACAAGTTATTCTAAATCTACTTGATAACGCGCTGAAATATTCGAAGATGGGTACCGTTGCGAGTATCGAGGCTTTCAAAAAAGAAGACAATGTTCAGGTTGCCCTATCTGATCAGGGAATGGGTATTCCACAAGAAGAAATGCCTTATATATTTGACCGCTTATACCGAGTGGAAAAATCACGTTCCAGAGAAACTGGAGGATATGGTTTGGGACTTGCGATAGCGAAGCAAGTAGTCGATATCCACGGAGGTACAATCTCAGTCGAAAGCAGCATTGGGCAAGGTACTCGTTTCACTATTGCTTTGAAGGAGAATTATAAATGAAGACAGTTCTATTAGTGGATGATGAAAAGAGAATGCTCGATTTATTACAGTTATATATCGAGCCTCACGGATACGATTGTGTCAAAAGAAGTTCAGGATATGAGGCTCTTACGTTCTTGAAAAAGGAACAGGTTGATTTAGTCATCTTGGATGTGATGATGCCTAAAATGGATGGTTGGGAAGCGTGTGAAAAAATCCGACAATTCTCAAACGTACCCATTATCATGTTGACAGCTCGGACGGCGGATGAAGAAATGGTGAAGGGTTTAAAAAAAGGGGCAGATGATTATGTGACAAAACCCTTTAATGAGGAAGTGTTACTTGCAAGGATGGAAGCAGTCATGCGTCGAACCCAAACTATCCCGCAAGATCATTTTTCATTTAACGGATTAACCTTGGATGAATCTGCTTATGAAGCATTTTATCAAAATGAACCGATCACCTTAACACCAAAGGAGTTCTCGATCTTGGGTCTATTTATAAAGTCCCCCAACAAAGTGTTCTCTAGAGATTATTTACTATCGACACTATGGAGTTTTAAAACAGAAACCGAGGACCGAACAATTGACTCCCATATAAGAAACATCAGGGAAAAACTGCGAAAGGTTGGTTTTCCTGTGGATGACCATTTGAAAACCGTTTGGGGGATTGGTTACAAGTGGATTCCTATGGATGAATAAATTTTAATATAAAACTTGCGGAGGTCGTAAAATTGAAACTAAAAAAAAGCATCATAACTATCGTTTTATGCAGTGTAGTCTTAACTGCTTGTGGCGGAAACGAAAACGAAAATAACAACCAAAATAAACAGAAAACTACTGAACAAAATGAAGGGAAACAGGCTTTGAATAGTTCAGAGATTTTTGAAGAAGCTGATGATGTAAAAATTGAACATATTCATGGTATAGGCTACGTCGGAAATGAAAATGAATTGTACTTGGCTACCCATCATGGTTTAGTCAAATACGCAGGCGGCAAATGGTACACTTCGATCAAAAACAAACATGACTATATGGGTTTTCAGGCAACTAAAGAGGGATTCTATTCGAGTGGACATCCTGAACCAGGTTCTGACTTAAAAAATCCTCTAGGATTGATTAAGAGTACAGATACAGGAAAATCGTTTCAAAAACTCACCTTATACGGGGAAACAGATTTTCATTATTTAGCAGCAGGGTATAACAGTAATATCATTTATGTACTTAATCAAGAGCCTAATTCAAAGTTGAAATCTTCTGGTCTGTTCTACACGGAAGATGAAGGTGAGAACTGGACACAAAGCAAAATGCAAGGATTCACGGCTAGTTCTATTGGAAATATTGCAACACACCCTGATAAATCCAATATCATTGGGATCTCATCTGATAAAGGTGTTTTTATTTCTGATAATCATGGAGAAATCTTTAAGTTGATTTCTAAAGCAAACCAGATTACTGCGTTAGAGTTTCAGGAAAATTCTCTGTTATACTATTCGTTAGAAACTGGTTCTCCCGTACTCTATAAACAAGATCTATCGAATCAGAAGAATATTGAACTGAACACCCCTTCTGACATCAATGGGGAAAATCCTATTATGTTTATTGCTTCCAATCCTAAAAAGAGGGATGAAATCACAGTGGTTACCTACAAAAATGACATTTATCAAACGAGCGATAATGGAGCCACTTGGAAAACTTTAAAATAAATTATAATGAAAAGAAAGAGCATCGAATATTCGATGCTCTTTAATCATTTATACACTTTTCGGCAGATATTATGAAATATATGGTAAAATAATTATATACACTCAAAATTACAAAGGAGTTTTAAAAGGAGTTTTATATGAGACGAAATATAATCATTTTTACTACTACAATTGGAATTATTCTTTTATTATCTGCATTTTCATTTAACCATATTTTCCCTCGCTCATATCATCACACGTTTACCAAAACAACAGATTTAGGTAAGGAAAACATTGAAGGTCTGTTTTTAAATGATGATTTTTATAGCGAAGAAATATCACAAAAGGATGGGATGAAAACAGAACAAAGTAGAGATGTAACAGATTATAATTATTTTGAGTTAAAGAAAGGAATTGAAATAGCTGTAAATAAAACAGGTAAAATTACAAGGTTTATTATAAACGACAGAAATTTGGAAACGGCAAAAGGAATAAAAATTGGTGATAAAAAGGACGACATGATAAAAGCGTATGGAAATAGTCATTATTCTCGCTCGGAGCAAGGAGCAGATATTATCGGCTATGTAGATAAAAAAAGAGATATATCCATAGAATTCTGGTTATTGGAGGACAAAGTTAATTTTTATAGACTTGATAATAAATCAATGAAGTAAAGCTAAGCAATTGTGCTTAGCTTTACTTTTTTACTGATAATATGGTTGTTAAAAGATGTTTAACTGGGATGCTATTTTACTTACTGTTTTAATTGTTTTTTAGTTTTCTCCACATTATCTGAACTACTTATTATACAGATGCTCTTTCTTTTGTTAACTCATTAATGACTAGAATGCTCTCCATCATTACTTTCCTGAGAGGGAAAGTTCATCACCTGTGACCCATTGGTGATTTTCCACTTTTTCTCCGCCTGTTGTTGGGGTGTAATCAACCATATAAATGGTCGTTTGTTTGGCTGTATCAATGGTAGCCTTTGCCCCTTTCATACCTTCCATATGGTCTGCCTCAAGGGTTACTTCATCTCCTGCTTCAAAGGGTTTATCCCCTGCATCTTTTAATTCCTCGTGAATAACCCATTTATGCTCTTCAACCTTATCTCCACCAGTTGTTGGAGTGTAAGTTACGGCATAGACCGTCGTATCATAGGCGCCTACAATTTCAGCTTCTGCCCCTTTCATACCTTCCATGTGGTCTGTTGTTAAAAGCGCTGTGCTACCGACTTGGTAAGTTGGATTCGTTGCTTCTTTCAACCCTTCAGGAATCTCCCCTGAACTGGAGTGATTCATCTCTGAATGATCCATATTGCCATCATAATTGTTCTCTTGTTCTGTATTCCCTTGCTCTGCATTTTCCTGTTCCGTATTCCCTTGTTTTGTATTTTCTTGCTCGTTTTCATTACCAGCATCTGAACAGGCGGCTAATACCAATGCCGTTAGTAAAGACATAATAAATAGTGTAAGCTTTTTTCCTACCATTGAAATCTCCTCCTATAACTTAATAATTACATGCTACAACAAAAATTTGCAGAAATTGTGCATTTATACTTTGTTACTCTGAACAGCAAGCCCATTAATGAAAACTTGCTGTTCATTCGTCTTATAGTTTAACTCGTTGCAGACGCAGTGCATTCAAAACAACTGATACAGAGCTGAATGCCATTGCTGCACCAGCTAACCATGGTGCAAGGAGTCCCATTGCGGCAATCGGTATGCCTAACACGTTATACGCAAATGCCCAGAACAGATTTTGTTTGATATTTCGAATCGTCTTCTTACTCATAATGATGGCATCCGCAATGTTATTTAAATCACCGCTTATAAGAGTAATATCCGCTGCCTCCATGGCTACATCTGTACCAGTACCCAACGCCATTCCAATATCTGCAACCACAAGAGCTGGGGCATCATTAATGCCATCACCGACCATTGCCACTTTTCTTCCCTGACTTTGGAGTTTCTTAACTTCCTCCGCTTTTCCTTCTGGAAGAACCTCAGCAATGACATGGTCTACTCCAACCTGTTTAGCAATGGACCCAGCTGTCCTTGTATTATCTCCAGTAATCATCACAACTTGAATGTTTAGATCTTTTAACCGCTGGATCGCTTCTTTAGATGTTTCCTTGATGGTATCTGCTACGGCAACAATGCCCATATACTTCCCATCTAAGCTTGCAAGCATTGCCGTTTTTCCGTTATTTTCAAAACATTCCATATTTGTTGTTGCGTCTGCTATATGAATGTTTTCACGGCTCATAAGCTTGCGTGTTCCGATAAGAATGGTTTTGTTATCAACGTTTGCTTTTACGCCATAACCTGGAATAGATTCGAATTCCTGCACCTCTTTTAACGATATATTTTTCTCCTTCACCCCTTGGGCAATAGCTTGTGCCAATGGGTGTTCCGATTGATTTTCCACAGAGCCAATAAGAGACAAAAACTCATTTTCATCCATGTTTTCATTTACAATAACATCTGTTAATTTTGGAGTACCGTTTGTGACTGTACCAGTCTTATCTAAGATCACTGTATCTAATTTGTGGGTCATCTCTAAATGTTCTCCACCTTTAAAGAGAATCCCAAATTCAGCTGCTCTACCCGATCCAGCCATGATGGAAGTCGGTGTAGCAAGACCTAGGGCACAAGGGCAAGCAATGACTAATATTGCAATTAATTTTTCAAGTGCCTCAGCAAAACTGCCTGGGCTAATCCATATGAACCAAATTAAGAAGGTTACAATTGCAATGCCTACAACAATCGGAACAAAAATCCCTGAGATTTGGTCGGCAAGGCGTTGTATTGGTGCCTTGGATCCTTGAGCTTCTTCCACAACCTTGATAATTTGTGAGAGTGCAGTGTCTCTTCCAACTTTCGTCGCTTTTATCTTCAAGAATCCATTTTTATTGATGGTCGCACCAATTACTGCATCACCGATCGCTTTATCTACTGGTACGCTTTCACCAGTAAGCATGGATTCATCGAGTGCTGAACGACCTTCGACAATCTCACCATCTACTGACACTTTTTCCCCTGGTTTAATATAGACGATGTCGCCTACTATTACTTCTTCCAGCGGGATTTCTTTTTCAACCCCATCACGAACGACAATAGCCGTTTTTGCTTGCAGACCCATTAACTTTTTGATGGCTTCTGATGATCGGCCTTTTGCTTTTGCTTCAAATAGTTTTCCTAAAAGAATTAAGGTTATCAAGACCGCGCTTGTTTCAAAATACAATTCCACCATATGTGCATGAGACCCAATAGAATCTATGGTTAAATACAAGCTATAAAAATACGCTGCTGACGTTCCCAATGCCACAAGTACGTCCATGTTAGCACTTTTATTCCGTAAGGCTTTATAAGCACCCACATAGAACTGCAAACCGATAATAAATTGGACTGGAGTGGCAAGTACCAATTGAACCCATGGGTTCATAAGCGCCTCAGGTAAGTAGATAAATGATGTAAACGAAAAATGGCTAACCATTGCCCACAATAATGGCAGTGACAAAATTAAGGAAACAATAAGCTTAGTCTGTTGTTTCTTGATTTCCTTTTCACGATAATCCACGTTATCTTCTTTATTCTCTTTGGAAATTGCTCCATATCCTAATTTCTCTACGCGTTTGGTTATATCTTGTGTGTCTATTAAGGAAGGATTATATTCTACCGTCGCACTCTCTAAAGCTAAATTAACCGTCGCTTTATTGACGCCATCTAACTTGTTTAAGCCTTTTTCGATGCGTGTGGCACATGCCGCACAGGTCATTCCTGTTATATCGAATTCTTTTTTCTCCGATACGAGATCATATCCTAAATCCTTGATTTTCTTTTGGAAATCTTTCTCAGATACAACTGTCGGGTCATATTTAATTGTTGACTTTTCTAGAGCCAAATTCACATTGGCTTCTTGCACACCGTCCATCTTATTAAGCCCTTTTTCGATTCTTGTAGCACAGGATGCACAAGTCATTCCTGTAATTTGATAATTGGTTTCTTTTAATTCACTACTCATAAAATCATCTCTCCTTTATACGATATGGGGGTATATTTTTTTGTTAAAGATAACGCGCTATGAAAGCACGCTATCCTCCATTATTCAACATCGTAACCTTGATCATCTATTGTCTGTTTAATTTTATTTAAAGAAACTTCTAACGGGTTAAATTCTACATCTACTTTTCCAACATCTAAATGAACCTTAACATAATGGATACCTGCTAATTCACCAACGCTTCCTTCAATAGCTTTCACACAGTGACCACAAGACATACCATTTTCTTTCATTGGTATGATGACATTTTCTCTTCTCAGAAGGGTAATGACCATAATTAGCTTTTTTATCCATTACCTTGCCACCTTAACCGTATTATACTATACCCCCCTATCCTATATAAATGAATAAAATTATATTTTTTAACTTAATTAAAATGGTAGATGAATCATTAATATCCTGTATGTTAATGCCGTAGGCGAAGCAATGCTCACAGTATTTAAAACTGAATTCACAAATGCTGAGTACCTTTGTCTTCCTTGAAAAGCCCATTCTTGAACTTGACAATTGCGTACATTGGTATAACAACATTCGAATTCATGGATCACTGGGTCACGTTAACCTTATTGAATTCAAGCTAAAGTACTGGATGACTGCTCATTCCATATTTTAATTATTGAAGGAGGATCCTTTATATGCTACTGTTTGTCTAGAAGCATAGGATATGGTTATTCTAAGTTTCCTTAATAAATGGAATAGACAACTTATAATTCTTAAGGTCTTTCCTTATAAGAAAAGGTTCGAGTACATAATTATGTGAATGTCCTATAATATTGACTTTTTCGGCCATTGAATAAATATTATGTTAACTTCAAAAAATTATTAAATCAGGCTTCGTCCTCTCAACTCCCCATAATAATTGATATCGTTATCTCAAGTTAACGATAATTTGAGTGTTATCTCCTGTATCCATAACAACCGAGCTTGTTTCGATAATATGCTTATTTTTAACGATAACCATTCACCATTTCTCAAGGAAGTTTTGACATTGAACTTTCATCATGCTGTCGATGAGTTTTTATTGTATTTACAGGTCGAAAAAAACCATGCCGCCAATACGCTGAGTGGCTACGCATACGACTTAAAATCACTGGAACAATTTCTTCTTGCGCATAACCGCTCGATGTATCACACAATTCGCCATTTTGTACAGAACCAGGTCTTGCAGTACAAAGTCAGCGCTAAAACGATACATCCGCGTATTCCCTGTTTGCATTCCTATTCAAATTTTTGTCTTCTTGAAAACTAAGAGCTTTTCCTGTACAGCTTTGCCCTTTTCTTGTTTAAAAAGAGTAATGTCTGCCTCAACCTCAAAAATGCCTTTCTTCTTTGTCACACTGTCTCCTCCAATGTAAGTAATGGAGATAAGTAGAAGCATGTAGGGATATTGTAGAGATAAAAAAAGGATTCTACCACAGTGTTCTAATCTGTGTTAGCATCCCTTATTTGTCCAAAACCCTTTCATATCAAGGTTTGAAATGTAAAATAGCGTCCCAGATAGGAATCGAACCTACGACCTACAGCTTAGGAGGCTGTTGCTCTATCCTACTGAGCTACTGGGACATACAAAATAACATGAACTGCTCCAGTATATTTTTAAAAAGAAAACTTTTCAAGTAATCAGCATTAACTAATTTGTCTATTATGATCGAAACTGTGGATATATGGTACTCTTTATATAATGGCTCTGTTAAATTTCAATGTTGATTTTTAAAAAATACAATGAAAATCCTTATATTGAAGGCTTTTCATCCCTTATTTCTTAAATATCGGTTACAGTTATTTAACCCGTGGTTTATATGCTATGATTGAATGAAACAGGTATGAAAAGATATTAGGAGGACACTCACCATGTTAAAAAAACAAATGGAAATATACATATCAAAAGCTTTAAGTGAGAATAAGGTTGAATTATTTAAAGAGGAAAAGGATTATGTAGAAAGGCATCACCTGACAAATGATTTTACTATAGTAGAAATAGAAAATAGTACCCGCTTTAATGATGCTTATATCGAGCGGAGTAATAAAGAAACCGAAGAATTGATTTCAGAAGAATCAGCTGCATTTTTATCACAACCCCTTGAATACCTAAAAATCAATAAAAGCGAATTCCTTTACTTCGAATCTTCATGGTTTGAATTAATCGGAGTTGAGACACTTTCATTGGAAGTCGATGATGTGTTCGGAACATACAATGCCTTGTTCGGCTTGAAATTCCAGAAGAAAATGGGGAATGTATTAAAGGCTTACTTAAATAATGAACTCCAAGGAGAGATTGGAACATACAGTTTAATGTTCAACCAAAGTGATGGACTATGGGATGTCAATTTTTCCTTGAATAGTGTAGAAGGATTTAAGGAAAAGATGTCTTTAGGTGATGCTTTAAGCCTCATCTATCATTTTCTGTTTATTCTTGTTGAAACAATCGAAGAAGATAATTAAGTAATTATAAACAGCCCCCATCAGCTAAAGATGAGGGCTATTTTGCATTCGTATGACTTTATAGTCAGCGTATAGTGAAATCCTTCCAGTAATTAATTTAGGAAGGTTTTTTAAGCTTGCACGGCTAGAATAAGTGCAAATATTTTATAAATAAAAAGAGGTGTCTTATTCAGACATCTCTTTCACTCAAACTATCGTGTTGACATTTTATCATTTGACAAGCACCAATGCTTTCTGGGCTATATACTTCTCAGATGCCTTTTGTTTTTGCGCGTCAAACTCGGTTTTAAAAACAGCCGTTACGTGTTCATTCAGATCAAGTGCAGCGGCCCGATCCAGCCAGATGGAGCTGGTAAAGAAGGCATCGAATGCCACATCGTCTACGTCATGCTTCTTCATATACGCAAAGATGCATTTCATTAATTGCCTTTTCCCGCTGGATTTCAGTGTATCCTCATACAGATACCGTTCTTCAGGTGTTTTGTTTGATTTGTACGTCGCATGAACATCCAGTTTTCCGTGAAGATAGCGAAACACTTTTAAGGTATTCATCGAATCATCGAAGCTGTTGTGTGCCTGCCCATCTGCTTCGATTTGGAACACCTCCATGGTTTTGGCCAGGCTGGGGGTGTTGCCGTTGAAGGTATCATATAGGCCAAACTGAAGAATCGGCAATATGTCAATATAACTGGACAGGTTCAGAGAAGGAAGTCTGTAACGTTCGCATTCCTTATCCAAGAACCGAAAATCTTCTTTTCCCCATGCCACAAAACAAGATTCCTCCGTGCCAAGAAACACCTTAAATTTCTTTAATACGTGCGGAAAGGCCAGGGCGGAAGACACATCTTGCTGCGTGATGCCTGTTAGTTTTTTCGTAAACGATGTTAACCGTTCTGCTGGCTTTACCAGAGATGAAAAGACATCGACCACCTCTAATGTAGCAGGCGACACTTTCAGGGCCGAGAGTTCGATAATTTCTTCCAGGTGGTGTGGGTCCCATTTCGATGCGTTCCATTCAATATCAAGTACGATGTAATTCACAGTATCCTGCCTCTCTTATTGTCTGTTTCTCATTATACAGCCATTTGAAAAAAGAAACAGGGAAAAATGTGTTTTTCGGACTCTTCGAAAGAAATAGGAATACAAATTTGGCCCCCGTCCATTTCCTTTTTTTATCCGAATATTAATACAATATTTATAGTACTAACTTGCCCTGTTAGTCCCATAAGAAAAAGGTTGCCTCAGCAACCTTTCTTATTGAAGTAAAGCATCCGTTCGTTCAAGTACAATCATGCTAACCTGCCTCTTGATTCCATAATAAATAAAAAGAACCGCCCGCAGGCAACTGTAAGATACGAATATGAATTACAGTTAATAATCTAATCTACTTCGATGCTGAGGCCAAAGTAGTTTCGGGTATTGTTACCTTGTCATAAAAATCTACAAAATTATCCCGATCTGCACTGCCACGGTAAGCCATGGCGACACGAGGGTGTTCGTTGAGCACACCAGAGATCATGTAAGGGATGATATAGCCCCATTCCCACTTTTGACGCATTTCTAACATATGCTTTTCAATGACGCCTAAAACGGGTTTCATTTCATAACGTGGTTTTTGTATATAGCTAACGAGAAGCTCTGTATTACAGTTACCCGCCGCACGACCCATGCCATAAACAGACGAATCAAGGAAAGTAACCCCATTTTTCATCGCAGTTAATGTATTGGCGAATGCCAGCTGCATATTGTTATGCGTATGGATCCCGAGCTGTTTGTTAGGAACCATTGATTGAAATTTTTTCACTTGATGCTCAATATCCGCAGGATCCATGCTCCCAAAGGAGTCCACGATATACACAACATCGACCGGGCTTTCTTTCACCATTTCAAACGCTTCAATAAGCTGATGCTCAGGGACGCTAGATAAAGCCATAATGTTGAGCGACGTCTCATAACCCAAATCATGGAACATTTGTACAAGTTCTAAGCCTTTATCCACTTCACGGACATAGCATGCTACTCGAATCATATCTAAAACACTTTGCTCACGTGGCAGAATGTCATTTGAGTCTACACGACCGATATCTACTAATGCAGATAGCTTCGTGAACTTTTTCTCAGGGATAATTTCTTTCAGGAAATTATCATCAAGAAATCTCCACGGATTGGGCTCAGTCGCGTTAAGAAGCCTCGCTGAGTTTTTGTAGCCGATTTCCATGTATTCAACACCTGCTGCGCTTAAGCCATTATACAGGTCTTGAACAAATTCAATGCTGAAATCCCAATTGTTTATTAAACCTCCATCACGGATGGTACAGTCTAAAATTTTGCTGCGGTGTTCCATAGTTGTAACTTCCTCCTGTTGATTAAGCTCATTAATCATATTATTTTTGAATATTTATGCTTTATATCATGATTCATTTAAAGGTGTCAAACTTATTTTTCAAAAGGTGAACGTTCTAAACTGTAATGGGAGAATTAACAATGACATACATTAGTTTATTCGATCAGCCTAATTCCCTATTAAATGGATTAATATTCACTCATAAGAATGTAACTACGCTAATTACCACCAAAATATTCATCTGAATGTATTTATATTCATAACCAGAGCAAATGAAGCAATTTTAATATTACTCTCTATCTACATCTTTAAAGCACGAGTTATTTTAAAAAAGGATTATGATCTAATTCTTGGCCAATCGTTGTGACACCATCGTGTCCTGGTAATACATATGTATCTTTAGGCAATGTTAAAAGCTTGTTATGAATGCTTTTTAGCAGTTGTTCTTCTTGTCCGCCTGGCAGGTCCGTGCGGCCAATTCCACCCTCAAAAAGCGTATCTCCGACGATAATAAAACCATCCTCTTTGAAGTAAAAGCTAACGCCTCCTGGAGAATGACCGGGCGTTTCATACAAATAAAAGGAAAATCCTTCAATTAAAAGCTCCCCGTCTTTTGTAAACAACTCATCTGCCTCGTTCACAAACATTGGCTGAATTCCCTCATAACGAGAAGATCCATTTAATGATGGGTTCGATAACCATTTTTTTTCGGCTCGATGAAGATACACAGGTATGCTGTAACCTTTACGGATCGTATCTACTGCACCGATATGATCAAAATGGGCATGTGTAAGCAGGATCGCCTTTGGCTGTAATCCTTTCTTTCGTATAAACTGACGAATTTTCTGTTCCTCTCCGCCAGGATCGATGATTAAACAAGACCTTTCATCGTTATAAATAATATACGCATTTGTTTGAAGCGGCCCAAGTGGCAGCTGAATCCATTCCATAATGTCACCTCTTGGTGATAAGTGTACCATGATTTAGATGAAATTTTAATAAATTGCCGCACTAAATGATCCTTCAGACGTATAATCGTTCCTTTTATCTGTCTATACTGATAAAACGCTGAAAAAATAAGATTGGGGGATGGAAAACATTTTTATTGGTATGCTGACAATCAAAGTTATTGTTGGTTTTGCCGTTTTATTTTTTATTGTTATCTTAACAGGCAAAACATCAATTAATCAATTAACACCCTATCATTTGATTTTTGTGTTAGTACTTGGAGACTTATTAGGAAATACTTTATACGATGACGAGATAGAGGTTTATCATTTTTTGTACGCAACCGGATTATGGACACTTTGTATGTTAGGGATAGAATTTATTACACAAAAAAAAAAATCAACACGTTTTCTTTTGGAAGGGAATCCATCTATTATCATCCGGGATGGTATTATAGACCGCGAGATGCTTAGTAAAAATAAATTAGACGTCAATGAAGTAGCAAGCTTGCTTCGACAAGACAATGTATTTTCCATACGTGAAGTTAAATATGGCATATTGGAACCCAATGGTAATATCAGCATATTGCTGAAATCCAAGTATGACAATCCGAACCGACAAGACCTTAATCTTCCAGACACTTCTGTAGATCTGCCAGTCAGCTTAATTATCGATGGCGAAATATTGAAAGATAATTTACAGGAAATTGGATTTGATCAGAAGTGGTTAATTAAAGAAATACAGGCCAGTGGATATCAAGATGAAAAAGAGATCTTATTTGCGGATTGGCGGGATAGTGAAGGCCTTCATATAAGTCCTAAATAAAAATTTTTAACTTTTTAGCTGTAAAGCCACTGATTCGAACTCGAAATAGTGGCTTTGATCATGATATCATTTACCCTTTTAAAATATGTTCCACTTTATCAATGACTTTTTGTAACTTTTCACTGTTTTTACTGTACATACTCTTTGCTTCTTTTCTTTCTGTTCCTAGAGCAAAAAGCTCTAAGTCAGCCTGACATTTTTTCATTGTTGCGAGCAGTAAAGGCATTTCTGTAGGCGGCGGGACTTCAATTTTATCGTCAAAAAGGTCAACAGTTAATTGTCCATAAGAGTCCACCTGTCCAAGGAAGACATTTTCAATGGTAACGCCTAGTTTGTCTAGTTCAGTGTTTAACCAATTTCTGCTTTGATTGATTGTGGACAATGGCTCATCCAGTATTTTACCGTCCATTATAACGGTTTGTGGCTCTTTTATAGAAGGGACTTGTAAGTTTAAATCTTTAGGTGTCAACGGTTGATTTTCTTTTTTCAGTAATATGCTCAAATCACCTGCGGCCTCTAATACAGCAAATTCAACATCAGAAACTTGAAAAACGTCTTTTTTTCGAAGTAACTCCATTAATTCATCTATTGTATACCGTTCCTTCTTCAAATTGTCTTCCATAATCTTTCCGTTTTTAATGAAGACAACTCCTCTGCCCTCCATAAAATCGCGAAAGGCTTTGTTCTTTAATGAAATGAATCCAACTAAAAAGGGTATCGCCGCAAAAACAGCCAGTCCTAGAAGACCATGCATAATATTTTTTTCAACCCCTGTAACCAATTCCCCACCGATGCTGCCAATGGTAATACCGACAACATATTCAAAAAAAGACAATTGAGAAAGCTGCCTTTTACCAAGTAACTTCGTCGTGGCAAAAAGAACCGTTAAAAACAATAAGCTCCGCAGTACTACTTCGAACCATTCTGGCACTGCCTAACACCTCCTGCACACTATAATCCTTTTTTAAAAACCTTTGTACTGAGGTTCTTCTCGTTCTAATTCTCCAACTCGTATTTTTAAATCCGTTACGATTTCATTTACTTCCATCATAGCTTCGTGCAAAGTCCGCCTTGATTCATCGTCTTGTGTTCGCAAAGTTAAACTGGATAAGCTAGCTTCTGCGCCTTTAAGGCTAGCTAGACATTGTTTTACACTGGATGCAACAGTCATCCCATACTCTCCCTTCTTTTTTCATTTACATATCAAAGTTGTTCCTCACAAAGAAAAGAATACAATCAGATTGCGTTATTCACCCCCATATTCAATCGACACGGCATGAGCGATACAAGGTATTGTTTCACCTTGTTGAAAACTTAATGGTGACAATAAAGCCCCTGTCGCGACAACGAGCATTCGTTTGAATTCCCCTTTTTTCATACGGTTTAACAAATGACCATATACAACCGTTGCTGAACATCCTGGTCCACTGGCTCCAGCCAGAACCGGCTGTCCTTCCCGGTAAATCATCAGTCCACAATCCTTATATTGCTCTTCTTGTATAGGTGTCCCGTGTTTTTTTAATAAATCAAGGGAAACTTCATGTCCGACTCGTCCAAGGTCTCCCGTTACAATCAAGTCATAGTAGGAAGGATCAAGATTTCGTTCTCTTAAATGCGCCTCTATCGTATCAACAGCTGCCGGCGCCATCGCCCCACCCATATTTAACGGATCGGTCAATCCCATATCAACGACACGGCCGATTGTTGCAGACGTCACGTGGGGACCTTCCCCCTCGTCACTCAACAAAGCAGCTCCAGCTCCTGTTACGGTCCATTGTGAGGTAGGCGGTTTTTGTGCTCCGTATTCAGTTGGATAACGAAATTGCTTTTCAACCGCTGCGTTATGACTCGAAGCTCCTGTTAATAAATATTTAGCTCCTTTCGTGTTTACGATATAGGCGCCAAGAGCGAGCCCCTCCATAGAAGTTGAGCAGGCACCAAATAAACCGAGATAAGGAGTCCCCAATGTCCCACTGGCGAAACTTGTCGGCGTCATTTGATTAATGAGATCTCCTCCAAGAAGAAACTGAACTTGCTCTTTTCGCAGACCGCCTTTTTCCATTGCTTTTTGGCAAGCTTCTTCAAAAAGTACTCGGTGAGCCTGTTCATACGTATCTTGTTTTAACCATAAATCAGAATGAAGAAGGTCAAAATCATTTGCAAGCATCCCGTTTGCTTCGAACGGTCCGCCTACCGTTCCAGTGGAGATAATAACCGGCTTTTGATCAAAGACCCATGTACGGTGACCCGCTAACATTAAAAACCACCCCACTGTATCAAAATGGTTTTAATCGTAGCAACTACGAAAGCGGAAAAAACGCCGAACAGAATAACAGAACCCGCTAATTTAAACATATTACCGCCCACACCTAGCACAAATCCTTCCGTCCGATGTTCAATAGCAGCCGATATGACGGCGTTTCCGAAGCCGGTAATCGGTACAGCCGATCCTGCTCCTGCAAATTGAGCAAGTCGATCATAAACACCAAAGCCTGTTAAAAGCATAGCGATGAAAATTAACGTTCCTACCGTTGGATGTGAAGCTGTTTGTTCGGTAAAATTGAAAAAAAATATATAAAAGAATTGAATAGCCTGCCCGATTAAACAGATCAATCCACCTATAAAAAAAGCTTTTATGCAATTGCGAGCAACAGGTCGTTTTGTTTCTCGCTCTTTTTGAAGAACTTGGTATTCCTGTTGAACAGGTGTTAATTCTTTTTTTTGATTATTTGACATACGTATACCACTTCCAGTTCTGTTTTCTTTATGCCTTCAATTTCGTAATTTGATAAATGGCAAAAAGGCTGGTGAAGATAACCAGCCTTTTCAGCCTATTATTACTGTTTGTATTGAGGTTCTTCTTGTAAAATTTGCTCAATGCGCGGAGAGAAATTATCAATAATTGTCTGTGCTTGCTGAGCAGCATTCTGATAGAGCGTTTTTGCTTGTTGATTATCCGTACTAAGCGCAAACGTTTCAAAGCTTGCTTGGACCGTTTTAAGTCCGGCCATTGTTTGCTTTACATCATTAATTACTGTCATATTTAATTCCTCCTCGAAATCATTAAGAACAACGTTAGGATGAGGTAAAAAGTTTTTTTTATGAATTGAAAATATACCCAATGATGAAAACCGATTTTCTCATATTGATTATTCGTTAAATGAAACCGGTTTTATTTTTCTGGAAAATAAAGACCGTTTCGATGCTATACCATCGAAACGGCTATAATAATATCCTTTCACTCCTGGAAAAAATTCAAAATGTTTAGTTTATTTTTCAGTGAATACTTATTTTGTCTGATTGACGTAAAATCGGCAATGTACAACAGCGAAAAGAGCCTCCCGATTTAATGATCTCTGAAATATCCACCTCAATCACTTCATATCCCCGCTTCGTAAGCTGATTATTTACATCCTGATTTCCCATCAAACTAAATACTTTTTTTCGTCCGATTGAAAGCACATTCGTTCCAAGTGTAAACTGTTCTTTTTCAGTCACTTCGATTAAATCGAATCGCGATGATAGCATCTTTACAGTATGATGATCAATTGCTTCCGGAAAAATGAATGCCTCATTTGGCGAAATAATATTAAAAACGCAGTCTAAATGCAAATATTTTTCATTAAATGAAATAGGAATTATTTCATAATCAGGAAGGATGCTTTTTAACTGATGAATTGCTCTTTCATTTGTTCGGCTACTCTTCCCAATATAGAGAGTGTTTCCATCGACAATAACATCTCCGCCTTCAATCGAATATTCAATTAGATTAAGAAATGAAATATGCTCTTTTTCAAGCCATTTTTGCAATTCATTTTCCTCTCCTTGTCTGATATCAGCAGCCATTTCAGCAATGAAAATCGTTTGGCCGATTGTAAACCCGATATCTCTTGTGAAGACTTGTTCCGGGTAATGCTGGATGGATGGAAGCTTAATGACTTCTACCCCATGATCGCTAAGCAATTGACTAAATTGACCATGCTGCCACGTCGCACGATCAATATTAATATTTTCGTTTTTAAAATGCTCCTGTGTTTCATTAATAACCTCGCGAATGGCCATAAATTGAGGTTCACATAAAATAACTTTTTGGAGATCATCATATTCGTTATTGCATTGAATTCGCTTAGGTTGATTTGAAACAGCTATCATTTTGCACCCTCCTAGGACGTATACACTTTTAATATAATCTTCCCGTTAGTCATGCACTTGAGTATTCATATTTATCCCGCATTAACGGGCAGTAAGGCCCCCGCTTCAAGACATCGAAAAGAAGGATGAGTGGGGGATCAACTGCCCGTAAAAGCCCGATTGGTTCGGGCCGGCTGAAGCCGGTCACTCAGGTATTGCCGCAGGACGCGGCGCTCTTTACCTGAGTTCCTTTTTATTCAGTGGGGGCTAAGAGGAAGGCAGACTAAGAACGTCACGTCCTGTGACAACGTCTGCATGATTCACATCCTGTGAACCTAACCCCCACTGAATGAAGTTTCACTTTATTTATTTCTTACTTTATAATACTGATCGATTAATTGATCCAATCGCTGTAAATGAAACGTATATTCCACTATAGAAGAAGCAATAATAAATAACCGCAATTTTTGATCTTTGTTTTGGATGTACCGTTCCAATGCTTGTTCAAAAAATACTCCGCTTTGGCTTGATATACCCTGTTCAATATCATCTTCCTGCTTTCTTATTTTCCCCTCATATTTCAAAAATAAATATTCGTGATATCTCGTCAGCTGTTCAAGATGTGCATCGAATAGATGATCTTCCTCATCTGTCGCCTTACTTTGGAAATAGTGCTCTTCTATATTTTCCAGTACTTCTTCCCCTTGTTGAAGCGTTTTTAACATTTGTTTAAATACAACGATTTCTCGCACGTTCACTGGTTTTAATTTTGCCATTTTTTCTCTCTCTTCATCGAAGATTTTAAATTGTTCTTCTAACTTTCGAACGTCGGTCTGTAACTTTTTACTGTGTTCTTGAAATGATGTCTCGGTCATCTCGTTTGAAACAGCTGTGCGTAGAAGTAGCGACATATTTTGAAAAATGGAGTGCACTTTTTCCAAGTAATTTTCCTTATATTTTGGAGGTGATATGAAGAGGTTAACAAGTAGCGCTGATCCAATCCCAATCATAATAATGAAAAAGCGATTCATCGTAAAAAAAAGCTCTTCATTCCCTGGCGCACTCATAATCGCTAATACTGTAACGAGTGTGAGTGGGATCGTACTTTCCATCTTCATTTTTAAACTTAAAGAAATAACTAACACAATGACAAATCCAATTATAATTGGATTATCCCCTAAAAAATAAATTGAAAAGAGAGCAACTGCTGCACCTAATGTATTCGTTATAATCTGATCAAACATCTGCCTCCATGTACGATAAATTGACGGCTGGACCGTGAATATCGCAGCTACTCCCGCAAAGACAGCAGGTTCCAAATTCAAAATCATACATATGTATAATGCCAGTGTAACAGCTATTCCTGTTTTCAGTACACGCGGTCCTAAAATCATCATTCCATCTCCATTCCGTCACCCTTCTTAAATATACAAATGAATAAAGACACTTCCACTTGATTTTAGTGAAAGTGTCCGTATAAATAAAGACATTCGTATTATAATGCGGAATACGTAATTTATTTTTTCATTATGCTGTTCCGTTTAAAACTTAAAATATTTTTTTGCGATCACGTTCTTCTTTTAATATTTCAACAGCTTCTCTGAAACGCTGTGAGTGAATAATTTCTCTTTGTCTTAAAAAACGGAGTGAATCATTCAAATCTGGATCATCGGACATATCGATAATCCACTGATAAGTCGCTCTCGCTTTTTCTTCCGCTGCAATGTCTTCATATAAATCAGCAATCGGATCGCCTTTTGCTTGAATGTAAGAAGTGGTAAATGGGACACCCGCTGCATTATTATAAAACAAAGCGCTGTCATGGGCGACAAAGTGCTCACCTAGTCCTGCATCTCTTAACTGCTGTGGGGTTGCGTCTTTTGTTAATTTGTAAATCATCGTTGCAATCATTTCTAAATGAGCAAATTCTTCTGTACCAATGTCTGTTAGCAATCCAACTACTTTTTCCGGAATTGTATAACGTTGATTTAAATAGCGAAGAGCAGCCGCAAGTTCACCGTCTGCCCCACCGTACTGCTCCGTTAAATACTTGGCTAAAGTGGGGTTACAAGTACTGACTTTTACAGGATATTGAAGTTTTTTTTCATAACTCCACATTGGATTCCCACCTTTTCCATTTCGTTATACTTGCCACGGCCACGGACCACTTTTCCATGCCCAAAATTCAGGTGTACGATTAAGGCTACCTTGCTCTAGAGGACCAAATGCTGCTTCGAACTTTTCTTTAAGCTGTTTGCTGTAATGAGCATATTGATTGTATTGCTGGATCGCTTGCATATCAGTGGGATGAGTGTCTAAGTATAACGTCAATTCAATGAGAACAAAGTCAGCCACTTGAATTTCCTCTAACTGCTTATAATACTCTTGAGGCAACGTTTTAACCATTTCCCTTACCTGCTCTCTTTTTATAAGGATTTTCATAAAAATCATAGAAAAAAGCCCATAATGTACCACTTTTCAATGCCTCTGCAGGAGAAAACTGTGGAAGATTTGGCGGTTGAAACCCTAAATATAAGTTCGGCGGAGTACTATAATATTTGCGACCAATAGGTGGACATGGATCACAAGGGCCGTGAAACGGAACGTACGATTTTACTTTTGTAAACGTCTCTGGATTACTTTTCATTATTTTTCACCTCACTAAATGACTTGCTTTGTAATCATATACATTTCCCCTACTGTATATGCTAAAACATCTTATTAGAGATGGGAGTAACATGCACTTTTTACACAAAACAATTGCAATTATGGTGGGAAGCTTCTTATTAGGTGTTGGGGTGAATATTTTTCTCGTTCCTTATAAATTATTGGATGGAGGAACCATTGGAATCGGTCTGATCTTGCACTATTTGACGGGGATAAAAGTCGGGTTCGTTGTGATTATCATCAGTATTCCCATTTTTATGTTGTCATGGGTGTATAAACGCTCTTATTTGTATAACAGCCTTCATGGAATGCTATTTTCCTCCCTTATGATCGATATGCTCTATCCGCTGCATTCTGTAGGAACAAATTTATATCTAGCCCCTCTTACAAATGCTGTAATTGGAGGGATCTTTGTAGGATCAGGGCTTGGCCTTATGCTTCGATTTGATACAAGTATCGGCGGAACTGATTTGCTTGGTCAAATGTTTGCGAGGTATATAAACCTGAATCCAGGAATAGTGATTTTTCTTATTGATTTCTTCATTGTTTTTACCGGAAGCATTTTCTTTTTAAATACTTCCCCTTTTTTATCCTGCCTCACCGTTTTTTGTGTAGGGATCATGAGCAGCCTATTTTCAATAAAGAATAAATAACGTAAAAGCAAAATTTTTCATTAAATACTTTTATATGTAAGTGTAAAAATAATCCCGCTGTCACGAAGACAGCGGGATTATTTTTAATTAACGTGCTGCAACTGCCTCAGAAGCTGGTGCATACGATTGCATGATTGCCTGCATGTCTGTAATTGGAAGCTGCGGCACTTGATAGTAGCCATTTTTATTTTGATAAATCGAGATCTCATACGCCATTTCAATACAGTTTGGAATCGAATCAGCTAACACCCGGCGTACGACAGGATTTGTCGTTTCCATCGCAGCACCTGTTTTTACTGTAGCTAATGATTTCGCCGAGCCAAGCATCCATCCAGAAATAATCTCATCATTAATTTCGGTTTCTGATTGAATCGGTTTTTTTGGCTGAGTTGGTGTTAGTCCAAATTTGAATGTGTTGTTTTCTTTCATCATATAAGTTTTTGTCGGTACTGCCGGATCTTGACCCGATTTAAAACAATCAACAATGGTGTTGTACGTCTGCTGCATAAATTGATGCTGACGATCCAATATGTCCAACAATTCCTGATCTTTTACTTTTGACCGGAGCACCGTGTATTTGTTTAATGCGCCGATTGTACATGATAATACTTCATGGACATCAAAAATCTCATGTGCACCATGGTTAAACTGTGGGGAAATATTCATGTGTATTCGCCTCCTCAAGATTGTGGTACGCGCTTATTATGGAGCACCGATTTTTTTTTATACGATGGAATTATTTACTGACATCGGCTACTTGTGAAATGAAAATGGTATGTATCACAATGCTGTCTTTTTCCTCTTGCTTATGTAAAAATGAATGATAGGGTCAACTATTTACAATATGGAAATGGAAAGGGTTAAGACAATTGAATAAAAAAGAGCTAGAAAACAGTATAATTGAAAATTATCAGCGTGATGAACAAATGATGGTGTTTATTTTCGCTCAGTGGTGTGTTAATAACGATTTTGATCCAATTGAGCTGTATACGAGAGCCTATCCGAATCAGGTGGCTAACGACGCACTTAAACAAGCCATCGAGTTAACTGTGCCTAAAGAAGAAGCAGGCACTATTGCAAATGAAACAATGTTAAACGTGCTGTCACTTTACGGAAACGATGATTTAGCGTTTATCGTGACGAAAAAAATGGGATATGACAAAAAATAACTAGTAGCCTTTTAGGCGATTTTATTAAGCTAAATAAGCAAATGGATGCATAAAAAAAGTGTCCATTTTTTCTGCAGACATCGGTTTTGCAAAAAAATAACCCTGTGCTTCTTGGCAGTTCATTTCTTTTAAAAAGGTGACCTGTTCGATCGTTTCCACGCCTTCTGCAAGGACATCCATCTTCAAATTTTTAGCGAGTGTAATGATCATCGCCACAATGGCTTTATTCGTGTCATCCAGTGTTTTAACGAATGTTTGGTCAATTTTAAGCCGATTAATTGGAAAATGACGGAGCGAACTGAGGGAACTGTAGCCTGTCCCAAAGTCGTCCATACTCACATGGATGTTTAAGTCCTTTAACTTTTGCAAAACAGAATGGAGAAATTCCCCTTCAAGTATCATGCTTTCCGTTAGTTCAAGGTCCAGCCAATCCGGTGATAAACCGGTTTGTTCAAGGACTTCTTTCACAGTGTTGACAAACGTAGGCTGTGTGAACTGTCGGACAGACACATTGACACTGACTCGTATGGCTGGAAAACCGGCCTCCTGCCATTTTTTATTTTGCCGGCAGGCTGTTTGCAGCACCCACTTGCCAATCGGTATAATTAAACCGGTTTCTTCCGCGAGCGGAATAAAGTCAGCGGGTGAAATCATCCCGAGCTCTGGATGTTCCCAGCGGATCAGTGCTTCCACCCCTAATATGTGGCCCGATTGAAGATCGAATTGAGGCTGATAATGCAAGTGAAACTGGCCGCGTTCCAATGCTTTGTGTAACTCTCGCTCCATCTTCATTTTTTTCGCATTTTTTTCATCGAGTTCTTTCGTGAAAAATTGATAATTATTTTTGCCGTTCTCTTTCGCTAAGTACATCGCTGCATCGGCGTGTTTAATCAATGTCTCGCTGTCTTGTCCGTCCTCCGGGTACATGCTAATGCCGATGCTGGCCGTCACGAAAATCTCTATTTCATGAATAGCGATCCGTTCCCCTATATAATGGATCAGGTGCGCCGCCAGTGCTTCTGCTTCTTTGCGGTCTGTATGAGGCAATAAAAGGGCGAATTCATCTCCACCAATGCGGGCGACCATATCCCCTGCGCGCAGGCACTCTTCAATCCGTCTTGCGATCAACTTCAACACTTGATCCCCAAGATTGTGGCCCATCGTATCATTAATATTTTTAATGCGGTCCAGATCGATGTAGACCACGGCAAATGGATAATGGGGACTCAAAGAGTCAACGGCTTTCATGTTTTCTTGAAATAACCGGCGGTTTGGCAGCCCCGTTAAGTAATCGTAATGAGCGACACGGTAGATCGCTTTTTCTGCTTTTTTCCGCTCGGTAATATCGGTGGCTGTTCCCACCACTTCGACAATTTCACCCTTTTCAAAAATGGGTGATAAGTAAATCAGAAGTGTGTGTTTGAAAATTCCGATTTCGAAGTCGACCGCTTTTCCTTTATACGCTTTAGCGAAATAGGCTTTTATTTTTCTCACCACTTTCGCTGAAAAAAGGGCATCCAGCTTTTTCCCTTGCACAAAACTTGTCGTATAACCTAACGGTTCCAAAATTTTTCCTTCCAGCAACGTCAGCTGAAATTCTCCTTCATCGGTCTGTTTGTATTTAAAAACGGCATTGTGCAAATTTTTCACCGTTTGTCGAAAGTCATTTTTCAGTGCCATTTTCAGTTGTTCTTCCGCTTTTTTCCGATCCGTAATATCGCTTCGGATCGAGACAAACTGGTAAGGATGACCCTGATCATCGAGAAACGGTACAATCGTTGTGTTTACCCAGTACTCTGAGCCGTCTTTCGCCCGATTTTTAATATCGCCTTTCCAAATATCCCCTTGCTTGATCGTTTTCCACATGTGCTGAAAAAAGGAGTGTGGGTGAAAACCAGAATTGATGAGGCGATGTGTTCGCCCTAGGAGTTCATGACGTTCATATTTAGATATTTCGCAAAAACGATCATTCACATAGGTAATCATACCGGCCGCATCGGTAATCACGAGGATGGAAGACTGATCGAGTGCGTACTGAATATCATATAAATCTTTCATAACACGCTCATAATCAAGGGGTAATTCCTCTTCGTAACGAGACGTCCCTAAGTAAAACAGATTATACATTTCATCCATTTATCCATCTTCCTTTCATAAAGTGAAACATCATTCAGTGGATGCTTATTGCCTATTAAAGCAGAATAAAAAGAAAAAACATACATTTTTATCATTATAAGACATATAGTCCTTTTTGACTATAAAAACCGGATTGATTCATATCAATATCAATCCGGTTTTGCTTCATTGTTTATTAGTAGTTGTCATCTGCCAGCTCGAATTATCGTCATCTTCAATAATGCCGAGCGCAACATCTGCAATTTCTTTTTCTCCTAGCAATCGGTCTCTGACTCGGAATTTAATGTCGTCCGCTTCTGCAAGTGATAATCCTTTACGCAGTTCGATGATGCCGTCAACATGATACGAGCGGCCTTCCTGTAAAATGCGTAAATGATGAATGTCTACTGTATCCGCATCTTCTAAAATAACCTTTGCTACTTTTTCTTCTACTTCAACAGGAGCTGCCACACCGATAAGACCGACCATGTTGTCATATCCGACACGGAAGGCAACAAAAACCATCAATAATCCAATTAATATTGTAATGACACCGTCTGCTGCAAGGATACCAAAAAACTGCGCAAGTGTAATCCCAATAAGCGCTAAAAAGGCGCCCGATGTCGCGACTAAATCTTCATAAAAGACAAGGCGCGTTGCAGGTGATGCTTTGCCGACATTTCGAAACGCTTGTGTCAAAATATTTCCGCTTTTTTCAACGTGTGCTTCTTCCAAAATTTCTTTCATCGCTTTAAATAAAATAAATCCATCAATAATGATGGCTGCTACAAGAACAGCTACATTTAGTAAAAAGTCTGTAGATTCTTCTGGATGCTGAAGCAATTTCCATCCTTTTAAAATCGTTTCGTATGCCATAATTGTAACGACGATGACGGCGATCATACAAAAGATGTTCACAACCCGGCCGAATCCGGTTGGGAACCGTTTTGACGGCTTCATTTCCGCCAGTGCACTGCCAAAATACACAAATCCCTGATTCACAGCATCTGCTAGTGAATGCATAGCAGATGCAAACATCGTCCCGCTTCCGCTAAACGAGGCCGCAATAAATTTCAAAACCGCTAACACGGTATTGCCTATCGCCGCAATACCTGAAGATGTATTTCCTTTTTTCAATAACTGAACAATCGCCATATACGACCTCCTATTTTTCCATATATCACTATACCCTAGAAGTGTTTGTTTGTATCCCGACCTTTATTAAAGTTTTTATAAATGAATAAATAAAAGATTTACCAATCGATAAGTTAGTTGAAAAGATTGTTAGTTTGAAATCGTACGGGACACCACCTGAAATTAGTACTTCAAGTATACAATAAAAACAGCGCTCCTTTCCTCGATAAATCGAGGAAAGGAGCGCTGTTTAGTTTGAAGGTACTTTTTCAGTGGCCTCATCAAAACAAGAGAGCCTTTTTTGCTTATGCGGCTGGCGGATCTGTTATGTCTTCTTCAAGCGGCACATTTTCGTTTCGTGCTCGAATGGCTCTTTTATAAAAAAGCCCTATAATAATAACTGTAATGACTGCACCGCCGTAATAGGCGATTTCAAGCGGCAGATTAAAGCCAATTTGGGCGTTCAAAATGTAAGTCATAGTCGCCATCGTCATGAAAATGGCAGGAATCATGGCGACAAAGTAATTTTTGCCGGCAATGAACAAGTAGACAGCCGCAACCCATAACGCGATAACTGCTGTCGATTGGTTTGCCCACGAGAAGTAGCGCCATAAAATATTAAAGTCAATTTTCGTTAATACGAATGAAATAATGAACAAAGGTACGGCTATCCAAAGACGGCTTGATAATTTCATCTGACTGACGTTCATGTAGTCCGCAATAATCATGCGGGCACTGCGAAATGCTGTATCGCCTGATGTAATGGGCAAGACAATTACACCAAGGATTGCCAGCGTACCGCCAATAGCACCAAGTGATAAAATAGACGCTTCGCTGACAACAGCTGCTGGTCCCCCATTAGCTAAAAGTTCGTTTAAACCAACTGGTCCTTGAAACAAGCTCATCGCTGCTGCTGCCCAAATCATAGCAATCATACCTTCTGCAATCATCATGCCGTAGAAAATTTTACGGCCCTGTTTTTCATTTTGCGTCGTCCGTGAAATAATGGGCGTCTGTGTCGCATGGAAACCGGACAATGCACCGCATGAAATAGTTAAGAACAAGAGCGGGAATATCGGCAAGTTATCTGGGTGCATGTTAGTCAACGTCAATTCTGGAATAGGTGCACCTGTCGCAACGAGTGAAACCCCAACACCAACGGCGCTTATAATCAGCAAAGCACCAAAGATCGGATAAAAACGTCCGATAATTTTATCAATTGGTAAAAGTGTCGCCAAAATATAGTAAGCAAAGATCATTCCAACAATGAGGCTGATACCCATCCACCCATCCATTAAGTTGTACAAAAGATCTGCCGGTGATGTGACGAATACTGTACCGACTAAAAGTAATAGCAAAATAGCAAAGGCATTTACAACATGTTTCATGGCCTTGCCTAAAAATTTTCCCGCTAGTTCTGGCAAGTGTGCACCACGGTTACGGATGGAAATCATTCCTGTTAAATAGTCATGCACTGCTCCTGCAAAAATACAGCCAACGACAATCCAAATGAATGCAACTGGACCATATAATGCACCCATAATGGGCCCGAAGATCGGGCCGACACCGGCAATGTTGAGCAGTTGAATTAATGAATTTTTCTTCGTATTCATTGGCAGGTAATCTACGCCGTCCTGATGTGTATAAGCTGGTGTCGAACGCTCTTCTTTGACGCCAAACATATTTTCAATAAACTTTCCATATGTAAAATACCCGACAACTAGTAAGACTAATGCGCCTAGAAATGTATACATCGTAACTCCCCCTCATTTTTTGTAATCGTTTTCAATTAGTATACTGAAAGAGAATATGAAAAAGAGAGAAATGGAATGACATGTACGTGAAAGCGCTTATCATGTAAAGATAAAGCGCTAACGTGTCATATTTCAAGCTGATGGCGCAGTTCTTTCGCGTAGTTACGGCTGACCGATAATACTTCCTGCCGTCCTTTTAGTTCGAGCTGATATGCGCCATTAAACCATGGCGTCAGCTTTTGAACATAATCCAGATGAACAAGAAAGCTTTTATGAATACGAAAAAATGGATATTGCTCGAAGCGGGACTCCAAGTCTTTTAATGTCATTTTCACTTCATACTCACTGTCTGCTATAACAATTTTGCTTAGTTTCTCTTCACGTGTCACATAAATAATGTCATTTGGATTAATATATATAATCTCTCCGTCTGATTCCACTGCAAATTTTCCTGTGTTTTTTTTTACGACTCTTTTTTCTGGGAGCAGCTTTTGAATCCTGCTGACAGTTTCCTTTATATCCTCTTCTTCAAACGGCTTTAATAAATAATGAACGGCTTCATAACGAAAGGCTTCAACCGCAAACTGCGGATAGGCCGTAGCAAACACAATGCCAGGTACTTTTTTCAGCTCTCGTATTGATTTTGCAGTATCAATCCCATTCATACCAGGCATTTCAATATCTAAGAAGACTACGTCCGGCTGCAGCTGGACACATTTCACAACAGCTTGCTCGCCCGAATCTGCTTCACCGATTACCTCAATAGATGGATGATTTGAAAGTAAATGAATAAGTTCTTTACGGCTGTAGGGCTCATCATCAGCGACGAGTACTCGTATTTGATGATTCATCGTTTACCATTCCTTTCATAGGTACAGAAAAAGAGACGCTTGTGCCTCCAGACTCCCGCTTCGTAAAAATGAGTTTTGATGTTTCTCCGAACAGCATGATCAGCCGGCGATTTACATTATATAAACCAATTCCACTCCCATTATCAGATGAAACCGGTTGTTGACCGATGATGGCCAGCTGTTCGACTTCAATACCCGGTCCGTTATCACAGACGCAGATGATGACAGAATCTTTACACTGCTTAATGGAAACAGTCACTTCACTATGGCTGTTTGTTTCTGACAGGCTGTATTTCACCGCATTTTCCACGATCGGCTGCAAGGTGAGCGGAGGAACCATTGCATGCAGAATCGTGTCATCAATGTGATACCGCACTGATAACTTGTCTTCAAAACGAGTTTCTTCAATCGAAAGATAGGCCTTTACATGCTGCAGCTCCTCCAATAACGTCGTCCATTCTGCTGTAGTCGCAGATAAATTTTTCCTTAAAAAATGCGAAAGTGATAGAAGCAGTCTCCTTGCTTTGTCCGGTTCAATTCTTGTTAATGACACAATTGTATTTAATGAATTAAATAAAAAATGCGGGCTAATTTGTGCTTGAAGAGCTTTAATTTCTGCTTCTTTCGCCAGGCTGAACGTTTTTTCTATTTCAGCCATTTTCAGCTGATTACCTAGCAGCGAACTGATCCCAAGCAGTGATTCAATGGCGAGTTCAGTTGCTTCTTTTTCAGAACGGAAATAAAACAGCAAGAGCCCGGCATTTTTTGCCCCTTGTTGAATCGGTGCTGCTATAACAGTATCGTATCCGCTTTTTGTTATCGTATAAGCACTATTTCCCACGTTTAAGGGTGGAGCTGGCTTACCAGTCCCCACAAAAGCAAGGATTCGTTCATGATTCATAATGGAAACAGCACTCGTCGGAACTTCTTTATGAACGATTTCGCAAATGAGTTGAGCGGATTCAGCATCAAGTCCATTTCGTAAATGCTTAATCGTTTCACTGGCGAGACGCAACGTTTTTTGAGCTTGCAAAGCAGCTGCTTTTTCTTCTTCATTGATGACGCTTTTAATAATAAGCAGGAATAATGCCGCACCAAGTCCATTGGCGAGAATCATTGGAATGCCAATCTGCTCCACGAGGATCAGAGCACGGTCAAAAGGCTTAGCAATGAGCAAAATCATCCCCATCTGCAAGCATTCACTTAATGCACCGGCAAAAAAGGCTGTTGACAATGTTATACCATTTTTCTTTTGATGGAATCGACCTGCAATCAATCCAGCCAAAACGGAAGCAGATCCGCACGCAATATCTGTAAAGCCACCAAGTGTGTAACGATGGATACCTGCAATCAGGCCCGTTCCAAGCCCCACTTTCCATCCGCCAAACAACCCGGCCATCACGATGCCAATCACGCGAGAATTGGCAATTGCTTCTTCATTAGCCAGATCAAATGCCCAGACATTAAATTGGCCAGAATCGGAGTTAAATGCTATACCGGAGTACGTCCCAATAATACCGAAAAAGCTAAAAAAGAAAATCGCCTTAATTCGCTGATCATTTTCAAGGTGATCACGGTAAATGATTTCACGAAAAAAAGACAGGCGTGTTAAAACAAAGGCAATCATAACGATAATTCCAAGCCGCTCAAGCATGGTGAATAAAAGTTCGATGATGGCAGATCACCCCCTCTTTTATTATACAATGCCGTTCAAAAAAGACTTATTTTTTTATATGGAAATATACAACAATCACGAATCGTGATAGAAGAAGTATTGTCAACATTTCAGTGATTTTTGTACGCTAAGCAAATTCAAATCTTAAAAAAGTCGATAGTCTTGTGTATCTAACCTGCCCTTTAGTTGAACAAGATACCTGTTTTATTCTACAAGAATCGATACGGCACTATACACTAATAACAAAGCCATAATAATATTAAACGGACTACTATACTTTGTTAGAAACCTTTGAAACAGTGAACCAAACACACTCCAACACATAGTACTAAGAAAACCAACAAAAGCGAGAAATAATGAATATCCTAGTAAGCTGAAATTTGAAGTATGATATGGCAGGATAAAGGTTGATATTGCTGTTATGCCATATAAAATACCTTTTGGATTTACGAATTGTAAAAGCATACCTGTAAAAAAACCGTTATTTTTATCCTCATCATCGTCTTTACCATTATTTTTACTCCCCATTATTTTTATAGCCAAATACAGCATATAGATTGCGGCTAAGATCGTCATAATAAATTCAATTTTGGGAATGTAATTTTTAAGCAAAAGATTAAAATAACTAGATAATAACATGATGACAAAGAAGCCTGCACCTACTCCTAAACAAAACCTAAGTGTCTTTTTAAATCCGTATTTATTAGCAAATGACATGGCCATAATATTATTAGGACCTGGAGTAAAACTAGTAACAAAAACATATAGCAAAAACGACAATAAAGGCATATTGGCCCCCTTTTTCAAATTATGTTATAATGACCAAAATGAACATTATAACGTTTTACTTTTTATTGTACAAAATAGACGTTATATTGTAAATGGGGGGTGTATTTATGGAGGAAATAAATATGATCATTGCGAAAAACTTAAAAGCCTTGAGAGTAGATAAAAAGTTAAGCCTTGAGAGAGTCGCAGAGCTGACTGGAGTAAGTAAAACAATGATTGGTCAAATTGAAAGAGGCCAATCGAGTCCTACTATTACAACGATCTGGAAAATTGCAAATGGCTTAAAGATCTCTTTTACTTCTTTAATCAATACTCCGCAACCAGATACCACAGTTATTTTAAAAAGAGAAGTTCAACCATTATATGAGGATAACGGAAAGTATCGAGTTTATCCCTATTTCCCTTTTCAAGATGATAGACGCTTTGAAGTGTATGGTGTCGAGATCGAAAAAGGCGGGTTTCTAAGTGCGGATTCGCATGGAAAAGGAACGGAGGAATTTTTAACTGTTTTTGATGGGGAATTAATTGTCAGTATAAATAACATTGAATATACAGTGAAAAGTGGCGATTCTATCAGATTCAATGCTGACAGACCCCATAACTATTATAATTCAGGGGATACATTAACTCGATTAAGTATGATGATTTATTATCCAGCTTAAAAAACCCCGTTCTTGTAGAAAGGAGCCGATTGTGGACAAAGTCTTCATATCGCAGGAAGGACTCACCTTCTCCCTTCCTGCTTTTTTATGGAAAAGATTTTTTACATTATTCAAGAAATTAACCCCTACTGTCTTAATCAAAAACGCTTTTTTTGATCACTAATGATCATACATTCTACTTCTTCTTTTTATGTCGATCTGAAGATACTGTTTTTCCATCAGTCTCTATATTCGTTGTTCCTTGTCCTTTGACTTCTGGTGAACCTAATTCTGCCTTTGACGGATCTTTTTTTCGTTTTCCCATTTTATCACCTCCCCTTTTATAGTCTCAATTAGTTTCGATTTTTATTCTCTGAAAAATGCAGTATAAAAAAAGATCAAAAAGACAATCTATAAGGTGAAACTTCCATTAGCGAGAAGTTCTGATCCGCTGATGGAAGTTAATGTGGGATTAACATGAGGAGGGATAATGAATGACGAAAAAAATTGCTGTGGAACAGTCATTAACAAATGTTACCGAGGCTCTTCGAGAAAAAGGCTATGATGTGGTTGATTTAAAGTCAGCCGAGGATGCAAAAAATTGTTCTGCTTGTGTTGTAACGGGGATGGATTCAAACGTAATGGGGATACAAGATATCTCAACACTAGCCCCTGTCATTGAGGCAAGCGGCTTGTCCGCTAATGAAGTTTGCCGACAAGTGGAGGAAAGCATGCACTAATAATAGTTATCTGTGCCAATAGGAATTACTTGTCTAATAAAAAATAAAACCGGTTGCTTAGGCGAATCCTAGCCCCGGTTTTATTTTTTAAAGTTTTCCTTATTGAGGCTCCCACTACTAGCTAAAGCCATAGGCTCTACAACTATATCACTTCATAATGATGTTTTCACTGTCTTCCCCCCATGAAAATGTATTGCTTTCAATAGGGATTAACGAAAAGAAGCAGAACAAAACGTTCTGCCTCCTGCCTTAAAGATTTGATCTGAACGGGGCAAATGTTTATTTGTCGATTTGCACTTGTACTTTAAATTGACTGCTGCTGCGCGGACCTTTTAAGAAATCAATCGCTTCCTCCAGAGACAACTGATCGGAAATGAGATGACCAAGTTGAATTCTTCCTTCTTTCACCCAGTGGTAAGCAGGCAGGAATGTATAATTAATGGCCATAGAACCTAAAATGGTCCAATCATGATTATATAATTTAAATGGATCCAAGGTTACTTTTGCATCTTGAGGTGTGACACCGAATTGTAAATATTTCGCCGCCTTTCCAAGATAGCCAAATGCCGTTTCAATCACTGCGGGAATTCCTGTGGCATCTACGACAACATCAAATCCATTCGGATATGTATCCTTATTCAGATGTTTTTGAGTTTCTTGACTTAGTACGCCTTTCGTAGCCCCCCACTCCAGCGCCATATTGAGTTTCGCTTGATCAATATCGACAACGACAAGTTCAGATGCACCAGCCATTTTTAAAGATTGAACAAGCTGCTGGCCCATTGCTCCAGCTCCAAATAATAGAACCCGGTCTCCTACTTGTAAATCAAGGCGGTTCATCGCATGAACAACACATGCCATCGGTTCGATGAATGCAGCTTCTTCAAAAGAAAGGGAATCAGGAATTTTCACAACGTTTCGTGCAGGGACTTTTACATATTCCGCCATACTCCCATCAGTGGTGTTTCCGAGAGCACCCCAATTTTCACATTGGTTGCCTCGATGAGTTAAACAAAATTCACATTCTCCACAAAATAAAGAAGGGTCTGCCGTGACTCTTTCTCCTTTGACAAATCCTGTCACTCCCTCGCCAACCTCATGAATAACGCCGGAAAACTCGTGCCCTGGAATAATGGGATAGGGTGACACAAACTCGCCTTTAAAAATATGAATATCTGTACCGCAAATCCCTGTGTGTTTTACTTTAATCGTTACTTCCCCAAACGATGGTGATGGATAAGGCACTTCTTTCACGATTGCTTTATATGGTTCTTCAATGACTAATGCTTTCATTTTCGTTCCCCCTATTTGAATTCGCTTTCATAACGCTATTTTAGCAAAAGTATTCATTCTATAATACTAGAAGTGCTTAAAAGAACGTCACTTATAAACAGGCATAGGTTCTTTTTCACAAACCTCCTACTTACATTCTGTCAATTAATTTTAGTGAGAACAACTGCACTCCTTTGTATAACATGCATGGTACAATTATCCTATTATAAATAAGGCGTAGAATGGAGAGGTCATCATGGTCGTTTTTCGAGGATTCGGTAAAGTTGTAAATTCAGTTGTGGGAGGAACAGCTAAAGGTGGTGTAAAGATTATAAGTAAAGCAGTCTCCACCAAACATGAAGATTTCGGGCAATATATTGAGGATGTAGGTAATAGTGTTATCGAAGCTTCAAAAGGTGCTGTTGATTCTGTCACTCAATTTACAGATGGAGCAGTACGAGGTGCCTATGGTGCAGTTAAAAAAGATGAATCCCTTAAACGCCAAGGATGGGATGATATAAAAGATTCAACTGGCCGTACAATAAAAGGGATCGGTTCAAGTATTAACTATACGGTGAAGAGTGCTGGAATAACAGTAAGTGGTTTGAAAAATAAAGATAAAGAAAAAGTTCTCCAAGGGGTAAAGAATCTTGGGAAGGTTGCAGCAGTAACAACTTTTGCAGTAGGTATTATTGATGTTGTAGACGGTGCTGATATGATACAAGCGGAAGAAATAGACACGAGAAATGATCATCTAAATGGAGTAGAACACGCAGAGACAGAGATTCCTTTTGAACAAAAGACAATTGAATTGCCTAACGGAGATTTACAAACAGGTGCTTTTCCTGTATTTGAATCAAAATTTAGTGCTGTTCTTGCTGAAGAAATGTATTTAGAGAGTGATTACACTCAATTTAACATCGCAAACGAAACGTTATACGAGTCCATCCAAGAAAATCCAAGTCTAGCAAGAGAGCTAGGTTTATCCTATTACGACGTACAAGGTCTTGCGAATGGTGTAACTCCTGAAGGGTATGTTTGGCATCATAACGAACAGCCGGGTGTCCTTCAATTAGTAGATCACGAGGCTCATCAAAACACTGGTCATACAGGCGGGCGGGAACTTTGGGGTGGAGGAAGCGAATATCGGTAACTTTTTCCGTTCATTTACTTCACAACAGCAATCATCCTTTTTTTGAGGTTTATATGTTCAATTTGTTGCATATACTTGATAATTGTTGCATATACTTGATGATTATAGATCAAACATAATTTGCGTGTGAAGGAGAGCTGATGTATTTGAAAGAAGATCTTAAATTTATTAGCGATATTATGTTGGACAAGTTGGAAGAATTAAATGATCTTATTGAATCAGGAGGAAAACTTAGTCCAAAAGTGGAACTAGCCTTTATCTTAGGGATTCAAGGCTTACTTAACCAATCCATTCAAAAAAAAGAAAAAGAGGAACATCCGATCACGACGAGTACGAGTGTTGCAAAAAAATCTGAATATGAAACTATTTCTTCGATCGCAAACAAATAATTCTTTTTTTATAAAAACTCCAGCTAGCCATTCTATATGATTTTATATAGAATGGCTACTTTTCTGCATTCATTTTTCATCAAAAATGTACCCATTTTTGTTTTTTACATATGATGATTCGAAGTCTTTTTTTAGATTATATTCTATCGGAGGAGAATGCATATGTATAACAATTGGTATTCGTATTACTATGGAAACCCATACTACCCAGAAACTCCATTTTATGAGGCCGTTCCTACTAATATCGCCTATGCTCAGCAGCCTTTTGATTTAGGACAAAGATGGATCGTCCAGGAAGGCGGATGGCAAGCTATTTGGACTCGACGGGGCAACAGCAATGTTTTTGACGGCAGATGGTCAATGGCTGGACAAAGGGATATTACGGCCGTTTTGACCATGTATACATCAGGTAACTTCGTCTTTATTGAACGAAGAAATAGCAGTGATGGAAATAATTGTAACTACTCAGGAACATTTGGCCGTGATCGCAGAACAGCTTCAGGTACGAATATTTGTAACCGTGGCGGTGGGAATTGGAGCGCTGTTATTGAACGCCGGGGCCAACCGCAAGACAGATTGGGAAGAAGATGGGATGTACAAGAAGGTGCATGGCGAGCCGTTTGGATTCGACGGGGGAACAGCAATGTCTTTGACGGCAGGTGGACTCAGCCTGGCCAAAGAGATATTACCGCTGTATTGACGATTACGATAGAGGGAAACAATGTCCGTGTTCAACGGAGAAATAGTAGCGATGGGAATAATTGCACGTATAGAGGAACTCTTAGCTCTAATGGCAGAACAGTGACCGGTCAGTTCACATGTGACCGTGGCGGCGGAAATTGGAGTGCTACAATTATTAGGTAAGAAAATCTTGCATAGACCAAAAAGGCTTCCTTTTTTAAGGAAGCCTTTTTGGTCTATGCTTTAGTCGAAGCGTTAGTTTGGTCTTCGCAGGAATCTCCGTACTTTAGTGCCAAGTAATTTAGCCTTCTGCTATTTCTGCTAAGTACTCCCACCGTTCTAACAGATGATCGAGTTTTGTTTTCAACTCTGCTTCTTCTTCCATGAGCAAGCGGAGTTTTTCAAAGTCACTTCCGGCAGTCGCCATTTCTGATGAAATATCAGTCAAACGCTGTTCCGCCGCTTCCATATCCTCCTCGATAGTTTCCCATTCTCTCGTCTCAGAATACGACATCTTCTTTTTTCGTTCAGGACGATGCTGCGGAGCCGGAGCTGTTTTTACTTCCAATTCAGCGGGTTCTTCTTTTTCTTCTAAAAAGTCTGAGTAATTGCCGTAATAGTAATCGATAACGCCAGTCCCTTTAAATATGAGCAGCTGATGACATACTTTATCAAGAAAATAACGGTCATGGGATACAGTAATGACAACGCCTGGGAAGGTTTCCAAATAGTCTTCTAGTATCGTCAATGTTTGTGTATCAAGATCATTCGTCGGTTCATCTAAAAGTAAGACATTCGGTGCAGACATTAAAATATTCAACAAATACAGTCTGCGTTTCTCTCCTCCAGATAACTTCCGAATCGGTGTACCGTGCGTATGCATCGGAAATAAAAACCGCTCGAGCATTTGCGCAGCTGAAATGTAGCTGCCGTCTTTCAATTGAATGGAATCAGCTGTCTCACGAATATATTCAATCATACGCAAATTATCATTCATATCGTCGGTTTCCTGCGTATAGTAGCCAATTTTGACCGTCTGCCCCGTATCCAGCTCTCCTGAATCAATCCTCTCTCTGCCTGCGACGATATTTAATAATGTCGACTTGCCGGACCCGTTGCGCCCGACAATGCCAATCCGGTCGCCCCGTTTAAATAAGAAGGAGAAATCACGAAGAATGGGCTGGCTGTCAAAAGATTTTGCCACACTTTTTAGCTCAAGTACCTTTTTGCCAAGACGCGCGCCACTCAGTTCAATTTCCAGTGAATCCTGGTTCGTTTTATTTTTCACGTCTTCATCGAGTGTTTCAAAACGCTGGATACGGGCTTTTTGTTTCGTTGTCCGCGCTTTTGCTCCTTTTCGCATCCATGCGAGTTCTTTTTTAAATAAACTTTCTTTTTTTCCTTGTTCAAGTAATTCATTTTCTTCTCTTATTGCTTTCGATTCTAGAAAATCACTGTAATTTCCTTTGTATTCAAATAGCTTCCCCTTTTCAAGCTCCCATATTTCGCTTGAAACCCCATCTAAAAAGTACCGGTCATGCGTCACAAATAAGACCGCTTTCTGGTATTTTTGCACGTATTCCTGCAGCCATTTAATGCTGTCATAATCGAGATGGTTGGTCGGTTCGTCCAAAATAAGCAGGTCTGGAGTTTCAATAAGCGTTTTTGCAAGAGCTGCCCGCTTTTTCTGGCCGCCTGAAAGCTCAGCCAGCTTTTTCGAAAAGTCTGGCAAACCAAGTTTTGTCAAAATGGTTTTAGCATCAGCGCTCGTGTCCCATGCATTTAACGCGTCCATTTGCTGTTGAAGATTCATTAATTTTCTCTGCCATTCTGTATCATCCGGGTTATTTTGCAGCTGCAATAGTGTTTTTTCATATTCCTTGATGGCTGTAAAAACGGGTGATTCACTTGCATAAAGAAATTCCATAATGGATAAATCTTCATTAAAATGCGGATTTTGCGATAAATACGAAATCGAATAATCATTTGGATGATCTTTTTTACCTTTATCATAATCGTCGAGTCCTGCGATAATATTAAGCAACGTTGATTTTCCAGTTCCATTGATACCTAGGACGCCAATTTTATCCCCTTCCGCAATCGAAAAAGAAATATCGTTAAACAGTGTTTTTTCACCAAGCGTTTTTGTTAAACCGTCTATCGTATAAACTTTCATGTTGAGCTCCTTCATTTATAGTCTTTTTCCTATTTTAACATTGTTGTATGTAATGCGTGTATAATTAACGTGAGGTGAGTTCATTGATCAAAACGATTTTACTTTCAGGCTATAAAAGCCACGAACTCGGCATTTGGGATATGAAAAATCCAGGCATCTTTATTATAAAAACAGCGATTGAAAAACAGCTGCGCACACTCGTAGAAGACGGACTGGAATGGGTCATTATTGGCGGTCAGCCCGGGGTTGAACTATGGGCAGCAGAAGTAGTCTTGGAGTTAAAAAACGAGTTTCCTAAGTTAAAATTAGGTGTGTTAATGCCCTTTTTAGAACAAGAGAAAAATTGGAAAGAGGAACGAAAAGAGCATTATCAGATGATTATGGATCAGGCTGATTTTGTTGATGTGGTCTCAAAAAAGCCGTATATAGCCCCTTGGCAGTTTAAAGCGCGCGATGAGTTCTCACTCGATCATACAGATGCTCTTCTGCTCGTTTACGATGAAGAGAAAGATGGCTCGCCAAAATTTTTGAAAGAAGCGGCCGACAGACGGCTTGAGTCCGATAAGTATTCCATCATGATAATTAATATGTATGATTTACAGACCATCGCGGAAGAAATTCAAGAAAAAGAGCAGTCAGACTGGTGATAAAAGCTGCTCCGCAAAAAAGCGGAACAGCTTTCTCTTTACTTATACGAAATGGTTATGTACGAAGCGGCTTGTTTTGCTCGTTCACGTGCTTGTTCAACGGAGTCCGCTGCGTTCAATACAACAGCCATACGCCGGCCGACTTTCGTTTCGGGCTTTCCGAAAAGACGAACTTGCGTATCTACTGTTTCTAAGCTTGTCTCAACACCATCCAACTGATAGTTTGTACTTTCTTCCCACGCTTTAATCGTACGGCTTGCACCTGGTCTTAAAAGGCGGATCGCTGGAATTGGATAGCCTAAAATCGCACGAATGTGAAGAGCAAACTCAGATAAGTCTTGTGTAACAAGTGTAACCATACCAGTATCATGCGGGCGTGGCGACACTTCGCTAAAATAAATACCATTTTGTGTGATGAATAATTCCACACCGAACAGCCCGTATCCACCGAGTGCATCGGTGATTTTTTTCGCCACGTTTTCTGCTTCTTCAATGTGTGCTTCCGTCATGTTATGCGGCTGCCACGATTCAATATAGTCGCCGTCCTGCTGAATGTGTCCGATAGGTGCACAATACGTTGTACCAGAGACAGAACGGACCGTTAAAAGTGTAATTTCTGATTCAAACGTGATAAATTCTTCAACGATCACACGTGTTTTTTTCGCCCGCCCGCCTTCCATTGCTTCCTTCCATGATGTTTCAACATCATCTATTGAGCGGCAAACACTTTGTCCCTTCCCTGATGAACTCATGATCGGTTTGATGACACACGGCGTACCGATCTTCTGCACAGCTTTCTTCAATTCATCAAGCGTATCCGCAAATTCATATTTTGCGGTCGGCAGTCCAAGTGTTTCCCTAGCAAGACGGCGGATTCCTTCCCGGTCCATCGTCAAATTCGTTGCTTTTGCGGTTGGTATGACGTTGTAGCCTTCCTTTTCAAGCTCAATCAACGTTTCCGTCGCAATCGCTTCAATTTCCGGAATAATATAATCAGGTTGTTCCCGTTCAACAAGTTCACGTAGTGCCACGCCATCAAGCATATTGATCACATGCGATGAATGCGCCACTTGCATGGCCGGCGCATTTTCATACCGGTCAATTGCTACTGTTTCTACGCCTAAACGCTGCGCCTCTATTACTACTTCTTTTCCCAGTTCCCCAGAACCGAGCAACATTATTTTTTTCGCTTTAAGTCCACTCATCCAAACCACTCCTTGACGCACATTATTTCCTCCATCATAGCGCACAGAAAAATATGATTCAATAAAAATAAGCAGGAATATCTACACGACCCATGTCCAGTAATACAATTAACGTTCAATTTTGAAATGGCGAGGAATAAGATGTAGTATCAATGCGTAAAGGAGAGTTTTAACATGATTCATACGGTTAAAGCAGGCGAAACTCTTTCATCAATTGCTGGAGATTATCGGGTTTCATTAGCATCACTTATTGCAGCGAATCCAAGCGTCACACCAAATATGATTTATATCGGGCAAAGCATCCGTATCCCCGGCCTCCCTTCTCCCACCACAATACCTTTTTCCATTCATATTTCACTGGCAAAAAGAACACTCACTTTACTCTATCAAGGACAGACGAGAAAAGTATATCCGATCGGTGTTGGGAGAATGTTACATGAAACACCGGTTGGAGATTTTATTATTATTAATAAAGCGCCAAATCCAGGCGGGCCTTACGGAACGATGTGGATGAGTTTATCTAAAAAAGGGTATGGCATACACGGGACCAATGATCCATCTTCAATCGGAAAATATGTATCTAAAGGTTGCGTCCGCATGTACAATAAAGATGTTGATGAGCTGGCAAAAACCGTTCCAATCGGCACCTCCGTTTTTATAAGGCCCTAGCGTCAATATAAATAAAGTGAAACTTCATTCAGTGGGGGATAGGTTCACAGGATATAAATCATGCAGACGTTGTCACAGGACGTGACGATCTTAGTCTGCGCTTCTCGCTGCTTCTCGCTATCCCCCGCATATAAAAATAGCATGAAAACTCGGTTTGGTTTGATGTCGAGCTGTAATTTAAATACCGCCTATGAAAGCAAGGACAAAGCCCACAACAATCATGTAAAAACTTCTTTTTGCACCTGGCCGTCTTCTCATCCGTTTCATAAAAAAAGAAAGGATACCCGCCAACATAATAACCGTACCAATAAATGATAAAAATTCCATTCGATCACCTCCTAAGTTTGATAAAATAATTATCCATTATGGACTACAATCGAAAAAAAGCATCCTGAGTCCTTCTTCTCTCTAGTTTATTAAAATAGTTCAATTATTCACAATAGTATTATACTTCTATAAGCATGTAAATGATAGATGAAAGACCTTGCTTGAAAAGCCATAGTATACTAAAAATTAAAATCGTTATTTGCATCATTCACCTAGTAACATAATAGAAGAAAACGCCATAACCTTTTCGTTCTGGCGTTTTTGATTTCTCACTGATACAACAAATCAGTAATGTTAATTGATCGCACGATATAAAAATGCAGCTGTTTGAGCACGAGTTACATGTTGGCTAGGACCGAATGTACCGTTCGAATTTCCAACTGTAATGTTATTTGCAGCTAAGGTATCAATATAATGCGCAGCCCAGTGATCTTTTCTCACGTCTGTAAAAGGCTTAGCCGCATGTCCGTCTAGTTGAAAAGCTGTTGATAATAGGCGCGCCATTTGAGCACGGGTTAGTGGTTCATTTGGTTTAAAGGTTCCATCCTCGTAGCCAGACATAATGTCTTTTTGCTTCAAAAAGCGAATGTATGGCAAAAATTCATTGTTTGACTGTATATCTTTAAAGACCGTCTGATCTGTTACATTATCCTTCTCGAACTGTAAAGCATTCGCTACGATTTTAGCAGCTTGAGCTCTCGTTATCGCTCTATTCGGCTGGAACTTTCCATCAGAATACCCATTTAAATACCCTTTTTCGGCTGAAAACATAATTTCTTCATACGCCCAGAAGTCTGTATCTACATCTGAAAATGATGGAGAGCTTTTTGCCCCTTTGATCCAGTTTGCTGTATCTTGAATAAACATTTCAGGTACATTCGCTGGAATAGCGTACTCCGAAAAATTTGGTTCTCCCTCATAATTGACGAGCAAATGAATTAAATCCGGGTACATTTTGTAAATAACATTGTTCCGCGTTTTTAAAGCAGATTCCCACTCATCCAAATAGGTTGGCGGTACTTGCAAGTCTTTTCCTCCCTGCATAATAAGAAGAGGAACCTCCTGTTCCACTGCTAACTGTGAAGGGACATAATCACGAAGCTCGTACCACCAATAAGCATTTGATAGAAGGAACGCTTCCGGAATATTGTCTTTTGAGTAAGATGGATTGTTGATAAGTGCAATTTGCTGCTGCCAAAAATCAAGATTTGCTCGTAACGCTTTGAGCTGTTCGGCAGGCACCCCTTGTTTTTCCGCTCTTTTCACAGCTTCTTGCTGCTGCCACAACATGACATCCTGGAACTTGCCACTTGGTCCTGCTACGATAATGCCTCCATCAATTTGGTGCTTATGATCCGTTTCCAAAATACGCGGCAACGCATATCCGCCTTGACTATGACCTAATACATAAACTTCATCACTCACTTCAGGGATCGTATGCAAGAGGTTGACGGCTTTCATTGCATCATTGATTGTCTCCTCATAGATGCTGAATTTCCTGTTCATCGCTGTTTTAATATGATGCTCTCTTGTCACTTTCTCATAGCGTAGGACAGCAACTCCTTCATTTGCTAAACCGACTGCTAGATCACGAAAAGCTTTCGTAGAATAAAGGGATTCGTCTTGATCATTCGGTCCCGAACCATGCACAAGAACGACTGCAGGGAAAGGCCCTTCTCCTTTTGGCAATGTTAATGTGCCAGGAAGAGCAAATTCTCCTTCTCCAATTTCCATTTGCCGCTCTACATAATTCTCTTTCTTTTCATATGATGGCTCCTTATACTCACTCGGCGGCGTATAGTAAAATGGTATATAAAAATCATCAATATTTCCCGCTTTATCGAGATTAATCGTCACGTCCATTGGGGACACAGATCCTTCATACGTCATCACAACATTTGTATGAATACTGTTTGTTTCCCTCTTGATGGACAATTGTTTTCCCGCTTTACCGAAAGGAGCTGTTTTTGCTTTCCAAATGATTGACAGCATATCATTTGAAACATGTTGTTTGAGATTTTCGTTCAATAAGGCGTACGCCTCTTCCCACTTCTCATTCGTAACCGCTGTCATAAATGTGCTTGCTACTTGTTCAGCATTCATCGGAGCAATTGTACTGGCTAACTCCTCTGCTTGTACATTCGTCTTATTTTCTATAGGTAGAATGAGACTACCGGTTCCTATCATAGCTGCTAGCATGGCAATTCCGACTTTTTTCGAATTTTTCTTATTCCTCATACCTCTCTCCCCCTTCTAAACTAGCGGTTTATCTGTAATTTTAATCATTCACAAATTTTTCAAACTATATCTATAAACCTGTTCATTTTTCTGATGAATCGTTGCGAATATACTGTGCAGTCGATTGAAGCAAAGATGGCAAAAAAAGAACAACATCTACCCGACTACAAAAGACAGTACAACACCACGAATGGAAGATTCACTTTATTTTACCATATACTTGATTAGTTTCCACTGAAAAGCTATACTTAAGAAGTCAAGATAACTATATATTATCTATACTATACATAATATATTTACAGTAAATGAGGGATTTCATGTTTGAACTGTCTATTTTTCAATCGCAAGATGCGTTTTTAGAAATGCTTCAGTCAAGAAAGCATTTATTAGATGGGAACCGTAATTTATCGCTTGAGAACTGCACAGATGAAGAGTTTTTGGAGTATTTTTTTGCAATCGGCATTTTAAAAGACAATCGGACGTTTTCACCTCATACTATTAAAGCGTATCGGAGTGATGCCAAGACACTCCTTTCTTTCCTAGCCGCTCATGCGCTTTCTTTTCGTGATATTGGATTCCCGGAAGTTAAAACATTCAACCGCTTCATGATTGAAACATACAAACCGAAAAGCGCGCTCCGTAAGCTCGAATTTTTTCGCCGTTTTCTTGAATTTGGCTTTAACACAAACTTTTACTCGACTCGCCTCTCTGTATGGATTCAAAAACCGCAGATTCAAAAAGGGCATGTCGCAGATTCAAACGGAAACCGAACGATCATGCGCGAATTATCTACCCATGAAGCAAAAATAATTATCGACTGCTTTTCAAAAGCAGTAAAAACACAAAAAAACCGGCCGCAAATTGAAGCGCGCAACCGGTTGATTGGCTTTCTATTATTGACACTTGGCATCCGAGCATCGGAATTAATCCAGCTAAATTGGGGAAGTTTCCGCCATAACAACCGCGGCGAGTTACTTGTGGATGTACTCGGAAAAGGCGGAAAAGAACGGACTTTACCTATTATGGGTGAAACAGCATCTATTTTATTTGAATATCGTAAAATTTGTGATGATTCAACAGACATTAATCCAAATGTAACAGAACCTCTTTTTTATTCCATATATAATAAGATCGATCCCGGCGTGAACAAAAAACGCCTGTCCTACGCAGCGCTTTATAAAATTGTGAAAGAAGCGGTAAATATCGCTGGAAGCAATCCGTCAGTCAGTCCCCACTGGTTCCGCCACACATTTGTGACGTCGCTTCTTGAACAAGATGTGCCGCTTGCCGTTGTAAAAGATTTAGCTGGACATGCCGATATATCGATTACTAACTTATATTTGGAACGGATTCAAGAAGATCGAATGCACGACCATTTAAAAAATGTACGTTTTTGATGATGCTTGAGATTCGCTCTCTCGTGCATCGAAATTGCTAAATTTGAGTAATCATGCATCTCAATGCAACGATATTTGATAGAAAATGACAGATCAAATTCTAATGAAACTATCTCCAATAGAGTGCTCCTCATTTAAAAAAATAGACGAACTGCTTAATAGCAGTTCGTCTTATACGAATTATTTTGATGAAGCAATCGGTACTTCTATTACCCAATTGAACGGATCTTCAATCGTCCCATATTGAATACCCGTGATCGTATCATAGAGTTTTTTCGATAATTCACCTGTTTTGCCATTATTCAGTACCATTTTTTCTTCTTCCCAGAAAAATTCCCCGATCGGTGAAATAACCGCAGCCGTACCCGTACCGAATGCTTCTTCCAATTTACCGTCGCGATGCGCCTCAGCAACTTCCTCCATTGACAGACGGCGTTCTGATACCGGTATATTCCAATGTTTTAATAATTGAATAACCGAATCCCGTGTCACTCCGTGTAAAATACTTCCATTCAATGCAGGTGTTACAACTTCTCCATCAATTTTAAAGAACACGTTCATGCTGCCAACTTCTTCAATATACTTTTTCTCTACCCCATCAAGCCACAATACTTGTGAATATTCTTTTTCACTTGCTATTTCCTGAGCTTTTAGGCTTGATGCGTAGTTGCCAGCTGTTTTCGCTTCTCCTGTTCCGCCTTTTACTGTACGCGCAAAGTCATTTTCCACTAAAATTTTAACCGGAGCAATCCCCTCTTTATAATAAAGGCCAACCGGTGACATAATGATCATGAATGTATAATTTTTTGCCGGGGCAACACCTAAAAAGGGCTCAGTTGCAATAATAAAAGGACGAATGTATAAAGATGTGCCTTCCGCTGTCGGAATCCATTCTTGGTCTACCTCAATTAATTTCTTTAACGCCTCAATAGCAAATTCACCATCAATCTGCGGAATACAAAGTCGGTTATTTGAGCGATTCAGCCGCTCCATATTTTTTTCAGGCCGGAATAAAAAAACGCGTTTATCTTCTGTTAAGTATGCTTTCATTCCTTCAAAAACCGTCTGTCCATAATGGAATATCATAGCAGAAGGAGCGAGTGTGATTGGCTGATATGGGACAATCCGTGGGTCGTGCCAGCCTTTCCCTTCCGTATAATCCATCATAAACATATGATCGGTAAAAATACGGCCAAATCCAAGATTCGTTTGATCTGGTTTTTCTCTTTGCGTCGCTGCTAATTGTACGTTAATTTGTTCTGTCATGATCAAGGACTCCTCATTGTAAATATTCGTCAGCAAAGTGCTGATGTATGTGCTTATCTCATTTTACAATTCTTTCGTCTATTTTCACACTATAAAATCATTTTTTTCACAATCTTGCCTATTTCCATTATAATAGAAATAAATGCGCTGGAGTTGCTAATATGGATATTAATGGGTTAAGAACATTTTTTGAACACCGAACACCAGATATTCTAGGTAGCGAAAATTTCGCTAAATTTTCTTTATTGCTGCCACTCATTCAAAAAGGTGATGAGCTCCACCTATTGTTTGAAGTACGTTCTCTTTTCATGCGGAGCCAACCTGGTGAAGTGTGTTTTCCAGGCGGCAAAATTGATCCAGGTGACAAGGGGCCCGATTACGCTGCAATACGCGAAACACATGAAGAACTTGGCATTCCAATGGATCATATTAGTGTCTTGTTTCCACTTGATTTTATACTGTCGCCATTCGGTACCATTATATACAGCTACGTAGGACTTATTGATTTAAAAGAAATGAAATTGAATGAAGCGGAAGTGGAAGAAGTTTTTACTGTCCCTCTCTCCTTTTTGCTAAAGACAGAACCCACTCTTCATCATATTCAACTTCGACCTGAACCAGAAGAAGATTTCCCATATCACTTAATTGCACACGGAAAAGATTATAACTGGCAAATAAGGTCAATGGAAGAATACTTTTATTTTTATGAAAACCGAATTATTTGGGGATTGACAGCCCGTGTATTAAAGCATTTCTTAGATATTATCCGAGTGTCTCCAGATAGACTTGACAAATAGTTAGAATATACGATAATAAAAAAAGAACTGGATATCAAAAATGATGGGATTAGTAAATGGCATGTAACCGGATAAGAAAAGGAATCCACCGGCTGAAAGACTCCTGCGGTAAACACCATTGAACCTGCCCTGCACGTACATTGCTTATGAAAACATAAGCCGTTCTCCGCGTTAAGGACTTAAAGCGGGCGCATTTGAGCGCCAAAAAAGGTGGTACCACGGCAAGCATACCCCGTCCTTTATTGGATGGTGAGGTGTGCTTTTTTTATCGCAGATTAACGGGCAGTAAAACCTCTACTTCAAGATTTTGAGGATTCGAAGAAGATAAGTGTGTGGATTAACTGCCCGTAAAGGCCCGATTGGTTCAACTAACCATCAGTGGAGGGTTCGTCCTCCACTGATGGAAGTTTCACTTTATCGAAAAGGACTGATCATAATGAAAAAACAACGAATTGTTGTCAAAATCGGCAGTAGCTCGTTAACCGATGATGATGGAAATATTGTAGATGAAAAAATAGCAGATCATACATCTGCTATTGCAGCAATGAAAGAAGCCGGCCATGAAGTCATTATTGTCTCGTCCGGTGCAGTGGCAGCAGGATTTAAACAACTTGGTTACAAGACACGGCCCAAAACAATGTCCGCAAGGCAAGCCTCGGCTGCTGTCGGGCAAAGCTTACTTATTCAGCGTTATATCGCTCACCTTGGACCAAAAGGCTATACGGTTGCTCAAATGTTGCTGACAAAAAGCGATTTTTATTCAAAAGATCGGTTCCAAAACTTTTATCAAGCTATGACAAGCCTCCTAAATCGTGGGGCAGTGCCAATTATTAATGAAAATGATTCGATATCCATTGAAGAGTTAACGTACGGTGATAATGATATGTTATCCGCTCTTGTCAGTGGCTTTTTACAGGCAGATGGACTTTTTATTTTAACTGATATCGACGGATTGTATGACAGCAATCCTAAAACAAACCCCAATGCGAAGCGATTTAATTTTGTTCCATTTGTCACGGAAGATATGTTATCAATGGCTGGTGGAAGTGGCTCTTCTATTGGAACAGGCGGCATGAAGTCAAAATTACTAGCTGCCGATAAAGCACAGTCGCTTGGTGTCTCTGTTTTTATCGGAAATGGCTCTGGTGAACAGAAATTACTTGATATCTTAAAAGGTAAAGGCGAAGGTACATATATTGGATCGCCGATACAGCCTCATATGCAGCGAAAAAAACAGTGGCTGGCACATCATGCTCAGCCTAAAGGTTCGATTATGATTGATTCTGGTGCTGAAAACGCTGTTGTCAAAGGTGGAAAAAGTTTGCTTTCTGCTGGTGTAAAAGCAGTCGATGGATTATTCGATGCGCTCGATGTCATTGAAGTCGTAAACGAAGCTGGAGAACTTCTTGGACGCGGACAAGTTTATTATTCATCGGTTGATCTAAAAAAAGTAAAAGGTTTGCCAAACAAAGAAACGAAAGCCTACTCTATCAATCAGCGGGCTGAAGTGATTCACCGCGATAACTGGGTAACATTAAAAACAGATCAATAGGAGTGAATGAAATGAGCGAATTAGTACAAAAAGCAAGTTTATTAAAACAAGCTTCATTTGATATGGCCACAAAATCAACAGAAGAAAAAAACGAAGCTTTATTATTGATTGCGGATGCGTTAATCGAAAAAACAGCCGATATTCTAAATGCCAATGAACAAGATATGGTGTCTGGCCGCGCAGCTGGATTCACTGAGTCCCTTCTTGACCGCCTTCAATTAACAGAAGCACGTATTGCCCAAATTGCCGGTGCTGTCCGTCAGTTAACAGAGCTATCGGATCCGATTGGCGAAACAGTCGAATCATGGACAACAGAACATGATCTCGAAATCGAAACCATTCGTGTGCCGCTAGGCGTTGTCGGTATGGTCTATGAAGCACGTCCTAACGTGACCGTTGACGCTGCAACTCTTTGTTTAAAAGCAGGCAATGCCGTTCTTCTTCGCGGAAGTACATCTGCTCTGCACTCTAACAAAGCCCTTGTAACGGTTATGAAAGAAGCACTCGAAGCTTCACCTATTCCAACGGATGCTTTGCAGCTGTTAGAAGATACGAGCCGCGAAACAGCTTCGGAAATGTTTAAGTTAAATAAATATTTAGACGTGTTAATTCCACGTGGCGGAGCTGGCCTCATTCAATCCGTCATCACACAAGCAACCGTTCCCGTTCTTGAAACAGGTGTCGGCAACTGTCATATCTTTATTGATGAATCTGCTGAGAAAGACATGGCGATCGATATTGTGATTAATGCAAAAACGCATCGTCCATCTGTATGCAACGCAGCAGAAAGTTTACTCGTTCATGAAAACTGGCCCTACCAAAATGAATTACTGAATGCATTGAAGCAAGCAGATGTAGAAGTGCACGGAGATGCGTTACTAGCGAACAAATATGATTTTGTAACATTGGCATCAGAGGATGACTGGGGTCAAGAATATTTATCCATGACGTTATCAGCGAAAATAGTTAAGGATACACGTGAAGCGATTTCACATATTAATCAGTATGGTACGAAACATTCTGAGGCGATTGTTACCGAAAATAATAACAACGCTAATTTATTTTTCCGAGGTATTGATGCAGCTGTTTTATATCACAATGCATCAACACGCTTTACAGATGGAGAACAGTTCGGGTACGGCGCAGAAATTGGCATTAGTACGCAAAAGCTCCATGCACGGGGGCCAATGGGATTAAATGCGATCACAACCGTCAAATCGCTTGTTCGCGGCACTGGTCAAATCCGTTCATAAAAATAAGCGTCAGGAATATTCCTGACGCTTATTTTATATAAAAGCTTTATCAATATAATGGCTTTCTTTTAAAACAAATCCGTTTTCAACCAACTCTTCCCACAAAAGTCGATCGAGTGCATAAGGAGCCTGTTCTTGAAGCACTTTTAATTGTTTTTTTTCAAATGTAAAGACATATGAATATCCGTCAATAATAAATATCCCTGATACGTTTTTTGACATTTTAACCCAATCGAATAGAAGCATTGTATCGTTACCCCAATCGATTAATTGTTTTTCCATACAATTAATAACATGAAAAAAGAAACTTTCTTGATCCATTACTTTTGCCAAATAGTCTCTTAACATTCCTGAAGTATTCATATTTTGTCTCTCCAGTCCCGTAAATTATATTTTTATATCCATTCCCTTCTACTCTTTCTTTTAAACGAAAAAAGCGCATCTTTTTCAGATGCGCTTTTTTCGTTATTTCACTTCGTTAATAACGAGCTGTTCTCCGTTCTCAACATACACGAATGTCACGCTGTCACCCTCAGTTAATTTCGCAAACTTAGCCATTGTTTCCCCGTCTGGATCAACCTGATAAGCAGCTGGGACTCCATCCACTTCAATTTCAACGGTATGAGGATCAGCTAATCCATTAAACGTTCCCGTTGCTTCCTTTCCTTCCATTGCATCCAAAGCTAGTTCTTCTTCATTTGTTGTAGTAGTATTATCAACACTTTCTTGTCCATCATCTAATGGGACCTCTTCGACAGCATCATCAGTTTCAGTTGTATTTTGCTCTACAGCATCTGTATCCGTTACATCGCTCTCGACCGTTGACTCTGTTTCTTCTGTTTCAACGGGTGTTACCGCCTCTTCAGCTGTATTTTCTTCTGGAACCGCATTTTCAGAATCAGCAGAACAGCCTGCAAGTACGCCACCTGCTAGGATTGAAGCACCTATGAAACCTGTTACTCTATTCATTATGTAATTCCCCCTCCTGTGTTCATACTTCAAATCATACTGGTTTTTTCCAGTAATGAAAAGCAATATGATTAAAAACAGCACAAATGAACTGTTTTTCCTATTATAAGGTGAGAGCAAACCACCGATGGGGGCAATCTGTCATAATCGTATCCACGCCTAGATTACGTAAAATTTCTCTATTTCCTGTATCATTTGATATCGTGACAGCCAAGGGTACATGTTGGTCTGCAGCTTGACGGCCGCTGCTGGAAAATAAAAATGTTGTTTCACAATGAATTTCATTTGCTTTTAGTTTATTCATCGTTTGTACAGCATTAGATGGCCTTCCTGTACAAAGTAAAGCCGTCCCGATAAACGGGTCAAGGCGGCGAATTTTGAGCATGCTTTTTAAATTGAGCGAAGAAAGAATAACGCGGTCTTCGAGACCGAACCTGTATAAGGCTTGCAATAATGTATTTTCCATCATCGTGTAGCCGATCATATTGTTTTTCAGTTCGATCGATAAAGACATTCTTTCTTCTTTTGCCCATTCAAGCACCTCTTCCAAAAAAGGTATTTTTTCACCTGAAAACGTGGAATTTATACTGCTTCCAGCATGTAGCTGGCGAATCCCGGCGGCTGTGTAATCAGCGACTAAACCTGCCCCATCTGTCGTTCTGTTTACGTGTTCATCCTGAATGACGACCAGTTGTCTATCTTTTGTCATATGCACATCAAAATGAATGCCATCTGCCCCGCAATCTGCGGCTGCTTGGAATGATGCCATTGTGTTTTCCGGGTAAAGACTTGATATTCCCCGGCGGGCCATAATTTTCATACATTCCCCCCATCCTCCTATTTATTGTACGCATCAAATATAAAGAAGATGTGAACTTAATGTATAGAAACTAACATAAATATGTATAAGAAATATGAACAAAGGGTGAATAAACCATTCTCTTTCTTTACAACATCTTCGTTTTTTATATGAATGTATTGAATTATTACTATCACAATCTTTTTCTTTTAAAATGGAAGGAAAACGGGGGAAAGAAGTAGCTGAAATCTGTAACCTGCACCGTCAATCCGTTTCAGAATATGTTCGACGTTTTAATGAAGGAGGACTAGAACGTCTCTTGAAACGAAAGTGTAGTAATGGGCGTCCTTGTTCATTAACGAAAAAACAACGGGAAGAGCTGAAGGAAACGGTTTTGCATCGTTCTCCGGAAGACTGTGAACTTGGTACAGCTGTGTCTTGGAGTGTCCCTCTTATTCGTGAACATATCACACGTACGTATGGAGTCCAACTGTCAAGAACAGGTGTATTGCGCATGCTTTGGCGTCTCTCTCTTTCCTACACACGCCCAACTTATGTGTTGAAAAAGGCAGATCCTAAGAAGCAGGAAGCCTTTTCTCATCAGCTGAATTGGATAAAAAAACGCCTTAGATGAACAGACAGTGCTTTTGTATCAAGATGAAACACATATTCGATCCTATCAAAGCTTGCGTGCCACATGGTCACAATCTGGCGTTCAAATGAAAGTTCCAACGTATGGACATCATGCTTACGTGACCGTGTTTGGAACGGTAGAGGTCGGAACAGGAAAAATCGTCACCTCCATCACTTCAAAAGGAAAACAGGAGCAGTTCCTCGAATTTTTACAATGGCTTCTTAAAGAATACAAAGAGAAGTTTATCATTTTAGTCATAGATGGTTCGCCTATTCATCGTAGCCAACTCATTCAAGGCTTTTTAGAAAAGAATCAAGATCACCTCATGACCGTTCGACTTCCACCTTATTCACCTAACCTGAATCCAATTGAACGGTTGTGGAAGTGGCTTAAAGAGCAAGTGATTGCCAACAAGTTTCATCCAACAAAAGCATCCATTGAAGAAGCCTTAAAATGTTTTCTAGCTGAAGTCGCAACTAGGCCGGATGCGGTACTGCAGCGCCTTGGTATTCATTGAGTATGATAGGTCGAAAAATTAAATCACTCATATATAGAGTAAATAAAGGCCCGATTGTTGAAGATTGGATCTTGTTATAGATACAATCTTATTCCTCACTAAAATTAATACTACATACATAGATTTCTCTATTATCCAACAAATATTTTTCTTCGCTCATAGCCAAAAATAATCATTGCCACTCCTAAAAAAGCACAAATCATATACATAAATGAATAGGAGAAAAGATCTACTAACGGTCCCATCATAACGCCTCCAAGCGAAACTCCTAAATCAGCAGAAGCAATAAATAAACCAAGTAATACATTACGATTTGCTTTAGGCAAAACAAAAGTCAAGTATGTTGTTAACGTCGGATAGATAAGTGCCTGAGCTATCCCCATTAATACTGCACCTACATAAAAAAAGATAGGTCCTCCCGTTATAGTAATACTTACACACTGGGCTGCTAACGCTAGAATAAGCATAGTTCCCATAATAAAAGAAGAATGCCATTTCCCGTCTGAAGGAATTCTTTTTCTTAAAGTAAAGCGAGAAAAGACAACTGTTCCTGCCATAAGCATGAGATAAATTCCTGCATTACCGCTTTCTAATTGCATAGCATATAATGGGATAAAGACTGTAGTAGCTCCAAATACCATGGAAGAAGTCAACATGAGTACGCTACATTTAAATAAAAACGGATTTTTTACTAATTGGCTAAATGATTGAATCATATTGACACCCTGGTCAGCATTACTCGTAACAGGCTGTTCAGTGTTTTTATCCATTTTCGCACTATAGCCAACCATACCTGTAAAAACCGCAATTGCTATCATCACAACTGTAAAATAATTCATATCACCAGCTTGCCAAATCCCTAAAGCAAGTAATGGACCTATGATTCCAGGTACATAAGAAAATAACGAATATAATGAAATACCTTGAGAACGATCTTCCTCTGGCAAAGCATCTATAATACCTATCTGTAGTGCCATGGAAAAGAATGCCGTCGATACCCCTTGTAGCATACGGGCGAAAAAATACCCTCCTAATCCCGTAAATGTATAGAGTATTAAGGCAAAGCCATTAAGAAGTAAAATAACTCGTAACACTTTTATCGGACCATGTTTCTGAATCATTTGACCTGCCCAAGGGCGAAAGAACATAGTGGTAAATAGATAGGCTCCCATAATAATTCCGATCGTTGTATTACTAGCACCTAATGATTCTCCTTTTAACGGGATAATAACATTTAAAATAGAGTTGGCACTAAAATATAGAAGAACTAATAAATATAAGCGTAAAAAAGGCCAAGACAATGCTCCTCTCACATTTTTTCCCCTTTCTTAAGAGACGGCACCCTAATCCATTACGAGGACATCTGCTTCTTTCCTATTTCCCCAAATGAACACAATGGCAGCCAGACCTATGATTGAACAAATAATAAACATTGTTGAGAAAGAACTCATTTGTATAACAAATCCCATAACAAACCCACCTAGGGCAAAGCCTAAATCATAAGAAGCAAGAAAAACGCCGAGTAAAATATGCTTGCTTTCCTTTGGAATGACAAAAGACATATACGTAATGATCGTTGGATATAGCATCGCTGTAGCCAATCCATTAAAAATAGCTGATACATATATAAAGTGACCTATATAAGGCATGAATGCCAAAAGGATCGTTCCAATAACCGAACTTACTAAAACAATCGACATAAAGGATGGATGCCATTTCCCATCAGAAGGAATCGATTTTCTAAGTAAAAACCGGCTCACCACCACAACAATTGCCTGTAATAATAAATACAATGCGGCATTACCATAGCCCGTTGTTACCATATACAAGGGTAAAAAGGTTGTAATAGCTCCAAAAATACATGCGCCAATCAGCATGACAAGACTAGAAACCATAAGCCCTCTACACCGACATGTATCCTTGAAGGCAGTCATCAGTTCCCGTAACGTAAACATTCCTTTTTCCTGTTTTGTTGCTTTTAATGGAGAGCGGAATACAAATAAAAGTGGTAGAACGGCTAAGGTGCCAATCAAAAGTAATAAATAAAAATGGTCATATTGAGTCCAAAGCAGCAAAGCTAAGGCTGGCCCATATAAGCCAGGCAGCACAGTAGATAAGGAGTACATGGACATTCCTTGTCCTCTATCCTCATCTAACAAAATCGAGGCTAACCCTATTTGCATGGCCATCGAAAAGAATGCTGTCACCACACCTTGAAGGGCACGGACGATATACAGGCTCTCCACTCCTAACCAAACATACAATAACAAAGCTACCGTATGACCTACTAATAGCCATTTCATGATGTTTACCACGCTGTACTTGGCAATCAATTGACCTGCCCAAGGTCGTAATCCCATACATACAAACATGTATAATCCCATCATAATACCAATTTCAGCTTCCTTAAAACCATGCTCTGCTGCCTGTAAAGGGAAAATGACTGTTAATACTGCATTGGCTGTATAGAAAAAAAGAGCCAGTGCATATAATTGAAGCATTTTTATCGAGAGTGGACTTACTTTTTTGATACAATCACTCCTTTCTTCACCGACATATCCTCACTAGCTTGCTGTGGCATAATAGGGAGCTGGGCTTCAAGTAATCTTCTACTTGCAGGATGCGTTAGTTTATCAAAATCCTTAACATCTTCTGCATAATCAACTAATTTTCCCTTATCTAGTACGACTACCTCATCAGCAAACAGTTTTACTGAATGTAAATCATGGCTTATGAAAAGATAAGTTAAGTTCAATTCACGTTGCAATCTTTTTAGTAACTTTAAAATACTAATCTGAACCAGCACATCTAAACTATTAATCACCTCGTCCAAGATGATAACTTTCGGATGAATAGAGATTGCCCGTGCAATCGTGATACGCTGAAGCTGTCCACCACTAAATTGATAAGAATATTTCTCACCATCCTCTGCGGTTAATCCAACTGTCTCTAGCAATCTCTTTACTTCTTCCTTTATTCCTGTAGAGGAGTAATGTAAATGAACACGCATCGGTTCAGCAATCACGTCCCTTATCTTCATACGCGAATTGACAGCACTAAAGCAATCTTGAAAGACAATTTGCATATCTCTGCGTAATTGCTGTCTAGTTTGGTTATTTATATCAAACAAGTCCAATCCTCTAAATAAAATCTGACCACTATCTGGCTTATCAAGCCCGATTAGTAATTTTCCTAAAGTACTCTTACCAGAGCCGCTTTCTCCCACTATAGCAAAACATGAGCCTTCCTTGATTCGAAAGGAAATATTATCCATAGCATTTATACTTCTTTTCTGCCCCCACCCTCTGCTCTCAAAATACTGTTTTGATACGTTTTTAAACTCTATCATAGTTATTCCTCCAGCTTACTGCCTTACCCAATACCCAGGTTTCCATTCTACTAAGGAACCTAGCATTGGTTCTTCATAATGATCTACCAACTGTTCTAAGGTACTATTCTCTTTTTTTACCGCTAGTAAGGCTTGCGTGTATGAATGAAGCGGTTGTTCAAGAACTAAGGAAGCAGGTCCATATTCAACGATCAACCCGCGTCTCATTACGATGAGATCATCAGCTAATTTAGCAATCACTCCCAAATCATGAGAAACAATAAGCATACTAGTGCCAGCTTCTTGCTGATATTCTAATAGCTCATCTAAGATGCGTAGCTGTGTCATCGTGTCTAAAGCCGTTGTTGGTTCATCTGCAACAAGTAACGATGGACGATGAGATACTGCCATGGCAATCATAATTCTTTGTAGCATTCCTCCGCTTAGCTCATGAGGATATTTTTGTAAAATATTTTCTTCAGGTAGCTGATAACGAGAAAGCTGTTCAAGTGCTTTTTGTTTCGCCTCTTTTTTGCTTATGTTTACGTGTGCTTGTATTGTTTCAATAAAGTGGTCTCCTATCGAGAGCATTGGATTGAACATGGCCATGGGATTTTGCATAATAAGAGCAATTTCCTTCCCCCTTAGCTTACGCATCTCCTCCTTGTTTTTAGCAAGCAGAGACTCACCTTGAAATAAAACCTTTCCGGACACTCGACGGCTCTCACGAAACAATTGAAGAATCGTAGTACATATCATTGATTTTCCACTACCACTTTCCCCAACAATACCCACAATTTTTCCTTTTGGAACCTGAAAGCTTATATCCTGAACGACCTGGATTTCTTCTGTGTCACGTTGTACAAATACAGAGAGATTTTTTACTTCTAGCAAAAGAATCAGCCTTTCTATAACGTTTTTGGATCTAGAGCATCACGAACCGCATCTCCAAACCAATTAAAGAGAAGCACAGTTAGCGAGATCATGAAACCAGGAATAAACATTAACATTGGATTGCTTAATAAATACGTTTTGCTATCACTAATCATCATTCCCCACTCAGCCAAAGGAGCGGTCACTCCTAAGCCAAGAAACGATAGTTCAGAGATTAGTAGAATCGTAGAACCTAAACCAATTAATTTAAGTAGGAATATTTGCGGGAAAACAAAAGGTAAAATATGGACTCTCATAATATTAAAGCGAGAAACTCCCGTCACCTGAGCATATTTGACAAACGGAGCTTCTTTAAGACTTAACACCATATTTCGAATCATACGGGCATACCAAACCCAAGAGACGAAGACAATCCCTATAAACATATTGAAAAGTCCACCTCCAAGCGTCCCTACTATAACAAGAGCAAAAATAAAGTTGGGCATGGCTAGTAATATATCACAAACACGCATTAATACAGTATCTATCATTCCACCAACATAACCAGCTACAATACCCACAACAAGACTGATAATTAAGGTAACAATTAAAATCGAAAATGTGGTAAACAAGGATACTCTTGCACCTGCGATGAGTCTTGATAGTACACAGCGTCCTAAATGATCCGTACCTAAAGGATAGGTAGCTGAAAAACCTTGGAGCTTCATGGCCATATTGATTACATGGGGATCGTGAAGCACAAGCCATGGTTCAAATATAGCCACCATAGTAAGTAATGCAACAAGGGAGCTACTGATGATTAAAGGTAAACGCTTGTTTCGCTTTTTCATTTTCCTTCCCCCTTTAAACGAATACGTGGATCAATCATGGCACACATGATATCAGCTACAAAATTTATGGCAATATAAAAGAACCCTATTAGCAATATAAAGCCTTGTAATACAACATAATCTCTGGCGCCCATCGAATCCAAGATATACCTACCGATTCCTGGAATTGTAAATACGATCTCTACAATTACTGCTCCACCTAATAATCCGCCGCACGTCATGGCTAATGATGTTAATAAAGGAGGTAACGTCCCCCTAAACAGATGATGGCGTACTATAACGTTCTCTTTTAAACCGCGAGCTCTAGCATACAATACATATGGCTGCTGCATCTGTTCTATCATACTTGTTCGGATTAACCGAATATAATATGGACTTATCCCCAATGCCAGTGTTAATGAGGGTAATATCAAATGCTGCCATGTTCCCCACCCCATTAGCGGCAAAAGCCCCCATTTTAACGCCACAATGTAAATTAATATAAAGGCTAGCCAAAAACTAGGCATGGAGGCAATCGTGAAAATCGATGTACGTGTAAGTCTATCAAATAGGCTATTTTGCTTTACTGCTGATAAAACACCTATGGTGACACTTAATATAACTACAAATAATAAGGCTGTAGAGGCGATCCCAAAGGTTATCCAAAATCTACTTATGAGTTCTTTCCCTACATCCAGCTTAGAAACAAACGATTTTCCAAAATCAAGTTGAAACACATGCCACATCCAATTGGCATATTGAGAAAGCAGAGGCTGATTAAACCCCTGCTTTTCTCGAATTGCATCCATCGATTCCTTGCTTGCTGGTATTTGATTGATGGCAAAATAAGCTTCAACAGGATCAACTGGAATCACCCTGATTAAGAAAAAAGCAACAAGGGATACACCCCACAGCGCCAAAATCATACTTAATATCCGTCTTACTAGAAATCGTTGCATTTTTTTCTATTCCTCTAATTCAAATAGTGATAGCGGCACTTCGTATTGATGCGGAGTAAACTGTAACCTTTTAACACCGTTATTAGCTACTAAGTAATTAGTACGATAAGAGATTGGAATAAACATCGCTTCATCATGAATACCTTGCAGAATCCCTTCATACAATGCCCGACGTTCATTTTCATCCGTTGAACGAATCACTTTATTAACATTGGCAGTAAATTCAGATGAAATAGCTGTTCCACTTTGTACATATAATCCTAATTGATTCTCGCCAATCATCGTACGAATAAACATATGAGGGTCATATGGCACACCCCATGTATCATTAAAAGTGAGGTTAAATTCACCTGCCCTAACCTTTTGAGTATAGATTTGAGATTCTTCCGCCTTCAGCTGTACATCAATCCCAATTTCACGCCAAGCACTTTGCAAATACTCTAATATTTCTTTATGTACCAGCTCCGTACTGCGATAAGGAATCGTTACTTGTAAGACTTGATTATTTTTCATTCGGAATGGTTGTCCCTCTACCATTTTCCATCCAGCTTGATCAAGTATTTTCTTTGCTTCTTCAAAATTGTTCTCATATTGTCCCACCTTAATATCACTATAAGGGAAACCAGGAGAGAATAAGGATTGTGCCTCCTCCTCCAAACCATTTAATATATGCTCGACGATGGTCTTACGATCCATTGCATATTGCAGAGCTAAACGGACTTCTTTCTCATTCGTTGGAGCAATCGTTGAATTGATGGCCAAAACTCTTGTTGATAACGGACCTGAAATTAGCGTCTGATACGTTCCCTTCTGTTGCAGTGTTTGATACTCAACAGGAGCAAGTTGACCGCTTCCAAATATTAGATCAATATCACCTTTCTCCAAGGCCATAATTCGTGCTTGAGAGTCTGGAATAACCTTAATGATAACTTTTTTAATTTTGGGCTTTTCTCCCCAGTAATTATCATTGCGTGTAAATTCTGCATGACTACCTTTCACATAATCTGTTAAAATCCACGGACCAGACCCAATAGGAGCTTCGATTTCCTCTGCTGTTGAACCACCCTCAGGAAATCCACTGTCTGCCAACATTCTCAACGGACGGATTAGCGTTAATTCTTGTAGAAAAGGATAGTAAGATTCTTTTAAATCTATTTTCACTTTTAGTTCATCGATCACTTCTACTTTATCGATCATACTTACGGCTTCTAGCCAGCTATGTCGTTCCATATTTTGAAGAACGGCTTCTATATTTCGCTTCACATTCTCCGCTGTAAGGGATGAACCATCGGAATACACTACACCTTCACGCAAAGTGAATGTATAACTCTTCCCATCCTCTGAAATCTCCCAATCTGTGGCTAAGGCAGGTTGTATTTCTCCATTATCACCATAGCTTACTAGTGGATCATACAGCAACGCCTGAGCAAACATTTCATTAGGTGCATATAAATGTGGATTTACAGCTCCAATATCCAATGGCCAAGATAATGTCAATGTATCATTAGCCGATGCTTCTTCTTGTTTGCTTGTTTTTTGATTGCTTTTCTGTTCATTACTACAAGCCGCTACCAATAACATAAGTGTAAAAGACAGTACGAGCAACGCTAGTTTTTTCATGCTTATCGAGCCTTCTTTCATCCATTGTTTTTTTCTACGATTTCTTTCAAAGTATTTCTTAAATCGTAATGATTACTATTTTCATTATAAAGTAAATCATATTTTATATAGATTGTAAACAATTAATTTTCCTATTAAACCGAACTATTGTATTTATTATTTTGCCTGGTTTTCTCCAATAATATTGTTTTAAATTCTTATCGATAAGAATTACTATAACTGATAAAAATCACCTCAACTTTTTATGAAAAATTAGTATATTGCTAATCATTTACAATTCACTCCAATTTCATTACAACCTCCTTTTTTAAAATAGCAATAGAGTCGTACTTAGCAAAATGGTAGAGCCGATACTCGTTACAACCTGCTTTCCGGCCAACTCAACGGCTTCCTTCCATGATAATTCCTTTGCGATTTTTAGTAACGTTACAAGGCAGGATGAAAACGTGCTGCATAAATAAACAGCTATTAGAAGCTCTGGCATTGTTAAACTTGCCAGTAATTCTCCACCACCCTCATTTAACAACAAAATGCCATCCTTTCTGAAAATACTTGCCACAAAAGCGGGCGCTGCTGCTTCGGAAAGACCAATTATGTGAAAAATGGGTCCCATCCATTCATGGATTACTCTGAGAATCCCTGCTATTGAAAACAGAGAAGCAATTAAACAAATGACTAGAAAAATGGGCATGGCTTGTAGAATAAATTGTTGGATAACCGGCTTTATTCGGTACCATAACGTACGTCCAGAAGGAAACTGTAAATACGTTTCATGTTTCTTGAAAACAGGGACCAACCTGTTTCTGTTCCATATTCTCACATGAACAAGAGAGAAAAACGCTAATAGGAACAGATAAGGTAAAATAAGCTCTATATGGCCTGCTGCAGCAAAGACAGAAAGAGTCGCTCCCATCTGATAGCTGCAGGCTGAGCCAAATGAAATGACCGATATACAATTTTTACGAGAACAAACATGACAGCTTCTGCTTCCTTGAATGGCGACCACATTACAGCCAAATCCGCTAATAATCGGAACGAGATCATGACCGGTCAGTTTCCATTTTCGCAAAAAAGGATCGAGCGAATCGGTTATTCGATCCTTTAAACCACTTTCGTCTGTTAAAGCAACTATCAAGCTGAATAAAAGGACAATGGGAAACGCCCATACAAAAGAATACATACCTAGCGAAAGAAGCCCGTAATCTCCGACGAGTAAAGTAGATAACCAATTTGGAAATCCGTTGACGAGATTCAAAATGGGGCTTATCATGACCTGTTCCACGACTAACTCAAGATAAGAGGAGAGTCGATAAGAAATAAACACAGGAAGTGCAAATGTACAGAGTAACAGCAAAAGAGAAAAAGCAGGTCCGAGCCATCTATGTTCAAAAAGCGGAACAGGTGCTTGTGTTTCTGTTATCGGGAGGGATTTTAAACGATTTATGTCCATCTCTGATAAAAGGCGTCCATCCACCTTCACCTTATCCACCTCTTCTGCTGAGAGTTCCCGTGCATTAATGAGAACAATAGGAAGAGAATATTGTTCTTTTAAAAAATCTATTGCTTTTTTAGACATCACACCAAGCTTGTCTTCAAAGGTCACAATAATCTTTGCTGGTTTGTTTCCGGGCGGGTAAATAGAAAACAGAAGGGTTATTTCTTTCACAAAATGCGTTCCCCGAACGACATACCATAAAACATTTGCTTTTTCTACCGTTTTTCTTGTATATAAACTGGTGACTAATTCACTCTCTTCACGAATTCCAGGTGTATCTATGTACTGTTGCTGATGTACACTGTACTCATAAACAGAAGAAGTTGATCCGCGAACATTTGAACCATGTACAGGAATGGTTTTTTTAGAAATGGCGGATAAAATACTTGTCTTCCCTGAGGATTCCAACCCTACTAACACAATTTTCATTTTTTCACTCCCTAGCACTCACAGCCTGCTTCACAACAAGTCAGATCATCTAAATACATATTCGATTGTTTATATTCTTCTAATGCCTGTTTATCATAAGAAATGCCATGCTGACGCAGGAGATGTTCTACAAAAACGGCAAATCGCTGGCGAAATTTATAAATAAAGCAGAAAATGGTTTCCCGCTGCCGGAGACTTGGCCCCGTTAAATAAACGGAAGGTACTAAAGTAGATTCATCATACTCATTTACGATTGGCAAGCCGTCTTCCGTCCATTCAAACAGCGAATGAAATTGAGAGGCCCCGCTGTGAAAACCCGTGCAAAGAAGCGGTTCCTGTTTTGTTTCAATAATTGAACCATCTTTTAACGTCACGGTGTAGGCAGAGAGCTTTTTAGAATACTCAATCGAGACAACCGATGAATGAGGATGTTCATGAATGCACTGAGAATCTTCCCCTTTTAAACGGTCTCGAGTAAAAGGAGAAAGAGACCTGCTTGGATCGGCATCAAACGCAAGCCAGTCTTTCCCCGGATGATAAACATCGACTTTCCATCCGTTGGTTGATAGATGAAAAGCAGCATCAGCTGCGCTTTCTCCACCTCCTACAATCATTCGATCCCCTTCAAAATCACTCCAAGATTCCACATCTGCATAGTGAATGCCATGCTGAAAAGGCCGTTTCGGGAATGAGTACTCTCCGCAAGCTACAATAACAGTGTTTACTTTGTAGGCGTTTTGATTAGTTTGAACAATGTATTCATTGCCCTCTTTTCTGATATTTGTGACCTCTGTTTTTTCTAAAACAGGCAACTTAAAATACGCTGCGATCCCTTTTAAATACTGGCCATACATCCTGCCAGTCAGATGCTCAGTTCCCATTGTATAGCCAGGTGAACTATTTGGAAAAACAGCATTTAAATCCAGCAATCCAAATCCATGACCCGTAAAGGAGGGGGTAATAAATCGAGTTTCCTTTGCCCAGTTTAAAAAAGAAGCACCAATCTCCTCTTTTTCAATAATAAGAAACTCTTCCACTCCTAATTTGGTCAGCAATATGCCTACACCGATGCCTGCTACTCCTCCGCCTATGATAGTAATCAATTGAGTCATCCTTTCTTTTTTCTTTATAAAGTAAATAAAATCAGATGATCCTTTAGTGCCCCTGATCAAAAAATAAAATCTGTTTTAATATAAATCGAAATGTTTACGATTTATGGTGCGGTGCCTTTTTGATCTAATGAATCATAAGTAGTACCTCCTGAATAGTGATTAGTTATCCTGCGTATTCTTTCTTTCATTTATCTATTCAAACTTTTCACTATTTTCCAATCAAGTATCGAATCATACACATAAAGTTTTTTGCATTTCTGTCTCCTCGTTACCCTATTCAGGCTACTACATCTAAATTCAATACTTACAGGCCGTTAAGATTCCTTCAACGGCCTTATCATTTAATTTAATGCTTTTTTCAACGTTTCTATATTCCGTTTCATTAAACTGACGTAGTCTTCCTGATTTTTAACCTCTTGATCTGTGATAGACTCTAAATTATGAAGGGTTAATGGCTCAGCTTTAATCTCATTTTTTACAACATCCGTTATTTTAGACGCAACATTTTGCTCGAAAATAACATACTTTACATTCTTTGCATGGGCTTCTTTAATAATCGTTTGCAGCTCCTTTTGTGAGGGCTCGTCGGTTGGAGAAAGACCCGCAATGCTTATTTGTTTTAAACCATAGCGGTCATTCCAATATCCGTATGCCGCATGTGATACAATGATTTCCTTTGTTTTTCCGTTTTGAATGATGTCATTGAATTCTTTATCAAGTTGTTCTAATTCGCTTTTTAATTCTTCAAAATTTCCCTCAAACGCTTCTTTTTGTTCTGGTTTTAACTCAACTAATGCATGTTTAATATTTTCAGCCATTGTAATGGCACGGATTGGGTCTAACCAAATATGCGGATCTAGATCGCCATGATGGTGGTTTTCTTCACCTGCTGTATGATGATGAACATCCTCGTTAGCATGCTCCTCTTCATGATTTTCTTCGCTCGCGTGTTCGTCCGGATGTTCACTATCATCGTGTTCATTTTCATGGCCTTCTTCGCCTTCATGTTCATGGCTACCTTTAATAAACGTGACCCCGTCTGCTGCTTCAATTAATTTTACGTTTTCATTTTTCAAAGCCTCTACGGCTTTATCAATAAACCCTTCCAGACCAGCCCCGGTGTAGATAAAACCGTCTGATTCAGCGATATTCACCATTGTTTTTTGTGACGGCTCAAAGGTATGAGCATCGATGTTAGGCGGATAAATACTTTCTACTTTGACAGAGTCACCGCCAATTTTTTTTGCAAAGTCCTCCAAAGGGAAAATGGTTGTATAAATCGTGAGTTGATCTTTTTCTGCTTGACTCTTCGTATTTTCTGTTGTTTGAGTGCTCCCGCATCCAGATAATAACAAGGCGATTGCGAGTACAGCAGTAAAAAATAAAGCTAATTTTTTCATTGTATTCTCCTCTTTCTATAAAAAGCATGATTTTGACCGTCATGATTGTACTTTAAATACTTCAACCTATCTTCCTGGCTAGTAGTTAGGTGACGGTGATAGCTGGGATTGGATCAGAAAATGTAGTCCGGTCCATCGTCATTTCATCTTTCCAAATCATAATAATTACGATTTATTGATGATAAAATAGCTCTTTTTCTTCCTATCGAGATGTTATCTCATTTCATATTGAAAATAGACATCTTATGGAGAAATCCATTCATTCCAACTATATAGGTAATGAATGAATAACTGATTATAAGCTGCTAACAACCCGTTCCGCTGCTTGACGGGCTCCAGAAATATTACGGGCGATCGGTCCCATTTCAAGCTCTGCTAAAGCTCCGGTTACGTATAGACCTGGTCCCCATTGCAGTGATTTTGAAACGATGGGATATCCGCATTCTGCGCATGGAAGCTCATGTTTTTCAACGATTGGCGTCAGCCACTGCTTTCCTGGCAAAGCCGGCTGAAATCCTGTTGCTAATAAAACCGTGCCCGTTTGGTGAATCAGACGGCCTTGCCCATCCTCTAGCTGAACCTTACCATTTTTTACGAAAGCCTGTTGCACCTGCCCATCCATTATCAGCAACTCATCTTGCCGAACACAGCGCCGTAGCTTTATATACAAATCACGAGGCAAGGATCCTTTGTGGCGGGCTTGTTTAATTTGCTCCCGGCGCGTTTGATAGCAGTCAATTTTTCCGAAAGGAAGCTGATTTTTAGGACCAAGCCAAGCCGGATCACTGTCAAAATCATGCAGGCGATACGGGTGCCGCTTCAGCAGTGTCACTTCACCTGGAAACATAGCAGTCAATTTTAAGGCTAAATGAACGGAAGTGATCCCGCCGCCAATAATGGTAAAAGGGCGTGCCATCTCTTCAAACTTTGGAAGATTATCCTCAAAAATATGGTGTACAGAAGCATGTGCTTCTTTCTTTAATACCTCTGCCCAGTCGGGCCAAACTGGCTGTTCGCTAATGCCAATAGCCAGTACCAGATTCTCTCCTATTAGCTCTTTTCCATCTTGCAGTTCAACACGCCATTTGTTTTCAATTCGCTCGGCAGTTTGAACGCGTCCTTGCACCCATCCTTTTTTTAACTGTAAATCGCCAACCAGGTGATCACAATGCTCATTAAACATGGAGAGAGACGGGCGCTTGAACCTTCCGTAAAAAGCAGCCGATTCATCCGTTGCTTTGTTTTTCACAAAGGCTTGCAAACTAAGCGGATGAACGTCAAGATGATGTACGACCGGCGAACGTAAATAAGGCATAGAAATAAGATTTGTGCACCTTTTCCAATTGGCTAATGGTTCTGCGTGAGGATCCACAATAGCCACCTCGTCAATAGAGGCTTTTTGCTGTTTCCGCAAGAATGAAGCCAGAGTGATCCCTTGGATGCCTCCGCCAACAATGATCCATTTATACATAGGCTCAATCTCCTTTTTAAATCGTAATTATTCTTATTTACAAAAAGGCAAGAAAATGCTCATTTTTTCCGAAAATGACCAGGGACATCAATTGTTGAATGATAGCACTTCAAATAAGTAATGAATCATTAATGGTGAACTGTATTTCAATAAGATTCTGTTACTGAGTTCCCTTCTCTCTCAATTTCCCTTTCCACTTGCAATCTTTACATATGTAAAAGCTTATTTATGCCTTTTGTTGAACGTTACAGAGGCATAAGCATCATGTAGATGAATGGATTCTTCATTGCGGCATTCTACTGTAAAAGATTGAATAAATGGTATTTCGTATAAATCAGCGGCTACAAGACGAACCATATCTTCAACAAAGCGGGGGTTTTCATATGCTTGTTCCGTTACTGTTTTTTCATCAGGACGTTTTAAAATCGGGTAAATCAAGGCACTGGCATTTGACTCGGCAGCATGTAAAAGCAGAGCCTTCCAATCAGATGATTCTTTATACTCATCCAGCAACAATGCCGTCATTTTAATATACCCTCGTTGGTTATGCGCACTGTATTCACTAATTTCTTTGGAACAAGGGCATAAAGTCGTTACAGCACAGGTTAATTCAACCATTCTTTCTGCTATCTTTCCATGCTGATAAGAGACCGAAATTTTGGCGTCCGCATGGTTTAATCCCGCTAGAGAAGAGGCTGGTGCCGTCTGTTCGTAAAACCAAGGGAACGTTACTTCAAGACTTGCATCTCTTTGGCCTAAACGTTCTGCTAATTCTTTTACAAAATCGGAAAGCTGCGAAAAGTCTAACGTGAAACCTTGTCTGCGATATAGCTCCAATTGTTCAGTAAAACGGCTCATATTTGTTCCCTTTACATCACGCGGAATTGTAGACGTTAGAGTAAAAGAAGCGATGGTCGTTTGTGTTAGTGGGTGTAACACTGAAGTAATGGAGACGGGCATTTTAACATTTGTAATCCCAACAGCATCAATTTCAAACAAGAAATCCTCTCTTACATTTTGTAAATCGGGCATCTTTTCTTTTTCACTTGGCTTTGTTTTTATTCCAGGTTCTATGGAACCGAACAGCATTAATCTTTCTTTTTTGGGGGGTAGTTTGAAATTTTCCATGTAGTATACTCCTTTTAAATTCATTTCCTAATAATAAAACGTAATGGTTCCTATTTGCAAGAGTTTTTTGAATATTAAAATCGGCTAACCCATAAAGTTTGTTTTATTTGAGTCGAAAAGCTTTGATGAAATGTAAGCATAATGAACATAACGTCTGTTCACGATCACAAAAAGTCAAAACATGATTGACCCGAGAATCCTACTTAACAAGAATAAACGAAGCAGTTGTGTTTGATGAGGCTGTTTCATTCCTTATGGAACTACTCTTTCGATAAAATCTGATAGCAGTCCATTTTTAGTAAAGGAAGCCTCCTTCCATAATTTTTATTGCCAAAAGAAAAAAGGTATGGTTTAATAACTCTCAAAACGTAATGATTACGATTATTAAAAGGAGCGAATACAATTGGCTAAAAAATCAAAAGTAGTAAAAGAAAAAAAACGGCAAGAGCTTGTGGCGAAATATGCCGAGCTGAGAAAGGAACTAAAAGAAAAAGGAGATTACGAGGCACTAAGAAAGCTCCCAAGAGACTCTGCTCCAACCCGCTTGAAAAATCGCTGTGAAGTTACCGGCAGACCGCGCGGCTATTTGCGCAAATTTAAAATGTCCCGTATTGCTTTTAGGGAATTTGCCCATAAAGGACAACTTCCAGGTGTGAAAAAATCTAGCTGGTAATGGCTGAATAGGTCTATCAAAAATCATGAAATTCGGGGAATGTGCTTATCGTGACCATGAGATTCTGACACGATAAGCTAGTTTCTTTAACGATTTATTCGGAGGGATAAAAATGAACGAACATTTAGTAGAAATATTGACGAGAGAAATAGTGGCTTCTTTATCCATAGAACGGCGGCAGCTTTATCAGTTTATCGTTCATTTAGAAGATGAACTGGCTCAGCAAGCAGAAACATCGGACCACTTTTTGTCATTGCTTGTGAAACACGCCCCGCATAAACAGGCAGCCAAACGATTCAATCTGCCACATGGTGAAATCATCAAGCTCATGAAAGAAATCGAGAACGAAATTGATGAAAATCTTCATTTGAAAATGAGAAAAGCAAAGTGGATTGACTGTACCGAGTTTATAGCGAAAAAGAGAGAAACAACAAGCCGTAAGACGTCGCTTTATCTTTTTATCATGTAATGTTGTTGTAAAGCTTCGAATAGGTTGGTTTTTAGTCAGAGGGTTAAAAATAACCCGTTTGCGATCTTTTATAAAATTACTTTCCTTACTTTTCTTTCTGTTGAGAGGTTTTCCCTATCCCCTTGCAGAGTCATAGTAAGACTACAGAAAGACCTAGAAAATTTAAGAAAATCTAAGATTTCCAAAGTAAGCGTATAAAGATCAACTTCCATTAATCAGTTGGTAAACATTCATCTATTGAGAATTTACCTCTGCTAAAAAGAGATTGCTCAGTACTATATGTAGTAATAAAAGGCAATTTCAATCGTTTAAGAAGTCTAAAGTTAATCAGTTATCACCTTTAAATCATAATTATTATGATTTACGCGGAGGAAAGCACATATGGCAACATGGGATTTAAGTGATAAAAAGCATCATGTTCTTATGTTGTTTTCAGAAAATCCGGATCAGAAGTGGCAAAAAAATGAAACAAGACTAAGTGAACTTGTTTTTATTGGGAAGGACTTAAATAAAGAGGAGTTAGAGCAACAATTTAAAAATTGGAATGTCGACACTAAGCCGGACAAAAATGATAAGGTCTAATTACAGCCCCTTATTTTATATTTTATCTGTCCAACTTAGTGATACTATATAGATCAGATAGCATCTTGTTAAGCTCAGGCCCCTCTCTTAGCTCTTAACATCCTATCAGAGTAAATAATGTCACAACCCAATGCCTCTAGCTGTACCTGCTGTCTGTCAAACTTTTGGGACTCCTTATCTGTGCTTATTCTCATATAGCCTATGATCCTGCTCATTCTACAGCTCTCCTCTGTATTCTATTCTTATTTCAAAAGGTTTTTCTCCCCCTACATCAGATGACTCTTTCCAATAGTAAATCTTATCTATAACCTCATTCAGTCTATTATCCATTGTACTTAACAATAAATTTTAATTCATTGACATAAAATATCCTAATATACATAATGAAAAAGGATTAAAAAGACAGGAGCAGATAAGATGAAACAAGTTAAACTTAAACAAACTCCACAGACGGATGCTTGGGAGGCTTATCTAGATGTAGAGAAGTATGATAAGCCCACTCTGTCAAGTATAGAATTTACTACCACCCATCTCTGTAATATGAGATGTAGACATTGTGCTGTAGGACATACCCTCACTCATAAAGATGCTAAAGCACTTCCTCTAGAGCTATTACTGCAAAGATTAGATGCGATTCCTACCTTAAGGACTATGAGCATTACAGGTGGAGAGCCTATGATGTCCTTAAAGTCAGTAGAAAACTATGTATTACCCTTGTTGAAATATGCTAATGAGAGAGGTATATATACTCAGATCAACTCTAACCTAACATTAGACCTAGACAGATATAAGCTCATAACACCCTATTTAGATGTATTACATATCTCTCATAATTGGGTAACAGAGGATGAATTTATCGATACAGGCTTTGCTATGATGGAAAGAAAGCCTACTAGGGAACAAAGAAAAGCATTATTTGACAGGATGATAACTAACTCTAAGGCTTTATCTGATATGGGAGTTTTAGTATCTGCTGAGACAATGTTAAATAACAGGACAATACCTCACATAGAAAAAATTCATAAGCAGGTAGTAGAGGAGATGGGATGCAAAAGGCATGAAATTCATCCTATGTATGATAGTGGATATGTTAGTATGACAGCATCCTCTAACGCACAAGATTCATCACCATCTATGTATCCAAGTGACTTTGCGAGTGCTCTTGAATCTCTTTCACTTGATGACATGCGAGCAGCTATTCATCATCTGCTAGACGTAAGAGACCCAAGTGTGTGGATGTTGTTCGGAACACTTCCGTTTTTTGCCTGCAGTGGAGATGTTCGAGATCGAGAACTGGTCTATCGCCTGCAAAAAGAGCAGCATGTGACGGTACGTAACGATCCTGATGGGCGTTCGCGTTTAAATGTGAATATTTTTTCAGGTGATATTATTGTCACCGATTTTGCGGATGCTCCGTCACTCGGCAACATTCAAACGAATTCATTTCAAGAAGCCTATGAAACGTGGACCTCATCGAAACTGGCGAAAGAAACGGACTGCCATTGCTCATCTGTCCGCTGCCTTGGGCCCAATATTTTAGTGAAAAAAGCCTATTATCCCGAGACTGATTTCACAAAACGTTCTGCATTCCCGGGTTTAACGAACATTGGACAATGAAAAAATGAAATCTAAAATGAAATCGGACATCGTCGCGGACTGGATTAAAGAGCAGATTAAACTTGGTAAATGGGGCCCTACCGGGGCGAAAATTCCGAGCCAGCGCGTACTTGCTGATCAATTTTCTGTCAACAGAAGTACCATCGTGACCGCACTTGAACAGTTGAAAAAAGATGGAATTATAGAAGGGGTCATGGGGAAAGGTACGATTATTGCTAACGATACTTGGTCTCTTCTTGCGTCACTCCCAAGATCAAAAGATACAGAGCCATCTCATCCCGTTGAAACTGGTATTATAGATTTAAGTAAAGGGGAGCTGGCAGAAGATGTGTTTCCCGATGGATATTTAAATGATGTGCTCGCCCGATTGTCTGGCAAAATCCATTCACTCGGTTATGAGGAGCGTGGCGGTTATGAACCGCTCCGGGAAGCTGTTGCAGGATATATGACAAGGCAAGGCACTCCTGTCACTTCTTCATCTATTTTAATTGTATCCGGTGCCATGCAAGGACTTCAACTAATCGCCTCAGGGCTTATGGAACGAGGTGCCTCTGTTTATTTAGAAGAACCCTCGTACCTATATTCCATCCATACATTTCAATCGCTTGGTATGTCTCTTACAGGCATTGAAATGGATGCTGAGGGATTGGTCACGGCGGATTTGCACTCGAAATGGCAGCCAAATCATCCTAGTGCTCTTTATACGATACCCTGCTTTCATAATCCAACTGGCATCATGATGAGCGAGTCAAGACGAAAAGAATTATTGTCATTTTGTTCTGCCCATCGTCTTCCGATTATTGAAGACGATGTTTACCGGGAACTCTGGCTCGATTCTCCACCGCCACCTTCATTAAAATCGATGGACACAAACAGTAATGTTTTGTATATTGGCAGTTTATCAAAGACATTAAGCCCTGGCCTGCGGATTGGCTGGGTTGCTGGTGCAGAGCCAGTCATTGAACGCTTGTCTAATTTGAAAAGGCAAGCAGACTACGGGACGAGTTCATTATCGCAGCGTGTAGCCGCAGAATGGCTAGAAGAAGGATTATATGAGCATCATCTCGAATATGTACGGAAAGAGCTGTTAAAGCGGCGTCTAGAAGCATCTGCGGCTCTAGAACGCCACTTATCTGAACTAGCAGACTGGCGGATCCCGAACGGCGGCTTTTTTATATGGCTGAAATTAAAACAGGATATTTCAATAAAAGAATTATACACGGAAGCTGTAAATGAAGGTATTTTATTTCATCCGGGCAGTATTTATACAGAAGGGACTTCCCGCTCTATCCGTTTATCTTATGGATACGCAGGACCCGTCCAGTTTGAAGAAGGAATACGGCGGCTGAAAAAATGGATTATTACACTTTCTAAATAAAAAACAGGAGGCAACAACATGAATATTACCGATCATAAATTAGAAAAGGTCGCAGACCCATTTGGCATTTTAGAAGGAGACCGATACGAATATCATCTTTTTGCGGCAGTTGATGAAGATGACGATTTATACTCTGCTGAAGGCTTTTACATTCGTGTCTTATATGTCGTAACAGAAACAGAGAAAAAGATAGCCGGCTTATTTTTGCATAATCGCGCAGATGATAGCGTGCTTGATTTTGAACTGGAAGACGATGAAATTGAACTGGTACAAGAGTACTGTGACATACATTTAAACGCATAAACACATGTAAACCCCATCCACTTTTATAAGTGGATGGGGTTTTTTAGTCGATACTTAATACTCGTCATATGTAAGCATAAAAACGTTTCTCTCTTCATATACTAGTTCTTAATATTTAAAGAAAGGAGACTTCATATTATGTTACCCATCGAACTTTTTGGATGGATACTATCAATGATTTTAGGCGTTATCTTTATTTGTTCTTTAGTTGCACTATATAAAGAACCAACCTCAGACACTGAAAAAGAGAATACCTTTACACCATCGACTATTTCAGAGGATAAAATAAAGGAACGGCCAACAGTTAAGATTTATTAAATATAAGTACACAATGATTTTAGCTCAACGGTCTCCCCCTTCTGCTCCAGTCGTTTTTCAGCTTTGTTATAGTCAAGGTCTTTCCTTGACTTTTTTTATTCCTAGTAATTGTCTCTTATGTGCTAGCTCACGAAAAACGATACTCAACATGTTAAAATTCCGCTCCGTATATTAATCAGTACTAACTCATTTACTCTGTCTTCATATTACCCCTCCCAGCATGCTAATAGCTCAGACTCTTCTTTCTGGTTTTTTCTCGGTTAGTGTACTTCATTTATCCCCCGCCCCTCGGCAAGTCGGGCACAGCGTATGTTGTGTTCCTGACACATCCAACAATAAATAACCAAGCCCGTCACACATCTTACACGCCTCTACAAATGACATATCTTCTTTATTTTCTATTACATCAATTGAATTTTCCTGTTTAAAAGTATCTGATATCTGTGATGAAGGTTCCGCTACTATCGGTTCTTTCTGTAATTCTTTTTGCACTTCTTTAATAAGATCTTTCGCTAGTTTCTGTATTTTCTCTGTCGGTTCTTTTTCGTTGCCAGTTTCTGATGATGGCTTCCTTTCTTCGTTCTGCAGCTGACTAAAGACGATAATTGCATCCCACATCTTCACAACGTCATCTTCTGAAATATACACATGCGGTGCGTCTTGCATCATACGTTTGACATAACGTTTTTTAAATTGGTCGTACTTCATATGCCTACATCCTTCCAAGTCCCGCCGCAGTGGGCGCAAACGGATAGTTTTTATATAGTTTTGCCTGTTCTGCTATCCATTTATGCGTGTCATGCTTATACGTCGCATGTTCATCAATTCACTTCGTGATAACGCTAACACTTTTTCTAAAAATGTAATATCTTTCTTTTTCTCTGGCTAATTCCCATACCACCTTCAACTCATTTAAATTAATCCATGGATGTATTATGACCTCAATGTCTTTTAATTTTATTACACATTTTCACCATAAAAAAATGACCGCCCTAAAAGCTGTCATCCAATACCTCTTTTACGGTGTATCTACGGCGAAACAGAATGTGCAAAAACATGCGTAAACCCCGTCTACTTTTGCAAGATGTTAACGGGGTTTTTAGACATCATTTTCCGTAATAAAGTGAATCTTCCATCAGTGGGGGTTTTCTTTCATCCCCCGCTGATGGAAGAAGAACTCAGGTAAAGAGCGCCGCGTCCTGCGGTAATACCTGAGTGACCAGGCTCTGCCTGGCCCGAACCAATCGGGCCTTTACGGGCAGTTTGTCCCCCCTTATCCTTTTTCGATTTCTCTAAGTCTTGAAATAGGGGTCTTACTGCCCGTTAATCTGCGATAAATCAGCCTTTCCAAAGTTATTTTGCTGTTTGTATGTACTGCTGAATCTGGTCATCTGTTAAGTTGTGCATAAAGTGATAAAAAGGAATGCAGTCCATGCCATAATTTTCACACATTTGTGTATAGCGTTCATAAGCCTCTTTGTACATATCCATTATTCGACCTCCTCTGTTATATAACAAAATTATTTTATTTAAATTAATATATAACAGAGTGGGCGCATTGTCAAATCCTTTCATAAAGTGAAACTTCATTCAGTGGGGGTTAGGTTCACAGGATGTGAATCATGCAGACGTTGTCACAGGACGTGACATTCTTAGTCTGCTTTCATCTTAGCCCCACTGAATGAATTGAATAAAAAAGAACTCAGGTAAAGAGCACCGCATCCTGCGGCAATACCTGAGTGACCGGCTTCAGCCGGCCCGAACCAATCGGGCTTTTACGGGCAGTTGATCCCCCGGTTATCCTCCTTTTCTTTTAGACGGCTTGAAGCGGGGGTCTTACTGCCAGTTAATGCGGGATAAAAAAAGCAGAAGGATTTCTGCTTTTTATACAATCATTAACTCATCTTCATCAGTAGGATCTACGGATTGATTTATTAAAACTGTTGTTTTCAAAAACCATTTATGCTTTTCTCCAGTTCTCGGACCTTCATCTGGAATTTTTATCGTAAATGGAATACGCTCGTTCTCCCCGGCTTTAATATGTCGATTCACAACAATTGTTAATTCGTCTATATGTTTATCATGCCACGAAAAATCGCTGTCTTTACGTACTTCTTCATATTGCAAATACAGAAGGAGATGTATTTTTTGAATAGGCTCATCTGTCTGGCCACCATAAATCACCACATCCCCTTGTATTGTTTCACCTAGTGCCACTTTTTTATCATGTAAAATTGTATCTACCTTTACACTTCCGATGCCAATACTTGAAAAAAATTTTTTCCACATATAAATAATCTCCTATTCGTTTATTTATTTCTATTCCCGTAATTTATATGTTAAATACTTATTTTATTTATTTATTATTTGAATTTTACACATAGTGTATTAAAAATTAAAAAGTCGTTTAAATGACTTTTTAAAATTCTTTCTTCCATAATGGATAAAACCATTTTATTCCTTTTTTATTTACCGGCAGTATTTTCATATCAGCAATTAAGTGAGAAATATAGCTAATCAAAAGCGTCATAAATAAACCAGGCAATGGATATTCTTTAACAATTTCTACGGCGACAAAATAAAAAAATGTAACACCAATAATAGAATGTGTCCATGTACGGTGCGAGACAAGTGAAGCAAATATAATAAACAACCCTATATACATGACCCATATCTCTTTCATATACCATCCTGCATACAGCACAAGTATTCCAGTGACAAATAACATTGTTCGCTGTTTAATGAACAACTTTGGTAATAGAAGAAAACCTATACTAATTAGAAAACCGCTTATCTGCTTAATGCCGATTAGCATAAAATAACTGTAAAACATCAAAAAAAGACCGGCTATCGAAAAAAACAAAATAAGCCATTTCTTTTCAACTGTAATTTTATTAGCTAATTTCCCATTTACGTCTAGATCCGGAACGAGTGCAGCAACGGAACCAATTCCCGCTAAAATAACCATTTCAAGTGGTGCAGCATTGATCCAAACAGAGACGGCAAGCCCTGATCCAGCACCAATTACCGCGTGAGTAGATCCTTTCATTGATTAACTCCCTTTCTTTTTGCAAATAAAAAAACCGCCTAATAAAAGGCGGCTCTGTATGGTCACGACGGATTAATCACATACAATATCCAGTCTTGGACAGCTTCAATATGTTCAGCTGAAATCTCCATTTCACACAAAACTGCACCTTTGCCGATAATTTTTAAAACCGGGACAATGGCCGGTTTTTTCGGATTGTAAGAGTACACAACAGTATCAATATGAACAATAGGAATACGCGTATTCGTGATCATGCCAGTACTTTTTAAGTATCCATCTTCTATCTTGACTATATTTTTCTTCCAGCAATATGAGATGCCAGTTACGATAGCCTCCGGTTGCTCTTCTGTAAAGATCACCATTATAGATAACCCCATTTCTTGATGATAACTACTCTAACGTAACAGCTTCTAAAGCCTTTGTAAATAGTCACTTTCTCTTCTTTAAATTTGATGGATAAAAAACATTAAGTTTACATAATAAAATTATGATTTATTTAAACGAAAAATAAAGTGAAACTTCATTCAATCGGGGTTAGGTTCACAGGACGTGACGATCTTAGTCTGCGTTCCGCTATCCTCCACTGAATAAAACAGGAACTCAGGTAAAGGGCGCCGCGTCCTGCGGCAATACCTGTGTGATCGGCTTCAGCCGGCCCGAACCAATCGTGCTTTTACCGGCAGTTGATCTCCTGCGAGGGTCTTACTGCCGGTTAATGTGAGATAAAACAGATCAACATCCGCTTTTACAAAACTTTTGCTTTTATATGAACGTGTGGATTTTGTGCTTTTACTGATTTTACAAGACGATCTTTGTTGCGTAATACAAATAAATAAGATACATTGGAACGAGTGTAAACAGCTACACGTTTCTTTTTGACGTACGGACGGACAATATATTTTTCAATAAATGATGGATCTTTCGGGAATTGATCCATTTCAAATACTTCAACAATTTCATTCATCGGAATAGCCGTTTCTCTGTCCCCTGATTTGACAACAAGCAATCCTTCTTCTACTTTATGGCCGGCTAAATAATGGTTAACGAGTACAACACCTACAACAACGGCAATAGCTGCTGCGATATATAACATGCTCATCCTCCTGATCGTTCTATTTCATTTTCTCTCTTCTCACCCATTGTACTCTCTTTTTATAAAAATAGATCCAATTCTTTGACCAATTTATAACGTTTTCGTGACATTTTTTCCACAAACATATTGACAGCGCTTACGAAATATGTCTAAAGAAAACTACAACAAAAAACAGATGAAGCCGAGGCTTCACCTGTTATAGTTTCAATCAGATTAGTTTTTTTCAACGTTAGCAGCTTGTGGGCCACGTGGTCCTTCAACTACTTCGAATGTCACACTTTGGCCTTCTTCAAGTGATTTGTAGCCTTCACCTTGAATAGCTGAGAAATGTACGAATACATCATCTTGTCCTTCAACTTCGATGAAACCAAAACCTTTTTCTGCGTTAAACCATTTTACTTTACCTTGTAACATGTCATGTCCTCCTTATGCTTTCACAATCATTCTTGCTGCTTGCGACTATTTCAAGATGGAAAAATAATAAACTATTCTCTTTTGAAACGTACGAACAGCTGTCTCTAATGTACCATTTTTCCCTTTCTCTTGCAACTAAACCTTTCAATTTTTCTCAATTTCAAGTGATTTTGCAACGTGTAAAAGGTGTGCTGGAACGTCCCATTTTACAACGCCATCCGGATAAATCCACATGCGAATAATATCAAGTTTATCAAGGCCCCCAGACAATTTTGAAACAATCCATTTCATCCGTTCAAGTCCTGGATTAGCCATAACAAATAGACTCGGCGTTTCCGCTTCTTCCTGTATACGCATTAGTTTTTCCACTTGATCGGCAGCATTTGAGCGGAGTTGTGTATTATCATATACCATTCCTTCTTGCTGACGTTTTCCTCTTGATCCTTTACACTTTACATAGACAGTCCACTCCATTTTTTCAGCTTGAATGTCGTGACCTCCTGTTGCAGATTCAACATGAGCGGTCCAGCCATTTTGATTTAAAAACTGAACCGCTTCTTTTACAATTTCTTCCTGAGTTAATATAAATTCATCCGGTACTTTTAAACGTTCTAAACTAATTGGCACGAGTCCCCCTCCATTCCTCTTCATTTTTTATTATTCTACTTTCAAACAATACATTCCTGTTTATTGAATCACTTTTCATACAATGGTAGATACGCTAAATTTAGTTGCAGCGAACTGCTTTTTCTCATATTTACGCGAATCAAGGCAGTCTATTATTTAATCGTCAAAATTTTACCCTTCATTTCATTATTTGGACAAAGCCAGGTTCAATGTTTCAATATTTTGCTCCATAATAGAAAAATAATCATCGCCATTTTCAATGTCTTCCTCTGTTAATGTTGCCAGGTTGTGCAGACGAAGAGAGTCAGCACCAATTTCATTTTGAATGACTTTTGCTAGTTTCGGTGTAATATTTTGTTCAAAAATAACATATTTAATACCATGCTCTCTTGCCGTATCGGCAATTTCTTTCAATTCTTTTTGTGACGGTTCCTCTGTTGGCGAAAGACCAGCTATGCTAATTTGCTCGATACCATATGATTTTTCCCAATAGCCATAAGCAGCGTGAGACACAAGAATTTCTTTATGTGCTGCAGCTTCAGTCATCACATGGAACTTTTCATCCAGCGATTCAAGATCTGTTTTTAGCGATTTGAAATTTTCATTATACGTCCCTTCATCATCAGGATTTAACGTTACTAGTTCATCTTTCACAACGCTTGCTATTTCAATCGCCAACATCGGATCAATCCAAATATGCGGGTCAACACCGCCGTGATCATGATCATGACCATCTTCTGTTATTTCACCTTCATGCATATGTTCATCTGCATGTGAATGCCCCTCATGGCTGTCCACTTCTACATCAACATGCTCACCAATATTCACGATCTTGACATCTTCTTCTGTCAGCGTTTCTTCCACTTTTTCTGCGAATGGTTCAAGGTTCAACCCGTTGTATAAAAACAAATCGGCTTTAGCCAGCTCTAATATTGTTTTCGTTGTCGGTTCGTACGTATGTTCATCTGCACCTGCCGGCATAATACTTTCCACGTTCACTGTATCACCGCCAATCCGCTCAGCAAAATATTCAAGCGGATAAATGGTTGTATAAACCGTCATGCGGCTGTCCTCATTTTTTTCTATTGATGTTGCTCCCTTATCTTCTCCATTGCTGCATGCCGCTAATGCTAACGACATAACGGCCGCAATAACTGCCCATTTTCTCACAATAAATCCCTCCATAGATGATCTATCGTCTATTATATAGTAACGGTTCCGATTTGCAAATAATAATTGTTACGATTTAAAAGAGCATTCACCAATTTTCAGATGAATGCCTCTATTTAATCATATGTACATTATATCGAGTGTTACTGTATCATATTCTTCAGTGTATGGGCACTTCAGTGAGTTTTTTAAAGATAGCTATACCATAGAATATCTTTAATGGTCATTTCATTTTTTGAATATCGCAGAAGGAATACATTCTTTCCTACACATAAACGTCTTCTTCTTCTTTCGAGGTACGCAATAATCTGTTCATTTTACTAGCCCCCTTCTTTAAATATATTCACTTAACCAAACAAGTGTTCTTTCATTAACAAAAAACACAAACGTATATTCTTTTTCACTAAAAATTTATGGAAATGTTACCCTACTGTAAACCACCTGTCTTATTTATTGGGTATATTAGCGTTAGAGGTGATATTTATGATTAATGGATTTTTTTTTAACGAAGGAAAAATGTTAAAAGAAAAAATGAATGAAGACCATATCAAACAGCAAGCTGCATTTTGGACAGATTGTGTGGATAACGGCAATGATGAAATGTTTATGATGAGTTATGTAAAATTATGCGCTCAGCTTAATGAACCTGTAAAAGCAGAAATCTTAACCGCTAGATTAGATCAGGTACATGATATGTGTAACGGAATGATGATATAAGATCGGCTTCGGCCGGTCTTTTTCTTTACCTAAACTTTACAAACCTCCTTATCTCTCCCTTATATAATAGAAGAGAAGGAGCTGATCAAGTTGATATTACTCGAAGCAGTCAAGCATCAGGATTTATTTCGATTATGGAATATCCAAGAGAAAGAAGTAACTGAACCCCTTGTCTTTAGTGAGATTTTAAAATGCATTGTTGACGACAGTAATGATTGGGATCCTGGTATGTTGGATTGGTATCATGAAGAGGAAATTAATTTTGATAACTGGAAGGTAATGAAGGTTCAAGTTTTGCCAATGATGATCAAAGATCAAGGATGACTGGTTGCGGCCGGTCTTTTTTTATTTAGAATCCATTCTAGCCAACTTGAGAACTTTTTGCTCTATCAAGGTTTGTATTGTACCAAGAATAGACTTAAATAAGATAATTAAAAATCCTTTTCATTTGCTTTTATACCATATGCAGGTATACTATTTTACCAAGATCAACTTTAAGTATTAAAAGGAGTGTTACTGGATGAAAAAGCAACTAGCTTTTCTGGGTACCGCTGCAATTATTGGTTTAAGTGGATGTGGAAACGATAAAACCTCTGAAAACCAATCCACCGGTACTAATGAACAAGAAACTACCAGTACCGAAGAACAAAAAACTACAAATGAAGAAATGAACATGGATAACCACGAAGGCATGAACCATTCCAGTTCAAGTGAAGTTCCTGAAAATCTAAAAGCAACAGAAAATCCAACTTTTTTAATTGGGGACCAAGCAATTATTAAAACAGACCACATGGAAGGCATGGATGGAGCTGAAGCAACAATTGTCGGGGCCTATGATACGACAGCCTATGCAGTTTCGTATACTCCTACAACTGGTGGAGAAAGAGTAACAAATCACAAGTGGGTGATTCACGAAGAAATTGAAAATCCTGGTGACAGAACGTTAGAATCAGGGACAGAAGTTACCATAGAAGCAGACCATATGAAAGGGATGAATGGTGCAACTGCTGAAATTGATTCTGCTGAACAAACAACTGTGTATATGATTGATTACGTTCCAACTACGGGTGGAGAAAAAGTAGTAAACCATAAATGGGTAACAGAAAGTGAACTTTCAGCTAAATAAAGATAAATTAAACAGCCCCGGCTGCAAACGCGTAACCGGGGTATTCTCACGATTATTTTACCTTACTCTCATCCGGTACAGTATAGACCACACTCCTTCTCTTGTCATAAAATGTTATGATATAGTCATTTAGTAGATAATATTAAAGCGGACTAATATACACTCTACGATTTATGAATAACAAGGAGAATAGGATGAAAAAAATAACTAAAACACAAGTAATGACCATAATACTGATTCTTGGTTATATCGTTTGGGAAATTTACGTCAGAAATTGGGCTAGTACTGTTTCTGGACCAATAATAAGAGTTGATATAGTCATCATTTATCCGATACTTCTAATCATGCTACTGATTTCTATATATCAAATTATAACAGGCAAAAATAAAAGGTAACTCTGGGCTTAACCAGAGCTTTGCTTTTTTCATTTTAGCATCCGGTGCAGCGTAGACCAAACTTCCTCCCGTGTGACAGGACGTTGTGAATATGTTCCGTCGCTAATATCGTTTTATGTTACCCACTTCTGTTTCCTCCTTCTATAATCTTTTCTGACAATTTTCTTTGTTAAGACGGAAATTTCAAGGGTTTGGCACCAGACGATTCCTACTCGGTTCAAACCAGCGACCTCTACCCTGTCAATTCACAAATAAGCGTTTTTTGGTTTCTTGAACTACTCTTAAAGCTTCTGCCAATGAATTATATTGCTAGCCAAAGTTTTTAATTAATTTCTAAACTTGCTCATTGCTATTTTCATTATATGCTGATAATATGAAGAAGCATGAATTGGAAAGCTTATATTCAAAATTTTTGAGTCTTTCCAAGCAGATAATTTTTGACCACTTCCCTTAAGGTAGTTAAGGCCATACGGACAGCCGGGTCAAATGCCGATTGGCAACTTCAGTTGCCTTATTGATTGAGTTAAAAGCTCAAATTTTATAAGTTGGTTACTTTACAACCAGTGCATATGCATACAACTTGTGAAACGGTCAATAAGAGTGATAAAAGTAATTATTTGCTATTTAGACTCTGATCTTATAAAGATATATTTGAATATTAATAAGCTTCTACTACAATGTCCCAGAACATTTTAAGGTAGCCGTATACATATGACTTTTATCATAGATATACTTATTCTTTTTAATATTGGTAAATATATTTAAAGCAAGTGTTGTGCGCCATTATGCGTTATGCACTTGCTTTTTTTGTTGTTCAAAACTTTGAGGGGTTTTACAATAATCTTTTCCATAGACTGTTATGGAGTCCCTCTTTGCTTTACAAAAATCTATTAGGAGATGATAAGAGAATGGGAAAAGCGCTTATTATAGGTTGTGGTGGAGTGGCATCAGTAGCCATCCATAAATGTGTTCAAAACAGTGACGTATTTGAAGAAATTTGTATTGCAAGTCGTACAAAGTCAAAATGTGATGACTTAAAAGCCAAACTAGATGGCGGCAAAACAAAAATTACAACTGCACAGGTTGATGCAAACAATGTGGACGAGCTGATTGCTTTGATTGAAGCAGTAAAACCAGATATCGTAATGAACTTAGCTTTACCGTATCAAGATTTAACAATCATGGATGCTTGCCTGGCAACAAAAACAAACTATATGGATACAGCAAACTATGAGCCGGAAGATACGGCAAAGTTTGAATATAAATGGCAGTGGGATTATCGCGAACGCTTTGAAAAGGCTGGTATTACAGCTCTTTTAGGCAGTGGATTTGACCCTGGTGTAACAGGTGTATTTTCTGCTCATGCACTTAAGCATCATTTTGATGAAATTGAGTATATCGATATTCTCGACTGTAATGCAGGGGATCACGGCTATCCGTTTGCAACAAATTTCAATCCTGAAATTAATATCCGTGAAGTTTCAGCTAACGGAAGATATTGGGAAGATGGCGAATGGATCGAGACTAAACCAATGGAAATCAAACGCGTTTATAACTTCCCTGAAGTTGGCGAAAAAGATATGTATTTGCTTTACCACGAAGAACTTGAATCTCTTGCTGTAAACATCCCAGGTATTAAGCGTATCCGCTTCTTCATGACATTTGGCCAAAGTTACCTTACTCACCTAAAGTGCCTTGAAAATGTAGGTATGACTTCTATTGAACCTATTGAATACGAAGGAAAACAAATCATTCCGCTTCAATTCTTGAAAGCAGTATTACCAGATCCTGCTTCACTTGGGCCACGCACAAAAGGGAAAACGAACATTGGCTGTATCTTCAAAGGGAAAAAGGACGGAAAAGATAAAACGTATTATGTGTACAATGTTTGTGACCATGAAGAATGCTACAGAGAAGTGGGTTCTCAAGCAGTTTCTTATACAACAGGGGTTCCTGCTATGATCGGTGCCATGATGTTGATGACTGGTAAATGGAATAAACCGGGCGTATACAATATTGAAGAATTTGATCCAGATCCATTTATGGATGCATTGAACAAGTGGGGACTTCCATGGCAAGAAGATCTTTATCCAGATCTTGTAGATTCTGATCCTATTAAAGTGAAAGAATCCGGGCTTGTTCGTTAAGATGCGGTTTGAACAATTACCAACGCCATGTTATGTAGTCGACGAAGGTCTTGTGGAAAAAAATCTAAAAATCCTGAATGGAGTCATGGAACGTACAGGATGTAAGATTATTTTGGCACAAAAAGCATTTTCAATGTATAAGATGTATCCGCTCATTGCAGAGTATTTAAGTGGTACGACTGCAAGCGGCTTATTTGAAGCTCGCCTCGGTTACGAGGAAATGGGCAAAGAAAATCATGTCTTTGCCCCTGCCTATCGTGAGGATGAAATCGACGAAATTATCTCGATTTGTGATCATATCATCTTTAATTCTTTCTCACAGGTGGAAAAATTTAAAGCGAAAGTGCTTCAAGCTGGTAAAAAAGTTGGCTTGCGTATCAATCCAGAATGCTCGACCCAAGATGGGCATGCCATTTACGATCCTTGCTCACCAGGTTCTCGGTTCGGTGTAACCAAAGAGCAGTTTCGACCTGAATTGCTTGAAGGTGTTTCAGGGCTGCATTTCCACACACTTTGTCAGCAAAACTCTGACGATTTAGCAACCACTCTTCAGGCAGTGGAAGAAAAGTTTGGACAATGGCTTCCGCAGATGGAATGGATCAACTTTGGAGGCGGCCACCATATCACGAAGGAAGATTATAACATTTCGTTACTTGAAGATTGTATTAAGAGAATGCAAGAGAAATATGGTTTAGAAGTCTATCTCGAACCAGGTGAAGCCGTTGCTCTCAATGCAGGATATCTGGTTACGACTGTCCTTGATACGATTCAAAATGGAATAGAGATTGCTATTCTTGACACTTCTGCGTCTTGTCATATGCCTGATGTGTTGGAAATGCCTTATCGTCCCCCTCTTTTTGATTCTGGGGAAGCAGGAGAAAAGCCATTTCTGTATCGACTTGGCGGCCAAACTTGTATGGCAGGCGATGTGATAGGAGATTACTCGTTTGATCAACCGTTAAAGAGCGGGGATCGATTAGTTTTTGGTGATATGGCCATTTACTCGATGGTGAAAAATACTACGTTTAACGGTATGGCACTTCCAGCCATTGCTGTACAAGATAAAGATGGAGATTGTCAGGTCGTGCGTGAATTTGGCTATCAAGATTTTAAAATGAGGCTATCTTAAAGAAGCAGTATAAAATTCACAGGTTATTTGTTTCCGTAATGGAGAGCACGGCTTAAAATTGAAGCTCCTCACATAGTACCTTTGAAAGAACCAGATTCTGAAACATGAATCTGGTTTTTTGTGCAAAATCATATAAAATCCTGTTTGACGGGTTTAACATAATTTTAAGAAAAGCTCTGGTAATCTTTAATGTTGATATTAGATAAGATGCTGATCTGTGTGGAGGAATGCAAGTAGCAGGAAGTCTTTCTTAATAAATCACCATTCTTAAGAGATCAGCTAGATGTTTCTCGAAATAAACGATATTTTTCAGTTGATTAAAAAGGATATCGAATTTTATTTAACACATCCTATTTATACATGTTTTGGATGATAATAAGGTATAATATAAAAAAACGGGTAAAAGAGGATGATATTTTTGTTATATAAGAGCCTTGAGTTCAAAAATATTGTTGGACAGAAAGTAAAAATCATTGAAATTCCTGTATTAGAAAAAAATAATCGTTATCATTTTATGATTCAAGTTCGTTTACAAGTTTTTATTTCAACAATTTACAATAAACCTGAGCAAAAAAACTGCTATTCCTTTTATGATTATTTGAAACGAAAAATGAAATGGTCTGATTTCATTGATTTATTTAGTATTCAAGAATTCAGCAGCAACGCTTAAGAAAACATTCAGTCTTGCTCCCTGGCATTTTATATGATCTATAAAGAAATAAAATAAACATTTATATTATGACCTAAAATGTAATCCAGCAGCTACGTGCCGCTGGATTTTTTTGAATTTTCAAGTTACTTATGGCAGGTTTATTATAATTAATCTAAAATAACCTCATTTACTTGCGATAAGGCTCTCCGTAAGTAGTCTAAGTGCGGTTTTATATACTAACTAAATTGCTATTATTAGTAGTGGAGTTAGTATAGTTTCATGGGCACGGTTTAGTTAACTCTCTATGCTGAAAATAAGAAAGGTAGTGTCCGGCATGAAATCAAGAAACAGGCGTAAATATAACGACGATTTTAAGAAAATGGTGGTTGAACTTTATCCATTTACTTAGCACCCTGAAAGATTGAATCTTTTTTGATTTGGCAGTCTGTTCTTGGTTGTGTCACGTTTATCTTGTTACCTCCTATTTTCCCTTGTATTGAGGTGAACGTTTTTCTGCAAAAGCCCTTAAGCCTTCCAGCCTGTCCTCAGTGGATATTAATGTGTTGTATGCCAGTTCTTCTATTTTTAGTCCGGTAGAAAGATCCACTTCCACCCCATTGTTGATCGCTGCTTTTGCCTGGATAAGTGCAAGCGGGGCATTTTTCACCATTGATTCAGCAATCTTCAGCGTCTTCTCCAGCAGTTTTTCACGTGGGACCGCATATTCAAGGATACCAATGGCTGCGGCTTCCTCTGCTGTCAGCCGCTTAGCACTGAATATTAGTTCCTTTGCTTTACCAAGACCAATTAAGCGTGGCAACCGCTGCGTTCCACCAGCCCCTGGTATGATCGCAAGGGATGTCTCAGTTAATCCAACTTTTGCTTCGAGCGCACCGACGCGAAGATCACATGCCAACGCCAATTCGAGTCCACCTCCGAACGCCACCCCATTCAAAGCAGCAATGACTGGCTGTGGCAATGATTCCACTTCATTCACTGTCGCACCAATCAACCGGACGGCTTGCTTGACCTCATTGTCCGTCATTCCTTTACGTTCTTTTAAATCAGCTCCTGCACAAAAGGCTTTTTCTCCGGCACCTGTCAGGATGACCACTCGAACATCCAGATCATTTTTCAAATCATATACAATATTATTTAGATCATCGAGCATCTGCTTTGACAAGGCGTTAGCAGCATCTGGACGACTTAGTATGACGATAGCAATTCCGTCACTTCGCTTTTCAACTCTTACTGTCTTTTTTACGACTTCATTCATAACAACTCCCTCCTTTCTTCCTTTATGCCAAATATCCATTCGGCGACTATTCAGCTTTTTACCGAGTATTTTTTCAATAAGCTGAGCTGATTTCACCACTGCGTTGAAGTCAATCTCTGTTTTTATACTCATTTCACGGAGCATATACAGCAAGTCCTCAGTGTCCACGTTTCTTCGGGATCCTTTTTAATCCTCCAAATGCACTGTCAAAAGTTGTGATTCCCATTTCAAGTGATTTTGCTCGTGATGTTTCTCTTATGGCATAGACATGCATGGAAAACGTGCTTACTTCAAAATGATAGTAGCTTAAACTGGATACACTGGGTGCTTTCGCTCAGAGCAGACAACATACTTTGATGAATACACCTCAAATCGATTCACTAACTCGTCACGTAACGAATTGGTCGGAATGACCCCATCGATAATCATTTCGGAAGCTAGGCGATAAATATCAATATCCTGCTTATATTCTTCCCGCTTTTGTTCAATAAAAGAGGCCCTTTCATTTTCAGGTAATTGAGCAATTCTTTTGGCGTACACGGCATTCACCGCAGCCTCTGGTCCCATAACAGCAATTTGAGCTGTAGGCAAGGCGAGACAACAATCCGGTTCAAACGCAGGGCCGGCCATGGCATAGAGACCTGCTCCGTATGCTTTACGGACGATGACCGAAATTTTAGGTACACTCGCTTCAGACATAGCGAAAATCATTTTCGCACCATGGCGAATGATACCTGCCTGTTCTACCTTGGTACCAATCATAAAACCAGGAACATCAGCAAGAAACAGAAGCGGGATATGAAACGCGTCACAAAGGGTAATAAATTTAGCTGCTTTATCCGCTGTATCGTGGAACAACACGCCTCCCTTGACACGTGGCTGATTAGCAATAATACCGATTGAATTTCCATTCATTCGGGCCAAACCCGTGATGAGTTCGCTCGCAAATAGCTTCTTAATCTCAAAGAATGACCCTTTATCTATAATCCCATCGATCAGATCATACATATTAAACGGAGTATTCTGATTGGAAGGGATAAGTTCTTCCAACGTTTTCTCAAAGCGTTTAGGTGCGAATGCTTCCTGAACCGGCGGTTTTTCAGAAAAATTAGCAGGAAAATAAGAAAGATAATTTCGGGCTATCGTAATGGCTTCTTCTTCATCTTTAGCCAGTACATCCCCGCATCCTGAAAGAGAACAATGCATACGTGCACCACCCATCTCTTCCAATGTTACTTTTTCCCCAATAACCATTTCTGCCATCCTCGGGGACCCAAGATACATCGATGCATTTTTATCTACCATTATGACAATGTCACAAAACGCAGGGATGTAAGCTCCCCCTGCCGCAGATGGACCGAATAAAATACAAATCTGAGGGATTTTACCTGAAAGTTTGATCTGGTTATAAAAAATCCGGCCAGCCCCACGACGCCCTGGAAACATTTCTACTTGATCTGTAATACGTGCCCCCGCTGAATCTACAAGGTAGATAAGTGGCACTCTCATTTTTTCAGCCGTTTCTTGAATCCGAATCATTTTCTCTACGGTCCTAGATCCCCAAGAACCCGCTTTTATCGTTGAATCATTAGCCATAATGCAAACAACCTGGCCGTTGATCTTCCCCATCGTAGTCACTACTCCATCCGCCGGAAGATCCTCAGCTAAGCAGTTTGCGAAGAGTGCGTCCTCTAGCTCAAAGCCCGGATCAAACAATAACTTTAAACGGTCACGAACAAACAGTTTACCCTGCTCTTTATTTTTCTGATGATATTTAGGGTCTCCTCCTTGTTGAATCCGTTCCATTCTTTTTTGAAGCGTTTGCTGCATGAAGTTCGCATCAAATGACATTGCTTTCCCTCCCTTATTCGCGACCCGGATGCCACAAGCCAACGCAAATTTTCATATACCGAATAACCCCCTAGCTTATCCAGTCAAGCTGCATACTTGAAGACTATGGCTCGGTAAAGGTCTTCCCACCTTATCCTGAATAAAACGGGATGCGCTAAGCAGCTTTTCCTGATTCACCCCTGTGTTAATCCCCATACTGTTCAACATGTAAAGAAAATCTTCTGTAGCCACATTGCCAGATGCACCGGGTGCATATGGGCATCCCCCTAAACCGCCAAGGGAGGCATCAAATATGGTAATCCCCATGTCTAACGATACTAAAATGTTAGCTAATGCTATCCCATGAGTATCATGGAAGTGTAAAGCAAATTTATTTGCAGGAAAACGTTTTAATAATGCCTCTAACACTTCTTGGACTTGCTTCGGATTAGCCACACCGATCGTATCACCAAGAGACAACTCTCCAATTCCCATCTCAAATAAAGTTTCCGATACACTAATAACCTTTTCTATATCAACGATACCTTCATAAGGACATCCAAATACGGTTGAAACATATCCTCGACTAGACTTTCCTGCTGATTGGGCCTCTTCCACCACTTTTTTTAAAATAGGAAACGTATCCTCTATCGATTTGTTAATATTTTTCCGATTATGTGTTTCACTGGCTGACATAAACACAGCCACTGTATCAATGTTGGCTTCTAGCGCCCGCTCCAGACCTTGGCGATTCGGAACGAGAGCCGTATAGGTTACACCCGGCACACGCGTAATACCTGCTGCTACCGCAACTGCATCTGAAAGGGCAGGAATCCATTTCGGATTGACAAAGGAAGTAATCTCGATATTTTTCAAGCCACTCCCAGACAATTGATTGATCCAAGCGATTTTATCCTCCGTAGAAATAAACACCTTCTCATTTTGCAATCCATCCCTTGGTCCTACTTCTTTTATCGTTACGCTGGTCGGCCAGTTCATCGCCACGTCTCCCTTCATCCCGTTTCATATCTTTAGGGGATTACTCAAACTCCACCATTACATCGCCTTCATTAACAAAATCACCTTCACTCACCTTTACTTCTTTGACAGTCCCGGGGAAGTCCACTGCAATTGGAATCTCCATTTTCATCGATTCTAAAATAACCACATCCTGTCCTGCATCTACCTGATCCCCAACTTGAACAAGAATCTTCCATACACTCCCCGCCATAATCGCTAATACTTGACTCATCTTTATTCCTCCTATTTCACGCGGTTTATGTGGTTCCTTGTTTTTCTTATAAAGTGAAACTTCATTCAGTGGGGGTTAGGTTCACAGGATGTGAATCATGCAGACGTTGTCACAGGACGTGACGATCTTAGTCTGCGTTCCCCGCTATCCCCCGCTTATCCTTCTTTTCTTTTCGAAGTCTTGAAGCCGGGGGTCTTACTGTCCGTTAATGCGGGATAAATACTTTTCCACAAAGTTCGTTGTCGTATCGCCTGAACGGAATGCCGAATGTGCTGCCACTTCTTGTAACAGCGGAATATTCGTTTTGATTCCCTGAACTTGATAATGGGCTAACGCAAATTGGAGACGATTAATCGCCTCATTACGGTCCTTCCCTTTTATTACGAGTTTGGCAATCATCGGATCATAAAATGGTGTAACGATTGACTTATCGCTCACTGCTAATTCATGGCGAATACCTGGTCCTTCGGGTAACACTAATTTTGTAATCGTGCCAGGTGACGGGAAGAATGTCTTCGGATCTTCCGCATAGATTCGTACTTCGATCGCATGCCCATCAAGTTTTACATCAGACTGAATAATATTTAAGGAATCACCGGCTGCAATCCGGAGTTGTTCTGCAACTAAATCCAATCCAGTAATTTCTTCCGTGACCGGATGTTCAACTTGCAGGCGAGTATTCATTTCAAGAAAGTAGAAATTCTTATCTGCATCAACCAAAAACTCAATCGTACCAGCATTTCGATATCCGATTGATTTAGCTGCCTTTACTGATGCCTCCCCCATCTTGATGCGAGTAACTTCATCCAGAAACGATGAAGGAGCTTCCTCTACTACTTTCTGATGACGACGCTGTACCGAACATTCACGTTCCCATAAGTAAACGGTATTTCCAAATCCATCAGCCAAGATTTGAATCTCAATATGTCTTGGATTGTCTACATATTTCTCTACGTACATAGCACCATCACCAAAAAAATCCGTTGCTCGTTTTTGATTCCCGCCAAACGCTTTACGAATTTCATCTGCACTGCGAACAATCTGCATCCCAATACCGCCCCCACCTGCTGAGGCTTTGAGCATAACCGGGTAACCTATACGATCGGCGACTTGCACCGCTTCCTCCGCGTCAACTAATGGATATGTTATACCCGGAACTACCGGAACACCAATTTCTTCCATAGTCTTCCGTGATTCAATTTTGCTGCCCATGCGAGAAATAACTTCAGAAGAAGGACCAATAAATATAAGCCCCTCTTGCTCACAACGGCGCGCAAATTCAGCATTTTCTGAGAGAAGGCCATATCCGGGGTGAATTGCCTCCACTTTAGATAATCGGGCGACTTCTAAAATCTTATCAATGTTTACATAACTCTCAGCTACTCGCGGACCTCCAATTAAATAGGCCTCATCGGCCATTTTGACATGGGGCGCTTCCGCATCGGCTTCTGAGTAAACCCCTATCGTAGAAATACCCAAAGACTTGCACGTTCGCATAATCCGAACTGCGATTTCTCCTCGATTAGCGACCAGAACCTTTGTAAACATTCTTTGCCTCCTCTGCCTTTGCTCTATCTTTTGACAGGTATGCACATACGATCCACATAAGTCAAAATTCATATAGGATGTTATATTCGCTGCATTGTTGACTAAGTTTGTATGAATGAACATGATACCTTTAGGAAACCCCGATGTGTATTGCATATTAATCACATCATGTAGGTTAATGGTAAACATTTACAGGAGATCCATCTCTTTTAAATAGGGTATTTTTCTTAACAGCCGATTTGACGAGCAATAACCATTCTTTGTACTTCAGAGGTTCCTTCACCAATCTCTAAAAGCTTAGCGTCACGGAAGAATCGCTCCACTTGATACTCCTTCATATAACCATAACCTCCATGGATCTGTACGGCTTGATCACATACTTTCATACACATTTCCGAAGCATATAATTTAGCCATGGCTGCTTCTTTTTTAAATACCCTTCCTTGATCTTTCAACCATGCTGCTTTATAAACCATGTTGCGAGCTAATTCAATATTCATAGCCATGTCAGCCAGCTTAAATTGGATGACTTGAAAAGCAGATAAGCTGTTACCGAATTGTTTTCTTTCTTTTGCATATTGAAGCGATTTCTCATAAGCTCCTTGAGCAATTCCAACAGCCATTGCCCCGATCCCGATTCTTCCTCCATCAAGAGTAGCTAAAAACTGCTTAAATCCATTTCCTTCTACACCAAGAAGATTCTCTTTCGCAACGCTTACATCATTAAAGATTAGCTCCGTTGTATTTGAAGAATGAAGTCCCATCTTTTCATAATTACTTATCACAGTAAATCCTGGTGCATCAGTAGGTACAATAAACGCACTAATTCCATTAATTCCTTTTGATCGATCTGTTACCGCAGTGATTGCGAGGTTTTTGGCATAGCTTGCATTGGTAATAAAACATTTAGAACCAGAAAGTACCCACTGATCCTCATTAAAAATCGCTGTTGTTTGTGTTCCGCCTGCGTCAGAACCTGCATTTGGTTCAGTCAAACCAAAAGCACCCAAGTACTCCCCTGTACAAAGTGGCGTTAAATATTTCTCCTTTTGCTCATGCGTACCAAATAAATGGATAGGTGCTCCACCTAATGAAATATGCGCAGAATAGGTGATACCTGTAGATCCACATACTCGGCTTAACTCTTCTACAACAACAGCAAAGCTGATTGTATCTGCATCACTGCCACCATATTGTTCAGGAAAAGGAAGACCCATTATCCCTAATTCTGCTAATTGATCGAATATCTTCTTTGGAAATTCACCTGTACGATCCCTTTGATCTGCACCTGGAGCAACTTCAGCTTCCGTAAAATCACGAATCAACTTACGGATCATCGTTTGTTCTTTCGTTAAATCAAAATCCATTAAACTTCGATCCTTTCTTTTTTCATTTTCAAAAATTTTATTAATACTATCTAATTAGTTAGTGAAATAGAAATACCCATTTTAGATTTTCTATTCCATGAAAATTTAAAATTTATAGATTTTACATAAAAATACCGTTGGATGATTAATTATAGAAAATAAGATTGATAATACAATTTGTGGTTTTGTCTTATAATCTATAAAGTATTCTTGATTTTGTTATTTAATGCTATTTATTTAACGCTGTTTCCTTCCTGTAGATTTTATTCTTTTTATGTATTTTATAGAAAATCAATATATAAACTCTTATATAAGAAAAAAATGGGGGAGGGATTTTTATGGAGAAAGTGATGACATCCTTTCAAAAAGCGGTTTCAGACATTCAAGACGGCACGACGCTTATTGTTGGCGGATTTGGTTTGTGCGGCATTCCGGAATTCTCTATTCAGGCACTTCGCGAACAAGGTACAAAAAATTTAACCGTTGTAAGCAATAACTGCGGCGTAGATGACTGGGGCCTTGGCCTTCTTTTAGCTAATCGGCAAATAAAAAAAATGATTTCTTCTTATGTAGGAGAAAACAAAATTTTTGAACAGCAGTATCTAAGTGGCGAACTCGAAGTAGAGTTAACGCCTCAAGGTACACTCGCTGAACGGATGAGAGCTGGCGGAGCTGGTATTCCGGGCTTTTACACGGCAACCGGTATTGGGACATCCGTCGCAGACGGAAAAGAAATGAAAGAATTTGACGGGAAAACCTATCTTCTTGAACGAGGAATCATTGGGGATTTTGCGCTCGTGAAAGCCTGGAAAGCAGATACTCTTGGCAACCTTGTATACCGTAAAACGTCCCGCAATTTTAATCCATTGGCAGCGATGGCAGGAAAAATCACGATTGCTGAAGTCGAAGAAATCGTAGAGGCGGGCGAGCTAGATCCAGATGTAATCCACACGCCAGGTATTTTTGTGCAGCGTATTCTGGTGGGCACTAACTATCAAAAGCGGATCGAGCGGCGTACTGTTGGACAAGCATAACCCGATAAAGTGAAACTTCATTCAGTGGGGGGTTTTCTTCATCCCTCAATGAATAAACAGAAACTCAGGTAATGAGCACCGCGTCCTGCGGCCATACCTGAGTGACCGGGCTCAGCCTGGCCCGAACCAACCGGGTTTTTACGGGCAGTTGATCCCCCACTTATCCTTCTTTTCTTTTCTAAGTCTTGAAGCGGAGGTCTTACAGCCCGTTAATGCGGGATAAAAGGAGCGGATGAAAATGAAAGACACACGTTTAACGATTGTTAAAAGAGCAGTGCAGGAAATTAAAGATGGGATGAATGTCAACCTCGGAATTGGAATGCCGACACTGGTCGCAAATGAGATTCCTGAACATATCAACGTATTATTGCAGTCGGAAAATGGACTACTTGGCATGGGTCCATACCCGATAAATGGTGAGGAAGATCCGGATTTGATCAATGCTGGAAAAGAAACGATTACAACAGTTCCTGGGTCCTCTTTTTTTGACAGCGCTGAATCATTTGCGATGATTCGTGGCGGTCATATTGATCTTGCCATTCTTGGTGGAATGGAAGTGTCCCAAAAAGGGGATCTTGCCAACTGGATGATTCCGGGCAAAATGATCAAAGGCATGGGCGGCGCCATGGATCTTGTCAATGGAGCCAAACGCATCGTCATCGTCATGGAACATATAAACAAGCATGGCGAGTCGAAAATAAAAAAAGAATGTACTTTGCCTCTAACGGGTCAAAGCGTTGTACACCGGTTGATTACGGACCTTGCTGTATTTGATTTTACACCGGATGGCATGGTACTGATTGAAATAATGGATAGTGTGACCATAGAGGAAGTGAAAGAAAAAACGGAAGCAGCATTTCACGTTTCTGCAGAATTGTTGAAGCTTGAATGAATGAAATTACTGTCCCAGTCAGCATTAGGAGAGAGATCAAACATTTAATCAATGGAGTACATTGAAAGAAATCCTATGCAACATGTTGTCGTTCCAAAAAAAGAAGAAGATTTTTTAGAAATAGATTACATGGAATCAAATTAAATATGGTCAATTTATGATTAGAGAGTGTAACTATCATAAAAAAACAGCCCCATAATTTGTTGTTATATGGGGCTTGAAACATTGAGATATGAGCATTTTGAAGGATATGTATTAGCTATTCAGCAGCGGCGACCGATTACTTTGTTAAAATAATTGGCTCGCCTTTCGTTACAATGACCGTATGTTCAATTTGCGCGACTCGACTGCCATCAGGTGTTATGAACGTCCATCCGTCTCCTGATTCTTTAATCATATCCGCTTTTTCCGATACGAACGGTTCAAACGCAAGTACCATGCCTTCTTTTAAAAGCGCGTTATCCCAAGGATCAAAATAATTCATAATATGCTCCGGTGCTTCATGAAGTGATTTACCGATACCATGGCCTGTTAAATTTTTAATGACTGCAAATCCATTCCGGCGTGCTTCATTAGCAACGGCTTTCCCGATTTGATTTTGCTTGGCACCTGCTTTTATTTTTAAAAGGCCACGTTCAAATGACTGCTCTGCTGCTTCACATAATTTTGTTAAAATCGGTTCGCCTTCACCGACGACGAATGAAATGCCTGTATCCGCAAAATAGCCATCATAGGAACCAGATACATCAATATTGACAAGATCGCCTTCTTGAATAACACGGCTTCCTGGAATACCATGTGCTACTTCATCGTTAACGCTAATACATGTAAAGCCCGGGAAATCATATTCACTTTTAGGACCGGAGATGGCACCGTGCTCTTTAAATAAACGCCCCCCCAGTTCATCAATTTCTTTTGTTGTTACACCTGGTTTCGTATAAGCTCGCATTTCATTACGAATCACTGCGACAATGCCGCCAATTTTTTTTAACGCTTGTAGCTCTTTATCTGTTTTTACAATCATTTTGGTCATTCCTTCTCTTTTGATTTTCCATTTCTTATTATAACAGAACGCGTACATCGTGAAAAAAAATCTTTTTTATGTTTGACATACCGTTCCAGTGTTAAACTAACAGTATACGTGGACGACTCTGTCCTTATTCGAAAGGATGATATGTTTATGGCAAAATGTGTAATATTTGATTTTGATGGAACGCTTTCTGATTCTCTCCAGGTGTTTATTAAAGCCTATAACAATTTTGCTGAACAGGAAGGCTATAATAAAGTTGACCTGGACGATTTGGATGATTTAAAAAAAATGAGTATTCCTGAGCGGTGCCGTCATTTAAATTTTCCGATGCGTAGCATACCATTTGCCGCTCCGAAATTATACCGCTACATACGTGAATCCCGAGAAACACTTCCGCTTTTTCCCGGTATAAAGCAAATGCTTGACGAATTGAACAGCCGTGGCATTCATATTGCTATTATTTCATCTAACGCAAGCGATATTATTAAAAATTGCCTTGAATTAAATGGCATCAACTATGTACATGATATTTTATCTTCCAAATACATTTTCAGCAAAGACAAACTTATTAAAAAGCTCCTTAAACAGTACGGTTACGCAGTAGAGGATGCCTTTTATGCAGGCGATGAACAGCGTGATATCGATGCAAGTAAAAAGTCCGGTCTTCGTGTCGTCTGGACGTCGTGGGGCTATGACGACGAGTCATTGATTAACGGTCCCGATTTTAAAGCAACAACACCAGATGATATTGTCGAGTTTGCGTCAAGAGGATAACAGATAAAGTAGCTGTAAACAACTTTATCGTTTCAAATAAAATTTCTCTGTTTCCCTTATGTACATCCGTTTCTATAATGACTGAACGTTCAATTCTAGTACACGTAGATTAAATACGTACGAAAAAAGTTCATTAAAAAATGTCCAGGCGTCTGCCTGGACATTTCTTTATAGCTGTTTCGTTTGTAATAAGTCGCGAATTTCAGTTAACAGCTCTTCTTCTTTCGTTAAAGAAGGAGGTGCCTCTTCAGCTTTTTTCTCACGAATGTAAATTTTATTAAATAGTTTAATAAATAGGAAAATAGAAAAGGCGATAATCACAAAATCAACAATCGTTTGAATAAACAGTCCGTACTTTACGACCGCATCGCCAACAGTAATTGATAAATTGGAGAAATTAATTCCGCCGAGTAAAAGACCGATAAGCGGCATAATGATGTCACTAACAAGTGACGCCACAATTTTACCGAATGCTGCACCGAGAATAACCCCGACTGCAAGATCAATGACGTTCCCGCGCATCGCAAACTTTTTAAATTCTTTCATCATCATTTTCACCTCTCATTCTTTTGTCTACTTCAATATATCACCATTTTAGCGTGGCGAAACCTATTTTTCGACAAAATATTGAATTGAGTGAAAATGACTTACTCTTCTCTCTCCAACTGATCTCTTTCCCCTAAACGCCGATTCAATTTTTGTTCTGATTTAAATAAGCGGATAAATAGCATCACGAAAAAAACAGGAATAGCGTAAATGAAAAGATGAATAAAAAAACTAATTATCTGCACGATATTCACCTCAAGTTTCCTTATTTACAGGTAATGTGATCGTTGCTTTCGTTCCTTTTCCTTCTTCACTTGTAAAAGACAAATTGCCATTGTGATGAGCAATCATTTTCATGCTGACCATCAGACCGAGTCCCGTTCCTTTTTCTTTATTTGAATAAAATGCTTCTCCAAGGCGTGGAATAGCCTCTTTTGGAATACCTACTCCTTGATCAATAATATCGATGAGGACGGACTCCTGTGCACTTGTTGCTGAAACCGTCACACATCCTCCATCACACATCGCTTCCATGCCGTTCTTTATCAAGTTAATCATGACCTGTTTAATTTGCTTTGGTTCCGCCTCAATTAATGGCAGCGAATCTTCTATATCCATTTTAATTTCAATATCTTTTAAAGACGCTTCCGCACGCATAAATGTGACCACTTCATCAATTAGGGCACGCAAATTAACTGCATTCATTTTTTTCGTTTTCTGCGGCTTTGCAAGCATTAAAAATTCGTTCATTATAAACTCAACCCGGGCGAGTTCCGATAAAATAATTTCACTATAAGGATTGAATGTTTCTTGCTGCCAGAGTTGGACGAATCCTTTAATAGCCGTCATTGGATTACGAATCTCATGGGCAATACCCGCTGCCAGTTGGCCAATTGCTCTGAGTGTATCGGCATTGCGAATAAGTTCCTCTTTTTCTTTTATTTCCGTGATGTCTTCAGAAACACTAATCACACGTACAGGTTCATCCTGATTATTATACACGACATTCTGGCGGGAGCGGATCCAGCGAATACAGCCATCAGCCCGAATAATCTGATAATCAAACGTGCCTTCAGGGTGGTGTAGTTGTCTAATAAACATATCTCTGTCTTCTAGACAAACAGTTTCAATAAGTGATAAAGGGTTTTTATAAATCGTTTCTCTCTTAATTCCCCATATATCTTCAAATGCTTCGCTTATATATAATATATCGATATCACCAACGGTATAAATACAAATCATTTCTCTTATATTTTCGCCCATTTCTGTCATTTGCTGCTCTGTTTCTCTCAGACGGGCATACATCATATATTGATCATGTATGTCTTTCGTAAATATGGACAAGCCTGTTGGCTGAGGATACACACATATTTCAAAGTAACGGCTATACATTTTTGAAAAAACCTCAAATTTCTTCACCTGTCGTGTCTCGGCCGCTTCTTGCAGATTCCGCTCATATAAACTGCCGCTCCAATCTGGGAATATACTCCATATATTTCCCCCGATCAATGCCCCACTTTCAACACCTAGTAGTGATTCATACTGCTCGTTTATATATGTTAATCTCCATTCATCATCAATAAATAAAACCCCTTCTGTTACATGTCCACAAATTTCTTCAAATTGATTGCCCTTTACGTGTGTAAAACGATTGGCAGACAGTAATCCCTGCTTCTGACATTCTAATTTTAAAAGTTTGTCCACTGATCGTGTATTCCCCTTTCTTTCTACAAAAAAATCAAGACACTATACTCATTTAGTAACTTCATTTCGGCATATTTATAGAAAATCCCTCTTCCCTTACCATAAATTATGCAAATGTCCTTACTTATATTATCTGTTTGATTGTTTTTTAATTATATTATTTTGAATTTTGCACATAGTTAATTTTGTAAATAAATAACTAATTATTATAAAAAAGCTTTGCGTCAGTTAATATGACGCAAAGCTTTTTTATAAATCTGCTGTTTTTTCCGACAACAGAAGACGTTGAACCATCCCCTGTTCTTTTTCATCAACAACAAAAGAACCATTTGAATAACGATCTACTTTTTTGAATAACTGTATATGTACCTCAGTATCTTCCCCTTTTTTTGTTCTCAACCAGTATGCATTATGTTCATCAATAAGAGCAGCGCCGACGACACGATGCGGATTATTTTTCAGTTCTCTTAACAACACTACACCGCGTTTCGCACGTGTCGTTCGTTCAAATTGATCAAATCCGCTCCGTTTCACAGCTCCCCGATTTGTCACAACGACAAACTGCGCATCATCTCCTTTCGAAGAGGCGATGGCCGCAATCGCATAATCATCGTCTTTTAAACTTAGACCTTTCACTCCGGCAGCACGAGGACCGACAACTGGTACTTCTTCTTCTCCAAATCGGACACCATAGCCAAAATGAGTGACGATCATTACATCCGAACCGCCATCTGTCATCACGACTGTACATATTTCATCATCGCCTTTTACATTCATTGCCACCAGTGGTCGCGAGTAGCGCTGTACTTTAAATTGGGACAGCTCCGTTCGTTTCACCATGCCTGTTTGTGTTGCAAAAAGAATGTAGTTCGATTTTGTGAAATCATGGACAGGGAAAACGGCTATAATGGATTCATCTTTTAACCCATTTACGAGCCCAGCAGCATGCTGACCAGTATCTTTCCATCGAATATCTGGCAACTCATGCACCGGCAAATACAAGTAACTGCCTTTGCTTGTGAACACGAGAAGAACATCGGTCGTGTTCATCTCCTGTTTAAATAAAAGACCATCTGATTCTTTCATTGCCGGAAGCCCTCCGGATGCCGTATAAGAGCGGATGCCCGTTCGTTTAATGTATCCTTCGCGCGTGACAGACACAATGACATCTTCACTTGTAATCATTGCTTCGCGATTAATTTTTATTTCCTGTATTTTTTCTTCAATGCTCGTTCGCCGCTCTGTTGCATATGTTTTTTTTAATTCTTTTAATTCGCGCTTAACTACTAATACAAGTTTATTGGCACTCCCTAAAATAGCTTCCAGCTGCTCAATTGTCTTTTCAAGCTCTGCCGATTCTTTCTCAAGGGCGGTAATATCCGTATTCGTTAACCGGTATAACTGTAATGTAACAATGGCTTCCGCCTGTGCTTCTGTAAAAGAAAATTCCGCTACAAGACGGTTTTTCGCATCTTGTTTATCTTTAGATGCACGAATGCAAGCAATCACTTCATCGAGAATCGACAAAGCTTTCATTAAGCCCGCTACAATGTGGTGACGCGCTTTTGCCTTTTCAAGGTCATATATAGACCGATTTGTCACGACTTCTTTCCTGTGTTCAATATACGCATCGAGCATACGGTTCAGCCCCATTAAAACAGGACGCCTGTTGTAAATCGCCACCATGTTGAAATTGTACGCGACCTGTAAATCCGTTGCTTTGTACAAATAATTTAATGTAAGCTCAGCGTTGGCTTCTTTTTTCAAATCAATAACAATTCGAAGTCCCGTTCGGTCCGTTTCATCACGTACTTCCGAGATCCCATCAAGCTTTCGATCAATGCGGAGTTCATCCATTTTTTTCACAAGTGACGCTTTATTCACTTCATATGGAATTTCCGTCACAACGATGCGCTGACGGCCGCCGCGGATGTCTTCAATTTCTGTCCGGCTGCGGATAACTATTTTGCCTTTTCCTGTTTTATACGCTTTTTCAATGCCATCAACACCTTGAATAATCCCCCCCGTTGGAAAGTCAGGGCCTGGAATAACAGTCATCAACTGTTCAATCGTACAATCGGGCTGTTCCATTCGCATAATCGCCGCGTCAATTACTTCATCAAGGCGATGCGGTGGAATTTCTGTTGCATACCCGGCTGAAATTCCTGTTGATCCATTAACGAGCAAATTTGGAAACCTCGCTGGAAGAACAACCGGCTCACTTGTTGATTCATCAAAGTTCGGAATGAAATCAACCGTCTGTTTTTCAATATCTGTTAACAATTCACCTGCAATAGCAGACAATCTTGTTTCAGTATAACGCATGGCTGCAGGCGGGTCGCCATCTACAGAACCATTATTTCCATGCATTTCAATGAGCGGTGTTCGTATTTTCCAATCCTGACTAAGACGGACCATTGCGTCATAGACGGATGAATCGCCATGAGGATGATAGTTACCAATGACATTCCCGACCGTTTTAGCAGCTTTTCGGAACGGTTTTTGATGCGTATTTCCTTCTGTATGCATCGAAAATAAAATACGGCGCTGTACTGGTTTTAATCCGTCACGTGCATCAGGAAGCGCACGCTCTTGAATAATGTATTTACTGTACCGCCCGAATCGGTCACCTACGACGTCTTCAAGCGGTAAATCTTGAATGTTTTCCTTTTCCATTAATTATTCCTCCCTGATGCCCGACAACTGATCATTTTCTAAGAGTACGGCTTCTTCTTCAAGCCCAAATGCAACATTTGACTCAATCCATTTTCTACGCGGCTCGACTTTATCCCCCATCAAAACCGTAATGCGGCGCTCTGCACGGGCGATGTCGTCAATCGTTACACGAATCAGCGTTCTCGTTTCTGGATTCATGGTCGTATCCCAGAGCTGATCAGCATTCATCTCACCAAGACCTTTATAGCGTTGAATCGTCGTCCCTTTCCCCATTTTCTTCAGCATAGAATCAAGTTCACGTTCTGTCCAAACATATTCTGCAACTTCCTTTTTGCCGGTGCCTTTGCTTACTTTAAATAATGGCGGCATCGCAATAAATACTTTTCCACTATCAATGAGCGGCTTCATGTATCGGTAGAAAAAGGTCAAAAGAAGCACTTGAATATGTGCACCGTCTGTATCGGCATCCGTCATAATAATCACTTTATTGTAATTTGCGTCTTCTACGGAAAAATCTGGTCCCGCACCGGCACCGACTGCATGAATAATTGTATTAATTTCTTCATTTTTAAAAATATCGGCGAGTTTTGCTTTCTCTGTATTAATGACTTTCCCTCTAAGCGGCAAAACAGCTTGAAAACGGCGGTCTCGTCCTTGTTTCGCTGAACCGCCTGCCGAGTCTCCTTCGACGAGGTACAGTTCATTTTTTTCTGGATTGCGCGACTGTGCTGGTGTTAGTTTTCCTGACAAAATAGATTCGCCTTTTTTACGTTTTTTTCCGCTTCTGGCTTCTTCACGTGCTTTTCGGGCCGCTTCACGCGCTTGTGCCGCTTTTACTGCTTTTTTTATGAGTAATGTACTGACTTCTGGGTTTTCTTCTAAAAGATAAAGAAGCTTTTCCGATACGATTTGATCAACTGCCGAGCGCGCTTCTCCTGTGCCAAGCTTTCCTTTCGTCTGTCCTTCAAACTGTAGCAGGTTTTCCGGCACACGGACGGATACAATCGCTGTCAGCCCTTCACGGATATCCGTTCCTTCTAAATTTTTATCCTTTTCTTTTAACAGACCGCTTTTCCGCGCATATTCATTAAATGTGCGCGTCATCGCTGCACGTGCCCCTGCTTCATGTGTTCCGCCGTCTTTCGTCCGGACATTATTGACAAATGACAGAACATTCTCTGAAAAACCGTCATTAAATTGAAACGCAAATTCTGCTTCAATGTCATTTTGTGTGCCGAAAAAAGACGCAACGGGATGAAGAGCGTCTTTTTCTTCATTCAAGTATTTGACGAATTCTTCAATGCCATTTTCATAGTAATATTCTTCTACTTGTTCCTGATCCTTCCTTTTATCTTCAAGTGTTATTTTTAATCCTTTTAATAAAAACGCAGACTCTCGCAACCGTTCACCAAGCGTATCAAATTGATACACTGTCGTCGAAAATATAGCCGGGTCGGGTTTAAAATGGATTTCTGTTCCGGTCGTTTTGGCTTTACCTTTTTTCTCAAGTGTCGTGGCAGGCTTTCCACCATCTCGAAAATGCTGTTCATATCGGAAGTCATCACGCCATATAGTGACAGTCAATGACTCAGACAAAGCATTTACAACCGATGCCCCTACGCCGTGCAATCCGCCGCTTGTTTTATAACCGCCCTGACCAAATTTCCCGCCTGCATGAAGAACCGTCAAAATGACTTCTGTTGTCGGTTTCCCTGTGCGATGCATCCCAGTCGGCATACCGCGGCCATAGTCGCGCACGCTGATCGAGTTATCCGCATGGATTGTCACACTGATTTCTTTGCCATGTCCGCCGAGTGCTTCATCGACTGAGTTGTCTACAATTTCATAAACAAGATGGTGCAGTCCTCTCCCATCCGTCGAACCTATATACATTCCCGGTCGCTTCCGGACTGCTTCAAGTCCTTCAAGCACCTGAATGGATTCATCATTGTATACTGCTCGTTGCTTTGAATCCGCCATAAAAATTTCCCTCTCTTTCTAAAAAACCGCACGATGAAACGTATGTTCCTGACTATCATATCATACTTGTCAATCGTTCACCAATATCATCTGTATTTCGTTAAAAGAGTACGTCACTTTTAAGGGAGAATCAACCGAAATATTTTTCCCGCCGCATCACCCGTCATGGTAAAATGATGAAGGTACGTTATTCAAATGATTATACATTATGAAAAGGGAGATTGAGAAATTGATTCAAGCACTTATTTTAATTATCGCCTATTTACTCGGTTCAATCCCGTCTGGACTCATTGCCGGCAAAGTCTTTTTCGGTCTTGATATACGTGAGCATGGCAGCGGGAACCTTGGCGCGACTAATTCATTCCGTGTTCTCGGTAAAAAAGCAGGTACCGTCGTCACTGTTGCCGATATTTTAAAAGGAACAGTCGCTACATTACTGCCCCTCTCGTTCGATGCAGGCATTCATCCACTGATCGCTGGACTTGTTGCGGTTATCGGGCATATGTTTCCTATTTTTGCCGGTTTTCGCGGTGGTAAAGCTGTGGCGACGTCCGCTGGTGTTTTACTTGCCTACAATCCGCTCGTCTTTTTATTTTTAGCCGCGATTTTTGTTATTATCCTTTTACTGACAAAATACGTATCTCTTGCTTCAGTGTTGACCGCTGCAGTCGCATTCATTTATGCGATCATTCATACGTTTTATACGAATGATCTCCCATTTCTCGCAGCGATTACAGCTATATTCTTTTTCGTCCTTTTCCGTCATCGAGCCAATATTGTCCGTCTTAAAAATAAAACAGAGCCGAAAGCCAATTTTGGTAAAAAAAATTGAAACAAGCGGTTTAACGTTATCACGTTAAGCCGCTTATTTCATGTTTTATTTTGACGGCACATTATTCCATGCTACACTGAGAAAAAAGAATTGGAGTTATTTCCGCATGAAAATTGAATTGAACAATCTAGCAAAAAAATGGTTTGAAGAAGAAATGTATGCAGTTAAAGGAGACTTTATCCGTTTTTATGTACGCTATGGCGGATCTAGTCCTTTGCATGATGGGTTTTCACTTGGCATTTCGAAAGAAGAACCGATTGAAGCAGCTGTGACGGCCATTTACAACGATGTCACCTATTTTGTTGAAGATAAAGATCTATGGTATTTTGACGGCCATCATCTAGTCGTCGATTTTGATGAACAATTAGACGAACCAATTTATAATTACATACGCGATTGATCTATTCCAATTGAAATTTCCGTATATGATTTTCTAACCCTTCATGCTTTAAAATAAATAGCTGTTTTTCACCGAATAAGTCAATAATATGCGGCCGGGATGGGGGACGCATGTCAATCCATTCCGGCATCAATCCGTATCTATATCCCCATTCCGCCAATCTGTCTACATAAAGTAAAACTTTCATTCAGTAGGGGTTAGGTTCACAGGACGTGACGATCTTAGTCTGCGTTCCGCTTATCCTCCTTTTCTTTTCGACGGCTTGAAGCGGGGGTCTTACTGCCCGTTAATGCGGGATAAATACAGCCCACTTTCGTTACAGTGCGGTAATATGGAAACTGCTCATCGCACCAGTAATGTGTTAAAAATGCAATATGACCTGTTCCCATCGTTCTACATCGACCCGTTTAAGTCCAAATGCTATTAAACTGGTTTCTTTTTCTGTTCATATACATGATACCATTTTGGAAATTCTTTTTTAAATTTCACTGGCCGAAATGTATCTTTGTTAACAATCGTATGCACACTTGAACCTAACACACATACGTCGCCTTTTTCATTGACAATCTCGTATCCATACGTCGTGCGAATACCACTGTTTGCCTCAATCCACGTCCGTACGGTCGCTGTTTCTCCGTAGCGAAATGGCTGTTTATAGGATAAGCGAATATCGACAACAGGTGAAACAAATCCTTTTTTCTCCATATCTGCATAATTGAAACCAAGATCTTTAATTAAACGTGTACGGCCAATCTCAAACCAAATCACATACTGGCCGTGGTAAACGACTTGCATCGCATCTGTATCCGCATAGCGAACTTCTACCTCTATTTCTGAAATAAACAATATAAAAACTCCTTTATCTCACTTGCATCACTATCTATTTTACCATGTTTTCGGCTAACGTTTATCTTTTTTATCTTTTCAGGTACAGCTAAAGGTCAGCCCCAAGGAGGAATTTATTTTGATTACGTATTTAAAAAACGAAAAAAAGAACATGATTGCACTTCTTGAAAAACTCGTCAATACAGACAGCCCTTCTTACAATAAATTACTTTGTAAATCGCTTCTTTTTCTTCATTTGTAAACAAACATTGCTCCTTCATTGCTCCTTATTGGATACTTGGGCCGTTTCAAATGTGGCCATTTCTTTCACCATTAATACAGCTGATTGTAATATTGGAAAAGAAACCGCAGCGCCACTACCTTCTCCTAGTCTCATTTCGAGATCGAGAAGCGGCTTTTTTCCCAGCAACTGAATGAGAACGTCATGCCCAGGTTCTACAGAACGATGCCCCATAATCATATAATCGACGACTTGACTGGATATCATTTTTGCGATCAAAGCAGCAGTTGCAGAAATAAATCCATCGACAAGAATAGGTATCCGGTTGCTTGCAGCAGCAAGCATTGCACCTGCCATTCCGGCAATTTCAAGTCCCCCAATTTTCGATAAAATGTCGATAGGATCGTCTGCCCTCGGATTTCTTTTTTCAAGAGCACTTTTAATAATTTGTTGTTTATACTGAATTTTGTCCTTCTCAATTCCTGTTCCTGTTCCGACTAGCTTTTGAATATCTTGTTCGCTAACAGCAGCCGCAATAGCACTACTTGTGGTCGTATTGCCGATCCCCATCTCCCCGAGAATGAGACATTTAACTCCCTCGTTAATCATTTTTTGTGCCTGCTCATACCCTACTTCAATAGCTTTAACTGCTTCATCAGGAGACATCGCGTTTTCCTTATGAAAATTAGCTGTTCCATATCGTACTTTTTTCTTTATCAACTCTTCCTCATCTATATCACTAGCTACCCCGATATCTACGATGTACAAGCTGGCGTTGATTGATTTACTAAATACATTAATGGCTGCGCCACCATTCAAAAAATTACGGACCATTTGACCTGTCACTTCCTGCGGATAAGCAGATACCCCCTCATCAGTGATACCATGGTCCGCTGCAAATACAATAACCCCTGGCGGTGACACGTCCGGAAAAGGATCTCCTGTCATCTTTGCCAGTTCAACCGCCAAACCCTCTAATCGGCCTAAACTCCCAAGAGGTTTTGTCAATGAGTTAATATATTGCTGTACATGAGCACCTATCCTTTCATCAAGTTTGGGTATATGTATTGTTCGTAATAAGTTTTCCATCGCCCTATACTATCCTTTCTTCTTACAAAATTCTTATCTATGCAAAAAACCTTAACTTGCGGAGTTAAGGTTTTAAATAAGCACTGAATCAGTTCTAAATTCCATTAAACTATAATCACCTTTTAATAGCAACTAACAATTATGTATACAGTCCAGTACAAATACTGGACTATTTCCCCATTTTATCGTATTCAATCCACTTTAACTCGAGCCTTTCTTCAAGCGCTTTCATCGCTGCTGTATCTGCAAGTAACTCTTCCTTGTTTTCTTTTATGAGATCTGCAAATGTTTTTTTCTGAATTTTACGCATCTTGTCACTCCTTTCCCTTTTATTGTTATTATTTCCGCAACTATTATTTTTATACAAAATATTCAAACATCTATCTAAAAAAGAAGAAGCCTGTTCCAATGAAAAGGAACTGGCTTCTTCTTTTTAGTACCACTTATTTGTTATTATTCACATTTTGCAATTTGCCACGAAGAACCATTTGCAAAATACCACCATGACGGTAATAATCAACGTCTACTTCAGAATCAAAGCGGGCCAGCGCTTGGAATTCTGTTTTCTTGCCTTCTTTATTTGTTGCTGTAACCGTTACAACTTCACGTGGTTTCACACTATCTGTAATAGCCACTTCAATTGTTTCTTCACCTGTAAGTCCAAGTGTTGTTGCATTTTCGCCCAGTTTGTACTGAAGAGGAAGCACACCCATCATAACGAGGTTTGAACGGTGAATACGCTCATAGCTTTCTGCAATAACGGTCTTAACGCCAAGCAAGTTTGTCCCTTTTGCCGCCCAGTCACGTGAAGAGCCCATTCCGTAATCTTTACCGGCAAGAACGACAAGACCTGTTCCCTGCTCTTGATACTTCATGCATGCATCATAAATAGGCATAACTTCGCCTGTTGGCCAATAAGTTGTAAGTCCACCTTCTGTACCCGGCGCAATTTGGTTACGAATACGAATATTCGCAAACGTACCACGCATCATCACTTCATGGTTGCCTCGGCGTGAACCGTATGAGTTAAAGTCACGTGGTTCTACACCTTTAGAGCGTAGATATAAGCCTGCTGGTGTATCCTTACCGATCGCACCGGCTGGTGAAATATGGTCTGTCGTGACAGAATCACCGAATTTACCCATTACACGCAAGCCTGTGAGCGCTTGAATCGGCTCTGGATTTGTTGAAAGGTTCTGGAAGAATGTTGGATTCGCAATGTACGTTGAATCTTCATTCCAACTGTAAAGTGCTTCATTGCTCGTTTGAATTTGATTCCACTTTGCATTGCTATTGAATACTTGATCATATTCTTTACGGAACAATTCAGGTGTAACGGTACGTTTCACCGCTTCTTTTACTTCAGCCGTTCCTGGCCAAATATCTTTAAAGAAGACGTCTTGTCCATCTTTACCTTTGCCGATCGGCTCGTTTTGAAGGTCTACGTTTACATTACCTGCAAGTGCATAGGCAACAACAAGTGGTGGCGATGCAAGGTAGTTTCCTTTTACAAGCGGATGAATACGCCCTTCAAAGTTACGGTTACCTGAAAGAACAGACGTAACAAGAAGATCTGAATCAACAATCGCTTTTTCGATTTCGTCTTTTAGCGGACCGGAGTTACCGATACATGTCGTACAGCCGTAGCCGACAAGGTTGAAACCAAGTTTCTCCATATAAGGAAGTAGTCCGGAATCACGAAGATAGCCTGTCACGACTTTTGAACCTGGTGCAAGAGATGTTTTTACATATTTAGGCACTTCAAGACCAAGTTCGACCGCTTTTTTCGCTACTAAACCAGCTGCAAGAAGAACGTACGGATTTGATGTATTTGTACATGATGTGATCGCAGCAATGCCAATCGCACCCGTTTTCATTTCTACTTTTTCACCATCTTTGAATTTAACCGTTGCTGTTTTGTCAAGCTCTCCTGCTGTCAAGCCGAAACCATGGTTGCCTTGGGGCTCGCTGACTGCTTCTTGGAATGCTTTTTGCATTTGAGTAAGTGGAATTAGATCTTGTGGACGTTTCGGACCAGACAAATTCGGTTCGATTTCAGCAAGACTTATTTCAACGACTTCTGTATATATAGGATCTTCATTTTCTGGTGTGAAGAACATATTGTTTTCTTTTAAATACTGCTCAACGACTTGAACGTGCTCTTCTTCGCGTCCTGTTAAACGCATGTAATCAAGAGATTCTGCATCAACGGGGAAAAAACCACAAGTTGCGCCATATTCAGGTGCCATGTTCGCAATTGTCGCACGATCTGCAAGCGGAAGTGAGGCTACACCTGCACCGAAAAACTCAACGAATTTACCGACTACGCCTTGTTGACGAAGAACTTGTGTTACTTTTAACGCAAGGTCAGTAGCCGTTGCGCCATCTGGTAGTTCGCCTGTTAATTTAACACCGACTACTTCTGGAATAGGAAAGTATGAAGGCTGTCCAAGCATACCTGCTTCTGCTTCAATACCTCCAACGCCCCATCCAAGAACGCCGATTCCATTAATCATTGTTGTATGTGAATCGGTACCAACAAGGGTATCCGGATAAGCTTCAAACTCGCCTTCAGTCGTTTCAACTGCATGTACGACATTCGCAAGATACTCAAGGTTTACCTGATGAACAATTCCCGTTGCTGGTGGAACTGCACGGTAATTATCAAATGCTTTTTGGGCCCAGCTTAAAAACTCATAACGCTCAGCATTGCGGTCAAATTCAAGCACCATATTGCGCTCAAGCGCCTCCGGTGTACCATAAGCATCTACTTGCACAGAGTGATCAATAACGAGGTCGACCGGAATTTCAGGATTAATGACCTGAGGATCGCCGCCGATGTCTGCCATTGCTTTACGAAGAGACGCAAGGTCAACAACAACCGGAACACCCGTAAAGTCCTGTAAAATAACACGTGATGGTTTAAACGGAACTTCTGCTTCTTTGTCTACATTTGGTCCCCATTTTGCTAAGTTTTCAACGTGGTCTTTTTTAATGACATAGCCATCAAATTGACGAAGGACAGATTCAAGTAATACTTTAATCGAATATGGCAGGCGTGAAACTTTTGCTGTTCCTGCTTCTTCAAGAGCTGCCAGGCGGTAGTAATTATATCGCTTACCATTAAGGTCAAAGCTTGCACGGGCGTTAAATACATCATTTTTCGCCATTTAGGTTCCCCCTCTTAACTATCAGTATGTAAGACATCCGAAAAATTAGTTATTCATTTTTTCTTCTAATTTCCCACATCTTTTATCATATTATACGGATCTATATAAGTAAATAACAAGAAGTTAATCACCTTTCATAAGAAAAACTAATTACATGAACTTACCACCCTTACGAGTTGTTGGAGGTGGGGGCTTTTTAAGTATTCACCACTTTTACTAGCTGACGAAATAGACCAAGCGAATCCTCTTGTTCTAAGAGTTTATATTCGATTAGGCAGTCGCTAATAAGCGGCTGCCTTCATGAAAAACCCATCCATCGCAAAGTCTAATCCGACAACGTTTTGAATGTCCTTTGGTTTTATTTCTTTTTCATATTCAGTCAAAAACGAAATGTCGTATTTTCTCGATGAAGTCATCGAAATCGTACAAGACTTCACTACATGTCCAGAAAGTACTTCTCTATGTTGTTTCAATTTCACTTTTTTAGTTTATTATATAAGACTGATTATCCCAGAAGGACAAAAAATAAAATCCTTTAAGCTATATCTCCTAACCGAAATTCATCTCCCCCTTACCGCCTGACTATGCCCTTCACACGTTTGAATAGGGGGGACTTCTTTGGGAAATTCGTTAAACTCTTTCCACTGCGCCAGACAGAATATACGTTCCATTCAAATCCAATCCTTCCTCCCTACTCATTCCTTACATAATATACCCTCATATCCTTTTTTAAAGCGCTTCGTTTTTTCATTAAACAATGGTCAATGTTTTGAATTTATACCATGTGGGTAAACTTGTTAGTATGCGAGCGATAAAGTGACAATATTATTAAGGAGGACTTTCAATGTATAGCAGTAAAAAAACGATGAAGCAAAAAAATGGCGGACTTGGTTACCTTCTTCTCGGTGCTGGTGCCGCAGCATGGTGGATGTCGAAAGATGAAAACCGTACAAAATTTGATAGCTGGATGTCCCAGGCGAAACAGAAATTAAACGGTGAAACGTCTCCAGGGGATTCGTTCCCGGTACATAAAGGAGGCAATCCTCATCCAGAAGACATTGATGACAATAAAATGGTTGACGAAGGTTCCCAATTCGCAGTAAATTATTACAATAAAAAACAGCAGTAATAAAAACGTCTTTGCCATGTTAGGCAAAGACGTTTTTATCGTTTCACTGCGCGGAATGCCACACCTTGTTATTCAGACTGTTTCGAATACTCATCTACATAATACAAAACATCCGCTACATACTGATCGCTTTTATTATAAGCAAAAATCGCCCGCTCTAAATCACCTTCAGCGGCTCCATTTGACTGCAAATAATTCGCCGCACTAAAAATGGCATCTTCAACATCAAATGGGTCAGCTTTGCCGTCTCCATTTGCATCAACGCCGTATCCGCCGTATTTTGCAATGACTTTAGGGTCTATTTTTTCTTCTTTTGAAATTTCTCCTGCACCAAGTCCGTTGCAGGTAGGGTGCTGCCATCCGACAAATGTGCATGGCATAAACTGCATAGGACCTTCTGCACCTACTGGCGAAATCATCGGATCCATTGTTGAAAATTTGGTTTCCACCCGGTGGTGCGCTGCCAGGAGCTCCCACGGAACGCCATATTCTGCTGCAGCCGCTTTGTAAATCGGAATAAATTCTTCCGGAATGTTTTTTGTATCTATTAATTTAAATGTTGAATCACTCAAAGCAAATAGGATCAATAAAAACAGGCCTAGAAGAATAAATGAAGTAGATAAAAAAGACATTGCTCGTTTTCGTAACTTTCGTCGTTTCACTATGTTATACTCCTTTATTAAAACGGGCTCTCCTCATCATAAAAAAGACCGGAGAAAACTTCAAGTGAAACAAATGAAATGATAAAAAAGAGTATCGATTGATACCCTTTTTTATCATTTAAGTACGGGGACCACGCATGCCTTGCTTGCGCATCTCTTTCCGCTCTTCTGAAAAAGCTCGAACAAGAGAAAACATCATTAAAATAATAATGAATGAAAACGGAAATGCGGCTGCAATGAGGGTATTTTGCAATGCTTGAAGCCCACCACTGTACAGAAGTACAACGGCAATCATAGACTGGAAAATGCCCCATGCCACTTTCACATTGTTTGGCGGTGTTAGCGAACCATTCGTCGTCTGCATACCAAGAACAAATGTAGCGGAATCTGCTGATGTAATGAAGAATGTTGTAACAAGAAAAATAGCTACGATAGATAACAGCTGTGACCACGGAAGTGCATTAAAAACAGCGAACAGCACTTCTTCTGTTGCATACTGTGTCAAATCAACAGCGCCGCTCATTTGTAAATCCATCGCTGATGCTCCAAACACCGCAAACCAAAAAAAGCTGACAAGTGATGGCATAAGTAACACACCGATCATGAATTCGCGAACCGTACGTCCCCGTGATACACGGGCGATAAAAATACCAACGAATGGCGCCCAGGAAATCCACCACGCCCAATAAAAAATCGTCCACCCATTAATCCAGCTACGGTGTTCTTCGTTAAGCGGTGCAATCTGGAAACTCATACGCATCAGGTTCTGAAAATACGCCCCGATCGTATCAGTAAATATATTTAAAATAAACAGACTTGGTCCAAGAATTAACATTAAAACTAAAAGAGCAACCGCCAATACCATGTTTACGTTGCTTAAAATTTTGATTCCTTTTCCAAGACCTGATAACGACGAAATGATAAACAACACGGTCGTAATAGCAATAATAATGAACTGTACAGCAAATGAAACAGGTACCCCGAATAAATACGCAAGACCGCCGTTAATTTGTGCTGCGCCGAAGCCGAGAGTTGTCGCCACCCCGACAGCTGTAGCAAAAACAGCAATAATATCAATAAGCGTGCCAATCCATCCTTCTGTATATTTCCCGAGTACCGGCTTCAATGTAGCGCTGACAAGACCAGGTTCTCCTTTTCGGAATTGGAAGTAAGCAAGCGAAAGCGCAACGATTGCATAAATAGCCCATGCGTGCAGTCCCCAATGAAAAAACGTGTAGCGCAGAGATTCTCTTAATGCACTGTTCGTCCCTTCTTCTGACAGCGGACTTGAAACCGCATAATGGCTAAGCGGCTCTGCTGCCCCCCAAAATACAAGTCCTATTCCCATGCCCGCACTAAACAACATCGCGAACCATGAGGCGGTTGAGTATTCCGGTTTTTCCCCTAGTTTACCAAGTCGAATAGTACCAATTGGGCTAAAAATAAGCACAAGACAAAATAATACAATAATCGACACTAAAATTAAGTAGTACCATCCAAATGCAGATGTAATAAAACTTTGAATATTCGTTGTTACACTTTCAATGGTTTTTGGAGCCGTTGCCCCAAATATTGTGGCAAACAGAACTAGCGCCGCTGTCCACCAAAATACACTGGTTACTTTTTTCATACATTTCCCCTTCCAAATTGAGCGAGTTAGCAAAATAAATTAAATGATAATGGCATTATTTCCTTTAACCCATCTTTAATACCCTACCATAAAAAAAAGAGCCTTATCAAGTGACAGGGCTCCCCATATGTGATTCCTCAATACCAAATTGCTTTAATCCCGGTGTTTTAGATGCAGATTCCGCCGCTTTCTCACGCAGTTTCAGCTCTTCGCTTTTCATCTCTGAAAGTGTCTTGACGGATTCAGCTTCTTTTTTCTGCAAACGCTCCTTTTCAAACTGCCACTGGTTCGCTGTAATAAAAGCAGTGTTCATCTCTGAAATTAAATCCGTTTCATAATACGGATACTTTCGCATGACTTCATCAGCCATTTTTTCAAATGACACGCGCAGTTTTTTTTCTAAACTGTTTTTTTCTGTCTGCCAATACGTATTTGACATCCAAGCCCCAACAGACTGAAGAAGCCCTTTTTTCGTCTCATTTGATTTCATTTTAGACTGCACACGGCTTAATTTTTCGCGAATTCGTGTATTAGATACGCTAATATCTCCTAAATAAGGGCGTGCTGGATCTGTTTTTAAAATGACAATGAGACGTTCTTGCAGATTGCGATAGACCGATTGAGCTCTCTTTTCGGCACTGATCGCATTTTCAAGTTCCAACCGCACCGATGCAATGTGCTGCTTCGCCTCCTGCTGATCTACTTTCAATTCATTAATTTGCCGGATTAACAACTGGTAACTTGACTCTCTTCTAACCCACTCTGCTGCAATCACGGCCAAATCTGTTTCTTTCAAATCATCTTCCGGCGGCATATACATTAAAAGCAATGCGGAAGGCAACATCCAACTCCCTGATACGAGACTTTTCAATGCGACATCTGCTGTAAACAACGCACCTGGATGAAGCACCCATAAATAATGAGGATCCCCTTTTGGCAGATCCGCACAAATATCAGACAGCATCACTTCATACATTGATAAACCGCTTCTCGTTCCCATTTCAAATAGAAAAGAAGCAAGGCCTTTTTCCTCCAAGATCTCTGTAAATAATAGTCCATGATTTAAATGGAGATGCTCATAAATTTGTACTTGTTTGTATTCCGGCATTTCTTCCCAATAACGGCGGATCTTTTCTTGAAGCGGTTCTTTCTCTTCGTCTACTTTTTCATTTTTGAGCACACGCTCCACTCTTTTCACACTTTCATAGTGAAGCAAAAATTCGAGTTTGTCTGTGATAAGAGACTGATCAAATTTCTCCTTCAATAATTTATCTTGTTTCACCGTTTTTTCAAACCATTTATGAACGATTTCATCAGAGCGTGCAGCTACTTTTTCTTTTTCATTTAAACGAGCAGCTGGTAGCTTTAACATCTTCGTTAAAGTAATAAACACATCGAGCTGCAGCTCAGCATCCATTTGCTCATTTCGTTTGTTCGCTTCTGCTGTAATAGCAGTGAAAAACGGTGTCATCTCTTCCTTTGAAAACTGGCTTTTTGCTTTTAACGCTATTAAATCGCGCGCATTAATTTGATGCAAGATTGAATGAACGACGCGCAGCCTCATACCTGTCAATGATGAAACAGCTGCACCTATCGATTTATTTACCGTCATAACCATCCGCTCCATTTGTTGTCTTTTTTTTGATTGTACACGAAATCAGCTGGAAAGAAAATGAATGAGAGTTTTTACTAAATAAATAAGGAAAACAAGTAATTTTTGAAAAAGTTTGTTTTTTTGTCAAAAAGAGTTGTTTTATGGAAATAAATTCCTTAGAATAAAGTTACAATTTTTGTTGATTGGAAGTGATTTCATAATTATAAACTACTAGGGGAGGTCTTTATATGCAACAGGAAGCAAGACGCATCGAATCGCCGCAAACGAAACTTGATTACGCAGCAATTGCGGCTAGACAGAAGTTCAAGTCGCTAGTTAGAAAGAAAAAGGAGGCTTTATAGTGAAGCATATGATTTATATGTGTTTAGTGATTCTTTTACTTATTTCTATTTCTCCTCAGTCACCAGAAGCAGCCCCTGATCCATACGTCGCTGCATTATCCAACGTAATTGACAGCAAACAGGTAATCATTGCAGAAGGACAGACATCTTCTAGTATAGCAACAGTGAAACTATATGAAAAAGTCGGGAGCAACTGGGTGTTAAAACGTGTCTCACCGGCTGTCACTGGTAAAAATGGACTGTCTTTTACGAAGAAAGAAGGAAATGGAGCTACACCAACAGGGATGTATGCCATCGGTGAAATGTTTGGCTTTGCAGCAAAACCAGTCGGCGTAAAATCACGTTATACAGTTACAAACAAATTTCATTATTGGGTAGATGACGCTACGTCAAAAGACTACAACAAATGGATATACTACCGCGGCAATCCATTCACACGCTGGAAATCGTTTGAACGGCTGAATCATACGCTCTACAAACACGCAATTATTATTCGCTATAATGAAAATCCTGTCGTGAAAAATGCCGGCAGTGCGATCTTTATTCACCTATGGCGCAGCGGTACAACCCCGACAGCAGGATGTATTGCCCTCAGTGAATCACATTTAACAGTTCTAATGAAATGGATTGACCCAGCAAAAACGCCCAAAATCGTCATTGGTACACCGGATTCGATCCAAAAAGAACTGATTGCTCTTTAATGTCACAAAAAACCGGTCATCAGCTGATGACCGGTTTTAGTTTTACACTGTTACATTAGTTCATCCAGCTGCTTATACGCATAACCAAGATCATCGGCGACCGCTTTGTATGTGACGAATCCTTTTAGCGTATTAATACCGCATTTTAAAGCTGCATTTTCGGCTACCGCTTTCTCAAACCCTTTATCCGCGATTTGAAGCGCATACGGAATGGTTACATTTGTCAATGCAACAGTCGATGTCCGTGGCACAGCACCTGGCATATTGGCCACAGCATAATGAACAACACCATGCTTTACATATGTTGGATTGTCATGTGTCGTAATGCGGTCTACTGTTTCAAAAATACCGCCCTGATCCACCGCTACGTCCACAATAACTGAGCCCTCTGACATCGATTTCACCATTTCTTCTGTTACTAGTCTTGGTGCTTTAGCTCCTGGAATTAATACCGCACCAATCACAAGATCAGACTCTTTCACGGCTTCTGCAACATTAAATGGGTTTGATATTAACGTTTGAATCGATGAGCCGAATACATCTTCCAAGTGCCGGAGACGATCTGCGCTTAAATCAATAATTGTAACGTCGGCACCAAGACCTATCGCAATTTTTGCTGCATTCTTTCCGACCATTCCACCCCCGATGACCGTCACCTTGCTTTTTTTCACACCCGGTACACCTCCAAGCAGAACACCCTTTCCCCCTTCTTGCTTTTCTAAAAACTGCGCGCCAATTTGTGCGGCCATCCGACCCGCTACTTCACTCATCGGTGATAAAAGCGGCAGCGTTTGGTTCACACTAACCGTTTCATATGCGATGCCTATCACTTCATGTTCAACAAGTGCCTTCGTTAACTCCGGCTCTGCTGCAAGATGAAGATACGCAAAAAGTATAAGCCCTTTGTGGAAATATTTGTATTCCGATGCGAGCGGCTCCTTTACTTTCATGACCATATCTGAACGTTTCCATACCTCAGTTGCCACGTTCAAAATTTCCGCCCCTGTTTTTTTATATTCTTCATCAGAGAAGCCACTTCCCATCCCAGCCCCGCTTTGTACAAGTACATGATGTCCTGCTTGTACAAATGAATTAACGCCAGCTGGTGTAATAGCAACCCGATTTTCATTGTTTTTAATTTCTCCTGGTACGCCAATAATCATGACAATTCATCCCCCTAGTTGATTATTTTCCTTATCATCATAGCCCCACTGAATAAAAATGAACTCAGGTAAAGAGCACCGCGGCCTGCGGCAATACCTGAGTGACCGACTTCAGCCGGCCCGAACCAATCGGGCTTTTACAGGCAATTGATCCCCTTGCTTACCCTTCTTTTTTCGAAGTCTTGAAGAAGGGGTCTTACTGCCCGTTAATGCGGGATAAAAAGTCAATAGAAGTATTTTTGTTCATTTTCACAAAAATGAATCATCCATTTGACGAATCAATAAATCAATATAAAGCAATGTTTTTTCATTCATATCTTTCAAATCAAATCCTGTAATTTCTGTCATCCGTTTCAACCGGTATGCAAGCGTATTCGGATGAACATGCAAAACCCCCGCTGCCTCGTTCATATTACCATCGTGAGCTAAAAACGTATAAATCGTTTCAATCATATTCGCACGATGCATTTGATCATAAGCTTGCAGTTTTTCAATAATCGGATTTCTCTTCCCTTGCCGGACCGTGCGAAAATCATCAATCGATTTAAAAACACCTATTTTTTCGTAGCAGTGCGGCATTTGTATTGTCGAAAACAGTTCTTTCATGCGCAGCACATATAATGCTTCTTGATAGCTTGTCTGCACATCGATTGGATTTTTCACAATACTTCCCGCTGCCCCTGCTGTCTGTATTTGCAGCCTTTCTGATGCTTTCGCAATAAAGTCTTGAATATAATGCTGTACCGCATTTGTTTTACCTTTATCTGGAAACCGAATCAGTAAAATAAGCTGATTTCCATCATACGTTCTCGCTATACATGATAATTGCTGGAGTGTTTCAACAAGATAGTCTATTTGCCGCTCAAGCGTACGGTCAATTGTCTGTTGAAAGTCAAATACTACTGCCAGCAGTTCAGCCGACAACGGCATTCCATAGCTTTTATTCACTTGTTCCACTTCATTACGTCCGTTGAAGTGTCCGGTTAACAGCTTCCAAAAAAACTCCTGGTGGCTTTCTTCAGCCGCACGTTTTCGCTTCTCGTGCTGTAGAAGCTGGCTTTTCACCGCTTTTGCAGCTTCCTTTAAAATAAACATTTGCTCATTCGAAAAATGCGCCTTTGATTGCGCCCAAATAAAACCGATCACTTTCCCTTGCTTTCTAACTGAAATAGCGACACGTTCACCAAGCTCAACTTGATCAATGGCCGGGATAATGACCGGTTCTTCTGTTTCAAATAATTTTGGAATAGCTCCGCTTTTCCATAAACTATTAATCACATGCTCCGGTACACGACGGCGCATAATCGTTGCAATCCGCACCGGATCTATTTCTCCTTCATGGCGGCTGTACGCAATAATTTGATGATTTGCATCTTCAATTGTAATAGGACAGTGAAGGGCATCACTAATGCGATCAGCAAGCATTTCAATCGATTCATATTCATTGGCAAAATACTGATTGACTACATTCGACATTTTATTCCTCCGCTCATTTAACTATTTCTATTATAAATGGCGAGAGAGTCGTTGTAAAAAAATAAAAAAGTGGAATCATGAGGGTGATTCCACTTCAAAACATGATAGCAAATGGCTCTTGGCGGTCATCGAAGTTATCATAGAAAAAGGTCATGTAAAGGCGCAGAAAGAAAAAGTAGAGAGGTATTAATACTTTCTAGATCCACAGCGAGGGCAAATATAAACATCTTCAGCATCATAAATGGAACCACACTTTGTTTGTTCAAGCACGACGAGCGCACTTCGGAGTTCAGCACGCTGCCCTTCCCAACCACATTCACATTTTACGCTGTTCATAGAGCCAAATTTGTATAATCCATAGTTCATACAGTCACTCTCCTTAACACAATATTCAGAAAAAGCTGTACATTTATCTTACACAAAAACCCAAATTATCGCAACTAAAAAATTATTAATTTTTTGTGAATTATGTGAATGTCAAGTCTTATTTATTTTATGCTCATTTATTTATATGCAAAAGCCCCGAATACGTGATTCGGGGTGCTATTCTTAAGGTTGTTCTGTTAATTGCTTCACATCCAACACAATTTCATCGAATGGCACGTCCATATTACCTGCATAACTCTTGACAACAGTGCCTTCTTTATCGACTAAATAAAAGCTCGTTCCATGCATGATCTGGTCAGAATTTGGATCTGGAATCGCTAATGTTTGAAAGCTCTTTTCCGCGAATTCGCGAATATATTTGCCGTCATAACCCGTCAACAAATCCCAATTCGATTCATCTGCTTCATAATGGGAAATATATTCTTTCAATGCTTCCGGTGTATCACGCTCCGGGTCAACACTAAATGATACAATGCGATAGTCTTTTACGCCTTCTTCATTTAACATGTCTTGAAGATCACTCATGTTTTTCGTCATCGGTGGACAAACAGTCGTACAATTTGTGAAGACAAAGTCAGCAATCCACACTTTCCCTTTCAAATCGGACAAATTAACTTCTTTCCCATCTTGGTTCGTATTCTTGAAATCCTTCACTTCTACATCCATATTTCCTTGAAAATCGCTGTTGCTGCATGCAGACAGCACAATCATCACAATCCCGACAATTATCATATAACGAAATAATTTCAAAAAATCCCCTCCAAACAGCTTTTGTATATTTATCGTAAAGGATATTCATTCATTTCTCAATGAACAAACTCGCTTTCCCGTGAACTATTTATGAATATTGCTTATATTTCACCTGAAAACACAAATATCGCTTCGCTTCCCCTCTCTGACTGCTTCACTTCTAAACGAGCATCAATTCGCTCTTTCAACTCTGGTACATGCGATATAATCCCGACAAGCCGGCCATCTGATTGAATATCCATTAGCGTTTCAATCGCTTGATCCAGCGATTCTGGGTCAAGCGTGCCAAATCCTTCATCTACGAACATCGTTTCTAGTGACACACCACCCGCATAATTTTGTACAACCTCCGCAAGACCAAGTGCAAGGGCGAGCGCCGCTTTAAAACTTTCACCACCCGACAATGTCTTTACATGACGGCTTGCCCCCGTATATTGATCAAAGGCTAATAGATCAAGTCCGCTCTGGGCATTTCCTTTTGCACGCTCCGTCTGCCGTTCCAGCTGGAATCGTCCATTTGTCATACCAACAAGCCGCGTATTGGCAGCGATTAAAATATCTTCTAGAAAAGACGCGAGTACGTAACGCTCAAACGTCACTTTCAATTCATTTTTTCCATGTGCAATATCATACATATGCCCAGCAAGACGATACTCTTCCTCAACGCGGGCGATTTGCTCGGACAGACGCATGACGGCCTCTTTTGTCCGCATCGACTCACTCATCTGTGCCGCAAGCATACCCGCCTTATGTGTCCATTCGTTCATTTCATCGTTCAACATATCAATTGTATCGCTCAATTTATTAAGATCCATCCGCTCGAGACCGTTTGTTGTCTTTTCCAATTCACGAATTTTCATGTGAATCGCACGTTGCTCTTCGTTATACAGCTCCACTGATTCCTTCATCGGAAGAAGATGATCGACAAACGGTTTTGCATCTTGATAAGACTGCTCATCGATGAATTCATTTTCCAGAAGCTTTTCGGAAAAGATGGCTGCCGTGTCTTTGTATGACGCTTCTGCTTCTACCATCGCCTGCTCTCGTTCATTGAGAATGGAGACCGCTGACTGGAGTGCCACATGCCATTCATGGTACACAGTACGGGCCTGTTCTACTTGCTGTTTATCCTGTTCTACTTGCTGTTTTACTTGATCAAAAACTTCGATAAATTGAGCTACATTCCGCATCTGATCCGGTACGCTTTTTTCCATTTGCGCAAGAACGCTATTCGCCTCAATATGTGCGCGCTGTTCAGCTGCTTCTATTTGCCGGTTTTGCTCTATATTTTGCACGATCATTTCTTTCTGCTGATTGAACATGTGAAGCTGTTCAGCCAGTTGCTGTTTTTTCTCTCGATCATGTTCAGCTTTCTGCCTGTCCATTTTTGCCCCTTGAAGCATTTCTTGAACATCTTCAATCGTTTGATCTTCAGACAATTTGGCTTTCATTTTTTCAATTTCTTTTTTTAAGGTGTTTACGGCAAACTGGATGGAAGACAGTTTTCGTTCTTCATCATAACTCTTTTGCTCAATCAATGATGCGTGTTTCTCTGCTTGTTCGACATCCTCATCGCGAATTAACGGGTCGTCATCACCGGAATAAGCCGGTTTAGGATGATGAATGGAGCCACAAACGGCGCATGGTTCGCCTTCTGTCAAATGTAATGCGAGAAGAGCCGCTTGTTCGTGTTTTAATTTCTGCCGTAAAGCAAGTACTTGTTTCTTACTTTCAACCGCTTTTTGCATAGCCTCCGCAACCCGTTGCTCCGCTTCTTTTTTCTCGGCTTCGAGCGTCGATAATTGAGATGCTGCAGCTCTTGCTTCTTTATGCAGCTCAAGCATCTGATCTGCTTTTTCAACGAGCCGGTCCGCTTTGATAAACCGTTCACCCGCTAATTCAAGCGGCTTAATCGTATGTTCGGCCTCACTTATTTTTTGTTCCATTTCTTGAAGTGTTTCATGCAATCGTACACCGCTAGCCACTGCATTTACCAGTTTTTCCCTGCATATTGATTCATTCTGCACTGCTTCTTTAAAAGCATAAACAGATTCTTTCATTGATTCCAACTGTTGATAGTGTCTGATCGCTTTATCACGCTCCGGCTGCCGGCTCTCTTCTCGCTTCAACACTTTCTCTGCTTGATCAAATTGCACACGTGCCAATGTTTCGTTTTGCATCGCTTCCTTTTTTCGCTCGTGTGCCAATACCAATGCTTTCTCAGCTTTTTGAACATGGTCTTCATACGAAAGCAACTTTTCTGCTCTTTCGGCACGAACGATATTTACAGTAATCAATTGCATTTGTTCCTGTCGGTCGTCGAGCTGTCTTTTTACTTCAATTGACTGTGTCAGAGCATCAAACTGCCTGTTCAGCGTCGTACCCCGCTCACGTTCTGCGACGTGTTCATCGCGTTTTTTTCCAACCTTCACAATGTTTTCCTTCATCGATTGATGCTCTCGTTGCATCATGTCCATATCGATATCTAACTGCTTAAAGACTACATCTGTCATCACGTCCTCCTCGTTCAGAAGAATGCTCATTTCATGTGAATACAGAGGCAAACTTTTTAGCATCGTCATTTGTTCAGCTACTGTTTTTCCTGCTTCTTTCTTCAATATATCTGCTTTTTCTTTCAATCGTTCCTCTACTTGTTTATAAAAAACTGTTTGAAACAGTTTCTGCAAAATTTTTTCTTTATCTTGACTGCTTGCCATAAGCAGTTTTTGAAATTCACCTTGTGGAATCATTAAAATTTGCCGAAATTGATTTGCTTCTAAACCGATTAGTTCATTTATTTTTTCATCTGTATCACGTACATTGGCCGCCAACAGCACTTTCTTTCCTTCATCCGTTATTTCACTTAGTTCAGCCGTCGCACTTGCAATCGTCGTACCCGTTCCGCGCGCTTTCACTTTTTCTTGCTGTGGTGTACGGCGGATCACATATTGACAACCTTTCAGTTCAAATAACAATTCCACCTCCGTCAACTGTCCCGCTTGCGCAAACTGGCTTCTCATTTCTTGTGCACTCCGGTTATCACCACTCGGCCTGCCATACATTGCAAAGCTAATTGCATCAAAAATGGTCGTTTTGCCAGAACCGGTCTTTCCCGAAATAACAAACATTTTCCGGTTTTCAAGCAGTGAAAAATCAATTTCTTCTCGTCCTGCATATGGACCAAATGCGGTCATTGTTAATTTTACCGGCTTCACGTTTAATCACCTCCTTTTTTCACATCATCCATCACCGCTGCCATATAAGCTTCTTTTTCATCCGTAAAATCGAGGCTTGTCATGGCCTTGTAAAATTCATTAAACAATTCCAATTCATTTTTTTGCTTTCGCCTAGTAGAAGCAATTTCAAATGAATGGATTTTTGCCGATGCCCTTTCCATATGTAATATGTTCGGAAATTTCCGCTTCAACTTTGCCATCGGATCAATTAACGCACCTTCATCCTCCAGCGTTACTTTCATGTAGTCATCTGTTTCATTCATTTCCATTACTTCATCAAGTAGTCCTTTCACTTCTTTCATATCACGAATCGGTGTTAACGCTTCTCTCCGCACGCTTAATGTTCCTTTTTCGTTCAGTTCTACTATGGATACACTTTTCGTGTGTGCCGCTTCTGAAAACGAATATTTCAAGAGTGAGCCAGAATATTGTACTGTATCATGGCGGATGGCGTTCGGATTATGCAGATGGCCAAGCGCCGTGTAGTGAAAAGGACTAAACAGCTCTGCTCCGACATTTCCTGTTCCACCAACGGATAAAATACGTTCGGAGTCACTCGTCTCCCCGCCGGTCACAAAAGCGTGACCAACGGCAATATGAATGGCATCACGATCCATTTTTTCGCTTAACCGCCCCGTAATCACCTTCATCGCATCATGATGAGAATGAATCGATTCATCTTCATACACGTGACGGACGATTCCCGGTTCCGCAAATGGTATGCAGTGAAAGTGAACACCGTCGATTACAGGACAATACATCCCATTCTCGATTTTCCCAGCCAGATAAAAGCGGCTTTGACGGAACCATGTCGAGCCGAATGCCAGCCGATCCGCACTATCATGATTGCCTGATATCGCCACAATCGGCACATTCATTTCCACATTAATGTGATACAGTACTTCGTTTAATAGATTCACAGCAGAAGCCGGTGGAACCGATCGGTCGTATAAATCACCTGCGATTACAAGCGCATCCGGTTTTTCGCGTTCAATAAGCAAGATCAGTTTTTGTAAAACGAAACGCTGATCCTCTGTCATCGAGACGCCGTGTACAATTTTGCCAAGGTGCCAGTCAGCTGTATGTATAAATTTCACATGATTCACCTCTAGTCGTATGTATGTTCTTATCATAACGAAATATTCAGAGAATGAAAAGGATGAATTAGCATGCTTTTCTTGCTATAATAAAGTGAAACTTCATTCAGTGAGGGTTAGGTTCACAGAATGTGAATCATGCAGACGTTGTCACAGGACGTGACGATCTTAGTCTGCGTTCCACTATCCCCCCACTGAATGAAACAGGAACTCAAGTAAAGAGCGCCGCGTCCTGCGGCAATACTTGAGTGACCGGCTTCAGCCGGCCCGAACCAATCGGGCTTTTACGGGCATTTGATCCCCTGCTTATCCTTCTTTTCTTTTCGAAGTCTTGAAGAAGGGGACTTACTGCCCGTTAATGCGGGATAAACAGAAGAAGATAATCTTACGGGGGTTTGATCATGCTTGAAGGTTGGTTTTCTTATTTTATTATGATATGGACAGTCGTCCTTGTCTCATTGTTTGCAATCGGTGGATTTTTTATGTTCCGCAAGTTTTTGAAAAAAATGCCTAAACAAGATGGCCGATCAGATATGGATTGGGAAGAGTATTATGTTGATCAGACAAGGAAAATCTGGGGGAAAAATGAAAAAGCAATGCTTGAAGAACTCGTTAGTCCAGTGCCTGAATTGTTTCGTGACGTCGCCCGTCACAAAATCGCCGGCAAAATCGGTGAACTTGCATTAAAAGAAAAAGCGCGCCACATATCAACTGATCTTATCGTACGCGGCTACATTATGGCTACACCGAAGCGCGACCATAAATTTTTGCGCAAAAAACTGGATGAAATGCAGATTGATGCTTCGCCATATCAGCATCTATTTTAGAAAAAAGCACCATTCGTCAAATTGGACGAATGGTGCTTTTTTCTGTGGCATCTATAATCTGTTGCCGTTTTAATTTCATATATTGACTATACATCGCCAATCGCCACGGAACGATCATCGCAAACGCTAAAATGAAAAACATACCACCTAGTTCGCCGATATCAATCTTCGTCGATAAAACAAGTTTACTAATAAGGCGCACGACTAAAAGAGTCATTAAAATAATTGGAAATGCTTTGGATCGTTTCAAATAAATCGCAGCATCTCGTATTTCAAAATTTGTTGTTTTCATTAATAAAAGAGAGAAGACCATTCCAACTGCTATTGCTTCGAGCATCTCCAACAACGTCACCCGGAACTCCGGAAATAAAAACATAAGAGCCCCGGTACTCATAAAAAGCGGCGGCATAATGATTTTCTTCGCTGTTGTCGGCTTTTTCGCTGCCCGCATTCTAACAAAGAATGCAAGGATCCCCATCATAACAGCAGCTACTGATGATGCCGCAATCATCCAATCCATGTCAATCATTCCTTCAAACGTGTTAAAAGCCGGTGAATCCTCCAAACAATGGAGTGAGAATCATAATAATTTTCGTCATCCAGTCAAAAAACAGCACAATGCCCATGATGATCATAACATAACCGCCGATTTTTACAATCTTAGCGCTATTCGTCCGAATCCACTTCATCCGGCCGATAAAGAATGAAAGTACGAAAAATGGAATAGCGAACCCAAGCGTATACGCCATCATATACAGCATCGCTGAATCAGGATGCGTCCCCGCCATATAAATAACAGCAAGCAAGATAGGGCCGGTACATGGTGTCCATCCCGCACCAAACGCAAGACCTATGAGTACAGATCCTAAATAGCCGACCGGACGGTTTTTAAATGCCATCCGTTTCTCCGACATCATAAACTTAGGCTGCAATATACCTGTTACAATAAGACCAAAGAAAATAATAAAAATTGCGCCAAGCTGACGGATTAAATCATCCCATTCTTTTAAAAACTGACCGATAAACGACGAACCGAATCCGAGTAACATAAAGACGAGGGAAAACCCCATTAAAAAAAATAGTGTGTGTAGCATACTGCGACGCTGAAGCATCGCATTATCGTTTTTTAATTCATTCACGCTCATGCCGGTAATATACGATAAAAAGGCAGGATAAAGCGGCAGACAGCACGGTGAAATAAAACTTAAAAACCCTGCTCCGAATGCCAGAAAAATATTTAAATCAGCCATCATCAACATCCTTTCCTCCCCATTGTAACAGAACTGGCCTCATTCGTACTCCGAATAAATTGTGAACAGAAGAAAACTACCAGTCGAAAGTTCTTTTTGAAAATAATTAAATGATTGGGTATACTATTACAGGTAGAATAAGAAAGGGATGTCCTCTATGGATAAAGACATGTTGCTGTCCGCAATTGAAGAAAAACGGACGGAACTTTTCAACATCGCGATTGATAATGGACTAACTTCACCGCTTGCAATCGAGTATAGCCAGGAATTGGACCAGCTTTTAAATTTATATGAAGATTTACATATTCCTAAAACTCCTAAAACCAAAAAATATTGAATTAAAGTAAAAGGGCGATCCAATTAAATAAGATCGCCCTTTTTTCTATTTCTTTTTATATACACAGATTAAACCGCTTTCAATAAACATTTGGTCAAACTCGGCTGTAACATAGTGACCGGCTTTTACTTTCTGGCCTATTACATTTTCTTCTGTAAAGATAATATCACCATCTAAAGCACTTGTTCCTCCGTAATACGTTTCATTATGTTCATTCCATACACGTGTTATTTTATAATCAATCCGTTTTGGTTTTACATATTCTGCTATATTAAAACCGCCGTCTTCCCAGTATGAACGGATGCGATTACCGACAAATAGTTCAATTTCAACATCAGATTGTTTAAAGCGAAGGGTCTCACCATTACTAGAAACAGCCCGGTAATACCCTTTTTCGATATCTTGTGATTTAAATGTCACAATATAATGTTTTAAGGAAATACCTTCTTTTTCGAGCTGTTCAAACGCTGTACCTGTCGGCTCATCTTCGTAAGCATATACGAGGGCATTTACACCAAGTATAATAAAAATCGTTATAAATAAAGACAAGTACCATTTTTTCATGGCAAACACTCCTTTTCCTTCATTAATTCATTTTACTCATTACTCAGCGTACTTATTCATCAAAAAATAAAAAAAACCGTTTTTTCAAATAAAAAACGGCCTTCTATCGATCTCGGTTTATTCACTCTGTGAAAATTAGGAAAATATTTTTAAGTGATTATGGTTTGCGCTGGTACATCCAAACACGATTATGATTTGTTGTATCCGGGAAAGTATCGCCTGCTTCTAGTTTGACTTTTTTGGGATTGTTTACTGTGCTCCCTGTTTCGCCGATTTCCACATAAGATCCATTATTCGGCACTTTTTGTCCCGGCTTAAATTGATGATTTTGTCCCATATTGTTCACTCCTTTTTAATGGTTGCTTTTTTAGCCTTTCCAAATCCAAACTCGTTTATGAATAATTTTAAGGAAAAGATTGAACATCAGAATAATATGAAAATGGTGAATGGTTCATAGATTTCATCAGCCCCCTAGCTATATAAACAGAATAGGTAATCATCTATCTAAAAGGGTTCGTTGGAAAAAGTTTTTTGCCGACTTTATAAACATGAAGAAGAATGGTTTTTAATTTGAATTTTTTGATTACAATGAGGGATATAACCTCTTATTCTGGAAAATGGATTAAACGAATTTTTCAAATAAGTATGAAAGGGGCGGGAAATCATGAAGGAAGTCATCATCAGTCTTTTAGCGGCTATAGAATCGTTGACCGTGAAGGATATAGTCGATTTTGCTGCATATACGTTTTTTTTTATTACACTTGCAGTCTTTGTCTGGCAAGTACATCGATACATCGGTTTTGTAAAAAAGGCGATTCTCATGAAAAAAATCGGGTTAAGCATTATCGTGCAGAGCTTCTTCACTATTTATCTTGTTCTCATTGCCATACTGTCTGCTGGGATTAACGGTTTTACAGGTGTTTTTTGGGTCTTTTCTTTTATCGGTTTTTCTCTAACACTGATATTTATGATCGATCATGCAGCGAAACGAGAAAAAAAGCTCTCTTAATGAAGAGGTCTTTTGCATCAACCTACATTAAAAAAAGAGCGACTCATGTAAACGAACCGCTCCCCGTAAGTGTTATGAATAACGTCTTCCATCTGGGGGCTAGGCCTACAGAACGGTGGTCATGCAGACGTTGTCACAGAACGTAACATTCTTATTCTAGTCTTCGTTCCGCTGCATTCAGAGAACAGAACAACTCATTTGCACTTTACTTACGATGATCATCTTTATAGTCTATATAAGGATGATCATCTGAGTACGTTTCTTCATAAAAGACATTTCTATATTTAAGGCATACGATTCATTAAAAAAGAGAGTTCCACAAAACGAATGTTGTTATTTCACAAACGCATTTTCTTTATATATATTTTTGATTGGTTATATTCTTACCGTTTTTTATCATCGTTTTCTTGTGTATCCTCTTTCCCTTCAAAGTTCGCTGCATAATGTTTGTCCTCGTATTTTCCATTACTTGAAAGTGAAGACTTTTATAAATTTCTTGAATAGGGACATTTCATCGGCCCTTTCCTAAATAGATCTTTTATATTGTAGTCAGCCAGTGAAAACTATTCAAGGTATATCCATTATAATTATTATAATTTGTAATCTAATTTTAATATTAAGGGGATAATATTAATATAATGTAAATTTAGATTGTATACCCTTTACTTTTACTATACCTTTTCTTCATAATTGGATAGAATTTTGTCGAAAATTAGGGACTGGAGCTGAAGTTATGGAAATTAATTTCCAAGAAGTACTATTTCAATTTTTAGGCGGACTTGGAATTTTTTTGTACGGGATTAAACAAATGGGGGATGGCCTACAAGCATCTGCCGGCGAACGCCTTCGTGAAATTTTAGATCGATTTACGACAAATCCGCTAATGGGCGTGCTTGCGGGTATACTCGTAACGGTGTTAATTCAAAGCAGTTCTGGTACAACGGTTATTACAGTGGGTCTAGTAAGCGCCGGGTTTATGACGCTTAGACAAGCCATTGGTGTCATTATGGGAGCCAATATTGGAACAACTGTTACAGCATTTATTATCGGCATCGATGTTGGTGAATACGCTCTTCCAATTATTGCTCTTGGATCTTTATTGATTTTCTTCTTTAAAAATAAAAAGGTAAATAATCTAGGGCGAATCGCTTTTGGTTTTGGATTGCTTTTTTACGGATTAGAATTAATGAGCGGAGGAATGAAGCCACTTCGGGAGCTTGAAACATTTCATGAATTAACAGTTAGTATGGCTTCAAATCCGGTGCTCGGTGTAATTATCGGAACGCTCTTTACAGTAATTGTACAAAGTTCCAGTGCTACGATCGGGATTTTACAGGGGCTTTTTTCAGAAGGATTGCTTGATATTCATGCCGCACTACCAGTGTTATTTGGGGATAATATCGGGACGACTATTACAGCTGTTCTGGCTTCCATTGGGGCCTCTGTTGCGGCGAGACGGGCAGCGGCAACACATGTTTTATTTAACATTATTGGAAGCGTCATTTTCTTAATTATTTTGCCGTATTTCACGCGATTTGTTATTTATCTGCAAGCGTCCTTAAATTTAAACCCTGAACTGACGATTGCCTTTGCGCATGGGACATTTAACGTGACCAATACGTTGATTCAATTGCCATTTGTTGCGGTGCTAGCCGTGATTGTGACTAAGCTAATCCCTGGTGAAGATGCCTTTATTGAGTACAAGCCTAAGCATCTTGATCCAATTTTTATTGAACAATCTTCTTCAATCGCCTTAAGTCAGGCAAAAGAAGAAGTGATTCGCATGGGTGAATATGCGATTAAAGGAATGGAAGAAACGCATAAATACTTAAAGACTAGACATCAAAAACATGCTTCAACAGCTGAGAAACTCGAAGAAGCGATCGACAATCTTGATCAGAAAATTACCGATTATCTTGTAAAGGTTGGTTCACAACAGCTGAGCGGTACTGAATCTGAACGTCATTCAACACTAATGGACGCCATCCGGGACATTGAACGTATTGGAGATCATGCTGAGAATATTTGTGAACTTGTTGAATATCAGCAGGCAAACAAAGTACTGATTTCAGAAGACGCGATGGCTGATTTAGATAAAATGTTTAAACTGACTACTGAAACAGTTTCAAAAGCAATTCGTTCTCTTGATTTAAATGACTTGGATCTTGCCCGCGAAGTGGCTAATCAGGAAGATCTTATCGACAAAATGGAACGGAAGCTTCGCAAGCAGCATATTTTCCGTATGAACGAAGGACAGTGTACAGGACAGGCAGGAATTGTATTTGTTGATATTATCTCTAACCTTGAACGCATGGGTGATCATGCAGTTAATATCTCAGAAGCAGTGCTTGGCATTCGAGATATTTAAAAGGCAAGCAGCTGTCTGTAACAGCTGCTTCTAGCTTGTAGACAGAGTCTTCACTTTATTAGACTCTGTCTACAAGCTTTTTTTGTATAGATCTAAATATTCATACAAAATTCTTGCCCTTAACCACTGGAAAAATGGATTGTTGTTCAGCATGTATATTGAACAATTAGAAATTGAGATAAAGTGATACTTCATTCAGTGGGGGTTTTCTTCATCCCCCACTGAATAAACAGGAACTCAGGTAAAGAACGCCGCGTCCTGCGGCAATACCTGAGTGACCAGGCTCTGACTGGCCCGAACCAATCGGGCTTTTACGGACAATTGATTCCCCGCTCATCCTTCTTTTCTTTTCGAAGTCTTGAAGCGAGGGTCTTACTGCCCGTTAATGCGGGATAAATTCTTTCCCATTGAGTAATTCCACTCTTATCTTTCAGGAACACTTTGACGTTCTTTAATTCCTTCCATTTGTTAAGCAATGTCTTGTTTATAAATCCTTTCGGCAAAAAATAGTAGATATACTCATTAAACGCATCTTCTAATTTCATAATAAAAACCACCTTTCTTGGTTAATCTTTCAACCAGAAAAGGTGGTTATTGTTATTTACAAGGAAAATAAACCATATGAACGCAACAACAGTGAAGAAAGATTAACCTTTCGACCTTCTGTTTAAATAAATAAGCAAATAAAAATCCTTCTATCCCTTATACAACAAGGAATTATTTATCCTGTTGTTTATTCATTTGCGCCATCATTTGATTGATTTTCTTTTGCGATGGTTTTTGACCCATTTGCATCATCATCATTCGCAGCATTTGCTCGTTAATTGGTGGATTTTTCTTCAAATAATCCATCATGTAACGGCGTGCAATGAAAAAACCGATGGCAACGCCGGCAGCGAGTGCCAGTACAGCCGTAAGTACATACCAAAACATAAACGTGTTCCTCCTTCAAGTTGTCTATTCAAAGTGTACTAAACCATTGATGATTATACAATAAGGGCAGGTGAATTTTTGTTGATTCATGACAAAAAAAGTCCGGAACAAAGGTCCCAGACTTTTCAATTCTTATTTTTCTAGAAGAGCTTTCACTCGTGCCACAATATTTTCAGCTGTAAAGCCATATTCTTTCATTACGGTTTCACCTGGAGCAGAAGCACCAAATTGATCAATCGCCAGTACGTCGCCTTCTTCTCCTGTGTATCGGTGCCATCCATATGAAGAACCCATCTCAATACCAAGGCGTTTCTTCACTGACTTTGGAATAACAGACTCTTTGTAGGCTGCATCCTGTTGTTCAAAACGGTCAAATGATGGCATGCTAACCACATTTGCATGAATCCCCTCGCTAAGAAGTGCTTCTTGCGCTTCAACGGCGATGCCAACTTCAGAACCGCTCGCAAGAAGAAGAACATCTGGTGTTTTTTCTGCTTTCACAACTGTGTAAGCACCTTTTTCAACCCCTGTATGCGACTGCTGCTCTGACGATGGCAGAACCGGCAAGTCTTGACGTGTCAAGATGAGCGCGGTCGGCGTTGATTTACTTGTCAGCGCTTGTTTCCATGCAGCTGCTGTTTCGTTTCCATCAGCTGGACGAATCACAGACAGGTTCGGCATTGCACGTAATGAAGACAACTGTTCAATCGGCTCATGTGTCGGGCCATCTTCCCCAACCGCAATGCTGTCATGTGTGAATACATATGTGACAGGAAGACCCATTAATGCTGCTAATCGAATGGCTGGACGAAGATAGTCAGAGAACACAAAGAATGTCCCGCCAAATACTTGTAAGCCACCATGTAAGGCCATCCCATTCATCGCCGCACCCATTGCGAATTCACGTACACCAAACCAGATGTTGCGTCCTTCATACTGTCCTGGCATGAAATCGCCAACGTTTTTAATTGTCGTTTTGTTTGAACCGGCTAGGTCAGCTGAACCGCCGATGAATGTCGGTACGTTTTTCGCGATTGCATTTAATGCATCGCCTGACGTTGCACGCGTTGCAGAAGCTGTTCCTTCTTTATAAACAGGCAGATCAGCATCCCATCCGTTAGGAAGTTCTCCGCTAATCGCTTTTTCAAGCTGTGCTGCTAATTCAGGATAGCTTTCTTTATATAATGCAAATGATTTTTCCCATTCAGCTTGCGCCTCTGCACCTCGGCTAACAGCTGCTTCTTCGAAACGGTTGTATACTTCGTCTGGCACGTGGAAATCTTCATCAAATGTCCACTTGTAATATTCTTTTGTTAACTTCATTTCAGCTTCGCCAAGTGGAGCACCATGTGAATCAGATTTGCCTGATTTGTTTGGAGAACCGTATCCAATCACTGTTTTTACTTCAATGATTGTTGGACGATCATTTTCTTTTTTCGCAGATTCAAGCGCGTTTGTCACAGCTTCAAGATCGTTTCCATCTTCTACACGGATATAGTTCCAGCCGTATGCTTCAAAACGTCCTTCTACACTTTCAGAGAATGATTTATCTAAATCACCATCAAGTGAAATGTCATTTGAATCATAAAGAAGAACGAGACGATTTAATTTCAAATGCGCCGCAAGTGACGCTGCTTCTGATGCAACACCTTCCATTAAATCACCATCACCACAAAGTGCGTATGTATGGTGGCCGATGACTTCGTGGCCATCTTTGTTATAAACAGATGCTAGATGGCGTTCCGCCATTGCCATACCGACAGCCATTGCAATCCCTTGTCCAAGTGGACCTGTTGTTGCTTCAACGCCGTCTGTATGTTTATATTCCGGATGACCCGGTGTTTTACTTCCCCACTGCCGGAAATTTTTAAGCTCGTCAAGCGGCAAATTATAGCCAGCAAGGTGAAGCAAGCTATATAAAAGCATGGAACCGTGACCTGCAGACAATACGAACCGATCCCGGTTAAACCATTGTGGATTTTTCGGATTGTGGTTCATCACTTTCGTCCAGAGTGCATACGCCATCGGAGCAGCACCCATCGGCAAACCCGGATGGCCGGAATTCGCTTTTTCAATTGCATCAATAGATAGTGTACGGATTGTTGTGACCGCTAGTTGGTCTGTTTTATCAAACATGAGATCCATCCTTTCAAAAGGTCATTTATTTCTCTATATTAAATGTCTTTTGAAGATTACACAACAATAAAGCAGAATAATGTGAAAAAAAAGAGAAAATCATCGGATTTTCTCTTTTTTTCACATTCCTTAATTTAATTCTTTTCTTTTTTGAATGTCCCGCACTTTTTTTGGCGTCACTTCTTCGCCGGTCGGATCAAAAATGCGGACAGATTCGACTGTCTGACGCATTGATGAGCGGAATGTTGTTAAATATTCTTTACGTAGCGCGGATTGCTCTTTTAATTCGGCATCCGTCAAAGACGTTTCTTTCGCTTTTTTCGCTAGTTCATTTATGCGTGCAATCTTTTCAGATGATAACAATGGGATCATGCTCCTTTCTATTTATCCCGTTATCGTACACAACGGAACGAAACATGACAAGAAAAAAGCTTCCTAGTTGATGGATTCACTTTCTTTATATTCTATGTAACGCCGGTGAACCGTCGCGCGCGAAATATTGTACCCGAATCCGCGCAATGTTGCGGCGATTTCCTCGTAAGTTAAGCCATTTTCACGAAGTCTAACAATCTCTTTCACCGGGATTTCTTTCCGACTGCGCCCTTGATCATTGCCACGATTTTTTAAATTCTTTTCAGGTCGATATCCTTTAGCTACTGCCCGCTTCATCCCCCGTTTAATCTTCAAATTATGAATTTTTCGTTGGTATTCTTCTACCATACTAACAATCTGTAAAATCATTGAATCTGAATCAGACATGTGCAGTTCACCGTCATCTGCAATGCTGTAAACAACTGCACCTTCTTTAAATAAACAATGGATCAGCGCAATTTTAGCATTGCCGCGTCCAATTCTCGTTTCATCTTGAATTAACACAGCTTTAATATCAGCACTTTTTACTAAATCGAGCAGTTCAAGCATGCCTGGCCGGTCAAGGTCATATCCACTCGCCTGGTCTTTAATAACAGCTGCCGTTTGAAATCCTTTTGCTTTTGCTAGTGCTTTTAGTTCTTCCTCCTGTCTCTCAAGCGATGTTACCTGCTCTTCCTTTTCTGTACTCACTCGGCAATATATAACCGCTTTTTTCATCTATTATCAGTCTCCATCCGCCAGTTGCAGCCCACCGTCATTTTTTACAGATAGTACCGGAATGACAAGCTGTTCACCTGGCAATATTTTCGTTGTGATCAAACCATTTTCATCCTGTACCCACTTAATGAATTCTATCTCATCCATGTCATGAAATGTTTTGTACTCTTCTGCCAAACTCCAGAGCGAATCTCCTTTTTCCACTTTTATTTCTGAATAAGACGGGGCCTCTACTCCATTAAAAGTAAAATAAATGGCTGCTAATATAATCATCACGGCTAATGTTAACATAAATGCATAATTTTTGGCTTTTTCCATTAAGAACACCCTTTCTTCGAATACTCGTTCGTTATATATTTTCATAATAAAACGAACGCTCGTTTCAGTCAAGAGGAATTCCGAACTTACGTTTGTTATTTTTCAGAACACATGTTATACTGTAGGCAAACACATAATAAGAGAGGTGTAAGAAATGACAAAACTATCAAAACGTCAGCAAGACATCCTTGATTTCATTAAGGATGAAGTACGAAGAAAAGGGTATCCACCTTCCGTTCGTGAAATTGGTGAAGCAGTTGGACTCGCTTCAAGCTCAACTGTTCATGGACATCTAGCAAGACTTGAAAGTAAAAACTATATTCGCCGTGATCCAACAAAACCGCGTGCAATTGAAATTTTAGACACAGATAGTTCTGTACCAAAACAACACCCCGTCAACGTACCAGTTATTGGAAAAGTGACGGCCGGCATACCGATTACAGCTATTGAAAACATTGAAGAGTATTTTCCGCTTCCTGAACGACTCGCTCCACCAGATGAGAACGTATTTATGCTTGAGATCGTCGGTGAAAGCATGAAAGAAGCTGGCATTTTAAATGGTGACTACGTTGTTGTTAAACAGCAGCAAACAGCGAAAAACGGTGATATTGTTGTTGCTATGACAGAGGAGGATGAAGCAACGGTTAAACGTTTCTTTAAAGAAGCGGATCACATCCGTCTTCAGCCTGAAAACGCATCGATGGAGCCCATTTTGCTTCCAACAGTCACTATTTTAGGAATCGTCACCGGCGTGTATCGAGAAGTTATTTAAAATGACTGCCTGTCCGTATACTCCACGTTATGATGGATTAGCCAGGCATATGACAACACAAAAAATCCCCTCGGTCCCAAGGGGATTTTTCAATCAAATAAAAAACACCCTGTCAGAAGACAGAGTGTTTTCTCGAAATTTGCGGCGTCCAGACCATGCTCCACAACATGCTCCTAAAAGGAATGTCTGTCCGTCTTACGCAAATGAGCTCATCGCATACATAAATATATAAAATTTTTTACTCATTGTCAACATAATTCGTCATAGTATGAAAGGAACGATTTATTAATGAAGACACCCATCCCAAAAATGAGCATTGTTTATTTTATACTGGCCGCTGTCTGGCTGCTTGCAGCTGTAAGCGTTTATGGACAAACACTGTTTATTTTATTTATTGTTGTTGCACTGGCCAATGTTTTCGCCGGATTACGGATGATTAAAAAACAACAATCGATCAAAAAATAACCTGGGTGCAGCCTTCCGGATCATTGTTCGGCAGGCTATTCCTTTTATCAATATCCAACATTACTATAATACACCTCTTCAGATTTACTCATTCTGTTGGCTTTATTTATTTCTAAAATTACTATATACTTTTTTATAATCAGAATATTTCAAAAAAGAGGTGAGACGCATGACAGGTTTAGTCGCAGTCATTATGGTTTTTACGATACCTATTGTAGCAATAGTCACAGATCATTTCCAAAAACAATCGAAAATCCAACGCGATATTGTCAAAGATCAATTGGAACTGGAAAAACTAAAACACGAAAACTATGTAATTGAAACAGAAAGATTAAAACTCGAATTGAAACAAATTGAAATACACGATGTAAAAGATGAATCTAATTTGTTCATAAAGTAATAGCCAATTCCGTTTAATAGAATCGGCTATTACTTTGTACTCAATTAAGCATTGAAAAACAATTCGAATATTACGGTTCCATTAATTCCCTGCTCCTCTATACTTTGTTACACCGATGTTCCACATAATAACAGAAAGCATAAAGAAAGAGCTTCCGACTATAGGTGTCATAAAGGCGTACACATACCAATCTTCTCGCCCTAAAAAGTAGGCCGCTGGATAGACGCCGACAAATGCAAATGGCAAAATCCATGTAAGGACAAAACGGATCACATGATTATAAATATCAACCGGATAACGACCGTAGTTGCCGATATTGTATATCATCGGCATAATGCTTGTCGGGCTGTCGGACCAAAAACTAATGCTCGCAATGAGGACAAAAATCCCAGAATATACAAGCGTGCCGCCTAGTACCATCGCGACAAAGATAAACGGGTCATACCATGAAAAACTTAACCCTAACCTGCTTCCTGCATAGAACATGACACCTATGCCGGTGATCACACCAAAGAGTGATTCAAGTTCCATCCGCTCAAGTACAATTTGAAAAAGACTATGAATGGGCCGCGTTAAAATGCGATCCATCTCTCCTTTTACGATATACCGTTCATTGAAATCCCAAATGTTAAAAAATGCACCAAAGATTGCAAATGGCACGAGAAAAAAACCATAAATAAAAATAATTTCGTCCCGCGACCAGCCGCTAATAAAAGAGGTATGATTAAAAACGAGTAAAATAAAAATAAAATTAACCGTTTGAGATAACAAATCCGAGATAATTTCAATGACGGTATCAACGCGATATGTAAACCTCGTCTTCAAATACTGGGCGGCATATTGAAAAAAGATCGCTGTGTATTTCATCTCTTATCCCCCCTGAACGACTAATTGCTTTCTCGCAATAAGCCATAGTACTTGAATGGGCACAATCAAAACCAACACCCAGATAAATTGAAACAATAGTGCATTCATGACTGCTGATCCGGTCAAACTTTCCGTGAAAATCATGCTGGGAACATAGCTGATTCCTTGAAAAGGCAGAAAGCCCATTACCCGCTGCGCCCATTCGGGGAAAAAACTAATCGGCAGCAATAATCCTGAAAAGAGATCAATCATAACACGTTTTGCTCGAATCAAACCTGCATTATTAAAAAAGAAAAATGTCAAAATACCTGTTAACAAGTTAATTTGCATATTGATCAAAAAGCTGAACACGAGTGCAAGCGCAAATAAAAGCCACACAGTCAGATCAGCTGAAAATGTGATCGGAAATATAAGCGCAACAATGATCATTCCAGGAATCGAGAAAAACGATAATCGAAAAATACCTTCTCCAAACCCTTGCATTGTTTTCATAAGTAAATAATTGTAAGGACGAATCAATTCAACCGCCACTTTACCTTCTTTAATTTCTTGTGCGATTTCCCGGTCAATATTATTGAAATAAAAGGCTCGGGCCATCCATGCTATCGCAATATATGAGGTCATTTGAAGAACGGTCATTCCTTCAATCGCTCCTTTGTTTCCGTATATTGCTGTCCAAAGAAAGTAATAGGCTCCGATATTAATGCTGTAAATCAAGATGCCGCTGTAATAATTCGTTCGGTAGGCAAGCATCATAAGAAAACGGATCCGGATCATCTCAATATACTTACCCATTCGTGATGCCTTCTTCATAAATATTTCGAATAATATCCTCAATCGACATTTCATGTACTTTTAAATCTATTATTTTATACGCAGCGAGGACGCGGCCAATTACATTTGAAATGATCTGTTCATCATTTCTTACGTTGGCGACCCATACATTGTTCCGATCTCCTGGCGTCCATACAGCTTCAAACTCTGCCAATAGTGGCATCAATCGCTCTTTTGTCATAGTAAGATCCGCAAACTGAAATTCAATTTGCTTTCCTTCTCCCCAATTAGAACGCAGGTTGACAAGCTTCCCATCGTAAATGATTTTCCCTTTATCCAGCATGATAACCCGTTCGCAAAGCGCCTCAATATCGGTTAAATCATGTGTCGTCAGCAAAATGGTCGTATTGTATTTTTCGTTCATTTCTTTTAAAAACGCACGAATTTTCAATTTCACAAGCACATCCAGCCCGATTGTCGGTTCATCTAAAAATAACAGTGGCGGATTGTGAAGAAGTGCTGCCGCCAGCTCGCACCGCATCCGCTGACCGAGTGAAAGTTTTCGAACTGGTTTATCTAAAAGCGGTGCAATGTCTAATGATTCAATGACATGATTCATATGAACGTTGTACACATCATCCGGCACATTGTACACTTTCTTTAACAAACGGAACGATTCTTGAACAGCAATGTCCCACCATAACTGTGACCGCTGCCCAAATACAACTCCGATCGACCGAACAAATTGCTCCCGCTCTTTATGCGGATCCATCCCATTGACTTTCACCATGCCAGAAGTCGGTGTTAAAATCCCCGTCAGCATTTTAATACTCGTTGACTTGCCTGCTCCATTTTCGCCGATATAGCCGACCATCTCGCCGCTTTTCACAGTAAATGAAATATCATTCACCGCCGGGACAACCTTATAATTGCGCGTAAACAAATCGCGAAAAGCCCCTTTCAACCCAGAACGGCTCGAATGCGACTTAAATTCTTTACGTAACTCTTTTACTTCAATCATATTTTCCACCTTAAACGACTCCTCTTTCTTTGCATACCTTATCTAGTTTACCGAAGAGTTAAGAGAGTGACAACGCAATTTACTTTTCTCCTCATTTAGAAAAACTGACTAGGCTTTGAGCACCTAATCAGTTTTTGTCATTCAATCTATATTCATTTACCTTTACATTTTTTAAAAATAAATGTGATTTTTATATAAAAGCACTGGTCGGTCTGAGATCCGTGCTTTCTTCATTATATTTTAAACTTATTCACTTCAATAATAAGTTGTTCTGCTTGTTCCGTTAGTTCCTCTGTCAGTTCGGAAATTTTCAAGATAGATGTCGTCTGTTCTTCCGTAGATGAAGCGACTTCTTCAGTTGCTGCGGCGCTTTCTTCTGATACAGCAGCTATGTCTGAAATCGTTCTTGATACATCGCCTGCACTTATGCCAAGTTCCGAAGCAGCTGTTGAGACGGCATCCATTTTAATGATTATACTTTCGATTGACCGTTTAATTTCTTCAAAGGAGCGTTTTGTTTCAGTAACGGCTTCCTCCTGTTTATCGGCCGCTTCAATGGTCATGGCGACTTCTTGAACACTTTGTTTGCTTATTTCCTGTATCTCATTAAGTAATGTACCGATGCTTTGCGTTGATGCAGCTGACTGTTCAGCTAACTTTCGCACTTCCCCAGCGACAACAGCAAAACCTTTTCCGTGATCACCTGCACGCGCTGCCTCAATAGCAGCATTAAGTGCAAGTAAATTCGTCTGATCCGCAATACCATGAATGATGTTGACAATCTCACCGATTTGGACTGATTTATCCGCAAGAAGTTCAATTGTATTCCCTACGTTTGCGGTTTTCTGCTTGCTTTCACCGGCGAGTATAACTTGATTGGCGACCGTTGACATTCCACGCTGCATAGCATTGTTAGCCTCTTCAATTTGCAGGACCGTTTCTTCTACATTCCGGGAAATGTGAGTAGAGGACTGCATCATTCCCTCTGTCATTTCCGCACCAGAATAAATGGAGTCTGCTTGATCAGCTGCTCCTTTTGCCAGTTCTTCAATCCCTGCAGATATTTGTTCTGCAATGAAACCCGTATTATCCGCGTATTGTGAGACTTCTTTTGTCGTCGTATTGACCGTATCTGCAGCATTAGATACTTTTTGAATAAGATTCCGTAAGCTTCCCGCCATTATGTTAACAGAAGACCCTAATCGAGCAAGTTCATCTTTTCCTTTTACGTTGACGTGATCAGTTAAGTCACCATTTGACATTTTTTGAGATATGTGAATTAATTGTACCAACGGCTTCGTCATTTGCTTAGCGATAAAGTACGCCACAGCCACGATCGCCACCAATGTCAAAATAAAAATCAAGCCAAAACGATTACGAAGATCATAGAAATCAGCATATATTGCTTTTTCCGGTACGACTGTTCCAAGCACCCAGCCAGTAGACCGTATTTTTTTGTACGCAATGATGCTTTCTTCATTATTAATGGTAAAAGTGCTTTGACCTGTTCCGTCTGCCAGCATTTTTTTCGTTGCTTTCCCCCATTCCGCATTCGCGTTTAAATTTGTATTTAAAAGTTGTTCATCCGGATGTGCGACAGCCATTCCGTTACTATCAATGAGAAACGCATAACCAATGTCATCCATATTAATTGATTTGACCGTATCGGTAAGCGTCGCTAATAAAAGGTCTTCCGCAACGACTCCGATGAATTCACCTTTTTGATTTCGAAGTGGCATTCCGACTGATACCGCATATTCATTCGTAACAAGATTTAAATACGGGTCAGAAAAGTTTAATTCTCCCGATTCTTTTACATCTGTGTACCACGGTCTTTCACGCGCATCGAAGTCTGCTTCCGGCACCCAGCCAGCTCCATCTAGAAAGCGGCCGTCTTCAAAACCGGCATAAATATCGGAAATATTTTCTGCATTATGCTCTCTTTTTAAAGATAATAAATAATCAACATTCACATCTTTCTCTGCCACCGCATCTTCAATCACATAGCTGATGGTTTCCACAACTTTTGTGTTTTTTTCTAGCCAACCGTTTAACTCGTTCGCAACGCTGGTCACTGTTCCTGACATTTTACTTTCCACTGCCTGCTGCGCTTGTTTTTCAATACTGTGCAGACTAATGATCATAACCGGTGTTATCGATAAAACTGCAATCATAACTAACCAGCTAACAAGCTTTGTTTTTAAACTCATGCTCCCGTCCTCTTTCTCTCTTCTCTTGATGTAGTTTAGGCAAAAATACACCTAACGAACTAATTATACAGTTCCTTCGGCATATTTCGACTTTTTTTACAAAAAGTTCTCTTCTTTCATTACCTCACTTTATTTTTTTTCAATCAAAAAGACTTGCCCGAATGCTAATAAAGTAGCGGGCAAGTCCATGTTATTTATTATTGAAGGTCAAACGATGCTCTCTGTCACTTGCTTAACAGTAGCATATGTTTTAATCGTTGCAAAACCCATGATCAGATATTCTTCATAAATCTTTAGCACTACATTGTTTAAAAAATACTCTATCCTGTCAGAATCAATTGAACTAATCTGTGGAAGAACAGCCTTCCCATCCTGACTCGGTATAACAAGAGCTGATAATTCATTTATTTCTCGTGTCCGCTCTTTAATGATATTCGCTATAAAGCGTTCAAATACACGAACCGTCTTAGTAATACTAATATCGGACATATAATTCATACATCTATTGATCATAATCAGTTCTTCTGTAATAAGCCCATGTTCCATAGTGATCGAAGTGATACGTTTTATAAAAACCTATCGCGTATCAGGATAGCGCTCAATAACACTTGAAACTTTCCCCATCAGCGATGCTTCATGTTCTCTATTCTCTTTACTCCAATTGTCTCTCCTAAAAACCTATAAATTCAGTATACAAGAGGATTGCCTGCTCGATTTCCTCAACAAAAATGATCACATAGTTCTTTTAAAAACTAGTCCGGGCAGTCACCCAAATAAAAAACACCTGCAAGAGGTGTTTTTTGTCTGCTGCTTATTCAATTAAAAAACTCCTTCATCAAAAAATATAACTAGATACATACTTTAATTGTTCGCTAAGAATTCTATTTTCTTTCTAGGATTTTTCCGAATTTTAATGTAATAGTCCCCCGATATCGGGAATTTAAAAAGTTTAATTCCTATCAATTTTAATGGAGTCCAAACTTCTTTCATCTGATGTATCAGCATACAGATCTTCCTCTCTTTATAATTATGGATAGGTTCTCGTACTTCAATGACTAAATAATTATGATTCTTGAAACAAAGCTTATATAATTTTGTTTCCTCCTTATTTCAATGATGTTGCATTTCAAAATAATCTTATGTATATATTTCAATTATAAAACATATACATCATTTTCTTAACACTTTTTCATCGACAAAATCTTTATTAAATCACGTTAATTAAAGAGATAATTCGACAAAAATTTTTCCATTATAATTCATAGCAAAATCAATTCACAGAAAAAATCCCTTGGACCTTTAGCTCAAGGGATGCACTACTATTAAATTTCGATATCAACGACGATACTATCCACTCTGCCGACTTCGCGAATATAAGCAGCAACTGCCTGATGTTCCGGATGTGGCATATATGCTTCTAGAGCTGCTTGATTTTCGAATCGAGTTGTCAAGACCACTTGATAACCTTGATTTTTATCAGAAAAATTCAGGCCTGCTTGAATATCAATAAGTCCTTCAAGATGATTCCGTAAAGCTTTAAACCGAGTTACCACTTCTCTTAACTGTGCTTCTGTTGTCGTTTCTTCAAATTTAACGAGTACAATATGATCGATCATTTGACTTCCTCTTTTCTCTTTTTGATATACATAACTATACCATTTTTTACATGAGGTGAGAAAGATTATAGTCTTTTCCTTTGCTTATGGATTACCCGTCATCCTTCTTGATAATTCAAGGAACCATTTTTGATCATCTGTTGAAACGGCCATATCGATCATTGAATCCCAATCTTCTTTAGCTAATGTTAAACCAAGCGGCACGATGTATTGAACGTCTATTACGCTAAGAACGGGTTTCATTCGACTGATTCGTTTATTGAAATAGGTGGAGACTTGTATAATGTACACTTCATTACGCAACCGGGAAAAATCCCTTATATAGCCGATGATCCGCTCCGATCCGTGGGCGACAAGCACCCAATCCCCTATTTTTAGCATTGTATTTCCTCCTACACTTCAGATGGAACCTCCTCAACTGCCGTAATTTCACTTTTTTATCTTTGGCATTGGAACATTGCTATTAATAGTAGATGCTCGTAAGCGCTCTTGTGCCACTGGATCGTTAAACAATATAGGAAATGACAATATGATTTTCTCGATAACGATTTTATTTATTTTTGAATTTTGCACATTTTGATTTTTGTTTTATCATTCCGAATAATTTACGATTTTGCTACAAAAATGAAGTATTTTATTTTTTTGAAGCTTTTGTCCAATCATCAAATCAAATATTGTATACTTTATATTAAAATAAAACGCCTTGCCCATGTGAGCAAGACGTTTTATCATTTCTTTCTTATGCCTTACGAAGTGACTTCTCTCCTGCTTAAATATTGATCCAATTTTCTTTTTACCCGCTGAATGGCATTATCAATCGATTTTACATGTGCGTCCAGTTCAACGGATATTTCTCGATAGGATTGACCTTCCACGTATAAATCCCATACTTTCCTTTCAAATTCACTAAGTAATTCTGCTATTTTCATTTCAATATCTTTTGCTTCTTCTCTATGAACAATGACGATTGCCGGATCCATCGTTTTCGATCCAGCAATAACGTCCATCATCGTTTGGTCCGATCCTTCATCATAAATAGGCTTGTCCAAAGAAATATATGAATTGAGCGGTCCATGTTTTTGGCGGGTAGCAGTTTTGATTGCCGTTATTATTTGTCTCGTAATACAAAGTTCAGCAAAAGCGACAAATGAAATCAGTTTATCTTCTTTGAAATCGCGTATCGCTTTATAAAGGCCTATCATTCCTTCTTGAACAATATCGTCTTTATCCCCTCCAATCAAAAAGTATCTGTTCGCTTTTGCTCGTACAAAGTTCCGGTACTTATTAATTAAAAAATCCGATGATTCGCTGTCTCCATTATGAACCCGTTCTATCAAATCTTCGTCTTTTAACATATCATACGGTTGAATCAGCTTTTCTTCGACGTTTACACTCACTCGTATACCTCCGTTGAGTTTTGCTGTTTTATAGCTAACTGGCTTTTCAGCTATGCACTTTAACGAAAGGGTTTCCATAATAATTACATAACCCACTCTCTTCTGATGATCATGTCTTTTATTTTAACTTATTTAAGCTATGAAAGATATTTCCAAATACCGACTAATCCCTACAACCTCCGTCATAAACAGTGAGTTATTATATGCAGATCTTTCTATCTATGCTGAATAACAGCCTTTTATGAAGAAATTTGTCGATAATCTTTATTTTTTTCCTCTATACCTTCGTCCATACGTTATGAAAGTTGGTTCATATCATGTATTAAAGGAGGTGAAAAACTTATGGGCAACTCATATAATGGCTCTGGTTTTGCGCTACTCGTTGTTTTGTTTATTCTTTTAATCATCATCGGTGCATCTTACGCTGGCGGGTACGGCGGTTATTAATCTACTGCTATGTTTAAGTTGGTATCGTGAATCTAAACGCTGTTGCCAATGCAATAGTATGAGAAAAGGACTTGCGGCCGCAAGTCCTTTTCTCTATTTTCTGTCGCTAATATCTATATGGTATTTTCGATTTACTTATGGAGACGTCCGATAGCCCATTAAGGTCTAAAAAGTGCTTTAATCCTTCTTCTGCAATGTCCAGACTATTTTTCGGACCAATCGTTATTCCTTTTATCGGTATATTATTTGAGTCATTTGATATTCGAATGCCCATATAAGGAATAAACACTCCATTGCTTAATCTGCAATGATAAACTGGTTTTTCGTTTTTTTTCGGATTGAAAACAGCGATTCTGAACTCTTCTTCTTGATGAAAACTACCGTCTTTGAAGAAAGTGGAATAGCACATAATATTCGCTAAAATTCTTTTCCCTTTTTGAAAATGAAATCGTTCTGCCCCACGATGATAATCGTAGAGAAACAGTTTATACAAATTAATGATTTCTCTTTTCAACAACTGTATTTGCTGTTCTTTATCATATACAACAAAATACGGATAAAAGGTAAATTTTCTAGTTGGATAGGTACTTTCTAAGTTTTTAATGAGTATTTTAGCTATTTCTGGATAACTAAACTCGATATTATATCCTTCATTATTTGAATAGTTGGACCAAAGAAGATTAGAGTCGCCGTGCTTGCTAAACGACAATGTAAAGATTTCAAAAGAAAACAAATTCTGTTCAATCATCTGTTTAAACCATTCATTAAATAAGATCTCTTCTTTAGACGGTTCATCAGCTAAAAACTCTTTAATAATGGATAACACCAATTCAAGTGTATATTTTATTTCTAACTTATCATTCAGAAACCCACTTTTAGACAACCATATTTCACCATTTTCAATAATACTTTTTAACCCTTGTCCATTGCTGTAGTGAAAAAGAGAAGTTGACCCTTCCAATAAAGGCATCTGGTCAGCTTCAAGCGCGTAAAGAAACTCTTTAAGGTCATTAATCTGCTGTATTTCAGAAAATTTCTTTTCCATTCTCTCCTCTCCTCCGAACTTTTCCCTATTATGTGCCAATAGGATTGTATTTATTGTTATTCATTTTTAAATATTCCTATATCTAGTGCTGAATAAAATGGACACGTTATCCGATAAACATCTTCTCACCAAAACCGCTAGAATTTACTATCGTTTTTTTTGAATGATTATATCTCCTACGACCCATATTAATTTCATACAAAAAAGGTGGTGAAAAAGATGCCCTCTAATAATCGTGGAAATCAAAATCAACTTTTAGTCCCTGGTGCAGAACGTGTTTTGGAGCAATTCAAATACGAAATCGCCAACGAATTCGGTGTCAGCCTAGGAGCTGATACATCTGCTCGCGCAAATGGTTCAACCGGTGGTGAAATCACAAAGCGTTTAATTCGTCTGGCTCAACAAGAACTTAATCGTTAATTTTCTTTTTAAAATCCATCCCTCCCACGGATGGATTTTATTTTTGCCCTGATACTTTTTAAGCCATCTTCTTTCTGACAAACGCTTAACAGCTTTCAACCCAATTTAATTTATTTTCCGTCCAATCACCTAGTAACAGTTTCCATATAATATGTAGCAAAGGGAGGTGGAAATGTTTATGGGTTATTCATTTGGAGGACCAGCCGGCAGCAAATACGGCTATGGCTCTAAAGTGCTAATTGTTTTATTTATCCTTCTCATCATTGGCGGAGCGTTTTACGCAGGACGCCGATCCGGCCATGGTGGAGGGTGTTGCGAAAGCGGTTATGATCACTTTGGCAGCTATGATTACAGTTCCTACGGCATCTATGGTGACGACAATCCATACGGGGCTTACGGTGGTTACAGCAGGGGACGTCGTGGATTAATAATTTAAACCCAATGCTTTTTTAGGGACGGGCTTAGGCACCTGTCCCCTTCTCTCATTTCTTCCTGTTTTTTAAACTATTTTGAAGCTAATTAGACACTCACTCTTCAGGCAAATCCCTCTTGGTAAGTTCCTCAAACCATTCCTTATCCTTCGTATCGAGCGACATATTGATTAACGCTGATTTATCCTGCAACTGATCCAATAACGTGCCGATCGGTTTGAGCAGGCCTGCATCGTATGATTTCTGTTTTGGCTTTGACCATTCAATAATGCCATCTCTAATCCTGGCCACTTTTATGATCTCAATTTGGCCGCTATAACATCCAATATTACTCACGTAACCAACATCTTTATAATCACCGCTTGCAACGTTTACCCACTCTCCTACATACAAGGCTTTCACCCCTTATTATTTTCTCTTCCAAATCCCATTATTAAATCCTATGTTAGTAACCCTTATTTTAATCGCCTTTTTTAGCAATTTTTGAGGAATTGAAAAGATCAATACATCCAGTCCACTTTTATCATGCTCTTTAATCAGCATTATCATTTCAAGCTAAGAATTGTTCAATCGCTCTAAATCGGTAAATCGTATTATTTTTGGGTATTTAATTCTCTTAATGAGGTACTCTAATGCTGTTCATCACTTAACTTTTTCAAGGAGGAAATATTTATGAGCGAACAGAGTGAAAAAGATATCATTGAAGATGCGAAAAAAGCATTTGAAACCGAATTCGCAGCAGATTTAGCGTTAATCAGTCAAAAACACTCTGCTCAAATTCAAGGGAGAAGGCAGAAACAGCAAATTCAAATGAATCAGCAAAGTTTTCGCGCTTCAAAAAGTATGTATAAGAAAAATAACGGCGGATGGGAAAAACCCCTCATTCTTGCATTATCTTTGATCTACATTGCTGTGAACTTAAAAAAGCAAAGTCCTAAAAACAATTAGGATTTTGTTTTGCCATTATATCCAGTTGAGACCATGCTCAAAAATCTCGTTTTTTTGTTTATCTTTTTATATTGGACATACTTTTGTGGTTCGATTATCCCCCATTTTTAACCGAGGTTTCCTCGGCTTTTTTTATTTTAAGAAGCATCAAAGCGCATTTTAGATTGTTTATGTCTCCACATCTCGTTAGCCATATTTGTTTATCTTCTGTTCTCTCTTCTTTAATAAAGCAAGCAGCTCCTGTTTTTCCCGTTCAAAATCTGCATCAATTTCATTTGACTGTTCAGCCGTTTCATGTTTCCCAAACCATGCAGGAGGATTTTCTATCCTAATCGATCGTCGGTGGCCACTGGATTGGCTGCGGCTGTTTTCGATTTCTATATCTAGTGCCTTTATGTCGTCCAATGTCTTCACTTTATGATCCCGCCATTTCTTTAAAATGCCATTTACGTAATTCCAATTACGTTTGTTGCCCGATAGCGTCTTTTTCATCGCTTCCATGACGATGATTTCACCAAATTCGTTTACAGCATGGGTCAACTTATCTGTTATGAAAGGTGACTCTACACCGAAATTATTTTGGTAAAAAGAAGAAACATTTTTATATTGAAAATATAAACGACTAGCACGATTTTGTTCTTGTCCTTGTCCTTGTCCTTGTACCATGGGCGCATCATATAACGAGTCATAGTACAAAGTGTACATTTTTTTTATTTCTGGCTTCTTAATTCTCTCTGCAACGAACTGAATAAGCGATAACTCTTTCACTAATTTCAACTCACTCTGTATACAATCCATTATCAGTTTTCCACCTTCGTTGAAGTGATATCGTCCCCAGTTCCGAATTGCCATTTCACATGTTTCTTCACTGTATTTGATCAATTTATAATGTTCCGTAAACCGCTGTAATAGTGAATGAATGCTTTCGATGGAATAGCCCGTCTCACAAGCCATTTGCTCTTTAGTGATCTGGTAAATACCAACCTCAGTTGTGTTCCCATTAGTTAAAAGATAAAGAAAAAAGTATCTGTCCTCCGGCGTCATTTTTTCATTCACCTTTGAATCATCCCAAAACGCTGTGTGAACCATTCTGAATTTCGCCATGATGTACAAACACACTCCTTATTTATTTCTTCTTTTTCGTCTATTTAGTCTGCTCAAGAGCCTTTTTTTCATCCTAACAAGGTACATCAATCATCTGAAACATCTGTATTGATATCCCTAATATAGAAATATTCATTCTCATATATTCCATTATGTTGTATTATACTGAAATCACCTATTCTGTTTTCTATTCTTGCGGATTACGCCCAAGAATGGATGGTCAGAAAGGATAATGGCTGTGGAATTAACGACCTAATTGACACTAGAAATAGCGCCTATAGTCGTACTTTTCACGGCGCCTTTCCTACGCTAGTAGGAGAGGTTTTTTATTGATCAAAAAAAAGCACCCTACAGGATGCTTTGAACAGTACTCCGAATGGTGGGTACTGTTCACTTTTTTATTATTATAGGATAAGTTCTACTGAATAAATATCAGATGATGTAAATGTCCGTTCTCCGGTCGTGTTTTCAAATGTAGTATCCTCTGATTTATTCTTAATCCCCTCTATTAGAACATCGATAAAGGGTCCTTCTGCTTCGCTCGGATCATAATTCTCAATAGAATTATACGCAAACATCTTACCATTCTTAAGCTTAACTATAGCTTTCAAAAATACCATCCCCTTCTTTAATATTTCAATACTTCGACAAAAGTAGACAATTTCCCTTTTTTATCGCTTTTTCTTTCATATAATAGTAAAAATAGACGTGAGTAAAGTTGATGCCTGGTCTTAGAGCTAGATCAATTCATTATTCAAGCACAATTGAAAGGCAGACATTACATTTTTTTATTAAAATGCTTTTATTTTTTTCATATAAAACCATTTTGTTTTTTTATCAATGATTGATCATAAACACTTTTTCTAACATTTTCTATCATTAATACAATTATTATCATTTTTTATTTATAATAGAAACAGATAAGGTGACAATCCTTACGAAAAAAAGGTTCATAGGGATCAACTTGTATTTTTGAAAGGAAAACGCCGTTAAAAAAGAAACCGTTCAATTAATCAGCTTTGCTAGACATGTAGATATTTTTCTTTGTAAGCGCTCTACTAGCTGAGGAACAAATAAAGTGAAACTTCATTCAGTGGGGGTTTTCTTCATCCCCCACTGAATGTTAGTTGAACCAATCGGGCTTTTACGGGCAGTTGATCCCCCGCTTCTCCTTCTTTTCGATGTCTTGAAGCGGGGGTCTTACTGCCCGTTAATGCGGGATAAAACAAATGGAAGATTCACTATTATTTGAAGAGGAGGAAAACTCTTATGAGTGAGCAACTGCTGCAACAAGTTTTATCTAAGTTAGACAGTATGGACTCTCATTTGAACCATTTAGAAACAAAAATGGACAAGATGCAATCTCAACTAAAGGAAAACATAGAATTAGTCAATGTCATTTGCGACCGCCTAGAAAAAAAAGACGCTAAACTGAAAAGTATAGCGATTAATCTTCACCACACACACAGTGAAATCGTCACAGTGAAGGAGGCGGTCGCAGTTATGAAAGTGAAGATGAATTCACTTTCTAAAAAACAGCCAAGCACGAACTGGACATATTCAAGCTAAGCATTGAGTGAACGAAACATTCAAATTAATCAGATACAAATGCATAACAAAGGTTAAATACCTTTCATTTAGGATAAATATGTATCCAACCGGGAATCGTCCCGATCTTTTGTATAAATTTATCTGAATTGGTTAAAATGTTATTGCGTGAGACTTTCCCGTCAGTACGCTCCTTCCACTCCTTGTAGCCGGGGGTTTTCCCTCGGCTTTTTTAATTTATCGTTTCGTCGAGGGGAAAAGGATTACATGTTATATTTTTGTCTTTTCATGTTATTTTCCCATTCTTTTAAAACATATTTTGTATAAAATTGTTCTAACACTTATCGTTATGTTAATGATGCATACATTACCTACAGAGGAGAGTCTACTTTGAATGATTTAATTATTTATCTTCTTAAAGAACTTGAACGCTTAATTGATGATTATTACAGATGCAAAGATTGGATTGTTAAAAAGCAAATTCAAAGTGATATCCAGCTTTTAAGTGAAGCTATGATGATTTGTTCAGCATAAAACATCCCACCAATCCATTCCTTATTTGTCACCGTTTTCTCTCCAATTCTTTTCCTGCCATTTTGTTCTCCTCCTTTCTTATAATTAACTTGCCTGAACAAGCATCGTTTGCGATGGCTTTAATTGCGTTCGCACAAAAATCCAACTCATCTTCATACCGCGCTATTTTCGACTGCATCTTCTGCAGTTCTTTTAACAACGAAAAGCTGTTTTCTATTGTCGCGCTATGACGCTGAACCATTTTCACTTTTTGCTTGTCCATTGCCTTAATGACCGCATCCATCCTCTTCAAATCTTGCTGCTGGCGTTCCATTATGAACAACATTTCAGCCACTGTTTGCTGGTCAAAGAACATTCCGTATTCATGAGCCTGGTCTAACTGACGAATCCACTCTTGCAATTGATCGTTTCTATCGTTCATTTAACCTGTGCCTCCATTATATACCTGCTTATGCTTATTAACACGCCGATCTATTTCTGACTGGCTAACAGCATTTTGGTCCCTATTATGCCCAGACTTCCATCCATTATTCATACCTTCATTAAGCTCATACGTTTGTAAAGCCTCTACATGTCGGAATTTTTTAAAAAAAGTCGCCTTCTCTCATTATTTTCCTGCAGTCAAAGGAAAAGATGTTTCAAAAGTCAATGAGAACTGATTAAGGACATCCTTATTTTTATTTCAAACTAGAAAAAGGCCTTACCAATTGCTTGGTAAGACCTATAACAAACTGTTATAACTATTTTGGGCAGATTCTATAATAAATCTCTTCTCAAATCTTCTGCAGACCTCGGTGACAAATAAACAGGCGCAATTTCAAAAACCGTTTTTGCACCAACTTGTCCCTCTTTATTTAATCGATAAGCAGCTCGCGCATAGGCTACGAGTACACTTGCTGTAAATTCCGGATTGCTTTCGAGATTGAGTGAGAATTCAATAATTTGTTTATGATTTTGTCCTGTTTGCCCGCCTCGAATGACAAATCCACCATGTGGCAATTTCGAGTGATTCTCTTTTAATTCTTCTTCTGAAATAAAGTTTACTTCTGTGTGATAGTCAGCAAAGTAGTTGGGCATTGTGACAATGTCCTGTTCAATTTTTGCTTTATCATATCCTTCTTCAGCAACTACATAACAAACACGACGATGTTTTTCTGCAGTTGTTAATTCTGGATTTGCTCCACCTTTTACCTTTTCTATCGCTTCAGCAATTGGTTCAGTGTATTGAACACCGCCTGCCACACCCTCGACCTTGCGAATTGCATCTGAGTGTCCCTGACTGAGTCCTTTCCCCCAAAAAGTGTAATTTTCACCATTCGGCAAAATAGCCTCTGCCATTAAACGATTAATAGAGAACAGACCTGGATCCCAGCCGACAGAAATAATGCTTGTCTTTCCGCTTTCCTTCGCTGCATTATCAACAATACTGAAATATTCAGGTATCTTAGCATGTGTATCATAGCTGTCAATCGTGTTAAACATCCTTGCAAAATAAGGAGCTTGATCAGGAAGATCCGTTGCTGAGCCACCACACAAAATCATCACGTCAATTTTGTCTTGATAATCCTCTGCTCTAGCAATATGTAAAACCTCTACATTTGGTTCATTAAGTACTAGATTTTCAGGAGCTCTTCTTGTAAAAATAGCGACAAGCTCCATATCCGGGCATTGTTTGATTGCTTCTACAGTTCCTCTACCAAGGTTTCCGTATCCTGCAATTCCTACTCTAATTTGATTACTCATCATTTTCTCCTCATCAGTTGTATTTTTTCACGCGTGGTATTTTTAAAATTCTTTCAATACCATTATAGTTTATAATAACTTTTTTTAGCAAAGTGTACAAATGCTAGTTTTAATATTGAACTACCGACCACTTAACACTCTTACAAACTGTTTGAAGTGGGGGATTCCTAAGATCACCAACGTACCCGTCAGTTATTTAGTAGGCTAGCCCCGCAGTCCCTGCGGTTAGAAGTCTGATCGCTTCATTTTTAAGATGACTGAATGGCAATACTGTCCACTTCTTTCAGCCACACGAGTTCTTTTTTAAGAGACGGAAGTTTTGCTGAACATGTCGCATAGGTCAGCCCCTTCCCTGTCTCTTTGTAGGCTTCATGCCATTTTTCAAGAAAATGGTTGAATACAAAACGGCTGCATCCAATGGTTTTAGCGATGAGAATTTCTTGTTCTTGATTTGGATAGATACGGAACTTATACGCTTTATGAACCATCATTGATTTCACCTTCTTTTATGTATATACTAATTATATGTCACAATATATATCAAGTATATACCAAAAGGGGCGTGATCATATGGAACGTATTTCAAAATTAATTAAATTCCCTGCTGATCTAGTAGCAGAAATTGAAAAGTATCAAAAAGAAAACTACCTCTCCAGTTTTTCTGGCGCTGTTTATGAGTTAATCCGCAAAGGTCTTCAAAAACAACTTTAGGCTAACGCCTACCGACATTCCTGTCCCTGTCTAATGTTTAGTAGATTTTGTCGATATGGCACTAGCGACGAAAAATTTCGTATGACAAAGAATAAAAGTACCGGAGCTAAATATCGATAACGTATTCACATTCTTTGCAACTTTATCATTCCTAAATAAAGAAAAATGCCACCCTTACCTAGGACGGCATTTGTTCATTATTGATTTACTTTTTTGAACATAACTAATTTATTATGTTCAAAACCTTTTACTGAATAATGCTGTTTCTTCATATTTACGATCGCCCTTCCTTAAAATGGACCCTGGTTCCCTGTCATGAAACAATTTCAAACATCGGATATACGTTGGAATCAGCCGCGATATGCTCCGGATAAATAAAGCCTTCCATCGTGCGTGGAAAACGGACGCCTATTTGCTGAAAACAATAGTCAACGAATTCAGAACAAATGTATTCGTAATTATCTTCTTTGTGTTTGCCAACCCCCAGCTTGATCCTCGTCAAAATCCGAATAATTTCCGTTTGATCATAGTTACGGTTGAGTGAATCGATCCCTGTTCTAATCATATTTTTCAGTAGTGTTTGGTCAAAATAAGAATCAATCAGTTTTTCATGACGTGCAATGAAAAGCCCGCCATTATACTTTTTTCCCGTATTTTTATAATTCGTCATGTAATGCAGAAGAGGAACAATACGGACGCCCATACTCTCTACGCTTTCAAAAACAAGTACCCGGTCGTACCATTCAAATAAAAAGGCCACATGGCTCATGAACGAGTTGGATGCTTTTTTAATGAGTTCACTAACTAGGTAGCTGCCACTGCAAAACAAAAGATCGCCTGTTTGAATTTTACCCATTGCTTCTTCATAATGAAGCTGATAGATCCCCTGAAATTTACGTGTTCCCATTTCCATTCACCCCTTCAACATGAATCCAAAGACTATTCACCTGTCGACCATATTAAATTATATGTCTAATTGACAAAGAAGTAAGTTAAATTATGCTTTTCATCCATTTTTCATACAATTATATGATTGTGCATTTTTTCACTTATAATAAAATCGTAAAGACAACATTAAAGGGAGAGTGCTATTGCGGAGTATGATGAACGCTTAAATTAAATCGTTCCACTTATCCTCGATACTATAGCTAATTACTATTCACAAATGAAACAAGTTTCTGCAAAAAAGCTTTTTCTACGTTTTTTTTATTTGTTGCATAACTGCAATGTTTCGTCATTGAATTGTTATCTTCCTAAAATATAATTGTGATGTTTACATGCTAAACTCATAAAGTGAAACTTCATTCAGTGGGGGTTTTCTTCATCCCCTACTGAATGTTAGTTGAACCAATCGGGCTTTTACGGGCAGTTGATCCCCCGCTTATCCTCCTTTTCTTTTCGACGGCTTGAAGCGAGGTCTTACTGCCCGTTAATGCGGGATAAAAAAGCCTTAAATGTATTTCAGGAGGATAACGAAGATGAAAAAGGTTATAGCGGCACTGGCAGTCACAGGCATTTTACTTAGCGGACCAATCAATAGTGAGGCTGCTTTAGGCGATCAGACATTAAAAGCAAATATGAAACATCAAGATGTAGTGGAATTGCAAGGAGTACTTCAAAAGAAAGGCTTCTTTAATTCAAATCATCGAAGTACCTATTTTGGTGCAAGTACGAAGAGAGCCGTGATGAATTTTCAAAAGAAAAACGGTTTACGGGCCGATGGAATTGTTGGGGCTAATACATACAAAGCATTAAGTTTAACAAAAAAAACAAGTTCACAAGTTAAGGCTGCTTCTTCTAAAACTCCTTCTACTCTTGTAAGCGTGGCAAAGAAATATACGGGTGTTCCATATGTATGGGGAGGCAACACACCTAAAGGGTTCGATTGTAGCGGTTTTTTAAAATATGTATTCAAGGAAGGTGCGGAAACTAGCATTCCAAGAACCGTAGCTGATATTTATAATAAAGGGACAAAGGTTTCATCTCCGCAAGTCGGCGATATTGTTTTCTTCCAAACCTATAAAAAAGGTGCTTCACATGCCGGTATTTATATTGGTGGAAATAAATTTATACATAGCTCTTCCTCAAAAGGAGTAACGACTACATCACTAGATAATTCATACTGGTCACAACGTTATCTTGGTGCAAAAAGAATTATAAATTAAACAGGTAAAAGCGTTTGCGATCATTAAAACCTCGCTTTTAAACAAGTATTTCATCAAAAAGCCCGTTCTTAAAAAGCATCTGTTTAAGAACGGGCTTTTAATATACTTAGGCATGACACTAAAAATTTCATTGATACAAAACTATCTATCTAATTCTTTATTATTTTTTTAATTTTCATATTATTTCGAATATATTAAAAGGAATAAGCTACTGCACGTCGAACATATTTCATACACAAAGATAGTTAAAGGGGTGGTCTGTTGAGTCATTTAATTATTTTTTGGAGACATCTCCATGATGATGTATTAGACGTAGAAGAATACAAGAAGTTATTTTATAACAAGTCTCTTGAGGAGTTAACTCAGTCTGCTAAAGAACTCTGCATAGTAGATGGGCCAAAACATAATCCGCAAGAGTATAGAACGATCATTTCTGAAACACCCGCAGGCTGTATAAAATTTTATACGAGAGAACGGTCTGTTGGGCTCCCTTTCCAAGTAATTTATAAAGGAACTGCAAATGATTATCTGGATTTTCTCATCTCTTTAAACGTTATGCTATGTCTGCTTACTACTTCTCGTGAAAAATATTCATTTATCATTAGCTTGTACTCTAACTTGAAGTATGTAAATGAAAAAGCCGCTGCTAGATTTGCAGCCGATATAGGAAATGAACTATACTTTTCTATGAAATAAAACTCATCGCCCCGTTCTCTCATGAGTACCGGGGCTTTTTCTTATTTATTTTATTTCACCTTATTCATCTGGTGCGCTTATTTATTCAGTTCCTTATAAGCTAGAACTTTTAAGACGAATATCTCTTCTTCAGTTAATTTACTTTCAAGCATATTTAGTAATTCTTGTTTCTTTTCAACTGTAAGTTCACCTTGAACGCTGGACTATTTACTTCGCTAATGATCATTGTACTTTCGAGGCATATTTTGTATTTAAGTACCGCCTAGATCTTTGTTTCTCTATCTATTAGTACGTGCTTGAATCCTGTCTAGCGTGATTAACCGAGTTCTTACTCATATACACTTCTATTACCTGCTCCCACGTAAACCCAAGTGCTTGTCCAAGTTCAATGAAATTATTGAAGTAGCAGATGTAATCATAACTATTATTTACTGCATGTACATCCGACATGAGATAGGAGAACCTTTCTTCAATTGTATCCACATCAGTTCTTTTAACCGGTTGGTAATCATAATTTTCTATATGTTCGTTATGGTGATCTGCCCCAATACCTAAAATAAAATGTAAACCGTCTACGAATTCTTCTAAGAGCGGATAGTGCGGTGTTCCATCATAATCATATTGGATAACGTTTGGTTTCTGGTTGTTACTCCAAAATTTAAATCCGCGCCATTCATTTGCTGTCTCCGCTAATTCTACCTGCAGTGCGAGTATTTTCTTTTGAAATCGATCTTCCCCGTCCATCGGTGGATGTTCTATCTCGATTCTTTCATCTAATATCCTTTGCATATTAAATAATTTTTCAAGCTTCATTGCGCTTCACTCCCCATGTTATTTAAAAATTCTCTATTCCGATTTTTTTCTCCCGCAGTTCGGTTCGACGATATTCGTCATTTTCTTTTATCATGCCGCCATTCTGTTATTTCGTCAATAGCGATCTCGCTTTGCCAGAACAACACAAACGATAAGTTATAGAATCATGTTTGTGTCTTCCATTCTTTCCACATTTCCACTTTTAATTCATATAAAGTGAAACTTCATTCAGTGGGGGTTTTCTTCATCCCCCACTGAATAAAAAGGAACTCAGGTAAAGAGCGCCGCGTCCTGCGACAATACCGGAGTGACCGGCTTCGGCCGGCCCGAACCAATCGGGCTTTTACGGGCAGTTGATCCCCCGCTTATCCTTCTTGTCTTTGCGACGTCTTGAAGCGGGGGTCTTACTGCCCGTTAATGCGGGATAAAAAAATTTAAAATCTCACCTATGATGTTTGTCCGTCTCCAAGTTACGACGAGGTGCATCTAATAGAGTAAACAAGGAGGTGATTTTGATGTATCGTCCTGTTAGACCAATTATCTGTCCCCCAAAGTGTGTATTTCATGATTTCTACACTACACGCGAAGTCCCTGTTATTCATCCAATCGTAAATATCAATCGCCAACATATTGTCAATGTTCCCCGTCATATTTATCAGCCGATGACAAGAAACGTCGTTGTAGATCCTGGTTATCCGATGGATTGTTGCCCTCGTCCTCGCTGCAGATAATACTTTTTGTTTTTTTATATGAGCATATGTACAAGATTTTATTGAATTTTTTCATACTATATTTGCAAAGAGGTGATATTTATGAGTTCCGAAAGCTGTGGTGGATATGGTTCTGGCTTTGCGCTAGTTGTGGTTTTGTTCATTCTTTTAATCATCGTTGGAGCATCTTACTTAAGTAGTGGATATGGAGGCGGCGGATGCTGCTAGGATGTAGCCTATGATCCTTTTAAATGTACCCTCTCTCTCCTTAACCACCAATCTAATTGAGCGACTGTATGTAGTAAATACAGCCGCTTTTTTCATTCAATATTTGCGTCTTATAAAAATTTTTCACGCATTCTTAAGAATCACATTACATTACACAATCGCCTATTATTACTTAAGAGCAATGAGATCGAAAGGACTAACAAACAACAATGATATCATTTCCTCTGACTTTGAATCATTTGTTAATAGGCTGCTCTGAAAAAGGGTTTTCTTTTTATGTAGAATTTCAACGGTCACAAATCTTGTTTGCTGAAGAACGTCTGGAGTATTAGCTAATACTACACGCTATGGTAATTAAGGATAAAAGAAAAACATTCTATTTTTTCCTTAACTTCCTCCATTTGTAATTATTTGTCGAAGGAAAAGTGTAGAATTCTCTTTTTTTTTGTAGGAAGATAGAAAGAAATATTCATTATACATTAGGAGCATGCTGCGGCGTGTATCTACTCTACCAACATACCAAGTTTTTTTCATTATACATGTATATTAGTATGATAAGGTCAGCCATTACCGCGCGACAGGATAAAATGGAAGAAGTTAGATCAGCAATATAACCCCATCTGTTGTGAAAGTTGTTGAAAAAGGAGGTGCTTCTTGTACACCGGGTACCATGATTGCTCAAACAAGATTAAAAAGGAATGATGGTTTTCTGGAGGATCAATCATAATAAATTGTCTGTGAGTAAGTTGTTTTGCATATCGAATGAAACATAACCATCATAAAAATCATTGGGCTTATAAAAACTAAAGGATCACTTTCCTCTCCGCAGTAGCCTTTCTCTAGTCGAACTTTTTCCGATTTCTGAGAACGAGGGACTGTATGAAGCCTTCTCTTTTAGGCACTGGGAACAGACAAAGATGTTACAAAGGTGATATTAAATGAGAATGGAGATAATAAATGAATGCCATATTTGATAACACTCAGACCTTTTTGTTAAATATTTTCTTAGTTTATATTTGTTTCACTCTATATTTCAAGTTCATCGAAAGAAAAAAGAATCGATTAACAAATAAAACCATCATTACTCTTGCCTCTGGGATATCAATTATCTTTTGTATGAGCTTTCCTTTGACATATTTTGAAGAACGGGCCATTGATTTCTCCTCAGTTCCTTTAATTGTGGGAGCCTTATATGGGGGGCGTAGGGTTGCTGTTATATTAGTGTTGACTACACTGACATATCGATTTTATTTAGATACGCATAACTTTCATATAGCCCTATTTATCTATTTTCTGTTCCTCATTTTATTATGTTTTATTATTCCCTTTTTTAAAAATGCCGTTAACTTAAGAAAAAAAGTATACCTTGCCGTGTTAGCTTCTCTATTTGGAGTATTATCTATAATGGCCATGATGTTTCTATTTTTATCAGAAGAAACTGTTACAGAATACATCGAGTTTTTCATTTTCACCTTATTCCTTCAATCAATAGGGAGCACATTTTTTGTGATTTTTAACGAAAAAGCAAGAAGGGATGTCACCCTCGAGAATGAAATAGGCAAGCTTGAAAAACTAAAAACAGTCAGCGAACTTGCCGCAAGTATTTCTCACGAAGTACGCAATCCATTGACTGTAACAAAGGGATTTCTTCAATTATTAAAAGATCCCGATCTCACAGATGAAAAGAAGATTGGTTACATAGATATTGCAGTTGATGCTTTAGATCAGGCAGAATCTACGATTACTGATTACCTCACCTTTGCAAAACCTTCATTAGAAAACATAAAGTTATTGGATCTACACAAAGAACTAATATACATCGAGAATTTCATTGATCCTTATGCAGCTATGAACAATGTACAAATTGAAGTGCATCTTCAAGAAGATATCTATATTGCTGGTGAAGATCAAAAGCTTCACCAGTGTCTTATAAATGTCGTAAAAAATGGCATTGAATCAATGCCTCAAGGAGGAAAATTACTAATTGAGTTGCGACGTGTTGTAGACAATGCCATGATCACTGTGACAGATACAGGGATCGGGATGGATGAGGAACAACTCGAACGTTTAGGAAGTCCCTTTTTCACAACAAAAGATATTGGCACTGGGCTTGGTACAATGGTTGCATATAGTATCATTAAAACGATGCGAGGGGAAGTTGTAGTAAAAAGCGAAATAGGCAAAGGAACTAGCTTCTCTATTCTTCTTCCTATAGCTGAAAACTCGCTGTCTCCCGCAGAGGATAATCTGTTAGGTAAGTTATCCAGCCCCTCTCTATAGAAAGAGTGCAGGGCTAGCGAGGATATTATAACTGTTAGTATTTATCGAATGAATTATTTGGAATCCCCTCTTTTTACAGGATAATTGACAGTATCACTCTAAATGTCCAACTCTCCCCTTGAGTATGTTCCTTCCAATACTTGCAGCCGGGGACTTTCCCCGGCTTTTTTGTATAAACTGTTTTAAAATGGATATACTGTTTTTGTACGATGATTTCCCGTCATACCCAAACCCCATTAGTCTTTTCTTTAGTATAGCTAGGGCAACCTAGCTTTTTTTATGCACTCATTCCTATTGAACATGTTCAAGTGACTTCAAAGGAGGATTCAGCATAGAAGAAAAATACAATTTAAACGTTCAATCAAGAGTGCAATCTTCTTACGTGAGTACCGTAAATGCGGAATGAAGAAGATTATTTATCCCTGTCATGTGACAGGGTTTTATTCTTTCTATCATTAAACCGTAAATCGTTATCCTTCAATACTTGGTATAAAATCATCGCGACACGGTTGATCATATCTTCATCCTGCTCTTCAATCCCGGCTTCAAAGAAAACCCCATGTAGGATTTCATGTACCAGCACCTGTTCTTTTCTATCCGCCGCTAAGTTAGCATCCACTTTGATGGTTCCTCTTGTATATAAGATCTGTCCTAAAATGTCAAATTCATTTTCCATTCCTTCCACTTCCTCGATCTTATATTTAATCCCACCGATCTTCACCTTGTTTGGCAACATGTGCTTTCCACCCCTCCGGTTTTTAACATATTATGAAAAGACACGAAGCCCTGTCACCTGCTTTTGTGTGTCACTTTGAATGCTAATTTGCGCATGTTTTAAGTGCTATTTTTCACGCTAAATACATTCAAAAGCTTTAGTACGTTTTTTTGAAAATAAGAGCCAAAACTAATTAATTAGTCTTCAGTGTGTTAAAAAACCCCTGTTCCGTGAGCTCTAGGTTACGGAATAGAGGTTTTTAAAATGAACGGGCGGTTTAGACCGCCTGTTCATTTTTCTTCAAGGTTTTGTACACGTTAGTTGAATGCAGAAAAACAAGATCGCAATATTGTATTTCAAATAATGGATCCTTACTCTTTAATAGAATTACGAACCTTTAGAAACATATACTTGAAATATTAATGAATATAATCATAAATATTTTTCGCTATGAGTAAAAAGGTTACTGTAATAAACAATAAACGAACATAGCTGCTTCCTTTTCTAATCGCAAATTTCGAACCGCAAATCGCGCCAGCAATTCCGGCAAGTCCCATTGGTAAACCATAAACATAATTGACTTGTCCCAAATACATAAACATTAATAATCCAGCAATATTACTTCCAAAGTTTAAAAATTTTGCGTTTCCAGCTGCCTTGATGAAATCAAATCCAATCATTAAAAAAGCAAACATTAAAAACGAACCAGTTCCAGGTCCGAGAAATCCATCATAAAAACCAATCGCAAAAATTAGTGCTGTAAATAGAATAAAGCGGTGGACAGATAATTTTTTATAAGTTGAAACACTACCCCAATTTTTCTTGAAAATGGTATAAATCGCAACAGCCGCGAGCATGATCAGCATTAATGGCTTTAGTACTTCCGGATTCATTAAATGAACAGTCCATGCACCGATCATCGAGCCAATAAAAACAAGTGGAAATAACTTATACACTGATGTTAAATCGATTTTGCCAGAACGATAAAACATTAATGTACTTGTCAAAGAGCCTATTGTTCCCACTAATTTATTGGTAGCAATTGCTGCTGATGGAGTCATCCCTGTAAATAATAACGCAGGCAATGTAATGAGGCCGCCACCACCTACAACCGAGTCTATAAAGGCAGCTAAAAAGCCTAAAATAATCAAAATAATTAATAACGTTGAGTCTATTTCAAGATGCATTCCAATCAGCCTTTCAATTTAATAAAATTACTTTGTTTCATCTTTTCATCTCCATGTAGTTTTGTTCCCTCAAATTATAAAGGTAAAATATATATAAATAAAATCAAAATTTTAAATACATAACATGAATAAAATTTATGGATAGGGATGACAAAAATGAGCCTTACAAAATATGAGGTTTTCAACACTGTTAGTCTAACGAGAGCGGCGGAGGCTTTAAATTTAACTCAGTCTGCTATTAGTTATTCTATCTCGAATCCGAACTTGGGTTTCCTTTGCTGATTAGAAGTCGGTCTGGTATCACTTTAACGAGCAATGGGCAGAGTGTATTAAAATATGTACGAACGATTTTAATCTGGAACGATAAACTAAGGCAAGAAGCTGCCTCCACCAATGGGCTTGAGGCTGGTACAGTTCGGATAGATGCATTTACAAGTGTTTGTGTTCAATGGCTTCCTGAATGTATGAAGCATTTTAAACAAGATTATCCATTTGTAAAAATTAAGGTTTTTCAAGGAAGCGATCAAGATATTGAAAAGTGGATTGCTAATGGGGTGATAGATTTTGTTTTTATTACTTTACCGACAGTAGAATCATTCTAAAATGGACATATTAAGATAGCAATAGGTAAGGTTGAGATAATATCAAAACCTTACCTATTGCTATTTTTAAGTCTGCTATGCATTATGAAATAGATTCAGTTGATGGCTTTTTTGTTACCCGTATTCTTAATCTCTTTTTAAGTTGTTGTTTCCATCTTATGAAGAATAATATGGAGCGGAATAACTCATCACCAACCATGAGAATCCAAACATCCACAACCGTTAATTCATTTTTAAAAATAAAGAGTATCGGTACAACTATGCCCCATAAAGAGAATATGCTAATAAATACAAATTTGCTATCTTTCATTGCATATAACGAACTAATTAAATTGACATTGATCGCTCTAAATGGCTCTAAGAGTATTGTAATGAATAGCATACTTGCAATCAACATAGCAATCGAGTCATTAATATCATAAAAGAGAATAAGTTGCTTGTGAACTGAATATAAGAGTATACCTAGCAGCAAGGATAGTGTGCAATTTACCTTTATACTTCTTGAGACGATTGGTACAACTTCTTCGATTTTATGTGCACCTAATCGTTGGCCTAACAAGATTTGAGTAGCTTGTCCTATCGTAATTGTGAAAATAAAGATAAACTCAGACCATGTTTGAACATATGTTTTTGCTTGTAATTGTTCTATCCCCCATGATAGGACAACCCAACTTAAAAATAATTGAAAAATCATATATGAAAACTGCTCAGCTGCAGTAGGAGCTCCTAAAAGAACAATTTCTTTTATATTTGCTTTACTAATGTGTTTTATTTTCAGTTGGACAATTTTTGATTTTGTAATGAAATATCCATACATACAAAATGGAATGAGATGTGAAACAACCGTCATAATTGCTATAGCAAACATTATTTTTTGCACAGAATCAAACAAAAATAAACTAGCTATATTACCACAAAAATTTAACGTTGTACCAATCATCAGTGCTAGAATGATTAATCTTCTCTTTTGTACATTTCGTAAATATACTAAGAAAATAGAGTTTATCCCCTGGATTGGAATAGACAGTGATAGGATTATAAAAAATGGAATAGCTAACTCTACTAATGAATCCTCCAAGCCCATCAATAACAAAATATTTTTCGAGAATACTATTAAAACACTAGATAGAACAGTAGCTGCAAATAGAACTACCACAATTCCACTAGTCATTGTTCCCGACATTTTCAAAAAATTTTTTTCTCCATAATAGTAGGAAAATAAAATATTTGTTCCTAAAATAGCTATACCGACAAAGACGATACTTAGCGCCATGATTTGATTGATTAGACCTACGGTAGCTACCGCATCATTCGATACTTTCCCCAACACTAAAATATCAATACTACCTTGTAAAACTCTAAAAATTTGTTCAATAAATATGATCGATGCTAAAGAAAATAGCGTAACTTTACCATTATTTTCCATAACTTTCTACTTCAAAATATATTGGATTCGTAAAAGTAATCAAATCTTTGTGAGTGGAATAAATAAGTAATCTAATCCAAGAAACTTGTTGTGAATCCAGTACTGGTAGAACATCCACTTCCTGCTGAAGATTACCTTCACATTCTTTTCTATAGATCTCACCTAAGTTCGAGTCAAGTACAATCGTATAGTGTGTATTATATTCGGAAATCCCAAGTTGAACTTTAATCGAATAGTCGTCGCATACCTGGATAGCGTCACCAGAAATGCATTTGTCCTCAGCGTAAAATTCAATTTTAGGACCCATGCTAATATATGAGTTACCTTTTTTAATCGCTCGTTTTACATCATCGGTTGTAGCATTTTCCGGTAGATAGAGATATAAGGAAGCTAGTTGCTTAGTTGTTTCAGTTACATGCCAATCTCGACCACAAGTTGCAGAAATTCTAGATCCATTATTTAGCAATTCTGTCCATTTTTCAAATGCAAGTTTGTTTATTTTGCTCCTGTGTGGATTTTCTCCATTCCATACTTCTATAAAATCATAATGATCAAAATCTAACGTCTCATATTCCCAATAACATCCTGTACAAAAGGGGGATCCAATCTGAAATGGATGTGCAATCCCGACAATGGCTCCTTCATTTTTTACTTCTCTTATGCTATCTTCAATGGAAGTAGGCCCTACATTACTCCAGTTTATTGCTGTTAAATGGTCATAACCAAGTGTTAACATATGACCGTAAAAAGTAGTCCACTCAATTCCTCTAATAAGGTGGACGCCATACGTATCCTCTAGTTCTTGTATTCTTTCCGTTGCACTCATCGTATTGTGATCTGTAATCGCTAAATAAGAAATACCCAATTCTTTTGCTTTATTCACTAGTTCGTCTACAGTTTGAAAGCCATCACTATGATTCGTATGACAATGAATTTCACTTTTTTTCCAAGTGTATGTATCCTGTTTACTGGATGTCAATCTGTCATCTTCAGGAGCGATAAATTTTATCTTTTGTACATCTTGCAGTGGTTTATTGAACCACCTTTTGCTTTGTACGATAGAATGGACACCGTAAACAGCTAATTGTATGTCACATTTCTCTGATAAAATACAATGACAATTCACTGTTATAGTCCACATGCCACTGTTCATATCTCTATTTAAGACACCGGGGGTAGAATTCTTTTCTGCAACGTTTATTATAGTATTTTCTGGACTAAAGCGGTGGCAATTCCCACGAAATCCAATTGGATCCTCAATAGAAATCGTTAATAAATTTTTGAAAGGAGCAAAATCCTTTACTACCTTTCTATTTTTCAGTAACTTTTCATCGTAAAACTCAAATGCTTTACCAATCAATTCTTGATTTTCCGGACCATATTCAACTAATTTAGGTGAATATGAAAACATGATTTCTATAGATTCAACCCCTTCAGGTAGATAGAAGCGATGAGATATATGACTTTGATCAGAGCTTTGTTTGACAATCATCTGACTGTTCAATAACTCCATTCTTCCCTTTAAAATGTTACTCATTGCTAATTCCTCCTATAGGAATAATAGAGTTTTCTTTAGTAAGCATGAATGGACTCTCTATTTTATAAACTAAATCCAACACTCCATCCTCACGCAAACTGAAAAACTCGATTTTATTAATGATCATTTTTTCTCCTTGCAGCAATCGAACATGCATAGTAGGAAGACATTTTTGTACCTCATCGACTTCAAAAGCTATTGTGAAATTTGGATATGTATCACTATACGATCCGAACCCATAGACAGGATCATGAAAGTCGAAGGAAGAACTAACATTCTTTCCTCTTAATTGATAAGTAAAATCAATAACATTGTTAGTCGCTTCGCTACTTGTATAGCAATAAGCGTATAGATAGTTAGTAGGGGATACGATTTGATTCATTGGGGCACTGTTTTCAACCAGTTGTCTTTCCGCTTCTTTAATCATTATTAAATTGATATCTGGACGTTCCTTCATAAACCATTCGCGTGAATCTGTATGAGGGTTCCACTCTATTTCAGGTGCAATCGAAAAACAATACTCAGAATTTATCACATGATCGAAGTTTCCGTTTGTCGTTCTAGTTTGTAGTATTGGTCTTTTGCTATTGAGTGCGTATTGACCTGTAAATGTCCGAACTTCATGATGAGGACCTTGGTATTTCGCCTCAATTATTTCAGACGTTTTACTATTTAATGTAACACCATAACACCACTCAATGTCTAATGTTCTTCCCCATTTCGCCATTAACAATTGCCCTGGTGTTCCTTCATCTTCGTGACTGAAAATATAGTGATAATCAATTGTGATTGTCTCATTTTGTACTTCAGTAATTGAATAAAGTAAGGCTAATGGTGTATCCGTATAACAGTTGTCATAGTGTGAGAAGTGATTTCTACCATACAAAACAGGTGCGTGTTCATATACCAATGTTTCACGTGTAGATAATTTCGATTCCGAGCATGTGACATTATGTATGGTCACTACTGTTCGTTTATAAACAGCTACTTCTTTATTACTAATCTTCACTTTATAATTTCCTTCATGTAGAAAACCTAAATATAGGCTATAAATATAAGGATTATCTCCCATATAAGTTACGATTGTGTACTTGAAAGCTATATCCTGCTCCCCTATAACCTCCACTAATAATAAATTTGATTCATTTCCTTTTTTACCCCAATCAGAATCAGAGGAGGCTTCAATATGTAAATCATAAAAACCATTCGCTTCAACTCGGAAAGAATATTCAACTTTATGGTTAAACAATGCGTGTGCTTTTTCTACTCCTGATAACTTCATCTTTAGCACTCCTTATGAATGGCTTTCATTTTTCATCATATTTTTGATGTATATAAAACCTACCACGGCACACATAAGAAATAATATAACCGCAATACTACTTGATTGTCCTAATTCATGATATACAGAAAAATGTTGCTGCATGGATACACCTAGCATTTGCGGCGCATTTTTGTCAATTAAATACGGCGCGGTAAAACTCCCAACAATGCCCATAAAAGCAAATGTTAATGCCACAAGTAGCGTATTATATGACAGCGGTAAAATGAATTTGAAAAATATAGTCAGCTTTTTAGCCCCAACATCTCTCGCGCTTTCAATAACTGAGCCAGGAATCGCTGATAGTGCAGACAGGAGTAGCATTGTAGTAAATGGGATGTTAAACCACAAATTCATTAATACAAGACCTTTGATATCATACACAAAAGAAGGCATATTTTCCGATCCGATAAATCTAGCAATCCATCCATTATCGCGATACATATTAATAAATCCATAAATAGCGATAATCCCTGGAATAAACATAGGAATAAAATAAAGTCTGCTAATAACCTTAGAAAACCAACTGTTAGAAAATCTTAAATAAGCTGCAAGTGCATAGCTGATTATTAACACTAAAACACAGGAAATCAATGTAACAAGCATCGTATATTTAAAGTTATTCACCATCATAGGATCCGTTAAAACATACTTATAATTGTCCCAAGTAAATTGATTTTCTTCATTTTGAAAACTTTGTTTAATAGATATAAAAACTGGCCAAACAACTAATATGATTAAAGAGAGAAACGATGGCAAAACCATCGCTATCCCCAAAAGTTTTTGCTTTTTCGCAATCATTAATTAGCAATCTCCTTTTGCCATCTCTTATTTAGTTCTTCCCCTAAAGTACCACCGTTAAATAGTCTGTATTTCCCAGAAACACTTTCAAATTCTAATTGTAGTTCTTCATCTAGTAAACCCCATTTAATACCTGGGAAACCGTACATTTTTTCGATGACTACTTTTTGAACTTCAGGTGTTAACGCATAGTTAACAAATTCTTGTGCTGCCTCTTTTTCTTGTTCATCATTGTCTGCTGGTACCATTAAATAGGCTGGACCTCCAGTAAAACCAGGGTTAATTTGTTTTAGTTTTGTATTTTCTGGAAGTAATTTGTTGTTCATTTGCTCCAAGGCCATATCCGACCATGCAGGAACCATGTCAACTTCTCCATTGGCTAATAGGTCTAGTGTTCCTTGATTTTTTTTCGGATAAACCCCTTCTTGATATAAATATGGCTCTAGATCATTTAGAATTTCAAATCCTTTATCCCAATCTTTCATAATACTTTCATCTTGAATATTCATCGCTTCTGCTGGAAGTTGGTTATAGATTGTCGATATTACAAACGAGCTTCCTGAACCACCTGTAGTTGGATCGTTGTATGCAAATTTACCAGGGTGATTTTCAATCCATTTATATAAATCCTCAGGTGTGTCAGGTACTTCTTTGACATTGTCGCTGTTGTACGCTAAGACTACTGCAGACGCACGGTATGGAATGGCAAGATTTTGCGTTCCTTTCATATTGTTTTCTTCAATATTTTTAATATTTTCGATATTCGACTCATCTAATTTCTCAAATAGATTCTCTTCTTCTCCGCGAATTGCATCTTCGAGTCCACCTTCATAAATATCTACACCAGAGTCTTTATTCGCTTTTTTTGCTGCTAATAGTCGATCCATTGTAGACTGTCCACCTTGTCCTGCGGGTAAAAAGACTAATTCAACATCAATGTTTTCATTCTCTTGTTCGAACAGTGGAATAACTTCTTCCCAAAAATTTTGTACATTTAATGAGCCAGTCGAATAAAGTGAGACTTTAACTTTTTCTTCAGATGTTACGCTATCTCCAGTTTTTTCATTTTCATTACAACCTACTAGTGATAATGCAGTTAAACCTGCAAGTGCTGTGATCGTTAGTTTCTTAGTATGCTGCTTCAAATTCTTTAACATGAGTTGAGCTCCTTTTGATATTTGATTTTAGTTCATTATTTCCATAAAATCTGGCAGCTTTAATACAAACGCCTACATGTTGCTCTACAGATAATGTCTCTAATTTTCGCTTTTCAATAAATGTCTTGAGCAAGCCAAATTCAGTTTGAATTGTTACTTCTGCATAATGACCTAGCATCATAATTTTCTTTATGATTCCATTAACGTCTGGATCAACATCGGTAATCTCTATATCTTCTAGTCGAATAGCTGTTTGAACCTTTGAATTTCCTACATCTGCAACTTCAAACGAAGAATTCCCTAATTGAACGATTCCATCTTGAGCTTGCAGTTCAATAAAGTTCATTTTTCCGATGAAATTGGCAACAAAATACGTTTTTGGTGAGTTATAAATTTCCTTTGGTGCATCTAGTTGTTCTATTTTTCCTTTATTCATAACGGCAATTCGGTCAGATATAGCCAATGCTTCTTCTTGGTCATGCGTAACAAATATCATTGTTAGCTTTTGAATGGCTTGAATTTCTCGCAATTGTTCTCTTAGTTCATGACGTAATTTTGCATCTAACGCTGAAAAGGGTTCATCTAACAATAAGACTTGAGGATCTAAGAGTAGTGCCCTAGCTAGAGCAATCCTTTGTTGCTGTCCACCAGAGAGTTCAGATGGAAATTTCTTTTCCATTCCATCTAAATGTACTAATTTCAATGCCCACTGTACCCGCTCATTGATTGCTTCTTTTTTCATTTTTTTTAATTTCATACTAAACGCCAAATTGTTATATATATCCATATGTGGCCATAAATTATAGCTTTGAAATACCATAGCTGTTGGCCTTTTTTCCGGTGAATATTTACTGATATCTTCATTGTCTATAATGATTTGTCCTTCTTGAGGTGTTACAAAACCTCCAACTGATCTTAAAATTGTTGTTTTCCCACAACCAGATGGACCAAGTAACGTTAGTAATTCTCCTTTTTTAACTTGTAAATGAATATTTCTAATACCTTCTCCTGTTTTGTAAATATTGGTTAAACCTTTAATTTCTAATTGCATATGCATTTTATTCACCTTTTCCTTATTTCATCTGAAATCCACCAGCTATGGCATCACTTCCAAGAAACTTTCTAGCTGCTAATAAAAGAACAATAGTTGGTAGTGTTAAAATAATCGAAAATACTGCTCCAGCGTTTGCTGGATAATCTGCAATAATGGAATACATTATGACAGGCATCGTTTGAAAATCTGGAATTCCCACTAATAATGTTCCTTGAGCTTCGTCCAAAGAAGATAAAAAAGTAAAAATTGATGCCACAATAATCCCTGGTGCAGCAATAGGTAATGTAATATGCCAAAACACCCTTAAAGGAGAGGCTCCTGAATCTCTCGCCGCTTCTTCTTGCGACTTTTGCACATTTTTAAATGCGGCTGAAGGAATCCATGTCATATACATAAGCGTATTAATGACGTGAATCAATACGACCCCTACAAAGGTATTCATCAATCCAAATTTATAAAACATTACACCAACCGCTACATACAGTCCCATTTTCGGAAATGCATTTGTCAGCAAAAAGGAGAATAAAAACACTCTTCTTAATGGAAATTGCAGTCGTGCAAATGCATATGCTGCGGGTATACAAATAATAATAGATACAATGGTCACAATCGTTGCGATTGAGAAAGATAGAAGAATGGAATGTACGATTTGATCATTTCCAAACACATATTTCCACCAATCTAAAGACCAAGAAGATGGTAATTTACTCGGATATCTCCATTCTCCTGAAAATGCTAATAATACAAGGTTTAATAATGGTCCAAAAAAGAACAAACAAAATACTGCAACAATGAAAAACTCAATAATTTTCCCTCTCGGTAAAGCCTTAAAATACCACATAGATTTTTACATCCTCCATTTTATCCCGCATTGACGGGCAATAAGGTTCCTATTTAGTGACGGATACGTTCTAGGTTACTCAAACCCTCACCTCCTTTAAATCGTGCACAACTTTCCCGAATTAACAATTGGTATGGAACGTATGTCTTTTTTTCCTTGATGCTCGAACCAATATTCGCAATTAACTTTTCTATTCCCGTTTTTGCTAATAATTCAATAGGTTGTTCCACTGTCGTTAATCTAGGACGGCAGACTATTGATATTTTACTCGCATCGAACCCTACCACAGAAATATCTTTAGGTATCTGAAAGCCATAATCTAGTAGACAATTCATTGCACCCACAGCAAGATCATCACTAATGGCAAAGACCGCTGTAGGATATTTTTTATTTTCCAATGTCTTTTTCATGATTTCGTAACCACTTTCCATTGTGTAATCTCCATATGCAATTTTGTAAGTAATTTCTTCACTTGAATGTTGAACTGCCTCTAAAAATCCAGCTAAACGGCTATTCAATGTAGCATGTTCTGACTCATTCCCCGCAATAAATTGGATTTTTTTATGTCCTAGTTGAATTAAGTACTCCGTCATCGCTTTGGAAGCAGCATAATTATCTATTAACACACTTGGAATGTCTGAATTTAAAATTTCACCACTGAGAAATAGAGATGTGATACCCCACTTTTTAATTTCCTTTATCGATTGTTCCGACATTTCTTCATGCATTAAAATCAAACCGTCTACTCTCATTTCCTTTAATAGGCTGAGATATTCAATCTCTTTTTCCGGACGATGTAGAGTATTACATATAAACAATTTGTAGCCTCTTTCAAAAGCGATCCTTTCCATTTCTGATATGATCGAGTAGTAAAAACTCAAATCAACTTCAGGAACAATCACCCCAATCAAGTTAGTCTTCTTTGTAACTAGGCTTCTTGCAACCCAATTAGGTGCATACCCTAATTCTTTTATAGCTGATAAAACTTTTTCTCTTTTTTCATCAGATACATATTTTTCATTATTTAGCACTCTTGAAACTGTTGTTTTACTAACACCAGATTTTTGTGCAACATCATTAATATTCATAAAATCCCCTTACACTTAAAAACGCTCCACAGGAATATGGAATCGTTCCCATATATTTCATAACATTATTTTAACTCGCCTTTATTCATCCTCTATAAACTCTTGTTAATTAAATGTTGATAATTCATGCGTTTTTTCACAATGATTAGTCATTTTTAGTAAACAAAAAATATGATCATAAACAATTCACAATTGTATGGAATCGTTCCCATGCAACTTATAGTAATATTCTAACTCGCCTTTATTCACCCACTATTAAGCTCTTGTTAATTAAACGTAAATAATTTCATCTGGCTTTTCCAATCTAATTACTTTTAATAAACACAAATAAACTTTGCATAGCGAGTAGGTTGAACTAAAAATAGTAGTGCAAACCAAGGCATTGGTTCGCACTACTATTTTTTTGTCCAATTATATCAAGGCTTATTTGTTGATTTCTCTCTGCCATAGTTGAGTTATAAATAATGATAATTTCGAGAAATCCATTCGCTGTATACAAATAAGAGCTGAACATGAGCGGCAGTTCAGCTGAGAGTTGAATATACACATTCGTCACATCCGCATCCTCTGCAGTAAATGGGGTGATTGGCTCCCGAGCCCTGCAATGCCGCCTTCCTGCACCGTATAAGATCCATCTTCTTTTACAAAATACGTGCGTACGACATCCTGTTTGTCAATGACTTCAATGACATATCCTTCTATACTCTCATGATTGATTTTTCATGGAGCTCAAGCCGGAGCCATGTAGCCCCTGTTGTATGCCGGAAACAGGGGTACTTTTGATCACTTGGCGTAAACTGTTGATCATATATGCCCGCAATCATATCATTGGTGCCCGCCTCATTGGATGAACCATGGAAAACATCATAATAAGGACCTAGTACGATCCGTTCTGCCTAAGCCGCCCTCTGACCTGAAAATGGCAGCAGCAAGAGTATCCATTCTACATGTCAGAATAAGCATTTTTTATTTTAAGTTATTAGCTCGATAAAGAGAAAGATAGTTGGCCTAATGGGTTCGTTAAAGGGTATTTTTGAACTTCAGACAGCCATTAAGTTCATTCTCTCTATTTAATTACTCTGTTTTTTGTTTGATCATTAGCATGCTGTCTTCAGAAAGAAGCTTACAGCGATCTCCTTGATCATCATAAGTCTTTTCGTCCGTTTAGGTACGAACTGTTGAGTCTTTATGATAATTTTAACAGCAATTGTATAGATGGATGCTCCTCTAATTGTTGCTGCCTTTGTTTTGATTGCTCTCCTTTGTACATCCAACTAGCCGATTCTTTTTCCCATGTTTCAATTGATAGTTCATAAGGTTCATAAAGCTCGTTACTTTCCTTCCTAAAACCAGCTTTTACTGTTATTTTATTGCATGAATCGTTGAGTTTAGACCAGTATACCTTTCTCAGCATTGCACTCCACCTCTTTCCTTTTACTGTATTTTATTTAGCACTTACTCATCTGTCTGTATTTCACACTAAATTTATGTTTTAATTCTGAACTAATACCATTTAGTGCTCAATTTTGCTTCGTTTTTTACTCTACTGTTGATCAATCGTCTTTTCGACTGCCTGTAAAGATTTCCATGTTACACCTTCCGTTTCTGTGTGGTTTCCAAACGGTCCACTTTGTCCCTTTTATCCTTTTCACTCCTGCATAGTTTCACCGAACTATTCAATCAATACCTGTTAATGAACAAATGCCCGAGTTACTTCATACAATAATCAAAAATGGAGTTGATCTTCATGGCAAAATGGATTGACGTATCAACATCACAACATCAATTAAAACTTTTCGATGGAAATAAGCTTATAAAAGCTTACTCAATTGCAGTTGGTAAAATATTGTCACCAACACCTTCCGGGACATACACGATTATCAATAAACAACGTAATCCTGGCGGACCATTTGGAGTGCTTTGGATGGGGTTGTCAAAACCTCATTACGGTATACATGGAACAAATAACCCCGCTTCAATCGGTAAGAACGTCTCACATGGATGTATTAGAATGTTTAATCATGATGTTCTAGAATTATCATCTAAAGTTCCCATTGGTACTAGCGTTTTTATTCATAAATGACTTTGTTAATCTCCCCCTTTACTACATAGTTTGGGTCTACTGTTAAGCAATAAATAAACAGACAAAGAGGCTTAAGGTGGTCAATGAGATCATCTTAAGCCTCTTTCTATGTGCAAATTATCGCTTAAACGCTGCGCAAAATACTGGCAAAAGGACCCTTTCATGAGCCATATACCTTTTTATATTTCTTCATGCCTCTCGTCTCTTTTTCTTCTCTGATCAATAGCACGTTTCATCACAAAAGAATACCTCGTTTATTTTGACGTATGATTCAACTTTAGCTTTTGTCAATTTAGACATGACGCACACACTGTAAATCCTTCATGTTCCATTCCCTTCTCAAATTGAATGATTTTCCTTATAAAATAATAAAATCCAAATAACTCTTTTTTGTTGTCACACAAAATGATTTTCTGCGTAAAATGTAAAATCCACTAGTGATGGCATCTCAGAAGGTTAACATGATAAACCGATATTATTTTAAATTTTTGTTCAGAAAGAAAAATCTTCAACAACTTCTAATACGGGTCATTCTATCACATTCACCTATTGAAACGCACATTCCGGTATGTTACGCATGATCGAAAAATATCAGGAAGCCAGTCCTCCTTAGTTTTTGGTTTGGAGCTAATACTTTACACTTAGATAACTTTAAAGTTCAAAAGTATGATTTTATCATTACCTAGAAACGGAGGTGATAGAATGCATTGGCTTCGCTTAATCCCAATTGCTTTTTTCTCTTTATCAGCTTTATCGTTGCTTCTATTTCAAGTCGAAGGGATCATCCATTCTGTTCAGGAATACATGACATTCTATAAACAGAAATAATAATCAGATAGACACAAATCCCTTAATAGGGGGTTTTTTGTTTTATTAACCATATTATATCCACTCTTTATTAAACAATTTTGCTCTACTGTTTATCAATCATCGATTTCTTTTCATGTACTAAATAAAGTGAAACTTCATTCAGTGGGGGTTTTCTTCATCCCCCACTGAATAAAAAGGAACTCAGGTAAAGAGCGCCGCGTCCTGCGGCAATACCTGAGTGACCGGCTTCGGCCGGCCCGAACCAATCGGGATTTTACGGGCAGTTGATCCCCCGCTTATCCTTCTTGTCTTTGCGACGTCTTGAAGCGGGGGTCTTACTGCCCGTTAATGCGGGATAAACAAAATTCTACAGGAGAAATGTAATGTTACCGTCGTTACCGTCTCAATCAAATTTAGATGACATGTTCACTCAAATTAATGTGCTTCTTCTTACTACCTCTAAACAACTGTGAGTAATCTCGGTTTTCTGTATAAACTTTTCTTGAACGGGCATACTGTTACTGCTTTGTTTCAACCCCTACTTTCCAACTCTTTTACAGTCAGGTATCAACCTGACTATTTTTTGTTTTAAATTCAATTTCTACTCTGGCATATCGATCGCTTCAGTCATCTCTGTTACAGAGTATAATGGATCCTCTTTCATTGAATTTTGCACATTATTTAATTAGAAACTATATTAATTTTTCAATTCAATTTTGTTTTCCAAATCGCAGCATGAATGTCTGCCAATGTCTACTGGGAACGGAAAAGTGCTAGAATTTTGTCACATCATCCCATATGGATAAATTTTGTCAATATTTAAAAATATTCATATAAAGTTAATATATAAGTCTATTGACTGTTACAAAAAATCTTTTTTTAAAGTAAAGTAAATTATAATTCTTTCGATACTAGCAAACTTATTGAAAAATAAGGACGCAAAGCCACGGGCCTAATGTGTTTTTTTACTATGGCAGCCGGGTTTCCGAAAAAGATGGAGAACATTAGTTAGTATTCCCCACCTCTTTTTAGGGTGGGGTTTTTATATTTTTAGAGGAGGTCATTAGTATGAAGAAAATGAAAAAGACGGGTATTGTTACTGCATCAGCTTTATTAGCTTTTAGCCTGGCAGGTCCTGTTGCTGCTACAGAACATGGACGAAAATCGGTTAAAGTAGAATTTAAAGATACACAAAACATGGAATGGGCTGCAGAAAATATTGGCCGGATGAAAGTAAAGGGCATTTTTCAGGGTGATGAGGAAGGTTTGTTTCAACCAAATAAACCAGTAACACGTATCCAGTCTATTATTACGGCAGTTCGTTTGCTTGATTTGGAAGAGGAAGCAAAATCGAGAACGAACGTTGAACTCCCTTTCAAAGATGCAAGTTCAGTGAATGAGCGTGTGCGAGGCTATATATCAGTCGCATTAGAACAAAAGCTAATTGATTCGACTTCGGAAAATTTCTTACCAAATAAACCGGCGGAACGTTTATGGATTTCCAGTTTGCTTGTGCGTACACTCGGACTGCAAGATGAAGCAGCTCAGTCGAAAAATGAGCCACTGGATTTTAAAGATGCAAAACAAATTCCCAAAAATTTCATAGGTGATGTCTTTATCGCAAATGAATACGGAATTTTCGCAGGAAATACAGCCGGCTTATTTCAACCTAATAAACCAATAACGCGTGCACAAATGGCAGCAGTGTTAGATCGTACATATGGTCAATTACTTGAAGAAAATGGCGCATCTACAGTTAACGGGGTGGTCACTGATGTTTCTGTAAATAATGATACTAAGACAGGTAGCTTAACAGTTAAAACATTTAACGGCGAATTGTTGACTTATCAAATCCCTGTAAATTTACTCGTCCAGTATCATAACCTCTTTATGTCTGCGGATCAAATTTTAGTTGGCGACAATATTGAACTTAGTATAAATAACAATATTATTTTAGAGATAGCCCTTTTTGAAAAAGCATCGGATATTGAATTAAATACTGGTATTCAAAAGCTCAAATTAGAACTCCAATTCAAAAATGCTACAGAAGTTAAGTTAAAATATAAAAGCAACAGAGGTAAGACAAAAGTAGAAATGAAGGTCGAATCTGAAACCGGAAAGATAAAATATAAAGACGAAGAAGCAATTAAACGTCTTGAAGAATACTTAGCAAAGTGGAATATTAGTCCTGAAATGACCAAAGAAGAAATAAAAGATGGAATTTTAGCTACATTTAATAGTCTGGATCTAGAAGAAATCAAAATGGAAGTAAAATTTTCAAATGGTACAAAGCTGGCAATGGAAGATGGATATGGTAGCGATGATGACATGGAAAACGACGATGATAATAAAAAACGATACGCAAAAAAACAACACTAAACTTTCCATATTTTCTTACTGAATATCACCCCCTTTCATTTAGATAAGGGGGTTTTTAGCTACTTCATTTTTCTCCAATAAATAAACCTTGCTCACCTGTAAGTACATCTTTTAGCAATCTTTCTCGCCATACACTTTTTATTTGAAATGCGTATTATCCCGTTCATCCAATGCTGCACCATTGCGCCAGCCAAAATACATTTAATTACACTGACAAGACGGTTATCTAATGATTCTACTTTTAAACCTGCTCCGTCAATGATGTGTCCGCCTTTAATAGAAGACGAACCCGCATTCAGGTGAAATTCGTCCACTTTTTTCCTTTCAGCTCAGTTTTAGAACATAATGCTAAGAATAATTAAAGCTTTTAAGTAAACATTATAACTGTTACAAACCGAAAGGAGATCATGATCATGAATAAACAACGAGCACAAGAAATTGCCGCTTCACCAGTGATGGCTAATGTCACTTTCAATGAAGTACCCGTCTATATTCAACGTGTAGAAGAAAGCAACGAAACCGCTAGAATTTACCCTCTCGATGAACCGCAGAACGAACAAAATGTTCCTTTAGCTGCCTTAAGAGAACATTAATGATTTCAAGATTTCGTCACTAAATCCTGACCTTGCAAACACCGCTTAACACGGTGATTGGAGATTTCTGTCACGGAAAAATAATATGATCTGGATAAATAAAACCAAGGTGAGTATACACTCGCAAAAGACAAGACTGGTAATAAAACACAAAGGAAGGAGATGTGATATTTGAGCCCAAAAAACCTGCATGCTGGACAAAAGATTCAAAATACTGTAGACGAATTAAAGAAAAAAGGGGTTCCACTGAGAACAGCATCATATGCAGCTTCAATGGGTTATTTAAGGGCTTTCAAGAAAGGTAAATTATAAAAATCCCCCACCCATTCGTCATATCCAGGCAGGCTGTTTGTTATTCTCACTTTTATGCGGAATGTGTAGGTCGGCTACGGCCGGTCTTTTTTATAGAAGTTCCTCTCTAATTTGGACAATATAATTGTGAGGTATAACAATGGAAAGTTCAAATGTGTTTTGTTGATATGGAGTTTTAGCGACAGTTTTATTCATGCTCTGCTTTTTAAGCTGAAAGATAATATTCCATGCACTACAACATCTATAATACGTTTCTGTATATCCCTTGATTATCAGGGAAGAATATTTGTTACCCCTTGCACATTGGAGCAGTCATTATTTATTTAATGACTGCTTTTTATCACTCTTATTGAATATAAATTAATCCATTGGAGATTCTATCTCTTGTTAACATTTATAAGGGAGGGTCTTTAATGAAAAAAATATCGATTTATGTGGCAGCCTGTATGACCATGTTTTCACTCACGGCTTGTATGAATAACCGTGATAACGCTTCGGATAATGTCAAAAATGATTCCGCCGAAAATGTTGTACATGATGATCAAACAGCAGACAATGGCATGGATCATACTGATCAAACCAATCAAGCCAATTTGGATGTATCAGAAAAGACTGCTGACCTTGTTGAAGAACTAGATGAGGTCAATGGCGCAACAGTACTTGTAACAGATCATAAGGCTTATGCGGCCGTTGACTTAAAAAACGGCACGAAAGTAAATGATGAACTGAAAAGTAAAATTGAAGAAAAAGTAAAAGAAGCGGATACTTCTGTGGAAAAAGTGTATGTTTCCGAAGATCCAGATTTCAGCACTCAAATGAAGGATTATGCTGATCGGATAAGAGGCGGGGAACCAGTTGAAGGGTTCTTCGATGAATTTGGTGATGCTGTTCGAAGAGTATTCCCAAGTGCCTGACTATAAACCTTATCAATTGTTCATGAGTAGTAACCCCCGGTAAAAAACCGGGGCTTTTTACTATCTTGTTTTATTATAACTGGTGCATCATAGGCCACACTTCTTCTCACGCCACAGAACGTTGCAGGGGTATTCCCCGCTGGTTCTTTTTTCGTTTTCTACTATGATAGCCGCTCACTGGCTTATATTAGTGCTGCATAAATAGTCACCTTACTTCTTTCTTCCACTTCTGTTTTAGTCAAGTTCATGATCGTATACGTTCCTTCATCCGTCCGGAGAGAAAATGTACCCATCATACCTGGTTCTGCCACTCTTATAACTTCACCCGTTGCTGTCACCTTTTTATCTACCTGCGGCTGATCAGCATTCAATGCAGTAAAAACGGCAGGTTTAGCTTTTTCTCTCATTAGCTCAGCCAGCTCTTCTTCTGATGGTTCTTCAATATTTGCTGATGTTTCTTCCGGAAAAAACTCTTGCACAAACTCCTCTTCATTAGGCGTACATGCACTTAACATTCCAACAACAACTATTGCCCAAAACCATCTCTTCATGCTCTTCCCCCGTCTTTTAGTTTTACGGGCTTTGTCCTACATGTTTTAAAAAATCGCCCACTAACAAAACGCGAGTCATGATATCATTACTCCTGACTTTGAATCATTTATTAAAAAGATTTTGAAGGGCCTTCGCAATTTGAAATAATTCGTATTTAGCTTATTTCACAAAAGTACTCATCTCCAAATTAGTGGATCATGGATTCTTCCCTTTTTATTGCATTTATTTGTCTATCATTCATTTTTAATTCATACATATTAGAATCAGCTTTAGCCATTAGATCTTTTAAATTGTCAGCATCTGAAGGATATATCGCTTTACCTATTGTAACGGAGATGTTGCTTTTATGCGGCCAATCCTCCCTTTTTATCTCATTTTTAAATTGATTTATTTTTTTTATTACTAATTTTTCATCGGAAAATGTGGAAAAAATGAAGAATTCATCACCACCCCATCTAGCGATAATGTCGTTTTGTCCAAAAGATTTACATAAAATTTTTGATAGATGCTCAAGTACTTGATCTCCGTAACCATGTCCATAATTATCATTTATTTCTTTGAAATTATTAACATCTAACAGCAATATAGCAATATTTAACTTTCTTTTATTAACATATGTCATGACTCGAGGGAACTTATCCAATACATAGCGTCTGTTATATAATCCTGTGAGAGTGTCTCTCGTAGATAAATACACATATTTATCATAATGCTTTCCAAAATACCAGGCTATAAGTAATGGAATAAGCGCTGGTATTAGAAATGGATAAAGTGCTCGTCCAAAGTGAATTATCGCTATTCCCCTAATCAACAAATAAATGACGGCAATAAATACTACACTTATAATCCTACCTCTATAACTCAATGCGTTATCAGCTTTTAATCTCACTTATGTTCCCCTACTTCTATAGAGTTAATATTTAATCACATGTGTTAATAATAAGTTACATTCCCTGCATGAACAATAAATTGTAAATGTGACCAAACATTTACAAGTTTGTATCTCTTATGATACAGAATACCATGTTCCTGAGCTTGATTCAAAAGTTTATTTCTACTGGTGTTGGTCAATCTCTATACGATAAGATACCCCTAGTCTGTTAAAATAGAGTGGCAAACAATATTTTAAAGACCAGGGGTTTTCTCTAGCTTTTTTGTATAATTTTCTCTGAATTAGTTAAACTGTTATTACGTGAGGCTTTCTCATGAGTAAGAACCTTCCAATATTTGTGGCCGGAGCTTTCCCCGGCTTTTTTGTATAAACTTATCTAAAATGAATGTACTGTTTTGCACGATGCTTTCTCGTCATATCCAACCCCCATTTTATAAAGTGAAACTTCATTCAATGGGGGTTAGGTTCACACGATGTGAATCATGCAGACATTGTCACAGGACGTGACGATCTTAGTCTGCGTTCCGCTATCCCCTACTGAATAAACAAGAGCACCGCGTCCTGCAGCAATACCTGAGTGACCAGGCTCAGCCTGGCCCGAACCAATCGGGCTTTTACGGACAGTTGATCCCCCGCTTATCCTCCTTTTCTTTTCGAAGTCTTGAAGCGGGAGTCTTACTGCCCGTTAATGCGGGATAAAATTTAAACTTTTTATAGCCAGGCCCCTGCCTGGCTATTTTTCTGTTTCAAACGAGCCCCAAAATACTTTCTAATCGGGTATATCATTTGTAAGTAATTTAAAATCTCATCCATGATGTTTATCCATTTTTCAGTTACGACGAGGTGCATCTAACATATATCGGCCTGTTAAACCGATCATCTGTCCCCCAAAGTGTATATTTTATCATTCCTACTCTACACGTGAGGTTCCTGTCATTCAGCCATTTGTAAATATCAATCACCAACATATTATCAATGTTCCTCATCATATTTATCGGCCAACGACAAGAAATATCGTTATAGACCCTGGTTATCCAACAAATTTTGTCCTCCCCCTCGTTACAGGTAATATTTTTTATTTTTATGGGACCATTGTACAAGATACCATTGAATTTTTTCATACTATATCCAATAAAGAGGTGATAATTATGAGTTCCGAAAACGGTGGTGGATACGGCTCTGGCTTTGCACTAGTTGTTGTCCTGTTCATTCTTTTAATCATCATTGGCGCATCTTACATGGGCGGCGGATACTGATAGGAAGCAACCCATTATTCGTAAGACTTATTAGCTTTTGACTCCTCCCCCTGTTGTAGCCATCAATACAATATTGTGCGACTGTATAAGGTAAATACAGCCGCTTTTTTTTAATTCCATTAAAAGAATAACGGATACGAATGTTTTCTTTGCGTTCCAGTTACGTGCCATGAGCCGTCATTTCCGGCATATCGATTTCTTCATCCCCCACTGAATGAAACAGGAACTCAAGTAAACCCACCTACACGTCTGAGATTTTTCTGCCTAGTTGAGGGCGGCGGATTTGGAAGATAACAAAAAGTCTTAGGAATGCATAATTTATATAAGGATATGTTTAAATAACGAGGGAGGTATGAGTATGATAAATTTCAAATCTTTTCATGGGATCGTCACCATGATTAGTGATTTTATGATAGAGCTAAATGGGCAAGGAGAAGGTTGTTATAAATTAATATCTGTAGATAACGGATACGGAGCTTTAGTAAATTTCGTGGTGTCACCCACTACTTACTTTGTAGATCATGTAATGGTAGCAGTAGGTGATAAGGTAACTGGATACTATGATGGAAATGCAGCTGTTCCTCTTATTTTCCCACCACAATATCAGGCACTTGTTATGGTAAAAGATAGTCCATATCAAAATGTAAAAATAGACTACTTTAACGGCCAGTTGGAGAGTAGCGATGGTCAACTAAGATTAACTATTTCACCATATACTCAAATAGTATTGACAAATGGGCAAGCCTTTACAAGAAACCCAGCAAACCGAAATCTAATTGTTGTTTATGGCCCTACCACAAAAAGTATCCCTGCCCAAACCGCCCCCTATAAAATTATAGTTTGGTGTTAGAGGTTATGGAAAAACATTTTATTCATTCAGATTAATGGAATTGCTAAGTATTTATTCATCCCATATTTTTGCACATAGACACAAAAGATGAGATTATAGATAATTTGATATTTCTTAACTGATTCTAGCTGAAATACACATAATTCATTTCTATAAATTTATGTATTTCAGCTAGCTTTTTAAGGAATCTTAAAAAGACTTTATTTACTTATGATACGGTTCGGTCATGTTTATCTTATGGTATCTATCCAAATGGTGAGTGATATGTAAAACAGAATAAACAACAAGAGACGGGGATCGACAGCTTTGATTCCCGTTGTCCTTTTGAATTTATTCAAGCAAACTCGTCAACTCCGCTAAAGATACCTGAGCAACAACTTCATAACCTTTACCTTGTCCATGAGATTTCACAACCACAGTTCCCATGTCTGGAATTTGCCCTAAACCAATCGCTTTTGGAAAACTGTGAGCGATAATAACCTTATTATTTCCCCGTGGTGGTTGGATTTCTAAAACTGATCGAAGGGCGTTTAAGATCCTTTCCTGTTCTGCTGCGCTTAAATTACCGCTCAACTTATATATTTCAGCCCAGAAAGGATCGACTTGAACATTATCTTTCCCAAAAGCTAATTCAGCAGTTTCTTTAGTTCTGCATAAAGGACTGGCGAGGACGGGATATTCAACAGGAATGTATAAACGGCGAAGTGCCTCCCCGTAGGTTATCGCTTGTCTTCTCCCAGCCTCAGAAAGATTTCTTTGGGTAGAACAATACTGAAAATTTAGATACGCTTGATCTTCTCCTACGGTTGCTTCCCCGTGTTTAGCATACAGAATATATCCTCCTTTACGTAGTAAATGAAGTAAAGGTTTATTGATTGATCCGGTTTGTTTTGTATTACCTACTGTTCCAAACACTGTTGTGTCTGGTCTCGTCGAACCTGTTATCATTGCTTTGTATCGATTTGCAAGTGCGTTATTATAAAATTGCTGTTCCCCATATTGATAAAATAATCCATGATTATTTAAATATGTCATTTTTAAACGCTCGAAATATTCGGCCTGTGCCAAATGATATAATATCATTTGTTCGAGACTTTGGTTTATCAATTTAATTTCTCCTTCAAATTGTATATTTTACACTATAATGATAATGTATGTCATCCGTCTTGAACTGTTCATTACGTTAGCCTATTTTACACTCTAATGACCTAATTGATATAATTATTCACAAATATATAGTGGATTGCTTAAAAAATGCTATTTTGAGAGGGATTTATTGTGAGTAATTTCAATATCGGAGATGCATTATTTCAATTATTTTTTCTTGGGTTTCTTGCACTAATTATCGTATTAATCGTGTCATTTTTTCGTTCTAACAAGAACCGCAGAAGTCAACTCGATAGAATCGAGAAGAAAATTGACGATATGAACGAACAAAGAAAAAAAGGGATCGATTAAAGGCTGTATACTCACGCCGCTTTTCTATGCACTTTTTAGTATTTTGATAGTTGGCTTATTCGATTTTTGACAGGCTGTATTAAGTATTTGCTCTACTCTTTTTTCAAATACTAAGTTCTTATCAATGGATAGTAATAACTACTGAGGCAATGACAAAGATATAGCATTACGATATAATGTTGATATTACTTACGTTAATAGTGGCCAGTAATACACCCGTTTTAGCCTCTGACCTAGCGCTTAAAACAAATTTGAACCGCACAACAGTATGGCGTTTACTTGCTATATTAGAAGGACAAGGCCATTACGGGCCGTGAAAAACTGCATGAAGAAATTGAGCTTATACGAAAGCACGGATTCGCAACGAACTTTTTAGAATCAAATGAAAAGGAGAACGGTATTTCAGCACCTATTTTAGACAAATAAGGTAACCTCGTTTCCTTTCTTAGTGTAAGCGTTCCAAGCTTCCATTTTTCAAAGAAAAAGGGATTAAGTTAGGCACCTACTGTTATCGCTTCTGCAAAAGAAATTACAAACAATCTTGAAAAATAAGCCCCTATCTTTTAAACGATGTAATGCACCGCTATAAAATCTAACTTACACATAAAAAGAGGGATCAAATCAATAAAGTGGGTGAGATATCAATGTATATCGTACATGTTTCAATTCTCGTAAAGGAGGAATATCTTTCTTCTTTTAAGGCAGCAACCATTGAGAATGCCTCAAACAGTTTAAAAGAATCTGGCGTTATTCGCTTTGACGTGTTACAAGACTCAGATGTCCCTTGCCAGTTCGTATTAGTTGAAATGTATCATACACAGGCAGATCAGTTAAAACATCGAGAAACAGAGCATTTCAAAAATTGGCGTGCAGCCATAACTAATATGCTTGTCCAGCCATATTCATTCAAAAAATATAATAATGTATTTACAGGCTAATAGTAATGAAAAAACTCAGCTACCACCAGAAGTGCTTTGAGGCTGTCGACTTTGTCGACAGCCTTTTTTAATACTTCATTAGTCTTCAAAATATTGTATTGCTTCAATTAGAAAACAACTAGATAAGCTAAAACAAAAAGATAAAAACCCCTTTTGTGAAAAAGGAGTTTGTCTACATTCTGATCTTTATTTTGTTTCACTTTATCGTTCAATCAATTTTTTTCTTCCCCGTTCTGCTTTTTTGATTTTTTCATGAAATAAAACCTGCTAAAGAATGTGAACAATGCAACAGCTGTTAAAACAAACAACACTTTGCCTTGCCCCATACTTTTTAATTTAACCTTCTCTGTAGGTGTCTGCCCTTCGCCAAGTATTGCTAAATCTTCTTGCGCAGTACTTATTTCCTTTGTTCTGCTGCATATAATGACAGTCTGTTCACTCGAGCCATACATGTCAGAATCATTCGCATACACTAAATACTCTTGGCCTTTTCTGAACTCATATCCACAATCCCCGCCGCCATTCCCTGTTGTAACATTCACTTGGGATTGACTAACACCCTTCCATGTCTCATTGACCTCGAAACGAACAGACTTTGTAGGAAAGCCTGATACACTTTTTTTCTCGTCAATTTCTGTGACTTTTCCCCTAAATACCGCTTTAGAAAGGGAAAATTCTTCTTTTACATCTGGTGGTTTAGCACAAGAACAGGCCTCCCCGTAAGAAGGGAAAAAGGTCATCGCAGTACTGAAAACAAAAATGTATAAAGCAACGAAGCCAAATCGTCGTTTCATAAAAACACTCCCAACTCTTCTAGATTGATCACTCCGTTTGATGAATTTCAATCTGCTCTATTCGCAAGTAAGTGTCCTCCACCGTGATCGTGATCAAACGGTGCTTGCTTTTTCCCAACAATTATTGAGTGGCTGTTTTCCCTATTAAATGTTTTCATATTCATTCCCCTTTAGCTATGAGAAACAAATAGGTAAGATAAAAGAAGCTCTTTTAAGCATGTATAAAAATTAGTGTCAAAAAACAAGGTACATTGGCCAATTTTGAAATACCGGAAATAATCATTCTCTTTTCTTCTCCTGCACTAATTGATGAACATGGTGAACGACAAACGGGCGAAGATGATTATAAAAAAAGTGAATAATAGCATTGATCAAAGACGAAAAAAAGCATATAAAACGGTAGATCGTTTTTTGATCATTTCATCTTTCTTTCCACTAAACCAAAGAAACATCATCAATGCGATCACCTCGTAGGGAACGCTCTGTGTGATAGCCGTCTTCACCGTATCCAGCAAGCGAAATTGCTCCGTCCATCCGTTATAATCCTTCAAAGTTAATCCTATTCATTCTTTTTTCTCTCCTCACAACTATAAATTAATCTAAGGCCAATACTTAAATCTAAAAAGACACTGAGTATAACATTAAAAATAGATTTTTTTAAAAAAAGTATAGAAAATAAGTGATACATTGAAAAAGTGAAAAGTGAAATACTATAAGGATCAATCGTTCATAATATCGAGGTGTTCGTTCCCATGAAATTAAAGTATCAGTTTTCTATCGCTTTTTTTGTCAGTCTCGTTTCGTTAATTGGATTCAGCTCTATGGCTTTTTTAGTGAGTAGCCACGAAATTATTCAATTTGATCAGACCGTAGTCTCGTTTATTCAAGGACTGGAATCACCGATGTTGACGGCGATTATGACGTTTTTCACGTTTATTGGTTCCACGTCTTCTATTGTGGTGCTTTCCCTTCTCACGTTGTTTTTCCTTTATAACGTATTCAAACACCGTTCAGAACTTATTTTATTTATGATTGTTCTTCTAGGCTCAAACGTTCTTTTCTTGTCATTAAAACAATTCTTTCATAGAGCACGTCCAGATTTTCATCGGCTTATTGAAGTAGGCGGATACAGTTTTCCAAGCGGTCATGCGACGAACGCCATTACTCTTTATGGTCTTCTTGCCTACCTACTTTGGCGTCATATACCTGCTAAATGGGGTCGGACATTCTTAATTCTTCTAAGTATCACAATGATAATGATGATCGGAACGAGCCGTATTTATTTAGGTGTGCATTATCCAACAGATATCATAAGTGGTTATTTAGTAGGTGGCTTTTGGCTTGCGATCGCAATTTGGTTTTATCAGCGTCGTCAGAAACAGAAAAACAGTAGTCAAAGCGATGGCGGAAGTATCGGTATATGATTATAACGAAGAAAGTATTCATATAAGAAGCGAGAAAAGAATAAGTACAGAGATTGAACTGTGATTACCCCGTTTTCTACAAAGAGTAGAAGGGTATAATAAACATGTGTATAAAAATAATCGGAATGAACAATGGGTCAGGCCACTAATCAATAGCCAATTTAAAATTCATCTTGATTATACAAATACTAAAAATCCTTTTAATTCATGAAAACGAAAAAGCCATTTTGAAAGAAATTTTGATCAAAATTCACATGAATTGGTCAATAATTAACGAATGTACTGTTGATTAAACTGCAGCTTTTTCTAATCTAAACCTAACGCCGATTATAAGATCTTCATAGTCCTTTTCCTTATCACACTAAATACTTTCCCACATAAAATGTAAATGTTATTAATCCTTACATTTCAGGAGGTTAATGTGATGAAATCGGGTGATTTAAGAGGTATTAAGAAAAAAAATTCTTCGTCATCTTCTGAAATTAGTGCTGCACAGCTCGCAATCATTGGTTCCGCAATCGTAACCCTCGGTGAGGTTATAGGAATATGTGCGGATGTGTTAGCTTTAGAAGAACTGTCAAATGATAATTCTCAAGATCAATTAAGTGTGGAGCCCATTCAACAGCAATTAAATACTATACAAAAACAACTCGATTATTTAACGAGAGAAGTATCTAAAAAACAATAATAATTCAGATGCATCACTTTTATGTATCAATTGCGCTTATACGTAAAATAAGGCTTTTCTGTATCCTCTAGAACTTTTATGGAAAGTCTTATCATTGTAAGTCAACTTTTTCCTTTTAAAAAATTAATACTATGGCTGGAGTTAACCTGTTCGTTCTGCCATAGAAGCCAAAATTGGAATAAAAAAAGAATTTATATTAATAACTGTAAAATAGATTTTAGCCCCGTCTTTTTTGATAGAGCTAGTTATTCGCAACTATCCAAATACTCCATACAATAATTATAGTTATAATTTTTTGTATGGAGGTGATCTTGTGAAAAACATCATTAATATATCCATAAAGAATCATCTATTTTCGCAGCTCTTTTATTAGTTCACGGTTACGAACAGGATAAGGTGAGTGCAATTAAAAACGCCGCTTAGTTCTTCTCTATCTTTCAAAAAGAGAACGATCTGAAATAAAACCTCAACATGTATCTAGCTAAACTTTTGGCTTCCAGTTCCTTGAACACCCCAAGCCCAAACTTTACTAAATTTCGATAAGGGATCATTACGCCGCCTTTCTTGAATTCATAATTTCATTTTTATTTGCTTCATTGTATCGACAATTCACCGACTCCCCCGCCAGATTGATAAGCAGTTCAGCGCCTTCTAATGCTTCTATCATTCCCGGTTTGTTCTCCCAAGATATATGTTGAGTTTGCCTTGATATAATGTTTACCTGATTGCCGAGCTTCTTAAATTTAGTTTCGAAATATTTACTAAAAAATCCCGTTCAACCTGCTAAAATTACTTTTTTCATATATACCCCACTCTTTTTTGAGTTGTTTTTTCTTTCAATACAGGATTGTTGCCTCATTAGCGGAAGAACAAGCTCTATAGAAATTCTCTCTTGAAATAAAAGTAGTCTATATAAGTCAAATGACCAGCAGCCAAAAATAGGTTTAGTCTATTAAACGGTTCAGAGCAGATTTTTCTTATTCTTCTATAACCTTTATTTTCAAAATTGATAAAAGGAATCTTCAAAAATTAACTTAATACTGCTTCTTTAATTTTCCTATTAAACAAGCTCCGGTTTTTCCAAATAAATTGAACAAAATCTTTTTCAGGCAAACTGTATTCTTCATGATCACAATAATTCAAGCCTTTGCCATGAAGGGACCATTGGCTGTCTGAGTACTTCATCAGTGTCCACTTCCCCCCTCGTTCTCTATCTTCAATCACAAGGTAATGCTTTTGTCCAACATCATCATATGAAGCTATTAATTCAAACTTTTCAATAAAGTCTTGAATATCTAATTTTTTCTTAATAATACGCATGATGTCCCGCCCTTCTATTCATTTTGTTAATTAATAAAACATATTATACCATATGAATATTATAATAAAATCCAAATCTGTTTTTGTCTGTAAACGTTTTTTTAATATTTGATGTTTCTATTATACAAAAAAGCCTGTAGACATTATCTTCTATATGAAGAATTTGTCTACAGACTGAACCCGGCTGCTTATCGAGTTTCATACTTATTAAATGTAATCAATATTCAGTAAATTTTTTAGTTACTAAGAACCACTTCTTTGTATTTCCTTTTTAAGTACGCGATGATACTCTGATCATCTGTATTTTATACGATTTCTTTTTCCCCAGATTTTAATTCACTTTCTTTCACAATTTCATGCACTGGAATATGCCCGTAGTCTTTCACCATCCATTTCAGGAAACCAATGATCATGACAATTAAAATAAATGTTAATGGGACAGCCGTGATAATCGCTGCTGTTTTAATCGTGTTTAATGGAGCTTTGATCAGGATCATCGTCAATGGTACAACGGCTAACATGACACACCAAAATAGTCTTAGCAATGCTGAAGGATCTTGGTTATTCTTAAGCCCCGGCGTTACTGTGGCAGCCAATGTATAAGAAGCTGAATCCAATGTCGTTGCGAGGAACAATGTAGATATAATGGTGAACATCAAGATAAATAGGCTACTCCACGGAAGTTCTCCAAGAATTTGCATAATGACAACGTTTCCACCTAAGCTGTCTAGGACTCCTGGAACATTAATGGCACCTGTAATGTTTTTATTCATACTAAAGTTTGATAAAATCCCAAAGAAGAACCAGCATCCCAGACTTCCGCTTATGACCATGTTAAGAATGAGTTCCTTTATTTTGCGGCCTTTTGAAACCTTCGTTACAAATATCGCCATGAAAGGCGTATACGTGATCCAATATAACCAGTAAAAAATAGTCCATCCTTCAGGAAAGCCACCATTGTCAATTGGATCTGTCCATAAACTCATGTGGATAAAGTTTTGGAACATTAATCCAAGGCCATTTGTTGTATTTTTAAGAATAAATATACTTGGGCCCATAATGAAAAGAAGCAGTGCAAACCCGATAGCGAAATAAGTGTTCAAATCACTAATTCGTTTCATTCCTTTTTCAATACCGATGTAGGAGCTTAAGGAATAAATAATTGAAATAATGATGACGATGATGATATTCATTGTAAAGCTGCTGCCAATGCCTAAAACTTTTGCAATACCTTCAGAAATCAATGGGATACTCAAGGCAAGAGTGATGCTTAAACCACCGAAACATGTAAAGATAAAAATTAAATCAATGATTTTACCAATCCAAGCTTTCGACTGCCAGCCAGTAATGGATAGGAAAACGGCACTTAGGCTCAAGCCTTTGTTTTTACGAACATGAAAATGGTAGGCTACAGGGAGAGCTGCAATGCAATAGAGCCCCCATGCGCTGAATCCCCAATGAAATAAATTATAAGCCATGGCCCATTCATACGCTCCACTCGACTCAGGTGTAACGCCTAATGCAGGTGTTGTATAATAATAGGCCCACTCGACAAAACCCCAGTATACAGTTGCTGAACCTAAACCAGCGGATAGCATCATGGCAACCCAGCTAAAGTTGGAATACTCCGGCTTCACATGATCTAAGCGAATATTTCCAAATTTGCTAAAAAATAGGTATATAAGAGTTAGAAAGGAAAGAAAGGTGAAAATGAGTGTATACGAACCAAATAAAGTAGTGAATGTATTAAATAGCCAGTTTGCAGCTTCCGTCCCTTGCTCAGGCTTAGCGGCTAGGTAAAATACAATACCTAAGATTAGAGCTAAACTCGTAATTATGAGCTTTAAATCATATTTTCGTTCTTTCATAATAGTTATTCCCTCCTTTTGGATGCACGCTTTATACTAAAAAATCTGATATTTCGAAATGACCCGTTCATTTAATTCAATTCCAAGACCGGGCAGATCCGGCACTTTCACATGGCCATTGATGCACTGAATCGGGTTTACTACTAAATCTTTAAACAAAGGACTTGTACTTTGCGAGAACTCCATTAAATCGCCTGATTCAAAAGCAGCTAAAAACTGAACCGTTGCCGCGTTTAAAATACCGGTGCTAAACCCGTGAGGCACAAGCTGCGTCCCATTTAATTTTGCAAGTTCGCTAATTTTCCTCATTTCCGTAATGCCGCCGCAGCGTGTAATATCCGGCTGGACAATATCTGGTTTTCCGATTTCAAGGAAGTGGCTGAATTCATACCGTGTCGTTAACGCTTCTCCACCCGCAATTTTTGTGTGACCTGTACGAGCCAGCTTTGAATAACTGATCATATCGTCTGCAGGTACGGGTTCCTCCACCCAATTAAGATTGTATTTCTCAAGAAGTTGACACATATGAAGGGCATGACGATACGTTTTCCATCTTCCGACTAAATCAATTTGAAGCGTAATATCCTCTCCGATTTCATCGCGGATTTCCGAAACAACAGCTACGTCATACTTTTCATTAAAACCAAATTTTCCGCCGCCAAACTTTACGCTTTTATAGCCGTCTTCAAGCATTTTTGCTGCAATTGTCCGGTTTTCCTCTGGTCGATCAACGGGTATAAACGTTCCATAAGCAGCAATTTCATCTCGAAACTTGCCGCCAAGCAGCTGATAAACAGGAACATTGTAAAATTTTCCTGCTATATCCCATAGCGCAAGATCTATGGCGCTGATCGCATGAATTCCAGCTCCACGGCGTCCCATATAGCTTGAACCGTTATACATTTTACTCCATAGTCTTTCGATATCAAGCGGGTTTTCCCCCATTAATAATTCTTTTAAACCGACTGACGCATCATGTGAACTTGGCGTTTCAATGATGGCTTTTATGACAAAAGGAGAACTATCCGTTTCGCCGATTCCGATGATGCCTTCATCCGTATAAATCTTAACGATGACAGCATCTTCTCCCCATTCACATTTTTGATTTGCAAGAGGGACCCTAAGTCCGATTACTTCAACATCTGTGATTTTCAATTATACGTCCCTCCTATAGATACATTTGTCCTTTTTTGATCTATTTTTTCAAAAAATAGTTTAGTTAAGTTTATCTCTGAAATTTGATATACTATCATTGGACAGAATCTCTTTAAATATGTTTGGTTGCCGCCGCATATTTTTAAAGCCGATTCTGTTTTTTTATTCTGTCCAACCATGTTGATCAAAAGACAACTTATAGATTGCTGATTTTTCGATAAGCGGCCAATCCATTTCAATACCAAGCCCATTACCTATCGGTGCGTGCACATAACCATCCTGATCGGTTCGAATCGTTGTTTTCACACCAAACTCTAGCGGTTCAATCGGGACGGCTTGTTCGAAATACAAACAGTTGTTATAGGCAAGCATCAAATGTAAATTTGCCGCTTGGGACAATGTATACCCCCATGATTGAAGTTCGACCGTCATGGAATTTGCTTCAGCAAGCCCCATTATTTTTCTTGTTTGTGTAATGCCTCCTGCAAGTGTCGCATCTACTCGAGCGCTTGACCAGCAGCCATTTTGAATCCCTTGTTCGATTTGATTTAAATGGAGCAATGTATTGCCAGCTGCAATAATTGGAATGTTCACGCGCGACCTCAGTTCCTTATAGCCTTCTAGATCCGTATCTGGAAGTGGAGCTTCCAACCATACATAATCCAGCTTTTCCAGCTCTTTTGCCGCTCTCAATGCTTCCTGTCTCGTATACGCTTGTTCCACATCCATCATGAATGTCAAACCGGAGTCATGGAAAACTTCATGTATGGCTCTAGCTAATGCCAGATCTTGCTCGATCGTACACCATGTATGGAACTTAATCGCCCGATACCCTTGCTCTTTCAATTCATGGACATGGTTTATATAGTCCTCAATACTTGGCAAAAAGGGTGTGCTTGCATAGGATAGTATTTTATTTCGTGCACCGCCCAACAATTGATATAACGGCATCTTTGCATATTTGGCGACAAGATCCCATAAAGCAATATCGATTGGCGATTGCGCCTGTGGTGTCATTTGTACACACCGACTTGCCATTAACCCGAAAATTTCTTCCCGTTGAAGAGCTGATTTTCCGATGAGGAACGGGATAAGGTGACGAATGGATTCAGCTAGGCTTTGATCAACACCTTCTTCCGTCCAAGAGATCGCACTTCCATACCCCTCATAGCCCTCTTTCGTTTGAATTCGTACAATCGTATTCGTGATTGTCAGTTCCGAATAATGGGATGATGTCCTATATTTGGCATCTGGCCCTGCTACAACATAGACATCCACCTTGGCTATTTCCATTTTTTTCATTTTCCTTGTTCCTCCTCTGTTTTTACGAATGATCATTGGTTTTGCACATCACCCCCTTTCATTAATCAGCCATTTATTCAAGTAGATAAACATCTGGAATATTGGTGTCCATAATATGTTTCCCTAACGCATCAACCGCTTCATCGACAGACGTTCCATGTACGAGAATATGGATCAACTCTTCATGATCAGAAAGCCATTTTTGCAGCGTGCCTGATTTCCTGTTTTGGTACAAAAAATGAAGACGAATACGGTGAACGATACTTTCCCATATGCGGATCACATTATCCATTTCAGATGACGTGACAATCAATTCATGAAATTGAATATCCAGTTCCATAAATGTTGATAAATCTTCAAAATGGACCGCTTTTTTCATATTTTCAAGAATATGTTCAAATTCTTCCTTCGTTTTCTCCCCCCATGTAGGAAACCCTTTTTTTAGGGCAAACGTTTCAATATGGACACGCATCGGAAGCAGCAGCTCAAGCACTTCTTCTTGATTGATTGTTGCTACTCTTGTGTCCTTATAAGGAGACGATATAAGTAGTCCTTCTAGTTCTAAGAGCAGCATCGCTTCGCGGACAGAAGTACGGCTCACACCTAAATCTTGCGAAACCTGAGACTCTGTAATTTTTTCACCTTGCTCTAATTTTCCGTCAAAAATAGATTTCCTAATTTCGTATGCTACTCGATGCTTTAATGAAAATTTGGATAAGTTATTATTCAACAATATCCCCCTTTCAAAATTGTCTATTTGTCTGATTGTCGACAATTTGATTATTGATTATATTATATATACTTAACGTTTTCTTGTAAACCCTTTCATAAAAAAGTTAAAGCCGTATTTATCCCGCAGTAACGGGCAGTAAGACCCCCGCTTCAAGACGTTAAAAAGAAGAGAAGGATAAGTGGGAGGATTAACTGCCCGTAAAAGCCCGATTGGTTCGGGCCGGCTGAAGCCGGTCACTCAGGTATTGCCGCAGGACGCGGCGCTCTTTACCTGAGTTCCTGTTTATTCAGTGGGGATAGCGGAATGCAGACTAAGATCGTCACGTCCTGTGACAACGTCTGCATGATTCACATCCTGTGAACCTAACCCCACTGAATGAAGTTTCACTTTATAAGTCTGGAAGTGCAGTTTCATTAAAAGGAAATGGAGTAATATCAGCTGTCTTTCGGATTTCAACCTTTTGTTCCAGTGAAATCCATTTTTGTTTATTAAAATTTTCGAAAAAATTGATAGAGCAAGGCTGTAATGGTTAATCTAATTAATATATAAAAGGCGCCATTTATTATGCCTATTTAAGGAATTAATTTTAACAGCTTATTCTTCAGATGGGGGTGTTATATGATGCGTATACAAAAGATCATTTCATTTTCTTTACTTTCCTTACTTCTACCTTTGATTCATCCTCTTGATTCTGTATATAGTCAACAGCTTGATCGACCGTACTATGAGCGTAAAGGTGATATTATATGGGACATTCCTATGAAGAAAAAAATGGTGGCGATTACCTTCGATGATGGGCCACACCCTATTTATACACCACAAATTTTAGATGTATTAAAAAAGTACGATGCTTATTCCACTTTCTTTTTATTGGGCGCTCATATGAAGAAATATCCTGAAATCGTCAATCGAGAAATAGCAGAAGGACATGAAATTGGAAATCACACCTATTCCCATCCAAGTTTTCATAATATATCTGAATCTTCATTAATCGATGAAATACAGACTACCCAAAACTTAATCGACACCTTTCAACTCGGAAAAATGAAATTGTTTCGACCACCTGGAGGCGCTCTAAATAAACAGATTATTAATACACTAACAAATGATAATTACACAATCATCTTATGGTCATGGCACCAAGACACAAAAGATTGGACTAACCAAGGGGTCCAAAAAATTGCTAATCATGTTCTTTCCAACGTTCAAAATGGGGATATTATTTTATTACATGATTCAGGTGGTAATCGTACCCAAACTGTTCAGGCACTACAAATCATTCTGCCCGAACTGCAAAAAAAAGGTTACACATTTGTAACGGTGGGAGAATTATTACAAAACCATCCTAAATTTAAACGTTAATATTGATTGAGACGGCAGGATCCATCCAGCCGTCTCACATACCTTTTAGGATCATTTCTACTCGTGAAATGCGCCCTTTAGTTTAAGTACATTTTTTCACAATATTTGGTTAACAGATATAAATGGTTGTTTCCCAAACAAATTACAATATTGTGCAATGCTTTATATGCCTTGCTAATTACAAAATTAGCGGAAGGAAATAAATGAATTATAATGGTGATAAAAGAAAACAATGAAGAATTAGCCCAGTATATTGGTAAATAATGTACAATATGGTTGGACATCTATTGTGGACTAATCGCTTAAAAAATATTTGTATTAGAGAGCAGATAAAGTAAAATGGATAATACATCTAAATAAAGTGAAACTTCATTCAGTCGGGGTTTTCTTCATCCCCCACTGAATAAAAAAAGAACTCAGGTAAAGAGCACCGCATCCTGCGGCAATACCTGAGTGACCGGCTTCAGCCGGCCCGAACCAATCGGGCTTTTACGGGCAGTTGATCCCCCACTTATCCTCCTTTTCTTTTCGACGGCTTGAAGCGGGGGTCTTACTGCCCGTTAATGCGGGATAAATTAAGGAGCGTCAATCCTACTTGGAACCACACCCCAATGCGAAGCTAATTTTTAACATCTTACATATTTGCGTTTGAAACCAAGCTTCCCTTTATCAATTTTTTTTTGAATACTTTCGTAAGCGTTTAGGAAACTGTTTTTTTTCTTGTCCCGTTTGACTTCTACTGTACCTACTTCCTTTGCGGTTTCGACTGCCTTTTCATGTAGCGGCAAATAGGAAATCCCTACGGTGTATAGAAAATTATTCATAGCAGATTTCGTTCGTTCTGGCGAATGATAAATCGTATTTTTTACAATATCAAGCATATTGGAAATCTTGCTTTCGGAAAATTCATTGTCTAGGCGATTCCCTAAAAGCCAGCAATAGCAACTCCAGCCTGCTGACATTCTCAGCTCATCACCGCTTGCAATCCATTTATCAGCTACGTCTTGTGCGATATTTGACTCTGATAAAGTTACTGCCACCACAAAATCGGACAGCATATAAAAATACGCTGCATCCATCCAACGATCAAAATCCGACTCAGTCATGGCTTTTGGGTCTGCAATAATTCCTGCAAAGTACATTGCATCGTAGTTACCTGTGGCATAAAGCTCTTCAGCTAAACGTTGATTTATTTTTATTTTCTTTGCGATTGGTTTCATAGAACCTGTAGCCACGCCAAAAAGTGGCTCGTGCGCACCATTAGATATGTACATTTTTTTAGTTCTTTCTTTGCCGAGGGCTTCAAGCTCCTGCATAACTGTTTCTAAATCCATAGTTCTGCACTTCCTTCCTTAATACCCATTTATTTGTAAACAACTAGTTTATATTCTTTATCAAGTCTTCTATACTTAATTTTACCATTAATCTTATTTAAGTATTGCAGGGACGAAAAGTATGACGTGGCTGTTGTTTCCGAAATCCGCGATGAAATCCGGAGAGGGTACTACACTTCAAGTTGATTTAGATAGTTGGAAAAGGAAATTAAATCCTTTCTCCAGGTAATCCATTCTCAAATTCAAATTTAAAAATTTAGACCCTTATCGAGCCACGGAACCCTCTGGCAGCATAGTAAGAGGACGCACCGTTGTGATACACAAAGACGTGTCCGAAGCGAAAATCGCAAAAAAGGGCTCCGCCGAGTTCTCTAATATCAGAGGGTGTTTGCACCCAGCTCGACGTTTTTATATCGAAATTTTCAAGTTTCTGCAACGCTCGATATTGTTCTTCCGTTAAAAGTTCAATGCCCATGGCAGTTGCCATATCAATCGCGTTATTTTCTGGTTTATGGTTTTTCCTTGACTCCAGCCCTTCACGGTCGTAACAAACACTTCTGCGACCTTTAGGACTTTCCGCTGAACAATCATAAAAAATGTATTCGTCCTTCTTCTTATCATGACCAACAACATCCGGTTCACCGCCGGTTATTTCCATTTCACTAAGCGACCACAGTTTTTCAGTATTAGCATCCAGCTTTGCCTGGACTTTAACCCATTCAAGACCTTTATGGCGGTGCATGTTTTTCTCAAAACGGGCTTTCAATGCTCTGAGTAATTCTTCACGTTGTTCTAGTGACAACTCCTTATTTCTCTTTGTCATATTAGTTTCCCCCTTATTGTTTTTACTCATATTGGTTTAAGGACTAAACTGCTTCGTTAGTTTAAGTAAAACCTTTCACAAACACCATACTATTATTTCCATAAGTATTCAATTCCCCTTAATATTCCTGTTTCGTTTGCTTATTTAATAGTTAACATTATAATCTTACTGTTGATCAACCTTCATCAAATATACTTCCAAATAAATAACATTTATTGTATAGTAGATATGGAAATTCCAAATATAGATTTTTACAGGATCGTGTTAATATGGCCATAAAAAAATGTGAAAATTGTAGACATCAATTCAAATGGAGTCAGATTTTTGGATCTATTTTCGCTTTTCACGCATTAATAAAGTGCAATGCTTGCGGACAAGAATATAAAGTTTCTTCTTCCTCACGCTTAATTCATGAACTCATAGTAATAGCTGCAATATTAATGCTAAGTTTATTTTTGTCCTCTAACCCTCAAATTTCTTTTTGGGGGACAGGGTTTGGTATATTGATAGCCATAATTATCCTTATCTCTTCCTTTTTTCCTTTTTATGCAAAGTATCAACCAGTTGAATGAAATTATTGAAGAAATGAATTTGTTACAAAGAGAGGCGGAGATGGCAAAGGAGAAGAAGAGAGGTCGGTTATCCCCTTTCTTCTTCCTATACATATTTTGTCTTCTATTTGATTAAACGTTTCTTTTTATGTTCGTTTTCAAACGATCTACCTTACCGCCCATCGTAATAATGACTGTCTCGCCATAATCCGGCAGCTCATGCGGGGTCAGCTGACCGTCTTTCACTACATACATTGTTTTGTTGCTCATCAGATCTATTTTAGCTATCATTTTTTATGGTCAATCTTCATACCAAAGGACGCTCCCAGTCTGTTAATATAGAATTACGAGTAATATTTTAATGGCCAGGGACTTTCCTCAGCTTTTTATTTTTTCTGATAAGATTAAAATAGATGTTATATTTTCAGAACTTTTGTCGAATGTATAGTAATCTTCTCAAAAATATCTTATGATTCTTCCTATTCTGCTTTCAGTAAACAAAATTCGATAGGAGAAATGTGATGCTATCAACTCAATTAAATTTGGAGAACTTGGCCATTCGAATTAATGATATTCGTACGTTACTGATAGCCACTGGTATTGAAAAGGGGCTCGATAGTATGGAAACACTTAAGTATAGTCAAGAGTTGGACGATTTAATTATCCAATATCAATTGCAAAGCAGAAAATCTAATTAAGAGAAATTTAAATTTTTTGCATAATTTTCTCTTAATTGGTTAACCTGTTACTGTGTTACGTTTTCTCATAAGTAAGAACCTTCCAAATATGTATAGCCGGGGAGTTTTCCTCGGCTTTTTTTGTATAAACTTTTCTAAAAGGGGCATACTGTTTTTGTACAATGATTTCCCGTCATACCCCAAACCCTATTTGCCATATTTAACTCCTTTACAGTCAGGTATTAACCTGACTGTTTTTTTTGTTTAATTCCGGAAAAATTTAAACCCCCATCAAAGATAGCCACATTTTTCATGTCAATGGCAAATTCTCGGCCGTTCCATTTAAAAGCATTCTCCATATAACCCAGCACATCTGCACTATATCTGCCCCTTTTGGCAAACTAAAACAAGCGCCATCCCTTTCAGTTTAAGGGCTGACGCTTGTTTTTGGTTCATTGATTGAATGCACTATAAAGTGAAACTTCATTCAGTGGGGGTTTAGGTTCACACGATGTGAATCATGCAGACGTTGTCACAGGATGTGACGATCTTAGTCTGCGTTCCGGCTATCCCCCACTGAATAAAAAAGGAACTCAGGTAAAGAGCGCCGCGTCCTGCGGCAATACCTGAGTGACCGGCTTCGGCCGGCCCGAACCAATCGGGCTTTTACGGGCAGTTGATCCCCCGCTTATCCTCCTTTTCTTTTCGACGGCTTGAAGCGGGGGTCTTACTGCCCGTTAATGCGGGATAAATGATTATTTCGTTGCATTCATTATTAGATTTCCCATGAATTCTTATTAAGCTAGCATTAGAAAAATAGTGTTTTTATTTGTCTTACTTTATGGGACAGTTCCAAGTTATTTTCACGGCTTTTTTCAATGTTTTTTATTACTCTCTTTTCTCTTCGGGAAAGATAACATTACCATTACTTGATTTAGATAGTAAAAAAGTTACAAGTATTTTGGATAGTTCTTCTGGTGGATAAGGTTTTGTAAAATACTTTTCAATCTTAAATTTCTCCACTTCCTCTTTTGCTTCATCCAGTGCGGAAGAAATAACAATTGGAATTCTACTAGTTTGGCTTGTTTCTTTTAATTGTTGAACCAAATCCCAACCATTCATTTCATCTCCAAGCATAAGATCAATAACTACACCCACAAGCGGCACACGAAGTGCATCTTCAAAAGCTCGTTTAGGGTCATTATGGTGAATGACTGTAAAACCTTTACTCTTTAATTCTTCTGATAAAAGTAAAGCTAAACTTAAGTCATCTTCTACAATCATTACATTTAAACCTATTTGCCCATCGTCTAAGTCATCTACCTTTATCGTTTGTCCAGACAATGGCTTATTGCCAAGTGGCAAATTAAAATAAACTGTTGTTCCTTGTCCTTCTTCTGACTCTATCCAAATCTCGCCACCATGTTTCAATATAATTTCCCTACTAATCGAAAGACCTAATCCAGTACCACCAATTTTTCGTCTCGAACTATTATCAATCCGCTTAAACTTTTGAAATAGATTTGAAATGTCATTTTTCGGTATACCAATTCCTTCATCTTTTATACTTACTTGAAGCATTTCATTGACGTTTTCAAGAGATATCATCACATCTCCGCCGTTAGGAGAAAACTTAATGGCGTTACCGACTAAGTTTATGAAGACCTGTACTAATCTTTCTTGATCGGCTTTAACATTAATATGTCTCGCCTTATCTACTAAATGAACATGATGATTCTTTTCATGACGAAAGCGATTAACAATTTCAATTGCTAATTCATCAATTGCTAATGACTGCATATTATACTGCTGCTTGCCTGATTCCATTCTCTGTATATCAAGAAAATCATTGATAAGATTAGTTAGACGAATAGCTTCTTTATGAATCGTTTCGATATACTTTTTCTGACGTTCTGGTTTCAAGTTTTTTGTCAACAGAAGCTCTGTAAATCCAAGCACACTCGATAATGGCGTACGTAATTCATGACTAACTGTACTAACTAACTCAGATTTCATTTGATCAACTTCATACTCTCTTGTAATATCACGATGAACAAATATCGTACCTACTTTTTCCATGTCTTCATATACACTAGTTGCATACACTTCAATAAAAACAGGCGTATCCTGAGAAATTGAATAACGGATCTTTCTAGTATCCTTAAAATTCTCTATGATTGCTTTCTTGAAAAAGCTAGTCAATTCTTCTGGCTGATCGGAAAGTGTTTGAAAATGTTCAAGCCAAGTTTGTTGAGAGGTGGTCTTTCCTTCTAAACGATTTTGACATCGAATAATTCTGCATAAAGCTTTATTTATTAAGATGATATCTCCTGAGATGGATACTAGCTGAATCCCTTCATTCACATTGTCAATAATATTTTGATTTAGTTGGCGTGAACGCTCGACTTCTTCATACATTAGTATGCGTTCAAAAGCAATGGATATGCGATTCATTAACCCGTTTAAATCCTCGATCTCTTGATTTGAATACGGATACCCCTCTCGAGTAGCCATCATGACAGCAACCAATTGTCCCTCTGAATTTAATACAGATGAGTAGAGGTCATAGCAATAGTATGACTCTTGGGCAATACCTTGTGCCTCAGGAACTACTTCACGTGTAATGACAAACGATTGTTCTTCTTCTAACCGGACACGTTTATTTTCATCAAGATTTCCAACAAGATGTTCGGTCGATTTATTTGTTAATCCTTTAGAAACATATACATTACCTTCTAACAAATACAGAATACTTGTATCAAATTTATGTATATAATTTAAATATTCGTGAATGTTTTCCACCAATTTTTGTTTATTTAATGTAAATGTTAATGCATGATTCAGTTGGTTATATTTTTGTAACTGATTCAGTGAATGCTGCAATTGACTTTGATTTTCTTGTAATTCATCTTGCTGTGCTATAAGTTCTTCATTTTGGGTTGTCAACACTTCTTCTTTTTCCTGAATGGACTTTGTCATGTTTTGGAACGAATTAGTCAAAATCCCCAGTTCGTCTTCTCGTTGAACAAGACCTCCAAGATCGATAATACGTCCTGTTGCTATTGCATTAGTAGCTGTTGTCAATTGCTCAATCGGCCGAATCAGATTGTAAAGTACTCGCCACATAATGACGGTAACTAAAAACAAAATTAGACCACTCAATATTAAAGCAATCAGTGTAAATTGTTGAGCTTGTTCAATTGTTTTTGTGAATATTTGATTCAAATCAACATCTGTTTTTTTCTTGTAAGCCTTTGTATATGATACAAATTTATTCACAAGATCATTGGTTCCACTATTTGAAAGCTTTCGTAAAGATGCATAGTCATTTGCTTTCACAAAACTTATTGCTTTTGGAAGTATTATTGTTTTATAATTTTTGTGAAAATCAACTAATTCATTATAAAGTTCTCTCTCTTCTTTGGTTAGTCGTAATTCAGAATATTTCCCTAAGAGAATTTCAAATTCCTCTAAATTCTCATTGAGTAAATTCAACTCTTGATCATTTTGAAAGGCATAATATCCCCTTGCTCGAAAAAAAATTTCATTGATACTTTCCTCTAATTCATCTACTAATACTGCTTTTTCACGAACTGAATCACGCTCTTTTTGTAGACTTTGATTACTCGATTTAACATATATAAAGAAAGTAAGCATTGTAATCAAAAAAACGACTATCAATGTCATCAACGTTTTTAAAAATTGATTACGAATACTTTTCTCTAGTAAAGGAAAAGGCTTAAACATTCAAGATCTCCTCCACAAATTTGATTAAATCAACAGGGCTAAAGGGCTTGGACATAAAATAATCCGCCCCTTTTTCTAATATTACTTGCCGATCAGCTTCTTGTGCTCTAGCTGTAAGCATTAGTATAGACAATGTTTGTTTCATTTCATTTGGCAGATGTTCTATGACTTCAATTCCCGTTAAATTGGGCATCATATAATCTAATATCATTAAATCATAAGATTGTTGACTAACTTTTTTTAATGCTTCTTCACCATCTTCTGCTCCATCAATTTCGTAGCCTAAGTCCTCTAACGTATCACAAATTAACATTCGTAATGTTTCTTCGTCATCTACAACTAGAATTCGTTTCATGGTGTTGCTCCTTTTTCTCTTAATTATATAAATACTCGATTAATTAGACGTAAGATCCGTGCCGATACCTCTCGTATATCAAAGGGTTTTACAATATAGTCATCCGCACCACTCTCTAGCGCATGTAAAACATACTCTTCGCTTGTGCGACTAGTTAACATTGAAACGATCACATTACTCGATGAATAGTTTTCTCTTAATTTTTTGAGTACTTCGATACCATCCATTTTCGGCATCATACCATCTAATAAAATAATATATTTACCATCAGGTGTATACCAATTTGAATTCATAAAGCTTAATCCATCACTATACGCTATTACTTTGATGTCATATTTATCACTTGGGTGCCATGTTGCAAAATGATTAGTCATTATATTTCGGATGATAAAGACATCATCAACAACGATAATCGTAATACACTTTTTAACATCACCTACAAGCTCATCAAAAATAATCGTCTGATTTCTTCCAGATTGTTTTGCATAATAAAGTGCTTGATCAGCCTCTTCTAACAATTTTTTCGGATGAAGATTTACAGTTGTTGAATCTACTACTCCAGCAGAAAAGGTCACCTGAAAGTTTATTTCATTAGCTGTAAAATACTTCTTCGCCATCGTTTCACGAAGTCTCTCTAATAACACATAAGCTTCCTCAGCTGATGTATTTGGCATTAAAATAACAAACTCCTCGCCGCCATATCGGCAAGCGATATCTTGTTCACGTTTTACCGTCTTTACTAAATTGGCAAACCCTTGTAACACGTCATCTCCAATTAAATGACCATATGTATCATTTACTTTTTTAAAATGATCTAAGTCTACTATTGCTACAGCAAATGGCTCTTCTTTTCTAGTAAACTGCTGAATAAGGTTTTGAAGTTGAGCATTCATATATTTACGATTATACATCTGTGTTAACTCATCTATAATGATAGATTGTTCTAACTCCGTTTGATAGGCAAAACGATTAGTCACGTAAGATATCAAGATATCGCTATCAATTGGTTTAGCAATAAAATCTAAAGCACCAATATCATATGCACGCATTCGATTCTGTTTGCTATCATTCATACTCATTACGGCTATAAACATACGCTCTTTTTTTGCTTTTTTTATGATATTTTCCAATATTGCAAATCCATTTATATCTGGCAGCATAATATCTAAAAATACAATAGCAGGTTTCATCTCATAAATTAATTCCAACCCGCGATTTCCATTGTGAGCAACTATAACAGAATACCCCTTTTCTTCAAGAAGCTCCTTTATAAAAGTAATGAATACAATATCATCATCAATGACTAAGATAAATTCTTTTTCAGATTTATTTTTAACCAAATAAAGTTCTTCCTGTTCTACTTTATGCATATTAAAATTTTTTTGATAAAAACCAATACCTTCAATCAATGGGGCAAGATAGCTTTTCCACTCTGAATTATTCCAGTGTTTTTCGTCGGTTTCTTTTAAAGGTTCTATTTTCTCACTAGCGACAGTAGTTAGTTCATTTAATCCAATAGATCCAGCCGTTCCCTTTAAACTATGAAGAAAAAAGTAAAGCTCTTGTTCTGTAATGAATTCACGTTCTTCCCATTTTTGTAAGTTATCTTGCATGCGATCGTATATCATTTTTTGATATTTCTCTGTTTCCATATTTTATCTCTCCATTTAATATTTATTTTTCTTATAGGGTTAACATCTGGATAGTACGGATTTACAACGTTAAGAACTTCTTATCCTAAACATTCCACAATAGCTCTTTATTCCTTAGATATAGTAGAGTTTTTTATGAAATTGCCTATTCGTTGAAAATGAATAGGTTAAATTTTATTAAGTTAGTTCTTTGATATAATTCGACGCATTCCCCAGACAACGATAAGGAATAGAATAACCCGATAGCATTTTAGAAAATAAAGTGAATCTGCCATCAGCAGGGGTTTTCTTTCATCCCCTGCTGAATAAACAGGAACTCAGGTAAAGAACGCCGCGTCCTGCGGCAATGCCTGAGTGACCGGCTTCGGCCGGCCCGAACCAATCGGGCCTTTACGGGCAGTTGATCCCCCACTTATCCTTTTTCGATTTCTATAAGAATTGAAGTGAGGGTCTTACTGCCCGTTAATCTGGGATAAATAGCAAACAACCGCCTTTTTCTCTGAAAGTCTCTATACGTTTTAGCTTGCTTTACTGTGTTGTCTCCAACGAAAAATGGCTGCCAACCCTGCTTTTTCTGCACATACCATTCCTGAAGTTGCTCTGTACGAATAAATTCTTTACCCATCATAAAAAACAGGATACTGTTCCTGGCCAACAGTTTTATGTAAATAAGGCTGGTTGTTTTGTTCCTGCAACGACCTAAACTGATTGCAAATTTACTCTCACAAGAGGTTTCAGCATTTTCAGCCATGTTTTTTCTCCTTTTTAGCATACGAAAAAGATGCCTTTACCGTGTGTAAACGGTAAATACATCTTTTAGATGGCCATAAAAGAGACACTTTCCCTTGAATTTTATGTTTAATCCCCCTTACAATATAGGAATAAATGTAAAAAAAGTGGAAGCAAGTGTTTACCGTGGCCTTATCACGGTAGACAATTATAGAGGACGGCAATCCTACTATAACGCGCTTTTTCTTTTTTATTTTCCGCACGATTTAATTAACTCTAGTTATAGCAAACTTTCAGAATTTATACAAGAGATGCCAATTTTAGATTGATTTTCTTCACTTTTTGAATTATATAACCATTTTAAAAACATGAAAAAGCCCCCATCTATAATGAAGGGGGCTTTTCGTAAACAAAAGATTTTAGCAGGGCGGCAATCCTGATCTCTGGTAACTACCTGAAGGTAGCGCGTGGGGAACCTTTCCCACCTCAAAAATCTTTTGTAGCTTTAATATACTCTTGCTTCTCTTGAATAATACCGCTATTTTAATGAAAAGTAAACATATTTGTGACAAATGTGCCTAATACGGCCTTTTACGACATATGCGACTATTTCGTTAAAAAATAAGAAAACGGATAAATACGGCCGGTCCGCAATCGACCTTCAATTTTCTTTTCGCCATTATCTAATATATAAAAAGAACCCAAAAATAAACCCGTCTCTGGATTCATTTTTATTGCAATCAATACGCGATCCTTCATCACTTTGTACAGTTCTACTGTATTAAGTTCTTTTGGATTTTGACCCGCATAATCTGGATTAGCTATCGATCTAGGAATATCTTGATAATATTTTAAAAAGTCATCCCAATGTTTTCGCTTTTTTAAATGTTTAACCATACCGGGAGCCATGTAGACTTCATAGCTGGAACACTTAATTGAGTAATAATCGCAAATAGCTTTTGGAACAATCCCTACTAGCTGGCTTTCTTTCGAATATGGATTTATCACAATGTTCGTCATATCTGTGCAACAACCTTATCTGCGGTTTTATCCAATTATAAGGGAAGATAAGCAAAAAAAGAAGATAGGTCCTCTTTTCATACTCTGTAGTGCTGTACTGATTTTGTACTGTATGAATGACTAACGGATACGTTATTTTAAAAGACAAATCCCAATTACATCTCTTTGTTTCCTAGATAATTCGGGATTTTATACACTTTCTACGCTTATTTTTTTCGTACGCCACAGGGACAACAAACATTTTCATTTTTCCAGCCACGATATAGCGTCTGTCACCGTTTTTACCGAGCTTGGTCTCCCGGCTAATCGTGATCAGTTCATCTAAAGTACTTGTCCTTTTTATATAGTCGATAACTTGCTGCGTTTTCTCATGATTCAGACACTAATGCACTCAATAGCTACAGTTCTTCATCAGAAATAAAGTGAAACTTCATTCAGTGAGGGTTAGGTTCACAGGATGTGAATCATGCAGACGTTGTAACAGGACGTGACGATCTTAGTCTGCGTTCCGCTTCCCCCGCTGAATAAACAGGAACTCAGGTAAAGAACGCCGCGTCCTGCGGCAATGCCTGAGTGACCGGCTTCGGCCGGCCCGAACCAATCGGGCCTTTACGGGCAGTTGATCCCCCACTTATCCTTTTTCGATTTCTCTAAGACTTGAAGTGCGGGTCTTACTGCCCGTTAATCTGCGATAAACTTTTGAATCAAGCTCGGGAACATGGTATTCTGTTTCATAAGGGATCTCTCTTCTCGTAAATGTTTGGTCGTACTTACATTTTACAAGAAGGCGTCTCTTTTTTTCGTTTTTACGGAAAATTATTCATAATCATCAGGGCGGTGTCTGAGCCCCTTTTTTAATTGGTTGGAGGAATGGGAAATGAGTTATTTAATGGGCATTGATTTAGGAACCTCAAGTGTAAAAACGGTTATTATGGACGAAAACGGCTCCATAAAAGGGACTGCTCAACAAAGCTATGAGATGATGATCGAAAAAAGCGGTTATGCGGAACAAGACCCTAACTTCTGGTGGGAAGCAGTTGTAAGGACGATTAAACAGGTCTTAAATGAAACGGGTATACATTCTAAAAAAATTAACGGAATCGGTTTTTCAGGTCAAATGCATGGGTTGGTCATGATAGACCAAAATCTTCTTCCTATACGTCCAGCAATTATTTGGTCGGATCAGCGTTCTAGAAAAGAAGCAGCGGAAATCTATTCGATCATTGGAAGAGAAACGGTCAAAAAAATAGTAATGAATTCTATATTCACAGGCTTTCAACTGCCATCGTTGTTATGGATTAAAAAGAACGAACCATTTGTTTATGAAAAAATAAATAAAGTGCTATTGCCGAAAGATTATATCCGTTTAAAACTGACAGGAGAATGCGGCACAGATTTTACAGACGCTTCAGCTACATTAGCGTTTGATATTCAAAATAGAAAGTGGGCTTTTGATTTAATCAAAAAAGTAGGATTGAATCCTGATTTTTATCCGGAGGTACATGAATCGATTGATATTGCCGGTCAAGTTACCGTAAAAGCCGCTGAAGAAACAGGGTTGGCGCCTGGGACGCCTGTTGTTTACGGCGGCGGTGATCAGTCTATGCAATCCATCGGCAACGGTATCGTGAAACCGGGCCAAGTATCTTTGACGATTGGCACTGGCGGTCAAACCTTTTCTATTATTCCAGAACCTATTTGTGAGACTGAAATGAGAACTCACACATTTTGCCATGCAGTGCCGGGGACATGGAGTATCATGGGAGCGAATTTAGCTGCTGGTTTGTCGCTCAGCTGGCTTAATAAAAAAATATTAAGTAACCTTTCTTACGCGGAAATTAACGAATTGGCCAAGCAAGTTACCCCCGGCAGTGAAGGGTTGCTGTTTCTCCCTTACCTATCCGGAGAAAGAACGCCTCACATGGATGATTCAGCAAGAGGCACTTTTTTAGGCTTAACGTTAAATCATAGCAAAGCACATCTTATTCGTTCTGTTATGGAAGGTGTTGTTTTTGCTTTAAAGGACTCAGTAGAAATGTTTCATTCTTTAAATATAAAAATGGACACATTTATTGCTTCAGGCGGAGGTGCAAGAAGCGATATATGGCTGAACATTCAAGCCAATATTTTAAATAAAGAAATTTACAAAGTAAACCAGTTAGAACAGGCTTGTACGGGTGCTGCTATTACAGCGGGAGTTGGCATTGGAAAATATGATTCCATTCAAAGTGCTTGTGAAACGATTATTAGAATAAACCCTGAACCTGTTCGTCCAGATCCAGCAGTGGCCGGATTTTACAATGAAATGTACGAGCTTTATAAAAGTGCTTACGTACAGAACAAACAATTGTTCCATCAACTTGCAATGAAGCAAGACTTTTAGATCCGTGTCAAACCAATAACAGCTTCAAAAAAAGATGCTGTATGAGTATATAGGTTAAAATCTAATAAAGCCTTGAAAAAAGTCTCTCTATTATTTCTTTTATCGTTTTGGCCCTGTTAGCGTATGTTGTTGATTTTCTATTTTACTTACAATTATGTTTACATGGTGTCACTTTAGAAGATATTCGTGCTCATTTTAGGTGCTATTTTGCACAATCAACTTTAAAACCCAGCTACCTTCACATGAGAAGATTAACTGGGTTTCTTTATTATTTACGTCCAATCACTAAGCTACTTACATTTCGAATTAGCGAACGCAGCCTTGTTTCAGTTTATGGAAGGTTGGTATAATCACCGGCGTATTCACGGCCAATTAAAGTTTCAAACACTGTAAGAAATTGAAGATTAATTCCATCAATCTGCATGAAAAGTTAACTTATTTGTGTCCATGATATTGACTTAGATCCACATTTATCCTGCATTAACGGACAGTAAGACCCCCGTTTCAAGACTTCGAAAAGAAAAGAAGGGTAAACGGGGGAGCAACTGTCCATAAAAGCCCGATTAGTTCATGCCAGGCTGAGCCTGGTCACTCACGTATTGCCGCAGGAAGCGGCGCCCTTTACCTGAGTTCCTGTTTATTCAGTGGGGGATAGCGGAACGCAGACTAAGATCGTCACGTCCTGTGACAACGTCTGCATGATTCACATCCTGTGAACCTAATCCTCACTGAATGAAGTTTCACTTTATTTTTTGCTTCTTTTACATGTTTGGTTGAGATTCTCTTTCTTTCAGATTTAATAGCGGATAAAAGAGGAGAACTGTCGCACCGAAGTAGGATGATTCGTTCCGGAAACCTGTAATATTATACGTTGATCTAGAAAAACAAAGTCACATTCTCAATCGCTTTCATAAAATGAATGATAAAAGTGTGGAGGTGAAAGAATGGATAATAATTATTTACGATGGTCCGAGGTCGCGTATGCAGGAGAATCGACACCACCAACTAATCCTGTTACACCCTCTGCGGGAGGTTGGTCCTTAGCATATTTAAAAAGAGACAAAGATGGTGACTTTATTGGTCCGAATGGACTGAAATTACGGCTGCCAATTACACATCCAGATCATATTGACTTTGATAAAGAATTAAAGATTGTTCAACGTACACTCAGAAACCTTACTCCAATTCAAAAAAAAATCGGCACATTTTATGGAACAGGCGTTCCCACAAAACAGTGGACTCCTGTCATTGACCGTTTAATTGATTCATATGGAGTCAGCCCAGTTCATGCTGCGCGAATAATAGCAACAGTGCAAGCCGCTGTAAACGACACCATGATTGTCGTTTGGGATTTAAAATACAAGTGGGATGCAGCTAGACCAAATCAATACGACCACAAAATGAAAACGATACTATGTACTCCACGATTTCCCACCTATCCTTCAGGTCACGCCAGCATGTCGGGCTGTTCAGAAATTATTTTAAGTTATTTCTTCCCAAAGGAGGAATATAAACTACAAAAATTTTCTGAAGAAGATGCCGTCAGCCGTTTATATGCGGGTGTTCATTTTCCAATCGATAATAACGAAGGGCTCAAATTAGGACGATATATTGGAAATGTGATAGTGAATCACTTGAAATCACAGCGTAATAAAGATGGGAAACCTATCGATACCCCCTATAGAGAATACCGAGATACTAATTTCTTTGCTGAAAACTTTAAGCAATTTATCCCGTACGATTTTCCGGATGACTGTTCATCTCTTGTAGAAAAACAAGACAATGCAGTACCTCGTACATCTCACAAAAATCATAAGCTTTCTAAGCCGCGATTGTATACAAAAAACTTTTCTAAATGAAAATGTTTTTTGTATTATGTCCCCTGTGTAACAAATAATCATGAAAGTTTAAGCATATGAACTCTCTTCTATTTTCGCAGCCTATCTTCTGATGTCTTTATATTATGGTTGGAAAAGAGTTGAATTTCTTCTTCAACTACGTGGGTTCTTTACTAGAAAATAACTCCCGATGTTATCTCTTTACTTCTGAGATAAATCGGGATTTTACACGCTTTTTTATATGCTTTCTACGCTTATTTTTTCGTACGCCACAGGGACAAAGGACAAAACATCCATTTTCAATTGTTACGCCACGACATAGCGTCTATAGTCTTCGTTTCTCGGTTAATCATGATCGATTCATCTAAATGGCCCGTCTCTTTTACATAGCCGATCACGAGCTGTGTTTTTTCAGGGTTCAGGCGTGAATTTAAAAAGGATTCTGGGACACTAATCTGTTCAAGGAAAATGAAGTTTCACTTTATTACTATCTATGTAACAGGAGCAAAACACTAATAGTAATAAATAAAAAGACATACTAATATGATATGACTAAAGAAATAAATGAACTGTTTCTATACGTCCATTATAAAAACAAGTAACTAACTTTTAGGAGTGTGCGTATGCCCGCCATAACTGGTAATGATTACATTGAACGGATTGATCGGCTCAAAACAAGTGTATGGATAGATGGAGCTCTTGTAACAGGCAACATTTCCGAACATCCTTCATTCAAAGGAGTAATGAAAAGTCAAGCAGCGTTATATGACTTGCAGCATAATAAATCACTTAAAGATGCCATGACCTATCCATCGCCATCAACTGGAGACTGCGTCGGTATGTCTTATTTGCAGCCGAAAACAAGAGATGATCTTGCAAAAAGACGAGCCATGATCCAACAATGGGCTATATCAAACAATGGAATGATGGGAAGAAGTCCAGACTATATGAATACAGTGTTAATGGCGTTTGCTTCATCTGTGAATTTTTTAAAGGGCAAAGAAAATTGTTTTCCCGAAAATATAACAAAGTTCTATGAATATGCACGTGAAAATGACGTATCTATGACACATACATTTATTGATCCACAAGTAAATCGAACAAAATTTTATTTTGAAGATACCGATGAACCTATTGCAGCAAAAGTGATAGAGAAGAACGAAATGGGGATCATCGTAAAAGGTGCACGGCTACTGGCAACACAGGGTGGAATAACAGATGAAATAATGGTTTTTTCAGCAGGTGGTATTCTGGATAAAGCGAAAGGTTTTGCTTTTTCTATCCCTAGTAATAGTAAAGGCCTTACATTTGTTTGTAGAGATTCATTTGTTGAAGGAGACTCTTCATTCAACTATCCATTAAGTTCGCGGTTTGAGGAAATGGATACAATTGTTATTTTCGACCGTGTATTGGTTCCATGGGAACGCGTTTTTTATTATGACAACATAGAAGTATCAAATAGCTTAATGACTTCTAGTTCGTTTTTACCTTTTACATTGCATCAAGCTGTCTCTAGACAGATTATTAAAACAGAGTTTGTTTTAGGTATTGTCCAGTCCATCATCGACACAATTAATATCTCGGAATACCAGCATGTTCAGGAAAAAGCTTCTGAAATTATTGTCGCTTTAGAAACGATGAAAGCCTTGGTAATTAAATCAGAGTTTGAAGCCGAAATCGATGAATGGGGATTTATGCGACCAGATCAAATAACATTGCAAATCGCCATCAATTTATTTCCACAAGTTTACCCTAGGTTTACTGAAATCATTCAGCTGTTAAGTGCAAGTGGATTGATGACGATTCCAACAGAAAAGACATTTCAATCCAGTATTAGAAAAGACTTAGATCAATACTTGCAAGCTAAATCCAGAAATGCAGAGGATCGCGTTAAACTTTTCCGTTTAGCCTGGGATTTAACGATGAGCTCATTTGGTACACGCGAAACGCTCTATGAACGGTTTTTCTTTGGTGATCCTATTAAACTTTCGAGTCATTTGTATTTTTCCTATGATAAAAAACCGTATGTTAACCGAGTGAAGAATCTTTTACAATAAAATTTCAACTCGGTGGTGACGGGGTAACGTCAGAAAAATGCGGATTTACAACGTTAAGGAAATCTCACAATATAAAAAGCCCAATTTCTCAATGTTAATAATGAGAAATTGGGCTTTTTCGTTACTCGATATAAGCATCTGGTACTTTAAGTATAATATTTCTCAATGTTAAAATCTCTTTTTTGTTATGCTAATGACCCTTTACTTAAATAAGTATCCGTTTGTAACCATCAGTTTAGTGCCTCGCATCTAAATGTAATTTCACCTCTTTTATTTGTTCTATGTGTCGCTGTTCATGCACATATATCTGTTCAATCCATTGATCAAGAGGTAATTCACCAAAAGCAGGATGCTTCACTGATTTTTCTACCAATATGGATTTATCTTCTATAGTATTAAGAAAAATCATCAATTTTTGTCTCGAATCGTTTAACAAATCAATTATTTGCTGAACTTCAAATGGTTCTATATCTGGTTCAACAATTTTTGGAGCTTTCATCTTTTTCGTTCTATCCAATAATACAAGTTGAACTTTTTTACGTTCTTTTTGAGTACGATCAATCTCTTTTAATCCCCATGCAATAGCCTTGATAGAGGCCTCTTCCACTAAGACTAAGTGATGGCAAATTTGTGCTATACTCCACTTATTCATATCAAGCTTACTATTAAATTGAGCATCACTTAATAAAGTAATCTCTTTTACTAGGTTATTTCTCGTTTCATGCAGATTGTCATTTACTAATTTATTCATGAGATTTCTCCCTTTACTGGAAAATACGTACTTAAATTCCTATTCTGTATATACTCTCTACGATGAAAAGTATTCTCCTGAGCTCTCCCTCACTATTCTGTTTTCATTTTTTTATGTATTCTGTACAAACATTTAATATCCTTTTTTATGATTTATAAAGTTGTTGTACATTTTATTATTGATTTTCATCCGAAAAAATGACCGATTTTAATCGCAGTCTTTTTTTATAGTTTCTTGAACTAATACACCCATTAGTTCAAGACCAAAGTCTGTAAAAAACGCGCCGAATCTTTAAAATCTGAGGCATTTCCAATACAACATAATTACATTTATGTTGTATTAAGATTTAAAGGATTTTGAAATACAATTCATTCAGATATGTAGTTAACCTTTGTCCTACCTACACGTTTATCCTGTTCATATATTTTAGCATCTGCCGGATAACCTACTATCGCTTCCGTTTGACATCAAATTCTTTGTCAGCATGAAACGTATTTCCACCCTTGTTTTTTAACTTTTCATGACTATCTAAAAATATTCTGATGGGTCGTAAAATTCTTTAGCTAAACGATGCTCATCTGGAAAAAGACTATTTTCCATCCCATTTAACAAAATGATTTGGGGTGCTGAACTTTTTTATTTAAGACTATGAACTACCCCTTCACCCCTTCTTGAAAAGGACTATAATTGTGCCTCAATAGGCTTTACTTTATTGAGACTGTGAAGTAATATACTTAAACTAACGAGGAAAGGTAACAATGATAGAGAACACACAATCTTATGTGTATTGCGAAAAGGAGGCATATCATGAGAAACCAACGAAAGATAGTATTGTTTATTGCCCAAAGCTTGGATGGATATATCGCAACAAAAGAAGACTCTTTAGATTGGTTATTTAAAGTTGAGGGTGAAGGAGATAATGGCTATTCGGAATTTCTTGAAACGATAGATACAATCTTACTCGGAAAAAGAACGTATGATTGGATAATGAAACACGAAAAAGGGCTATTCCCTTATCAAAATAAAGGTTGTTACGTATTTTCTAGATCAACCATAGGAGATAAGGACCATGTTACATTTGTAAATGAAGACATTGTTCATTTTACTACTAGCCTGAAAAATGAGGATGGTAAAAATATATGGATTGTTGGTGGTGGTGACTTATTACATACATTCTTAAAAGAAAAATTAGTCGATGAACTTATTTTGACGGTTGCTCCAACTATAATTGGAGATGGAATTCCATTATTTAAAGCAGGCCATTATCAATTAGACCTTTCTTTGAAAGGTGCTAGATCTTTTAATCAATTTATTGAATTACATTACACAGTAAAGAAATAAACACTGTCACTCGTCATTATATGTCTGCTGATCAGCAATTTCGAACTGCGCAGGTGAACATATAATATTCTTTCATTCAAAAGTGCTTGAAGCATAAAATAAATGGAAGATGGTATTAAATACTGGAGGCGAAGCACTTGAATAATAATAAAAACTTTGATCAAAGTAGCCAAAACCCCCAAACAGAAAGTCAAGCCGCTAAGCTTGCTGTAATTGCGACTGCAGTCACTACATTTGGTGACGCCTTAGCCACTCTGGCAGCGATGCTTGCATTAGAAGAAGAAAGACAAGAAGAACGTCAAGCACAAAGTGATAAAGACGATTATAAAAATATGCAAAAACAAATCCACTATTTAACAACTGAAGTTGAAAAACTTAAAAAACAAGTAAATAAGGAAAGGCCCTATTGGATATAGGGTATCTTTGTATTGACCATTTAACTTAAGCATCACTCAAGATGTTTTTTAAAACGGGCGTTACACTTTAAGCCAACTTATAAGTTTTTTCTTTTAATTTGTTATATGCTAACGTTTTCACAGTTCAATTGAGTTCATCATTGCTAGGATCAGCAACCTGTAAATTATTTTTGAATATAAACAAACGTCCTTTTCCCTCTCACAAAGCCGTTTCCTCTGTCTCTATAATGGTCGCAAGCAACACTCTCCTGTTTTTTTTACATTGTTTATTTAGCCATGCTTGAAATGAAGATAATCGAGACATTTATGCCCTCCCTTTTAGACTTTTTATTCACTTTATATGCGTTATGATCAAACTTTTCAATTCATTAAAGATCATTGAGAAAAACGGAGCTGCTGGCATAAGTGAAAAATTTGCTTGAATTTTTTACATACCTGTTCCATAGCCTTTCATGTAACACAAGCACTGCATTACAGATTATGTAAAGTAACCCGTTCTTACATCGGATTTGCAGAAAACATTATGATTCATTATAGCGATTTAAATCTTTTCAACCTTTAAATGTATTTCTAAACCCTTCAGATATTTCATGATCGAAAATTACACATTAAAACGATACTTGAATATGCTAGGTAATAATATAAATTAATACTCGAACTCGGAAAGAGGTATATTATGATTCAACTATTGGGAATGCCCTTTCAGCAAAGTAACATGTGGCCGTCTGGTAGCATTGAAAGTATGATCATTCAACAAATGAATGAAGATACAATCGTTTACTCGTATCAATCCATAGATGAATTATCATTTGAGCTTATGTTACGAAAAAATATCATATTAAGTGCAAGAGCTATGAATCAAAGCAATATGCGGTTTGAAGTATTTGCAAAATCCTATTGTAATCCTCGATACTGGCATTTGACAAGTTCCGGCGGATTCCTGTTGCGACATGATGTAAAACCGTCAGACGCGATTTATGATATCTACATGAACAGTTCACAATATGGATTTGAATGCGCAACGGCAAAAGTCATTATCTATTACCATGCGCTCCTAAACCTTATTAGCGAATCCTTATTTAATCAATTATTTCAAAATATCTATTTATACGGCTGGCATGTTGATCCTGACCTTGGATTAACATCAAATTATACAGGCCACTTTTTGCCTGGGGATGTCGTATATTTTAAAAATCCGGACTTCGATCCGCAAACCCCTCAATGGAGAGGAGAAAATGCCGTCGTTCTGGGAGATGGTACGTATTTTGGACATGGGACAGGAATAAAGACAGCTGAACAAATGATTCATGCTCTAAATCGAAGGAGAAAGCCGGAGACAAATCAATCAGCTTATCTGACAAATTTAATTACAAGACCATCTTTTAAACATTTGGCAGAACTTTCAATGTCACAACAAGTTTATTCGATTCATAAATATCAAGATGCCGTCGTTCAACATAACGAAAGTTCGATTTCATTTGATCGATATGTGTCCTATTTGTAATCACCAATCCAAAAGTGTTGGTTTAAAATCACATTCTATCAAAGTACTGCTGAAAACGTTAACTTATTGATAAATAAAAGAAAACGGTACTTAACTAATTTTCCCCTTGCACCTCTTCCTTCCTATAATAATTTGATTATCCCTTTTGTGTTACAAGTTTCTAATAGACTTTCAAAAAGATCGTTCGGCAGGAGCTGATTCAGCCAGATAACGTCCATTTGACTTTGGTGATCCTCCAGACACCGCCTTCAAAATAAAGAATTTGTCTACAGACTAAACAAGGACATTCCTTGGAGTCAAGGATGTCCTTGTTTTATATCATCTACCATTATTAAAGAATGAAATGAAAGAACCCGCCTGTCTTAACATATTGATTCCATTTGATACATGCCCTACATGTGTCATAACCTGATTTAGATTATTCCACATACTAGGAGATTGTTGCCCGTTATACCCGGCTTGGCGCTGTCTAGGATATAGACCGGGCGAATAATACCCAGGCCGGCGGGACATTTGTCCAGGATAAGGCCGGTATGGTCTAGGACCGGGATTTGGAGGATAAAACGGCATTCTTCATCACCTCCCTTCTTTTAAAAGGTATTAGGTAAAATCTCGCAAGTGACCATTTTGCTACTTATATTACTTATATTTTTATTATATGAAAAAATCCATATATTGACTGGGGTAAATTCATTTATCAAACCTTTATTTACAACTACACATATACTATCTTACTTCTTTAATTTGATAACGAGGTGTGTCTATTGCTTATTATTAGGAAAGCAAATGAAATGGAAGAAGCTCGACTGTTTCAACAGATGGGGAAAACCGTGGAAGAAAGCACAGTAGGCTTTGCACAAAATGACAATCAGGCGTCTGCAAATATGTTTGATCTTTTATTAAAGAGCGGAGCATATTATCTTATTGCGCAGGAACATAACCTGATAAAAGGGTGGATTTTAATTGGCCAGGATTTTAGTACGCTAAAACCTGTTCAAACGGCAGGCATATTCAGCCTATACGTAAGTCCTCAATACCGGTCTTCAGGGATTGGAAGGAAATTAATAAATTATGCCCTTACTGAATTAAAACAGCAAGGCTATCAACAAGTGCAGCTACATGTATTCACCGGTAATCCAGCAAAACTTTTATACGAACAACTTGGTTTTAAAGACATTTGTACACTGATGTCATTAAAGCTAAAGTGATACTTCATTCAGTAGGGGTAAGGTTCACACGATGTGAATCATGCAGACGTTGTCACAGGACGTGACGATCTTAGTCTTCGTTTTGCTTGTCCTCCACTAAATAAACAGGAACTCAGGTAAAGAGCGCCGCATCCTGCGGCAATACCTAAGTAACCGAATAAAGAATCAGCTCTTTTAGCCTGATTCTTTATTTCAAATTCAAATCTTCTTTAAATTCATCTGATACACGTGATACTTCTTCATCATCCACTACATAGTAGTAAACGCCATCGATTCTTTCATCATTGCCGTCAATTGTGAGGGATTCAATGTTATTACGCGTTGATGCATAAATAGCGATCACATCTCCGAATGACAAGTTCGTTTGTACATTGTCACGAATCGCCTTCATCATATCTGTAAATCTGAATACCATTCCCAGGTCATTCCCTTTATTTAAAATACTTTCAATGACTTGACGCTGCCGAGCCTGTCTGCCAAAGTCGCCGTTTGGATCTTCCTTCCTCATCCGCGTGTAGTTCAATGCTTCAGATCCGCTTAATGTAATGCGCCCTTCAGCAAAATCATCGCCGCCATATGAAAAAGCAAAATCATTTTGTACTTCCACACCACCGACAGCATCTACAATTTCCTGCAGGCCTTTCATATTTATTTCTACATAACAATCTACCGGAACATCAAAAAAGTTTTCAACCGTTTTCGCTGCCATTTTCACACCACCAAATGCATAGGCATGATTAATTTTATCTTTCGTGCCTTTTCCGGCAATCTCTACACGCGTATCCCGGGGAATGCTTAGTATTTTCGTCTTGTTGTCTCCTCTGTTCACGGACATAAACAGCATCGTATCGGAACGGCCTATGTCCCCTTCCTGCTCATCCACGCCAAGCAAAAGAACTGTAAACCCTTCTTTATCCTGGAATGACACACCATCCATCCGTTTGTCTGAATAAAGGTCTTCACCGCTCAACGTATGTTCGACGAACTGATAGAACATAAATGTAATACCCGCCCCGACCAACAGCACAATCAAAAAGAATCTTAATAAAAAGCTACTTTTGCTTCTTTTTCTTTTCCGCTTATCTTGTCTTCTCATATACACGGCTCCCTAATTTAATGTATCTTACGACTATCATATCCTTCCAATTGATTTTCAAGACAGTCTGTTTTCAAATATGTTACTTTGGTTTTATTCTAAAAAATGGAGAATCGATGAAACATATATAAAAGTAAAACAAGAAAGCAAAAGTCTGTAAAATGGTTCTTCGAGAAAGCTTTGCAGTCTTTTCATCATTCTGAGCATCGTGTCGTGACATTCGATAAGAATCCGGCTTATCCTATAGCATTTGAAAAATTGAGAAAAGAAAAAACTTACTTCCTAATGGAATCATTTAGCTTCCCATAAATGGATAATAATTGTTGCCGTTCCTCGTCTGTTAACTTTTCAAACAAATTTTTACGGAGTGTCTTTCCTTCTTCTTGTGCTTTCTTGATCAAATCGAGCCCTTTGTCTGTAATCGTTAAATAAATAATTCTGCGATCGTTATCGTCGACAAGCCGAGTGGCTAACTTTTTCTGTACGAGTTTTTCTGATAAATGAGTTAAAGTAGGAGGTGTTAATCCTAAAGCCCTCGCTATATCTGATGGGCGGCTTTTTCCGTTTTCCTTGAGGTGGGCAAGAACAAGTATATGGGAGATCCCTAGGCTTTCATTGAACATTTTATTCCATTGAATAATTAAATGATTGGTGACCTGGTCCATAGAATGAATAAGTTCAAAGATCGTTTTTTCTTTCATATGTCAACATACCTGCTTTCTCTAATAAAAAAGCCCCTTAGTGCTTAGGGGCTCTCACTGTGTATAGACTATTTTATTGAGCAGAAAATCCGCCGTCAATAACTAATTCTGCACCCGTGATAAATGACGATTCATCAGAGGCTAAGAATAACGCCGCATTTGCAATATCTTCAGGTTGACCTAATCGCTGAAGTGGTGTTGCTTGAACTAAACGACCAAGAAGTTCTTTTGAATCTTCTAATGATTTTGTCATTGGCGTTTCGATAATTCCAGGGAATAATGTGTTTACACGTACGCCCTGACGGCCAAAAGTTGTTGCGGCTGCTTTAGATACAGCACGAACAGCACCTTTAGACGCTGAATAATGATTAAAGCCTTGACCGATTTGAGCAGTATAAGAAGAGATGTTAATGATAGAACCTTTCTTTTGTTCTGTCATATAAGGAGCAACATGTTTCATACCAGCAAATGGACCAAACCCATTAATAGACAACATTTTGCCCCAGTCATCAATATTAATTTCCTGATATGGTTTTTCTGATGAAATCCCTGCGTTATTTACGAGAATATCAATTCTTCCGAAGCGATCTTTTACTTCTTTGACTAATTCTTTCCACTCTTCCTCTGAAGCAACATTTAACTTCATCCCGTATACATTTTCTTTTTGGCTGGCCTTTTCAAGTGCTTCTTCGTTAATATCGGCAGCAATGACGATTGCTCCTTCTTTGCTGAATAGATCAACCATGCGTTCACCGATACCTGATGCTCCGCCTGTAATAATAGCAACTTTATTATGTATTCTCCCCATGTAGAATACCTCCTTAACGTAATTTAATTGTTTCACCATCAACCATCATTGTTTGCCCAGTAATATAATCAGAATCACTGCTCACTTAAGATGACAGCTTCTTTACCAATATCCTGTTCTGGATCACCTAGACAACGAAGTGGAATTTTACTAATCATTGCTTCATATAATTTTGGATCATTCTGACGCCATTGTTCTACGACAGGTGTTAGTGTAATTGTCGAAATCAAGTTCACATTACTTTAATTCCGTCCAGCCCCTAATTCTTTCGCTGAATCAGGGGAAATCCCTCTAATTGCTTCTTTAGCAACGGCATAAGAAGTTTGCATCACTTATCCATCAATTCCAACTTTCCCTTGTCATCTCGTACAAACCACCTCTTTCTAACCATATATTTAGATATCTAAATGTTTTATATCTAAATATTAGCAAACTCTAAAATAAATTGCAACGAATCCCGCTTAAATTTAGGTGGCGGATAACTACCTTTAAAAAAGAGCAATTCGAAGCAAGCTTCCATTGTTCTACTCTATATGCACATGACTGTATTTATGAAGGCACTTTTTATGTACTCGCTTTATTCGATTTTTGACAGGGAGAAATAAGTATTTACTCTACTCTATTTTTAAATGTGAACTATACCCCAAATAGAGACTTTTTTAACTCTTCATGATTCGGAGTACAGCTCATTTTCTTTATTTACGATGATCATCTTTATAGTCTATAAAAAGAGTACCATCTGATTGAAATTCTGCATAAAAGATATCTGAAACCGTTTTTACTCCATCCTGTTGTAATTGCCGTTTCAGCCAGGCTGTGTCTAGGTTCAGTTTCAGTAAGTTGCGTGTATTAATAATGCCATCTGATACAACTTCAGTTATTGTAGGGAGAATAGCCTTATGAATATTTTCAATATTCAAATCACCTTTTGTTACAAACTGTTTTTGATCTTTTTTCACAACCGAAATTTTTCCATTTATTTCGAAAATAGCATACTCCACATCTCTGATTGAAAATATATTTTTTTCTCTTAGCAAAGCATTTAGAGTATCTAAATCTAAACTAGCTTTACGAAGTGATTTTTCCATAATCTTACCGTTTTTTATGATGATTAATGGCTCTCCATCAATGACTTTTCGTGCTTTTTTAGATTTAATCACAACCCATCCCGTGAAAAAGGTAAGTAATCCCCATCCAATTAGTGAAATGACACCATTACGAATGCTTAATTGTGAATTGAATACAAGGTTTCCAGCTATAGAACCGATGGTAATAGCAGATGCAAAGTTGAAAAAAGTCATTTGTGCAATTTCTTTTCTTTCCATAAGTCTAGTTAGACATAATAAGAGAATGAATGATAATAAAATTCTAATAATTACTTCTGTAACGTCCAATTCATATCCCACCTTTCAATGAATATCATTTCTATATTTAAGACATACTATTCATTGAAAAAGAGAGTTCCACAAATTTAACTAGCCTCCGTTTTTTTAAAAAGGTCCCTGTAGCATTCCCACTTCTAGAATCCATTCATTTATTTAGTTAAATAATCACTTTTATTACAATTAATACCTTAAAAATACAGATTCCCATTGACTAAGATTTAGTTTTATACTCGGCACTCGAAGGGCATGCTAATAACGCAGAAAAATTTGAGGAGGTAAACTAAATTGATGACTCTAAGCAAAGAACTCCAAGTCTTAAAACAATATCACAGTGGCGAACGTGGCGTATTGAGTGTTTATTTAAACACCAACCCAGGTGATCCAGATCAGCTAAACGGTGCATGGCAAATTCATTTAAAGAACGGTCTAAAGGATTTAGATAAATATTTAACAGATTCAAAAAATGAAAATGAATTAAAATTATTTAAAGAAATGAAGAAAAAAGTATTAAATGAAATCGATAATAATAAGGATGATTTGCACAAAGGAGTCGTCATTTTCGCTTCAAAGAACCCGGAATTATGGTCCGTTCACTATGTGCAAGTTCCTGTTAAATCAAGCTTCCATTGGGAAGATCATCCGGTGCTAGAAGAATTAGAATATATGCACAAAGCATATCCAGAAGCAGGAATCATTTTACCAAGCTTCGGGGAAGTTCGAATATTGGATACAGCAATGGGATTGGTCAAAGAAGATTTTTTTTACAGATTCGATCCGAACCTTGAAGAATGGGGAGAAAAGAAAAACATGGATGCCGATGGCCGACATGTAATAGGGAGCAGTAAAGTAGACTTTTTAGAGTCCCGGCTTAAAGAAAATTTGAAAAGGTTCTTTAAAGGCATGGGTACGAACGTAGAACGATTAAAGAAAGAAAGAGGATGGATAGAGATCCACGTAGCGGGTGAAACCGAGTTAGCAATCGCTTTTGCTGAAACCTTACGAGAAAAGCCGGCAAGCTGCATTTACAAGAACCTAAATAACAGCAAACCCAGTGAAATAATTAATCAAGTTTTAGAAAACTTAAAATAAAGTGAAACTTCATTCAGTGGGGGTTAGGTTCACAGGATGTGAATCAGGCAGACGTTGTCACAGGACGTGACGATCTTAGTCTGCCTTCCGCTCATCCCCCAAAATAAAAAAGAACTCAGATAAAGAGCACCGCGTCCTGCGGCAATATGTGAGTGACCGGCTTCAGCCGGCCCGAACCAATCAGGCTTTTATGGGCAGTGGATTCCCCGCTTATCCTTCTTTTCTTTTCGAAGTCTTGAAGCGGGTGTCTTACTGCCCGTTAATGTGGGATAAATTATCTCATCATCATTATTTATACTATCGAACCATAAATTTTAGTTTTATGTTGGAATGATAGCAACTTTATGCCAATGTTAACCTTGTTCAATTCGTTCTCTCGTATTTTAACTCGTGCCGGACTTCCCTGCCAATCCATTCCCCGCGCCATTCGAAAGATTTTCTAATTAAAAATTTTTTTCGAAATTAGATGGGCAAGCTAAAAATATGTTTTTTTGATATACATAAAAACCCCTCAAATGAACTGCTGCACCCCAATTGTTAGACACACAACTAACAATTGGAGGTACAATTCATTTGCGTTGGGGTTTTTTCATTTTTATTTCGCTTTGCTCATTCGATACAGCATAGACCACACTTCTTCTCTTGTCACAGGCCGTTGCGGATATGTTCCATCGCTAATACCGTTTTCTTTCACCCACTTCTGCGCTTCCGCGAATCGCGGTGAAGGTGCTGCATCCTTTTTATAGTCTGCATTCAATTCTGCTTCCCCCTTTTTTGATTCTTCAGATTTTAATTTTGTTAACGTCTTTGTTCCGGCAATGCCGTCCACAGTAAGTCCATTTGCTTTTTGATATGACTTAACCGCTGCCTCCGTTGCCGGTCCAAAATCACCGTCTGCCATAATGTTATATCCTGCTGATCGCAACAATACTTGTAGCTCTTTTACAGACGTGCCACTGTCGTCTTTTTCAAGATAGTTTTTCGGTGTACTCACGACATTTATTTTTGCTTGTATAGCATCAAGCGTTTTGTCCGTTCCGTAACCTTTATAGTTATATTGAAGATGCGGACTATCCCATCCCCATCTGTGTCCACTTTCAAATCCGAGCTGTTCAGCCTGCTCAATCGCCGTCAGAAATGGATGTTTTTTGTAGCCGTTCCAGTCTGCTTTTCCGTTCACGATCGGCACGAAATCGAGTGCTTGTCCAACAAGGTGATAAGACTTCATTGTTTGACTGATGCCTTGATCCACATTTGTTTTTTGAGTCGCAACCGTGCGAATTGTTTCATAAATTAATACATCCACTTTATTATCAATGCACCACTGATACCACTGGTTCGCTTTTACTTTTGTATTCGGTCCTAAATCTTTTAGATGATTAAGATTACGCTCATGATAAGTTGGTATCCAGCTCACTTCTCTTCACCGTCCACTTTCTGCTTAATTTTAGTTTCCTTCGTGACCTTCAGGACTGGTTCTACTTTTATTTCATTCTCCTCTTTCTATTGCATAAAAAAAGAACTAAGTTGCTTCAGTACTTTCAAGCCGAGGTGGCCAACGTTTTCTATAAATGTATGCCCTCCGATTAAAAACATAATCATTATGTTACACATAAACTGGCCACCTGTACCGCTTATATTGTCCAGCTGCACGGTCACGACGACGGCAAAAATGATCGCTGTTTTTTCATCAGCTCACGAAAGCCAATCTCATCATCATGATTGCAAACACCTTAATCAAATGGTTCACTCCCCGACAAAATAAGCGACAGCTGATATGCTGCCGCCTAAAACGGATGTGTATGACGTGTTTGTATTGGGTTGCTTTCGGATTTTTTGTAGAAAAAAGAGACCTGCGTATGCAGCGGCGCATTATTGTCCGGATGTGAAACAATAAAGCACCACCATTAATGATTGAGTCAACGTATTCAACTTGACCTTTAAGTTTATTAAATTGAAATGGATTGATGAGTTTAAAGAAAAGAAGGGATTCACTACCTTATTCATTATGCGCTCGAACAGTCGGACAATCGAGACCGCTAAAGCGATCCTTTGTTCGAAGACGATTCATCCCCCACTTACTACTGGGCTACAGCCTTCTCGTATTTGAAGATGGGGGATTCTCGCCTATTTTCGATAAAGTGAAACTTCATTCAGTGGGGGTTTTCTTCATCCCCCACTGAATGTTAGTTGAACCAATCGGGCTTTTACGGGCAGTTGATCCCCCGCTTGTCCTCCTTTTCTTTTCGACGGCTTGAAGCGGGGGTCTTACTGCCCGTTAATGCGGGATAAAAAAAGGCGAGCCGCAAATCAAAGAATGAACCTTGCATATTTACTCAGAAAATTCGGCTGTTGCCGTCCATTTTTCTCGCCATTCCAACCGTTCTTGCTCTTCTATTTGTTTTTCGAGCGCATCATCCCAGCGTTCGAGCCACGTATTCCAGACGCGCGCGTAGAAAATGTCCTGTTCTTTGTTGTACATTCGAAACTCCAAACATGGAGCATGTTGGACCATCCGTTGATTGAAGCTCTTTACATCATCCACTACCGTTTGAAAGCCGTTTTCCTCCATCCGATTTTCTCTCTCAGCAAGAATCTTTAACATTCGATCCACATTGATAAGATCCTGATTATTCACATACCGATAAAGCGACAGTTCTTCTTCCGTTACGGGCACAGGTTCGGTCATCGCCGGCCAAAATTTATCATGACTTGGGCTGTAAAAAAGCACTGTCCACTCTTCTTCCATTTCTTCGTCAATGATGCCTGTCTTCAGCTGCTCATGTCCTTTCTGCGTTAACTTATATCCTTCTTTCTCCAGATGGATTAAGCCCATTCGCTGCATTTTTTCGATTAAATCTACAATGAACAGCTCCTCTACTAGCAGCATTTCGGACAAATTGGCCGCCCGCCGGATATTGGCCTGCTCAAAAGCGAGCAGCAACATTTTCATGAGAATATCCATTTTAGACCGCTTTACCCGCTTGAATGCCACATCAAATGTCACGACTGGCAAATTCCACATAACTGACTCCTTGATTTGGACAGCTGGGTTCTCAAGCAAAGTGGCACGTAAACGTTTTTTCAACTTATTCATGCTGCGTCACCTCTTCAAGCGTTCGCAGCCCATGTTGTTTTTTGGCTGCTTCTAATACGTGCGTATACATGTTTCTTGTGTCCGCTTGTTTCGTCCGCTCAGTAAACATCTTTGTACTGCCGATTAAAACGAGTAGCTCTCTCGCTCTCGATAGGGCGACATTCAGCCGGCGGTAGTCTTTGGCGAAGCCGATGTCATCCTGTTTATTATGGTGATTGCGCACCATGCTTAACAGAATGACATCCATTTCCATACCTTGAAACCGGTCCACTGTCCCGGTGCGAATAGTCAAGTGACGCAAGCGAAGCTCCTGATGAATCAAGCGGTCAATCCTTTTCACTTGTTCCCCGTAAAAACTGATTACACCAATGCTTTTTTTCTCATCAGCTTTCATTCTTCCAGCTTGCTTCGCCTGTGCGGCCGCTTCATCCAATTCCTTCAGCAAAGCACCCGTCCTCCTCAATTCAGCCGGGTTATACAGGCTTTTTCCACCTTTCATTCTTTCTTCGAAAAACGCGGGCTCGTTCGGCATATCCACCCATAATAGATGATTGTCCCGCTGTATGAGCGGTGATTCCAGCAAGTGATCCCGTTCCAAATCAGAATCGGTCAAGCCGCATTGGAGTCGGTCACTTTCCTGCTCATAAAACGGCGTAATGGCTGCCATAATGTTTTCATGCATCCGATACTGGATCGCAAGCATCGTTTTATTGCTTTTCGGCAAGTTTTTAAACAACCGTTCAAACAGCGATTCTTTTAACAGCTTCTTTAATTCCACTTTTCCTTCAAAGTCTTCACTTTCGTCCGCCATTTCCTGCAGCGTCTCTTCCAGCGTATCATTTCCTATAAGAGGCGGCAGCTGGTGGTGGTCGCCGACTAAAATGATTTTTTTCCCTTTCAACATCGGCAAAAGCAGCTCCGGTGGGGTCGCTTTTGACACTTCATCGATGATCACCACATCAAAAACAGGATAATTGTCGAGAAAATCTTTTCGCGCAGATGCCACGCACGTCGTTCCGATCACATTCGCATGCTTCACATATAATTTTCGGATTTCATCCAAGTCGTGATCACTTGCTTTTTCCAGCAGTGACAGCCACTTTTCTTGAACCGACTGGAACAGTGGGAGTTTCTGCTTTTCCTGCTTTAACGACTCCCGTGTAAAGGATAGACTCGCCAGGTGCTTTAACACCCTTTCATGTTCTCGTTCCGCTTGTGTAGAGAGGATTACATGTAAAGGTGCCAGTTCTTCTTCTTTTCGGCTTATTGTGTCACGCAGTTCCTTTAGATGAGTCTCCAATTGAGCAAGCTTTTGTTCAGCCCCCTTCAGCTGAGCAGCTTTTTCTAATCGTTCAATACGATTTGTTTCAATGCGCCGCTCCACTTGTTCGTACTGTTCTTTCTTTTTTTGCAAATGAAGAGCTTTTTTCTCGTTTTGCTGGAGAGCCTCTTTTGCGTTAGCGATCCATTCCTGTAACGCCGCCATCTGCTGATGCTTACTTTGAAGCGAACGGAGCTCAGCACGCTGCTCTTCCAGCACTTGCAAGAATTTTTGGCATGACACTTTATTCATCTGCTGCTTTTGCTGCAGCAGGTGAATCATTTCCTGCTTCAGCAAGCGAAATGTTTCAATCGCGGTTTCTTTATAATGATCATACGATTTTAACCTTTTCGCCTTCTGCCACACGAAGTGCCGCCGGCGGTATAACCCTTCAAGATAGTCCCCTAGCGTCCTCACATCTATATTGGGATTTTGCTTTACTGCCTTCCTCAATTCATCCAAAAAATGATCGATTTCATCAGCCCTATAAGATGACGCCCCATTCCCGGCACGCTGCTTCAACTGATCAATTGATACACGTTGCCGAATGAAAAGCTGCTCGACGTATGAAATTGCGCGGTTTAATTGGTCATTATACGCTTTTAATTTCGTGAACTGATTCAATTCTCCGCGAATGCAGTCCAGCTCAGCCAGCAGCTGCTCGGCTCGTAGAGATCGTTCTATATAATGTTCAAGCAAGATCCATTTCAGGCCGTCGATTCGTTTAACAGCCGCTATTTTTGCAGAAGCAACGTCCGTCTGATTGATCTCAGTAGCCCGCTTCTCACATTCGCCCGCCGCTTGATCGATGTTTTGTTTTTTTCGATTGATTTCTTCTTGAAGTTCATCGCAGGCTATCACACGGTGCAGCCGTTGCATCAATTGCTGGGCAGACTCCCATTCTTTTTGCAGAGCCCCTTTATCCGACTCATCACGAAGAAACGTTTCATCCTGTTCAATAGACGTTTCCAGTGAGCGAAGCGCCTGCTCTGCTTCCTGTACTTGTTGCCTAGCAGCCCTCTGTTTCTGTTCAGCTACCGGCACATCCTTTTTCTGTTCCTCAATAAACGATTGGCCTTCATCAAACTCTTTTTGCGCTACTTTTTTAACTTCCAGTGCCCTTTCTGCTTGAGCAAGCACTGGCTGAAGTTGCTCCTGCTCTTTTTCATTCAAAGCCCATTCTGCTTCCAGTTCTGTTTTCCGTTTTTTGCACGCTTCAAACTGAGCAAAGACTTCTTGCTGCGTCTGGTCTTTCCAATACTGTCCCACATTTTCTTCAATGAATTTCTTGCCTTCTTCTTCAATGCTTTCTGTGCGCCCTACCCGAAGAATGCGAATGTCTTTATTCGCTAACAATCGTCCAAGGGCATTGTCGACCGCCAAATTCGACTGCGAAGCGACCAATGTACGCAGCCCCACCTTCGCATTTTGCAGGCAAATTTCAGAAATGACCGTTGTTTTTCCAGTTCCAGGCGGTCCTTGAATGACGTATAAGTCTTCCGCAGACATAGCACCTATGACCGCTTCCTGCTGGAACTCGTTCAAGTGATTGTGAAATTGTAATCTAGCTTGCCTTTTTGGCGCTCGGACCGGCGGCTTGTTTTCAAATAAAAGGCGTTCAAGCTCCGGATTCGCAGCCAGGCCGTTTTCTAAATGCTTAAACCCTTGCCGCAGTCTTTTCACCTGGCTCACTGTCGCAAAATTGCTGAAGACGACTTCTTTTTGATTCATATGGAGCCGCTGCTGCCTGGCCTCTTCCTCCATATAACCGTGGAGTTCCACTTCAACCGTGCGAGCGGAACGATTCGCTTTCAGTACCTTCCCGATATCTTTATCAATCCCCTTGAGTTTGACGCTCAAATCTTTGAGTGACTTCCATTCCTTTTCACCTAGCTGGCAGCCCGTAATCGTCACCCGGCTGAAATCACCATTGAATGTAAGCCCCGAATAGCGCGACGCCATGTCTGGAATATCCGCATGCCGCTCCTGGATTTTCAAATAGCCTTCCCAGCTCGCAATACGCTTTTTCACATACACTGAACTTTCCTGCGCAACCGGCATTTCGTGAATCAAGCTCAGTACATCAAGCGGGACCGGCATCCCCCGCTTTACGTTCAAATCAAACGTTAGATCCACCGGACGGCGCCAATTCGTCTGCACTGATGTATGCGCCACTCTCGTCGTCACATTCGTTGCAATGAACCGGTCCTTCTCCACCACACAATGCATAACGATCACAAGCCCATTGTACTTATCGGCCATGTGCGCATTCGCCTTATTGTCAAAGAATAATGCGACCGAAAGAAGGCGATCCGCCGCCTGCGGATACTTTTCTATATAAACGTGAAACGATTTCTCCAACGAAAAAAACGAGCGCTCATCCAGCCCGAGCTCCCGCATTTTGTCCCTCGCCTTATTCGTCAAAGTTACCGGACAACAATATGTCCTAATATATTTCTTCATCATGTGTCCACCTGCTTTAGTCAGCACCAAAAAGTTTTTAATTGGTTTTCATCCAACTGAATTATAGCATACTATGCATGAGCTTTTAGCAGGTACGAGCTCTTTTCTATAACTCAACACTCTTTCTTCACAATCTTGTTAAAGCCCTCTATTCGGCTTCCTAATATAGGGGGCGCAGGCGTCGGTATTGAGCCTTTACAATGTCATTTTAATTTAATAAAGATTTAAGCTTACTTATGTAGTGCAATAGCAATGTTTACAATGATGCCAACTGTTAAACAGTCATTTTCCAACTTGATAATGCTAACCAGTTTTCCAGTTCCTTATAATCGGGCATTATTTTTCCAACAAGGCGCCAAAAAGAGCGATCGTGATTTAGATGGACCATATGACACATTTCATGAACGACTACGTAGTCGATCACCTTCAGTGGGGCCATTGCCAACTTCCAATTAAATGTTAACTGCAGATTTGAATCACAGGTTCCCCAGGTACGGTTACTATCAGAAATACGGATAGACCGTGGTTTTATTTTAAAGTTGCTTTGATAGATCTGAATTCGCTTCTCTACTAACGCTTTACACTGCCGAGAATAAAATCGTTTTAAGGCTTTTTTTATTTTTTCATCCTCAAATTGTTTCACGTATATATGCAACTTATCCCCTTCAAACACGACATGATCTTTCTTGATATTTATATCTTGAGAAATCTGTATAGGATATTCATCTCCTAAATAAAGAAAGCTTTCACCATGATCATAGACCTTTTCCTTTGGCCCGAGCATTCTATCTTTCATTTCTTTTGAGTTTTGCTGAATCCATTCCCATTTTTCCTCTAATAATGGAAGCATGCATTCAACAGGTGTCCCTTTAGGAGCCTGGACTTCAACATGGCCATAAAGATCTATATAAATGCCTATGGATGTCCGCTTTTTGTAATTTATATTAAAACTAATTGTCTCGCCTGAGTATGTATGTATCATTTAATCACCTAGAGTATCCGTTAATGTTATTTTTGCATTACGACTATACATAATGTTTGGCTAAGAAAAAATACATTGTTTCAAAACTAGAAATGACAAAGTTTGCTCGGCATATTTCACCATTTATAATCCATATATATGGGTAGTTAATAATCTTTTATCCTCTATATTTTACAGCTAACCCTTTTAAGAAATTCCTTGCGTATCTATCCCCGCACTCTTTGTAATTTTTATGGCCTTCTTTTCTTAATAACGCACTTAATTCACCTTTTGTTACAATGACTCCTACTTCTTCCAATATATCAAGCATATCCTCACTTGTTAACGCTAATGCTATTTTTAATTTCTTTAAAATGAGGTTATTTACACTTTCTTGACTCTTTGAAGCCATTGGTTGTTTATCAAGCTGCCCTGGTTTTGGCTCTTGTTTCCCTCTTTTAAACGTAATAAAGCCATTTAAAAACGACTCTAACATCGTCTTGCTACATTTTACTTCATCTTCATTTTCTGCTAAATCACTATCATTATCCGCTTCATTTCCGTAACTGTTTTTTGATTTTGTAAGCATCTTGAGCACTTCTTCTTTTGTTACTTCAATGCCACCAAGTTTAAATATCTCTACCATATCTGTATTTTTTATATCCAAAGCATATCTTAATCTGATTAATACATCATCATTACTCATACTCATCGTGAAACCTCCTAAAATATTGACGATTTGCATAGCAGTCAAAGTACATTCTCTAAAGCCCTTCAAATTTCAATCCTTAATGTTAAATATAACAGTATCACCGAGAATAGTCCTTACAATCGTATCTCCAGCAATACAACAAACCAGCCTTTTTTAAGCAAATGCCCATTAATTTAATACTTTAACACTTTGATGATATATTTTATAGTTTTACTTCAATTAATATTTATGGAACTTATCCCTAGACCTTCTACACTTATATAGACAGAAAAACTAAGGTTACGTACACTTGACCTAAAATAGAGAAGAAACCCAAAGTTTAATCTGAATAAGATGAAAATGTTTTTCTTAACGGTCTACTTTTTTGAAATAACGATAAACTTTTTCTAATTTTTTTATTTGTTTTCCCTTTGGACTTTCCATATTACCAAATTCAAAAAACTTCACTTTTTTGATTCCTACAAAATGAAATAAGGCTCTTTTCATCAATATTTTATGCGCATTATTCAACCAGAGAAGAGGATAATTTGTAGGCCCTTTCATGGTGGACACACATACAACAGACTTTCCTTTCAAAAGCCCTTCTGGTAGAAGTCCCTTGTTATCCCTATAGGCAAAATTTGCAGCAAATAATTGATCAATGTATCCCATAAGCATTGCGGGAGGTCTTCCCCACCAGATTGGATAGACAAAAACAATCTTGTCAGCCCAAGTGATTTGTTTTCTATATTTTTCAAAGTGAGGATCTTGATGCATATCACGTCTTCGTTTATGCTCATTAAACACTAGGAGTGGATTAAAGTCTTCACCATATAAATCTAAGACCTGTAACTCCTTTATGTTAGGATTTTCCTTACTTCCTTTGATCACTTTTTGTAAAAATGCATAACTTAAACTTTTGTGATTAGGATATGTGTAAATAACTAGCATTTTCATAACGCACCCCATTACTTATCATTTGATAAGTAAACAATAGCACTCCCGGCTTTTTATTGTCAAATGATAATTGTATTCTGATAATAATTTTGTTATCTTGTCACTAAGAGGTGAGAGTTATGGACAAAAAAGCTCTTTTTGATAAATTTGTGTCATTTACAACATCTGTACATCGTACGACACACGAATTAACACAAAACGTCAAATCAGATTCGATAACGCCAGTTCAATATAGCATTCTGGAGTATATAACCGTTAGTCAGCCTGTTACCCCTAGTGAAATTAGTGATTGTCAGCATATATCTATGCCGAATACGAGTCGTGAGTTAAAAAAATTAAGTGAAAAAAATTTAATCGAAAAATTAAATGATACCGAAGATCGACGAAAACAATATATTCGTCTCTCCAAAGAAGGTGAAACCATGATGAACGAAGCCTTTTCCTCTATAGAATGTCGCTTCCTAAACCGAATACAAAATGCTTCAAAAGAAGATTTAGAGGATATTGACCGCGCTCTAGATATTCTTCAGACAAAACTACTTTATTAATAGGCATGAACTATGAGAACAAAGCTCCCTCGATTGAAGGTTGTTTACAGTTAATCAACTTTCAATCGAGGGAGCTCTTGTATTAAGTATTTTTTTACAAAAATCAATTTTTCCAGATATTTGCTTGATAATAAGCAAAAAAGAATACTTAAGGGCTATCTGCGTTAAAAATAAAGTATTCCCTTTTTACGGTAAACCTGTAATCATTTGAATTAAACGACAAAAAAACATATAAAATAGCAGTAGATCCCAATAATATGGTCATTACTGCTAGAAAATTTATTCTCTTTTTAAGGTTTCAATGTCATCCAGCTTCCGACATGGTGAACCGCCGTCCCATTAAATCCTGGAGTATTAGCATAGTATGTCTGTAAGGTTGTAAGCTGCTGATTCATGTAAGACTCGCCTTCTTCAAAAAAGGAGATGCTATTTCCTTCACTTGTCTGTCCTGTTTCTACCCCAACCACTAGCGACTTCCCATATTGCCCAGCCCAAGCTACTTCCTCTCTGACAAGATCAATAATCATTGATGCAGAATCTCGGTACGCCATAATGGTTACACTGTTTGTTTTCGCAATCACCCACTCAGCAAGTAGACCATTGCCATAAGTATTTTTAAATGAGATTTCATCAAACCAAAATGGCAAGTCTACCTCAAGCGAAAGATTTAAAGCAGTTGTACTGTTTTTTGCTTTGACTAACAGTGCTTGATAGGATTTGATCGTTTCTGCTTGCTTCGTTTTCCATCCGCTATATAAATAGGGTTCTATGTCCAAATGCACACCGGCAAACTTTTGTATAACTGTCGATCCCTTTTGATAGTTATACAGCCAGTTCATCAATTGATTCTGGCTCTTATATCCTTTTGGCGCTACCCAGTCAGGCGCACCATCCAAAGCATAAACTTCTATTCCTCTTACAGAAGCTTTCTCAATAAAGCTCCGATACACATTTAAAGAAATGTCGTAATCAATCTGTACGTATACCTTGTTTAATTGTTTGCTTTCAAGAAAATCTATCGTACCCGCTTCGTCACTGACAATCATCCATGGATTCCAAAGCCACGTTGCCCGATCTTGAGTTGTAGATGCTTCCACCTTAAAATCGGCCTCCCCTGAAACAAATGTGATAAGCAAAATGACCGTCATCAACAAATTTCTCATTCTACAAAGTCCCCCCATTCTGTAAGCCATGGCGCACAGAACAAGCACCTGGCAACCTGACAACCATGCGCTTTAAACAGCGGTTAGGCTCACGGCTTTGCGTCCTTCCCTTTCGGAGAAGTTTGCCTTTTTCAGATTATTTATCCACTAATTATACCTATTCTAAAGGTTCACCGTCTAGCTCTTTTTGTTACACTTGAGCAGCGGCCCTTTTATTGCTCTGATTTTTTCTTTAATGCTCTCCGATAATAAGGTTCTCCGCAGCCTCTTTAAATGAAAATTTCCCCAAAAAAAGAACCTTCAATCTATAGATAGATCAAAGATTCTATGTTTCATTTTTCATGACATCCTATTATTCCCAACCTCTTCATGATAGAAACGATTGTCCATTGTTAAAAAATGTTGCTTAAACTTTTTCATTAAATACCTTTGTTTCTATATCCAAAGAATTAACTATAAACTAGCTCTTTTTCGCTTAGACAAAGCGTCTCTGCTGTTGATGTATGAATTTCGTACAGAAGCTCTGGATTTTCCATTAGTGACATGCCATTAGAAGGAATCATTTCTTTAATTTTCGGCTCCCACTCTTTCATATGTTGCGGGAAGCATTTTTCAAGTACCTCAAGCATAACATGAACAGCAGTAGAAGCACCTGGAGAAGCACCTAGTAATGCTGCAATGGAGCCATCAGCGGCACTAACAACTTCCGTACCAAATTGAAGCGTTCCTTTACCGCCAGCTTCAGTATCTTTGATCACTTGCACACGTTGGCCCGCTACGACAAAATCCCAATCCTCAGCTTTGGCGTTCGGGATAAACTCTCGTAACTCTTCCATGCGCTGTTCTTTTGATAGCATCACTTGTCGGACCAAGTAGTCTGTCAATGACATGTTTTTTGCACCTGCCGACAACATCGTTAAGAGATTATCTGGTTTTACGGACGTGACCAAATCAAACATTGAACCAGTTTTTAAAAACTTTGGTGAGAAGCCTGCAAACGGTCCAAATAGCAACGATTTTTTATTGTCGATAAATCGTGTGTCAAGATGCGGAACAGACATTGGAGGAGCACCAACCTTTGCTTTTCCGTATACTTTTGCATGATGCTGCGCTACAACATCCGGATTATTACACACCATAAATATTCCACTTACCGGGAATCCGCCAATATGTTTCCCTTCAGGTATACCGGATTTTTGCAGTAAATGCAGGCTTCCTCCCCCGCCCCCGATAAAGACGAATTTTGCAGTATGGCGTTCGACAGTGCCGCTATCGAGATTCCGCACTTTCAATTCCCACAAGCCGTCGCTAGTACGTTTAATATCATTAACACTATGGTTGTAGTTTATATCGACATTTTGGTTCTCTAAGTGGTCAAACAACATGCGCGTTAAAGCGCCAAAATTGACATCCGTTCCAGAGTCGATTTTTGTTGCTGCTATCGGTTCATTCGATGTGCGGCCTTGCATAATAAGCGGCATCCATTCCATCAATTTTTTTGGATCACCGGAAAATTCCATCCCTTGGAATAGGGGATTGTTTGACAGTGCTTCAAAACGTTTCTTTAAAAACGTTACATTTTGTTCCCCTTCTACTAAACTCATATGAGGCAACGGCATGATAAAGTCTTGTGGATTGTGTATCAGCTTGTTGTTTACAAGATAAGACCAAAATTGCATTGAAATCTGAAACTGTTCATTAATATTGATCGCTTTACTAATGTCTACCGATCCATCCGGTTTTTCGACCGTATAGTTCAGCTCGCACAGTGCCGCATGCCCCGTGCCCGCATTATTCCATTCGTTAGAGCTTTCCTCTCCTGCGTTTGAGAGCTTCTCCAATACTGTAATATTCCAGTCCGGTACTAATTCTTTCAGAAGTGTCCCTAAAGTCGCACTCATGATTCCGGCACCAATTAAGATGACGTCTGTTTTAGTTTCTCTGTTGCTCATATTTACCATCCTTATACCGTAGAATTTGCAGAAAGAGGATGTAGGCGCTCCTGCTTAGGCATCACACCAAGCCAAGACGCGACCTAGGAACACACCTTTTCTGTATCAATTATAAACTTATCTTAATGTACTATAACCTTATCTCAGTGTACCAAATTATTTATAAGTGTATCAAACTTTTTATAAGTATATCACAATTATTGATAAGTATATCACAATTATTGATAGATTAAAATATCTACTATAATCAAAAAGGCTTTCCTTGGGAACATTGTACCTATTAAATCTGTAATCAAATCACCATCTTCAGCATTATTGTCGTACTGCGTATCAATTAGGCATTCCAATTTTGACTAAAACAGTATAGACTAATACAATAAAGTCATTTTTAAAGGAAGTAATATTATGGATAACCTTGGTGCATACATTACAATAATCATGATGATGGCTCTCTTGCCTGGAGCAGATACAATACTTCTTGTGAAGAATACTCTTGCTCACGGAACAACAGCTGGACGTTATACGATACTCGGTATGGCAGTAGGACTTTCTTTTTGGACACTTATTTCTCTTCTTGGATTATCAATTGTCATCGCACAATCAGCGGTTCTTTTCAGTACAATCAAATATTTGGGAGCCGCATACTTGATTTATTTAGGTGTAAGAGGTTTTTTTGCTAAAAGTGTGCTTTCTTTAGAGCAAATTCAAGCAAATACACCTCCTTCCTTAACGAAATCTTCAAATCAGTATAATAAAGATTCCTTTATGCAAGCGTTATTTAATAATATTCTTAATCCGAAGGCTGGTTTGGTTTATATCACTATAATGCCTCAATTTATCGATTTAAACGGAAATGTAAATCAGCAACTGATTGTATTAGGATTAATTGCTACCATACTCGCAGTAAGCTGGTTTCTAATCCTTATTTATTTAATAGATTATGCAAAAAAGTGGTTACAAAATTCTGAATTCCTTAAGGCTTTTCAAAAGTTAACTAGCATAATTTTAGTAGGTTTTGGCGTGAAAACAGCACTTTGAATTTTTTGAGTTTACTATCAATCCATCGTTTTTTCTTACCGTACGGAAATTCCGAACGGTTTTTTCTTTTTCAAACGGCCAATATTCATTGTTTACATTTTTTCAAACAACCTACATCTTTTTCACCCCCTAACAGTTTCGGTCAACTATTGTACAATAAATAAACAAGAAAGAGGCTTGTGATGATCGACGAGATCAACATGAGCCTCTTTCTATGGTGCAAAATAACGCAAAAAGTAGCAAACATCCTTTTCCTTTCAGAATTGGTCGTGTTCAGAAAAGGATATTAACTCCACTTAGTTACCATTTAAGTTAGTGGGCACATGTAAAATAAAAGACAAGTACAGAATAATCATCTATACTTGTCTTTCAATTGAATTCTATTGTTAGTTTGTCTATGTTAATTATTGCTTTCGTTTGCTGTAAAAAATCCAGTCCAATAATCCCGTCTAAATCAAAACCATAATTCATTGCCCCAACTTCTAACGGAAAATCTTTTGTCTCTGTTTCTCCAATTTTGATTGAATCAACCCTTTTAGAAAAGACAAATTCTGAACCTCCAACTCCACTAATGCGATATATCATGTCATCTTCTTCAGCAATAATCCCTATCGATTCAGCTAAATCTGTTGAAATAATTGTGCCTCCTGAACCTGTGTCAACCAAAACACGCTTAAGCCCTAATGATTGTCCTCTAAATGTTAATTCCATATCAGTAAGTAATAGCCCAGCTTCAATTATTAACCTTTTCACTACCGCCTTACACCTACCCATTTTTTCTCAATGATATTGGGGTTCTTACGATTGGTATGAAGAACATATAGTTCACGAGTGGGATTTCCACGATGAAGTTCTTGATAAGCTTTCATTGCATCGGGAGAATTGGAAAATTTCTTTAAAGGAGTAATTTCTTCTAAAATGCGTTCACTTTTCTCATTCGTATAAGCTTGTACAGCTTCAATCAACACCCATTGCTCTGGGAACGCTTGGCATACATCTTCCCATTTCATTTGAGTCACCTCCAAAGGTATTTATATACATTTTACCATGTTAGGATTGGTTTTTAACAGTACCGCTATTAATCCCTTTTCAACAAATCTTTTTCGTTACTTCAATCTTTTTTATTTTACCATCATCTCAAAGAAAAGACACAAAACCTTTGATATTCAACATTGTCGTACTGTTGACCAATAAGCTACTTGCTATTTTTCAAGAAAAACTATAATTTAAACACAAGATATCTGTAGAATAGGAGTAATTTATACATGCGTTACCTGAAGTTTTTTGCTTATCAATTTCTATTATTCAATGCACTTATTGCTCTCAATTTTTACTTTGATGAATCCATTCATAAACCGTTTAGCCTTATCGGCATACTTAAAACGTTAATAACTATTTTGCTCGCTATGTCAGCTTTTGGCTGGATGGATAAACTTAAAAACCGCCTAGAGTCAATCCGATTAAGAAACAAACTATTACTTTCTTTCTTAGCTTTTGTTTCAGCATTCTTTTTCTTTGGTCTGCTTACTGGTGAGATAATGTTTTAATTTTCAATTCCCCATAAACAGTTTGTGTCGACTGTTAATTAAAATTAATTTCTAGACTGGATGTCGCTAGCTTTAAACTTGATAAGCATCTAATTTAGGTTTATATTTTTATCATCACCTAGAAACGGAGGGGCTAAAATGCATTGGTTTCGTCTAATTCCTGTTATTTTTTTCTCTTTATCCACTTTGTCATTGTTTACATTTCAATTCGAAGGAATAGTAAGTTCTATTCATGAATTAATGGAATTTTACAATCAAAAGTCTTAATAGATTGGTACGAATTCCTTAAATGGGATTTTCTTTTGTAAATCAATTAAAGCAGGTATTCCTACCTTTCGCACTTTCAGTCTTTTTTTGATTCATACTCCTTATTTCATACATCTAAATAGCTGGAAGTAATCTCAGCTTTTTTGTATATATTTTTCTGAATTGGTTAGACTTTGTTTATAAGTCGGTTTCCCTAACTATCTTTTCTCTTCCCACTTTTGTATCCAAACAAGGAAACCGACCGTATTTAATTCTATCCACTTTGAAATTCAAAAGGAGTATCCATTGTGCTGTACTTAATTATTAGTCTCATACTTCTAGCAATTTTATTTTTCATTATCCCAGAATATGGTTGTGGTTGTTTAGGCTTAATTATTCTTATATTGATCGTCCTATTTATACTTCAAATGCTTCCTACTCTTTTTCCAATTTTGAATCAACTCATCTCTGTATTATAATGACAATAGCGCATCGAGTTTTTAATTGGCAATACCTATTGTGTTTTTCCTTTTTATCCCACTATCAGAATCCCATTTCTATTTTCCTGCTGTCGCCTCCATCCCATTCCATGACTGTGATCTCCCTCATATCCCTGGCCATCTTTAAAGTACGATGTTGCTTATTTACTTATCATGTTAAAGCACCTATTACTTTATTTATGGAGGAACTTTATGAATTTTTATATTCAAGAACTAATTAACCTGTATCTCCAACACACTGATATAAAATATGCTGAGTGGTCTAAAAATTATTTGAGAAACCAATTTGATTTTTTGGGTATACGAACTCCGATTCGACGATCATTAACTAAACAGTTTCTGAAAGATCAGGGATTACCGCCAAAAGATAAACTTAAAGATGTCATTCTTATTCTTTGGGATCTCCCAGAACGGGAATACCAAAAAGCAGCACTTGACATTCTCGAAAAGACAAAAAAGCAACTTGGTCCTGATGATATGCCTTGGTTAGGCAATTTGATTATAAATAAGTCATGGTGGGATACAGTAGATGTACTCTCCCCTCATGTCATGGGGTATATGTTTTCCACGTACCCTAAACTCATTCCTCAATATTCCGAACAGTGGATAGATGATGAGAATATTTGGTTACAACGAGCCGCGATATTGTATCAACTTTATTACAAAGATGAAACAGATGAAGAACGCCTATTCCGATACATCTTAAAAAGAGCGAATAGCGATGAATTCTTTGTCCAAAAGGCAATCGGTTGGGTATTACGTGAATATGCAAAAACTCGCCCTGTGAACGTAAAATCTTTTGTCTCTCAACACCAATTAAAACCGCTTAGCAAGCGAGAAGCTTTGAAACATCTTTCTTAAAGGGATTAAGATAATCTCTATTTTGAAAAGAAATGTGATATACGATTGAATCTTTCTTATTGTGCTAATAGGTTCTTTAGCGGAATGAAGATTTCTGAAAAACGACTCCATTATTAAGATATCTGTTCGGCCACCCTTGTAATAAACTTTAAAATTGGCTGTGTATTACGCCACAGAATCTTTGTCGCATATTCTGAAAATAGATAAGGGGCTCCTCTCTCCAATTTACTGTTTGCTGAGGTTTTCTCCTGCCTTTCGTTTCGATTTCCCCGATTCGGTAGCCTGTAAATTTTCAGCATGTCGAACATTCTCAAACCAATGCACTGAGTAATCCTTCTAGTTTCGGATTAGGATAGTAATCTACATAGCTACCAGATCCTCGAGCAATGACGCAATATTCTTTATCACCCCGAGCTTTTGACGCATCCCGGCACCATATAAGCTTTGCAACATATACTTCATTGAATTAACTTTAAAAAGGGGGATTTTTAATGAAATTGGATCAAACGTTAAAAGACCTTTTAGCAAAAGCAAACTTATATGGACTGCTGGCAAAAAAATACGAATACGTGGATCCTCAAAAGCACATGCATTATTATCAACAGCACTTTTATTACGTAACGAAGCTTGAACAACATTACATGATGCTTGAAGGGCATAACAGTGCCCCCAAAACGATGCCTGAAAAAGAGAACAATGCTCCACAAATGATGCCTAGGAGAGAAAACAACACTCCACAAACGATGCCTAGAAGAGAGAACAACGCTCCACAAACAATGCCTAGAAGAGAGAACAACGCTCCACAAACGATGCCTAGAGGATATAACTATGCTGCTCCGCAAATGATGCCTAGAGGGTATAACTATGCTACTCTGCAAGTGATGCCTGGACAGTTTCTATTCTATTAATTTTATTGGGAAGCCGTTTTTTACGGCTTCTTTTTAGTTAAAGAACGATTTCAGCGTTTTCTCTCCACTCACCGTGACTATATTCCATGACTGCTACTTCCTGTCCGATTGCCTTTTCTAATAACTTACGCTGCATTGAAAAATCCTGCGAAATAGGTCTGCCTTTGACATCAACAATTTCTAGCAGACTATCCTTGTAATACACTTTAAAATCGGCTATGTATTTCATTGCCTTCGTTTTTAATCCTTTTCAGAAGCATAGAGTACAATTGATAGCCCGCCCGTTTTCGGACTTGTCTGCTTGCCTGATCCGTTACAGCGATAGCACTTAACTGGGTATGAAGGAATTACTTCGAATACCGGTTGCACTTCTACTTTTTCAACCGTCTGATCTGCTAGAAGACGCATGTAGTAACCGGCTTCGGATTTGCTGTCATAAAGAACGCCGTACACATATATTTTCTTCACATTCCAATTACGAACCATGTGCTGCCATTTCCGGTATATCACTCACTTCATCTATCTTGATTCGTTTTTTTCAAACTCCTTCACAAGATCGACATTGATCGTCTTCCCCCACTGCTGTTTTTTCACTTTCATTCCACTTTATCCCCCACTCTTGTGTACTACCGTGCCCTTGCTTTCGCCATTTCAGCCACACACGCTATTTCCCTTGCATATGGATTATCCGCTTCAATAAAGCCCTTATTGACCATCTGTGTCACCAGTGCGTCAATGTCGTCCGTTGTATATCCTTCTGTGTGAAATACCCGTTCGTGATAACTCATGGGCTTTTCAATATACATCGTAAAAGATTTCATTTTACCCTCTTCCTTTCTATTTGTTGCTACTTTAATCTCGACAATATTCGCCACTCTAATCATTTATACGACAGAATAATATCTTTATGCACATTTTCGAAATAATAAAGATGTTCAATATCACTTATCAATACTGCACTCCTTTCGCTGCATATTGCCGCTGTTGGCCTTTGATACAATACACATCAACTGCGGATTGGACTTCACTTCAACAACATTTCCCAAACGGTACTGGTCACGATCATCACTACTCTGTAGTGACGATAAATGCTTGTGATCCCCTTCAGCGTCTGTTAAATGCTCGTAGTCTGTGATTGGTGTCATGCCCTTCCCCCTTTCTTATTACATTTCCAATAAGGCATGGTATGTTTCTCTCTTAATCTCTTCAAACGGCTGAAAGACCTCCCGATCTGAAAAGCCGTCGTCATCAACAAGACCGGACATACTAGCAATATGCCCGCTACAGCAAGCGGACGATTGAAATTATTCATAGTACGATGTATAACACCATGAGTAAGTAGGAGAATTAAAATAAATGAAAGGGACATCTATATTCGTAACGGGTTCCCTTTTGAGGTGCATATATTGCAAATCACATCATGTTTTTTGTCACTAATATCAATGAAATTCTCTAAGTAAATAACATCAATAAACGTAAAGAAGGGATAGCTTAATGGCTATCCCTTAAATTCTCTATCGACTCCCGTTAGTTAAATAAATTTGTTGTCTGTTTTTATTAAGTGTCCTCATCCCTTTTGTACTCCAAAACATCACCCGGCTGACAATCCAAAGTCTTACATATCGCTTCTAATGTTGAAAAACGAACCGCTTTTGCTTTCCCATTTTTCAGAATGGAAAGATTCGCCATAGTAATTCCAACCCTCTCAGAAAGCTCCGTTACGCTCATTTTTCGTTTTGCTAACATCACATCAATATTAATAATAATTGCCATATCCTCCACCTCAGACCGTTAAATCATTTTCTGATTTTATGTTAATCGCTTCTTGTAGAAGCCGTTGGAGGATAGCAGCAAAAACGGCGATAACCAACGAAGCAAAAATGATGATGAGTCCCATTAATACAATAGGAGGGTCAACTTTCTTCGCTATAAAATGAAAGAGTGGCAAACCTAATACATACAAACCACTGATTGTAATCGCACAGCACTTTATGTTCTTTAACGCCTTTACAGATAATTCCGAGAACGCTGTGTTCTCGTCAATATACTGTAAAAGATTGAAAGCCTGATAGAGAGCAAAGTAAAAAGGCACAGCCGCTCCATACATCACGATGAAAACGAGATATTTCATTGGGGCAATATTTGGATACAATTTTGCTGCGAAATTCGCCATATGGGGCACTAAAAATATGCACAATGCAAGAACTGAGATTCCTATAAAAATAACAGCTAGCTTTAAAAAGAGTGTCGTAACTTGTTTCATAAAAAGTACCTCGTTAATTAAATTTTCTCAAACCGTTAATCATTTTTTGACTTAATATCTGGGACATTATTTAATGGCTTTTGAAGTGCATCCACAATGGCTGCGATGATACTTGTTGCTAAAATACCCATTAGACTTAGTGATATAGGACCTGCTGGGTCATCTCCTGTGATTTTAGCAAGCACCTTTAAGCTTACTATTCCTAACAGAATGAGGAAAATAACTGTAAAAGCACATTTTTTTATAACCTTCAAAGACTTAAGGGATAATTCAGAGAAAGCATTGTTTTTTTCGATATAGGTTAGTAGTTTAAATGCTTGATACAACGCAACAGAAAACGTAATACAGAATCCATATGCACATACTAAAAAGGGGATTAGGAAATAAGCCGTATCTGGATGTACCTTTGCATCTTTAATGGCTATCTCAGGCAACCAATGGATACATAAAACAAGCATCGCAATTCCAATCAGAAAAATAATTACCTTTAAGAAAGTGGTTGAACGTTGTTTAACATTCATTTAAAGCACCTCACTGATTTAATAATAAAATGACTTTAACACATAATTTATTGTTTTACAATAAATTATTATTGATTTTAATTATATTTTTATTGTTATATAAATATTCTTTTAATTTTAGACAAAGATAAAAAGCATTCCTCATTACAAAGAAATGCTCTATAACTTTAAACTTTTCAATTTATACTTGTTAAACTAACCTGCCCCGTTAGCTCAATAAGAAAATCAACACCAGTCTTTATGTACATATGATCGTCCCTGCTTTATAAAACAAAGAGATCATCTGGGGACCTCTTGTGCTCACTACAGACGTTTTTCTACTTTTCATCTCTTCTAACACTGTCTTCTTTCAGAAAATAAGCTATAGGTGCTTCTAAAGGCTTTCTTATCCTAGTCTATCCGTTTCATTATCTTTATCGTAAAAACCAATCTATTTAAACTCTGGTTAAAATACGTTTAATTGTTTTTCAGTCACATCATGAAATTTCGCTGGAACTTCGCCTTTGCTTGAACGCGTTCCTATCTTGGCTTCTATAGTACCTGCTTTTGTATGTGTTTATATGTAAATAAGCGAAACAGCCAAACAAGAATTTATGACTTAACTCAAATAAGTATGTTTAATAAAAACGCTTTGTTAAATTTTAATCAAAGAAAAAAGACCGAAAAAATCGGTCTTTTTTATAGGTCTTATTGAACTAACGCACCTGTTAATTCAATAAGTATAAACATTATCACATGTTCCGGCTTTTGGTTCATAAAAACAATGATTTTTAAATTGACCAGCAAAAGGTTGATCGTACCATGTTGGAGGGCATGGCGCATATGGATTAAAGTACCAAAGAGAATATTTAGCTGGTTGTTGTCTCCAATAATCCAAATTCTGTTTTGCTAATCTTTTTTCAGCAGTTCTCGCTCTCTGATAAAATAAAGTACCTTTTTGAACAGCTTCAAAGGCATAATTACTGCCTTGTATTTGATAAATAACATGGGGAATTGTTCTTAAATTGTTAAAGTCTAAACAATTTGCTTTAAGACGATTAACAATTACATTCCCAACATATAACATCCCCTGTTTTCCTTCACCTTCTGCTTCTGCTCTCATCATCCTCGCCATTAAGTCAACGTCCGAACTTCGGTAACTTACTCTTGGCATTTTTTCACCCCCAAAATATAGTATAAAAAAAAGCCTACATTGGTGTAGACTTTTTTTAAATAAAATCACCTTTCATCCTAAAGAAAATCAACAATAGTCTTCATTTACATATAATCCTTTTTGAGATAGTTCTTAACAGTTATAATAATTGACTAGTATCTATCCTAGTAGAACTTTTTCCCTTAACCTGCTTTAACGTCGCTACTATAAGAAAGCTAACAATCACTAATAAGAGCCATGAACTCACCTTTCCTAGATGAACGAGACTCCATGCCTCAGTTTGATTTGGATATTCCCAGGCTCCAAAGAACGTTGCGATATTTTCGGCTATCCATATAAAAAATCCGATGAGCACAAAAGAAAGTGCAAGTGGCATACGATAACGAGTACCATCAACCTCGTATGTGACCCATGATTGCCAAAAGACGATAATGACAAGTCCAGATAACCAAAAGCGGACATCAATCCAATAATGGTGAGTGAAAAAATTCAAATAAATCGCAGCTGCAAGAGGTACAACTACCAAAAACGGTGGCCACTTAACCAGTTCAACCTTAAGCCTCCTCCACGCCTGGCAAAGATAACTCGCTACACTTGCGTACATGAATCCGCTATACAAAGGCACTCCAAAAATTTTGAAATATCCTTCCTCTGGATAAGACCAGGAGCCCATATGTACCTTGAAAAGTTCAAGAGCAAGTCCAATAAGGTGGAACAATGTGATAACCTTTAACTCATCCCGTGTTTCAAGCCCAGAACGCACCATCCACCACTGCATCAGAAGACAGATGATGAGCAGCCCGTCATACCGTGGTAGGAAGGGAAGTGACATGATTTGTGTAAATGCCAAAGAGACAAAAATAACGACAGGAAACAAACATGATAGGGCCTGCTCCCAACCAAAACGAACGAGTTGTTTTAGTGCTCTCATGATTTGTGCCTCCAAAGGTTTTTTCTGAATCTATGTAAGCCCTGCTTAATATAGTAACTAAATAGATTTAGGGTTATGTACATAAGTTCATCGTCGAATAATTTCTTTTATTTTAAAAGGCTAGAAGCAAAAACATTCCTATTATGTATAAGATAACAATAGATAGAGCATAGCGTTGAATTTGATTCAACGAATGAACAGATAGGTCTGAAAATGCATTTTTACTCTCAATATAACCTAAAAGCTTTACTGATTAGAATAAAGGAAGAAAACCTGGAATCATTTTGAATGATTAAATTCATGAGCAACTTCCCTTTTATGAATTTGATTCATTGAAAGGAATAGAAATCCTTCTCCTCCTTTCAATGTTAAATATCCCCACTTTATTAATCTTGGGTGTCTTCATCACTTTGGTATTCTAAAATATCTCCGGGTTGACATGCTAATGCTTTACAAATTGCCTCTAAAGTTGAAAGCCTAATTGCTTTTGCCTTTCCATTTTTCAATATAGAAAGGTTAGCCATTGTTATTCCAACCCTTTCCGAAAGTTCTGTTACGCTCATTTTCCTTTTAGCCAGCATCACATCAATATTGATTATAATTGCCATTGTTTTCACCTCACACGGTTATATCGTTCTCTGATTTTATATCAATCGCCTCTTTTAAAAGCCTTTGAAGAAGAGCCATAAAGGATGCAATTACGCTTGAAGCAAAAGTGCACATTAATCCCAGACTTGTAACACCTGCTCTGTCACCTTCAATAAATATACCTACGAATATTGTTCCTAATACAATTAAGATGCTGATTGTGATTACACAGTACTTTATATGCCTCAAAGCCCTAACAGATAATTCGGAGAAAGCCTTGCTCCTCTCTATGTAGCTTAAAAATTTAAATGTTTAATACAGCGCAACAAAAAATGGAATAGACAGTACATACGTACATACTAAAAAGGGATATCGCAAGTAAGTAGTCTCTGGATTCACTTCTGCATCTCTACTGGCTATCCCAGGTAACCAAAATATACACAAAGCAAATGCCGTAATTCTAATAAGAGAAACAACTACTTTCAAGAAAATGGTTGAACCTTGTGTATGTTTCATAAAAAGCACCTTACTTGAAATTGCCATGTTATTCACCTTAGACCGTTAAATCATTTTCTGTTTTTATGTCTATGGCATTTTTTAATAGCTGTTGAAGAACAGCAGCAAAGACTGCAATCACCATTGAAGCAAAGATTATGACCAATCCGATTAATATGATACCTGGAGCATCGTCTTTCTCTGCTATGAGATATAAGAGTGGCATGTCTATCACATACAAGATACTGATTGTGCTTGCACAGTATTTTATATTTCTTAAAGCTCTTACAGATAATTCCGAGAAAGCTTTGTCCTTGTCAATATAGCTTAAAAGTTTAAAAGCCTGATACAAAGCGAAGTAAAAAGGGATCGCGGCTGCATACAAACCGATTAAAACGAGATATTTCAAGTAAGTAATATCTGGATACAATTTTGTTGCATAATTCGCTATCTCAGGCACCAAAAATATGCATAAAGCAAGAACAGGAATTCCAATAATAATAACAGCTATCTTTAAAAAGAGTGTTGTTCCTTGTTTCATAAAAAGCACCTCACTTCATTATTTTCAACTTGATTTTAAAACAAAATTTATCGTTTTACAATAAAAATTTGTTATTTTTAATTATATTATTATTGTTATATAAATATTCTTTAAATTTTAGACAAAGATAAAAAAGCATTCCTCATTACAAAGAAATGCTCTATAACTTTAAACTTTTCAATTTATACTTGTTCAACTAACCTGCTCCGTTAGCTCAATAAGAAAATCAACACCAGTCTTTATATACATATGATCGTCCCTGCTTTATAAAACAAAGTGATCATCTGGCGGCAGCTTGTCTCCTCTATAAGCGTTTTTCTACTTTTCATCTTCTAATTCATAACATAGGCTACACGCGCTTCTGAATGCTTATTCGCCATAGTCTACCCGCTTCATCATCTTTGTCTTAAAAATCAATCTATTTAAACTCTGGTTAGAATACGTTTAATTGTTTTTCCGTCCCATCATGAAGTTTCACTAGAAATTCGCCATTACTTGAATCGAATCCGCTCCCCTTTAAGCTTCTAAAATACCCGCTTTTGTATGCCATTATTTGTAAATAGGCAGAACAGCCTAATATGGGTTTATAGCATAGCTTAAATATGTACATTTAATAAACAGGCTCTGTTAATTTTTAACCAAAGAAAAAAGACCGAAACAAATCGCTCTTTTTTACAGGTCTTCTTGAACTAACGCCCCCGTTAGTTTAAATACATTTCCTCACAAACGATTAGTTCAATAAATAATAAATAAAAAGCCAGCTTTCCGTAAACTAGAAAAACTGGCTTTTTGTTATTGTGCTATGGAATCCAGATAGCTGCTGAAATGGAGTTAAGTAACCACGGTATTCACCGGTTAATCCATGGCAAGTTATGAAAAATGAAGAACTGAATTATAATTGGTCTAGCTCTTTGTATACTTACTCTTAGAGGACAAAAAACAATTTCCTCCTTGGAAACCAGTCCAATTATTATTTCATATTTTTCCAAGTTCAGTAATTGTCAACTAGAATTAACTTTCGATTTCAAGAATAGCCTCGATTTCTTCTTGGATCTCTCTATTTACCGAAAGAGAACGTTTTTTTCTTAATTCAAGATCTATTTCTTTGTCAATAAAATGATTGGTATGTTTATCAAAACAATCGAAACACATAGAGTAAAAATCTTTTTTCTCTTTCTTTAGAAAATCAAATTCCCACGTTTCAAGTTCTAAATAACTTACTTTATCTTTCGTTTCTTTTTCACATAATTCACAAGTTGTGTTCATTGTAAAAAATCCTTTCTTACACCTACCTTTTATTTTTTTACTAGGTGGCGATCCCTAATTCTTTTTAAACGACCATGATATTTCAATATATTCGCTTGTGATTGTTTGGCATCTTCGCTAGTAGGTTGTAAGTTAGCAATATCCCAATAAGTCACAATTACATCTAATACTTGGTCAAAGTATTGTAGTGGGCCATAATTCGCATCTATTGCAATGGTTTTCATTCTATCGTTAAAGTCTGGCATAACGGCGCCCGGCATAGAGAAATTAATAATTACATTTTCAAAATAAACAATGAAATTCGGATCAAGTTCAAGATGTGCTTTCACTGTGTCACGATAAAATGCATAATGAAGTGCTTCGTCTTTCGCTAAACGTCGAAGTAATGTTGCTAACTCTTTGTCGTGTGGACTCGCTATTTTAGCTATATTATTATAAAAAACGAGTGTGGCTAACTCTTGCAATGAAGTATAGGCCATTGTTGCTAGAGGGTTCGTGAAGTCTGGAAACCAACCGCTTTCAACTACTCGTCTTCTTAACTCATGCAACCTTGTAGGATTTACGTTTCGTGTCACCAATAAATACGTTTCAAGTAAGTTAGAGTGCTGGTCTTCTTCAGCCGTCCAAGTGCGTACGAAATCATTTATTACTTCCATTGAATTTTTAAATGTATAATCCAAATGCGAAGTATACCAAGGTAAATTTACTTCTGTAAGTAGTGCTGTTTCTATCGCTACAATGATACCTTCTGGAAGAGTTACTTGACTCTCATCCCAAGGAACTCGTTTAAAGGACATAGCCTTGTCCCATGGAATAAATTCGTGATAGCTCCAGTCAACATTTGCAGAACGTTCCTTATGCAATTGATATAATTCTTTAATGCGCGGTTCTAAGCGTATATCCAAATCAGAATTTAACATTATCTTTTCTCCTTAAGGTTTTTTGCTGTCTAATTTTAAATCATTAAAGATGTTCTTTTTTCACAATCAAACGGAAAAAATTTTCTACCGAACTTTCTTATATTAACGCACCCGTTACTTTAAGTACAATACTTCACAATATTCTACGTTAATCAAACCAAAAAGGCCATACCTTATTTAAGCATCGCACCCGTTACTTTGAGAAAATATCAATAACATTTTTATATACATATGGTCGTCCCTACTTTATAAAGTGAAACTTCATTCAGGGGGGGTTAGGTTCACAGATTGTGAATCATGCAGACGTTGTCACAGGACGTGACGATCTTAGTCTGCGTTCCACTATCCCCTACTGAATGAAAAATGAAACAGGAACTCAAGTAAAGAGCACCGCGTCCTGCGGCAATACTTGAGTGACCGGCTTCAGCCGGCCCGAACCAATCGGGCTTTTACGGGCAGTTGATCCCCCGCTTATCCTTCTTGTCTTTTCGACGTCTTGAAGCGAGGGTCTTACTGCCCGTTAATGCGGGATAAACGAAAGTGATCATCATTTCAATAATCAGGGGGGATAACCTTTAATTTGGAGGAATATCATGTTTCTTCTACAGCTGCGTAAAGAATATGGGCTTTTTTATCTCGATAGCAAGACGACAAGATAAGTGGCGTCAGTAGCCACCGAAATGAACGTCCCTTTTTTTGAAAATAATTTCTTTTTGAATGATGTATATACAAGCGAGCAGATGACAAACCAAGGGCAAAAACTGACGGGCAAATTAACCAAATATGAACAGCTAGTTGCCATTGGTCATATGAGAATATCTGAATAAATGATAGTTGTTGTTTTAAAAAAGCGAATTCAACCTGTTCATTATTAAACGGCATCGAGCTGTATCTAAAGGAGGCAAGTCCCTGATTAATAAGCGCAACAAAAAGAACCACTGCGCGAACAATGGTCCCTGTATCAATACTTTTAATGCCTTGCATATAACTCACTCTCGCTCGTTATTTTTAATTTCATTAATGTCTTTTTCTAATCTTTCTAATGAACAAACAATTTTATCTTGCGTTTCATTCTGTCGCTCGATCTGCGCCATCAATTTATTTTCACGTTCTTTTGACTCAGCCATTTGAATGCGTAACAGCCATACAAACAACACGCAAAAAACCCCTTGTACCCACAATTCAACTGGCAATTGTGTTAAGTCCATCAATCATCCCCCCTCTTTAATCAATTGAAATTCAATTGATTTCTCTGCTACTCTTTTACAACATAATATTTGGAATTTTTTAAAATTTAAACCGTTACTATTTAAATGAATTAGGATCATATTTAATATGTTTATTCATTTCTATTAGCCTCCTTCTCTATATCATATTCCATATATTATTTGCTGTTCTCCACACCTGCATTATTAATAAGGTAAATAATCATTACATCTTTTCTTTCCTTATTGTGTTCTGCGAATGACCGTATGACCTGCTTTACAAGCGAAATGATCAGGTAGTTGAAACACTGTCACATCTAAAATACGAATACGATTGAAAGTAGAAAGCATGTGTGCAGAAAGCGATTGATTTGAACATAGTTTTTGCTTGAGAAGAGAGGGAAAGACTTGTCGAAGAAATGCGACAGCTGAAGGATTAAAGCATTGATTCAATCCTTCAGGGCTCATCAGTACTTCAGTAGTAGCTTCTAATCGACTGCACAAAACCAACTTGTCTGGCAGTTTCTTGTAGAATCGTTGGAGATAGAAAGCGGTGTAATTCTTCAGTAAGTGAGAGAACCATGAAAAAACGTCGTCCTGTGTCAGAAGGTATGATAAGCTGGCAAGGACCGATTGAATCACAAGAAATCTATCTGTAATTTACTTATAATGCCGGTTGAATCAGTTCTTCTAGCATATTTTCATCAAGCGGTCCTGCAATTTCATGCAAAATTTCACCTTCACGATTTAAAATAATCGTTGTAGGAACTGTAAACACGCCATACATCGTACTCACTTCACCTTTTTTGTCTAACAGAATAGGAAAAGTAACATTGTATTTCTTTGCAAATGATTGGATTACCTTTACCCTATTATCTTTATGTGATAAGTTAACAGCTAATATTTCGACATCTTTATCCTTAAAATTCTCATAAAAAGCTTGTAGATGTGGTACTTCTTTTTGGCAAGGCTGACACCATGTTGCCCAAAAATTTAAAATGACTACTTTCCCTCGCTGACTGTGTAAATCCATCATTTGCCCATCAATCGTCGGTAATTCAAAATTGGTTGCTTGCATGACCTTTTTATTATCCTCATTCACAACAAGCTCTTCTTTATTTACGTGTTGTTGAGAGCTTGTATATATTTCCTTTCCTAAAAACCCTAGAAGAATACAGACAACAACTAGTCCGACAAAACGTTTCATCAGAGCCCCTCCTTCTTCGTTAACTTCAACCAAACTTGTTCTAAATTCGTACAGTTTTCTCGTTCTAATAAGGATGAAATTGTACCTGTTGCGAGTATTTCACCGTCATTTAATAGAATAACACTATCTGCGATTTCCTCTGCTAAACTTAATAAATGTGTTGAAAAAAGTACAATTTGCCCGTTTTGTTTTTCATGTAAAAGTACCTTCTTTAACTGCGCAATCCAATACGGATCCAACCCATTTGTTGGTTCATCTAAGATAAAAAGAGAACCTTCACCCATCATGCTTTGCGCTAAATTTAGACGTTGTCGCATCCCTTTTGAAAATTGTCCAACTTTTAATTCCTTTGCTTCAAATAGACCAACTTCTTTTAATATGATGTGCTGTCGTTCTTTACTTACTTTTTTTAAATTCCCTAGTAAATGGAGGATTTCTTCAGCCGTTAGCGCTTCTGGGAATGCCAAATCATCTGGCATATAGCGTAGTTCTTCGTTATCTTGCCATACGATTTCACCAGTATCTGGTTTAATTTGTTTAATCAAAAGCTGTATTAACGTACTTTTCCCTGCTCCATTTGCGCCAACCAATGCAATAATTTCACCATTATGTAATGTGAAGCTTGCCTGATTGACACCACGATTCTGCTTATATCGTTTCGTTACATTATTTACTTGGACGACCATTATTTTTGTCCCCTATTCTTTAATACAATCGATGTCATACTAAGCGGTAACACAATCCATACCGCCGTCACAAGCATATAGACGCCAATTCCAACTAGCGTTTGATAAAATGTTGAGATGTCATAAAATGCTGGTCCGAGTACAGCTGTTTGTTTCGACCATAGGAAATAACTAAATCGAATCCACTCCAGTGGATTCAGATGCATCAAGACCATGACTAATTTTCGAAGAATATGCTCCGCCACGACGGTGCCAATCGCCATCACAATATATGAATAGAGCAATGTGAATAGTGACCATATACCCAGTCCGATTGCTAATGCGTGTAATCTATTTTTTGCTAAACTCCCTATTAATAAGCTAATCGCATTAAAAATCATAATCATCATGACCGTAAGTAACACAAAATAAAGAGGTAGACGAATGCCCCCTAGAAAACCGCCGATTAATAAAGCCATACTGATCGCAAGGATAACAATACCTGAAAACACACTGCATAATGCTATATACTTCGTCATTGTATAATGCCGCACCTTTAGTGGATAAGTTTTCAACAAGCCGAACCAGCCCGTTTCGACGTCACTTGCGATATTCATACTGCCTATCGTCAACATAAATAGTGGTAATAAAAATAATAAAATATTTAGCAGTGATGCGGATTGTCTTGTAAATCCAGTCACATCTGGCATAGCAAGGTGTTGAATCATTAATATAGAGATAAAAATAACGACAAATAGTACCGTTACGATTTGTACCCATTTACTGCGTACAAGCTGTTTGCATTCTAAACGTATCATTTGCTTATCCATTAGTGCGTGTGGATTCCCCATTCAAATGTTAATAAATCTTCATATGCTAGTAACTTTCCTGTGCCCTGGTCAGCCAAGTATTGATTGGCCTGCTCCTTTGAAGCAAATGCAAGCACACCGTAATTCATCGGTGTCCAAATATCAGATGCATACACATACGTTGCCTCTTTCACATCAATCCATGTGTGGTCTTGAGCATCTTTAATATAAGCTGCTCCAATTTTGTCTTCTCCACTTTCAAGAATATATTCCACTAAACAACCTAAATCATCATATACATCATGATCACCGTTTTTAAATATGATTTGTCCCGCAAAGTCCATCTCCGTAATGCTCATATTGCAAATTTTGCAAATGGCGGTTTCTGGATTTATCTCTTTTGGCTCATACGATTGTTCGCTGCAACCAACAAGTACAATAGCGAGTGTCACGAGTGCTAATATTTTATTTTTCACGATAATTTCCTCCCTACAACTACAATGAAGATAAGGCAGATTAGCCCTAAAATAAGCTGTGGCACATGTAATTTGAACTTTAATTTAATACTGCTTTGAAATAATTTTGGTTTCGTATCCACAAGTACTACTGGTGCTGAATTATTCCCTTGCTGATCCATTAAATTCAACATAACAACACTAGGTGACTCAATAAAATATTGATAAACGGGCTTTCTAACCATCCACTGCCCAAAACTTTTTACGGCCGTATACGGTGTATCGCCTATACCATCGCCATCATAATCTTTACCGTCATAATCATCATACGAATTGCCCGTTAGGTGAAATCCAGTTGAGTCCGAACGAGCTGTTAAAATATTCCCCATAAATGTATTATTCGTTACGACCACTTCCGATGCTTTCGTCGCTTGAATGGCGGTACCGTTGATACAAAAAAGATTGTTCGTTATTTTCGATATTTGTACATTTTGTAAAATACTTGCCACCGTATTTTCTGCTAACTCATTTTTAGCAACGGTCGCATTTTTCACATCATATAGAAAAAGACCGTTACTGTTAAGTTCATTTTGTTTTTGAATCTGATTATGTGTAATCGTTATTCCATCTACCATCATAACCATCAACCCTGTGACATTTTTTGAAATCTCATTTTCAGTCAACGTGATGTCATCAGAGTACATTAAATGAATACCATAACGGCCGCTTTTAATGATGTTTTTTTGTGCAAATATATCCATTGTATTTTCAATATAAAGTCCGTCTTGTACATTTTCAATGTTGGTACCAGTAATTTCAATATCACGCGAATCATAGACGCCAATCCCATTTTTTTTAGTAGCAAAATGGCCGCTTTTTCCCTTAATCATAATCCCATTCACGTGTATATTTTCTGCGTTAAACATACGGATGCCTTCATTTGAATTATCAATGGCAACATTAGTGATTGTACTCTTTTTCACATTTTTTAGTTCAATTGCCGTTTTCAACACATCAAATTGCAACGATTGTAAGTGTACGTTAGCTGCTTCTACAACCTGAACCCCTATTGATTCAGATTGAATCGACGTTTTCTCCTTACCAATTAGCGTGATTGGCTTTGTGATCATGATAGGACCATCGTAACTTTTATTTTCTAAATAAATTGTTGCCCCCGCTGGACTTTCATCAATTAATGATTGCAGATCATTCGATGCAAATGCTGTTTGACCAAATCCTAAAAATAACAAAAAGCAACTCAAGTATAGGAATCGTTTCATATTACGCCTCATTACAGAAAGCTGCTCTAAAGTTTAGAGCAGCTCGTTTGAATTTTTTATTTACATGCCGTGGCCATGACCTTCTTCATGTTGTTCTTCATGATGCGAATTCTCGCCTTGTTCAGCTTCACGTTGTGCCATTTTTTTCTTACGGCGCTCAAGGGCTTCCTTACGAATATCATGTAATGGTGTTAATTTTGCACCTTCGTTTTCAGTAACATAAGTCGTTGCATCTTCTTCATATTTAAAGAAAATATATCCCCAATTCATTGGTGACTTTAATGCCGTTTTAACAATATAGGCATCGTCTACATTGAACCAATTTAATGTATGATAATCACGTACAAATTTTTCATTTACTTCTTCATGCGCAAACTCTGCATTTAATAAACAACCAATATCGTCATAAAACGCAATCGAGCCATCTGCTTTCACAGCTTGTGCTGAAAAGACACCCATTTTGTCATCTTTCATATATACTTTCATGTTACACATTTCACAAATCGTATCTTCCGTTGGCTCTTGCAGGCGTTCATCTACTATCCATTCACGTTCAGCATTCGCTGTAACTTCTGTAGACATCGTTTTTTCATCAGGTTGTACGTTTTCTGTTTCTTCTACCTTTCCAGTCCCCTCTTCTTCTGTACTGCCACAAGCTGTGAGCATCAGAAATAATGGAATAGCACCAAATAGTAATTTTTTCATCATCATTCATCCCCCAAAACTTTAATAGTTTCATTGTATAAAAGAGTTGTGAAATAAGTATGAAATATTTGTAACAAATTAAACAAAAGCCTTTATACCATGATGTTCATATTATTTCATCCAGTTTCTTACGACAGATGTGCATATATTGAGCTCATTCGCTATTGTGGTAAAACTTTTATGCCCCTATAAATATGTAGTAATAGCCTCTAGCTTGTCTTCTAAAGTGAATGTAAGCATAGATAAACTGCACCCCTATTATTAGATTGTGTCTAACAATTGGGATGCAGCTCATTTTTGTTTTAGTTTAAAGTTATTTATGGTAAGGTTCACCGTGTTATATCTAAATGTGATAGTGGGCTGGAAAGAATCTAACTTACTCACTACTGGCCATTTGCCTATCTATTTCCCAAACCTTTTGCGATATCCGCATTTTCTGCATAGTTCCTCTACCGCCACTCTTCGTGAAAAACCATCTACAAGGTTTTTTGCTCGATCCATCTCAATAATATCAGAAAATGACGCATCATTAATATTTCCAAGGTTGATAACTCCCTCACCATCTAGACAACAAGGGATAACAGTTCCGTTTGCTAAAATACCTGCTTGATTTCGAAGGCCATGGCAGAAGCCTTTCCCATCGTCCTCTTCTTCATGTAACGCAGGCCACTGAAACTCGTAATCTTGATTGATGAAGATGCGGTCCGCAATTTTCACGCCACTTCCTGGTACGACCTTCTCTTCAATTTTGTACTTTAAACCAAACTCTTTCTCAATAATTTCTAGTAATTGTCTGTTTCGTTCTCTTTCAAGATTCGTCGCATTGTCTTGTGTGAGATTCCATAGTCTTAGCGAAACAATCATTTCTGATTGGCTCGTTGCCTCTTTAATAAAAGAAAGTATACTCTTCACATATCCTTCCTTATCTTTCGAGCCAACATGGCCATCAAAGCTATGAAGTGAAAAATTCATTTGTCTTAGTGCAGGTTTATTTAATAATTTGTGCTTGTTTTTATTAATTAATGTTCCATTGGTTGTAATATTAACTTTAAACCCTTTTTCATGACTTAAGTCTAACAACTGGTCTATTTTAGGATGGAGCAGTGGCTCACCTTTTACATGTAAATAAATGTAGTCTGTGTGAGGTTTAATTTGGTCTAATCTCTTAGAAAAATCCTCCACAGAAATGAATTGCTTCTGCCGTTCTGTTGGCGGACAAAAGCTGCATGCGAGATTACATACACTTGTAATCTCTAAATAAAATTTCTTAAACTGTTTCACGATCAATTCCTCACTTCTTTGACTACTTAGAACGGGATGAAATATTGTTCTATCACTATTACAGCATATTTGTTCATAAATAGAAACATACTTATTCAAAGAAACGACTGTTACCATTTTCTCTGTTTGGAAGAATACAATTGTATTCTACTCCTTACTTATCATGCTAAAATTTAAATAGGGATTCCTTCACTTATTATGACCTATTACTGTTTAAACAATATTTAGAAGACCTTGAGGAGATTTTATCCAATGATCTTCTGATGTTAGTGAACTAGTAAGTAACTAACATATTAAGATGGAAAATGGTTGGATTAAATCTTTTGTTGCAGGAAAATGTAATGAAACGTCTTTCTGATTTTATTAACATCCTGCGGCGTGTATTTATTTTTATTAAATTTGAAATGCGAGGTATGACTGATGATAAAAAAACATAATGCGGTTACTATCTACCTCACCGCATCGCTCCTTTTAGCCATTATCTTCTTCACAGTCCTTCTAAATCAATTTTTGACAAAGGGCCCTGTCCCTACGGAAGTAAAACAACCAGTTACCACAGAACAGAAAGAAGCCGTACCTGAGGAAGCAAAAAAGCCGGCCAGTCAAACTCAAAAAGAAAGTGAAATAGAATCTGAAGAAAAAAACGAGACTGACGAAAATCAGGATGGGTATGTAGCCGATTGGTTCAAACAGTCCGATTCGCTGGAAATTGAGGAAGTTCCTGCTTCTTCTGAAAATGATATGCCTAATCAAGAAGAAACAAAGAAAACAATTGAAAACCAATCAAAGAAAGAGGTTATTAAGGAACAACCAGTAGAAGCGCCTATCCCTCCTACACAACCAGAGCAGCCTTCTTTTTCTTCAGGTAAATGAAACAAGTACCCAGGGAGTAACTGAAGGAAATGCAGCAGATTGGGGATGTTATAAAAAACGAGGTCTAAATAAAGTGAAACTTCATTCAGTGGGGGTTAGGTTCACAGGATGTGAATCAGGCAGACGTTGTCACAGGACGTGACGATCTTAGTCTGCCTTCCTCTTAGCCCCACTGAATAAAAAGGAACTCAGGTAAAGAGCACCGCATCCTGCGGCAATACCTGAGTGACCGGTTTCAGCCGGCCCGAACCAATCGGGCTTTTACGGGCAGTTGATCCCCCGCTGATCCTCCTTTTTTCTTTTCGATGGCTTGAAGCGGGGGTCTTACTGCCCGTTAATGCGGGATAAATTAAGTACGTATTTATTATTTATCCAATTAGTAGTAAGATAATATTCTAAAAAAAGAAAGAGGTTATCATATGCATTCAACATTATTATCGACAGAAACAACTAAAACAAAAGCTCTAGTCATCAATGCCCTTTTCATCGCGTTAACTGTTGTAGCCACAATGTTCATCAACATAAAACTCCCAATAATGGGTAACGGAGGCCTAATCCATCTAGGTAACGTGCCTCTTTTTATAGCAGCCTTCATTTATGGCAAAAAAACAGGAGCCATAGCAGGCGCCTTCGGGATGGGCTTGTTCGATCTTATCTCTGGTTGGGCTATATGGGCACCGTTTACATTCATCATTGTAGGTACAATGGGCTTTTTAGCCGGCCTCATATCCGAAAAAGTACCTGGCAAAAGAATATTTGTAAACACACTGGCAGTGGCCGTTGCACTGATTATAAAAATCGTAGGCTACTATTTTGCCGAATCTATCCTTTACGGTAACTGGATACAGCCAATCGGCTCTATCCCCGGAAACGTTTTGCAAGTCGTAATAGCCGGTATAATTGTAGTACCACTCGTAGGACGCTTAAATAAAAGAGCTAGACAGCTATAAAGGTGAAAAAAGACGATATCACTCGTCTTTTTTTACTTTTTTTAACTTATGTCTCCGTTAGTTGCAGAAAAATTATTTTACTTCTATCGAGAAGGCATAAATACTTACGTATTGGTTGATGCCAGTAATTTTAATCAGCTATTCTTCTTGTACGAACTTCACCACATCATATCCACAATTATTACAGACCATTAAATGAGGGCAAATTTGATTTTTAGCTGTATTGGGATACCCATCACCCATTTTTACAGTCTCTTCATCATCATAATGACCATAAGGGTCTAAAAAATCCGATACCTTACCTGAATCATCTAATCGAGAAGTACATTTTGGACAATACATTTCGAATACTTTTAATGAGTTACATAGCGGACACATTGCCATAAGTATCACTCCTTTTAGCTTTCATATTTAGTATCCATTTTTTTATCGATACTATGTAACATATTGAACTACCCACCAATTAACACTCTGATGAGTTGCTTGAAGTGGGGGATTCCTAAGATCACCAGCGTAACCGCCAGTTATTTAGTAGGCTAACCCCGCAGTCCCTGCGGTTAGAAGTCGGATCGCTTCGTTTTTAAGATTTTGTCCTGCGTTTATATCTCAATCATGATGAGTGTGACATTCTGGACATGCCCATTCACGTAATGCGAGATTTTTAACGTCTTTGTTTTTATAGCCACAACAAGAGCAAAGCTGGCTGGAAGGGAAGTTTTTCGCCACCACAATGACCTGCTTACCATACCATTTTGCTTTATATTCAAGCATAGAGCGGAATTGCGTCCAACTTACTTCGCTAATTTATGATTTTTCAACATATTCGTTACCTGCAAATCTTCCATCCCGATCACATCGTGGTTTTTGATGATGTCGGTTGAAACTTTATGCAGGTAGTCGGTACGTGCATTTGCTATACGTTCGTGAAGACGAGCGACTTTTATGCGCTGTTTTTGATAATTTTTTGATTCGGACAGTTTACGCGTTTGTCTGATGGCGATTTCTTTTCTTCTTGAAAGAATACGTTGCTCTTTTGCCAATTTCTTTTCAAGTGAACGGAAAAACTTCGGATTCGTATACACGGTTCCATTTGATAAATTAGCGAAATCTTTTAATCCAACGTCAACGCCTCCGGAAGAACCTGTTTTTTCTAAGGACTGTACGTCTGTTTCAACAAGAATGGACACAAAATATTTCCCACTTGGATTTCGTCTCACCGTAGCGTTTAAGATACGCCCTTCTACTTCTTTGCTTTTTGCAAAACGGACAAGTCCAAGTTTGGGTAATTTCATCTGCTTATCGAAAACAGTGATATTGCCGTTTGTTTGCTTCGTTGTGTAAGACTGCACTTGATTATTTTTCGATTTGAATCGTGGCGCTTTGTTCTGTTTCTTGAAGAAACGCTCATACGCGTCGGCAAGATGTTTCACGGATGACTGAATGGCAATACTGTCCACTTCTTTCAGCCACACGAGTTCTTTTTTAAGAGACGGGAGTTTGGCTGAACATGACGCATAGGTCAGCCCCTTCCCTGTCTCTTTGTAGGCTTCATGCCATTTTGCAAGAAAATGGTTGAATACAAAACGGCTGCATCCAATAGTTTTGGCAATAAGAATTTCTTGTTCTTTGTTTGGATAGATACGAAATTTATATGCTTTGTTGGTGACCATGACGTTCACCTCCTTATGTGTTAATTTATACATATTACACCATATTCGATATTCATTGTAGGAGTGAATACATGGAAAAACAATCAGTGGTGCTACGATTCCCCAAAACTCTTTTAAATAGAGTGGACACATACAAAGAACAAAAGGGTTTTGGTACTCGCACACAAGCTATTTTTCATCTATTGCAAATAATGCTCGAACAGTCGGACAATCGAGACCGCTAAAGCGAACCCTTGTCCGAAGGCAATTCATCCCCCACTTACTACTGGGCTACGCCTTTCGCATATTTGGAGATGGGGGTCTTCTTGCCTGAAAGTCGATAATAAAGTTAATGGATACTGCATTTTTAGCTAGTTCAAGTTCAACAAAAGAGTTTTAAATTAAATGTTCCATTATTTAAGGAAATGAATACTATCTGCTAATAGAGCCTTAATTTAAAGTATCAAAACTCCCCCAAAACACTTATTTACATAGTAAAGATATACTCACTGATACAGCTTTTTACTTACTCGTTACGGTTGAATTAGATCAATCATATCCTTCGGCAACTAAAAAATTATGTAGCTGACTAATGACGATTTAAAATGAACTAACTTTATTCTCATATAACATTTCATTGAACATCAAAAGGGCAACCGGTATAAGTTGCTTCATTATCGCACCAATACTTGCATATACCAAACGGCAACTTGAAAATGCGGCATCATTTTATAGCTGTGTGGGTTGGGCACTTATATGCCCCCCTTTAACAAGGGAGTATTAGTTTTTATTCATGTAACAACAATTTGAAAACTTGAACTAAATCTATGATATAATTATCGTAGATAGCCGCTTACATAAATAAAACAAATTAATTATTCAGAAAATTAAATCTTTTAAGGGGCTGGTGAAAGTTGATAATGGATAGTAAACAATCAACTGTTAAAGAACAAACTATTTTTGGTCATATAGGAAATAATTTTCAAACTGAAGATAGAAAAATTAATATCATCGCTCGATTAGAAGAACCACTAATAGTCATTTTAGGAAATGTTTTGAGTGACGAAGAATGTGATGAGCTCATTACATTGTCAAAAGACAAAATGCAGCGTTCAAAAGTTGGAGCTGAACACGAAGTAAATGAAATAAGAACAAGTAGTGGTATGTTTTTTCAAAAAAATGAAAACGATATCATTATCAAAGTTGAAAAAAGAGTATCATCTATTATGAATATACCCATTGAACATGGGGATGGTATTCAAATTCTTAAATATACTCCTGGTCAGGAGTATAAAGCTCATGTTGATTTTTTTTCACCAACAAGTAAATCAGCAAAAAATAATAGAATTAGTACACTCGTCATGTACTTAAATGATGTAGAACAAGGTGGAGAAACCTTTTTTCCTAAACTAAATTTTTCAGTATCTCCACAAAAGGGAATGGCGGTGTATTTCGAATATTTCTATAACGATAAAAACGTAAACGACCTAACTTTACATAGTGGAGCACCTGTTATAGCTGGTGAAAAGTGGGTTGCAACACAATGGATGAGAAGGCAAAAATTGTGATGTGCGTTATGTATAAATTCGATTACCCTCTAAAGAAAGCAACAAAAAATCTCGCTGGATTCGTTATTCCTCCAGTGAGATTTTTTGTTTTAGTTTAAAGTTATTTATGATACAGTTCACCGCTTTATATCTAAATGAGGTGTTACAATTTTCGGTTTTATAGTGTATTTTATTTGTTTACAGTCGAATTATAATGTACTTCTTTATCTATTTCTTTGATCTTTAGTAATAATAGTTTTTAATATCTACCCATGAAGGTCCATATTTGCTAAAAATAAGATTGACTCTTTTAAAAATTGAGCTACCAATCTCTATCTGCACCACCACCTCCAGACGAGCCGCCGCCACCGGAAGAATAATCGTCGCTGTTCGAATAACTATCACTGCTTGAGTAGTCATCATTAGTATTAAAGGTTCCTCCACCTTGAGATGAATTATCGCTACCTTTAAATATTCCCATAATGACTAAAATAATAAATAGAATGATGAGTAGTCCCACTCCTAAAAAGATAAGGAGAATCACCCAATCAAGCCAACCCCACTCTTCATCCGTTGCCGCATCTAGCCCTTCATATTCGCCTTTCACAGTTTGAATCAATACTTCAAATGTATCCATTACCGCTTTATTTGGCTCATCTGCTTTTAAAGCTGGAATAGTATGGTCGTCGAGAATCCGTCCTGCTACTCCATCTGGAATTTGTCCTTCTAAGCCATAGCCCACTTCAATACGAACCTTTCGATCTTCCGTAGCTAAAACGAATAAGACCCCTTTATCCCTTTCTTCATCTCCAATTCCATATTGTCGGAATGCTTCATTCCTGTATTTGTCGTCATCTGTCCTTTTCTTTCAATCTCGCAAAATGCGAACGCTTTCAGCAGCTCTTAGCATATAAAGTGAAACTTCATTCATTGGGGGCTAGGTTCACAGAATGTGAATCATGCAGACGTTGTCACAGGACGTGACGATCTTAATCTGTGTTCGCTATCTCCTATTAAATAAAAAAGAACTCAGGTAAAGAGCACCGCGTCCTGCGACAATACGTGAGTGACTGGGTTCAGCCGGCCCGAACCAATCGGGCTTTTACGGATAGTTGATCCCTCGCTTATCCTTCTTTTCTTTTCGACGTCTTGAAGCGGGGGTCTTACTGCCCGTTAATGCGGGATAAATGTACAGATAAAGCACTGAAATTGATGTTATTGAACCATAGTAATAAATAACCGTTGATATTTAACTACGGGATAGCATCGGGAAAATGCGGATTTACAACGATAAGTATTTTGATGCAAATCTTATAAGACATTATAAAGTCTAATTTAAAAGTGATTTAAGTATTGATATAAGTTAATTAATAGAATATAATAACAAATGATAACGATTATCATTATCGTTTAAAAAAAGGAGGATCAATATGTCTGTACTTACGTATTCATTTGCAAAAAAATCTTCATTTTCTTTACTAGTACTTATGTTATCCATGTTGATGTTTTTAGCTGGCTGTGGAAGCCAGTCATCAAAAGGAACATCAAATGAGGGTGGCGAAGAAGCAGAAACAGAAAGTTCCCGGGAAATCACCCATGCGATGGGAACGACAACCATTGAAGGAACGCCAAAGAACATTGTTACTTTATATCAAGGAGCAACAGATGCCGCTGTGGAAATGGGCTTTAAGCCCGTAGGTGTCGTTGAATCATGGCTGGAGCAGCCGATTTATAACTACCTGAAAGAAGATTTAGAGGGCGTCCAAATTGTGGGACAGGAAACACAGCCAAATTTAGAAGAAATCGCAAAGTTGAAGCCGGATTTAATTATTGCGTCTAAATTACGGCACGAAGAAATTTACGAGCAATTGTCTCAAATTGCGCCGACTGTTGTACATGAAACGGTATTTGATTTTAAAGGAACCGTTGAAATGATGGGCGAAGCGATGAACCAGGAAGAAAAAGCAAATGAGCTTCTTTCTGCATGGGACAGCCGCGTTGCTGACTTTCAAGGGAAAATCGAAGAAAAAATGGGCGACCAGTGGCCTCTTCACGTATCTGTTCTCAACTTTAGAGAAGACCATGCCCGCATTTATGTGACAGGTTTTGCCGGTTCTATTTTAAGTGAACTTGGTTTTGCCGGCCCTAAAAATATTACGGATAAAAGTCTGGATGTTGTGAAGCTGACGGACAAAGAAAGCATTACTCAAATGAACGCAGACGTTTTTTATATGTTTATGGAAGACAATGAAGCTGTGAAGAAAACACATGATGAATGGACGAACCATCCATTATGGAAAAATCTCGATGCTGTAAAAGCTAATCAAGTGTATACAGTGGATGAAATCATTTGGAATATGGGCGGCGGAATCAGATCGGCTAACTTAATGCTGGATGATATTTATGACAGATTTGAATTAGAAAAATAATCATGTAAGCACACGGATAGGAGGAGAATATTCTTTCTCCTATTTTTGTCTACCTTTTTTATGTTCGTTTTATAAAGAGTATGAGATCACACAAAGATTGAAAGAAGGATTCATATGGAGCATTTACTTTCTCGTCCATCTTTGAAAATAGGAGGATTATTTGTTTGCGTTTCTTTATTTGTTGTCTCCTTTATGCTGAGCATAGCGCTTGGCCAGACAACGATTCCACTACAGACAACCTTCGATGCCTTATTCAACTATGACGAGTCGAACACGGAACATATTATTATTACAACATCGCGAACAACGAGAGCCATTATAGCGTCTGTCATTGGTGCCAACCTTGCCATAGCAGGTGCTCTTATGCAAGCGTTAACGAAAAATCCATTGGCAGCTCCTGATATTTTTGGCATTAATGCCGGTGCACTCTTTTTTATCGTTTTTTCTGCCACTTTTTTTTCCATTAACTCATTAGTTAGTTATATGTGGATCGCTTTTTTAGGAGCAGCCGTTGCTGGAGTACTCGTTTTCTTCCTTGGTTCCGTCGGAAGAGATGGATTAACCCCTATTAAAATCGTATTGGCTGGGTCGGCGATAACGGCTCTTTTTGTTTCGTTTACGCAAGGCTTACTAGTGATTGATGAGCAGGCCATACAAAGTATTTTATTTTGGCTAGCAGGATCGGTTGCGGGACGCAGTATGGATATGTTGCTACCTGTATTACCATTTATGCTGGGTGCTAGTTTTCTTACCTTTTTTTTAGGACGGCCTATTAACATTTTGATGTCTGGGGATGACGTAGCAAAAGGCCTTGGGCAGCGGACGGTTTTCGTGAAGGTCATGATTGGGGTCATTGTTGTGTTGCTAGCTGGCGGCTCAGTAGCTGTAGCTGGCTCAATCGGATTTATTGGCTTAATTGTACCGCATATGGTTCGGGGTCTCGTAGGTCCTGATTACCGATGGGTCATTCCTTTTAGTGCTTTAATTGGAGCCATTCTATTGTTATTAGCTGATATAGCAGCAAGGTTTGTGATTATGCCACAGGAAATGCCCATTGGCGTGATGACTGCTGTAATAGGGGCTCCATTTTTTGTTTATATTGCACGCAGGGGGTTATCGAAAAATGACTAATTTTCTCACGGTACGAACAAAATCGGGCTCACTTTCATTCCAAACGTATAAAAAAACATGGAGGATCATTCTGCTTCTCATTTTATTATCATTGGGGATTTTCATGCTCAGTTTATCAGTTGGAAGCAGTTTTATCGCTCCCAACGCGGTGATCAAACAGATACTCGGCTATGGGAATGGAGAGTATGATTTTGTCTTGAATACATTGAGGCTGCCTAGAGTGTTGCTTGCTTTTATGGTTGGAGCGGCGCTTGCCGTATCCGGATTAATTTTGCAGGGAGTGATCAGAAACCCCCTCGCTTCCCCGGATATTATCGGGATTACAAGCGGGGCGTCCGTTGGCGCCATCGTCTTTATTGTTTATTTAATGGGGGCAGTAAGCCTGACCTGGCTTCCTGCAGCCGCAATCGGAGGGGCAGCTATTTCAGCCATCGTTATTTATGGGCTGTCATGGAAAAAAGGCGTCACGCCGATCCGCCTTGTACTGATGGGAATTGGCATCGCCGCCATCATGAAAGCTTTTGTCACGATGATGCTTGTATTAAGTGAAGCAGCTGTAACGACTAAATCTTATCTTTGGTTGACAGGCAGCTTGTATGGGGCGAATTGGATAGATGTTTATTCGATGCTGCCATGGTTTCTTCTCTTTATTCCTATTACACTTTTATTTTCGAGGACTGTTAATGCAGCCGAATTAGGTGACAATGTAGCTATGGGGCTTGGTGTAAAAGTGGAATTGCAGCGTCTTTTGCTTCTTTTTATCAGTGTTGTGCTGGCCGGGTCTGCGGTAGCATTTGCAGGTGGAATCGAGTTTGTCGGGTTAATCGCACCTCACATTGGGAGAATGATTGCCGGGCGTTCGTTTGGCGGATTAGTCCCTATATCTGCCCTAATAGGTGGAAGCATTGTCATGCTGGCTGATATGGCAGCGAGGACAGCCTTTCTACCACTCGATATCCCAGCAGGTGTTTTTACAGCGGGGATAGGGGCGCCATTTTTTATTTATTTGTTGTACAGAAACCGATATAAGTGAAGAAATGACATAAGATTGTAAAGAAAGGACTGAGACAATGAGTGTGTTAGAAGCACAGTCTTTAACTCTGAGTTATGGAGAACATTATATTATCGAGAATCTTGACCTGAAAATACCTGAAGGGAAAATAACGGTTTTAGTCGGGGCGAACGGCTGCGGAAAATCAACTTTATTGCGATCACTCGCCCGTCTTTTAAAGCCAAAGTCAGGGGGTATTTTATTGGAGGGTGACCTGGTAGGTAGTCTATCAACCAAAGAGGTCGCAAAACGTCTTGCCATTCTTCCTCAAGGCCCGATCGCACCAGAGGGTCTTACCGTTTTGCAGCTAATTAAGCAAGGAAGATATCCCCATCAAAGCTGGTTAAAACAATGGTCGAAAGAGGATGAAAAAATTGTTCAACAAGCCCTTGAAGCGACACGTATGCAGGAATTTCCAGAAAGAGCGGTTGACTCATTATCTGGTGGACAAAGACAAAGAGCATGGATTGCGATGACACTGGCACAGAAAACCAATATTATTTTGCTGGATGAACCGACCACATATTTAGACATGACCCATCAAATAGAGATTTTGGACCTTTTGTTTGATCTGAATGAACAGGAAAATCGCACGGTTGTTATGGTTTTGCATGATTTAAATCTGGCTTGTCGATATGCGCATCATATTGTGGCAATTCGTGATAAAAAAATATACGCACAAGGGAAACCAGAAGATATCGTAAACACGGATATGGTAAGAGATGTATTTCAAATGAATTGCGACATCACAGAAGACCCTTTATTTGGCACTCCGATGTGTATTCCGCATGGAAAAGGTCGACAGATTAATAAAAAGAAGCAACAGAGTGTTTTGTTGTAAGTTATATAATGGGGATGGATACGCATGAGCCTGATGATGAGTAGCTTTAGAATAAAGTTTGATCAAAATAAAGCGATTTCCCTTTGATAAATAAACATATAGAAAGAGCATGTTTTGAAAGAAGTTTGATCAAAACATGCTTTTATAATATTTAATCCAATGATTCTTTTATAAGAAAATTTGATCATTTCGTACGACATTCTTCAACTTGCGCGATCCTTTTATTTGCTTTAAACACCCCATTGCTTTCTCGTTTTTTATCAACAATCAAAAAGGTAAACCCTTCTTCGTTGAACTTTCTGATTATAAGTTTTATGTCAACAACCCGCCACTTATCGACCTTCGGTCTGATTGAAGTGGGGGCTTGCGTCTGTCAGAGTTCGACAGTGCATCTACCCTCATAGATTAGCAATTACGCTTATTCCTACCCAGTAGTGCTAACGAGCAAGGCTCTCCTACCTCAGTGTGGTGGAACATAAGGACGGTTGACTTCGCCCCTGCCGCAAGAGTCATGCTCCTGTGGCAACTACACCAATGTGTTCAATTCCTTTTCGGTGTAGATTCATAGCACCAATACCGTCATAGATTGATTGCTATTGGCAATTTTTACACTTGAATAGGTGTAGTTTTTTATTGCGATTTGCTTTCTCA
>NZ_MRWQ01000007.1 GCF_001906925.1 Domibacillus mangrovi
TCAAACTCTCCAAAAAGTGTTTGACTTGCTCATTTGTTTATCTGGCAGATGACAAGCATCTGCCAGATAAGATTTAAAACTAAAACGTTGACGTTTTTATTGATTTTGTTCAGTTTTCAATGTTCAATTTATTATGGAGCGGGTGATGGGAATCGAACCCACGACATCAGCTTGGAAGGCTGAGGTTTTACCATTAAACTACACCCGCACGATTGACTTTCACTATCAAAAGAAATGGTCGGGAAGACAGGATTCGAACCTGCGACCCCTTGGTCCCAAACCAAGTGCTCTACCAAGCTGAGCTACTTCCCGTTTTTACAATTTATATGGCGCGCCCGAGAGGACTCGAACCTCTAACCTTTTGATTCGTAGTCAAATACTCTATCCAATTGAGCTACGGGCGCTTATTATATTGGTGCGGCCGAGAGGACTTGAACCTCCACGGGGTTGCCCCCACTAGGCCCTCAACCTAGCGCGTCTGCCATTCCGCCACGACCGCATTAAGCATTTCGCACACCTTAATTTCTTTTACCAACAGAATCAAATTCTACACGATCCACATGAGTGTGTCAACACTTTTTTCAAAAAATTAATGGTGAGCCATGTAGGATTCGAACCTACGACCCTCTGATTAAAAGTCAGATGCTCTACCAACTGAGCTAATGGCTCAAAATGGCTGGGCTAGCTGGATTCGAACCAGCGCATGACGGAGTCAAAGTCCGTTGCCTTACCGCTTGGCTATAACCCAATCAAAAATAATAATGGCGGTCCGGACGGGACTCGAACCCGCGACCTCCTGCGTGACAGGCAGGCATTCTAACCAACTGAACTACCGGACCAAACGTAAAATCACATAGAGAAGAGAAGCCTTAAAAAAGCCGGCTTCCCGACAATGACCCCTACGGGATTCGAACCCGTGTTACCGCCGTGAAAGGGCGGTGTCTTAACCGCTTGACCAAGGGGCCTTTATAAAATGTTGCTCTGGCGGAGAAGGAGGGATTTGAACCCTCGCGCCGGTTACCCGACCTACACCCTTAGCAGGGGCGCCTCTTCAGCCTCTTGAGTACTTCCCCTAATAAATATGGCTCCGCAGGCAAGACTCGAACTTGCGACCGATCGGTTAACAGCCGATTGCTCTACCACTGAGCTACTGCGGATCAACAACAGTGCCTTATCGACAATTAATATTATAGTTTTTCTTTCTTTTTTCGTCAATACTTTTTTATAAAGAAATATATTAAAAAAAGCTGCTCAATTAAGATAGCAATTGAAACAGCTCTTGTCAATACATTAATTGGTTATTTCTGATATTCGTCCCTGGCATGCTCCACACATATATTTATGTATATTCATCTTCCTATATCGTTTATAAACAATTCCACATCCCTGACAACGATAGTGCAAAATCTGACGTATCTTCTTTTTCTCTTCTTTCCTTGGCAGTGCCCGACAATAACGGGGAGAACTTGTTTCGATCAACAGCTTTTTAAAATCAGCATCTCCATGCTTATACCCTTTTCCTTGTAAATGCAGGTGGTAATGACACAGCTCATGCTTTATAATACCGATCAATTCCTCCTTGCCATACTCCAACGCATATTTTTCATTTACTTCAATATGATGTGAATGTAGCAAATAACGGCCGCCGGTTGTACGCAGCCGTTTATTTATATATGCTTTGTGCCGAAATGGAAGCTTGAAAAACTGAAGCGACAATTGTTCTGTCAGTTGCTGAACTATTTCATCCGTTATAATCATTGCTGATCTGTCTGAACCATCGTTAGTGCGATCCGTTCTTTATCTGCATCAACACTCTCAACCCAGACCGTTACAATGTCGCCAACTGACACAACGTCAAATGGATTCTTCACAAATCCCTTTTTCAACTTAGATATATGGACGAGACCATCTTGTTTTACCCCTATATCTACAAACGCACCGAAGTCCGTTACATTCCGTACCGTCCCTTCTAGTTCCATGCCTTTTTTCAAATCTTCCATCTTTAATACATCTGTTTTCAACAACGGCGCTGGAAGTTCATCGCGCGGGTCGCGTCCTGGTTTTTGCAGCGATTCAATAATATCCCTCAATGTAATCTCACCGATATCAAGATCCACAGCCATTCGCTGCACATCAAGTGACTGCAGTGATTCAGCCAATTCTTCCGATCCGATTGCTTGCTTAGTAAAGCCTAGTTTTCCCAATAAAGCAGACACTTCTTTGTAACTTTCTGGATGAATAGGTGTCTGGTCAAGCGGTTCCTCCCCCCCTGTAATACGTAAAAAACCGATACATTGTTCAAATGTCTTCCCGCCGAGACGGGGCACTTTTTTAATGACAGCCCGCTTTTGGAATTTGCCATTTTCTTCACGATACTGAACAAGATTACGAGCAACGGTTTTATTTAGTCCAGCCACATGTTCAAGCAACGATGGAGAGGCTGTATTTACATCTACCCCCACTCTGTTGACCGCTGTTTCAACGACAAATGAAAGAGATGCGGATAATTTTTTTTGTGAAACGTCATGCTGATACTGACCTACACCGATAGACTGTGGATCAATTTTAACGAGTTCCGCAAGCGGGTCTTGAATACGTCTTGCAATTGACACAGCGCTTCGTTCTTCTACCTTCAAATCCGGAAATTCTTCGCGGGCAATTTCAGACGCGGAATACACACTTGCACCTGCTTCGTTCACAATGATATAAGCCGTCTGTTTTTTCAGCTGCGGGATCATTTCAACGACAAATTGCTCCGATTCACGCGAAGCGGTTCCATTTCCAATCGCAATGATATCCACTTCGTATTGATTGGCGATTTGTTTAAAGAGCTCCTCTGCCTCTTTCCTCTTCGCTTTTGGCGGATGCGGATAGATAACGTCAATAGAGAGTACCTTCCCTGTCTCATCAACGACAGCCAGTTTGCAACCTGTCCTATAAGCTGGGTCGACAGCCAAAACAACCTTTCCTTTTAATGGTGGCTGCAAAAGCAGATTTTTCAAGTTTTCAGAAAAAATATGAATCGCTCGTTCTTCTGCAATTTCTGTTAGTTCATTACGCACTTCACGTTCAACGGACGGGCGGATTAACCGCTTATACGCATCACGCGAAGCTTCAATAACAATTGGTGCTGCTTCACTTCTGTCTGTTGTGATAAATGTTTTTGTTAAAAAGTGCATGATCCGCTCTTCGTCGAACACAATGGTGACTTTCAAGACATCTTCGCTCTCGCCTCGGTTCACAGCAAGCGTTCGGTGAGGTGCAATTTTACTGATTGCTTCTTCGTATTCATAATACATTTTAAATATTTCTTTTTCGTCTTCGCCTTTTAATTCTGTTTTTATTTTTCCATATTTCATCATATCGAGACGGATGCGCTGTCTGACCGATGCATTATCCGCTATTTTTTCAGCAATAATATCAGACGCCCCTCCAATGGCTTCTTCTATATTGGTCACCTGATCTGACATATATTGTTCAGCTTCTTGCTTCACATTTACCTGCTTGGGAAAGGTTAAAAGCCATTCAGCAAAAGGTTCTAGCCCTTTTTCTTTCGCAATCGACGCTTTCGTTCGCTTTTTTTGTTTGTAGGGCCGATATAAATCTTCCACGGCCTGTAATGTGTCCGCTGCTTTTATATGCTGTTCGAGTTCAGGTGTCATTTTTTCCTGTTCTGTAATAGAACGGATCACATCTTCTTTACGTTGTTCCATATTTTTTCGGTATGTAAATCGTTCAAGTATAGTTCGAATCTCTACTTCATCGAGTGATCCCGTCATTTCTTTTCGGTAGCGAGCAATAAACGGAATCGTGTTTCCTTCTTTTGTTAATTGAATGACTGCACGTACATTTTTTAGTACGATATTCGTATCTGCCGATGTCGCTTTTAATAATTGCTCTTCCATCATCAAGCCTCCGCTTCTTTTATTGAATAATTTCATTTTAGCAAAAAAATAAAAAACCCGCTGAATCACAGCAGGTTTCCGACGACAAACGTTGCATCATCATTTGATTTTGCTGCTACCTCGTTGAGTTCGGCAGCGATTTGCTCTGTTGTTCGATAGCGCATTAATTCTTTCGTATTCAACAAGTTCACACCATCTGAATGGACGAGAAATTTACTGCCTTGCGCATACGGAAACCGTTCCATCCGGTAACGTTGCGGACGCCCAGACAAATACCCAGGGAGGGGAAGCGGATACGTTAATTTCTCATCTGGTCCATACAAATAAAACCGAATATTGCCGACACAGCTATATTCAAATTGACGGGTGCTGAATTTGATTTTAAAGAGAGCTGTAGCTGCTCCTCGTTTTTGATAAAGCGATTGATTAATCAATTCCAATAAACTCTCTACCGTCTCCGAGTGCCAGTTCTGCTCTACCACTTCAGCAGCAGCATAGGAGGATTCATAGGCGTACCTCCCGCTTCCAAGACCATCAGCAAGCAGACAAATAAATTCATCCTCTTTCTGATCAACATAATACGTATCTCCACAAAAAGAATTCCCATCTTTTGAATGACTGCCGGCAATCATTTCAATGAGTGTATTTTTCATACACTCCATCAAGATAGATGCCCCTTTGAATACGCCTCTGCATGAATCGCTTCTTTCAGTTTTTTAATAGCCCGTCTTTGCAGCCTTGATACATGCATTTGAGAGATACCTAACTTGTCACCGGCTTCTTTTTGGCTTAAATTTTCCAAATAAGTAAAATGAATAATTTGCTTTTCACGATCAGACAGGACATATAATACTTTTTCAAGCACAAGACGCTGATCAACACGCTCATAACCTTCTTCAGGGTTCCCCACAATATCAAGAAGCGTTACCGTACTGCCATCCGAGTCTGCCTCAATCGAGTGGTCGACAGACAATGCCTGATAGCTTTTCCCCATCTCCATCGCTTCAAGCACTTCTTCTTCAGAAATATCAAGATATTGCGATATTTCGTCGACACGCGGCGAACGCTGCAACGATGTTGTTAATTCTTCATTTGCCGATTTAATTTTTGGCCCAAGCTCCTTAATCCGGCGCGGAACATGCACGCTCCAGGTTTTGTCACGTAAGAAGCGTTTAATTTCACCGACGACTGTTGGGATCGCAAACGCTTCAAAGCTTTTGCCCAATGAATCATCATAACGACGAATAGCACCAAGTAATCCCATCATACCGACTTGAACAATATCTTCGTGATGGGAGCGGCCTTTTGAGTATTTACGTGCGATTGATTCCACGAGACCTTGATAATGTTTGACGAGCTTCTCCTGTGCCTCTCGATCGCCGTTTGCCTGAAATGCTTTAATCCATTCTATGGCCTGAAGCTTTGCGGCTTGATTAGGTCGAGACGGTTTCTGCATCCATCTCCACCTGCTCTCCTTCAAGATACTTAGTCATAAACAAAGTGATCCCTTCATTTTGATGCACTTTTACTTCATCCATTAATGTTTCGATTAAGTAAAGGCCCAGTCCTCCCTCTCGTAAAAATTCTACAGAATGATCTATGTAAGGACCAAGTAACTCTTTTGTTTTATGAAAATCAAAACTTTCTCCATTATCTGAAACAACAACTTCTAGATGATCATCATGCATGCCAAAACCGATCAGCACTTCGCCTTCTTCGCCTTTGTAAGCGTGCTGGACAGCATTCGTGATCGCTTCACTCGTCGCAATTTTCAAATCTTCAATTATCTCGTAAGAAAAGCCCATTCGGCTGGCAATACCAGACAGTGTTAAACGAGTGACTCCGACGAATTCTGGCTTTGCCGGGATTTTCATCTCGATATAGTCAACTGCTGCCATCATTCCACGCCACCTTCTGCTACTGTGTTAATATTCATAATGTCTGCAAGACCTGTTATATCAAAAAGACGTTTTAAACGGTCTGATAATCCAACAAGCTTTAATGTCCCTTCATTTGCATTTAAGCTTTTAAACAGGCCTACGAATACACCCAGGCCTGTACTGTCCATATATGAAACTCCGGACAAATCCATCACGACATTCGCATGTTGTTTTTCAGTGTATGGAAAAGCTGTTTCACGTAGTTTAGGTGCTGTATATGCGTCGATTTCACCTGCAAGGGTAATTATTGTCTGCAGTTCTTGCTCTCGTATGTCAATGGAAATGTTCATTCAAATTAAACCACCTTTTAATAAAATATCTTGATGTTTCTATGAGTTCAATATCTTTTTTTTACCCTACTGACTTGTTTCATAAACCTCTATCATGCCATCCGTTTTAAAATAATCAACGTAAAATCATCACGCAGCTGAAAATCCTGTAAATATTCAAGTTCTTTATAAACTTTATCAGCAATATCTTGAGCACCGAGCTCTATGTATTTTTCTATATAGCCAATGAGTGTGTCGACTTCTAAAAATCCATCTTCCGTCCGACATTCTGTCACGCCATCCGACATAAGTAAAATAGCATCGCCTACTTCTACTTTTCTTTCGTATTCATTATATTTCGCTTTTTTATCGACGCCTAGCAACAGGCCTTTTGCCTTTAATTCCTCAAAGGTCCCTTTTTCACCATTATAAAAAAAGCCCGGCTCATGCCCAGCCGACGAATAATGGAATGTGTGATTTTCGGGATAATATAATCCACTGAACATTGTGATAAACATTGTCGGGTCTACATTTTGTTCAACGACACGATTCAAGCGTTCCAGCACATCTCCCGGTGCCTGACTGTCATCCGGCATACTGTCCATTGAGTATTTAATCATCGACATGCAAAGCGCAGCAGGAATTCCTTTGCCGATAATATCGGCAATAGCTACACTAATTGCACCGTTTTCATGGGAAACGAAGTGATAGTAATCCCCACTCATCTGCTTAGCCGGTACACTGATTGCCCCGATATCTAGGAAAGAAAGACTCGGAATTTTTGTACCTAGAAGGGTTTGCTGCATGCTCGCAGCGACTTCAATTTCATTAATCAATTCCCGCTGAATCGTGCGTAAACTTTGATGTTCACGGTAGGCAAGACCATATGCCATCATCACTTCAAGCAAAATATCAAGAGATAAAAGCAATGATTCTGGCAGGTCAGGCTCTAACTCCATAACGGATGTTTTATGAAGACTGATCATTTCTTCTGGAGACACTTTACATTCAAGCAATTTTCTGCTGAACTTCTCACTCAAATAAAGTGCCTGTTCAGTTTGATCGCTAATATATGTTTTTAATATTTCTTTATAATTATCAAGCATCGCGTCTCTGAAATCCATCCTTCTCCTCCTACCTGAGCCACTTCACCGACTGAATAAGGGTGCCTTTCCGTGGATCGGATTCGATCGAAAACTCATCCATCAGCCGTTTAACGCCTGGCAGTCCTGCACCTAGTCCACCGGAAGTCGAAAATCCATCTTCCATTACTTTACGAAGATCGGAAATACCTGGTCCTGCGTCGCGTGAAATGATTATTATTCCTTTTTTCGCCTCATTCTCTATCTTTTCTATCGTAATTTCCCCCTGGCCTGCGTATAAATAAATGTTACGCGCCAATTCGCTGATTGCAGTCGTGATACGTGCCTGATCCACAGTACCAAAGCCAAGCTCTTTTGCGACATTTCTGCCAAGCTGTCTCGCCGCTACGATATCCCATTCATTTATTATTTTAACACTAGAGTCCATCATTTCAGTCCCCCAGTTCCCGTTGAAGTTTCTCCAAACCTTTTTCGAGATCCAGTGCAGTTATGACTTCTTCTAAATGAATGCCGAGCTCAATCAATGTAATCGCAACAGCCGGCTGAATACCAGTAATAACTACTTTTGCGCCCATCAACCTTGACATACTAATCACATCACCTAACACTTTTGCAATGAAGGAATCTATAAAATCAATGGACGTAAAATCAATCACAACGCCACGTGCACTCGTTTCATGAATTTTGTGAAGAAGGTCTTCCTGAAACTGAAGAGCCGTCTGGTCATCAAGTTCCCATTGAATCGAAACGAGTAAGCAGTCATGCAGTTTTAAAATCGGAATTCTCATGTTCATTCTTGCACCTCCACAATTTTCCTTGACGTCAGCGTAAGTGCCTGCTCAACACCTTTTTTCAGTGTACTTGTCGTTGTCACATCTTCCAAATTAATGCCTAAGTTAACGATCGTCTGAGCAATTTCAGGACGAATGCCGACAATTGTACATTTCGCGCCAACGAGCCGTACTGCTTCTGCTGCTTGAATAATATGGTGCGCGACCATTGTATCAACAACCGGTACGCCCGTAATATCGATTAAAACGACTTCCGCTCGATGACTGACAACTCCCTCAAGTAAATTTTCCATGATTTGCTTTGCCCGTTCCGTATCAATCGTTCCGATAAGGGGCATAACCGAAATCTTATCAAAAATAGGAATAAAGGGTGCCGTTAACTCCTGAAGCGCAATTTTTTGAAGAGAAACGGTTCGCTCCCATGATGTTGTATAGGCTTGTGTAATCGTTTTATACATCGGAAATATCCAGTTGTTAATTTCAGAAGCAAAATCGACATAACTGTTATGATCTATATTCCCTTCTTTTTTCATTCCCTCTTCAACGATTTGTCCAAATAACCGCAAACCATCTGTCATCATGGTCAGCGGCCAGCCGAGACGAACAATTTTTTCCGAGAATTCGATAGCTCGATCATGAAATGCTTCTACAGATTCTGAAAAATTAGATATGACTAATTCAACAAATTCCGCACACGTTTTCACGAACATACGATCTGACATTGTCTGAATAGCCCGCTCGTCTGCTTCCTTGCGTATGAGTTCAATCCATTCATTTAAAATCTCATCGTTATGAGAATATACATATTGATAAATTGTTTTACGCATTCAGTTCGCTCCAATCATCATTCCCTTGTAGCATATTACAAAGGGGGGTTCGTCAAAAACGTTCATTGTTTTCATTATAAAGGTTATGCAAGCAATTAAAAAGCAGAATCCTCTGTTTATTGTGGAGAAATAAGACTCATACAAAAAAAGCATCCACGGTTTCCCGCAGATGCCCTCATTAAAATTGAATAAGCCCTAAACTAATTTGCAAGGCGTCGTCCACTTTCTCCATCATTCCATCATCTAGCTGCGTTATTTTATCTGTCAGCCGCTGCTTGTCTATTGTCCGGATCTGCTCAAGTAAAATGACGGAATCTCTTTCAAAACCGTACCGCTCAGCATTAATTTCGACATGCGTTGGCAGTTTGGCTTTCTGAATCTGAGCTGTAATGGCCGCAACGATAATAGTGGGACTGAACCGATTCCCGATGTCGTTCTGGACGACGAGAACAGGACGGACGCCGCCTTGTTCGGAACCGACAACAGGGGACAGGTCTGCAAAATATACGTCACCACGTTTTACGATCACACGGTTTATCCTCCACTTACTAAACGTTCGACTGTGTTGCCTGCCTCATATTCAGCCTGCATCGCTTCAGAAGCAATAGCAAGGTTGATTTTCGCCATTTCCATGTATCCGCGGCGCATAGACTCACGAATATGACGCTTTTTTCGTTCACGCAAATACATTTTTGTAGCACGATAAATAAATTCACTCCGGCTAATTTCTTCCTGCTCCGCAAAACAATCAAGTTCATTTACAAACTGCTTGGGCAGGTTTACTAACACATCTTCTGTCATCGTACTGGATTCAGACAAGAACTACACCTCCACCAATCACTACACACGTCTCTTTTTTGTTACTGTCCTAGACATCATACCATTGCATGTCCTAGGATGGAAGAGGCAATTGAAAAATATTGCACAACGGTGAATAAAGAGTACGTCCACACCGATTATAACAACGGATTCGATACATGAACAACTTGCCCATTCTCTTTATAGACACGCGGAACACGAGCGGTGATGACACACGGAACTTCGTAATTGATCGTCTCGAGTTTCCTTGCCACTTCATCCATTATTATTTCATCATCACCTTGCCTGCCAATAAGCGTAACCTCTGTACCGCAGGAATATTCCCGTGGAAGGCGAATCATACACTGATCCATACAAATACGGCCGACAATTGGTGCCCTCTTGCCATCAACGAGCACTTCCTGCCCGCTCAGCTTACGAATCCATCCATCTGCATATCCAATTGGCAGTGTACCGATCCATTCTCCTTCTGATGCCTCATACGTCGCACCATAACTGACTTTCTCCCCCGCATGCATTTGTTTCACTTGAATAATTTTGGTACGCAAAGAAAAAGCCGGCTTCAATTCAAACGGTAGCAACGGTTGAATCTCAAGTGATGGTGTCAGTCCATACATCGAAATACCAAATCGCACTGTATTGACACCAGCACCTTGAAAACGAAGTGTTGCAGCGCTGTTTGCACAATGAATATAACGGGGTTTTTCTCTAATAGATGAAACGAGCTCTTGAAAAGTCTGAAGTTGCTTTTCAAAATAAGCTGTATGTACTTCATCCGCCGTCGCAAAATGAGTGAATATGCCTTCGAATACATAGGATTCAGATTGGTTCAGTTCATCGATGACCGATTGCAATTCACCTATCGTTTTCACACCAATTCGACCCATTCCTGTATCACATTTAATATGTATACGCAGCATTTGACCTTCTTCCATATGTATATGAGTAAGCCATTCTTTTTCATGAACGGTTAAAGAAATATTATATTTCGCTGCAATTCCTGCAGTATCTGGACGACTAGCACCGAGAACGAGGATTGGTGCTTTAATGCCTGCTTTTCTTAGTGATAAGGCTTCATCTAAAAAAGCAACTGCCAGCCCTTTTGCCCCTGCATTAAGTGCAGCCTTTGCTACCTGCACATCACCATGGCCATACGCATTTGCTTTTACAACAGCAAACATTGTCATTGAATCTGCTAAATGTTGAATTGTTTTTGCGACGTTCCATTTTATTGCATCAAGATTTATTTCCGCCCATGTATCGCGATAATAATCCATCTTCTTCACATCCTATTTTGTCAAAGTCACGATGCTTGCGCTTCTATTTTACACGCAAAAAAAGCGGCGGTAAACTATGACCGCCGTTCTTTACTTTACTGTACCCGGTTGCATGGAAGCTGCCATATATTCCATCTCACCTTTCGTCATCACATCGGATGCCATCATAAATTCAACATCATTATATATCCAGGTTAACGATCCTTCTGCTGATTCACCGGCCGCAAATCCCATATCCGTCATATTACCTGATGCAGAAACAACACTTTGTCCATTTAAGGCCAATGCTCTTTTTTGAATAAGCGTAAATGGCTTGTCTCCTCCATATGTTAACACGACTCTATCCCCTATTCTCGTTTCATCAATCAGTTGGGAATCCGTTATAGCAACTGGATAATGAACAGTGAATTCCTCTTCCACCGAACCTGCTGTTTCTTTTGTTGTCGTTTCCTTCCGCTCAAAATCTTTTTTGGCAAATGTCGGATTCAAATCTACCTTTTTAAAAATGACAGTAATAACGGGTTTTTCTTGTTTGTCCATCACTTTGACCATCACCGGTGTCAAATCACCTTTATTGAATGTTATTTGCTGACGCGGCAAAATCTTATTATTTGTGTAGCGTGTTTTCGTTTCAAATACGTAATGCTTGGCTGTTTCTTTAAATGTCGCTTCTCCATCTGCCTTTATATCTGCAGCGAGTGATTCAAATAAGTAAGACTGACTGCTGTTTTCGGGCCAATTATTATCATACTTAAAACTTTTACCGATCGAAGGTGTCATAACGTAAATGCCTGATTTGTTTTTTAAAATCGTCTGACTATGCTTATTAGTGACAGAAGCAAGATGAACTCGGTAATACGTGTGCTGCTTATTCCAAATGTCTACGTTATAGCTTTGTTTTTCTTTGCCGGCTTGAATTTCAAGTACGGCTTTCGCTTTATATCCAGCAGCGTTTTTTACTTTTTCGTTAATCTCCGTCACAACATCTTCTTTCGTCGGCGCTCCGCAGGCAGATACCAGGAGTAAAACGATTGCTAGTAAGCCCATCCACTTTTTCATTGCCGCACCCCTCTCATAAGCACTATATGAGGATGTTTAGGACAATATTCATTCGATCACAACAACTGCCGCCGCATATTCACGACTATGTGTAATTGTGATATGTACACCTTCTGAATAAGGACGAATTAAGATCGGTCGTCCTTTATCGTCTGAACTGATTTCAATATCTTGAAACGATAACTGCTCACCAATGCCGGTTCCTTCTGCTTTTGAAAAAGCTTCTTTCACTGCGAATCGGCCAGCTGCGTATTCCCACTTGCGGCTTCCATTTTTATCGTGAAAAAACGTGAGTTCCTGCGATGTTAAGATACGTTCAATGAACCTGGGCTGCCGCTCGATCAAACGGCGAATCCGATCAATTTCCACAATATCCATGCCAATTCCTTTTATCATCCAGTTTACATTCCTCTCCGAAAAAAAAGCCGTTCCGGTATAGACCAGAACGGCTTTTTCATTTATGAATTTGAAGAATATTTACGACGCCCGCCGCCTGATCCACCCGAACTACCTTTGCGGTCACGGTTTCCATAAGAACGGCCGCCACCTTGACGACCGCCACCGCCGCCTGATTTACGATAGCCACCACCTGAATTCTTGCTACGGAAATTATCGCGTTTTTGCGGAAGTGATGATTCATTTGTAATGTGAACCGGTGTACGGTCTGGCTCTTTTGTGATCAATTTTACAGCTGCTGCAACGATGTCTTCAGGGTTATATTGATCAAGCAAGTTCTTTGCAAATGTACGATATTCTGTTAATTCGTTTTTCGTAATTGCTCCTTCTAGTTCTGTTACTGCTGCTTGCTGCTGACCGCTAAGTGCGTCATCCCAAGTTGGAGCTTCCATTGGTGTCATGCGTTTTTTCGTTGTGCGTTCCACTTCACGAAGATAGCTCATTTCACGCGGATCAACGAATGTAATCGCCATTCCTTCTTTACCGGCACGACCTGTACGGCCGATACGGTGAACATAGCTTTCCGGATCCTGTGGAATGTCATAGTTATAAACATGCGTAACGCCAGAAATATCCAGACCACGTGCTGCAACATCGGTTGCGACGAGTACATCGATTTTCCCAGATTTAAAGCGGTTCAACACAGTCAAACGTTTCGCCTGTGTTAAGTCACCATGAATTCCTTCTGCCTGGTAACCGCGAAGGCTCAGTGCATTCGCAAGCTCGTCCACGCGGCGTTTTGTACGACCGAAAATGATCGCCAGCTCAGGTGTTTGAACGTCCATTAAACGGGCAAGAATGTCAAATTTATCGCGTTGTTGCACTTTCACGAAATACTGATCGATATTTGAAACCGTCATTTCTTTCGCTTTAATACGGATCATTTCTGGATCTTTCATGAAACGTTCTGCGATCGCACGAATTGGTCCTGGCATTGTCGCCGAGAATAGAAGCGTTTGACGTTCTGTAGGAACATTTGAAAGAATGGTTTCGATGTCTTGAATGAAGCCCATGTTCAACATTTCATCCGCTTCATCAAGAACAAGCGTTTGAATATTTTCAAGTTTCAATGTACGGCGATTAATATGGTCCAAAATACGTCCTGGTGTACCAACGATAATATGTGGACGTTGTTTTAATGCGCGAATCTGGCGTTGAATATCTTGGCCGCCATATACAGCTAATACACGTGCACGTTTACCGCTGCCGATTTTGTAAAGTTCTTCTGATACTTGAATTGCCAACTCACGTGTCGGTGCAATAATAAGACCTTGAATCGAATCGTTTTTCGTATCGATTTTTTCAACCATTGGAACACCAAAAGCAGTCGTTTTACCCGTACCCGTTTGTGCCTGTCCGATAATATCTTTTCCTGCAAGGCCTAGTGGAATTGTATCCGCCTGAATTGGTGTCGCTTCTTCAAAGCCCATTTTGTCAATAGCTCTTAGCGTTTCAGCGCTCAAGTTTAAATCTTTAAATTTCGTCAATAGTTTCTTCTCCTTCTATGTTAAACTGCTGTCCGCACAAAAAATACCCTTCTACGTTCATGCGAAGAGCAACATGTCTATTGTATCTTATCATCCCACGTCCAAATTTTCAATGCGCATTTTTATAACTCTACGTTAATTGCGTAAAAAAGTAAAGACCTTCTCAAAAAGTTCTTTTTTATCTCCTGTATGACAAATTAAATGCTTCGCTTCTGGAGAGTAATAAAGGTGTCGCTCAGCTGATGAAACACGCTTGTAAATATAATCTGCACTTGTGATCGGAACAATACCGTCTTTTGTTCCTTGGGCAATAAATACTGGTACTGTAATCTTCTTTAGCTCTGGGCGGGCGAGACGTACTACCTTTTGAAACTGACGCGCGGCAGCCGGCGGCGTTATAATCAGTTTTTCCCGGTAACGCAAAAATAATTCATTCTCATGAAGCTCCTTTTTCCGCAAATCTTGCACCATTTCCCGAACGTCTTCTTTTATTTGCGCCGGATTTACATATTTCGCCGCTGCGCTGAGCATCACAAGTTTACTGATCGAATAACGGGCGGTTAAATATGCGGCAATCAATCCGCCCATCGAAAAGCCGATCACATACACCTCTTCACATTCCTCAAACAGTTTTTGAAGTGCTAATTCAGCACAGTTAATCCAGTCTGTACAAGTACTACCTTTCAACGAATGCGTATCGCCATGCCCCGGTAAAAGAGGTACAACGAACTTCCAATCCGTATGCTGCTTCAAGTAATCTGCAAGCGGGTCTACTTCATATGGTGCTCCTGTAAACCCATGTATACAAAGGCAGCCAATCAAGACCGCTCACCGCTTTCCACATCTTATTCCGACAGTCCATCTACTACATCTTCCAACCTCATGCCTCTTGACGCTTTAATTAACAGCAGTTCGCCGCCTTTTAGAACACCATCGACCGCTTTAATTAATTCATGTTTGTCTTGAAAAGCAAAAACTCTGTCCGGACCCAGTGCATTTTTTGCTCCAGCTGCAATAAACTGACCGAGTGCACCATACGTGAATAAGTAGTCGATTTTATCCCCATCAATCACCTGACCCGTCTGATAATGAAACAGTTCTTCATCAAGGCCAAGTTCAAGCATATCACCGAGAACGACTATTTTTCGGTCATAGCCAGGCAGTTCTGATACGAGTGAAATAGCTGCTTTTACCGATGTCGGGCTGGCATTATATGCGTCATTTATTATCTTTATACCCTTTTTACCTTCCACCCACTCCATCCGCATTTTCGTCAGTTTCACTTTTCTGAGACCTGCCGCCATATCTTCATACGGCAAAGCAAACACGTTAGCCGCCGCAATAGCTGCGAGCGCATTTGTAACATTATGCTGACCAAGTACAGGCAAATCAAATCGGACGGACGGTTCTTTACTTATAGAAAAAATGCTTCCATTCTCCGTTTGTTCAATAGATACAGGATAAAATATATTCGACTCACCCTGACCGAATGTTATCGTTTGAAATAACGGTTCTTCAGGCATTTTTTCAGTAAGATACGGTTCGTCACCTAAGTAAACGAGTGTTCCTTTACTCGATAACCCCGCTGAAATCTCCAGTTTTGCATCTGCAATCGCTTCCCTTGATCCAAGATCCTCCAAATGGGATTCGCCGATATTTGTAATGATCGCCACATCCGGTGTAGCAAGCTTTGATAAAAGCTCAATTTCACCTCTGTTGCTCATGCCCATTTCAAGCACAGCAATTTCCGTATCTTCGTGTAATGACAACATCGTTAATGGCAGACCAATATGATTGTTATAATTACCTTCTGTTTTTTGTACACGGTATTTCTCCCCAAAAATGGCGGCTGTCATATCTTTAACTGTTGTCTTGCCATTACTGCCAGTAATACCGACGACTTTCACGTTAAGTGAATCACGATATGCTTTTGACAGCTGCTGAAGCGCAAGCAATGTGCTTTCTACGATCAGCACTGGCAAATCCTCCGGCGCTCCCGGTATATCTTTTTGCCACAATGCCGCTCCTGCACCATTTTCAATCGCTTGCCGCACATATTTATGTCCATCTGTATTTTCACCAATAAAAGGAACAAATAAACAGCTTCCTTCTACTTCACGCGAATCGATTGACACGCCTTCAATGAACCGTTCGTGCCAGATTGTTACATCGTTTTCTACATTTATCATTTTCGTTAACTGCTCAACCGTTTTGCGAATCATGAGCGCCCACCTTTAAACCGTATATTTAATCTTTTGTTTTTCTGTATGACGTTCAACCGCCAGGTCAATCATCTTTTCAATAAGCTGTGGATATTCAACCCCTGCTTCTTTCCAAAGAAGGGGGAACATACTGAATGGCGTAAAGCCAGGCATTGTATTCACTTCATTAATCAATAAACTTCCACTTTCCATTAAAAAAAAGTCAGCACGAACAAGCCCTGAACAGTCGAGTGAACGGAACGCACGAATCGCTAATTGTTCCATTTCCGCTTTTTGAGCATCTGTTAGATCAGCGGGAATAATGAGCGCTGTATCATCATCTTCATATTTCGCCTTGTAATCGTAAAAATCCTTTTTCGGTACAATTTCACCGATCACTGAGCATACAGGACTCTCATTTCCGAGGATTCCCACTTCAATTTCACGGGCAACGACCCCCTCTTCAATGATGACTTTTCGGTCATATTGAAATGCTTCTTCCATTGCACATGCAAGCTCTTCTTTGCTCTGACATTTGCTGATACCAACACTCGAGCCCAGATTCGCTGGTTTGACAAAACAAGGCCAGCCGATTTCACGCTCAATTAACGTACAGCCTGCTTCTTTATCTTGTTCCCATTCCATGCGTGTCATATGCGTATAGCCAACTTGTTTTAATCCTGCTTGCGCAAAGATATCTTTCATAACCACTTTGTCCATGCCTGCAGACGAAGCGAGCACACCGTTTCCTACATATGGAACATTCAAAACTTCGAGCAAACCTTGAACTGTACCATCTTCTCCGTTCGGACCATGTAAAAGCGGGAATACAACATCATATTTCCCCTGTGCAAGCATAGACAGAACATGTTCCATCCCACCATTTCCAGTGAACTTTAATTCTTCTATGGTAGAAACAGGCGTTTCTAGTTTTTCTCCTTCTGTCCATGTTCCATCGATAGAAATGTAAACAGGATATACATCAAATTTATATAAATCAAGCGCTGCTGTCACCGCTTTTGCTGTTTGTAATGATACGTTGTGCTCTGCTGATTTTCCCCCATAAAGTAACCCAAGTTTCTTTTTCATTATAAGCCTCCAAAAATTTCGGTATTTTCTATTTTACCATGCTTTCCCGCCATAAGAATAAACTTTCCATCCGACTTCTTACTCAAATTATATATTATGCTTCTTTCATCTGAATAATAACAATGTTCTGTCTGTCCGTTTTCATATTAACTTTTTAAAAAAAACGCTGTATACTCCTTTTATTAAATACACTTGTTTTTCACAGGAGGACATATATCATGCATCGCTTCGGTTTACTGCCTAAAATTGCAGCCGCGATCGTACTCGGCATCTTGTTCGGTTCATTCGCACCGCAATGGTTTATCAAACTATTCGTTACCTTTAACGGATTGTTCGGCAACTTCCTTAGTTTCGCGATCCCGCTAATTATTATCGGCTTTATCGCGCCAGGTATCGGCACAATGGGCAAAGGCGCTGGAAAATTACTTGGACTTACGACTGGTTTAGCTTATTTATCAACCGCCATTGCCGGTTTGCTCGCTTTTTTTGCAGCCAGTCTTTTGTACCCGGTTATTCTCGAGAACCAGGCAGCGCAAGCTTTTGAAAACCCTGAAGAAGCACTTTTAACCGGCTTTTTCACAGTAGAAATGGACCCTGTTATGGGTGTCATGACCGCATTAATTCTCGCGTTTACACTCGGTGTCGGAATGGCTGCTGTTAAAGGAAATGCCCTTCAAAAAGTGATGGATGATTTCCGCGGCATCATCGAACTGGTCATTGAAAAAATCATCATCCCGCTTTTACCTATTCATATTCTTGGAATTTTTGCCAACATGACGCAAGGCGGACAAGTAAGTGCCATTATGAGTGTTTTTGCAAAAGTATTTATCATGATTATTATTCTCCACCTTCTTTACTTGCTCTTTCAATACAGTGTAGCAGGCTCATTAAAAAAACAGAATCCGATTACGATGCTGCGTATAATGATGCCGGCTTACTTTACCGCACTCGGTACACAGTCATCTGCATCAACCATTCCTGTCACACTTGCCCAATCGAAAAAAAACGGATCAAGCGACCGTATCGCTGATTTCTCAATCCCCCTTTTAGCAACCATTCATCTGTCTGGCAGTACGATCACACTCGTCAGCTGTGCAATGGCCGTCATGCTCTTGCAAGGGGATACCTATACAATTAGTATGTTCTTCCCATTTATCTTAATGCTTGGTATTACAATGATTGCTGCGCCTGGTGTTCCCGGAGGCGCTGTGATGGCAGCACTCGGACTGCTTGAAACGATGCTCGGCTTTAATGGGACGATGGTGTCATTGATGATCGCTCTGTATCTTGCACAAGATAGCTTTGGCACAGCATGCAACGTAACAGGCGATGGTGCCATTACATCAGTAGTCGACAGCTTAACGAATAAACAGGAACTCAGGTAAAGAGCACCGCGTCCTGCGGCAATACGTGAGTGACCGGCTTCAGCCGGCCCGAACCAATTAGGCTCTTACAGGCAGTTAATCCCCCGCTTACCCTTCTTTTCTTTTCGAAGTCTTGAAGTGGGGGTCTTACTGCCAATTAATGGGGGATGAAAACATCAATCGAACCACTCTTAAGAACTTGACACCCTGTTCGCCAAAAAACGGATTCTCAATGTGAGAATCCGTTTTTCATTGTGAAAATACACTCCATTCATGTGTTTTCTTATCAAACACAAACCGGGCATTTGGCTCCGTTTTAAAACTGGTCATATAATCGTCAAACACATCGTCCATATTAATATGATCACCGACAATCCAAATTGGTACTTCTACTTTCAAACGGCTCTGCTCTGTTTTCGACAGCGAGAGAACAATCCCTTCTTTCATATCTCCATAGGCAAGTGCAATCATTTCCGCTGGAATCGGCGGAAATGAAGATCCTTTCTTCAAAGCAAAAAATGACCGTTCACTGCGAAAGAACCCGAGCTTTAATGAAATTACTTTACCTAGCACGTTATAAAAATCAGGCATGTGACGATAATACGTTTTATTGAACCACTCATCGTCGTGCGATAAGTACGCATAACGATTGTTCAGCTTGCTGTAAAACGGACGTTGCAAATGCTCCTTGCTATGGGCCAGATAAAGAAGTTCCGCAATCTCCCTTCCTTCTAGTTCATTCAGTCCATCTATATCCTCAAAATCAACCCAACAAAAATCGCCATACTCTCCTACATCTTCCTTTAATAACCTTTTCAGTTCATCTGGTTCAATGTAATCGAAACGGGTATGCATATTAAAGTCACTATTCTCATACTTGTGCTTCAATAAAAGCAAATGCGGGGGCGTCTCCGGAATGGCCTTTATAAACTCTTGAAATTCAATTCCATACGATACGACATATTGATTAATTGGGTGTAAATGTATATAAATCATTTCTTTCATATTTCCGGGATTTTTCAATCATACGACCTCCACATCGCGACGAATTGCATAGCTGCCTCTATCTTTTTTTGTTATACTGTTATTTTAACAAAATTTGTTCATCTTCGTATGTAAATTTACAATGAATTTCACAAAATGTGTGAAACTTTTGTCCCTCTTTCGTTTTATACTAGATGTGCAGCTGAAATTTCACAAAAAGGAGGGTCCCCTGTCTGTGATTTCGAACTTAACCGAAGACCAACTTACCCTGCTCGTCATCAAGCTCTTAAAAGAAGGCAAAAAAACGGACCTGCAGAATTTAATCGATGAACTCCACCCATACGATATGGCAGCCATCTATCGTAATCTGCCGGAAAAACATCAAACACGTTTTTTGCTTCATTTATCGATTCCGGTTTTGACCGATATGATACAGGAGCTTGAAAGTGACGAACAAATGACTGTACTTAAAAATCTTGGGAAAGAACGATCCCGAAAAGTGCTCGATGATATGGACAACGATGACCTCGCTTCTCTTCTTGATGACATGTCACCGGAAAATATTAAAATTTTCCTGTCTGGTATGAAAAAAGAAGAATCAACCATCGTTGAAAATATGATGAGCTTTCCTTCAGAAACAGCTGGACGCCTTATGACAAACCGATTTGTATGGATTAAGCACTCATACACGGTGAGAGAAGCTGTTGAAAAATTGAAAAGTTTCGCTGAGTTCGCAGAAACAATCAACTATTTATATGTTATTGATGATCATAAAAAGCTCGTTGGTGTTGTCTCTTACCGTGATATGCTCTTGGCAGATACCCTTGAAAAAATTGCTGATATTATGTACGCACGTGTTATTTCGGTCGATGCGCATACAGATCAGGAAGAAGTTGCCCGCCTCATTCAACGATACGACTTTCTTGCCATTCCCGTTGTCGATGAGAACAATATTTTAATCGGTATTGTCACGTTTGATGATATTATCGACGTCGTTATTCAAGAAGCAAATGAAGACATTGAAAAATTATCTGCTTCCGGTAAGTCGATTGACTTTGATACGAAAGCTGGTGTCGCAGCATTCAGACGTCTTCCATGGCTCGTACTGCTTTTATTTATCGGACTCGTATCCGGCAACATTATTTCCGGCTTTGAAGATACACTCCAACAAGTCGTTGCACTTACTTATTTTATGCCTATGATTTCCGGTATGACCGGCAACACCGGCACACAGTCTCTTGCTGTTGTCGTCCGCGGTCTCGCTTCACGTGATATTGATATGAGAACAGTTCTGACGCTGATCATGCGTGAGTTCGGTGTTGGATTAATCATTGGTGCTGTCTGCGGCATCCTAATCTTTTTTATCGCTTTTTTCTGGCAGGGCAGTACCGTCCTCGGATTTGTCGTCGGTGCTTCTCTTTTGCTTACATTAATCATCGGAACGCTTGCTGGCACGATTATCCCGCTCATTTTATATAAGATGAATATCGACCCGGCAGTCGCATCCGGGCCGCTTATTACAACAATTAATGATATTTTTTCACTCATCACATACTTTACAATTGCCTCATGGTTTTTATCACATCTTTTATAGAAAAGATTACATCATTTGACCGAATTATCTGTCTTTAATATAATAGAGATAATGAAGAATGATTCGGATGAAGGAGGGTGATCAAATGGGACATTAACGGTAAACATTGCATTATATTCTGCTGATTTTTCAAATTTGATCATCATATTTTATAGGAGGTGACTTCTTCTTTCGCACCATGCGGGAGAAGAAATCTGATTGGACATATGGATTTCATTTATCGCTGTTATCCTTTTAGCACTATCGTTTACAGCCATCCGGTTTATGAAAAGAAGAGAAAAAAATGAAACTGGAGACCCCCCCTCGACAGGGCGCTCCTCAGCTTTGCTCGCTGAAATAAGCGGTGAACATAATGACAATACTCTCTCTATATTAGGTGACAGAAGTGCGACAGAAGTTATGGTACCTCGCACAGAAATGGCCTATATGCCAAAAGATGAGACTGTCAAAGAATGCATTAGCTTGTTCCGGGAAACAAAATTTACACGTTACCCGGTTATTGATGGTGATAAAGACCGAGTCATCGGCTTTGTAAATTTTAAAGAAGTCATCGCAGAATACGTATCTGATCCTACAGTGGGGACAAAGAGCATTAAACATTTTATCCGTCCTGTCATTCGTGTCATCGATTCTATCCCTGTTCACGTTCTGCTCGCAAAAATGCAAGCAGAACGTATGCAGATGGCCATTTTAATTAATGAATATGGCGGCACTGCAGGGCTCGTCACGGCTAAAGATATTGTCAAAGTCATTGTTGGCGAGCTTCACGATGAATTTGATATTGCCTTACCACCTGTCATTCAGATAATAGGGGATCATCATTACATTGCTAGCAGCAAGCTATCTGTATCTGAAACAGCACAACTGCTGGGCATTGACATGAATGATGATGATGTTGATACAATTGGCGGCTGGATACTGACAGAAAACTTCGATATTCAATGCGGCCAAACGATCGAATATAGCGGATTTTTATTCACTGTTTTAGAAATGGAAGATCATCAAATCCGTCAGCTCGAAATCAAGCCGGTGACAGCTGTTAAACGAATAGAAGAATCATCTATGGATCCTTCTGCTATGTCTATAGCTGCACCCAATAATGCTTAAAACCCGCTTTTCAGCGGGTTTTATTTTTTCTATATTGGGAAATTGACTATAAGACAGGACTTTACTTTATCTCGCATTAACGGGCAGTAAGACCCCCGATTCAAGACGTCGAAAAGAAAAGGGATAAGCAGGGGATCAACTGCCCGTAAAAGCCGGATTGGTTCGGGCCGGTCGAAGCCGGTCACTCACGTATTGCCGCAGGACGCGGCGCTCTTTACCTGAGTTCCTGTTTATTCAGTCGGGGATAGCGAGGAACGCAGACTAAGGTCGTCACGTCCTGTGACAACGTCTGCATGATTCACATCCTGTGAACCTAACCCCACTGTATGAAGTTTCACTTTATAAGACTGGGGGTTTTTATGAAAATCATTGTACAAACAGCTCTTCTGCTAGCTGCCGCGTGGACGATTATTCCAACTGCAGCGGCACGAACATGCTCAACACATGTGAAAAAACGTGGATATGACCGGAAACAAATCGCGCTGACATTTGATGATGGTCCGGATCCAGTTTACACACCTCTTCTACTTGAGACATTACAGAAATACAATGTACAAGCGACGTTTTTCATTGTTGGGGAAAAAGCAGAACGTCACCCAGATTTGATACGTCGTATACAGAAAGAAGGACACGACATCGGTATTCATAATGACCGGCACATATCCAACTGGCTGCTGTCACCTTCCGCTATGAATCATCAGCTCGTTCGCGCGGCAGAAAGAGTATCTGCTATTACCGGAGAACGTGTTACATTGTACAGACCACCTTGGGGACATTTCAATCCAGTAACATTGTCCAAAGCAAAAAGGTTTGAGACGATTATGTGGACATCCATACCGGGTGACTGGAAAAAAAACATGACTACCCGAAGACTAGCAGATAAATTACGCAATGCCCGGTCAAACGGCGCTATTATTACATTACATGACAGCGGAAACACACTCGGTGCCTATAAAATGGCCCCGCGTATGATGATCGAATCACTTCACCTATTTTTATCCGATGAAGATTCCAGACAATACGAATTTGTTACAGTTACCAATTTGTTCAACAAACAGAGGGCTTAAATGGAATCATTAATCATTACTTATTTATCAAAATACGGATACGCCATCTTGTTTTTATCCGGCCTATTCGGCATTGTAGGCATTCCTGCACCGGAAGAAAGTTTGCTTGTCTATATCGGTATGCTCGCGAAAAACGGTTCCATTTCCTTTGCTTATGCTGTTGCTATTTTAACATCTGGAGCCTTTACTGGCATGCTTATTAGCTACACGCTCGGACGAATGGTCGGACAGCCGCTCCTTGACCGGTATGGTAAATATTTGGGCGTAACGAAAAAGCGGCTTCATAAAACGATGATGCACTGGAATTTATCAAAATCATTATTAGCCGGATTTTTCATCCCTGGTATTCGCCAGTTTAATCCTTACTTCGCCGGTATCACAAAATTCTCCATACCTGTATTTATGGCTCTTTCCGTTTTAGGTTCTTTTACGTGGGTATTGATATATATATCTGCCGGTTTTCTAATAGGTTCATACATTCAAATTAAGCCGATCTATTTAAGTATCGCTGGTGCATTTTTTTTCATCGTCTTTATGATCCGTTTTATTGTAAAGTGGAGAAAGTCATCCTATTCCAGCCGTTAAAGGAGTCAAAACTATATGAAAATCATTGTACTTCCTTTATTCCGCTTGCCTTCGGGTCACCATAAAGCAGCAGAAGCTATTATTGAACGCATTACTTGTATACGACCTGACGCCCAAATTCAAACGGTAGATTTATTAAGCTATTGTCATGAATCGCTCGAAACAGTTGTTTCAAAAATGTACATGCAATGGATTAACAAAAAACCCGAATCGTACAGCAAGTTTTATAAATCATTTATTTATACACCCGAGGGTAAACGAAATGAACAGATGCCCATTCACGTCTGGGATAAATATTTTGAGTTTCGCCTTGCTCGCATCATTGAAAAAGAATGTCCAGATTATATTATTTGTACACACAGTTACCCGTCAAAGCTGTTAAATCATTTAAAACAACTGCGAAAAATGGATGTACCTGTCATTAATGTATATACTGACTTTTTCGTCAGTGATGTATGGGGAAAACAAGGCATCGACTATCATTTTGTTCCTCACCTTGAAGCAAAAAAATGGCTTTCAAAATTCCATGTGCCAGGGAATCGAATTTTTGTAACCGGCATTCCTGTACATCCTTCATTTGAAGTAGAGTACGTGCATTCCGAACATCGTTCTATTCTTATAGCCGGTGGAAACAGCGGGCTCGGTCACCTCGAAAAATTGCTGGACAATTTGCAAGCCGATACACTTTCGTACACGTATAACGTCCTATGTGGTCATAATGTAAAACTACGTGAATTCATTTTATCTCTTGATCATCCACGTATTAAAGCACTTCCTTATATGAACAGCCGGGAAGAGATGAACCGGTATTATGAAGAGGCATCGGCCATTATTACAAAACCAGGAGGCATTACCGTCAGTGAAGTTCTTGAAAAAGAACTGCCTGTTTTTATTGCAGGTACTCTTCCTGGACAGGAAGAATTTAATGCGGATTATTTAAAAAAACGGCAGCTCATTTATGAATTAACCAATGATAGACCGGTTGAACAGCAAATTACAGCGATTATTGACAATGAAATCGAGTGCAATAAATGGAAAAAAAGGATTGACATGTACCGCTTCGAAAAAGAACATTCACTTGAAACAACCCTTGTCAATATATTTGGCAAAGAATCATCTTTAATCCCGCTTTGAATGCGGGTCTTTTTAATGGTGAAGATAAACTGCATAGTGCTATAATTTCATCTTAGGCGTTAAGCGCAAATCTTTTTTCGAGAAAGGAATGGCCATGGAAAATTGGATTATATCAATGATGGAGCAATACGGATTATGGGGTGTCTTTTTTTTAATCGCCCTTGAAAATTTATTTCCACCGATTCCGTCTGAAGTCATTTTAACATTTGGTGGTGTCATGACCGGCTCAACGGATTTGACCGTCACTGGCGTTATTTTCGCGTCAACAGCTGGATCAGTTATTGGGGCCGTTATATTATACGGATTCGGCCTGTTAATTGATGTTGAAAATTTAGAGAAAATTATTGACCGGTATGGCCGTTTTCTTCGTGTCTCAAAAAAAGATATTCATCGTGCGGATAAGTGGTTTGATAAGTATGGTGTATGGACTGTATTTCTTTGCCGAATGGTTCCCCTTATCCGCAGTTTAATCTCTATTCCAGCTGGGATGTCGAACATGAACTTCTTTTTATTTTTAATCTTCACGACAGCCGGAACGCTAATATGGAATACAATCCTTGTGAATCTTGGTGCAACATTTGCTGATTCATGGCATATAATCGTTGAATACATGGATGTGTATTCAAACGTTGTATATGCAATCCTTGCCGTACTGTTTATTGCTGCGATTGTCTGGTACATGAAAAAAATGCGCCGTCGCCCATGAGAAAAAGTCCGGAAACGATTTCCGGACTTTTTCAAATCGCATAACGATTGCCCTTTCTTATCCGATATGATAAGACATGACCATCTTTGCACACCTAGCCGTTTCACAACTGCCCTGTAATGCTTTCCAAAGCTCCAATCTGGATTTAGTTGCTGTTACTTTTACACCAAGCCTGGCAATTTTATCAACTATGTCGCGAGTCCTATCTGCACTCTGCATCATTATCCACCCTTTAATGTTTTTTTGTATATACGTTTTATATAAAAAATTGTTTCACTTTTTTAGATGTATTCTTCTTTTTCCCCGTTTCGCTCATTTCAATTCGGTTTATTCTGATTTTTTTCCTGTATAATAAACAGCAAGAACAATTTGAAACAGGTCGGTGATAAACGTGACAATCGATATTACAATCTGGCCATGGGCTGCCTATATTTTATTCGCATTGAATGTTACATTCGCTGTAGTCATTATTTTCCTCGAACGGCGTGACCCTAGCGCAACTTGGGCATGGCTTATGGTGCTCTTCTTCATGCCTTTTCTTGGCTTTTTTCTCTATCTCGTCTTCGGACAAAATTTAAGCAGAAGCCGACTTTTTGATTGGGATGATAAAAAGAAAGTCGGCATTGAAGAGCAGATTGACCATCAAAAACAAGCCATCAAAGGGAGTGTTTTTCCTTTTGCCAATCCACATACACAGGAAAATGCAAAACTGGTGTATATGCTGCTCAGCCACAATGACGCTGTTTTATCTGAAGATAACAGCGTCGATATTTATATAGACGGTAACGCTAAGTTTGAAGCATTAATAGAGGATATACGCCATGCAAAAGACCATATACACCTTCAGTATTACATCTTCCGCTTTGATGAACTTGGAAAAAAGTTAATTCATATTTTAACTGAAAAAGCACGGGAAGGTATTGAAGTATGTGTGCTTTTTGATGACTTGGGCTCCAGAAAGTTAAGACGGCATCATTTTAAAGAATTAATTGAAGCAGGAGGCGTTGTAGAAGTATTCTTCCCGTCGCCCATTCCTTATGTTAATTTACGCCTTAACTATCGTAATCACCGAAAAATCGTTGTCATTGATGGGCAAATTGGCTACATTGGTGGATTCAATGTCGGGAACGAGTATTTAGGTAAAGATCCATCATTCGGCTACTGGCGTGATACACATTTGCGGGTGAAAGGCAGCGCTGTCCATTCGCTTCAGACACGCTTCATATTAGACTGGAATCAGGCGTCAAAACAGTATGATTTTATATATGCTGAACGACTTTTCCCTGTGCCCACAACAAAAGGCAATGTCGCACTTCAGGTGGTCACAAGTGGCCCAGACTCTGAATTGGAGCAAATTAAAAGCGGTTACTTTAAGCTTATTACAACAGCTAAAAAGTCCATTTACATTCAGACCCCCTATTTTATTCCAGATGCAAGCATTTTAGATGCACTTCGGATCGCAGCGTTGTCCGGGGTTGATGTGAAAATTATGATTCCAAATAAGCCTGATCATATGTTTGTGTACTGGGCAACATACTCATATGCGGGTGAGCTTATGAAAGCCGGGGCAAAAATTTACATTTATAATAATGGATTCATTCATGCAAAAACGATTGTCGTAGATGAACAGTTAAGTTCGGTCGGTACAGCTAACATCGATGTGCGCAGCTTTCGATTAAATTTTGAAGTGAATGCGTTCATATATGATTATGAAAGCGGTCAAGCATTGGCAAAAAATTTTATGGATGACATGCTCGTGTCGTATGAATTAACACCTGAATTATATCATCAGCGACCTTTGATAATTAAGTTTAAAGAATCTATTTCTAGATTGCTTTCTCCAATCCTTTAAAAAAAAGTAAATTAGCTTCTTTTTATTTTTTTGTGACAAATATGTAAATATGTTTTGAATTTTCTGTGAACATGTAGTATGATATCTTTACAAACTACTTAAGGAGTGATTGATATGGATCGAGTATTGACAAAGCGTTTAAATAAACAAGGACTTATTTTTGCGGCGGTCCATACGATATTTTTCCTTAACCTCGCAATCGAGTTCATTGTATCTTCTTAATTTTTAAAAATAATCATGGGTACACTGCTCACTGCAGTGGCCTTTTTTATTTTGCACATGTAAAATAAAAGAAACAGCTTAAAGGCGGGATTCTGATGAAAAAATCACAAATCGAATATAAAATTGCCGAACTTAAAATGGATTACATGCGTGTACAAGGTGATATTGAAAAATTAGAGTCAACTGGGCATGGCACAACAAAAGCAGAAGAATTGTTGATAGCAATGGAAATAGAATTGAAAGCCTTAAATGAACAGCTGCTCGCAGCGACAGAATAACAAAACCTTGATTTTAATTTGGTCAAAAAAAGAGCTGCCTCACTGCCTGAGGCGGCTCTTTTCAATAATAACGCCACGATTTTTCATAGACTTCAATTAAATTCGGACGTATTAATGTATTCGGTTTTAACGTCATAGGATGGCCGTTCTCATCTTCTATAAGAGCATCCTCATCTTTGCCGAATTGTGCTAGACCTGGCAGCATATCCGTCGTTAAATATCGCGTGTCGTCCATAATACTCAGTTGAGATAACTGTACAGGTTTACGCGATGCTAAAATAAATCCCCACCCGCCAAAGCTTGGAATATCAGCATGTAAATTTTCCGTTTTCAACCCCGTTTCTTGAATTGTTTTATCAATCGTCCAGTATACTTCCGGCGCAAAAACAGGGCTTGTCGCCTGTATCATCGAAGCACCATCTGGCTGCAAATGATTACGGATAAGTGAATAAAATTCCTGCGTATACAGTTTATTGAGCGATTCATTATTTGGATCCGGTAAATCGACGATAATAACATCATATAAACGATCCGCTACTTCAAGAAACTGAAAGGCATCGTCATTCACTACTTTTACACGACTGTCATCAAGTGAACCTTCATTTAGTTCCGTCAATAAGTGATTCGTTCTCGCCTTTTCTGTCATTGCTGGATCAAGATCGACGAGTGTTACCTTTCCCAAATCTTCATATTTCAACAACTCCCTTACGGCAAGCCCGTCGCCACCGCCCAGGACAAGTACATCATTATGGCGCGTAGCCGCGGACATAACTGGATGCACAAGTAGTTCATGATATCGATGCTCATCTGAAGAGCTGAACTGTAATTGCCCGTCTAAATAAAGACGTGTATCCCCCTGCTCACGCGTCAAAATAATTTGCTGATACGCTGTCTGCTCGGAAAGCACGATTGGATCATGATACAATTTTTGTTCAAAATGAAAAGCTGCTTCTTCTCCAAATAAGGCACCTGCAATTAAAATAAGCAATAATACAACACCTGATGCTGCATGTAACATGAAACGTTTCAATTCTTTTTTAAAACGGAAGACAATCCAAAGTGCAACTGTCACATTAATAAGAGCGACGAGAAACGATGTTTTAACTAAACCAAAGTATGGACGGAGTAAAAATAAAAAGAGCAGCCCGCCCACTAACCCGCCGGCATAATCAGAAAACAGTACTTTCGCCGCGCTTTTTTGCAATGAAACACCAATTTCACTTGCTTTCCGAATTAAAATTGGCAATTCCACACCAGTCAATGTTCCAACAAACAATGTAACGCTATATAAAAAAAGGGCATCAGTCCCATCTGGCAAATAAGCCGTTACACCAAAAAGCAGCATCGCTGAAAAACCGCCAACAAGGCCGATGCCGTATTCAATCCAAATAAACGATGCAATCAAATGATTCGTCATTTTTTCACTTACATAAGCGCCGATGCCCATTCCAGTCAAAAAAAGGGAGATGGTGAGCGTATACTGCTTCACTCCATCTCCTAAAATGTACGAACCGAGTGCACCGAACAGCACTTCAAATATAATTCCGCAAATCGATACGATACCTGATGCGTAATATATTGATCGGCTTTGCCGGATGGATTCCTGTTCAGTCATGTGAGCACCGCCTTACGAGATCGAGGCGCCAATAACAAACGCCAGGCCAATGGAAACAGAAAATGAGACAATCCCTACTGCTAGATTTCCCTCTTTCAACTGCTCTTCCACTGAAAAATTTCTTGTGAATAGTTCAAATAAAACATAAGCTACTAATTGAAGCACCATTCCGAATAATCCCCAGTATACCGTCTCTAAAATCGTATCGTTGTGGATAATAGAAAACGTAAGAATGATGCATATACCGATCATTTTTCCGCCAATCGACAACGCAACCGCTGCATTGCGGCCTTTAATTTCATCCCAATCTTTATACTTTCTCGTTATTTGTTCAAAAATCACCAAACCTACTACTACAACTGCAATGGCCATCGCATAATATAAAAACGTCAACAAAAATGGGTTCACAAACGAATCCCCTCTCTTAATATACTATTACTTGCCTGATCCTGGGCCGCCGCCTCGAAATACAGAGCCTCTTCCGTATGTACTAGATGAAAACGAACCGTAGTATCCACCGCCTGAGTAACAATCATCGTTACGTTGACGGCACTTGTTCGACTGCTTCCTCTCCCAATTTGAACCGAAACGGCCATTTAAAAACGAGCCAAGCAGCATACCGGAAAAGAAACCGGGATTGTAATGCGTACGGACAAACTCATCTTCTGCTACTTCAACAAGTGTCGATCCTGGATTGTCTGGATCTTCTGTTAAAATAATAAACTCGTCATCATAGACGAGCACTTGCCTGCCATCTACTTCTTCACCGATTTGTTCTGGTTTCTGTACTTCGATCAACTCTGCTGCTGTATCCGAGACACTTTTATTGACCCGGTATACAAGTGCACGGTCGTTTGAACTCGTGCTGTTTTGAACGGCGTCGATGAACGTATAATTTTCATCAATATAATCATCCGCCTCTGACAATCCGCATGCAGCAAGAAATACAACAAACGCGATCGTTCCGGTTAACCATCCTTTTTTCATCATAACTGAAACACTCCAAATGAACAGAAACGGCCCCCAGCTGTACGGGCCGCAGTTCCTTATTCTTTTCCGAGCTTTTGTTTAAGTGCGGCCAGTTCATCATCAACGGCACTGTTTTTCTTCAAAGCAGCCAGTTCATCATCAAGGCTACGCGACCCCGCACGCAAATCTTCTGATGTTTCTGCTTCTGCTTCATACTGCATCACTTTCTCTTCCATCCGTTCAAAACCGCGGCGTGATTCATCACCGCCAACGGATGACATTGCACGGTTCATTTTTGTTCTCGTTTTCGCAGATTCTGCACGCGCTTTTAACGAATCTTTTTTCAAGCGCATTTCCTCATACTCACGCTTCATTTCAGACAATTTGTTGCGCAGGTTCGCGACATCTGATGCTGCTTGTTCATGCGCGGCATACATGGAGTCTGCCTGCTGAGCGTGAATATTTTTATCCTCAAGCGCACGGCGTGCCAAACCTTCATTGCCTGCTTCAAGAGCGTCAATTGCTTGCTGCTGGCGCTTTTTCACCATACTGTTTGCATCATCATATTTCTTTTTCAACATTTTTTCATTCGCCATTTGTTTCGCTACAGCTGTTTCCGCATCTCGAATATCTGCCGCCATTTCCCGCATAAATTGATCAAGCATTTTAATCGGATCTTCTGCTTTTTCAAGTGCCGCATTTAGCTCTGACCCTACATATGTCTGTACACGCTTAAAAAATTGAAACATTTTATCTCCTCCAATTCGTTTAGCTTCCTGCCAAGATCGTCACTTCATATTCTTCAATTTCATATCCGTAACTAACTTCCACATCGCCGCCCCACACTTCAACCGATAAATAATGTTCTCCGGAGTCGTCCGCATAGTCGTAATAGTCCACATTTTTCCCATGGACGTTCTCACTTCGGCCTTCACCTTTTACATATGCCTTTCCCTGCTCTTCTAAATAATACGCGCACCCGTTATACGTCACTTTTCGCGCACCCGGTTCAAGCCCCGGCAGACGAATCGTTTCATACATCCCCACCTCAATCTCATCATCAAGCTCAACGCTGAGCCAAAGCGCTTTTCCGTTTGCCGCCAACTGGTACGCATCCCACGTATAACCGCTGTCATTGTAATGAATCTTGCTGGTCACTTCATAATCAACAAGATCATATGTGACAAAATCGCCTACACGTATATTTAAAAGTGTACGATCTTTCGTTTCGGGAATTTTTTCATCTGCTCCTTTGAACAGACGCTTTAAAAAACTCATTTGTTTCTCACCTCACATATGCATACGCACAAATTATCCCATAGTTTCATTTTTTTGAGTATATTAAACAATACTGCATTAAAAAGACGAAAACAGTGGAATTGTACCCATTGTCATTTACAAAACCGAGCAGACCATCTGTTTTAAGGCGTAAAAATATTCAAATGACCTTGAAGCACATGTAAATTAAACGGAACAGTATCCGCCATATCACCGTCCACATTCGCTTTCAACTTCAGTGATGAATTGATTTTTAATTTTTTTGATGTGAAGTATATGACATCTGGATCTTTTTGGAAGTCTCCTTTTAATAAATTTGCTCCAATCCGAAGCAATTTGGGCAGTGCCACATCTTTCACGATAAAGCAGTGAAACTTTCCATCGGCTACTTTTGCATCAGGTGCGAGCTTTTCAAAACCAGCGACCGAATTCGTTAATGCTGCTAAAAAAAGAAGCGATTCTTCTTCATATGTGCCGCTATCTGCTTCCACTGTAACCGTAAATGGTGTTTTGTCCTTTAATGTTTTTAACCCTTCGATAATATACGCAAGCGATCCCATTGATGTTTTTTGTTCAGATGTGACTTCACCGGTCGCTTCAGCAATGCCTCCTAGTGCTAAAATATTCAAAAAACAACGGCCATTGATTTTACCGATATCCGCCAATTTCGTTTTGTTGCCCAGCACGTCAATCGCTTCGACCGGATCGATTGGCACATTGAGGGCACGTGCAAAATCGTTCACTGTTCCAAGAGGGATCACACCCACCTTAGGACGATGTGGGTGTTCGGCAAGGCCATTGACTGTTTCATTCATCGTCCCATCACCGCCCATTGCAACAACGGCATCATACTTTGAATCACACGCGTCTTTTGCGAAGCATGTCGCGTCTCCTTTCCCTTCTGTCAAACGTATATCAACGTTATATCCCAATTTTTCAATCCGTTCCTTTATTTGATCAATGTGTTCCTTTGCTTGTTCCTTTCCTGATGATGGATTCACAATAATCATCGCTTTTTTCACTGCGGGACCCCCTGTTTTTTCGATTTACGATTACGGGAAAAGTGACCGGTGCCTAGTTCAGCGTTTAATCGTTGTTCCATTTGTTCGAAATTTTCTTTCGTCACAAGTGAATCATCTTTCGATCAGTTGACATTATAAATGAAAGAATATCGGTTGATTTCGGCAACTCGGCATAGATGGCTTTTATGTTATATTGCTTTATGTAAGACCACTTTATCCCGTAGTAACGGGCAGTAAGACCCCCCGTTTCAAGACTTCGAAAAGAAAAGAAGGATAAGTGGGGATAGCGGGAAACGCAGACTAAGATCGTCACGTCCTGTGACAACGTCTGCATCATTCACATCCTGTGAACCTAACCCCCACTGAATGAAGTTTCACTTTATTAAATTCATGCTTTTTCACCTAAGCATGGTATACCCAAAAATTGACGAAAAGAACATCGTCATGTGTGCTTTTTCGCTAAAATTAGTGAAAGGAATATACAAGCGGACGAAGAAAGAGTTTAAAGATAACATTAGGAAACGGAGGGCTAACATTGGCTGGAAGGTACAGTGCAAAAGAAGTTGCAGCAGCGCTTGAGATCAGCCTGTCGACGCTTAGCAAATATGTGATGGCTCTTGAAGCGGCAGGGTTTCGATTTGAAACAGGCAAATGCAATGCACGGCTATTTGATGAAAAAGAGCTGGCAACGCTCCGACGCATGATCGAAACCGCTTCTTCCGAAAAATTGCCCCCAGGTCAAGCAGCAAATCTTATTGGACAAAACGCATTTTTTTCAGTTATTGACAACCGCCTTTGTGCACTTGAAGAACAGCAAGCACATATACTAGCGATGCACACAGAACTGGCTGAAAAAATAGCTCGGCTTCCGACCCAGCGTGTTCCCGATTATACACCGCCTCCTTTTTTATCTTTTCCGCGTCAAAAAGGAGGATTTTTACGCTTTTTGTCGAAATAGCACCTAGACTACGCATATATGAAGGAGACAACATTTTGAAAAAAGTACTATTCTTTGACCTCGATGACACACTTCTCAACGATAAAAAAAGCATTCAAACGGCATTTGACGTAACGTGCGGTGAGATTGCCGAAAAATATGAAAAAGATGCTGGAGAGATTGAACAGCATGTCCGTACTGCTGCTCATGCACAATATGAAACGTATTCTTTTTATCCAGTGACGGTTTCTATTGGCATTAACCCATTTGAAGGACTATGGGGTGATTTTGGTGACGTTCATTATAGTCCTTTCCGTGATATGGGTGAAAACATTGCGGATTATCAGCTAAAAACGTGGAAAAATGGTCTATCTGCAGCAGGTATCCCTTCTTTTGAAGCCGAATGGGCACGTGAGCGTTTCCGTTCCGTTCGCCGCGAATCACCATTTGTCTATGAAGAAACGTTCACGGTACTTAATGAACTCCGTGAAAAAGGGTACCGTCTTCTTTTATTAACAAATGGAGCGCCTTCCCTTCAGTTAGAAAAATTAACGATGACTCCGGAGCTTGTCCCTTATTTTGATTATATTTTAATTTCGGGCCATTTCGGGTTGGGCAAGCCGGAAAAAGCAATTTTTGATCATGCGCTGAAACTAATGAATGTCGAAGCGGAAGACGCCCTTATGGTTGGCGATAATCAAGGCACGGACATTCTTGGTGCAACACGCGCCGGCATAGAGTCTGTCTGGATTAATCACGGTGAAGGCAAAATCATTGATGGAGCGAACCCCCACCATACGATCAGCCGCTTAAAAGAAATTTTGACGATCGTATAAAAAAAGTTTATTCTTCTCTGTAAATGGGTATCTGAATTAAAAAAAGAGAGAGACCTGTTTAACAGGCAGAGGAGAGAAATAGATGAATAAGCATTTTGAACCGTCCAAATTGGACATTAAAATTTTTGATCAGAAAGATAGCCGCCCGTTTTTAGAGAATGTGATGATGGATAAAGAAGTATATGAACTTCGCGACGACACGATGAGAACCCCGCTTGAAAAAGCAGAAGTCTTTGAACAGCTGCTCCAAACGGAAAATGCTTGTGAGCTGTGGATCGTCCCGGTAACAGAATCAACGTCTTCATTTACACAGACACTGTCAGAAGAAAAGACATCAGCTCTTTTCAATATGCTGTCATCAATCCGTGAAAAGGTTCAGCGCGACCGTACTTTTTTAGTCGTTGGCCCCGACTGCTCTAAAAATATAACCGGTAAAGTTGAACAACTGGGTTATACCGTTGTTCCATGTAAACAATCTGAACTTGAATCTCTGACAGTCAAATATTAAAAAGCGATGAACTCTCTGTTGAGCGTTCATCGCTTTTTTTGTGAATGCATTCCTATTTAGTTATTAATATACTTTTCAAACACTTTCCCAAAGTCTTTCACACGGTATCTTGAACTTGATTGCACTAACCAGTTAAATGCATAATTATTTATTTTTTCAAATTCGCCCGCTAGATCAATTTGCGTCTTCGTAATATGTTGTACGCTATTTGCTGACATATTAAGACTTTGCTGAGAATAGCCTAGATACATCTCATTTTCATGCTGCATTTCAGCAATTTTCAATAATGCCTTATACAAATCTTTTAATTCTTCCAGATGCTTTTTGTGCACGTCGATTGAATACGTTTCATTGCCGAGTGTAAATTTAATTTCCACATCAAGGTCAACCGTACCCGCTGTCTCAAGCATGACATTTGAGATGCGATTCGTGACATAGTTGAACCGGCGTAGCATTCTCTTTTTGCTAACAGCATTCGCACCATCAACGTGAACGAGACCGAGATTCGTGAAGCAATACTCATCTGCTTTTGATTTAATGAGAAAATAAATCTTCTCATTATCTTCATGCATGATGTAGTCATCTGCATCTACCTTATCGTAATCCGCTGGTTTAATCACCGCTCCCACATCGCTCAATCCGAGCATGTCCGCTGCTACTTTTCCAAACATAAAGCCCCATCTCCTTTTTTATACTGTATGTGAATGAATACGCTTTAAACATTTAAACGTTTCATTATTTGTATTAATGGACCCAATCTGGAATATTCCTCTTTAATGAATATTTCTTTTCTTAAATCTTCCCCCGCGCACTTCTGCAATATCCCCTACCGCGAGAAATGCACTATCGTCCATATCTTCTACGATCGATTTTAGTTTCGCTTCTTCAAGGCGGTTGATCACACAAAAAATAACTTTTTTATGATCACCCGTGTATGCGCCTTCACCGTTCAAATAGGTCACACCACGTCCAAGACGGGCAATAATTGCTTCTCCAATTTCCTGGTATTGATCGCTAATGATCCATACTGATTTCGATTCATCAAGGCCTTGAATGACAACATCAATTGTTTTAAATGCGATAAAATAGGCTAGAACAGAATACATCGCCCGGTCCCATCCGAATACGAATCCACCCCAGGTAAAAATAAAAATGTTAAAAAACATGACAATTTCCCCTACGGAAAAAGGCAGTTTTTTATTAATTAAAATGGCCAGAATCTCTGTCCCATCAAGCGATCCTCCATAACGAATAACAATGCCGACACCCGCTCCAAGTGCCAGACCGCCAAATACTGCTGCCAATAAAATATCCTCTGTAAAGGCCGGGATAGGATGGAAAAAAGTGGAGGCAATCGATAAAATCGCGATACCGAAAACTGTCGATAGCGCAAATGTCTTTCCGATTTGCTTATAGCCGAGGTAAAAGAAAGGAATATTTAATAGGAATAAATACAGACCAAGCTTCACGCCTGTCAATTTCGATAAAATAATAGAGATCCCTACAATCCCACCATCCATAATCGAATTTGGAACAAGAAAAATTTCAATTCCAACTGCCATCATAACTGCACCGATAAAAATAAATAGGATTCGCTTAATCAACCTTCTGAACGTCAATCTTCGATGCTTTTTTTGAAGCAAACTTTCCTGTTCCGTCATTGGTTCATTATCCATGCACCCACGCTCCTACACTCTGTTTCTTTTATTATAACTATTTTTTACATAAAACAAAAGCGACTCAATTGAAAGCGTTCTTAATTTTCCAGGCAAATATTCTTCTTTCCATAAAAAACCCTTCCGAAAAGAAGATTCTTTTGAAAGGGTTAGATAAAGAGCTTATTTCACCTGCAAAATTTCAGTTAAAACCGGAACGATTTGTTTTTTACGTGATACAACACCCTTTAGAAGGGCCGTATTGTTATCGAGCTTCACACTGTATGCTTCTTCAACAGCAGATGCTTCCGTCCCGATGGCAATCGCAACCGAATCGCTGTTTAAAATGTCCGTAATGACGACAAGGAATAAATCCAATGTTTTTTCATTAATCGCATTTGTCACCGCTTCTTCCAGATCTGCTTTAAGGGCCAGCACGTCCGCTGGATCAATCGCATTAATCTGAGCAATCTCAACCTTTTTGCTGCCCATTGGAAATACTTTTGCATCAATTGAAATAAGCTCTGCAGCTGTTTTGCCGCTTAAATCAGCGCCTGCTTTCAACATATCAAGACCATATTCGTCTACGTTTACACCAGCAATTGTAGCTAATTCTTTCGCTGCTTTTACATCTTCTTCTGTGCAAGTCGGTGATTTAAATAAAAGAGAATCGGAAATGATCGCAGATAGCATTAAGCCAGCGATATTTTTTTCAATTTCCACACCATTTTCTTTGTACAGTTTATTTAAAATCGTTGTTGTACAGCCAACCGGCTCAGCGCGATAATACAACGGATCAGCCGTTTCAAAGTTTGCGATACGGTGATGGTCGATGACTTCTAGCACTCGCACGTCGTCAATATCGTCAACACTTTGCTGGCGTTCGTTATGATCGACAAGAATAACCGTTTCGACTTCCGTTGCTGCTTTTTCGATTAAACGTGGTGCTGCTGTATTGAACTGTTTCAATGCATATTCTGTTTCACCGTTTAGATCGCCAAGACGGACTGCTTCTACGTCAAAGCCTAGCTTTGTTTTCAAGTCTGCATAAACAAGTGCAGAGCAAATTGTGTCAGTATCCGGATTTTTATGGCCGAAAATAAATGTTTTTCCCATGTGTTTCCCCTCACTTTATGTATAATGTTCCGTTTTATCGCAGGTTAACGGGCAGTAAGACCCCCACTTCAAGACATGGAGAAATCCAAAAAGGATAAGTAGGAGATAAACTGCCCGTAAAAGCCCGATTCGTTCATCTAACCATCAGCGGAGGACGAAAGGAAACCTCCGCTGATAGAAGATTCACTTTATTTTAACGCAAAACAGAAAAAGTTGCCTTACTTAATTTTAGTATAACTGAAAATCAATTAAATTCACATAAGATTAATTGGTTTAAACATTAAGTTATTGTAAAACAGCAGGATACATTCATTATAGTGCGAATTAGTATATAAAACGGAGGTGTTTTATGCAAAAAATCCATAATCGGAAATTATTCTTAACCCTTCCTGTACTTTCATGGGCGCTTTACGATTTTGCAAATACTATTTTTTCATCTAATATTACGACCATTTTTTTCCCTTTCTACGTGCAGGAAATGGCTGGCGGTGACGAACGGCTTGATCAAATTGCCAGTACATTTTTATCTTATGCGAATGCCGTATCGAGCTTTTTCCTCGTGTTATTTTCACCGCTGTTCGGTGTGTGGATTGACCGGACTGGACGAAAAAAACGATACGTCATGGCATTCGCGCTAGCTGCCATTATCTTCACTGCGTTGATGGGCTTTATAGCACCGCTCAGTCTCGGCCAATTTGGCGGACTTCCGGCAGCTTTTGCTGCAGTCGTTGCCCTATTTGTCGCCGCAAAGTTCTTTTATCAGTCCAGTTTAATTTTTTACGATGCGATGCTGCCAGATATCAGTACGAAAGACACAATGGCTGTGCTGTCCGGTTTTGGAGTCGCAGTCGGTTATATGGGGACGCTTGTCGGATTAACGGTCTATCCGCTTGTAAGTAAAAGCAATTATGCGGATGCTTTTATTCCTACCGCGGTTCTCTTTTTCATCTTTACGATGCCGATGTTATTTTTGTATAAAGAGACACCTGATCCTGTCTTAGAAAAAAGGCCGTTTTTCGCTGGATACCGCGACGTTTGGTATACGTTTAAAGATATGCGCCGCTACCGGCCGATTTTTCTGTTTATGATTGTCTACTTTTTCATTAATGACGCCATTGCCACCGCTATTGCCATGATGGCTGTCTATGCAAAAGCGATTGTTGGTTTCACATCTGGCGAGTTCATTTTGCTTTATCTCGTATCAACAATTTCAAGCATTATCGGCTCGTTTATTTTCGGCTACATTACCCGGACTGTTGGTGCAAAAAAGGCCGTCTTTTATGTTGGTATTATTTTATTCTTCGCCCTGCTGCTCGGCACATTTGCAATTAACCGACCCATGTTCTGGGTAACCGGCAGCCTGTTCGGCGTCGCACTTGGCGCAGTCTGGGTGACTTCGCGCATTTTCATTATTGAGCTGTCACCTAAGGACAAGCGCGGCCAGTTTTTTGGTTTGTTCGCTTTTTCAGGCAAATTATCGGCGATTGTCGGCCCGCTCATATACGGGACAATCACGCTCGTACTCGCTGACTATGGCAATATTGCGAGCCGAATAGCACTCGCTTCTCTTATGCTATTCGTTTTAGCGGGGCTGTTCATTCATCGGAAGATTCCCAAGTAATTCACACAAATTTTTCATATCAGAATGAATAAGTTCCAGTAAGCGACGATTGTAAAAAATGGATGCTGGATGAAAGGTTGGGAATATCCAGTATTCTTTTTCCGTCCATTCATATTGATCTCCATTCAAGCGCAAAACGGGTTGTTCCAGTAATTTTCCATGAAGTTCAGATACTTTATTCTCTTTTCCGATGAGCCGCTTTAAGCCAATGTTGCCAAGTGCGACGATCACAGGGGCTTTTACATGCTCAATTTCATAATCTAAGAGCGGCGCATGAGCCATGATTTCACAGCTTGTCGGCGCCCGGTTGTATTTTCGTTTAATTTTTGTACCGTCCGGACCGTTTTTCTCACCCCATTTATAGGGACGGCTCCGGACAGCACTCGTTATGTACACCTCTTCCCTTGTGACACTGGCTATCTCCAAAAACTTCATCAATTCATTACCGGCGCGCCCGCTGAACGGAATGCCATTGCGGATTTCTGTTTCACCGGGTGCTTCACCGACAAGCATTACTTTTGCATATTCTGGACCGCTTCCGTGTACAAACCCTTCGACTGGATAAGGTGCAATTCTCTTCTTTCCCTGTTCTGCCAGCTCATCCGGGATTCTCATATCATTCACCTCCTTCTCTTTTCTAATAATGCCCTTATTGCCGTTATCCATCCGCAAGAAACCCCCGTTTTTAAACGGGGGTTTTTTGAATATTACAGCTGTAGTTCCTGTGCGGTGTTCAGGATGTCTTCTGGTACTATGATCGCTTCTACACCATTATAATTACTGTAGTCGGCATTCATTACCTGATTCATTTCCATCGATTCGCCGTCTATTTTCATCGTCATATCCATGATCATGTCAACTGCCGTTGTCTCGAACGTTTCTTTATCAATATAAATCGTGTAATCTACCTTTTCAATGTTCATACCGGCCGTCATTTGATCCATCATTGCCTGGCTTTCTTCTCCCTCAAGCGTCGGCATAAACTGGCTCATCTGTTCTTCAATGAGTGCATTAAACTTTTCACCTTCTGCTGATAATTTCAGCACATATTCGCTGTCTGTCTGTTCAAATGTGAAATCATCTTTAAATGCTTCAAGCTGCTTTAACTGCTGTGACGGGTCCGATTGCTGTTTAGACATTTGTGTAATTTGATCATACATTTCTGACGGCATCTTTACCCATTGTCCCGTCGTTTCATCGTTCATAAAAAAGCCGGCTTCTGTCATGTACATTTCCATTTTCATCGATTCTGCTTCCTCAGAGCCATCCATTTTCATCGTTGTTGTACCTGTTTGGTGCAGAGCAAGCGGATCTATTGTGATATCCATGTCCATAACAGATACTGTTTCCATCAATAAATTCTGAGAAGGCTGTTCCATTTTCTGCGTCATATCAATCTTAGCACTTAAACTTTTCGTTTCATTCGATACTGCCATGGATTTGTCAAACACTTCCTCCAGTGTCATATCGCTCATCGCATCTTTACTCGTTTCCGGCGTCGGTTCTGCTGTTTGACCACAAGCAGCAAGTCCCATCGTTAATACACTTGCTGCTACAAGTTGTGTCCACTTTTTCAAATTCATCTTCTCCCGTTTTTGAATTCCCCGTTTAGAGGTTATACATCTTTATACGAAAGTAATTTAAAAAAGTTTCGACAAATTTCCATTTATGTATAAAAAATCATAATAACGACTCAATTCCATCTACATAAATGACCGAGCCGGTCACATGACTTGCGGCATCACTTGCCAAATAATGAACGAGATCCGCAACCTGTTCAGGCTTTCCAGAACCTCCCGCAAGTGGCTGATTCCCTTTCGGATACTCAATAGGTATACGAATTTCTTTTAGTTTCTCATCTTCCATATGAGTACTTTCATCAATATTTGTTTCAATTGCACCTGGGCAAACTACATTGACACGCACTTTAAACTGGGCAAGTTCAACAGCAGCCATTTTGCCAAGACCAACTTGACCCGCTTTCGTTGTCGCATAGGCAGAAAAACCAAAATTTTTAAATGTCCTTGTTCCATTAATGGACGATGTAATAATGACGCTTCCGCCTTTTTTTTTCAAATATGGTATAGAATATTTTAACGTTAAGAAGGTACCGGTTAAATTCGTCATCATAACAGAATTCCAGTCGTCCGGATCCAAATGTTCAAGCGGTGTAAATGTCCCATTTTGTCCGGCATTTGCAAATACAATATCAATGCCACCCCACTTCGCAGCCGCTTCATTAATCGCTTTTTCCATCTCATCTGCTTTTGACACATCCGCTTTTACATGCAAAGCACGGTCTTCACCGATTTTTTTCACAAGATCATCTGAATTTTCCGGGCTCCGATCCAGAAGGATGACATTGGCTCCCGCTTCCGCAAAACGAATGACTGTTGCGCGGCCAATGCCAGAACCCCCGCCTGTGACGAGCGCTGTTTTTCCTTTCAACGAAATATTCATTTATTTTTCTCCTTTCTTAATGACGCATACCGGTTCTTGAATCGTAACTTTCTCTTCTATAAAAATGGGTAACCCATTTTTCTCTATTTTAAACAAGGCAAGTTCATTTGAATCTTGATAAGCTGTAACTAAATACGGCGCGTCCGGCAACACGTAAAAACTGCGTGGCGTTTTCCCTGCTCCTTCTACATGACGCGGCTGTGAAAGTTCACCTTCTCCTTGAACATCAAAAATAGCAAATCCGTTCCATCCGCGAATAGACGCATACAGAAACCTCCTGTCCGGACTAAATTGTAAATCGGCGCCTGTATGAACGCCTTTGTATCCGTCTGGAAGCGCGGCGACTGTATCTAGATGCATCATATACCCATCCATTTCCACCTTGTAAATGGAAACAGTTGAATTCAGCTCATTTATGACATATAAAACCGGCAAATCCGGATGAAAAAGCGCCATTCGCGGTCCCGAACCCGGTGCTGTTTTCACTTCTTTCACAAGCTTAAGTTCATTTTTTTCATATACAGCAAGTGTATCGGTCCCGAGGTCACACACGACTATATGCAACCCGTCTGGAAACGGTGTAACAGAGTGAACATGCGGTGCATCCTGCCGGTCTGCATTCAGCCCGCTTCCTTCATGTTTCACAAATGCCGTTTTCGTCAAACGATCGCCGTCACGTTCATATTTTGTCACTGATCCCCCATAATTAGCCGTCCAGACTGATGTGTCTTCTGCATAAATATGACAGGGCGCCATTTCGCCTGCTTCTGCTATCGCCCGTCTATCCAATCCTTCTTCATCAATTTTAAAGAGAACTGCTTGGCCCTTCATCGTTTCGGATGCCACAAATAAATACCCGCCTGCTTCTGCTAAATAAGACGGATTTTCAACACCCGCGTATCGGCCCGTCACGTTTAACTTTTCATTTTCCGTATCCACGTTCACTTTATAAATGCCTCGTTCTTCTTTTTTTGCATAGCTGCCAATCCAGAGTGTATAGTTCAAACAGTCATCTCCTCTATTTTAAACATCTCTTTTCTTATTACCCACCTTTCTCTTTTTCATACGGAAAAAGAAAAGTTTACACTTTTCCAGGTATATATTTTTTCAGCAAACGCATGAAATTGACGGGCTTCCAGTGATAATGCCACCTTTTTTTCGTACCAAGCGCGATTTTCTAGAGCGCATCATAGTCATTTATTTCAAGAAAGTGAACCGATTCGTTAGCAATTTCATTTTTGCGCGGCAACACTGAAATGCCCAGGCCTACGCCAACAAATCCGGCGACGGCTGTCACTTCCTCACCATCAAAGATAATCTCTGCTTCCACGTTCAAGGTCTTGCACACCTCATCAAAAAGAAAGCGAATTCCATATTCTTCTTCATATTCAATAAAGGGGTTAATTGATAATAACTATAAATTGGATCTATGATTATGGAAAGCGTATAGTATTGATAGAAAGATCATATACACGTTTCATAGAAAGAAGGCTGCTTATGTCTTATATTGAACAGGGAACAATTGAACAAAAAAAAGCAAGTTTTGCCCTGTTTCTCGGCGGGTTCGTCACATTTGCAACATTATATACGACACAGCCGCTCATGCCGCTATTCGCCATACAATTTGGCATCTCTGCCTCGACTGCAAGTCTAGCTTTGTCATTGTCGACCGGCTTGTTGGCAATCGCCATGATTGCTGCCGGGGCACTGTCCAGTGAATTCGGTAAAAAGAAACTGATGATCATTTCTATGTTCGCCGCTTCCATTATCGGTATTCTGACTGCCTTCAGTCCGAACTTCTGGACATTGCTTACATTTCGAGCACTGCTCGGTATATTTTTAGCGGGTGTACCAGCCATTGCGATGGCATACGTGTCAGAAGAATTCAACCCGAAAGCAATTGGAACGGCGATGGGCTTATACATTAGTGGCACGACGATAGGCGGCATGTCCGGACGCATGCTGACAGGATGGTTGACCGACTTATTCAACTGGCGGATTGCTTTGATCGTCATCGGTCTCACTGCACTCGCGGCGAGCATTACATTTTTATTTACACTGCCAGAACCGCGCAATTCAGAGAAAAAGCATGCGACATTAAAAGAAATGCTCTTTGCCTACAAAGTACACTCATATAATCGCCCGCTGATCGCTGTCATATCACTCGGCTTTTTATTAATGGGCAGCTTCGTTACATTGTATAATTACATCGGTTTTTTATTAATGGAACCTCCTTACTCATTAAGTCAGACGTTTATCGGATTCATTTTCATCGTTTTTTTAACTGGTACATTCAGCGCGATGTACATGGGCAGAAAAGCGGATCTCTACGGCAACCCTCGTACATTGAGATGGTCCATCGGCATTATGGCTGCCGGTGCGGTCATGACACTTATGCCGATACTTTCATTAAAAATTATCGGCATTGCCGTATTCACATTTGGCTTTTTCGCTTGTCATTCGATCGCAAGTGCCTGGGTCGGCGAGTATGCCAAGTTTAATAAAACACAAGCATCATCCATGTACTTGCTTCTTTATTATCTCGGTTCAAGCGTTGTCGGTTCATTTGGTGGCTGGTTCTGGGCTCACCTTCATTGGAGCGGCGTTATCGGACTTGTCCTTGTCTTACTAGTCATCGCCATTCCGCTTATTTATTACGCAGAGAACCGTGAACCTGGTGTCTATTCAACGCTAAAAAAAGAAAAAAGCTCAAACGCGATGGATTGCGTTTGAGTTTTTTCTTAATTATTTATTTGTTTCTATCATTTAAATGAATCAATTCATCAACGGTTAATTCATACAGCTGACGGTCTCCGTATTTAAAAATTCCTTTTTCCATTAACCGTTCAATCCATATCATTTGTTCTTTCTCTGTTATTTGCATGCGGTCTTCCCCTTTTATCTTATTACATTTATTCTATTCACCTTACACACAGATTATGAAACATATTTCATTACAAATTTTCACAAAAATAAATTCCATCGTTTTTTCTTGTGATTTTACAATATTATTTTCATGCGTGACATTGCCTGATTAGTGTGATAAGCTAAAAAAAATTAAATATCAATCCACTGGAGGTGCCTTTTTAAAGGGCTGAGATCAAAGTGATTACTTTGGGATTCCTGGAACCTGATCCAGTTCGTACTGGCGTAGGAAAGTGGCGTGACCTTTGTTTTTTATCTTGTTTATACAGCGCTGTTTTCCATACTGGAAAGCAGCGCTTTTTGTATGTTTGATAATGGAGATGATGCATTTGATCCATGCAGTAACGGATGGTACAGGCCTTCGTGAAAATACAATCGCGACAGTTGCCTCTCTTTATCCAGATGTTGAAGCGATTTGTATACGTGAAAAACAGCTTTCTGAACAAGATACGTGTTTGAAAATAAAGCAACTGATTGACCGCGGCATACCAGCCAAAAAATTAATTGTTCATTCGCACCCTGATCTGGCAATTCAATATCATTTGCAGGGCGTTCACTTTACAGAATTCGATAAACGATTAAAAGCATTCAAGCAATCCTATCCTTACATGAAGGCCGGCAAATCTGTTCATTCTGTGGCTACAGCGAGACAGGCAGAGATAGATGGCGCAGACTACATTTACTTCGGCCATATTTTCACGACCTCTTCAAAAGAAGGTCTCCCTGGGCGCGGACTAAATGCGCTGCGTAGTGTAACAAAGGCCGTTTCTATTCCCGTCATCGCAATCGGTGGGATTCATTCCGGTAACGTGAAAACAGTAATGGAAGCAGGCGCGGCTGGTACGGCGATGATTTCTGCTTTTTTTAAATAGAGGAGTGATAAAGTGAAATCGATGAGACGATACGATGTCATTATTGCTGGCGGCGGTGTGATTGGCTGTTCAATTGCCTACCGGCTAGCGAAATCTGGTTTGTCTGTAGCGGTGTTTGACGCCGGTACAGCAGGCAAAGCATCGATTGCAGCAGGCGGGATGCTTGGTGCTCAAAATGAATTTGAGTATGAAAATCCGCTTATGAATATAGCGCTTGAAAGCCGGGCTATGTTTCCAGATCTTCGCGATGAATTGTTGGATGAATCCGGTGTGGATATTGAATTACGCAAAGCCGGACTGTTAAAAGTAGCGGCTACAGCCGATGATCAGCCAGCTCTTCTCAAACAGTATGCCTTTTTATCCAGCAAAGATGCATCTGTTAAATGGCTCGAGCCAGATGAGGTGCCGTCTGTAGAGTCGTGTATGTCAAATGAAACAGCCGGTGCTATTTATTTGGAAAAAGACAATCAAGTAAAAGCACCGCTGCTTGCCCACGCATTTTTGCAGGCGGCGATGAATGCCGGTGTACATGTGTATGAACAAGAAGCAGTCATTCGCTTCGTAGTGGAAGCGAATACAGTTTGCGGTGTACATACAGCCCGCGGATTGTTTCATTCAGACCGAGTTATTAATGCGGCTGGTGCGTGGAGCGGTACATTATTTGGAGAAGAACCGGGTTACATGCCGCCAATCATTCCAGTAAAAGGTGAATGCGTGTCAGTGAAACTGAGCGAAGCAGCACCTGTAAAAACCGTTTTTGCGGTTGATGGCTGTTATATCGTGCCAAAGCGCAATAAAGAAATGTTGATTGGCGCGACATCTTATCCCGGATCGTTTGACTCATCTGTTACAGCAGGCGGCATCCGCTCTTTATTAAACCGGGCGGCGCGGCTTTTGCCCGTGCTTGACGAAGGGATCATTGACCGTATGTGGACTGGGGTAAGACCGCAATTATCTGATGGATTGCCGATTATCGGGGCTCACCCTTCGATTAAAGGACTTTACATATGTACAGGACATTATCGAAATGGTATTTTATTAAGTCCTATAACCGGGGTGTTAATGGAACAGTATTTGAATGGCTGTGAAAAAACAGCCGCTGTTCTGGCTCCTTTCTCTCCGTCCCGGTTTCAAATAAAAAAGGAGGAATTACTTGTATGAACATGACCGTAAACGGACGTGACGTGCAACTTCCAGACTACGTCACAACAGTCCGCGATTTGCTTGATCACTTTAAGTTGAATAAAGATATGGCAATTGTTGAACTCAATCAATTGATTTTAGACAAAACAACACGCGATGATGCGGCGCTCAGTGATGGCGACCGGATTGAAATCGTTCAATTTGTAGGAGGCGGATAATATGTTAAACATTGGACCTTATTCATTTACATCTAGATTACTGCTTGGAACTGGGAAATTCCCGAATTTCGATATTCAAAAAGAAGCGGTGGAAAAATCAGAAACAGACATTTTAACGTTTGCGGTACGCCGGATGAATATTTTCGAACCAAATCAACCGAACTTTTTAGAAAAGATTGACGTGAAAAACTACACGTTGCTGCCAAATACAGCGGGCGCTAAAACAGCGGATGAAGCGGTCCGCATCGCAAAACTTGCAAAAGCATCCGGACTTTGTGACATGATTAAAGTCGAAGTGATCGGCTGTGCTAAAACGTTATTGCCTGACCCGATTGAAACACTAAAAGCATCTGAAATGCTGCTTGAAGAAGGATTTATCGTTTTGCCTTACACGTCAGATGATGTGCTGCTCGCAAAACGGCTTGAGGACCTTGGCTGCCATGCGATTATGCCAGGTGCATCGCCAATCGGCACGGGCCTTGGCATTATCAATCCACTCAACATTCGTTACATTATTGAACAGTCTTCTGTACCGGTTATTGTCGATGCCGGAATTGGCGTGCCTTCTGATGCAGCAAAAGCGATGGAACTCGGTGCCGATGGTGTCCTTCTTAACACAGCTGTGTCGGGAGCAAACGACCCCGTGAGAATGGCTGAAGCGATGAAATACGGCGTGCTCGCAGGACGTGCCGGATTTGAAGCTGGACGTATCCCGAAAAAGATGCATGCTGCTGCTTCAAGCCCACTGGAAGGAATGAGTGTACTTTGACCGAACGGTATTCGCGCCAAGTGCTATTCCCCGGGATCGGAAAAAATGGGCAGGAAGCACTTCGCAATAAGCACGTCTTAATCATCGGGGCTGGTGCACTCGGTGCAGCAAATGCCGAAATGATCGTCCGTGCCGGCGTTGGCCGCATCACAATCATTGACCGGGATTATGTTGACTTTTCCAACTTACAGCGTCAAAACTTATACACCGAGCAAGATGCGATTGAGCGGATACCGAAAGCGGATGCGGCAAGAAAAAGGCTGCTATCGATTAACTCGGACATCATCATTGATTCATTGACTCTTGACGCAGATGCTGATTTTTTTGAGCGGTTTTTACCCCGAGAAGCTGTCGACCTCATCATTGACGGCACTGACAACTTCGATATCCGCTTTATTATTAACGATGCTGCTCAAAAATATGAAATTCCATGGGTATACGGCGCTTGTGTCGCGTCAGGTGGTCTATCACTACTTGTCATCCCAGGAAAAACGCCATGCCTTCATTGTTTAATGAATACAATTCCTCAAGCAGGCGCTACGTGTGATACAGCCGGGATTATTTCTCCTGCTGTTCAAATGACAGCTTCTGCACAGACTGCAGAAGCATTAAAATGGCTAACAGGCAATGTCGATGCTTTACGCGGTACGATTTTTTCATTTGATTTATGGACGAATCAGTTTTCATCCGTTGATGTAGCCAAACTAAAAAAACCGGACTGTCCATCATGCGGAGCAAATCCGGTTTATCCATTTCTTTCATATGAACAATCGACAAAGTTTGCTGTATTATGCGGACGGGATACCGTTCAAATTCGACCAGCTGGCATTGACCGGCGCGATCTCCATCTTTTATTTGAAAATGTGAAAAAGAATGCCGATGTCACGCATCAAAATGCCTTTTTACTTTCATTTAAAAACGATCCTTATACAGTTACCGCGTTTAAAGATGGCCGCGTATTTATACAAGGTGTATCCTCTGTAGAAGAAAGTAAAAAAGTATATTACCGCTACTTCCAATAACCTCTCCCATTTTGCCGGTCATCTTCTTTGGCCTTAAATTAGTTTTCTTTTAAAGTTAAAAAAGGTATAAATGGAGATGTCAAAATACAATAGTTGATCATTACTTATTTGAAAATTTAAAGAGAATTGAAAAGATTTTAAGATCATTAATTTGCAAGTATCCTAGGTACATACACAGGTTGCCTTTGATCGTCGTCAAATTAATAATATCTTTTAAAGCAAAGTCCCTGGCTCGACATATTTTATTAAATGTCCACGTTCGAGTTGTGCTACACTGAAAAAAAGAACGTGAAAGGACAGACAGTTAATGAAACGATTTATTTTTGTCATTCCGATTATGGTCCTCGTTTTTTCGATTGCAACGTGGATGCTGAATAAAGATTTTTCGATGATTGACACACAGACACGCACATTAATTGCCACTGGGGCTTCTGTGTTTTCTGGCATTATTTCCTTTTTTCTTATGCGTAGTGACATTGAACATATCACTGAAGTACATCTGAAAAGACAGAATGCAAAACGAAAAAAGTAAAGAAACGCCTGTCCATTATGAGGATAGGCGTTTTTGCTCGGATTTCTTGAATATTCTTTTTTCATACACCAGCGTGATTAAATAGCCGTGAAAAGCAGCGAGTAGTTGTTGGAACAACATACAGACGATAACTGGAACCGCGACTTTTGGCGGAAAAAAATTAACGGCAATAACCGCGCCGGCGCTAAAATTGCGCATACCGCTTGTATAAATGATTGCAACTGTATTTTCTTTGCTTTGTTTAAATACATACGCAATTCCCCACGAAAATAAATAGATAGATAATACAATGAAAAAGATCGTCACCAAAATTCCCAATAATTCCAAATCAATGTTTTTCATATAGGGGGCAATAATTGAACTATTGATCGCAACGACTACGGGCAATGATAGTTTTGAAAATGGCGATAATTTCTGGCTGATGCGGCTTGCCCGTTCCGCCTTTAGCCATTGGTTTACACCCATCCCTGCCAATGACGGAATGACAATCATCCAGAAAAGTCCGTTCATCACATCCATAAAGCTCATTTCAACATTGCTTCCGACTAAAATAGATAAACTGAACGGCGCGATAATAGGCGACAGCATCGTATCAATTAAAATAACCGCCAGCGCCAGCGGTACACTTCCTTTATACATTGTTACCCAGATCATACTCGTAATCCCCGTCGGAATGACAAGGGCTAGTGTAATCCCTGTTACAGTCAATGGATCATGTGGAAAAACAATCTGCCCAACAATGAGCGCCCATACCGGTGCAACAATATGCAGCGTAACGAGCGCTATTACAATTGGAAATGGATGGGTCATCGTATGATGAAGCATGTTAAAATTCGAATTCACACTGCCTGCAAACGTCATAAAAGCAAATAACCATGGGACAATAAACACCCACGAATGCAAGTATTCGGCAGCGATGATCCCTGTTACGACACTAATCGGTGTCAAAATAGGCATCCATTTCCCGAGCAATGCATTCAATAATTGAAGCATAAACAAGAACTCCATTCAACTTTTTAAAAACATTGTATCATTTTGTCGACAAAAAAAGCGAACCGGTCTAACACCGGTTCACCATTATTCACTTATTGGTTTCCCTTTTTTACCCACTCTGCTACGGTCACTGTCCGTTTCGCTTGATGTTTAACAGCTGCCTGTACGTCTTCTATCATTTTTCCATTTTGGTCAACACTTACACTTGTACCATACGGATTGCCGCCCGCCGCAAATGTGACTGGGTCTGTGTAACCTGGTGATGCAACGAGTGCTCCCCAATGGTGCATTGTTGTGTATAGGGCCAAAATCGTCGCTTCTTGACCGCCATGCGCATTTTGTGCGGATGTCATCGCACTAACTACTTTGTTTGCAAGCTTTCCGTGGAACCAAAGGCCGCCTGTTGTATCTAAAAATTGTTTTACTTGTCCTGGCATATTTCCAAATCGTGTTGGTATGCTGAAAATGATAGCATCTGCCCATTCAAGATCGTTCAACGTGACTTCTGGAACACTTTTCGTTTCTTCTACATGTGCTTTCCAAGCTGGATTTGAATCAATCGCTGATTGTGGAGCCGTTTCAGGTACTTTTAATACTTTCACTTCAGCACCTGCAGCTTTTGCGCCTTCTTCTGCCCATTTCGCCAGTTGATAATTCGTTCCTGTTGAACTGTAATAGACTACCGCTAATTTGACGTTTTCCATCGTTTGTTCCTCCTCATGATTGGATGATTTCCCAAATAATTTACTCAAAAAACCCATTTCTTTCACCGCCGATTTGTTTTTGAAAATCTGCTTTAACTCGTATGCTCGTTTACCTAAAAAAACGATCTTTGTTTTAATCTTTTCCTATTAGCTGACCAATTGAGTATTTTTTACTTCCATTGATCGCAATGTACAGTGCGATAGCCAGTAATGCTAAATCCAATTCATATCCGGCCATTTGCCCATTGCCAAGAAAACCGGCGGCCAATTTCACTTTCAAGGTAGCACCAATCATAAGCAGCGCCAATAAAGCTGATACAATTTTCGTTCCAAATCCAACGATTAATGCAATACCTCCAACTAATTCAATGATGGCTACAACATAAGCAAGCCCTCCTGGAATACCAATACTGTCAAACCACCCTACAGTATTCCCAATTCCTCCTTGAAACTTTACTAAACCATGCACAAAAAAGATAATTCCTAATACAACCCGTAAAATCAGAGCTCCTGTTTCTGCTTTTCCTGACACTTATAATCCCTCCCTTTCATTCTCCTCAATACCTTCATTTCATATATTTTTAATTAAAGATATATGAGCAAAAAAAACTATTTTTCACTTGCATGAAATCCCACCTTTTTCAATAAACAAGTAACTGTTTTCAGTTCTTCTTCTGACAGCTCTTCAAAGATTGAATCAATTGTTTTTTCGTGCGCAGGAAACACCTCCTCTATAAACTTCTTTCCTGAATGAGTAATAACAGCGTAGGTGACGCGGCGATCTTTCAAGCAATCTTGACGAACGATCAATCCTTTTTGTTCAAGTTTATCGACGACATAGGTAATACTGCCGCTTGAAAGCAATATCTTTTTGCCAATATGCTGAATGGGCTGATCGCCTTCATGATACAAAAGTTCAAGCACCGCAAACTCTGTTGTATTTAACCCATACGCTTTAATATCTTTTCGCAATACATCCTGAACCGACTGTGAGACCCGCATTAACACGACTAACGCCTTCAACCTGGCATTCATTTCTTATCACTTCCAACCCCATATCTCAGTTTAAGTTATCTCTAATTCAAGGTAATAATACCATGCTCAATTTAGTCTGTCAACAGAAAAAACAGCAAGCCATCATTGACTCGCTGTTTCACTATTAAATACCAACTTGCTTCATGAGTCGGGCACTTTGTCCATTTAATCCCGTTAACTGAACCGGAACTTCGTTTTCCCGGTATTTCATAATCACTTTTTCAATGGCAGCGACCGCTGAATCATCCCATATATTGGCTTCTGTTAAATCAAGCACAACCCTGTCTACTTCTTCTTTATAATTAAATTCATTTAAGAAATCCGTCACGGATGCGAAGAAAATTTGTCCTGTTACGCGATAAATCTTTGCATTTGAATCGCCTGCTTCTTGCGTAACCTTTACTTTTGAGATTTTTGCCGTAAAGAACAACGCACTTAAAATAATACCGGCAAACACGCCTTTTGACAGGTCATGAGTCCAAACAACAACAGCTACTGTGACGACCATGACGATTGTATCCGTGATCGGAATTTTGCGCACTGTTGTCAGTGATGCCCAATCAAATGTGCCGATCGATACCATGATCATCACGCCGACGAGCGCCGCCATCGGGATTTGAATAACAATATCGCTTAATACAATAATTAACAGAAGAAGAACGATGCCTGCTGTAAATGTTGAAAGTCGACCTCGGCCACCTGATTTGACATTAATGACCGATTGTCCGATCATCGCACATCCTGCCATGCCGCCAAGTAAACCAGTCGCAATGTTCGCAATCCCCTGTCCTCGCGCTTCTCTATTTTTATCACTTTCCGTGTCCGTCATATCGTCGACAATAGATGCTGTTAATAATGACTCAAGCAAGCCGACGATCGACATTGCCAATGCCGTTGGGAAAATAATGGACAGCGTTTCAAAATTGAGCGGGACATCCGGGAAGAAAAATGACGGAAGCGTGCCACTAATATTGCCAAGATCTCCGACTGTCCGTAAATCAAAGCCGGCAAAAACCGCAATAATTGTCATCACAACGATCGCTACAAGCGGTGATGGAACTGCTTTTGTTATACGCGGCAGCAAATAAATAATCACCAATGTCGCCGCTACAAACACATACGTCATAGTCGATACACCGATGAAATGCGGCACTTGTGCCATAAAAATTAAAATAGCCAGCGCATTAACAAACCCAATCATAACGGACCTTGGGATGAACTTCATGAAGCGAGCCACTTTTAAAGACCCGAACGTTATTTGCAAAAGACCCGTTAAAATCGTCGTCGCAAATAAATATTGCAGACCGTAATCTTTCACAAGGGTGACCATCAAGAGTGCCATTGCACCGGTCGCGGCAGAGATCATAGCCGGACGGCCACCCATAAAAGCAATTACGACAGCCATTGAAAACGATGCATACAGCCCGACCATCGGATCGACACCGGCAATAATAGAAAACGCGATCGCTTCCGGGATGAGTGCAAGCGCGACAACAAGACCCGACAGCAAATCCCCTTTTACATTGCCAAACCATTCTTTTTTCATTTTTTGAACAGATAAATCCATACTTCACCTCTTATATATATGTCACTTTCGACTCTCACGAAAGATTACTGCGTGTTTATGAACGATTTCCATCGTACCATATCCCATTCTTTTTGAACATGATTGATAAACAAAAGTCCCACGAGTTCTTTTAATTTTCTTTTTTCTTCTTACTCAAATTTCTTTATTGTAAGTTATGAAAAATAACAAAAAGCTCAACCATCGAATCAATAACGGTTGGGCCTTTTGCTATGAGTACAAACTTATTCCATTTTTTCAATTTAGCATATATCAATTCATTAACCTGATTGATGCTCCTAACCGATCGAGATAACATCTACTAGTTTTTGATTTATGTTTCATTTTCATACTCAACTAACCAGCAATCCTTTTTCTTTCCTTCATACAATGTATGTTCAAGAAGATGCTTCACTTTTTGAAATCTACACTTTCATATTTTTCTATCATAAGGACTTTTAGCTTCCCTTTTTGAAACAGCATGACAATGTCCTCCTATTCCATTTCATCTTCTCACCTTAAAAATACACAATTTTCAAATAAAAATAAACAAATTCCCTTAAAAAGTCGACCATTTAAATAAGTTGATTATACGGTCTCTGTTCCTGAAAAAACGAGCTGATCAGGGTGATTTGATTTACTCTGGAACACTATGAATAACACATGTAAAAAAAAGTAAATGATTATTGTGTTATAATATTAATAGTTTGTTATTTTATAAAGGAGGAAATTATGAAAAAAACGATTACACCTGTGTTCTGGATTGCGTTCTCCATCTCTGTTTTGTTTGTCATTTGGGGATGGACAGCGCCGCAACATCTTATTAAAATCATGACTGGATTACAAGGGGATTTACTAAATCGATTCGGATGGTTTTATCAATTTTCCGTAACATTTCTGCTTATTTTTGCTTTAATTCTAGCATTTAGCCGCTATGGAAAGATTAAACTAGGTAAAGATGAAGATCAGCCGGAATTTAGTACTCCTACCTGGTTTGCGATGCTGTTTAGTGCAGGAATGGGGATCGGTCTTCTTTTTTATGGGGTAGCTGAACCTGTTTCTCATTACGCCAATCCTCCAGTGGGAGAAGGACACTCTATTGAATCGGCTAAAATAGGATTGCGTTACACCTACTTACACTGGGGCTTTCATGCATGGGCTATTTATGGCGTCGTCGCATTAGCACTAGCCTATTTTAAATTCCGCAAAGACTCGCCTGGACTTATGAGTGCCACATTATATCCGCTTTTAGGTGAAAAGGTGAAAGGTCCCATCGGGTATACAATTGATGTAATTGCTGTATTGGCCACTCTCTTTGGCGTTGCGGCTTCATTGGGCTTAGGATCGGCTCAAATTAACAGTGGGTTCAACTACTTATTTGGAATCCCCATCAATTTCCCCACTCAACTAACCATTATTCTCGTGACAACAACTGTGTTCATTATTTCAGCTGGAACAGGCGTATCAAAAGGGATTAAGTATTTAAGTAATACTAATATGATTCTAGCCATTGTATTATTTTTCTCGTTTCTTTTTCTTGGCCCCACTCAATTTGTCTTGGAAACGTTCTTAACGACGTTTGGTGGTTATATTCAGAATCTTCCGAGCATGGGACTACGCTTCGCTCCTTTTAACGATGAGAATAATCAATGGGTGAAGGACTGGACTATATTTTATTGGGCTTGGTGGATTTCGTGGACACCATTTGTAGGTACATTCATCGCTCGTGTATCAAAAGGACGGACGGTGCGCGAATTCATTATGGCTGTTCTAATTGTTCCAACCATTGTATGTTCACTATGGTTCGGCGTGTTCGGCGGTACTGGGATTTATTATGATTTTGTCCAAGGGATGGATGTGACTAAACAAAGTTTGGAAACGTCATTATTTTTCATTTATGAGCAGCTTCCTTTTGGGGGATTTTTAACGATTATATCTTTAGTCCTTATCTTCTCTTTCTTCGTAACGTCAGCCGATTCAGCTACATTTGTTTTAGGCATGCAAACGACAAATGGAGGATTGAACCCTTCATTTCTTTCGAAATTAACCTGGGGAGTCATCTTATCAGCAGTTGCAATTATCTTGACAAGATCTGGGGGTATGCAAGGCATACAAGCCACCATTATTGTAAGTGCACTGCCTTTAGCTATTTTTCTCCTTTTCATGTCGTACAGTCTGACTAAGGCTCTCAGAAACGAAATGAAAGGAAAAAAAGATAAGGTGAAAACAGAAACCATCGCATAATTAAAAAACCGTTCCTTATTTCGCCCAAAATAAACTGTACCCCGAATAGTAGACACTGCTCGGGATACAGTTCATTTCAAGAGTTATTTTCATTCTTTATGCACAGTTTCTGTAAGTCGTTTCAACCGCTCATTTTTATAAAAAGAAGAGAACTTTTTTAAAAAGTATTTTACTCAAGACATTTAGAGGTGAAAACTTCATGATTTTCTTTCGCAAATTATTTTTCAAAGCTGTTTATATGAACAACTGGACCTTATTTTTTGCCACATCTACGCTCATTTTGTTCAGCAGTTTTTTCATGTATTTTGTCGAGCCGGAAACATTTTCATCACCATTCGAAGGACTATGGTGGACAATGACAACGGTCGTGACGGTTGGATACGGGGATGTCTCCCCGGTGACAGTACTTGGCAAAATTTTCGCCATGTTTTTATACGTCATTGGTATTGGCTTGATGACAGTACTGATCAGCAAAGTGATTGACACATTGAGCATTCGAAAACGGATGAAGGAGGAAGGCAGATTGCAAATTACACGTGAAAATCATATTTTACTCATTAACTGGACGAGCCGGGCACAGATTGCGTTAAACGAATTGCTTAAATCTTTCCCTGACATTCACGCTGTCATTATTGATGAAATGACTGAAAAAATTCCTTTTCTACATGAACGTGTTGACTTCGTTAAAGGTGCACCGGCAGCAGAATCAACATTTATGCAGGCCAATTTATTAAAAGCAAAATCAGTCATGATTTTTTCGCCGGATGACGCACGGAACGCATCATCTGCCGATGGATTAACACTGCTCATTGCTTCCACACTTGGAGCAACGGCGAAAAAATACGGTCAAAACCTATATACGATTTGTGAAGTGACGGATTCCAAACATATCAGCGCGTTCACTCACGCTAATGTGGAGGAATTTATTACACCAAATGATACAGCAGCCCAACTTGCCGCACGCTCTATACAGTTTAACGGCTCGAGCGAAATTATTCGTCAGTTGACATGCAACGACGGACATGATTTGTACTGTATTCCGAAACAGTCAGACTGGACGACATACCGAGATGCGAAAAAGGCACTCGCTGAAAAAGGCATCCTCCTCGTCGCCAATCATCAAGACTTGTCTGTTACGGCTAAGCTTGATGAACCTATTCCGGATGATGCTCGTCTATTTATTATTTGTGATAAAGAAGCATATAGCCATCTTCAAACAGATAAATCCTTTCGTTTATAAACGGCGTATGCAATCAAAACGCCTATGACGATAATACTGACCATAAAACTAGCATAAAGTGGCTTGATGGCCGCATGTTCGATAATGTAAGCTGAATCCACGTATTCAAACGGCGTCACATATTTCAGCGGTTCGAATTTCTCGGCAATACTCTGCACGATATCGAAAAAGTACGAAAGAAGCACAACTGCCAGTGATATCGATGTGACTGCCCGGCTTTTTCGCATGATTGCCGAGATCGCAAACGCGATCGCCGCAAACGTTAAATGAAGCAAAAACGGCGCAAGAGAGATCATGAAGAAGATCTTCATATTCATTGCTTCGTCTCCTGCATAGCGGAATCCAGCATAGTTGATTAACGAAAGGACTGCGTTGAACAAAAACAAATTCGTGAAAACAGCAAGTGCCTTTTCTGCTATAACCCCTCCTCTACTAACTGGTTTTGATAGCAAAAACTCAACCGTTTTCTCGCTCTCTTCTTTTACGATCATGCTCCCCGCCATCATTGCCGCATAAATACTGCCGAACAAGGTGACAAACAAATATCCTTCAATCGCATAAAATCCGAGCGGTGTATCAAAGCCAAGCGAGTCAATGTTAAATGCTTTTAACATCGCTTCTGGATATAGTTTCATGACATTTTCCAACTGCTCTTTATTCGCTGCAAACTGCGGATACACACTCATAATTAAAAAGGACATGCCCCCGAGCGCAATGATCCAGATCCATAACGCTTTCTGTGCTTGGCTCACTTCACGCTTATAAATCATGATTTCACGTCGCCTTTCTCATAATAATGAATAAACACTTCTTCAAGCGAAGGTTCTTCAATCAGAATGTCATCAAACGGTACGTTGTTCAATTGGTCTAGCAGCGTCCGGCTTGACCCGCTATATAAAAAACGGATACCTTGCGGGATACGTTCCTTCTGCAGCATTCCATCAATGTTCACATTTGCTGTGCTTGCATCATGAAAATATAGTGAGACATTTTTAAATTGATTTTTACGGATTTCTTCCATATTTTCAACTTTAATGAGGTGCCCTTCTTTTATAATGGCCACACGGTCACATAATTTCTGTACTTCGCTTAAATAATGAGAAGAAAAGAATATCGTCGCCCCCTTGTCCCTCGTTTCCCTGAGCAGATCAAAAAAGACGTTTTGCATAAGTGGATCAAGACCTGATGTTGGTTCATCTAAAATAAGCACCTTCGGATCATGCAGCATCGCTTGAACAATACCGACTTTTTTCCGGTTGCCGAATGATAAATCTTCAATTTTCCGGTTTGTGTCAAGCTCCAGCCGCTCAGCTAAATACGATGCGTTCCTGATGCAATCTTTTTTATAAAACCCACTGGAATACGTAAATAACTCTTTTACTTTCATATCTTCATAATAATGCACTTCAGATGGCAAATAGCCGGTGAATTCCCGTATTTTCTGTGATTGTTTCACAACGTCACGTCCCATAATCGACGCGCTTCCTTTTGTAGGATAAATCAAATTGAGCAACGTCCGAATCGCTGTACTCTTTCCTGCACCATTCGGTCCGATAAAACCGAAAATCTCTCCTTCCTCCACTGAAAATGTAACATCTTCAATTCCACAGTTTTTCCCATAATATTTTGTTAACCCGTTCAGTTCAATAATCGACATATACACCCCTCCGCTCTTTCCTTCCTAGATAGAGTATATTCGACAATGAGAGTAAATTACCTGTCATTCTGCATAACCTGCAACTATTTTGATTGAATCGAATGAATGATTCACTATGTTAAAAATTAGTTAAAATAAATCTTCATTACTTTTTTTAATTGAATAGAAGAGGTTGCCCAAAGTCAGTGAATAACTAACTTCGGGCAACCTCTTCTTATCTTGCTGACTGCGGCAGCATTTCTTCAATTTTGCGCATTTTATGATCCCAGCATGCCGGACTTAAATCGACCGGATATTGCTCTGGATTAACAGGGCGCTTGTATTCATCCCAAAAAACATCCAGACCATTTTTAACGTGCTGACGAATATCTTCAAGCGATGGCAGCTCATACACCCGTTTCCCACCAAGGAAAATATCTTCATGTAAATTGCGCGCCGTAAAATTGGTTACAAATTTGCTAATATACGTGTGAAGCGGATGAAACATTTTCAGTTTTTCTTCTTTTTGCGGTTCTTCATTTTCTAACGCGATATAGTCGCCTTCTGCTCGGCCACTAGCATTATTAATGATACGGTAAACATTCTTTTTACCTGGTGTGGTCACTTTTTCTGGATTACCGGAGATTTTAATTGTATCGACCATTTTGCCATGCTCATTTTCAATTGAGACGAGTTTAAATACTGCTCCAAGCGCGGGCTGGTCAAATGCAGTGATGAGCTTCGTGCCGATTCCCCAGCCGTCAATTTTTGCTCCTTGGGCACCTAAACTCATAATTGTTTCTTCATCTAGATCATTGGATGCCATAATTTGTGCATCTGTAAATCCTGCTTCATCCAACATTTTTCGTGCTTTTTTTGATAAATAGGCAAGGTCCCCACTGTCGAGCCGGATACCTTTAAAGTTAATTTTATCACCAAATTCTTTTGCTACCCGAATGGCATTCGGTACACCTGAACGCAATGTATCATACGTATCAACGAGGAAGACGCAATCGCGGTGCGTTTCAGCATATTTCGTAAAGGCCACATATTCATCCTGATACGCCTGTACCATCGAATGGGCATGTGTCCCTGATACCGGAATCCCAAATAATTTACCCGCACGAACATTGCTTGTACCAGCAAAGCCCGTAATATATGCGGCACGAGTTCCCCAAACGGCGGCCTCTGTTTCATGCGCTCGTCTTGTGCCAAATTCACTCGCCGTTCCGTTCCCTATCACTTGCATCATACGAGATGCTTTTGTCGCAATAAGCGTTTGATAATTAATAACGTTCAAAAGCAATGTTTCAAGCAGTTGTGCCTGCGCAAGGGGCGCTTCAATTCGCATCATCGGTTCATTGCCAAATACGATTTCCCCTTCACGCATTGACCGGATTGTACCGGTGAATGTCATATTTCCTAAAAACTCAAGATAGTCTTCCTGATAACCTGTTGAACGTAAATAATTAATGTCACTTTCTGTAAAACTAAACTGCTCAATTAACGATATAACTCGTTCAAGACCAGCAAATACACCGTACCCATTGCCAAAAGGTAGTTTCCGAAAATAAATATCAAATACGGAATTGCGATCATGTATGCCGTCACGCCAGTACGTTTCCGCCATATTGATTTGATATAAATCTGTATGTAGCATTAAACTATCATCCATGTACGTCTTCATTCATTACTCCCCTTTTTTGCTCCGAGTGCGTTCGTAAAATGACCAAGTGCCCAAGTGTGACCCTCTTCGTTAAATGAAGCAACGGCCTTTTCATGAATCACAATTTTATATCCTTTGTTATACGCATCAACTGCTGTATGCAAGATGCAAATATCCGTGCAGACCCCGACGAGATGCACTTCCGTAATCCCTCTTGCACGTAACCTTATATTAAGATCGGTACCCGCAAAAGCGGAGTAGCGTGTTTTGTCCATATAATACACATTGTCACGGTCGTGATTTTTCTCATACACATCTTGTAACTTTCCATACAGGATACGCCCTGTTGTATCGCGAATATTATGAGGAGGGAATAACATTGTTTCTGGATGATACGGATCATTTTCATCATGAACATCTACCGCAAAGACAACGTAATCCCCGCTTTCAATAAAATCTTCCGTCAGTCGGACAATTTCACCTTCCAATGCCTGGCCCACTTCCCCGCACGTCAATTTTCCATCTTGTGCAACAAAATCATATGTGTAATCAATATTGAGAAGCGCTCGTTTCATTTGAAATCCACCCCTTCATTTTTTCATCCATAAATGGATTCGATCATATCAATTTCATTAAATGTGTAAAGACGTGACGGCCGGTACGAATGACGTGTCGTTTTTTTCGGCTGCCCCGATTCGTCCAGCACTAATTCAATAAATGGCAGTTTCGGTGCTCTCGTGAAAAAAACCGGATCGGAAGCAATTTTCGGATCATTTGTTACCGTCAACAGCACCCTCTGCAATTCAGAGAGCGTAAACTCTTCAGGTAAAAAGTTCCTCGCAGTCGTTGTGCGGATCATTTCCGAACGGATCATAGAAAGTGCATCCTTAATAATATCGCGGTGGTCAAACGCCAAATCCAATGTCAATACGTCTTCAATGCTAAACAATCGCACGTCCACCGCATCGTCAGCAGCTCGACGACTGGCAAGTGCTGATTCTGGTACAATCGCATAAAATGCATTCGAAATAATCCAGCCACGCGGATCACGTCCCGGTGTATCATAGACACCAAAATGACGAATGTGAAGTCCTTCCACACCTGTTTCTTCCACCAACTCTCGTGCAGCAGCTTGGATACCAGTTTCATCCGGCTGAATAAAGCCACCTGGAATTGCCCATTTGCCTCCTTCGAAATTCGGATTGCCTTCACTATCTATTTCAGCACGCTGAATGAGCATCATATGAAGCGTCATATCCGGCGGCGCTTTCTCTTCTTTTTTTTCTGACAGAATCGTGAAAACTGCCATATCGGCTGTATAACCATCCGGTGTCCGATATTTTGAGGAATCGTAATTGTTCATTGGTTCCCCCCACTAATTATTAATTTAATAATTACTAATTATATGTCGGAATAACTCTTTTTGCAAGCAGTCTTTAAAATAAGAGATTCACTCAGCCCCGGTATTGCCCATACTCCCTGTCGAACCCCCCCTTAAACTGCTGCAGGTTATACTTTCATTCAATATGACAAGGGCTTATTCTTCTCTTTTATCTCATTCTTTTTTTATCAGAAAAAACTGCCGGATTCACTCTCCCGGCAGTTTTTATTATTTTTTATTAAATTCAGCAGGTACTGGACCTGTACGTTCACCACGGTCAAGGGCTGTAATTTGATCCATATCTTCCGGCATCAATTCAAAACCGAAGACATCGATATTTTCTTCAATGCGTGATGGTGTCACCGATTTCGGAATGACTATAGAATCGTTTTGCAAGTGCCAACGCAGAATAACTTGTGCTGGTGTTTTGCCGTGTTTTTTTGCAATCGACTGCACTGCTTCATTTTCAAAAATAGCGCCGCCCCGCATAAGCGGACCCCATGATTCCACATAGATATCATTCTCTTCACAGAATGCTTTCAGCTCTTTTTGAACAAGGTACGGGTGACATTCGATCTGATTCAAAACAGGCTTTACTTCACACTCATTCAATAAACGCTGCAAATGATCAATATTAAAATTACATACACCGATTGCTTTCACACGTCCGTCTGCATACAATTTTTCAAGCGCTTTATATGTATCCACATATGTATCTTCTGCTGGCATCGGCCAGTGTATCAAATACAAATCAAGGTAATCAAGACCGAGCTTCTCCAAGCTTTCATCAAAAGCTTTCAGCGTCTTCTCATACCCTTGATCGCTATTCCACACTTTTGTTGTAATGAATAACTCTTCACGTGCTACACCGCATTCCCGTATCGCCTTGCCTACACCACGTTCGTTTCCATAAAGGGCTGCCGTATCGATTGAACGGTAGCCTGCCCGGATAGCATTCAAAACAGCTGGCGTCGCTTCCTTATCTTCTACCTTATATACACCGTATCCAAGCTGTGGCATTTTCACTCCATTATTTAACGTAACAAATTGCATTTCTCTCCACCCTTTCCAGTGTTTACTTCACAATACAAAGTATAGCACAGCATACGTTTTTCTTTCCTTTATGCTGTCTTACAAACCGACCCATGAGCCAAAAAATCCGGCTGCACATGTTAACACAATATAAAAAACCGCTTTTTTCATTTCCATTTTACTCGCTTCCATCATCCATGTTGAAAACGTCGTAAACGCACCGAGAAATCCTGTTCCACATAGAAGCAATCCTTTCCCTTCTATTCCGCTTCCTATCATTAAACCAAGCAAAAACGCTCCACTGACATTCACAAACAATGTTCCATAAGGAAATGACCCTTTATTCAAACGATTTCCAAGCCAAAAACGCGTGATTGCCCCGAAAAAACCACCTACACCTACTGCAACAAAAATCATACAAGGCGCCCCTTCCTATCACCGAGACGTACAAAAACAAGTCCACCTACAATACTCAAAAAAAGATATAGCCATCCTTCAAATATGTTGCCTGACTCAAACAGTGCAATCGTTTCGACACTAAATGCGGAAAACGTTGTAAAAGAACCAATCACACCTGCTGTGACCGCTTTTTGTACATCCGTTGATACCACACCGCTTAGTTTAAACGAGAGATATGGAAATAAAAAACAGCCTATATAATTAGCCAAAAGTGTCGCAACTGGAAATGAGCCGCTCCACCATAAAGCCATTAACATGCTGATGCTATACCGTAAAACCGCTCCGATCATGCCGCCAATTCCGACGAGTATGTATATGTTCAAACGAAAGCCTTCTTTCCGTCAATAAGTCTCTTTTATCATTATTTTTAGTAGCGATTTTGTCAAGAAGCACTCATAATAGATTAGGTTGTTTTAACATGAAAAGAAAGAAGGAAAACACATGCAGCGTTCCATTATACTACCACTTACAATTGCAATTATTGCGATATCGTTTTCAGCCATATTCGTCAAATGGTCAGATGCACCTGCTTCTATTTTGAGTATGTATCGCATGTGTCTAGCTAGTTTGTTTTTAGTACCGATCGTCTGGACAAAGCGTACAGACTTTAGAAAAATCACAAAAAAAGACTGGCTTTTATTATGTTTCTCTGGCCTCTTTCTCGCTTTACATTTTGTTCTTTGGTTCGGTTCTCTGAAGCTGACAACGGTCGCAAGTTCAACCATCATTTTGACCCTGCAGCCGATTATCTCTCTTATCGGAGGCTTTTTTCTGTTTAAGGAACGTACAACGGCCGCTGCCTTCATGACGATGGGCATCGCCATCATCGGTGCTGTTATGATCGGATGGGGCGATTTCGGCTTAAGCAGCGAAGCGATTTCAGGAGATATTTTATCCTTTTTAAGTGTCATTGCGGTTGTTGGTTACTTATTAATCGGACAAAGTATCGTCCGAAAAGTCTCGCACTGGATTTATAGCTTTTGCGTATTTGCCTTTGCATCTATTTTCTTAATTGCGTATAACTTGGGGACAGGAGTGGCGTTTAGCGGCTATGACACGCGGGAATGGGGCATTTTTCTATTGCTCGCCATCGTCCCGACAGTAGCTCATGTCATTAATAACTGGCTTTTAAACTACGTTAATGCGACAACCATTTCAATGAGCATTCTTGGGGAGCCTCTAGGTGCCACATTGCTTGCTGTTCTCCTGCTTGGCGAACGTCTTACTGGCTGGCAAATTTCCGGTGGTTTTCTCGTCCTACTCGGCGTCTTTTTCTTTTTAATGCAGCAAAAGCAAGGAACATACAAAAAAGCGGGTAAATAAATCCCCCGCTTTTTTTAAGCACGGCGGCGGAACGGTTTCTCCACTGGCAAATTTCCTTCTCTTTTCCGTAACAACAGCCAGATCATGATGCTTAAACTGAATGCTAGCAGCTCTAGTGAGATGATATACCAAGGATAGGGGCCGAGCAGATCAAGCAGGCTTGCGCTTTCAGGTTTATGACTCAAGTACAAGTAATTGCCGCCTGTGAGCCAGTTTACGATCATTGCAAACGGCATCAATATGTTTAAAAAAAGCATCGTTTTACCAATGGAATAAATGGACGGTCTGTATCCCTTCACCCATGTAAAATAAAGCGGGATGCAGAAAATAAGCAGGTGCGTCATAAAGAAATGAAAAAAGCGAAAATGCGGAAAGTCATAATTTAAATATGGCGTAAAAAGCGCCTGCGATGCACCGAGCAATCCTGTAAACAGCAAAATTTCGTACACTATTTTCTTTTTACTAATTAACAAAATAACAGCTAAGAACAAGCTAATACTGCAAAGTTCCAGTGGAATGGCATGGCTGATCTGCCAGTTTTCATTCACTACCATCCAGACGTGATACACTGCTTCAAGCAATAGTAAGAAAACAGCCGTTCCCACTTCAACTTTTCTCAATTGGAATAGCTTCAGCCGTTCTTTAAAAATATAGAGACAACCGACAAGCATCATTAAAATGGCCAGCATAGTAAAATGACTCGCTGAAAACATATTGAAGTCATAATCTCCGTAGCTTCCCCCAAACCAACTCATCACGAAACCCCTTTCTGCCAGCTCATACTCAAATAGGCGCGGTCCGTATCGTTACGTTTCTATTCCCATAATGATAAAGTGAAACTTCATTCAGTGGGGGTTAGGTTCACAGGATGTGAATCATGCAGACGTTGTCACAGAACGTGACGATCTTAGTCTGCGTTCCGCTCATCCCCCACTTATCCTTCTTTTCAAAGTCTTGAAGTAGGGGTCTTACTACCCGTTAATGAGGGATAAACAAAAAATATACGATCATCACTTTCCAATTCCATTCCAAGTGTACCATATAAAAATCGATCTGAAAGAGTTTTTCTCAATCCCTCTATACTTACGTTTTCGTTTGAAGAATAATACAAAAACTTCCCTAGGAAATAATACTTTAAATAATTCCGCCCTTTTAAATGTTATATTTTATAACATATATCCAAAAAAATATTCAAAAAATAATTGATTAATCTTTATTTTTCACATATTATAATTACATGTTATATAACATAACATAATATAGTTATAAAAAATAATGTTTAAGGAGATGTTGAAAATGGATGATATGTTGTATTTAATGAACAGTCTATGGGTTATGCTTAGTGCCATTTTAGTGATTTTTATGGCTGCCGGGTTCGTTATGCTGGAGGCTGGGTCAACGCGCATGAAAAATGCCGGACACATCGCCGGCAAAACTGTTTTCACATTCGGCCTCTCCTGCCTCGTTTTCTGGGTTATCGGATTTGCTTTCATCTTCGGAGATAACGCAAACTTTTTCATCGGATTATCGAATTTCTTTTATTCCGGTTATGAACTTGAAGATATGAATTTATCATCCTCCGTCTTCTTCATATTTCAAATGGCATTCGCAGGGATTGCGGTCACCATTGCGCTCGGCGGTTTCGCGGAACGTGCAAAGCTCTCTGTATACGTCCTCTTCACCATTTTATTTTCCGCATTCGTTTACCCCGTTGTCGCTCACTGGATCTGGGGCGGCGGTTGGCTGGCTGAGCATGGCAAACAAGATTTTGCTGGCTCGACTGTCGTTCATTTAACAGGTGCGATGGCTGCACTTGCCGCAACGTTTTTGCTTAAACCACGTATCGGCCGGTTTAATAAAAACGGTTCGGCTAATGCAATTCACGGTCACAATCAGGTCTTCACATCACTTGGCGTCCTTATTCTTTGGGTTGGATGGTTCGGTTTTAACGCAGGCAGCACATTATCAGTCGATGGTGGTTTTTTTGGATACGTTGCACTGAACACGAACCTTGCAGCTGGTGCCGCTGCTGTTTCGGCATTGATTATTTCATGGGTTGTTCTTGGCAAGTCTGATATTCCGACCATTTTAAACGGCGCACTAGCAGGGCTTGTTGCGATTACCGCATCTTGTGCATTCGTTGACATGTGGGCATCGGTCGTTATTGGCTTAATCGCCGGTATACTCGTATTCTACAGTGCACGTTTAATTGAAAAAATGGGCATTGATGATCCCATTTTTGCCCTTTCTGTTCATGGTATTCCTGGTATTTGGGGGACATTATCCACCGGTCTCTTCGCCACACCAGAACTTGCAACGATCGGTCAACCTGGTCTTTTCTACGGAGGCGGCTTCACACAACTCGGTGTACAGGCAATGGGCATATTCGTCAGCGGCACTTTCGCTTTCGCAGCGTCATTCATTATTCTTTTCGCCATTAAAAAAGCACTTGGCGGACTCCGCGTTTCAGAAGAAGAGGAAATTATGGGTCTTGATATGAGTGAACATGGTAGCTACGGCTATCCAGAAGTATTCGCTAATCATACAAATCAAGCTATATCAGGAGAAAAATAATATAATTCATGCGCAAAGCAGCTCCGCTTTGCGTATTATTAGTTAAAAAGGATGTGTTTAGGTATGACGACGCGCGCTCACACATACGCAGACATCCGCCTTGCAAAAGACTCAAGTATGGAGCGATACCTTCATTCAACACAGCGGCTAAATGCCTTTCATGACGGGATTATGATGAAGGTATTTTTAACGGCCTTGCAAAAGCATGAAGAAACAAACGGTGCTCCGCCTTGCCTATTCACATTATTTTTACTCGGCAGTGCCGGTCGTTGTGAACAAGGAACACTCAGCGATCAAGATCACGGCATAGTATATGAACTTCACACAGATGATACTGCGGATTATTTTTTAACTCTTGGCCAAACGTTTTCAGATGGTTTATACGAGGCGGGCTATCCGTACTGTGAAGGCAGGGTCATGAGCTCCAACCCGATCTGGTGCCGATCAATTGAAGGATGGGAAACGCAGATTCATTCATGGATCAAAGATGAAACACTTGATACGATTCGCTCACTTCATATGATTTGCGATGCGCGGGTGCTTTACGGGGAGAAAACATATATCTCTTCATTAAAAAAACAAATTTCAGCATTGGTAAACAACAATCGGCATTTATTGAAACGTTTTTTTGAAAACATTCAATATATGAAAAAGTCCGTTGGGTTATTCGGACAGATTTTCACTGAACAAAATGGTCAACATACAGGTGCACTCAATTTAAAACAGGCGGCCTTTTTTCCGTATGTCAATGCGATCCGCGTGCTAGCTGTCAAAGAAGGAATCGAGCCTTCCTCGACATTAATAAGAATGAAAGCATTAAAACAAATTCCTGCATATGCAAGCAGGATAAACGAATGTGAAGAAGCATACCGGATGCTGCTTGACTTCCGACTTCGCGCTCTCAAAAATGCAACCGATTATGGCAGTTCTCATTACATTCATATCGACAAGCTCGGACCGATCCGAAAAAAAGAACTGCGTCACATTTTAAAAACGGCAGAGGCACTTCATCATTACGTGCAGCGACTTGTAGAAAAAGGATGATCCACTATGGGCTTTAACGATTTCATGAAAAATTTAAGCGGCAACCGATTTACTGGTTTACAGGGCGGCCGACAGGATATAGCATTTATGCGTAGATTACAGCGGGATTTGCGAACGAAGGAGACGACTTCGATTCCACTTGATGAATTGCAAGTGATCGTCTTTGATTTGGAAACAACCGGCTTTCACCCCGATAAAGGTGATCAAATCTTGTCCATTGGTGCTGTGAAAGTGACCGGCTGTCAAATAGAAGATGAATACTATTCGCCCGTTCGTTACGAAAAGATTCTTCCTCCTTCTATTAAAGAACTGACCGGTCTTGATGAAGCAGAATTAAAAAAGGCACCGGAGCCGGCTAATGCACTTGAACAATTTTTCAAATTTAGCGGAGCGTCTCCACTCGTTGCCCATCATGCAAGCCATGAAAAAGCGTTTATGCAGTACGCAAGCCGAAAATACTTTCGCACCCCTTTTTCTCACCGGCTCATCGACACGTCATTCATGTACCGTATTGCTGAACCGGATAACCGGTACGTCCGGCTGGAAGACTGCTGTACACATAATCAAATTACCATCATTGGACGACACCACGCACTTGGTGATGCCCGACTCACTGCCGCTTTATGGGCCGTTTATATTGATAAACTACAAAAATTAGGAATCAATACATTGTCACAAGTATACGAAAGACTCGCCTCGATCCGATAAGAGATGGGTCTTTTTCTTCATTTTCCCTATTCTCTGAATCTTTTCTTTCTAAATGATCGTAACATCTTATAGAAGGAGGCGACTTCTACTGAAAAAACAACTCGCACTTTTCATTCTTTTTCTCTTTTTATTTGCACCATCTGTTTACGCCAGATCCTATTCTATGAATGAAGTAAACATTCGAACTTGGATTCAACCCGACGGAGACATACTTGTCAACGAAATTTTCCATTACACATTTAATGGAGAATACGACCGGGCCAGACGCTCCATTCATAAAGCAGGACATGACGGCGTGGAATATTTTGAAGCATATGAATTAACAAATGTGAATGCAAAGCTTGGCTTTGTCAACCAAAATGATTTACACGCTTTATCTGTGGAACAGGAAGACAACACTTTTTATGCATCCCTTCCCGCAGCAAACATATCGAAATCAGTCTTTTACATTTATGAACTTAAAAATGCCGTCAAATCGTACGATACATATAGCGATCTCACCATTCCTTTTTTCGGAACAGATGGGAACCACGGTGAAACTTTGGAAAACGTCACGATTGATATCGTCTTTCCCGAACAAATAGAGCCCTCTCAATATTATGCATTTTTTCATGATCGGCTCGGGACGGTAGAAGAAAAAGGATCAGAAGTCGCCCGCTTTACAACACCCGCTTCCATGCTTTATTCGCTGACCGAAGTTCGTGTTTTATTTCCTTCGTCAGTGATGACCGGACAAACAAAAGGGACCGAACCGATGACGATCACAGAAGCGGTCGACGCGGAAAACACACTCGCTCAGTCCTTTCATAAGAAAGAAAAACAAAAAGACAATCTTAAGACACTATTAACGGGACTATCCACAGCTGTTTTCTTGGGAATAATCGCTGTCATACTCATGAAATTCCGCGGCAGACATGGGGATTCATTATCATTAATCCATCATGACCCTCTTTATTTGTATATGATTGACCGGGCTGGGAAAACGGATCATTATGCCTTTTTAGCCGGACTTTATTCACTTGTTGAAAAAGGATTCGCATCTGTGCAGGTAAGCCGGACGCACGGCCGTTTTTATAAAGATCCGGATTCCCCGGACAATACGCTGCATTTCACCTTGACCGGAGATCGAAAGCGATTGTCTAATTGTGAAAAGAAACTGGTCAAGGCTCTTTTTAACAGACGTAATACCTTCACCGTCCATGATTTAGCTGGTGCAACCAAAAATGAAAAAACACGCAATACCACTCTTCACAATTATCAGAAAAAAGTACAGACCTTTAAACAGTACGAACAAGAATGGGTGGATCACGTCATTGATGAGATGAAAAAAGCGGGCGTCATGAGTGACCGGCTGCCGCGATTTTTAAAAGGATGGATACTGCTGACTGTATTCGGGTTTATATTATACACGTATATGATTGATTCATTGGACATGTCCACGATGATTGTATATGGAATCATCGGACTAGTGCTTATCATAACCATCTGGCGGAAGCCAAAAAAACGCTGGCCCGCACCCGCTTTCTTCGCAGGATCAGTTCTTGGGTCTGCTATGCTGTACGATGTTGATGCTACTTTATGGCTTGTACTATTTATATTACTTAGTGCCGTTCTTTATTTCTTAACACCTCGCTTCCTCTTGTCCAGTAAAGCTGCTTTTGTGAAAGCAGACATTAGGCAGTTCCGGAAACAGCAGAATATGCTAGGTAACGACATCGAAAAATGGACAGTGCGTTCACTGCTTCTACAGGCAAAAAAAACGGTGTCTCATAAAACGCTGGATACAGAACTCGCATCTGTTGCACCACTTACATTTTTAATCCTTTCCGATGAAGAACCCGTTCGTTACGTTTCAGAAACGTGGAAATGGAGCGTACCGCGTGGAAGCAGTTCTTCTTCCTCAGACAGTGGCGGTTTCTTCGGAGACAGTGGTGGTGATAGCGGAGGGGGAGATGGTGGCGGTGGCGGTGGTGACTGATCTCTCAAACGAAAAAAAAGGGCCTGTCCCCAAAGTTAGTGAAACTAACAAGGGGGCAGCCCTCTTTTTGCTTTAATATACCTTTAAAATAATGTTCAAATCTTGCGCCGGCATAATAAAAAGTATGCACAAACGGCTGCCAGATGACAAATGATCATAATCATCCCCATCGGAAGCGGTGTTCCGCCGCCTGCGATACCGGCAAGGGGTGCAACCGCGGCACCAAAAATGTAGGGCATTAAACCGAGCAGTGCAGACGCAGCACCGGCCGTTTTTTCTTTTCCATGCATTGCAAGAGAAAAGCATGCTGTCGCTACAACACCTACGCTTGCGACAGAAAAAAATAACGGAATGAGTACAGCGATTAAATGCGCTTTCATAAGAAGCATTAAAAATAGCATGCTGCTTCCGCCAAGCGCCATCGATAAACCACATACGAGCAGCACGGATTCTTTCACTTTCCCTGCAAGACGCCCGCTTACTTGCGATGCAATAATAATTCCGACACCATTTGCTGCAAAACATAAACTGAACTCTTGCGGTGACAAACCGAAATAGCCTTGCAGAACAAACGGCGAACCTGAAATGTACGCAAACATTCCTCCCATGACAAATCCTTGGGCCAGACAGTAGCCCATAAATACTTTATCGACGAGCAATGTTTTAAACGTTACAAGTATATTTTTCAATCCGCCCGCTGATCTCCGGTTGTCCCGAAGCGTTTCCGGCATCCAAAAAAAGACAGCCATGACCATCATGATTCCGATGACCGCAAGTACGCCGAAAATGCCCTGCCACGACACAAATTCCAATAGCTGTCCGCCGACAACCGGTGCCGCAATGGGTGCAATACCGTTAATTAACATTAATAGCGCAAAAAACTTTGTTAATTCCGGACCGTCATACATATCACGTACAACTGCACGCGCAATAACGATTCCTGCCGCCGCAGATGCACCCTGTACGAACCGCATCACAATCAATCCTCCGATCGATGGTACAATCATACATAACATAGATGCAATCGCGAATACGACGAGGCCTGCTAAAAGCGGCTTCCGTCTCCCCTGAACATCACTGAGTGGCCCCATTACAAGCTGACCGGCTGCAAGGCCAATTAAAAAAGCAGTCAAACTAAGCTGGGCCATCGACGCTGTCGTCTGCAAATCATTTGCTAAAATCGGCAATGATGGCAAATACATATCAATCGACAACGGACCAAACGCTGACAACGAACCGAGCAGCAGCGCCATCCATAAGCGTTTTGAACGGCTATGCACCTGCTGATTTTCTAAAACATTTTCTCTCACACTTTTCCCCTGCCAATCTATCTGATTTCCCCATCATACAGCATTTAAAGACATAAGAAAATGCCTGTTTCCGGCTCGCAACTAGCGCACTATGGAAACAGGCATCTTATTTTATTCCTTATATTTCTCATCCCGCTAATTGATGCTCCTTCGTCTTCAGTCCATTTTAAACACTTTATTATAATCTGTTGCTTCAACAAGCGCTTTTTCTTCGATCTTAATCCGGATCGACAGTACCATCATGTTCAGCACTGAAAAGATAATGGCTGTATAGTATGCTTGAAATAGAAGTGGCAATATAAGAAATTCAGCAGCAACAATGGTGTAATTCGGGTGCCGCATCCACTGGTAAGGTCCCCGCTTTACAACGTTCGCGCCTGGTAAAATAATAATTTTCGTATTCCAGAAACGGCCAAGTGAAGCAAGACTCCACACTCTACCAGCCTGTGTAAGTAAGAAAAGAGACACCCACAACGGCCACCATTCGCTTATGGATCTTTCCAACAAGATCACTTCAGCTGCTAAGCTAATGAAAAAGCCTATATGAAGAGAAACAATTAGCGGATAATGTCCCGCACCAACTTCATAAGCTCCCCGTTCACGCATCCACTTTTCATTTCGTTTTGCAATAACAAGTTCGACAAGCCGCTGCATACAAACAACAGTGATGATGAATAAGAAAAGTGTCATGTTTCTTTCCCCCATTCCAGAAGAACTAATTCTCCGCAAAACCCAGGGCCTAGCGCTGCCATTAATCCATAATCCCCTTTCCTCACTTCATTTATCATAAAGCGTTCGAGCACATATAAAACTGTTGGTGAAGACATGTTACCGAATTCAGATAGTACGTCCCAAGCGTGTACTGTTTTCTCTTTCGTTAGATGAAGCGTGTCCTCATACGCATCGAGCACTTTTTTTCCGCCTGGATGGGCAACAAAATGCTCGATTTTATCGATAGATAGATTCTGCTTTTGCAAAAATGTCTCGACAAATACACCGAGCCACCTGCGTATGATCGACGGAATATCACGTGAAAAAATAACATGAAGACCGCTGTCTCTCATATCCCATCCCATCACGTCCTCTGAATCCGGCATCAGTTTTGATTCTGTACGCAAAATAGATGGCGTAAGCCGCTTTGTCTTCACATCTGCTGCATCACCCGCGATAAGTGCACAGGCAACACCGTCCGCGAACAATGATGTGCCGATTAGATTACTTTTGGAGCGGTCGTTTCGTTGAAAAGTTAAACTGCATAATTCGACCGAAAGAACGAGCACTTTCGCTTTTGGGAACGCTAGGCAGTATTCATGTGCGCGACTAACACCCACTGCCCCTCCCGCACAGCCCAGACCCCAAATGGGAATCCTCTTTGTATCCGCTGAAAATGGCAGTCGGTTCATAATTCTTGATTCAATCCCGGGCGTTGCCATACCCGAGCTGGAGATGAAAAAAATAGCATCTATCTCTCCAAAGGACAATGGTTGTTCTAAAAAACGATCGTCTTTTAAACAGCTTTCCACTGCTTTTGTTCCATAGTCTGTCGCTAACTTAATATATAAATCATTTCGTTCCTTTAGACTATGTTCATGACGAAACCATTCAAGAGGCATAGACAAATGACGCTTCTTAATTTGCCCATTTTGAAAGACAGGCAGCAGCCGTTCAATATCTTGAAAATCTTCTTGAAATAATTCCCTTACAAAGTCCGTCACCTCCCCCTGCATAAGTTCATGCGGTGGATGAAACGTACTGACCGAGACAATTGTCGGCATATGAAATCCCCCTTTTTCACTTTTTACCAGTTTGACCTATTTTTCCTTAATTATTCAAGTATTGTCGTGACATCTGTATTAAGTAGATGAACCGCATGTATTCCCAATCAAGTTCTCTCTATTTCTAAATCTCAGTTTCTATTTCCAAACAGAAAAAACATCCCTTCAGCCGATTCTTTTAAATACGGTGAATGGATGTTTTTTATTAAACCTTATTAATATATAATGAATTCTTGACTAGTTCATTTCGTTGAACGTTTTCATTGTTAAAAATCCTGCTAAATCTTTGCTTATTTGTCTTTTTTGATTACGTATTTTTGCTCTCTCTGGTGCCGTTTCGTGTAATTTTATTTCTTCTTCTGTTTCCGGCATCACAGATGGCACTTTTATAGGACGTTTATCTTGACCCAATGCAACAAATGTTAATAAGGCAGTCGCTGCTATTTTACATTCACCGCTTTTTAAATCTTCAGCAATTATTTTGACAAAAACCTCCATGGATGATGTGCCTGTCCAAGTCACATACGATTCAAAGCATACAGAATCAATCGGCCGAACAGGGTGTAAAAATTCGACAGAATCGATTGAGACTGTCACACATTCTCGTCGGCTGTGACGTGCTGCAGAAATAGACGCTACTTGATCCACATCACTTATAAGTCGCCCACCGAATAATGTATTATGATTATTCATGTCATTGGGGAATATACGACTCGTTCTTATTACCCGTGATTCCCTGCAATATTTGCTTTCCATCTATACATCTCCCCAGAATATTTAAATCTATTATATGATTTTTTCTCTGCTCATTGATAAAAGAGAAAGATGTTTAAAGTTGTTGTAAACAACAACTTTAAACATCCTTTATTTCAATTAAGTTTATTATTTTTTAATTTCTTTCGATACTTAATGAGGGAGTACAGCACGTTTCGGGCTACTGCAGTAAACAATTTCAGAAAGAATCTTGCAATCCTCAATTTGCCTAAATTTTTTCCTCGCTTCTTCTTCCGTATCAAATTCATACATTATTATATTTGAGTTTGAATAGGCCGTAATAACCCACATAAAAGGTTCCTCCAATGGTGAAAGATGAGTAATGTTTCTTCTGGAGTGTACATAGTCTATTTACATCACTTCTATATCTGCATCTTTTTTCAAATCAAGTAAAGAAGTATTGTCTTGTTTAAGGGATAACTGAGCGCCTTTACTAAACTGTTCCTTCGCTAAAATGCCTGCTACTTTTGGAGCCGCCCAAAACATCGGCAGCAATAATAGCGAAACAGGAATGGCCGTTACGACGATAAAAGACTGAATGGCCCCAATGCTTCCTTCACCGATCGTCAGCAACACAATCGCCACTAGTCCCATAACAGCAGCCCAGAAAATACGCATACCTTTAGCTGGATTGCTATCACCCGTAACGGCAACAGAAATCGTATACGCCATTGAATCTGCAGTGGTGACAACAAACAATATCGTCACGACTAAGAAAGCAGGTGCAAGAATGACACTAAGCGGAAGCTGCTGTACGATCGCGATCATCGCAGCTGGCATTCCTGCGCTATTTAATGCGTCAGAAATAATGCCTGGCTGTGCGAGTTCGTAAAAAACACCCGTACCCCCAACAACCGTAAACCAAAAATTCGTCACGATTGGTGCAATAATGGCAATGGCTACAACGATCTCTTTAATCGTCCGCCCTCTTGAAATACTCGAAATAAAAATAGCCATCATCGGTCCATACCCTAAAAACCAGCCCCAAAAGAAAATAGTCCAGGAACCGAGCCATAATGAATCCCCTCTATACGTACTTAGTCTCATAAATTCTTGAAGATAAACACCCGTTGAAGAAACAAATGTATCCACAATAAATCCACCAGGTCCCATTAACAATACGGCAGCCATGAGGATAAGCGTCAATACTACATTTAGATTACTTAAAAATTGAATTCCTTTATGAAGGCCTGTCACAGCCGAAATGATTGAAATGACAACTACACTGACAATGATCAATATTTGCGTCGTTTCCGTATTCGGTATCCCGAACAACGATTCTAATCCATAAGCTGCCTGCAGGCCTAAAAATCCGATCGGACCGATAGTTCCAGCGGCCACTGCAATGATTGAAAAAGCATCCACTGCTGTTCCGAGTACACTTTTTTTCATAATTTTCTCTCCAAAAATCGGATAGAGAAGAGAGCGAGGTTTTAATGGCATCCCTCTATGGTAGTGTGCATACATAAGAACAACCGTGCTCAGTGTTCCTAAAATCGCCCAGGCAAGAAATCCCCAGTGCAAGTAAGTTTGTGCAAAAACAGGGATGATGGCTTCTTGCGTATGTGGCGCTACTCCTTCAAACGCAGGCGGCGTGCTAATAAAATGATACATAGGCTCCGCAGCGGCCCAAAACACCCCTCCTCCTGCAAGCAATGTTGTCATGATCATCGCAATCCATTTAAACGTAGAAATTTCAGGTTTGTCTAACAGACCCAGACGAATTTTCCCGTACTTTGAAAAGGCCATTCCAAGGGCAATGAAAAAAGTACCAAGAAGCAGAATCTGCCAAAACGCGCCAAAATATTTAGTTGCGAATGCAAATGAAACGTTTACTATATTGGACACAAATTCTAAATTAATGAACGATGCAAGAACAAATAGTAAAAGCAGTCCCCCGCTGATTATTAGAACGGGCCAGTCCGTCTGTGTTTTTTTTCCATTCATCTTTTATTCCCCACCTTCGTTATATGTCGAGATGCAGCTTTCAATGGTTCGAAATTTTTTTCACCTTTTTTTAGGAATAATATCATACATATGAATACGCACGAATATGCTAGGATCACGCATAATGTAACCGCTTTCTTTAGTAATAAAGTGGAATGTTCATTCCACTTTATTACTATTCTATTTCAACGATAACGTCAATCTCAACAGCTGCTCCTCGCGGCAACATAACACCAACCGCGGTTCTTGCATGACTGCCAATATCTTCTCCAAATAACTCTACAAGCAGATCAGAAGAGCCATTCATCACTTTTGCCTGGGACGTAAAATCAAATGCTGTATTAATAAAACCTAACAATTTAACAAACTTTTTCACACGGGACAATTCACCAGCATGTTCCTTAATCGTCGACAATGCATATAAAATAGCCTCTTGTGCTGCTTCGTATCCTTGTTCAATTGTTAAATCAGTTCCTACTTTTCCAATATGACTATATGATAGACTTCCTGATAAATAAAGCAGGTTTCCTGATTGAACACACGAGATGTAGTTTCCACCTTTTGCTTTTTTTTCAGGAAGTGATAAATTCATTTCTTTTAGCTTTTCTTCAGGTCTCATAGTGATCTCCTTCTTCGTTCATAATTAAATAAGTGATTCGGAAATTTCATTTGTGGCATTTAATAAAACGGGAATACTAGACTTCATTGTTTGGCGATTCCAGCGAAATGTCGGGCCTGAGACAGATAACGCACCAATTACACGCTTTTGTGGATCAAAAACGGGTGCTGAAATAGCAGACACATTTTTATTCACTTCTTCTTCATTGATCGCATACCCATTTTCTTTTGTTTCATCTAGCAATCTACGGATACGTCCTCGTTGTTCCGGCGCCACTGAAAGCAAAATCCGCTCTTGTAATTCTTTTGATTGGAATGCAAGTATCGCTCGTCCACTGGCACCGATATAAAGCGGCAGGCGTTTCCCAACACCTACGGAACGTCTAATTTCTTGCTGGCTTTCATATTCAAGAGCGCACACCCTTACATGGCCGCTCGGTACATAGAAACCAGCTGTTTCTCCCGTTATGTCACGCAACTTAATCAATCTTGGTTCAATGACAGGTGCGAGAGGCATTTCCGTCAAGATTTTATTCGCATAATCTAAAAAAACGGCTCCCAGCGAATATAGCTTTGATCGAGGATCTTGAAAAACCATTCCTTCTACTTTTAATGTCGTTAACAAACGATGCACAATTGTAGAAGACAGTTCCAGTTCTTTACTAATATCACTCACACCTTGAGGACCAGGTGTTTCATTTAAATAGTTCATAATTTTTATAGCACGCACAACAGTTGCGGCTACTTCCGGCTTTGTTTTCATTTAATAACCTCCACAAAGAAGAATAGCAGTAAAAGAGACTCCTCTTTTTCTTTGTGCCCTATTGTATCATATTCACTCATCACTTTTGATAAAACGGTGAAAAGGGGAAATGCTTTTCCCTCTTCACTGTTTTAGTAAGCTGGTGAATATGCACTTTTGATCGTTAATGGATGGTTTTCTTAGTTGCTGTTAATGTACCGCGTTTTATTTTGGCAATAAAATTCAACGGCTTCACTGCCTAACTCTTTATAAGTGCCTGTGCTTGATTGCTTGTAACCGCCAAATGGAGCTTGGAAAAATGTTCCTGTTGTTGTCATATTCACTTTCACTATCCCTGCTTGAATCTCATTCAGCGCTTTTGTCATATAAGACAAGTTTTTCGTGCAGATAGAAGCTGACAAGCCGAATGCAATATCGTTGGCGATTTCGATCGCCTCATCAATATTACTTGTCTCAATGATGCTAATAACAGGTCCAAATACTTCTTCTTGGCCAATTGTCATCGAAGACGTGACGCCGCCAATGACCGTTGGTTCAACAAAATAACCGTGTTCTGTTCCAGCTTTTTGCGGAATACCGCCGCCAACAAGAACTTCTGCTCCTTCTTCTACTGCTTTCTTCACTAGATCAAGCGTCGATTGGCGCTCACCTTCGCTTACTTGAGGACCGATATCCACTCCTTCTTCAAATCCGTTGCCGACTTTGATTTCCTTCGCGCGGGCTACGAGTTTTTCTGTGAACTCTTTAATAATGTCTTTATGGACGATTACCCGTCCCGTCGCTGTACACGCTTGACCTGTTTGTCCGAATCCTCCAGCGGCTGCAAGCTGAACGGCAGTTTCGATATCTGCATCTTCCATGACGATTAGTGGATTTTTCCCACCCATTTCAAGCAAAACGCGTTTCATGTCTTTCGATGCTTCTTGATAAATAAGGTTTCCTACACGGTTAGAACCAGTAAACGTAATCCCTTTAACAGCTGGGTGGTGAATCATTTCTGTCACAAGTCGCCCTGGACCGACGATTTGGTTGACAACACCAGCTGGAACTCCTGCTTTTTGAATAATCTCCATAAACTTCGAAGCGGTTAAAGGTGTTTCAGAAGAAGCTTTGAGCACAACTGTATTTCCACATAAAATCGCAGGTGCAATTTTCCATACCGGAATAGACAGCGGGAAATTCCAAGGTGTCACAACGAGAATAACTCCGAGTGCTTCTTTATGTGTTTCAATTTGCACATTCGGCATGTCTGACTCGATGATTCTGCCTGTCATACGCCGTCCTTCTCCTGCGTAAAACTTGACGATACCTGCTGCGTAAACGATTTCTTTCAAAGCGTCAGCGTACGTTTTCCCTTCTTCTTTGACAATGATGTTTGCCAGTTCCTCTTGTTCTTCTTCCATAATGGCAGCGATTTTATACAAATACTCACCACGCTGTGGAGACGGAACCTTTTTCCACGTTTTAAATGCTTCTTCTGCTGCAGTGAGTGCTGCTGCAGCGTCATCTGCTGTTGATTGCTGAACGTGGGCAACGACTTCTCTCGTATCAGCTGGATTAACAATGTCAATAAAGTCTGTGCCTGATGGCGTTGTCCATTCACCATTAATAAAATTTTTCAATGTTTTTGTTTCGTTTGCAGTTGTCATGAAGATTCCTCCTATTAATGTTATTGAATGGTATTAAGCAAGCTCTCCTGCTCCGCGCAGTCTTGATAACTCGGTTGATTCAACGAGAATATTTCGTCCAGTTTGATGTACTTCATCCCATAGCGCGCGATCCACTTCTGCGCCGTACTGATGAGAATTTTCCAATGTGCGTTTCACATACTCAGAATCGATGATTGGAATGTTTCTTTCTTTTGCTTCTTTTTTTAGCTTCTCAAGAAGATGAGCAACCACTTCGACTTTTTTCGTGCATATTAACAAAAATTCATTTGAGCTTTTTTGTCTATCTAGATTGTCCAGTGCTGCATGGAACTCGTTCTCAAGATTTATATGAAGGCCTTCTGCCAATACAGGATAAGGACTATCTGGAGTAGCAATGATCCAAGCTGGAGCACCTTCTGCCGTTTGATAGTGAATGACGCATCCTTTTCCTTTTGAGGCAATCCAGAAAGCCTGCTGGGCAAAAAGGGAAGATGTGGATGTATTTTGTACATACACAACGGCTGTTTCTGTTTTTGCTAATTGAGCGCACGCATAGTCACCCACTGTTTTCCCCACTAGAAGACCGCTTTGTCCACCGCCTTCAAAATGAGTGATTCCTTCTTTTTCAGACAGTAATCGAATGTTTTCCATCTTACTTGCTTTCATTCGATCTAACTCACCCGTTAATACGTTCAGTCCTAAAAGCCCACCAAACTCTCCCCACGCTACCGCTGCTGCCCCATCTTCTGCGCAGCCGTATGGAATGCCGCATGCTTCAAATACTTTTTTGCAGTGTACGTACAATTCTAAATAAGAGACACGCATTTTTCCAGCTCCTTTTCCGCTTTGAATCCCTCGGTAAAGAAACGCAGCCAATTTCCTCCCATCACCGCGGATACTTCTTCTTGTGTCATGCCTTTATTTGCAAGTCCCATTGCGATGTTTGGGAAATCCGCTGGTGTTTTAAACCAGGACTGCCACTCTGGCCAAGATGGGTTGTCTTTTGAACCGGCGCCATAATCAATTTTGTGCGTCCAACGTCCCATACGCATCCATTTTAAAAATTCATCAGACATATTTAACGTTAAATCCGTTCCAATGCCGACATGTTCAATGCCCATAAAATCAACGGTGCGCACAATCATATCGCAAAATTCTTCAAGCGTTGTTTCAGGTCCATTAATTAGATGAGGATACGCACAAACGCCAAGCACGCCGCCGTTGTCTCTAAGCTCACCTAGCAATTCTTTTGATTTGTTGCGCTTAGACGGATAAATCCAATCTGGGTTTGCGTGAGTTATAGCGACCGGACGGCTTGAAGCAGCGATGGCGTCAAGTGATGTACGATTGCCAACATGAGATAAATCCACGACCATACCGACCCGGTTCATTTCTTCAACGACTAGCTTTCCATATCTTGAAAGCCCTGTATCTTGCTCTTCATAACAACTGCTGCCAATTAAGTTTTGATTATTATAAGTAAGCTGCATAATTTTTACCCCAAGATCATTAAAAACAGAAACAAGGGCGAGCTCATCTTCAAGTGCGGAAGTATTTTGTGCTCCTAAAACAACACCAATCTTCCCGCTTGCTTTCGCTTTTAAAATGTCTTCCCCTTTATGAACAGGCATGACAAGATCTTCATGCTCGGCGAAAAAGCGGTGCCAAGTTCCCAATTTGGTGAGTGTTTCACGAGCATTTTCCCATAGGCCACAGCATGCGTGAACACATGTTACGCCGCCTTTCTTTAAAAGCAGCAGAAAATCACGGTCCCAATTACTTAACTCTAACGCATCAATGATAATCATATCTTCTATTTGAATAGTCATTTAGTCTCCTCCATTACGGGTAATTGTGGAAATATCCACGTGTCATCAAATGCTGTACCTATTTCTTCTACGAGCGGAGCTCCCTGGAAAAGAGTAATGCGCACCCATCGGTTTGATTTCGGATCAAATCGTTCAGCCCCGAAAAAAGCCAGCTTGCATCTTAATAAGTATATAGGCAGCATATCTTCACTTAACAAATTGCATTGTACTTCTCCATATTCATAACCATCTAAAGATTGAATGCGCTTTACAATCCCTTTACACTCGGGATGGTGCAATAAAAATGCGGCAACCATTTCATCTTCTGAACGACCTTGTAACACATCGTTTAGCTCTTGTACTTGTTTTGCAATATGAAGCGGCATCGCCCGATCTTCACCCGGCTCTTCTCCACATATTCCCATACGCGGTTCTTCTTTTTCAACAGAGCGGTACCAGAAATAATGATTTTCACGTTTATCGCTAAAGTTATATTGAAGTGCCCAGCTATACTGTTTCTTCATAATCTCTTGAAGCGTTTGTATCGTCATCTCAGGAACGAGCTCATACACTTCATCTACATTAAAACCGTTTTCTAAATCAACCACATGATCTGCATGTACTTCAATCAATAAAGAATGAAGCAGCTCTTGCATGTCAATTGAAGCGCTTTCTTTAGCTATTTTTGTAAGTTCAATCCAAGGTTGTTCAACTGCCTTCGATTCAAACGTTCCATTTTCCATATATTCCTTAACCAGCGTTTTCATTTTTGCACATTCAGCTGCTAACTGTGTCGGATTTACGAATACGTTTACATCCAAAACAGGTGATTGTTCAAAGTAGATTTGAGATTTGTTCAAAAGTCCCATAAAGCGCTTACACTCTTTCCCTGTTGGGTGTATGTTCTTTACACGCGCAAGTGCTTTTTCTCGAATATATACCCACTGATGAAGCAATCTAGGATGATTGATTAAAAATGGTACCATCCCAAGTCCCGTTGCATTACCAGTCCCAATAAAGCGCTTTATTTCTGGATGCAGCTTAGATGCATTCGGATTTTTCTGACAAGCTATATGTTCGACAAGTTCAAAACTGAAATGCCGGAGCATATAAACCGCAAACATTTGTGCTTGAAATGTGCCGCTAAACGAATGATTTTCTTTTATTTTTTCATAAGGCGCAATGCCGAACTTTCCATTTCCATATACAGCAGTTGTTCTGAGTAAATAACCAATATCCGTTAAAACTTGCAGGTCTGGCTGTTTCCCTGCCATTAATGACTCTATTACATGATGGAACATTCTACCGCTTTTATTCGCCCTTGACCACACAAGGTCTCCGACATCCCCACGTCCAAATTCTTGTTTTGGAAGCTCATTTCTCAACCGTTCTATTTTTTCGTCCGATGGGATTCCTTCACAAAGAGCAAATGTAACATCCCATTTTTCCGAAATCACCCGGTCGCTTCTTTCCTCATCGCTTATTTCTGTTGAGAAAACGATAAATGTGAACAGCCCTTGCGGTGTAATAATCCGATAACTCGCTTCTCCATATCCTTCTTTATCTAAAGAAAAGAGAACCCTTTCAATTTCCCATGCTTCTTTCATCATTTTTCGAATCATGATCCGTAAAAAGCTCAAACTCGTTAAACGAAAGGCACCTAGTCTTTCTATCTGCATCACTTCAGAAGCTGACCGCAAAAAATCGTTTCCTTCTTTTTTGTTTATTGCTTGATTTATTATCAAGAAAAAACCTCCATTCCATATTTCATTTTCCCGAATATAGGAATCGTTTTCCGAATTAATTTATTTTCTTTATATTACAATACAGATTCTTTGCCTGTCAATATGTTTTGATAATTTGATATGAAATAAACTGAATCTTATTTAAATAATGAGATATATTTGGCATTTAAACTTGCTGCCACAGTCGGTATGAAATAGCTAGATGATGTCTTAGAGATTACCTTAAATCGCGACCCAGTATCCTTATTTTGATTTGTGCTGTGCACTGATTCCATTTATAAAATTTTCTTATCATACGTTTTCATAGAACAGAAAAAAAGCCCGCGAGAAAATTTCACCAGCTCATGCTAAGACATCTATATCTAACCTCATACCTCACACATTGATTGTTACTTTCACTATCTTAAATTCGTATATTGAATAAGTCATTCGTCGTCCAAGATTAATCGAATAATCATAGGAAAACATTTTTTCTAGAAATGTTATTTACCTTAAGCAAATTGAATAACCTTCTAAGTGATAATTTTTCAAGGGGGAATTGCAGTGGGATATTATTTAAGAGTAGAACCTGATGTAAATATTTATGTGGAAGATGTGAATCGGGAAAGTGAAAAAACAATCTTATTTATACACGGATGGCCAGTAAACCATAAGCTGTTTGAATACCAGTTTAATCACTTGCCTTCTCTCGGGTACCGATGCATCGGCATGGATTTGAGAGGATTCGGCAACTCGGACAAACCATCGAGCGGCTACTCCTACGATCGGCTAGCCGATGATGTGCGGACAGTGGTGGATGAACTTTATTTACAAAACTTCACACTTGTGGGACACTCTGTAGGTGGAGCGATTTCCGTACGATATATGGCACGTCATAACGGGTATGGGGTGTCTAAACTTGCCTTAATAGCAGCTGCAGCGCCAAGCTTGACGATACGCCCTGATTTTCCGCAAGGAATCCCGAAAGAAGCAGTCACAAACATCATTCAGAATACGTACATTGACCGCCCTAAAATGCTTCAAGATTTTGAAGGCCAATTTTTCTTCCAGCATACAACGCAGCCTTTCTCCCAATGGTTCCTCCAAATGGGATTACAGGCAGCCGGATGGTCTACCGCAGCAGTTGCCACTTCGTTTAGAGACGAAAGCTTATTCTCTGATCTCAGACAAATACAAGTTCCCACAATCATTCTTCACGGTGTTCATGACAAGGTTTGTTTGTACCCGCTTGCTGTAGCACAAAATAAAGAAATTAAAAATTCTAAGCTTGTTCCGTTTGAAAATAGCGGTCACGGTTTGATGTGGGAAGAACGAGAAAAGTTGAATCAAGAATTAATAAAATTTATAGGATAGAGATGGGATCTTAAGCGTAGTAATATTTGTTGTTTAACTAAATATTATAAAGTTGACCAAGTTGATTGATTTAAATTTACTAAAATATCATTTATAACCATATAAGGTTGACCACAACCGTGGGATACCAACCCTGTCAGCTATACAGTTCATCCCCTGCTGATAAAAACACGATTAAAGTAGGGGTTCTTTTTCTGGGTAAAATCTGATAGATAAAAAGAAGTAGATGTTTGGCTATTTCAAAATCCCCTCTAAGTAAAAAGCTGGTTACTCAAAGGGTATTAATCGAGCTATTATATTGTATCCTGGATTTAATTAAGCTCCTCATTTTTTATATTACCCCATAATTCATAAGGATGTTCAGAATCTGTAGTACTCTCTATTTGCCTAATTGGTAAGGTTTGCTTTTCAATAGGGAGTCCGATTTGCTCATATAGATGGGCTGTAGATAACCCGAATTCTTTAGCTTGTTCATTAGAGTAAGCAAAATAAACTGCCTTTACTCCTGACAAATGTATAGCACTTAAGCACATAGGGCAAGGTTGACCACTCGCATATAGTTCACATCCTGTAAGCTGTGCTGTCTGCAAGTATTGAGAAGCTTTGCGAATAGCCTGAATCTCAGCATGAGCAGTAGGATCATAGGTTTCTAAAATGTCATTAACACCTGTTGCAATGACTTTCCCATTCTTTACAATGACCGCTCCAAACGGTCTTCCCTCTTTTACCTTTACGTTTTTCCTTGCTAAGTCTATTGCTTGCTTCATAAATTCATTTATTTCCACTATATTACACCTCTAATTTTTAATTTCTTTTTCATTGTAATATAAGAGTACATTCATAACTAGATAAAATCCTTTAAGGGGGCTCTTGTGCAAATTTAATTTAATGATACCCAGCTTTTCACATAAGAGTAGACCTTGCTGGAAATTCTCATGAAATAAGTCACTTTAATTTAAAAAACCGTCCAGAACATTTGGACGATAGATAGCATTATTTTTTTGTTTAGCAGTCATTAAAAAGCAGTTCACTCGTTTGATTTCCTGTAAATAAGCAAAATCTAAAAAAGAAGAACAGCTGTCGCTGTTCTTCTCATTGCCTGGCGGCGTCCTGCTCTCACAGGGGGAAACCCCCAACTAC
>NZ_MRWQ01000008.1 GCF_001906925.1 Domibacillus mangrovi
TTCGAAATCCGTATCCGTGTACCATCCACCAAATGTGGAGCCCGTTTTTAATGGGTCCGTCAATGGACGGACAAGAGGTTGCCCATGCTCAACATTCGCAGCCGGAACCATTGTCCCGCCATCGGTTTGAAAAGTGACCGTATGTGACTTTATGATCCATTTTGCATATACAGTTAAGTGATCTTTCACAGTATCTTTGTCAAAATCCCATTTTTTCGTAAGACCGCTATCCTTATACCAGCCATCAAAGGTATAGCCTTCTTTCGTTGGGTCTGCCGGCTGAGATAACTTCTCTCCATAAGCTGTCACAATATCCGCAACTGCAGAGCCCTGGTTCGATTCGAATTTCACATTATATGGAATCGATACCCATTTTGCATACAACGTTAGATCTCCGGTTACGACATCGGATTCAAATGTAAAAATAGACGTTGTATCTTCATCCGTGTACCAGCCTGCAAAAGTGTAGCCCGCTTTTGCAGGTTCTATCGGCTTTGTGATCTTTTCACCGTGTGAAACCGTTGTACTCTCTACGGATGAACCTTCGTTTGAATCGAATACAACTGTATATTGATTCGCTTCCCATTTTGCATAAATGACCGTTTCTCCCGTGATCACTTCATTGTCAAAAAGGAATGCGTTTGTCAACAGCTCATCTTTATACCAGCCTTTGAAAGTATGACCAGCTTTTATTGGATCGGCTAATGGACGAATAACCGGGCTGCCATGACTGACCGTCGCTGATGAAACAGCTGATCCGCTATTTGTTTCAAATGTGACCGTATACGTATTCGCCGTCCACTTCGCATAAATCACGGTGTCCGACGTAATTTCTTTCGTGAAATCAAATTCGGTTTCGAAGTCCGTATCCGCGTACCAGCCGCCGAATGTAGAGCCCGTTTTCGCCGGATCCGCAGGTTTTGTGACCTTCCCACCATGTGTGATCGAAGCGTCGGACAAGTCCGTGCCGTTGAATGTCACTTTGTATTCATTTACTGTCCACTTTGCGTAAATCACGGTGTCTAGACGTAATTTCTTTCGTGAAATCAAATTCGGTTTCGAAAGTCTGCATCCGCATACCAGCCGCCAAAGGTGGAGCCCGCTTTCTCCGGATCGGCAGGCTTCGTGACCTTGCCACCATGTGTGATGGATGCATCGGACAAGTCCGTGCCGTTGAACGTCACTTTGTATTCATTCACCGTCCACTTTGCGTAAATCACGGTGTCAGATATAATTTCTTTTGTGAAATCAAATTCTGCGTCAAACTCTGCATCCGCGTACCAACCACCGAATATAGAGCCTGATTTTGATGGATCAGCCGGCTTGTCCACTTTTTCGCCGTGTGATACCGTGGCATCTGATAGTTTAGTTCCGCTGAACGTCACGGTGTATGAATTAGCTTCCCACTGCGCATACAGCACAACATCCGCTGCCTCAATAGTAAAAGGATCATTAGCCGCGTAGCTGGCACCTGTTCCATTTGCTTCTGTGTTCCAGCCAGCAAAGGTATAGCCGGTTTTCGTTAGGCCACCTGTATTTCCTTTTACAGTGACAGCCGCATCCTTTTTATATTTTGTATCGTCTGTTGGAACTGTTCCAGTGCTACCGTTGCTATCATAAGTGACAGTATACGTTGGCACTACTGTAATTTTCCCAGAAGTAAAGGTGCCGATCACTGGGTTAAAATCAGGATCCCATGCATCTGATGAAGCTGATTCATCGAATGAAATGATCGTGTCTCCAACTGAAGTACTTTCCTTTACGTTAAAATTAATCGTAAACAAAGTTCCTGTATAATCTGCTGTTAATGGACGATCGCCGCCACTAGAATCTACCCAGATCGTACTTACCGTACCCGCAGAATTATCAAAGTTGGATTGGAAACAACCTTCATCACTTGTTTCATTACAAGTTTCTGATGCATTGCCATAAACAGGTGTCACATCAACAGCCTCAAGTTTTGACATGTCGTAGGTTAGTGTCAAGCCGTACGCTGCGATATCTTTTGTTAAATTGCTAATTGATACAGGAACAGATACCGTTTCGCCAGGTACAGCAGATACTGTTCCGGCTGTCCATTTGACTGAGTTGGTCGTACTAGCTGATTTAACGGCTACTGAACCATCATTGTAGGCTGCATTTACCATATCGTATAACCCAAACAAACTTGAATTGTCAGTATCTATAGAAATGGGATAAGTTTTTATATCTGAATTACTATTGATTTTTAATTTCAGAGTAAATAAACTTCCTGATGTAGTGATTGTTTGCTCCGTTCCTATAAACCATGTGAAAGTATCTGATCCATCTCCCGGGTTTTCATCTTCCATCAACATTCCCATTAATTCGCTACGATCATCAATTACACCTACGTATTCTAGGTTCGCTGCATCATAATTAAGGGCAATAGTATAATAAGTAATATCTTCTAGTGGTGCATCAATCGACACTGGTACTTCGACAATATCCCCCGGCTTGCCAGTGACACTGCCTACGGTTACCGTCACATCATTCACAGCTGCTTTTGCCGAAGCCGCATATGGAAGCACCGACGATAAAACTAGCAGGAAGACAAGCAATGGATGCAGCCATCTTAATTTTCTATTCATCTCTTAACCTCCTAATCTATTATTTTTTTTCGACAGCTGCTTTCATAATAAGATTCGCATCCGTCGCATCAATCTTGCCGTCATTGTTCATATCCAAGGCTTTTTTCTGAAGGTCTGTCAGCTGGATTTTCCCCGCCACCGCCTGATAAACCATTAAGGCATCAGCCGATGTCACTTTCCCATCCCCGCTGCCATCACCTTTAAGCAATTCTCTCGTTACCACGAGCGTGTACGTTTTTGTCGTTCCATCTTGAGCTGTAACCATAACTGAAATGGTATTTACTCCTACAGTTAAAGGTATATTTGCAGCATTTCCACTTGCGACAACAGACCCATTCACTGTGATTGTTGCTGCTACATCTGAAACAATGGACGTGATGTCTACATCTGTCACTATGTTTTCTACACTTGCTGTATAGTTCGTAATCTCTCCATCAAACACAGGTGACAATGTTCCATCGCTTAATGTGATGCTGCTCAAGTCCGCATTGCCTGATAAAGCCTGAACCAAGCCAAAATCTTCACTTGTTCCTGTTAAACTGCTGATTTTTTTTAAATTACCATGCAGCATCGCAAGCATAAAATGGCCATTTGAATCGACCAAGTATGTTAGCTCATTTGTACTATCCAGCACTAAAGCTGGTTTTACCGTTTTGTTTCCTGTAATCCAGCCAGCCCCATAGTCCGCCATCGCAAAGAAATGATTTTCTGACCAGTCAGCTGACCATGAATCCATTAACACATAAAGAGTAGAATCGACTGTATACACACCAACCGGATAAGTATCCCTTACTTGATCAGTATAAAGCGCCTCCCGCTTCCAAATTCCAGAAACATTAGATTGAATATAAGAAACAGAGGACAGAAAATTCCAGTCTGAATCATAATTTGACACGCTATAGGTGAAATAGCCATTTCCCTCACTATCAACAGCTAGAGGAGAATAATAGTAACCCTCTTTCTCAGCCACAGCATCAACGACCTTTTGAGCTGTCGGAAAACTTGCATCATTCAGTGCTTTTTTTGTGTAATAAAAATTCCCATAATAGTTATTCTGATTATCTTCTTTTACATAGGAGAGATGGATAACATCATTGCCATCCACTTGAACGCCTGGCTTGTGCACTTCGTCAATTGCACTTGTTCCAACTGCGATATTATTTATTTGCCAAGCGCCGGATTTATTCGTTGCGTACCTGGCATAATAAGAGGTATCCACATATTTATATACAATGTGAGCATGCCCCTGCGAATCGACATCAAGGGCTGGATCATAAAAATTTCTGCCGCCGCTCGGATGGCTATACGCTTCCACTTCCGAAAAAGACCAGCTTGTCCCATTGTAAACCCCGTACTTCACGCCTCTCTTACTTGTGACCCCTGAACCGATATAATGTTTAAAAACCAAATGTAATTTGCCCGATGCATCTACCGCCAAATCAAGCGAATCACTAAAACCGGTATCTCCAGTCATCGATGTTTTCACACTCGGCAAGGAGCTCCATGCGCTTCCATTCCATTTTTTAATGGCGATTTCTGTGCTGCTTATTTTATGCGTTAAGTAAATCTCGCCATTCGGGCCTGTCGCCAATGAATTCCATGCCCACGTATTTTGGCTGTACGTATGAACCATCGTTTCTTGAATAGATGATGATACAGCGGCTTTCGTACCGTTCTCTTCAGCCAATATATATGCCGGACCAATGATCTGTACAAGTAAAAGAATCGTTAGAACTATGGTTATTACGGATGATTTTTTATTAATTCTCATGGTTACCTCCCCCTTTTCTTGTATAAAGTTATGTTTTCTAAACAGACGTTTTCATCATGAAAGCATTCAAGGTGTGTGTCTGCCTATATATTGGAATGCTCCAGATGGGTACCGATCCCATTCACCTTGCAGTTGATAGGATTGTGAACCGGTAACAATTCCTTGTTTACGAATGATGGTGCCCCCGTTAGTAAAAATAGGTGTCGGTCCGGTTCCTGTCGGATCACCGATGACATCCATTACTTGTCCGTTCTTTTTCAGGACGAAAGCAACCGGAAATACCCCATTTCCATAAACAAACATTTCATCATTGTAATAATAGGCATTTGTGATATCAAAGAAGTCGTAAAAAGTGCTATTGATCAAAATGTATGTCATACTAGGCCCTGAATTGAACAACGGGATCCTCGTCACGTTTCGTTGATTCGTCGCTGTAACATATCGATGCATTTCGAGTTCATATCCTTCTGCCCACTCATACGAGCTGTTGTAAATCTCGAGCGCTATTCGTCCATCCCCACCGTCTAAATATTCAGAAAAAAGGAAGGGGCTTCCTGATTGCGCCATGACATTTACTGTCATCCTCACCGCTTGATGGCTAGCGGAAATCGCCCAGAATTGCTGTGTGCCCGGAGCGCCTGGTAAGTAAGAGACTGTTTTTCCTGATAAAGAAGCAGAAGCTCCATTTTTAATCAGCTGCAGATCTGTTGTATTCGGAAAGTAAGGGGCAAGATCAATTGCGACATTTGCCACCCCCTGCTTTGTCGCCACATCAACAAATCCTCCAGGCACGACTTCAACTGAATGCACATCAATATATGCATCCACTGACGTTTTGCCATCGCTTGCCGTCACTTTTAATTTTGTTTTGCCAATACCAGTTGGCTGAATGTTTACCATATGGCCAGAAACTGTTCCGGATGCAATGGACTCGTCTAAAGAAGAAGCCGTGAACGTTAATGAGTCGCCGTCCGGATCGCTAAACAAGCTCGATAGATTAACAGACTGCTCCTGTATGCCCTTAACGACAAGTTGTTCCGTTATTTGTCCTGTTACTTGCGGAGCCTCATTCGCAATAGGTACCTGAATGGCGAAACCAACGATCGCTTCCGCTGTTTCGTTCCACTGATCTTTCACTGTTATTTTTACATTGAACGTACTAGGATCTGTCGGCGTACCTTCAAATGTACGGTTCGACGCGTTAAATGAAAGCCAGGACGGAAGCGGCTGTCCATTTTCTAAAGTGGCTGCATACGCTAGCGTATCGTCTTCATCGATATCGATAAATGTGCCGTCCGGGATCTTCCATTCATATCGTTCATTCGATGTAGCTGATTGCGCCGGCAGTACCGCCGTTAAAACGGGCGCATCATTTACGTTAGACCACTCAACAACGTATTTCTGTTCAGCCGATTGGACGTTACTTCCACTTGTAGCAATTTTCATAATTAACGATGCATCTGCCGCCGTAATTACACTATCACTATTCATATCGATCGCTTTTCTTTGTGCATCGGTTACTGTTACTTTCCCATTGATCACTTGATAGACAAAAAGTGCATCAGCAGCCGTAATAAGTCCATCTCCAGTTATATCGCCCAGTTTTGTCACCATCGCCTGGAACCTATCTTTAAGTAACAGACTTCCATCTCCACCCTCTGCTGTGATAACAGTCCTTCCATGTCCTTGCACACCAAAACGTACAGTTGACCCAGTGACATCTGTCTTCATAACCGTTGGATCAGATGATGACGCAGTAACTGATAAAGATGATTCTTCTAAATCATCAAAATGTTGGGCGACATTCACGAAGAACTGTCTCTCTTCCTGTCGAAAAGACGATTCCATCCAGCTCATTCCATCTAAAAAAGAAAGCTCAGCAGCTTGAGCAGCTCCCTGTACCAAAGCGATGGCCGGAACCATAGCAAAAATGGCAGAAACTCTCTTAATTTTCTTCAATTATTTCCACCTCCTACTGAAAAATATAAATTACTCATACAAATGTCTTGATTCTTGTTAACTATATTATCATATATTTCGACAATTTTACATAAAAAACCAAGTTTCTTTTTACCTAAATCAACACGCTCATAAATACTCATTTAATTCAAGTTTGATCTACCTTTTTGTTTCGTAACATTTCCATCAACTGTCCGCTCAATAACAATTGGTCAGGCAAACGACGTAAAAAGCCACAAATATTTTATAAATTGGCAGAATCCCGTTTCCGAACTAGTTTGGCAGACACCACTTTACATTTAATGGAATATACAAAAGGCATGTAAATTGTATATAGACCTTAAGTTACCTGCATTAAAAATGAAATTGAAGAAATGTTAGAAGATTTATAATTGATTTAATTCCAAAACAGGACGTTCACACATTTGTCGAAAAAGCAGATAAAATTTGCCTATTTGACATTTACTTGACACATTTCTCTTATACAATGACAGTATCAAAGAAAGCGTACATACAAATCAGGAGGAATGATCATGAAGAAGAAGACAATGTCATATGTTATGACTGGCGCGCTATCCATTACGATTTTAAGCGGTGTTCCCTCTTCTCCAGCTCAAGCGGCTTCTCCACATCTTATAAAAGAACAGGCAGCACCTACTGTAATACGAACCGGAACGAAAAACTTTGCAGATGTCATTGAGGAACAAGCATTGGCACTTGGTATTAATATTAAAGGCGATGATCTAGAGATTGCGGCAAAAAAAGTGCGACTTGCCAAACTGCACAACCAGGCAGCCGCATTGAATATTGAAACAGATGGAAAGAAAGAAAAAACAATCCGCCTCGAAGTGAAAAAAGCACATGAAATGAATGTTTACAATGCAGCAGGCAATCTCGGTGTTGAGACAGATGGAAAGCGCTTGAAAGATATTATTGCATCCATCTCAGACATCAATCCCGAAGCGGCTGCACAACTGAATGGATTTTATTAAACCCGGCGGCTAATGGCCGGGTTTTTTCATTTATCACTCTGTTGCCTACTTGTTCACGTTCAGATGAATTTTATTATATAATTGAACCGAAATGAGGGGTTAAAGATGCGGACAATTTTAATTGCAGAAGATGAACCGGCGATTAGCCAAGTGTTAAAAGTATATCTCGTGAAAGCGGGCTTACATGTTATACAAGCGTACAGTGGCACAGAAGCGATCGAAAAATTCCATGCACATTCACCATCTCTCGTCCTGCTTGACGTAATGATGCCTGGAAAGGACGGCTGGGCCGTTTTAAAAGAAATTCGTATGGAGGGTTCGTGCCCCGTCATTATGCTGACAGCGCTGAATGACGTGAATTATCGGCTGGATGGTCTTGATGGCGGTGCGGATGATTACATTGCCAAGCCGTTTATCGCTGATGAAGTCGTCGCACGTGTACGGGCTGTTTTACGCCGGGCCGATGATGGAAAGAAAGCAGATACAACCCATACATACGGAAGCTTGACGATCGATTTTAACGCGCATCGTATTACGTTGTTTGACAAGGAAATTACGCTCACACCGCGTGATTTATCGCTATTTTTATTTTTAGCAGCTGCACCAAACCGGACATTTACACGGGAGCAGCTGCTCGATGAAGTGTGGGGACACGATTACGACGGCAGTGACCGGGCCGTTGATTTATCAGTGAAGCGAATTCGGAAAGTGCTGGCGAAATGGCCACCCACTGAAGGAGAAATTAAGACGCTGCGCGGATTGGGGTACCAGTTTGTTGTGGAAGAGTAAAGAGCGGCGCATTTCGCTTCTCCGCTACTGGACGACACGCTATGCCATCACGCTTGCACTTGGCTTGCTTATACTCGCTATGCTGTCTGTCGTTTGGATCCGGCATACGACGATTGAAAACAGACTCGATGTGTCAGAATTTCTTGCAGCGGAACTCGCCATCCGGATTGCTGGAAGCCAGCTGAATGGCAATGAATCCAAAACGTACATTGATGACGACATGATCGATGCACGCGATGAACTGATGAACATGAAGGCCCCCCCTTCTATTTATATTACCGATGCAACCGGAGTCATTTTGTCTGCAAGCGACCATGACGTATACAGCAAAGACTCTTTTCCATATGTTATTTTAAAAAAGAATCGTGATGTGCAGACATTTCCCAGTATTGACGACAATCATACACTTGTTTATTTAATTAAAAAGCCGATTACCGTTAATGAGGTCACATTCGGATGGGTTGTGATGCTTCAGCCAGAAGATGAATTCGCCGATTTAAACGACGAATACCGGCTTCTTGCTTTACTCATTTTAGGGAGCGGATTGCTTGGCTGGGCAGCCATTTACATTTTATCACGCCGCCTCGCCCGCCCAATTAGTGAAGCCGCAGCTGCTGCGAAAGAAATTCGCGCCGGCAATTACAGCGTGTCGCTCATGCCATCTAAAGCGAAAGAGCAAGAAGTATACGACCTTGTCACATCCTTTAATGATATGGCGATCCGCCTTGAACAGCTTGAATCAATAAGAGCGGAATTGCTTGCCGGTGTCACACATGAACTAAAAACACCTGTCACATCTATAAGCGGCCTTTTGCAGGCAGTAAAAGACGGTGTCGTCACTGGAGATGAAGTGCAGGAATTTATTACCATATCATTAAATGAAACAGAGCGGATGCAAACAATGATTAACGACCTTCTCGAATTTAATACATTTGCAGCCAATGCACTTCCTGTTTCAACCGCGCCTCACGAAGCCAATACATTGACGCGCGATATCGTACATGAATGGAATTTGGCGCGGAATTCGGACGGAATTCCTGTTCATTTTCATTCGTCTGGCCATGACCTGTACATTCTGACCGATCCTGTTCGTTTTCGGCAAATTATGATGAATTTATTGAACAACGCAGCTCATGCAATTGAAGGTGCTGGAGGAATAACTGTGCGAATGCACGACGATGGGGGTTATGCTTCCATCGATGTCATTGATACCGGAGTTGGCATTCCGGTCACTGAGCAAACACTCATTTTCGAACGGTTTTACCGTGGTGAAAACAAAAAATTCAAAGTACGCGGACTTGGACTTGGACTCCCATTCAGCCAGCTTCTCGCACGGGCGATGGATGGCGACTTAACCCTGAAAGAAACATCTCAACTAGGGACAACCTTTACATTAACCGCAAAAAAACAGCGCTGACGTTACCGTCAGCGCTGTTTCCATTATTCTGTAATTCCTTTTTCGATTTCGTCAGTCTGTTCAAGAACGGATTGAAGTCCACCGCCTGACAAGTACCATACGTTAGGATCAAGATAGATCACATGATCGTTCACTACTGCTTTCGTATTTTTCACAAGATCGTTTTCAACCACTTGCTTCACGGAAGACTCGCCTTCCGTTACAACAGCACCGCGGTCAACAACGAACAAGTAATCTGGATCTGTTTCAACAAGGTACTCAAAAGAGATACTTTGTCCATGTGTCGATACTTCAATATTTTCATCGGCTGGTTTTACGCCGAATACATCATGAATGATGCCGAAACGTGAAGCCGGACCGTATGCACTAATCTTGCCTTCGTTTGCTAGAATAACAAGACCGTTCCCTTCCATCGTTGATGCTTTCTCATTCAATGCTGCTACTTTTTCATCAATTTCCGCTAATTTCTCTTCTACTTCTGTTTCTTTGCCAAAGATTTCACCGATCGTTGTAGCATTTGATTTAAAAGATTCCATGTAATCCGCTGTATCCACTGCGAGGTATACCGTCGGAGCAATTTCAGCAAATTGATCATAAAGGTCCATTTGACGACCAGAGATCACAATTAAATCCGGCGCAAGTTCATTAATCTTTTCAAAGTCAGGCTCTTTCAGGCTGCCTGTATTTACGTACTTTTCGTCCTCATATTGTGACAGGTATTCCGGAATATTTTGTTTCGGAAGTCCGATTGGATCAATGCCAAGCTCTGCCATCGTGTCAAGTGTCCCAAAGTCAAATACAACCACTTTTTCAGGGTTAACAGGGACTGTCGTCTCACCCAATTCATGGGTAACCGTTATTTCTGTCAGTTTTTCATCATTTTCGGCTGGTTCTGCCTTTTCTCCATCAGTTGTAGATGAGTTACATGCTGCTGCGATCATCGTGAACAACGCCATGATCATCACTAATACATACTTTTTCATTTTTAAATCGTCTCCTTGTCAACTAAAATAAACGCAAATTTTTTGATTGTTAATTTCTTGAATAGGCATATCCATTCCGTAAATCCGCTTTAACGTAAGGCTCGTAATAATTTCATTAACTGTTCCTTGCGCTTCGATTTTACCGTCTTTCAGTGCAACGATGTAATCAGAATACACAGAGGCAAAATTAATATCATGAATGACGATCAAAATCGTTTTACCAAGCTCATCTGCAAGACGGCGTAGCACTTTCATAATTTGGACAGAATGTTTCATATCCAGGTTGTTAAGCGGTTCGTCAAGCAAAATATATTCCGTATCCTGAGCAATCGTCATCGCAATAAAGGCCCGCTGCTTTTGCCCGCCAGATAATTGATCTAAATATTTGTCCTGCATATCTTCAAGTTCCATGTAGCGGATGGCTTCATCAATGTACACTTGATCTTCTTTCGTCAGCTTGCCTTGTGAATACGGAAAGCGGCCAAAGGAAACGAGATCCCGGACAGACAGACGTAAACTTAAATGATTGGATTGTTTTAAAATCGCTATTTTTTTCGCGAGATCGCGGCTTTTCGTTTCTTTCACTTTTTGCCCATCGATCAGCACTTCGCCTGTATCGGCGCTCATCAGTCTGCTAATAATGGAAAGAAGTGTACTCTTCCCGGCACCATTCGGACCAATAAAAGAGGTGATTTTGCCTTTTTCAATATTAACTGACACATTATCAACGACTGCTTTTAATCCGTACGATTTCGAGACTGAATGTACTTCAACCATTATGTCCGACTCTCCCTTAGTAGTAAGTATATAAAATAAATGCCACCGATAAAGTTAATGATGACACTGAGCTGTGTCGAAAAAGTAAACACATGTTCAACGAGCATTTGTCCTGCCGCAAGGGCTACGATTGAAACGAGCGCTGATGCAAAAATTAATGTGAAATGCTTGTATGTTTTGAACATTTCATAAGCGACATTGACGACGAGCAATCCGAGAAAGGTGATCGGACCGACAAGTGCGGTGGCGACAGATACGAGAATTGCAACGATCACGAGCAGACGTTTCACCGTGTAATCGTAATCAACGCCAAGGTTGATCGCTGTTTCTTTTCCTAATGACAGCACATCCAAATATTTCACAAACTTCGTTAAATAAAGCAGCGTCACACCTGTTAAAACGGTGGCCATAATGAGTACTTCCGTCTGAATATTATTAAAACTCGCAAACATGCGGTCTTGAATAATTTGAAATTCATTCGGATCAATGAGTACTTGCATAAACGATGTGAAACTGCCAAAAAACGTACCGAAAATTAAACCAAGCAGCAGTAAAAAATAAATATTTTGCCCTTCACGGCGAAATAACAGCCGGTATAATAGGAGGGCAAAAACGACCATAAAACCGATTGAAATCGCAAAGTTTATTTGTTTGTTCATAACCGTCATGCTTGTTGAACCGAGGAAAAACACGAGTGTTGTCTGAACAAGCATATAAAGCGAGTCAAGACCAATAATACTCGGTGTTAAAATCCGGTTGTTCGTGACGGTTTGAAATAGCAATGTGGCAATGGCGATAACCGTTCCGGTCAACACAATCGCGGCAATCTTTTCCGCGCGTCGCGGCAGCGCATAATCCCAATTAGGTCCGAGTTCAATAAACATGTACCCGGCAATCGAAGCGCCTGCCAGAATCAATAACAGTATCAGTTTGCTTTTATCACGCATAATCCCGTCTCCTCATCAACAAGTAAATGAATAATCCGCTTCCGATAACACCGACTGTTAAGCCAATCGGAATTTCGTACGGAAAGATGAGAATACGGCCAAGAATATCGCAAAACAAAATGAATACCGCACCGAGCAATGCCGTGTCAGACAAGCTGTTTTTCAAATTGTCTCCTTTGTAAATCGAAACAATATTCGGTACCACTAAACCAAGGAATGGGATGAGGCCGACTGTTAACACGACCAATGTTGTTGACAAAGCGACAATGACTAAGCCGATATTCACCGCCTGCTTATAATTTAAGCCGAGGTTGCGTGCAAAATCTTCCCCCATGCCAGCGATTGTAAACTTGTCTGCAAATATGTACGCGATCACGACAAGCGGTATGCTAATGTAAAGCATTTCATAGCGTCCTGCTGTAATCATTGAAAAGTCTCCCTGCAACCATGCGGACATATTTTGAATTAAATCATGCTTATACGCAAAAAACGTCGTAATCGAGCTGATAATATTCCCAAACATTAATCCGACGAGCGGGATAAAAATTGGATCTTTCATTTTAATCCGGTCCAGTATTTTCATGAATAAAAACGTACCGGCAAGCGAGAAAATAAACGCGACGATCATTTTTTCAATCGGACTCGCAGACGTAAAGACGATAAGTGAAATTAAGATCCCAAATCGGGCCGAATCCATCGTTCCTGCAGTTGTCGGCGACACGAATTTATTGCGGCTTAACTGTTGCATAATAAATCCGCTAATACTAAGCGTTACACCCGCCATTAAAATACTAATTAGCCTCGGGACACGACTTTGCCAGAAAATTTGTGTCTGGTGATCATCAAACCGAAACAGATCAAAGGGCGAAATGTTTGTCACGCCTACGAATAATGATACAAATGATAATAAGATGAGCATTACAACTAAATAACGTTTTTTCATGTTCTTGTCCTAACTTTCGTATTGCTGTCATCGAAAGAATGATAGAGAGATTCATTCTCAATTAAAAAGAAAAATATAGTTGCCGATTACAAACCGGCAATACACTTTCAAGATAAGTTCCGGCGAATTTGATCCAATATCTTTAAGGTTCTTTCAAATTCTTCAAGATCAATTCCTGCAGAGGCATCGGCAATTGTCTGCTTGGCAATTGCCGTATAAACGTCCTTTCTCTGCTTACTTTCTTCCGATAAATAAACAAGATTGATCCGCTTATCCGTTGTATGGGGTTTTCTAACGATAAGTCCGTTCCGCTCCATATTCCCCAAAAGCCGTGAAACGCTCGGTTCATCCCTTTCGTTTAACACTGCAAGTGAGTGCTGTGTCTGCCCATCATGGTCATAAAGCCGGCTTAACACTTGCCACTGCTCATGCGTAATTGGATACCCTTTCAAGCGAAAATAATGGTTCAGCCGGTTTGTCATAACCCGTGAGCTTTGAAACAGCTTATATCCAAGCGAATCATCCAGCTTATACATAACCATTCTCCTTTGACAGCTTCTCTCAATTTATTGTAAAGGAAAGAACTTGTTGGCACAAGTATTTCAAACGAAATGATTTTTTAACTGATGATCCTCCTTTTTTAAAAAATGGGATTGATTCTTATAAACCCAATTATAATTGATAATGATTTTCATTTCAACACTTTTGTACTCTAATTATTTTCATATAATACTATTTTCCGTTATGATAGATGAAAAAAGGAGCTGTATTCGTGAATAAACAACCATCTATCATTGTCCGTTGGTGGCGATTGATTCTAGTATTTTGGCTTATGGCAGCTGTTATTTTCGGGTTTTTCGCATCAAAATTGCCATCAAAACTCGAAGGTGACGGATTCCGGACTGACGGAGACTATGAAGCTGTTCAACAGGAACTTCATGATACATTCAACTTCCCGGAAAACACGTTGCTTATCTTGTTTGAAAAGGCAAAAAACAAGTCTTCAGAATCATATCAAAATCAAATTTTATCCGTATTATCGGATATTGAAGCAACAGGTGACCCGTCAGCAATCGATTCACCTCTTGAAAATAACGAACTCATGAAGGAGCACGTTGCTTATGCTGCCATTCATTATGACGACGAATCGTTAGAGATGGATCCTATTATTGAAGACGTTCAGTCGATCATTAAAGATGAGGAAGGTGTTTCCATAACCGGTGGCCCTGTTATTTCTAAAGACATTAATAAAGCGAGCCAGGATGACTTAAAGCGTGCTGAATTAATCGGTCTGCCTGTTGCACTTATTGTGCTGTTATTGGCACTAGGCACAGTTGTTTCATCGATTTTGCCGCTCATCATCGGCGGAGTGAGCATTGTCATCGGATTTGGCGTCCTGTCTCTCATAGCCGATTCAGTTGATTTAGCGATTTTCATTTTAAATATTACCCCGATGCTCGGCTTGGCTTTATCAATCGATTTTTCCCTTTTGTTCATTAATCGCTATAAAGAAGAACGTTCGAATGGAAGAACAATTGATGATGCTTTGACGGTCACCATTTCCAAAGCTGGGCACTCCATTTTATTCTCCGCTTTATGCGTGTTTATTGGGCTCGGTTCTGTCTTACTAATTGATATCGATATCTTCAAAAATGTCGCAATCGGTGGAATGACGGTTATTATGATTGCCGTTATCAGCTCGATGACCTTATTGCCTGCACTGCTGAAGGTGCTTGGTGACCGGGTGTATAAATGGCAAATTATCCGCATGAATCCGGACGCTGCAAATCGTTGGCGAACATTTGCCGGTTTTGTCATGAAGCGCCCTGTTTTTATAGCCATGGCCGCATTTGCGATTCTCGGCGCCGGCATAATCCCGGTCAAAAATATGAGCCTCGCAATCCCTGAGGCGGGAGCACTTCCCACATCCTTTGAATCACGCACTGCATACGATACGATTGAAGAAGAATTTAATCAGGACGCTGCTTCTACCGTTTTTGCTATTGCGGAACGCGATGGCGGATGGCTCAATGAAGCGGGTTTGCGGGAAATGAAACAACTTCAGGGAGATTTTGAAAAGGAGCACCATGTAACTAGCGTAGAGACACTTTTTTCAGTAAGCGGTGTAGATGACCCTTCACAGCTTGCTGCAATGCTTGATCAACCTCTAGCATCGGTTCAACTTCAGCCGGCTATTAATCAATTTATAAAAGATAATCAATTATTAATTCCCGTTTCTCTTGATGTAAAAGCTTCTTCTGCTGCTGCACAAACCATTGTAAGAGATTGGAGTTCAACTAATTGGGACGTAGATGTTTTATTCGGCGGTCGGCCAAAGTTTAATCAGGAGCTGTATGACGAAATTTACAATAAAGTGATTCCGGTACTCGCTGTCATTTTAATATCGACGTTCTTTATTTTAATGGCCGCTTTCCGTTCCATTATCATCCCATTAAAGGCCATCTTCATGAATGTGATCAGCCTGGCTTCCACCTTTGGAATTCTCGTCTGGCTATTTCAGGGCGGACATCTTGGCTTAGAGGCGACAGACATTTCACTTATTATGCCGGTCCTGGTCTTTACTCTCGTGTTTGGCTTGAGTATGGATTATGAAGTATTTCTTATTTCTCGCATTCGAGAATTTTATCTAGAAACGCGGGATAATGACTATTCAACCGTTGAAGGTTTGGCAAGTACGAGTAAAATCATCACGTCTGCGGCACTTATTATGATTGTCATTACCGGGGCATTTGCTTTTACAGGCGTAGTCCCTGTTAAACAAATCGGGATTGGCATTGCCATTGCCATTGCGATCGACGCAACGATTGTCCGTCTTTTGCTCGTCCCTAGTTTAATGAAATTGCTTGGATCTGCGAATTGGTGGATGCCGTTTAGGCGCCGAAACAAAAACAGCCCTTCCTGATATGGAAGGGCTGTTTCCCTGTTTTAAGATTAAGTGAATGCGTACTCATACGGCTTTTTTGAACAGACAGCTATTTATTCAACTACCGCCCAATCGACGCAACAATGAACCTTCACCTATTTTACGACAAACGACTTATATTTTTCATAAGCCGACCGATGGCATTCAACGGTCAATTTTGTTCCTTCTTCTTCATAAGCCGTTTCAAAAATCGTGGCCTGTTCGTTGAAATAAGAGACAACTTCTCCTTCATCATACGGAATCAACAAGTCACAGCGGATGTAGTCTTTAAACAAATGACTTTTCATCACTTCTGTCAATTCCAAAATACCGGCGCGTTCTTTTGCGGATAAATACACCGAATTGCCGGCTGCTCCGGGGTAATCAATGCCTGCAAGATCCGCTTTATTGTACGCATAAATGGCCGGCATATCTTTTGCACCGATATCAACAAGTGTTTTTTCGGTAATATCAATCATCGTTTGGTGCTGCGGGCTAGACACATCAATGACATGAATAAGCAAATCAGCAGCCGCTGCTTCTTCTAGCGTCGAGCGAAAGGCCTTTACTAAATGATGAGGAAGTTTATTGACAAATCCGACTGTATCCGCCAGCAAAAACTCTTTTTTATCCGGCAATGTAATACCCCGAACAGATGTATCCAGTGTGGCGAACAGCATGTCTTTTTCAAATACTTCTGATCCGCCTCCCTCGTACGTTTGCAGCATCGCATTCATGACAGTCGATTTGCCTGCATTCGTATACCCGACAAGTGCGGCAACCGGCATATTGTTTTTCTGGCGCTGCTTCCGTTGCACAGTACGCTGTTCAGATATTTTAGCCAGTTCTTTGCGGAGATAAGCAATTTTCGTTTCAATTTTCCGCCGATCAAGCTCAAGCTTCGTTTCACCAGCACCACGGTTTTTAAAACCAGACCCGCCGCCTTGGCGTCCGAGTGCAATGTACGTACCAACAAGACGCGGCAGCATGTATTGAAGACGTGCCATCTCTACTTGCAGCTGTGCTTCTTTCGTTTTCGCCCGCCGTCCGAATATATCAAGAATAAGCATCGTCCGGTCAATCACTTCACAATCGAGTTCTTTTTCCAAGTTTCGAATTTGTGACGGAGACAATTCCCCATCAAAAATGACGACGTCTGCTTCCTCATATTCAGCAAGCGATTTTAGTTCTTCCACTTTGCCTGTCCCCATGTAAAGCGCCGAATGAATACGCGGCAAGTTTTGCGTCAGTTCACCGCGTACATCAATGCCGCACGCTTCTGCGAGGTTTTTTAATTCTTCCATTGAATAGGCAAAATCATCCCCGTTGTCGAGATTGACACCGGCAACGATTCCTTTTAGCTGATCCAGCTTCGTTTCATTCATCCCTTTTCCTCCGTTATAAAAAAACCGCAGACGGCTGCCTGCGGTTTCGATTCGTTCTATTATCTTATCATGCCCTAATGGCATAAATCAAACAGCTCCACTTAAAGAAAAACGAAATAAATAACAGCGGCCAGCACAATCCGGTAAATGGCAAACGGAATGAGTTTGATTCTATTAATTAATTTCAAGAAAAATTTAATGGATAGAAGCGCGAAAACGAACGCGCTAATAAAGCCGATGACGAAAAACGGCATCAAGTCCATCGTGAAATATTGCCAGTTTTTTAAGAGGGATAAGAAGCTCGCGCCAAACATAATCGGTACAGCCATAATGAACGTAAAATCTGCGGCTGCTCTATGACTCATGCCAAGTAAAACACCGCCTGAAATCGTCGAGCCTGAACGGGAAAAGCCTGGCCAGAGTGATAAACATTGAATGAGCCCGACAGATAACGCTTGTCCATACGTAATTTGGTCGACTGTCTCGATTTCTCGTTTGCGGCCGCCAATTAAATCTGCTGCAATCATTAAAAACGCACCGACAACAAGACCGATCAATACCGTTTCCGTTGAAAATAAATATTCATCAATATAATCTTCAAACAAGACACCTAGAATACCTGCTGGAAGCAAGCCGACGATCACATGTGTTAAACGAAGCCGTCCGCCTTGTCCACGTGTTTCTTTGTTTAACCCGAGTAAATCAATAAATCGATTTCTAAACACGACGACAACCGCTAATATGGAACCGAGTTGAATAACGATTTTAAACGTGTTTGCTGCATATTTCCCTAAAAACGCTTGTGACTGCAGCCACATATCATCGACGATAATCATATGCCCAGTTGATGACACCGGCGCAAATTCTGTCAATCCTTCAACCAAGCCAAGAATAACTGCTTTTAAAAGAGTAATAAAGTCCATATGATAGCTCCTTTTATTGATTTCCACTCTTTAAAATAGCATGTTTCGAATTATATGCCAACTTTTATCCAATAAGACTGAATTTCGTCCAGCAGCCAGATCGCCCCTTCTTTACTAAGCACAATATCCCCACTGAAATGCCAATGATCGTTTGATATGCTCCCTGTTATAAAACACGTTTTTTCTTCTTTCCCATCAAAAGGAGAGTCATATTTTCTCATAACAATACTTTCTTGTTCATAAACCATCGCAACCTCGTCTAATTCTTGAATACCTAACTGTGTACGCATTGATTTTGGAATGGTGACTCTTCCTTCTTTATCAACAACACGTCTTATCATTATTTCTTTCATCATCTGCCCCCAATGATCCATATGTACTATTAATATTACATTCTTTTTCAATTGCGTCAAAATAAAAAGAATGTGCTGATCACACATTCTTTTTATACCATTCTGCAGCTGCTTGTACTTCCGTTCCTGTCAGCATATGTCCATTCTGTTCCCAATGTACGGCCGTTATGGTCCCTGCACGATCAAGCAGTTGCTGCAGCTCTTCAGTTTCCTCTGGCGGACATAAAGGATCATTTTTTCCAGCCGCCATAAAGACCGGTATACCCGTTAAATTAGGCAGCTCTATTCCACGGCGCGGCACCATCGGATGATGCAAAATAGCCCCTTTTACTGCTTTTTCATAATGGAATAGCAGACTCGCGGCAATGTTCGCACCATTTGAATAGCCAATCGCCACGACTGAGTCACGGCCAAATCCATATTGTTTTGACGCATCATCAAGAAACTTATTTAATTCTTTCGTACGGAAAATTAAATCCTCTTCATCAAAAACACCTTCAGCTAGACGGCGGAAAAACCGGGGCATTCCGTTTTCAAGTACGTTACCACGTACGCTTAATACAGAGGCTTCCGGATCAATTATTTGAGCAAGCGGCAGTAAATCTTGCTCTGTACCGCCCGTGCCATGCAACATAAGTAATACGTTCTCATTTTTCCCTTGTTGAAAAAGATGTTTCATTATAAAAATCCTCCGTCCCTCTTATTATCTCGAATTAAAGATAATAGTACAAGACAAGAGGAATTGAGTCAACTTATTCCGTTCCGTTTTTTTCAATCGACACAGAGGATACATTTCTTTTTTTCTTATGCGTCATGTACATCGCCACTCCCGTAAACAAAGCCCCACCGACAATATTACCGAACGTAACGGGCATCTGATTCCAGAACCACCAGTCCGCTATCGATACATCTGCGCCAAACATCATGCCCGCTGGAATAACAAACAAATTAACGACGGAATGCTCGAACCCTTGCGCAAAAAAGATAAAAATCGGCAGCCACATCGCGGCTATTTTTCCAATCACACTTTCCGCTGTCATCCCCATAACCACAGCAAGAGCAACCATCCAGTTGCACAAAATGGCTTTTACGAAGACAGATGCAAGACCCGCTCCGCCAAGTGCCGCATATCCAGTTGTTTTCATTTCAGCTGTTTTCACAATCTGCTCAATGACCGATTGATCCGCCGCAAACCGGAATGAAATAAAATAAAGGACTACATACAAAAAGCAGCCAATCACATGACCGAGAAACACCCACCCCCAGTTTGACCACATCTGCCCCATTGTTGCTTTTTTCTCATAAACCGCAAGCGGGATAAGAGCAAAGTTTCCTGTTACAAGTTCCATCCCGAGCAGCACCACCATGACAAACCCCACCGGAAACACAAGCGCACCGACAATCCCCATTCCCGTCTGGATGGATGCTGTCATCGCCAGCGTAACTGCGTAGCTAATAAACGCGCCCGCAAGCGCACTTCTGATTAATACATCTTTTATAGAAAGAGCTGCTTTCATTGCTCCAGCTTGCACCATACTTTCAATAACTTGTTCTGGCTTTACATAACCCACCTTCACGATCTCCTTTTGCACATACTTTTTCTTTTATTATACAATCAGATCGTTATCGATGCTTTTAAAAATAGAAAAGAGCGATCTCTATTTTTTCAGGGACGCTCTTTTTTATATGATTATTTTACTTCATTGTCCGACTTTTCTTGCGGTTGTTTTTTCGCTTTCTTGTCATCATCTTCCATAAGACCTTTTGTCGAGTTTTTAAATTCCGTTAATGTTTTACCTGCTGCTCGACTGATCTCTGGCAACTTTTTAGTTTTTTTATTTATATGCGTATATACCTTATCATTTGAATGTTACTTAAAGGGATGATACCATTATATTAAGTAACATCAAGGAGAGAAGACAGTGGAATATGTTAACCCAATCAAAAACATAGATGAAATACAATTAATCAAGGAAATTTTAAAAAAACAATCGAGCCGAGACTTTGTCTTATTTGTATTAGGCATTAATACAGGACTTAAAATTAACACGCTTCTATCTTTAAAAATCAATCAATTGGTAGACGAGTCCGGAACAATCTTTTCATTTCTTCATGTAGACAATCAAACGATTTATTTGAATGATCAAGTTAAATCAGCCTTAACGTTTCATTTGAACCAAAATAAGACGACGATCGATGATTATCTGTTCAAATCACCGAAAAGTGAATTACCCATTTCGCGTCAACAAGCCTATCGTGTCATCCATGATGCGGCAAGAAAAGCTGGGATAGATGATCAGATTGGCACTCATACGCTGAGAAAAACCTTTGGCTACCATGCCTATATAAAAGGGATTGCTATTTCCCTTATTCAAGCCCGGTTTCATCACGCTAGCCCATCCGAAACATTTCGTTACATCGGAATGGATGCTACTGATCAAAAAATAGACGTAAATTTATAGTGCTTCTTCTAACAATACATACAAAAAAGCCTGCAAAGAAAATAGCTTCTTTCTCTGCAGGCTTTTAAAACAAAATGGTTCTTCTATTCTTTATGTTTAAACGTCTCTTCTTTAATGGAAGCGTGGATAGAAGTAGGCTCTGTAATTCGATCGTCAGTTACATGAAGTTGACACGTTTTATTGTCTTTAATAAATTTGAAGACGCCATTATTAAAATCTGTGCCAGTTTCTTTGTAAAAGATTCCTTCATGAATGACTTCATCAGAGTAGGTAAAGCTAATAAGATATTCTTCATCAGATTTTACTAAATAAGCTCTTGTCCCGCTATCAAAAAGATTGTCCTCGTCCTCAACAGAGCGGTCGATCGAAACGATATGAAAATCCACAAACGAGATTTCACGCAACAAAGTGTTGACAAAAGATCCCTTTTTAATTTCTTCCCAACGACTTTGAGGAGACTGGCCCAAAATAATTTGGGTAATATTTAATTCACGGGCAACTTCGGCAATCACTTTCACAGGTGGTCTCTTTTCATTATCGCGAAAGATTAACTCTTCCGCACCCTGTTCTTCCGCTAAAGCTTTCCATCGATCGATGTAGGCTGCTTTGTCCGCACTTAGTTCTTCTTGAGGAAGTGAATCAACAGTCAAAATGTAAAGCGGGCAATCTAGCATGTTCGCAATGTTGCAGCCGCGCTTGATTAGCCGTTCGCCATTTGGACCATAATACGCACAAACTAAAATGCTTTCATCCATACGGGCTCTCAATCTTTTCATAACGACTACACCTCTATCTATCATTTTTTAATGATTTTGTTCATTTTGCATAGCTTTAAATCTAAAGTTTAATACAGATACGACAAAGATAGTTTTCTTGCCCTAAATGACTAGATTATAGGGGAGTTGTCGAAATTTCAACCCCTAAATTTTTTAATGATGGTCACTTTATTTATATTCCCCTATTTGACATTGCTTACAAGGAAATAACTGTTTTTTTATTCAAGTTTTTTTAAAATTGAATACTTTCTTGCACGACTTGAACGATATCAAAAGAATAAGGAGGAACTTGTTTGATCTCTATTCATGCTTTTATTCTCATCCCGATTTTAACAGCTTTTCTGATCCCGTTCATCGGGAAGCAATTCCCAAAATGGCATCTCGGATGGGTCACACTTGCCGTCCCGATTTTATTATTTAGCTTTTTCGTTTCAAAAATCCCCGTGATTTCCGCCAATAGAACCATCACAGGCTCTATCCCCTGGATTCGAGCATTGGATCTTCATTTTGCCGTTTATTTAGATGGCCTCAGTCTCATTTTCACGTTATTAATTGCAGGGGTTGGAAGCTTAGTCGTTCTGTATTCCATTTTTTATTTATCGAAAGAAAAGGAATCACTTTCCCATTTCTACGCCTACCTATTACTCTTCATGGGGGCAATGCTCGGAGTTGTGTTATCTGATAACTTAATGGTGCTCTACCTATTCTGGGAATTAACGAGTATTTCCTCATTTTTACTCATTGCCTTTTGGTTCCATCGGAAAAAATCCCGTTACGGTGCTCAAAAATCCTTTTTAATTACGGTCGGGGGCGGTATTGCCATGCTTGTCGGGTTCATCATGCTGCAAGTGATGACCGCGACAAACAGCGTGCAAGAAATCATTGCAATGCGAGATTCGATTCAAGATCATGAATTATTTGTTCCAGCTTTAGTGTTAATCTTGCTTGGCGCTTTTACAAAATCGGCCCAATTTCCATTCCATATCTGGCTGCCGGATGCAATGGAAGCACCAACGCCCGTCAGTGCCTATTTGCACTCTGCCACGATGGTTAAAGCAGGATTATTTTTAGTCGCCCGCTTTACGCCTGTTTTTGGCGGCGAAGCGACCTGGTTTTGGCTTGTAAGCGGTGTAGGCATTTTCACGATGTTTTGGGGCTCCTTTACAGCCGTTAGACAAAATGATTTAAAGGCGTTGCTCGCTTATTCGACGATTAGCCAATTAGGGTTAATGATGTCTTTATTCGGCCTCGGATCTGCAGCGTTGCAAGGAGGCGCTTCCATCGATTCCATTATTTATACACAAGCGATCTTTGCCGCCCTCTTTCACCTTGTCAATCATGCCACGTTTAAAGGAGCTCTTTTCATGGTTGTTGGGATTGTCGATCATGGAGTGGGGACAAGGGATGTTCGTAAACTAGGTGGTTTACTCTCCCTCATGCCGATTACGTTCACATTATCGGTTATTGGCAGCTTTTCAATGGCCGGACTTCCGCCATTTAATGGTTTTTTAAGTAAAGAAATGTTTTTTACAGCTGTATTAAATGCCCATGAAATGTCGATGTTCTCTATGGATACGTGGGGTCTTTTGTTTCCGGTTATCGCCTGGATAGGAAGCATTTTCACCTTCATTTATTCCATGTTCATCGTCTTTCGGACATTCCTCAGACCGTATCGCCGTGAACGACTGGAGAAAGACCCGCACGAAGCATCAATTGGGATGTTGCTATCCCCAATTATCCTATGTACGTTCGTCATTCTCTTGTTTTTCTTTCCGAATCTGTTAAGTAAATACTTGCTTGCACCTGCCATGAACGGGATTCTTCCTACCTATCAAAACATGGAAGGGTTCATTCCTAAAATCTCTGCCTGGCATGGATTTAATTTAGAATTATTGATGACAGCAGGTGTTGTCATTCTTGGGATCATTCTAATGAACACCTATCGATTCTGGAATGTTATTTATGACTTATTTCCTGAGAAGCGAAGTCTTGATCGCGGGTATCAATGGCTATTGGCAGCAAGCGAAAGCGGATCAAAAAAAGCAACAGACCATTATATGACAGGATTTTTGCCAAACTACCTTTATTATATCTTTGGTTTTCTCTTGCTTACAGTAGGCGGCACACTCTTTCTATCAGGAAGCATCGTCTTTGATCCTTCCAACGATGCGCCAGTCAGTTTGTATGAAGCGATCTTTGTCGGGATCATGGGCATCACAGCGGTCGGCATTCTTTTTGCAAAGTCTCGCATGACCGCTACATTGTTAAACGGTGTTCTTGGCTATTCGATCGCCGTGTTCTTTGTCTTATTTAAAGCACCGGACCTTGCGCTGACGCAGCTTGTCGTTGAAACTGTTACAACCGTCTTATTTCTCCTTTGCTTCTATCATTTACCCGAGTGGTCAAAAGAAGATCGTTCATGGAAAGTTCGTTTCCCTAAAATCATCCTTTCCATCGGCATGGGTGCGCTAACGGTATTGATTGCGTTATCTGTACAAGGAAACAATTTATTTGAATCAATCTCTAGCTATTTTGAGGATTCATATGAACTTGCGGGTGGACGTAATATTGTCAATACCATTTTAGGAGATTTTCGTGCCTTCGATACGATGCTGGAAGTAGTCGTTCTATTTATAGCGGGCATCGGCGTCTACACTCTCGTGAAATTAAAAGCACCGCAAGGAGGGGATAAAATTGAGAGAAAATGATCTCATTTTACAAACCGTATCAAAAGTCGCTGTGTTCATTATTTTAACATTCGGCGTTTATTTATTTTTATCAGGACATCACAATCCAGGAGGCGGATTTATCGGCGGACTTACGTTATCATCTGCTTTCGTCCTTTTGTATTTAGCCTTTGATGTGGAGTCCGTTAACGCAGGGATTCCACTCAATTATAAAATGGTAGCTGCTATAGGTGTTTTGATCGCGATATTCACTGGAATGGGTTCTCTCCTATTCGGAAGAGCTTTTCTAAGCCAATCTTCTGCCTACTTCAATCTTCCCGTTTTTGGAAAGACAGGATTTGCGACCGTCACATTATTTGAATCAGGGATTGCTTTAGGTGTGGTTGGTGTCGTCATCACGATCATGATCAGCATAAGTGAGGATGTGTAAGATGGAAACGGTCATCACTCTTTTAGTCGGTTTACTTGTATCTGTTGCCACTTACTTGCTGCTCTCAAAAAATGTGATTCGGGTCGTATTAGGCAGCGCGATTCTTTCTCATGCCATCCACCTGCTGCTCATAACGATGGGCGGGTTAAAAAAAGGAGGCGTGCCTATTTTAGGAGATAAAGTTGAAACCTATGTGGATGCGTTGCCACAAGCGCTCATCTTAACAGCCATTGTCATCAGTTTTGCCGTGACTTCGTTTTTCCTTGCTCTTATGTATCGCACGTATCAAAGCATTGGAACTGATAATTTGCACGAAATGAGAGGGACGAACGATGAATAATATTTTAGCATTTCCTATGATCCTCCCGATCATTGCCGGTGTTTTATTGCTTTTCTTTCGTTTAAAACCGAACGTTCAACGATGGGGCAGCGTGTTGACAATGGTCGTCGTCTTTCTAATCAGTCTTTCGATTTTAGAAAAAGTAATGGATGAAGGCATCTTACGTCTTGATTTCGGAGAATGGGCACCGCCATTTGGTATTACCTTCGTGGCAGATGCTTTCGCGATGCTGCTCGTCACAACGTCTTCACTCGTGACCATTCTTTGCTTATTGTATGCTGCTTTTGCAAAAGATGAAAAAAGAGAAAAGTTCTTTTTATACCCATTTTTATTATTGCTGATCGCAGGCGTAAATGGGGCATTTTTAACAGGAGACTTATTCAATTTATTTGTTTGTTTTGAAGTAATGCTTCTTGCTTCGTATGTATTAATGACACTTGGAGGCGAGAAAAAGCAGCTGACAGAAGGAATTAAATACATTTTAATTAACATTTTATCTTCTTGGTTTTTCTTACTTGGAATTGCTTATTTATACGGTACGCTCGGAACGTTGAATATGGCTCATTTATCCCAGCGGATTGCAGAAGCCGGACAGCCGCCGCTGCTTACGACGATCAGCATTTTGTTTTTGATCGTCTTTTCCCTCAAAGCAGGATTAGTGCTTTATTTCTGGCTTCCTGGTTCTTACGGGGCATTGCCTACAGCTGTCTCTGCCCTCTTTGCGGCATTGCTGACAAAAGTAGGTGTATATGCGTTATTTCGCTCTTTCACTTTATTGTTTTACCATGAGCCATCGATTACACATACGATCATCGGCGTGATGGCGATGATGACGATGATCGGCGGCAGCATCGGAGCGATTGCGTATAAAGATGTGCGTAAAATCGCGGCGTACAATGTTATTATCGCCATTGGATTTATTTTAGTTGGACTGGCTTCCAATAATATAGAGTCGATGCAAGGCTCTATCTATTACCTCGTACATGATATTCTCGTGAAAGGTTTGTTATTCCTCATGGTTGGAACAGTGATTTATTTGACCGGGAAAACGAGATTTGATCAAGTCAGCGGTTTAATGACCAACTATCCGCTGTTCGGTTGGATTTTCCTTATTACTCTTCTATCTTTAGGCGGTATCCCTCCGTTCAGTGGTTTTGCCGGTAAGCTATTAATTGGAAAAGGAGCACTTGTTGCCGGTGAATATGTGATGGTTGCCGTAGCCTTTTTATCAAGCTTGTTCGTATTATATTCGCTACTACGCATCTTTTTACATATGTTCTGGGGCGAAACATCCATTCTTAAAAAGAACCAAATTTACTTATCAAAAGGAATGTTAGCATCCTGTTTTATTTTAGCCGTATTAACAATCGGACTCGGTTTAGGGATGAGTGTCGTTTCTCCTTATGTGACAGATGCAGCAAACGTGTTAACGAATCCGCACCTTTACATTGAAGGGGCGCTGAACAATGACTAATGGGTTCGTTCACAATGGAGGTGGAATTAGATGTACCAACAATTTCTTTTAAACTTGTTAATTTCTGTTTTATGGGTCTTCTTAAAAGATGAGGATTCACTCAGAGTTCCCACTCTTTTATCCGGTTTTTTAATTGGTATTTTCATCTTGTTTATTATGCATCGATTTTTTGGAACACCTTTTTATTTGAAGCGTGTCTTTTCCATCGTGAAATTGCTCTTCGTTTTCAACTATGAGCTTTTCGCTTCCAGCCTATTGATCATGAAACAAATTTTACTTCCAAGCACAACGTTTGAACCAGGGGTCTTATTGTATAAAACAAAACTTCAGAGTGATTGGGAAGTAACGGCTCTTGCCCTTCTCATCATCTTAACGCCTGGCTCTGTCGTCCTGCGCATTTCACCTGAAGGAAATGTGCTGACGATCCATGCAATGGATGTGAAAGATTCGAAACTAATGTTATTAAAATCAATTCGCATGTATGAAAAAGTGATTTTGGAGGTGTCTCGTCCATGATTAACCTTATATTCGTGACGGCAATCGTTCTGTTTAGCATTGCCGTTCTAATTGTACTTTTCCGCGTTTTAAAAGGACCCACGCTGCCGGATCGTATTGTCGCGTTCGATGTGATCGGTGTTAATCTTATTTCTATTGTCGCCGTATTAAGTGTCGTTTTGAAGACGAAAGCGTATTTGGAAGTGATTTTGATTATCGCGATTCTCGCTTTTATTAGCACGGTCGCCTTCTCAAAATATATTGAGAGGGGGGTCATCATTGACCGGAAACGAAATCGTTGAATTGATTGCCGCCTTGATGGTATTGTTTGGCAGCTTTGCCGCTGTCATTAGCGCTTATGGTATCGTGATTTTGCCTGATGTGTATACTCGTTCGCACGCTGGAACGAAAAGTTCAACACTTGCCGTGCTGCTCACTTTAACAGGCGTATTCATTTTTTTCTGGTCCGCTGAACATTATATAAGCGTTCGGCTTGTTCTCGGTATTGTCTTCTTATACTTAACCGCACCCGTCGCAGGGCATCTTATTTGCCGGGCTGCCTATCATTCAGATGTGGAGCTTGCAGGCAAGGCAGAAGATACGATTTTACAACATGAAGAATAAAAAAATAAAGCATAACTTGTCCTTATAAGACAAGTTATGCTTTATTTTATAAGAATATCCACCAGGACATATTTAGTATGTATTTGGTGGAGACGGCGGGAGTCGAACCCGCGTCCAAAGATAACGGCACCTGAGCGTCTACGGGTGTAGCCGTACTATTTAGAGTCTCGCTGATCCATTTGCCGAACGGCAGGCCTTTGGATCAGCCAGTCTGATTAGTCTCTTCTGTCATCCCCAGACGGAGGAATCGAGCGTAGTCCGCTTAAAGTGGGCCCCTGATCCGACTGCACGGACAACAGCGGGAGGAGCACAGGCTAACCTAAATTTAATTAGGCAGCTTGTAGTTGTGTTTGTTGTTTGCCAGTTATTATAGGCAAGTGCGTTTTGACAGAGCCGACCCTCTGACCCGCAGCCCAGGCTCGAACTACCCCTGTCGAATCCGTAACGTCCCCCGGATTAAAGTTGTAGCTGATTGTTCTGCTTTTTTGTGACATGACCCATTGTAACATAGATTTAATGGCTAATCAACCTTTTTGACGATCACGGAATGCACGCTCAATATCACGCTTCGCTTCTTTCTGTTTCAAGTCCTCACGTTTGTCGTATTTCTTTTTCCCTTTTGCAAGGCCAATCAGCATTTTCGCATAGCCGTCTTTCAAATAAATTTTAAGTGGTACGATCGAGTATCCTGCTTCCTTCGTTTCACCGATCAGCGTATTAATCTGCTTCCGGTGCAACAGAAGTTTTCTTGTACGAATTGGGTCATGGTTATGAATATTTCCTTGCTCATACGGGCTGACGTGCATATTGTGAACAAATAATTCCCCGTTCCGGATGCGGGCGAATGAATCTTTTAAATTCACTCGTCCCGCACGGATTGCTTTAATTTCAGTCCCTAACAGCACCATGCCTGCTTCATATGTTTCTTCAATAAAATAGTCGTGGCGCGCTTTTTTATTTTGCGCAATCACTTTACCTTCTCCTTTTGGCATCGGTTCGTTCCCCTCACTTTTTACTTCTGTTTCTTTTTCCTTGGCACACCTTCATAAAATTTACGTTTCTTCTTCTTTTTCAATGATGACTTTGTGGACCATTCACCGCCATTGCCTTTCATATCAGGACGCGCCGGTTTTTTTTCTAGTTTCATTTCTTTTCGTTCTGGCTGTTCCTTTTTGCCACGGCCCCGCGGTTTTTTCGTGCGGGCTGAATCTTCACGCTTCGGACGCTGACGCTGTTTTTTCATACCGGCAATTTCAAAATCAACGGATTGTTCTTCTTTATTCACATCCCGAACACGCACTGTAATTTCATCGCCTATACGGAACACATTCCCAGTCCGCTCGCCGATCATCGCAAAATGGCGTTCATCGTAACGATAATAATCATCCGTCATAAAGGATACATGAACGAGTCCTTCAATTGTATTATCAAGCGCCACAAACATCCCGAAATTCGTGACAGAACTAATCACACCGTCGTATTCTTCGCCGATTTTATCAAGCATGTACTCCGCCTTTTTTAGCTCATCTGTATCACGCTCTGCTTCGACTGCACGGCGTTCCATACTAGACGTATGATCCGCAATTTCTGACAGCCTTGCATCCCATTTTTCCTGCGTTTGCCGTGAGGTGTCTCCATTAATTAAATATGTGCGGATGAGACGATGAACAATTAAATCCGGATAACGACGTATAGGCGAGGTAAAATGTGTGTAAAATTCCGTTGCCAGACCAAAATGACCGAGGCTGTTTGGATTATATTTCGCCTGTTGCATAGAACGAAGCATAACGGTTGAAATAACCGTTTCTTCCGGTGTCCCTTGTACGCCTTCGATAATGGCTTGCAGTGCACGCGGATGAACGGAATTCGCTGTTCCTTTTACATTCAAACCGAAGTTCGTTAAAAACTCAAAAAAGCGCTGTAATTTATCTTCTTTCGGATCTTCATGAATGCGGTAAATAAATGGAAGTTCCATCCAGTGAAAATGCTCAGCGACTGTTTCATTGGCTGCCAGCATAAATTCTTCAATCAGCTTTTCACCGACAGAACGTTCACGTATGATCACGTCCAGTGGATGTCCGTCTTCATCCACAATGACTTTTGCTTCTTTAAAATCAAAGTCAATAGCACCGCGCTCTGTCCGTTTTTCTCGTAAAATCGCTGCTAACTCTTCCATCCGTTCAAATAATGGTACGAGCGGCTCATATTTTGTACGCAACTCTTCGTCTTTGTCCACTAAAATGGCGTTCACATCCGAATATGTCATCCGCTCTGCTGTACGGATCACACTATCGAAAATTTCATGGCTAACGACTTCACCTGCTGCATTAATTTCCATTTCACATGATAACGTCAACCGGTCCACTTGCGGATTTAAGGAACAGATCCCGTTTGAAAGACGATGCGGGATCATCGGAATTACGCGATCAACTAAGTACACACTTGTTCCTCGTTCATACCCTTCACGGTCAATGGGTGAATTTTCCGTTACGTAATGACTAACGTCGGCAATGTGAACACCAAGCTTGTAATTTCCATTGTTAAGTTTCGTTACAGTGACCGCATCATCGAGATCTTTCGCATCAGCGCCGTCAATCGTCACGATGACCTCATCCCGAAGATCACGCCGTCCTTTTATGTCTTGTTCATCGATTTGTTCCGGCACGTTATTTGCCTGTTCTAATACATCCTCTGGAAATTCCTGAGGCAATCCATGTTTATAAATAATCGACATAATATCGACACCTGGATCGTTTTTATGGCCGATAATTTCGACAATTTCCCCTTCAGCCGATTGTCTGCCTTCCGGCCATCGTGTAATATGAACAACGACTTTATGTCCATCAATCGCACCCGCTGTTTTCTCTTTCGGAATAAAAATATCAACGTTGAATTTTTTATCATCCGTTTCTACAAAACCAAAGCTTTTTTTATCAATGAACGTCCCGACAATGTCTGTCTGGCCTCGCTCTAAAATACGGATCACTGTTCCTTCCCGCCGCGTTCCACTTTGATCTTCTTTCGTCACTCTAACAAGTGCGGTGTCACCATTTAACGCTCCATTTATTTCATGAGGTGGAATAAAGACGTCATCAACACCTTGCTCATCAGGTATCAAAAAAGCAAAACCTTTCGCATGGCCGGAAATTTTCCCACGCACAAGATTCATTTTCTCCGGCAATCCATACCGGTTCGCACGTGTTCTGACAACGAGTCCACGCTCCTCCATATACACAAGTGACTTGACAAAGTCGCGGAAGCCATCCGATCCTTCAATACCGAGTACTTCTTCCAGTTCCTGCACGGTGAGCGGCTTGTAAGATTCTTCTTTCATGTATGTCAACAAGCGGTCGACATTTTCTTGTATGTGCTGATCCATTTGGGAGACCCTCCGTTTCGGTTTACACGGTCCAGTCAAGACGTTCAAGAAAGCTGAGAATATCTTTATGTAGCTGCTCTTTTTCTTGATCAAGCGTAATGACGTGACCGGATTCTTCATACCATTTTATTTGCTTTTCATCTGTTTCCACGCTGTCAAAAATGATATTGGCACTGTTCGTATCAATCATGTTATCCAGGCGTGCCTGCACAATAAACGTTGGTGCGTAAATATGGTCGATGTGACTCCGGACATCTTGCACTAAATCACGTAAAGCATTCAGCGTGTTCATTGGTGTTTGTTTAAACACTTCTATTTCTTCTTCAATGACTTCCGCTGATTTCCCTTCAAATTTCTTAAACCCGCGCGCATACTCCACAACCCCATTATACATCGTTGTCTCATCTTCCATCGACATTGGCGCACACATTGAAATAATACCCTTTATAGGTTTAGTATAACCGAGTTTAAGTGCAAAAACACCGCCAAGCGACAGCCCGCAGACAGCAATTTCTTCATAGCCAATGTCCAATAGATGATTGTAGCCCTCAACGACGTCCATCCACCAGTCCTCAGGGCCTGTTTTTACTAACTCTTCCGGCGGTACAGCGTGTCCTTTATAATGTGGCGCGTGTGATGTATATCCATTTTTCTCCAGAAAACGCCCGATCATGCGCACATCAGCAGAATTCCCCGTAAATCCGTGCAGCAAAAGAACCGCCCGTTTTCCTGATTGAAATGTAAATGGTTTTGGTATGGCAAGTTTCATGTGCATGATTTCCTTTCTTTTATTTATAGTAATGGTTCCGCGACGTCCTGTCGCAACGCCTTTGTGACCCACATCCTGTTGGCCCAACCAAGAACGCGATAACCCACCGCAACGCCTTTGTAACCCATATCCTGTCGGCCACAAAAAAAAAGGCGATTCAGCTGAATCGCCTGTTTTATTACAAACCGAAATAAGAGAGCGCAATCGTCAAAACGAAAAACAGCACAGACAATACAACGGTGAGACGATGAAACACAAGATCAATTCCGCGCACTTTTTGTTTACCAAATAACTGCTCCGCACCACCGGAAATCGCACCAGATAATCCTCCGCTTTTTCCTGACTGTAAAAGAACAACAGCTATGAGTGCGATTGAAACGATGACGAGCAGCACTAAAATTAACGTATGCATGTATTTAGTTACCTCCATTAACGAACGTATAGATAGATCTATTATATCACACATGCTTCTTCGTGAAAATGTCTAAGCAAAAAGCCCGGGCGGCCGCCCGGACTTCCTGATTTACTTTTATTTTTTCAAATTATAGAACGTGTCGTTTCCAAGATACTCGGCAAGGTCAGCCAGGTTGTCTTCAATACGAAGAAGCTGATTATATTTCGCCACACGATCCGTACGTGACGGAGCTCCTGTTTTAATTTGCCCAGCATTCGTTGCAACAGCGATGTCCGCAATCGTTGCATCTTCTGTTTCACCAGAACGGTGAGAGATAACGGCTGTATAGCCTGCACGTTTCGCCATTTCGATCGCATCAAATGTTTCAGTCAATGTACCGATTTGGTTTACTTTAATGAGGATCGAGTTACCTACGCCGTTTTTAATACCTTCAGACAATTTTTTCGTGTTTGTAACGAAAAGGTCATCCCCAACAAGCTGTACGCGATCGCCAAGGCGCTCAGTCAACAATTTGTGGCCTTCCCAGTCGTTTTCATCCAAACCATCTTCAATTGAAATAATTGGATATTTATTCGCCATTTCTTCATACCAGTCAACCATTTCAGCAGATGTTTTCACAACGCCTTCACCTGAAAGGTGGTATTTACCGTCTTCTTTATTGTAGAACTCAGAAGAAGCAGCATCCATAGCTAGTTTCACTTCTTCGCCTGGTTTGTAGCCTGCTCTTTCAATTGCTTCGATAATCGTTTGAAGAGCTTCTTCATTTGATCCAAGGTTTGGTGCAAATCCACCTTCATCACCTACTGCTGTGTTCAAGCCTTTTTCTTGTAAAACAGCTTTCAAGTTGTGGAAAATTTCTGCACCCATACGAAGGGCTTCTTTAAATGTTGGTGCACCAACAGGCATCACCATGAATTCTTGAATGTCCACGTTGTTATCCGCATGTTCTCCGCCATTCACAATGTTCATCATCGGAACTGGAAGCTGCTTGCCGTTTACACCGCCAAGGTATTCATAAAGGTATACGCCATGATAGTCTGCTGCTGCATGCGCAACGGCCATAGACACACCAAGAATAGCATTGGCGCCTAGTTTCCCTTTGTTTTCTGTGCCGTCAAGTTCAATCATCGCTTTATCGATGCCAATTTGATCTGTTACGACAAAGCTGCCCACGATTTCAGGAGCGATCGTTTCATTTACGTTTTTAACAGCTTGCTCGACGCCTTTTCCAAGATAACGGCTTTTGTCGCCATCACGAAGTTCAACCGCTTCATATTCACCTGTTGATGCACCTGATGGAACGAGCGCGCGTCCGAATGCACCGGACTCTGTATATACTTCTACTTCGATTGTTGGATTTCCACGTGAATCAAGTACTTCGCGTGCATATACGTCTGTAATTACTGGCATTATTTTTTCTCTCCTTTAATTTTCAATAATCGTTTTTCCGGTCATTTCAGCCGGTTGTTTGATATTTAATAAATCAAGCATTGTCGGTGCTAAGTCGCCTAAAATGCCACCGCTTCGCAAAGTGACGCCTTCTTTCGTGACGATCACTGGCACCGGATTTGTTGTGTGAGCTGTCATTGGATTGCCTTCCATTGTCATAACTTCATCCGCATTTCCATGATCCGCTGTAATAATTGCTGTCCCGCCTTTTGACAAGATTAAGTCTACGATCCGGCCTAAACATTCATCAACCGTTTCAATTGCTTTAATTGTCGGTTCAAGTAACCCGGAATGACCAACCATATCCGGATTCGCAAAGTTTAAAATGATCGCGTCCTGTTTGTCCCCTTCAATTTCCGCAAGCAACGCGTCCGTCACTTCATATGCGCTCATTTCCGGTTTCAAATCATACGTTGCCACTTTCGGCGAATTGATTAAAATGCGTGTTTCACCTGGAAATTCATCCTCACGTCCACCACTCATAAAGAACGTGACATGTGGATATTTTTCCGTCTCCGCAATACGAAGTTGGCGAAGATTATGTTTTGAAAGTACTTCACCGACGGTATTCGACAAATCTGTTTTATTATACGCAATTACACCTTTTACAGATTCACTGTACGGTGTCATGCATACAAAAAATAAATCTTTCGGCTGTTTATCGCCCCGGTTAAAATCATGGAACGTTTCGTTTGTAAATACATTGGCTAGCTGTATCGCACGGTCTGGACGGAAGTTAAAGAAAATGATCGCATCCTTGTCTTTCACTTTCGCAATCGTTTCTCCGCTCTCCCCTTTAATAACAGCAGGTTCAAAAAATTCATCGTATATACCGGCCGCATAAGAAGCATCCACCGCTTCAATTGGATCTTCAAACATTGGCGCTTCATTGTAAGCAATAGCCCGATATACTTTTTCAACACGCTCCCAGCGGTTATCGCGATCCATCGCATAGTAGCGGCCTGAAATCGTTGCGAATTGGCCGACACCAAGTTCGTCCATTTTCGCTTGTACATCTTTAATGTACCCTTTTGCTGTTTTCGGTCCAACGTCACGTCCATCTAAAAAGGCATGAACATATACCTTTTCAACGTCTTGACGCTTCGCAAATTCAAGCAATGCTTTTAAATGTTCAATATGGCTATGTACACCACCATCTGATAACAAACCGAATAAGTGAAGAGCTGTACCATGTTCTTTTGCATATGCAGCTGCTTGTATAAACTGCTCGTTATCAAAAAACTCACCATTACGAATCGCAATGTTAATGCGTGTTAAACTTTGATAGACAACGCGGCCGGCACCGATATTCAGATGGCCGACTTCCGAATTGCCCATCTGACCTTCTGGAAGACCGACTGCTTCACCGCTTGCTGTTAATTCCGCATGCGGAAATTGATTCCAGTAACGGTCAAAATTTGGTTTTTCCGCCTGTGCGACCGCATTTCCACTCGTTTCTTCCCGGCAGGCAAACCCGTCGAGAATAATGAGGGCGACCGGTCCTTTAGCCATTGCTAACAGCCTCCAATAATGCTAAGTAAGAAGCCGCATCCAAGCTTGCGCCGCCAACAAGTGCGCCGTCAATATCCGACTCTGCCATGTATTCAGCGATGTTTTCTGGTTTTACACTGCCGCCGTATTGGATGCGGACCGAATCAGCTGATTTTTCTGAATAAAGACCACGGACTGTTTCCCGAATATGTGCACATACTTCGTTTGCATCCTGTGCGGAAGAAGATTTACCTGTGCCAATTGCCCAAATTGGTTCGTAGGCAATGACCGTATTGCTTACTTGCTCTTCTGTTAAGCCTTCAAGTGCCGCTTTAATTTGGCCGGCTACGAAATCGTTCGTTTCGCCTGCTTCACGCTGATCAAGCGTTTCACCACAGCATACGATTGGAACTAAACCTTGTTTAAATGCCGCACGTGCTTTTTTGTTTACAGATTCGTCTGTTTCATTAAACATTTCACGACGTTCAGAGTGCCCAATAATCACATAAGAAACACCAAGATCTGCGAGTGCTTTCAAACTTGTTTCACCTGTAAATGCACCACTTTCTTCAAAGTGTGCATTTTGCGCACTGATTTTCACATTTGTTCCTTCAACCGCTTCCACAAGCTGTCCCAAGAAAAGTGCTGGTGCACCGATGACACTGTCAACAGAAGCTGCTGCTGGTACTTTTTCTTTCACACTATTTGCAAATTCAAGTGCTTCTTCCAATGTCTTATTCATTTTCCAGTTTCCCGCAATAATAGGCTTACGCATGTAAAAAATCCCCCTTAAAATCTATGAATTATTTTTCGTCAATTGCCTCTACACCTGGAAGTGCTTTTCCTTCCATAAACTCAAGGCTTGCACCGCCGCCTGTTGAAATATGACTCATTCTGTCCGCGAGACCAAATTTTTCAACAGCTGCTGCTGAGTCGCCGCCCCCAATGATTGAGTAAGCATCCGCTTCTGCCAGCGCCTGCGCCACCCCTTTTGTACCTGTTGCAAACTTGTCCATTTCAAATACGCCCATTGGACCATTCCAAATGACAAGTTTAGATTGCCCGATTGTTTCTTTGTAAAGCTCAATCGTTTTCGGACCGATATCAAGCGCTTCCCAGTCCGCCGGAATTTCATTGATTGGAACGACTTTCGTGTTCGCATGTTCACCAAAATCATCAGCAACTGTAACATCAACAGGCATTAAAAATTTCACGCCTTTTTCTTCGGCTTTTTTCATGAACTGTTTCGCAAGATCAAGTTTATCTTCTTCAAGAAGCGATTTCCCCACTTCATGTCCTTGCGCTTTCACGAATGTATACGCAAGTCCGCCGCCAATAATCAGGTTGTCCACTTTATCAAGTAAATGATCGATGACACCGATCTTATCTTTTACTTTCGCTCCGCCGATAATCGCTGTGAACGGGCGCTCCGGATTAGATAACGCTTTACCGAGGACATCCAATTCTTTTTGTACTAAAAACCCGGTTGCAGATGGCAAATATTTTGCAATTCCTTCTGTTGATGCATGCGCACGGTGAGCCGCACCAAATGCGTCATTGACATACACATCCGCAAGTTCTGCAAATTGCTTCGCAAGCTCATCGTCGTTCTTTTCTTCCCCTTTGTAGAAGCGGACATTTTCAAGAAGAAGGACATCGCCCTCGTTCAAGCTTGAAATAGCTTCTTTTACGCTGTCACCATAGGCCTCGTCTGTTTTTGTAACCGGTTGCCCGAGCAGTTCTTCCAAACGTTTGCCTGCAGCTGTAAGACGCATGTCTTCATTTACTTCACCTTTTGGACGGCCAAGGTGGCTTGCTAAAATCACTTTTGCGCCCTTCTCTGACAAATATTGAATCGTTGGAAGGGCAGCTCGAATGCGTGTATCATCCGTTACCTCGCCGTCTTTCATTGGCACATTAAAATCAACACGGCAAAAGACACGCTTTCCTTTCAGATCCAGATCTTTAATCGTTTTCTTGTTCATTAAAAAGACCTCCAGTTGTAATTTAAAGCGTATGCAGGGGTATTTAAATAAAAACGGGGAGCAGGGATTGTACCCCTCTCCCCGTTTCACTTCTTCATTATAGACGGCGAACTGTTATTTTCCAACTATTAGTCTGAAAAAAAACAGCGTTTCTTTTTATCCCGCATTAACGGGCAGTAAGAACCCCCCTTCAAGACGTCGAAAAGAAAAGAAGGATAAGCGGGGGATCAACTGCCCGTAAAAGCCCGATTGGTTCGGGCCGGCCGAAGCCGGTCACTCACGTATTGCCGCAGGACGCGGCGCTCTTTACCTGAGTTCCTTTTTATTCTGTGGGGCTAAGAAGAAGGCAGACTAAGAACGTCACGTCCTGTGACAACGTCTGCATGATTCACATCCTGTGAACCTAACCCCCCACTGAATGAAGTTTCACTTTATTAAAGACCTTTTGAAGCGATGTATTTCGCAAGATCTACTACACGATTCGAGTAGCCATTTTCATTATCGTACCAAGAAACAACTTTCACCATGTTGCCTTCTATAACCATAGTAGATAGACCATCGATTGTAGAAGAAGCAGTCGTGCCATTGTAATCAGAAGACACTAGCGGAAGCTCATTATATGCTAAAATACCTTTCAAGTCGCCTTCAGATGCCGTTTTAAGTGCTTCATTCACTTGTTCAGCTGTAACGTCTGTTTTAAGTTCAGCAACAAGGTCAACAACAGATACGTTTGGTGTTGGAACACGCATAGACATACCGTTCAATTTACCTTTCAATTCAGGTATTACAAGAGCAACGGCTTTCGCTGCACCCGTTGTCGTCGGGATAACGTTTACTGCTGCTCCTCTTGCACGACGGTAGTCAGCATGTGGCAAATCTAGAACTTGTTGATCATTTGTGTACGAGTGAACAGTTGTCATCATTCCGCGTACAATACCGAACTTGTCATTTAATACTTTTGCAAATGGAGCAAGGCCGTTTGTTGTACAAGATGCATTTGAAAGAACATCGTGGTTTGCTGCATCATATTTATCTTCATTCACACCCATAACAATGGTAATATCTTCTCCAGATGCTGGAGCAGAGATAATGACTTTTTTAGCTCCGCCTTCAAGATGTTTCGCAGCATCTTCACGTTTTGTGAAACGACCTGTTGATTCTACAACGATATCAGCACCAGCTGCACCCCAAGGTATTTTCGCAGGTTCACGTTCAGCTGTCACTTTTACACGTTCTCCATTTACAATGATTGTATCTCCGTCAACTGTTACTTCTGCATCAAGAGCTCCATGTACTGAATCGTATTTTAAAAGATGTGCAAGCATGTTTGCATCTGTAAGGTCATTGATTGCTACTACTTCTACTTCCGGATTTTTAAGAGCGGCGCGAAAAACAACACGTCCAATACGTCCAAAGCCATTAATACCAATTTTTACTGTCATGAGTGAGTTCCTCCTAAAATTTGTTTATCAAACCATTAGCAATTTTTCATTGCCAGTTGGTAGTGTTCATGTAAGTTATGATTGTTCCAACAGCACTCGTGCTGCTGCTTCGTCTGTAACGAGTATGTCCAGTTTGGGTGATCCGTTTAAATAAGAACGAATCGCACTTCCCTTTGAAGCTCCACCGGCTGCTGCAATGACGACTGTTGCACGTTGCAAGTCATCCAGCTTCAACCCGATTGTCGACAATTTTTGAATGACATCTCCATCTTTGTTGAAATAGTAGCCAAATGCTTCCGCAACGGCTTCCTTCTCTTCTAAAATAGCTAATTCAGCATCTGGTGTTTTACGCCTTTTAGCCATAGCAAGAGCATCACCGACACCGTGAAGTACGATGTCCGCTGATTGAATCATACTAACCGCTTCTTTAATTGCCGGCTCTTGAAGAAGAGACTCTCGCACATCTGGGCTAATCCGCTCTGGTGCGTACAAGACTCGGTGCGAACCATTCGTATTTTGGGCCATTAATGCAGCAACGGTATTTGCTTCATTGCGGACATCGTCGCCAATTCCGCCCCGTGCCGGCACAAATAATACTTGCTTTCCTTCTGCGAAATCCGGTTTCATTGTTCGTGCGACTTCCGCCATCGTCGAGCCGCCGGTTACAGCAATGATAGTTTGTTCACTAAGATGGCTCTTTATGCGGCTTGCGCATGCATCACCAATTGCTTTCTTCACAAAGGCGGATTCATCGCAGTTGCCTGGAAGAATAACGACATTCGACAAGTTGTAGCGATTCCTTAGTTTTTCTGCCATTGAATCAATGCCTTTTAATTCAAGCATCATATCTTCTAATTCTCTCACAACATCCATACCTGTTTCTGTCATCCTCATGCCTGCAGCACTAAAATCAAGTAGTCCACGTTCTTTTAAAAATTCCGCTTCGCTTCTCACAACACGCTCAGTCATGTCAAGCGACTGGGCTAATGTTCTTCGCCCTGCCGTTCCTGCAATCCTGACAGCCTGCAAAAGTCGATAGCGTTTTTGCATTACGTCAAGCAGGTCCGGTACGAGCTGCTGCTGAATACTTAAGATGGGTTTCATATTCGACGCTCCTCTTCGGCTTTCGAGCTTCGGGTTTCGTTTCGTCCCATTAAAAACTAAACGCGTCCCACTCACTCAAAAAAAATTTTCCCTGCCTACAAAATTATTGTAGCAGGGTATTATTCAAAAATCAACGCAAGATACCATTTTATTTTTTATTTATTTGTTAAACTTTCGTTTTAACTTTGTAAAGATTGTGAAATAGTCAATGTGCCCATATTGGATCATTTCCCCCCCGCATTCCACGACGGGAATCATTAACCCATATTGCTCCGTCCACTTATCACACTCATTAATATCCCGCTCATACAACGTGATACCGATTTCATCTTTCACCATATTCATGACCACTTTTGCGTCTTCGCATAAATGACAACCTGGGCGCGTATAAAAATAAACTTCCACGCACTTTCACCTCAATCATATCGTTTCCTCTTCGTTGATGACGGGATTTGAAGCTGTTCCCGGTATTTGGCTACCGTCCGTCTTGAAACCGCCATTCCTTCTTTCTCTAGTATAGTACAAATTGCTTGATCAGACATTGGTTTTCTTTTATCTTCAGTTGATACAAGCTCTTCAATACGCGTCTTTACTTGATCAGATGATGTTATTTCTCCATCTGACTGTGCAGCCCCCAAACCAGAGGGAAAGAAATATTTCAATTCATACGTCCCAAAGGGCGTCTGCATATACTTTTCACGCACTGTTCGGCTGACCGTTGACTCATGAATATCTAGTTCATCAGCCACTTCTTTCATTGTCAGCGGCTGTAATGAACCGGACCCCTTAAAGAAAAAATCCCGCTGCTTTTCAACAATCTTCAGTCCGACACGCTGTATCGTCTGCTGACGCTGCTTCAAACTTTTTAACAACCATTGGTAGTCCTTTTCTTTTTCTTTTATAAACTTTTTCACATCTGTGTCAGAGTGGACAGCCATTTCATCAAAATAGTCCCGTTGAAAAACGACTTTCGGCAAATCATCATCTAGAAGATGAACTTCAATCGTTTCATCAGCCACTAGGACAGCTATATCTGGACGAACATACGATGATGAGGCATAGTGAAAACAGGCACCCGGCTTCGGATTCAATGTTTTAATGAAATCGGCTGCCTGCTGAATTTCTTTCATTTCCACACCAAGTTTTTTAGAAAGTGGTTTCCACGTTTTATTAGCAAAGTCAATAAAATGATCACGAATAATAACTTCTGCAAGAAAGGGTGCATCAAGACGGCTTTCAATTTGCATCAATAAACACTCCCGTAAATCCTGAGCACCGATACCCGCCGGTTCCATCCGCTTAATCATGTTCATCATATGAGTGACTTCTTTTTTATCTACAGCAAGCAGACTAGCAGCGTCTGCATCATTAATTTTCATGTATCCGTTTTCATCTATATTATAAAGTAAAAACTTAAGAATTCGTTTTTGAGATTTTGTTAAATTGATCAGTTGAAATTGAGTGTTTAAATGATCCGTTATCTTATAAGAAGAATCCGGAATATGTTCAATCCAATTTTTATCTTCTGCTTGACTTGCTGAACTACGCTGCTGTCCTTTATTATTAAGCGCTTTCAAATCAGGTGCTTCAAGCTGAATAAACGGGTTTTCCACTATTTTCGATTCCAAAAATTCAGTCAGTTCCTGTGTTGAATATTGGAGAAGCGCGATCGCCTGTGTCAATTCCTGTGTCATGGCAAGCTTGATTGACTGCTGCTGCCACAATCCAGGCTTCATCTGCCTATTCATCTGTATCTCCCCCCTTCTTATCTATTATACAGATAGACGCAAAAAAAAAAAGACCTGCTGGGATGCAGGCCTTTCTTCTTAATCTTTTTTAGATGCTGCTTCGCTGCGTGTTACAATATGATCGACGAGACCATATTCTTTTGCACGCTCTGCTGTCATAAAGTTATCTCGGTCTGTATCGCGCGAAATGACCTCAAGCGGTTGACCTGTACGCTCTGACAAAATACCATTCAATTTTTCACGAAGGAACAAAATGCGTTTCGCCGCAATTTCAATTTCCGTCGCCTGTCCTTGTGCACCGCCGAGCGGCTGATGGATCATGACCTCACTGTTCGGAAGCGCATAACGTTTTCCTTTCGTACCCGCCGCAAGCAAGAATGCACCCATTGATGCAGCCATACCGATGCAGATTGTCTGTACGTCTGGTTTAATGAATTGCATTGTGTCATAAATCGCCATACCGGCTGTAATACTGCCGCCTGGGCTGTTTATGTAAATGGATATGTCCTTTTCAGGGTTTTCGGCTTCAAGGAAAAGAAGCTGCGCGACAATCGAGTTTGCCACGTTATCATCAATCCCACTGCCCAGCATAATGATACGGTCTTTTAACAGACGGGAATAAATGTCGTACGCACGCTCACCACGGTTCGTTTGTTCAATAACTGTAGGAATTAAATTCATAAATGGTTCCTCCTTTTAATTGCTGTGCTATACAACCATCATACAATTCAAGGTCAATGAAGGTCAAACATAATGCTTTGCTATTGTGTACGTTTTCTTCTTTCTTTTATGAAATTCCTGCTAAACAACACTTTTTTTTCTACTTGTGATTGTTTTTTCAATTAATCATTGCATTTCATGCCGTCATCCTATATAATTTTGAAATGTACTGTTATTGCCCTCGTGGTGCAACGGATAGCACGCAAGCCTCCGAAGCTTGAAATGCAGGTTCGATTCCTGCCGAGGGCGTCAATGTTTACAAATACCATCGTGCTTTTATGGCACGATGGTATTTTTGTGTTCACTTTTAGTGGGTGCTACTAATTCACGGTGTTTTTCCCATGATTTTTATGAAAAGTATCATGATAATTTTATTTCTTTTCCTCATACTATTCATACGCGGAAACCCCGCGTATCTACTACGTGTCTGGAGGGAAATTAATGAGGAATAAAGCAAAAAACTTCTCGATTACATCGATGAAAGGGGAAGCTGGGAAAGCCCGGGCTAAGCCAGAATTTGCTTCCAAGCGAGCAGACGGCACCATTAATACACATCCTCAAGAACGCATGAGAGCTTCGAATCAACGAGCAACGGACACGTAAGTAAAAAAGGACTTCTTCAATGAAAAAAACGAACTATTTAAATGGGGGCTTGATCATGGGAAGAAACGATCGTAGAATGGGCAATAACAATACGGGTTCTTTAGCCTATACATCAAAAAATTTAAAAGTTAAATCAAACACAGTAAATGAAGAGTATGCTCGTGAATTAGCTGAACTCGATAACCTGAAAAAAAAGCGAGAGCGAACGAATTCAACTAAATATCGAAACCAATAAAGTGAAACTTCATTCAGTGGGGGTTAGGTTCACAGGACGTGACGATCTTAGTCTGCGTTCCGCTTATCCCCCACTGAATAAAAAGGAACTCAGGTAAAGAGCGCCGCGTCCTGCGGCAATACCTGAGTGACCGGCTTCAGCCGGCCCGAACCAATCGGGCTTTTACGGGCAGTTGATCCCCTGCTTATCCTTCTTGTCTTTTCGACGTCTTGAAGCGGGGGTCTTACTGCCCGTTAATGCGGGGTAAAAATTAAACAAAAGCAACCACCCTTTCTCACTTTTAGTATAGGGTGGTTGCTGTTTACTATTTGTAAAAAGTTAGTTAGTGCTGTTTAGTCGGTAATTTCTTCTCAGGATGACCGTTACCTTGTCTTTTTTTATTTCGTTCTTCTTTTTTCTTTGTATTATTTAATTTCTCCACAAAATCATGTGTGCTCTCTTTTTCCATCGACTTTTCCTCCTTTTTATTATAGCTAGTTTTTAATGTAACCAAAACCTTTCGAAGCATGCGTACATGTTTGTCCTTTTATTTTACAAATAGTAAACAAAAAAGACGCCTTGTGTATAGTGGCGTCCATTCGTTTATTTTTATCCCGTCCATCTGTTTAAGGAAGCTTACACGTTATTCAGAAAGATTTTAATCTTTTCTTACACCCACTCTTCCCGTTCAACAAGAGCTGCTAATGTTTCGACAGCTATTTCTTCTTCTCGTCCTTCTGCACTGATCGTAACAGTTGCACCACGTCCTAGCGCAAGGCTCATAATGCCCATAATACTTTTGGCGTTAATTTTTTTTTCATCTTTTTCAAGAAAAATTTCGGCACTGAATCGATTCGCTTCCTGTACAAATAAGGCAGCTGGTCTTGCCTGCAGTCCGGATTTTAACTGGACGCTTACTTTTTTTTCAACCATTTTATACACTCCTTTTTTATTTTCCCTCTGTTGTAAGCTCTCCAGCTCGAATTTTATTGGCAATTTCATCTATTTTGCGCAGACGATGATTGATACCTGATTTGCTAATTGCCGTTCCCGACACCATTTCTCCGAGCTCTTTTAACGTCACGTCTTGATGGAGGACGCGAAGCTCTGCAATTTCACGAAGCCGATCTGGCAATATACTAAGTCCGACCGTTTCATCAATATATTTTATATTTTCGACCTGGCGCAAAGCGGCACCAATCGTTTTATTCAAATTCGCTGTTTCACAGTTTACAAGACGGTTTACTGAATTGCGCATATCTCGAATAATACGCACATCTTCAAAACGCATTAATGCGTTATGTGCCCCAATAACACTAAAAAAGTCAGATATCTTTTCTGCCTCTTTCAAATATGTGATGAATCCTTTTTTTCGTTCAAGCGGTTTGGCATTTAAATGAAAGATATTCATCAATTCACACAGTGCCTTGTTATGTTCATGATAAAGTGAAAACACTTCCAAATGATAAGAAGATGTTTCCGGATTATTCACGGATCCACCCGCTAAAAAGGCACCACGCAAATAGGTACGGCGACAGCAATCTTTGTTAATAATTTTATCAGAAATGTGATGAACAATTGAAAAACCTTTTTCAACAATGGCAAGATCATCGAGTATTTCTTTTGCTGCTTCTTTTAGTCGGACAATATAGACATTATTTTTCTTTAATCTCATTTTTTTACGGACGAGTAACTCTACTACTGCTTCATAGTTCCGTTTAATTAATACGTAAATACGCCGGGCAATGGCCGCATTTTCCGTTTGTATGTTGACAACAAGCTGTCTATTAGAAAAAGACAGCGAGCCATTCATACGAATGAGCGCAGACAATTCTGCCTTGGCACAACATCCGCTCGTTTCAATGGTGGTCAGTTCTTTTTTTGTTTCTGATGCAAAAGACAACATCACCACTCCTCTCGTGATGTCCGCTTATTGTTTCGGGATAAGACGCACTAATATTTCAGCTACTTTGGCTGTATCATGTCGGATAATGCTGTCGTCATACGTGATAATATCATCAATGATGGTATTAAGCCCCATTGATTTCAATTTATTCACATCATACACGACTGGTTTGGCCATTTCCTCTTTATAAATTTCTTGAATACGATCAGGAATCGGTTCTTTATTGACAAGAATCGTATCAATAAACGAACAGTTCATATGGTCGTAGATCGCTTTGACATGATCGGCTGCTGTAAAATCGAGCGTTTCCCCTGCTTGGGTCATTAAATTACAAATATACACTTTTTTTGCCTTTACGGTACATACTTCTTCACCGATTTCCGGTACTAATAAATTTGGCAATATACTCGTGTACAAACTGCCTGGACCAAGGATAATTAAATCGGCTTCCTGAATTGCGCGAATCGTTTCTGGGAGTGGTTTAATTTCCTCTGGTGTTAAAAATACACGATGTATCCTCTTCCCTGAATAAGGTATTTTAGATTCTCCTGATACAATCGATTGATCTTCCATTTCCGCATGAAGAATAACACTTTCATTCGCGGCTGGCAGTACTTTACCTCTCACATTTAACACGCGGCTCATTTCTTGAATCGCATGGCCAAAGTCACCGGTAATAGATGAAAGAGCTGCAATCATTAAATTGCCAAGCGCATGACCATATAGTTCATTTTCCGTTGAAAATCGATGCTGGAAAAGAGATTCGACAAGCGGCTCCACATCTGATAATGCGGCGAGTACATTACGAATATCTCCTGGCGGCGGAATATTCAACTCATTTCGTAGTCGTCCAGAGCTGCCGCCATCATCCGCCACTGTGACAATTGCTGTCAAATCGATCGGATGACGCTTCAGTCCTCGGAGTAAAACAGAAAGTCCAGTTCCACCGCCAATAATCACCACTTTTGGCTGCGGATCATTCATCATGACTTTGCGGCCTTTCGCTTATCAATATCACGATGGGTAACCCGTGTCGTATAATCATTTGCAAAATAGTTCGCCAAGTATTCAGAAAGGGCAACTGAACGATGCTGACCGCCCGTGCAGCCGATCGCAATGACGAGCTGTGACTTTCCTTCTATTTTATAATGCGGCATCATAAACGTAAGTAGATCGGATACTTTTTCAAGAAATTTTTGCGTATCCGTCCATTTCATTACGTATTCTGCTACATCTGTATCAAGCCCTGTACGTGGTCTCATGTGCTCAATATAATGCGGATTAGGCAAAAACCTTACATCAAAAACAAGATCCGCGTCAATCGGCAAGCCGTGTTTAAACCCAAATGACATCACATTTACAGTAAATGACGCTTCTTTATCCGGGGAAAATTCACGCATAATGGTTTCACGTAAATCTTTTGGTTTCATTTTTGATGTATTCAAAATCATGTGTGCACGGCCACGCAGATCATTTAACAGCTCACGCTCTTGATGAATGCCGTCAAGCGGGCGTTCATCACGTGAAAGTGGATGTGTTCGACGTGTTTCCTTATAACGACTGACAAGAACTTCATCTTCGGCGTCTAAAAATAGCACTTTAGGCGCTGTATTAAGTGTTTCTGCTGCTTCATCAAGTGCCGTTGATAAATGGTCAAAAAATTCGCGACCTCGCATATCCATTACAATGGCCACTTTTTTCAACTGCTGTCCGGAATCTTTTATCAATGTTAAAAAAGGCTGGAGAAGCGTCGGCGGCAAGTTATCCATACAATAAAAACCGAGGTCTTCAAAACTTTGGACAGCAACCGTTTTACCTGCACCTGACATTCCTGTAATAATGACAAGCTGTACATCCTTTGCCATGGTCATTCCCCTTTCTATTCATCAACTTGGGTCGAGACGGTATGAAATCAATTCAAAATCTGGTGTATATGTAAATGCTCCATATAACAGGCCATTTCCATGTACCATATACTCCAGCAAATGACGATCTCCTTCTGCCATTGGAAGTTCCTTTAATTCTTCAACCAGCTTCCAGTGAAGCGTTCCTTCTCTCGTTTCTGAAAGCGCGAAGCCATCCGCCTGCTCAGCAAAAAAGGTAAACATCATCCACTCAGAAAGCACTTTATCGCCATCTTTAATAATAAACGTGAATATCCCTTTTACATTTGGATTGCGTAAATAAAGTCCCGTTTCTTCACGATACTCACGAATAACTGCATCTCGGACAGATTCACCAGGCTCCATTTTCCCACCCGGTGCCACCCACCAGCCCCGGCGCGGTTTTTGCATTAAGAGCACTTGTCCATCTTTCATTAACACACAATTTGTGACACGCTGCACAATAACACCCCCACACAGATTCAGTCCCATACTTCTTTCCTTTATTATATATGCACACTCTAAGAACTTCAACGCTGCCGGGTGTTTATTTAAAAAGCGGAGAGCGGCTGGTCGGGGCGACAGGCAAAGGCCAACTGTTTGCGTGGCGAAGACCGTCACGCAAACAGTTGGCCGTTATAACTAAGCACTAAGAAGAAAAAGGGATAGCAATAAAGGATTAAAGGCTAAGAACGCGACATCATGTCGCGTTCTTAGCCTTTGTAACCTACGTCCTGTAGACCTAAAAAGCGCCCGGGCAATACCGGGCGCAATGTAAAAAAATCTGCAGGGGGCAGTCTAATTACATGTTTATTGTATCACTTAAATATTTCAGAAGGATTACGCTCATGTAAAAAACGTATTACGCTTTAACGCCTATTTCTTCTTTCAATTCTTCAATAAAGTGCTGAGCAGCCTGTGCCGCGATGCTTCCATCACCGGTTGCTGTCACAATTTGGCGGAGCATTTTTTCACGAACGTCTCCTGCTGCATAAATACCCGGAACGTTTGTTTCCATTTTTTCATTTGTCACAATGTAGCCCGCTTCATTTGTAATACCGAGGTCAAGGAATGGCTTCGTGAGCGGCAGCATACCAATATAAATGAAAACACCATCTACCGGAAGTTCTTGCTCTTCCCCACTTTCTGTCGAAACGAGTGTCACGCTGCCAACTTTACCGTCTTTATCATGAATTTCTTTTAGCGTGTGACTCCAGATAAAATCCACTTTTTCATTTGCGAAGGCACGATCTTGCAAAATCTTTTGTGCGCGCAGTTCATCACGGCGATGCACAATCGTTACTTTTTTCGCAAAACGTGTCAGATAAACACCTTCTTCAACAGCAGAATCTCCGCCGCCGATTACAACAAGGTCTTTTTCTTTAAAAAATGCACCGTCGCACACCGCACAATAGGATACGCCTCGGCCGCCAAGTTCATTTTCACCAGGTACACCCATTTTTTTATACTGCGCACCTGTCGTAATAATGATTGTACGTGCTTTATATTGTTTTGAGCCTGCATCAACCGTTTTATATTCTTTGCCATCGATAATTTTTTTAATATCACCATATGCATATTCTGCACCGAATTTCTTTGCATGCTCAAACATTTTTGTCGACAACTCAGGACCTAAAATATGATCATAGCCCGGGTAATTTTCAACTTCTTCCGTATTCGCCATCTGTCCGCCAGGCACACCGCGCTCAATCATAAGTGTAGAAAGATTTGCACGCGATGTATAAACAGCCGCTGTCATTCCTGCTGGACCGGCACCGATAATGATTACGTCATAAATTTTTTCTTCAGTAGCAGCCATCATCAACTCTCCTTCGCTTTTTACTTTATACTCTTGAACTACCCACCACTTAGCTAACACTTGAAGTGGGGGATTCCTGCGAATACTAGTGTATCCACCAGTTATTTTAGCAGGCTACCCTCGTAGTCCCTACGATTGATACGAAATTCGTATGTCCTTGCCGTCTTCGTTTGATTTTTGACACTTGGTTTTCGTGCCACAAGTTTGATGGTTTCTTCTTTTTGCGACTTTCGAATGGTATAGGCGAACGCCTACCGACATTCATCTCCCACTTACTCATTGGGCTATGCCCTACACATTCCTTGAAGGGGGAGTCTTCTGTCGAAAAAATGATAAACGTATTTTTTAGATTATGTGTTCATCGTACTTAAATTCAGCACTTACGTCTATTATTATGCTCACAAAAGATGCTCGCGAATAAACTTGGCGTATTTCTGTACAGTTGAAACAGAAACACCATACTGATTAGCCATATCTGACTGGCTGACGGGTTCACTGCGCAATTTTCGCCAGATGTATTCTACAGCTGCAGCCAATGCATCTGGTTTCGACAATTTTGCATTATGATACTGAAGCTCTAAAAAGATCGAAAACCAGATCATAAACAGACCTGCTTTCTCCTTTTTGAGCGGCCGGAAATGACGATATAATATAAGAGCTGTATCATGTGCCAGACGCGTGTTCATTTCAATAAAGAGTGAACTATCCACCGGCATCCCGAGCACATCCGCCATATAAATTTTCTCATGCGGCTGTAAAAGGTCAATATCGCAAAATCCTGGATGTGTCATGACTTCTTTTTGATCACCTGCAAGTGATAATAAGAAAATGCCAAATAACCGTTCTTCATCCCGTTCTCCATTTAAATACCGGACAATCTCTTCTGGATTCCGTTGCATTTCGCCTTCTTCTTGAATACCATTCCATGGCTCAAGCCCTTCCTTTTCTGGATTGCCCTGGATGACTTTTTTCCACACTTTGCGCGCTGTTTCATCACGCCCAGTAAAATGGGCAGCATAGGCAAGCCAGTAATAAAAGTCTGCTTCGCCTTCGAATCCACCTTTATAAAGCTTTTTCAGCCATCTGTAGGCATCTTGATAGCGGCCAATCAGGGCAAACGTCGCACCGATTTTAAACTGCTGATCGGGAATAAGTGGCTGTACTTTTACTAGTTGATCAGCCAAATAGTCAAGTGGTTCCTGCTTTTTTTCATAATAATAAAACACGATTTTATTGCAGATCGCGTGTAAATTGCTTGGATTTTTCTCCAGCACATCCTCCAACACGCGATGTGCTTTTTCAGTCTGCCCGAGATAAAAATAAGCGAGTGCTAAATTGTTGTATGCTGCCCAAAAATCCGGGTACTTTTTTATCGATTCTTCAAGATGAGCGGCCGCTTTCGCAAAATGACCGCTTTCAAGCAAAAAGCGCGCCTTCTCTTGCAGTTCCATCATCTCATCCTGCTCGTACAAATCATTAAAAGCTTCTTCACTGTCAAGCGTAATTAAATCAAGCAAATCTTCTGCATCGTCGTTATACTCGCCGTCTTCATTTGCATCTAAATAGGCTTGTGCATGACGAAATGCGTCTTTAAACGATCCGATATGCACATAATTATTGGCTAAAAAATAGTGGCACTCGCTCATGTTTGGATCCAGATCATCAAGCACAAAACGAAGCAGTCCTATCGACTGTTCATAATGACCGAGTTCTGTTTCCACAATGGCCAGCTGGCAAGCAATGACCGGCTCAAGCGGCTCTAAATCCATCGCCCGTGAAAAGTATTTTTTTGCTTTTGCCAGCTCCCGTTTTTCGAGCGCTTTCATTCCTTTTGAATAGTAAAACTCTCCTGTCGGAAGAAACGGAATGATATTCCTTTTTTCTTTCCAGCTTATTGAGTCATTTCCCATGAAAATCCTCCGTACGTTCTATATGATTAACTTATGCATTATAGCATAGATAAACGCTGAAAGAATAGAGAGAAAAAGCCGGCCTTTAAAATGGGCCGGCTTAATTTTATTCTTTTCCTTTACCTTCATGTCGGCGTGCCAGTACGGATAATACATCATCAAGCGCCAGATCCTGCTCGCGAAGCAGAACAAGCAAGTGATAAATTAGATCGGCTGCTTCCCACTGCAATTCTTCTTTATCACGGTTTTTCGCCGCAATAATGACTTCTGATGCTTCTTCGCCGACTTTTTTCAATATTTTATCGACGCCTTTTTCAAATAAATACGTCGTATACGCACCTTCTGGACGATTTTGCTCGCGGTCCGCAATAACTTGCTCAAGCTGCTGCAAAATCGAATAGGGCAACGAGCCGCTTTCATCGCCATAAAATGGTTTATCGAAGCAGCTTGTTGTTCCTTGGTGACACGCTGGCCCTGCAGGCTCTACTTTGACAACAATTGCATCTTTGTCACAGTCAAATTGCATCGACACGACTTTTTGTGTATTGCCGCTCGTTGCCCCTTTATTCCATAATTCTTCACGTGAACGGCTGTAAAACCACGTTTCGCCTGTTTCCATCGTTTTTTCAAGTGACTCTTTATTCATATAGGCAAGCGTCAATACTTCATACGTTGTCGCATCTTGCACAATCGCAGGCACAAGCCCTTTTTCATCAAACTTCACTTCTTCAATCATCTGACGTTCACCCCCGCATTTCTTAAAAATTGTTTAACTTCTCCGACACCTGTTTCTTTATAATGAAAAATCGAGGCTGCCAGCGCCGCATCTGCCTCCGCATCTTTAAATACATCTAAAAAGTGCTGTGCATTACCGGCGCCACCAGATGCAATGATCGGGACAGAAACCGCATCGCCAACGGCTTTTGTAAGCGCAATATCAAAGCCTTTTTTGCTTCCATCTTCGTCCATGCTCGTCAGCAAAATTTCACCAGCGCCACGTTCCACCGCTTCTTTCGCCCAGTCGATAACGTTTCGTTCTGTCGGTGTCCGGCCGCCGTGCGTATACACGCGCCACGTATCTATCTCAGCGTCATATTTTGCATCGATCGCAATGACGATACATTGCGAGCCGAAAAAAGCAGCTCCCTCGTTGATCAAATCCGGATTGTTCACAGCGGCCGTATTTAATGATACTTTATCCGCTCCTGCACGTAAAATCCGTTTCATATCATCGAGTGCATTAATCCCGCCGCCGACTGTAAATGGTATTGCCAGTTCCGACGCAACAGCCTGAACAACGTCAACCATTGTCTTCCGTCCTTCAACTGAGGCGGAAATATCGAGGAAAACAAGTTCGTCTGCTCCTTGTTCATCATATACACGAGCCAGTTCAACCGGGTCGCCTGCATCGCGCAGTTCAACAAATTGAATGCCTTTTACAACACGGCCTTCTTTTACATCGAGACATGGGATAATGCGTTTTGTCATCATTTCGCCACCTCCAACGCTTCTTTCACATTAAAACGGCCTGTGTAAATGGCTTTTCCGCAAATGGCACCGGATAAGCCATCTGCCTCAAATTTTGCTAGTTCACGCAAATCATCAAGAGAACTAACACCCCCTGATGCAATGACACTTTTCCCCGTCACACGCGCAAGTTCTGCTGTTGCTTCTGTATTTGGGCCAGACAGCATCCCGTCATTGGCAATGTCAGTGAAAATAAACGTTTCTGCACCCGCATCCGCAAATTCTTTCGCGAGATCCACTGCTTTCATAGACGATGTTTCTAGCCAGCCATGTGTTGCCACATAGCCATTTTTTGCATCAAGACCAATCGCAATTTTATCTCCATATGTACCGAGCCATTGCTTTACGAGTTCCGGTTCTTGTACAGCAAGGCTGCCAATAATGACACGATCGACGCCATGATCAAGATAATGACGGATATCTTCCTCTGTTCGAATACCCCCGCCAATTTGAACGCGGGCAGAGAGTTTTTGTGCCGCTTCAATGACGAACTGATCATTGACACGCTGTCCATCTTTTGCGCCATCAAGATCTACCATGTGAATCCATTCTGCGCCTTGCTCCACAAATGATTTTGCCATATCAAACGGCGAATCACCATATATCGTTTCCTGATTGTAATCGCCCTGTACGAGACGGACACATTTGCCGCCGCGCATATCAATGGCTGGATAAATCGTAAAACTCATATTATTTCCTCCGATCGTTCCATCGCTTTTGCAAAATTAGCAAGCAGCTGCATCCCTGTTTCACTGCTTTTTTCCGGGTGAAACTGCATACCAAATACGTTGTCATGACCGACAACAGCGGGCACTTGAACGCCATACGTTGCGCTCGCAAGCAGTGAAGCCTCATCGATACTGTCTACGTAATACGAGTGGACGAAGTAAACAAATCCTTCTTCCATGTCATGCAGCACAGGTGCTTCTTGATGAAAATGAAGCTTATTCCAGCCCATATGTGGCACTTTTAGCCTTTCACCATCCACATCCCGATCCGGAATACGCACAATACGCCCTTTTAACAATCCTAATCCTTGAAAATGGCCATTTTCTTCGCTTTCTTCAAATAAAAGCTGCATGCCTAGACAAATACCAAGCAGTGGACGGCCGCTATCCACATAACGATGAATAAATTGATCAAGCTTTTTTTCCTGCAGACTAGTCATCGCATCTTTAAAAGCGCCAACGCCAGGTAGCAGGAGCCCTTTCGTATTGTTCAATTCTTCTGGAGATTCGCTAATTATATAGGGCATGCCAATTCGCTCAAGCGCTTTGCTGACACTGAATAAATTGCCCATTCCATAGTCAATGATGCCGATCATTTTACAACATCCCTTTCGTTGATGGAACACCTTTCACACGCGGATCAATTGTCGTTGCTTCGTCAATTGCACGTGCCATCGCTTTAAACACCGCTTCAATCATATGGTGCGTATTTTGACCATAATGAATAATGACATGTAAATTCATACGTGCTTCTAGAGCAAATTTCCATAGAAACTCATATACGAGTTCCGTATCAAATGTGCCGACTTTTTGCGCCTTGAATTCACCACGCATTTCAAAATGAGGACGGTTGCTCAAATCCACAACGACCTGTGCAAGCGTATCATCCATTGGCACAAAAAAGCTTCCATATCGCTTAATGCCTTTTTTATCTCCCAGTGCTTCTTTTAATGCCATGCCGAGAACAATGCCAAGATCTTCTGTCGTATGATGATCATCCACATCAACGTCTCCATCTGCTTTCACTGTCAGATCAAAATGGCCGTGCTTCGTGAAAAGGTCAAGCATATGGTTCATGAATGGTACACCCGTGTCAATATTCGACTTTCCTTCACCATCCACCTCAAATGCGAGGTCAATTTTTGTTTCCCCTGTATAACGCTGCAGCTCTGCATAGCGATTTCCCATTGTGAACCCTCTTTCTTTTTAATCGTTACGCGCTTCAATCGCGCGGGCATGTGCTTCTAATCCTTCAAGCCGGGCAAATGCGGCAATTTTTGCTCCATGTTGATCAAATGCCTGCTTGCTGTACATAATAATACTCGATTTTTTCATAAAGTCATCGACAGACAGCGGGCTAGAAAAGCGGGCCGTACCGTTCGTCGGCAAGACATGATTCGGACCTGCAAAATAATCGCCAACCGGCTCTGAAGAATAACGGCCGACAAAAATCGCTCCAGCATGTTTAATGTCTTTCACGAGCTCAAGGGCACCTTCTGTCATGATTTCAAGATGCTCCGGTGCCAGTTCATTAATCGTTTGAACGGCTTCTTCCATTGTTTCTGCTACATAAATCGCTCCGTAATCATCAATCGATGCCCGTGCTATTTCCGAACGCGGCAACGATTTAAGCTGCTTCTCAATCTCGCGTGCAACAGCTTGCGCCAAATCTTGCGAAGTCGTCACGAGCACAGCAGACGCTCTCTTGTCATGTTCCGCCTGTGACAGCATGTCCGCTGCCACTTCTTTCGCAGAAGCCGACTCATCAGCGAGCACCGCAATTTCACTTGGTCCTGCAATCATATCAATATCCACATCTCCGAACACTTCCCGTTTTGCGAGTGCTACGAATATGTTGCCCGGTCCCGTAATTTTGTCAACAGCTTTAATGGATTCCGTTCCATAGGCAAGAGCTGCTACCGCCTGCGCACCACCGACTTTATATATATCTTTCACGCCAGCAATGTCAGCCGCCACAAGCACACCTGCTGGAAGCTTTCCATTTGACCCGGGTGGAGACACCATAACAATTCGCTCAACACCGGCTGTTTTTGCCGGCATGACGTTCATCAAAACGGAAGAAGGATACGCTGCTGTACCGCCAGGAACGTAAACACCCGCTGAATCAAGCGGCGTCATTTTCTGTCCGAGAATAGAACCGTCTGCGTTTGTATATAGCCACGTTTCCCGTTTTTGCTTCGCATGAAAAGACGCGATATTTTCGGCTGCTTCACGAATGATGCTGATCATCTCATCATCAAGCGTCTCGTATGCTTCGTTGATTTCTTCTCTTGTCACTTTTAAGCTCGATAATTTTGCTCCGTCAAACTTTTCTGTATAGGCGAAAAGCGCATAATCGCCCTTTTCTTTTACCTCACTAATAATAGCACGAACGATCTGCTGCTGGTCTTCTGTTCCTGCATCGACGGACCGTTTAATGGATAATCCGGCTGTAATACGCTCCGTTTTAATCATCTGTTACTGCACCGCCGTTTCTGCAATGATATCCGTTAAGCGAGTGACAAGCTTTGCAATGTCGGCGTTTTTCATCCGGTAACTGACCGGATTCACAATAAGACGCGACGTAATGCCGACAATCGTTTCATACTCAACGAGACCGTTTTCTTTTAATGTTTGACCGGTTGAGACAATGTCAACAATACGATCTGATAGGCCAATTAATGGCGCTAATTCAATTGAACCGTTTAACTTAATAATTTCAACTTGTTCACCTTTTCCGCGAAAATAGGTCGAGGCTACATTCGGATATTTTGTCGCAATTTTCGGTGCGACTTCGTTTAACGATGTATTCGGAAGCCCAGCAACAGCTAAATAGCACGGACTAATTTTCAAATCGAGCAACTCATATACATCACGTTCTTCTTCTAACAGCACGTCTTTACCGGCAATGCCGACATCTGCGACACCATGTTCAACATATGTTGCCACATCCATTGGCTTTGCAAGGAAAAAGCGCATATTTTCTTCCGGTACTTCAATAATCAGTTTTCGCGATTCATCAAGCTCCGGCGGAAGCTGATAGCCTGCTTCTTGCAAAAGCGCCGCTGCTTCTTCAAAAATACGTCCTTTTGGCATCGCAATCGTTAACATTGACATCAAACGTTACCTCCATTACTTGATTTCCCGACAAAAAACGTTACATTTTTGCTTGTTTGTGTGAATGTATCAACATCTTTTACACCCGCAACATCCTGTAAAAGGACATATTCTCCGTCTGCACGGCGTTTTTGTGCTTCTTCAATGGCTTCAACACGTCGTTCATTGCTGAACAAAATGCAATGAATGCCTTCTTCTTCTTCCAATTGCTCCAATGCTTCGAGCAAAAAGTCTACACGAAGGCCAAACCCTGTCGCGCCAGCCGGTTGACCAAACTTCCCTAATAAATTATCGTAGCGACCGCCATTTCCGACAGGAGCGCCTACACCGTCTGCATATACTTCAAACACAAGTCCTGTATAGTAGCTCATATGACTGACAAGTGGCAAATCAAACGTCACATATTGATCCACATTATATTCTTTCAACCGGTCATACACCGTTTTTAATTCATTAAGCGCTGCGCTTCCTGCACTTCCTTCGACTAATTTTATGGCTTCATCCAAACAGTCAATGCCACCGGACAAATTTAAAAATTGCAAAAGTCGCTGTTTATCAATCGATGACAGCGGCAAGCCTGTAATGTGCTCGCGATAGCCAACATAATTTTTCTCATAAAGGAAGCGGCGCAGCTGTTCAGAGCGCTCTTCTGTACCAAGAATTTGCCGAAATAATTCATCTATAAAACGGATATGCCCAAGTGAAATCCGGAAATTTTCCAAGCCCGATTTTCTCATAACCGATACGAGCAGTGCAATCACTTCAGCATCCGCACTCATTGTATTGTCACCGATCAATTCCACACCAATTTGCTCAAATTCAGCGGCACGGCCACCTTCACGCTGCTGCGCACGGTATACACTCGCTGAATAGGCAAGACGTAATGGAATACGTTCTTTTAACAGTTTTGACGCGGCAACACGTGCAATCGGTGCGGTCATATCTGGACGCAGCACGAGCGTATTGCCTTGCTGATCAAGCAACTTAAAAAGCTGGCGGTCTAAAATGGCTGACGCGTCGCCGACTGTTTCATGATATTCAAGCGCCGGTGTTTCAATAAAACGATAGCCCCAGCTTCTCATTTCCTGTTCCGCAGCTTCTTTCAATTTTCGTCTTGTTTCATAAATGTGCGGCAACGTATCCCGCATTCCAACAGGCTTTTCAAACATTAACAGCTTCGACATTTTATCACCCAATCTATCATTATTTATCATTTTTTCGCTTTAGTTCGCTAATATACTAAAGACTGATTATCTGTATTTTAACGGTTCTGATAATTCACGTCAAGGCAAAAAACCGGGTTTTCCCCGGTTTAACTGTTGGATGCAGATGATGCCGCGACAGCTCCAGCTGTGGCGGCCGCCATCGCTGCTTGTTGTGCTTGAATCATCGCTTGAACAGCTGCTGTAAGTCCCGCTGAAGTATCGATGTATGCTTGTGAAGCAAAGATCGCCGCCACAGTGATTGCCATTTCCTTCGACCATTTGAATAATTTCATGTCGATTAATTCCTCGGCAATCTGCACGGCCTCGTCTATTTTCCCTGAGAGCGCAATGACACCAATGGCCGGATAATGCATCGCTTTTACCTTCAGCCCGTGTATTTCCAGTTCCCTTTTTGCGTGAAGGACCGCTTCTGCCGACTGGTCGCGAAACATGCCATCCATCACAAGCATATTCGCCAAAAACTGAAGGTCATTCCCTTTCCAAAAACCTTTTGCATTCAAATAACGGTAATACTTTTCTGATGAATCAACGAGTTCCACAGCGCTTTCTGGACGCTTCGCCATCATAACGGCCGCCGGATAATCTTCATAAGACGTCAAGAAACGATGGTATCGTTTCATTTCCTCAAAAATCTCTTTTATTCGTTCCGGTCTCGTCAAATCCTCTGCCAAAAAAGCAGCAATGTACGTGTAGACCGAAGACCGCAGGCCAGCTGATCGAAGTGTTTCATAAGAAATAAGCAGCTTTTCTAATAATTCATTCGGGTCTCCCTCTTTTGTCATGAGGAGTCCTGTCATTGGAAAATGAATCGTTCTGAGCGGCGAAAAAATAGAACCTGTTTTTTTAATTTTATTGGATAAAGACGTGAATGTTTGTCCATCAATTTGTTCATGTCTTGCGGCGAATTGTGCAGCCGTTAGTAAAACAAGGCGTTTATCCATCCATTTCCCTGCAGTTTTGCGCAAGATGGACACATTTTCTTCCATCAACTTCCCGTCCACAACGCTCTCCCCTTTCTATTATCCCTTATTATTTACGGTATACACTCATCATAAGTTTCGAAAGAATATAAGAAAAAACCCGTTTCAACTTTTCGTTGAAACGGGTTTAATCACCATTGGATTCCCGCCAGCAAACGCGCCAGCTGGTACATCGCGATTGACAAGTGTCATCGCCGACACAATCGCCCCGTCGCCAATTTCGATACCAGGCAATACGGTGCAATTGGCACCAATCATCACATTGTCACCGATGACAACGGAACCAATCCGGTATTCATCCGTTAAATATTCATGCGCAAGAATCGTCGTGTTATAGCCTATAATCGTGTTAGTGCCAATTACAATGTGCTCTGGAAACATAATATCCGGCACCACTTTATAAGCAAGCGCGCTGCCTTCACCAATATTCATCCTGAGCAAGCGGCGGTACAACGCGTTTTTCAAACGAGCCGTCGGCGTAAAACGGCTGATTTCAATCACGACTGTGTTTTTAAACGTTTTCCAAAACGAAACGGTTTCGTATATATGGAACAGCGGATTTTTATCGCCTTCCAGTCTGTACCGCTTCGTTCGTCTCATTTATTTTCTGCTCCGACTTTCAAAATTTCAAGCAGATCTGCCATGGACTCAAGCATAAAATCCGGGTTGTACTCGTTTAAAAAGTCGCGTCCTTTTAACGACCAGGCAACACCTGCTGTCATCGTACCTGCATTTTGACCGCCTTCAATATCATGGTAATTATCACCAACCATGATTGCTTCTTCCGGTTTTGATCCGAGTGCAGCCAGCGCTTTTTCAACGGGCTCTGGATGCGGTTTTGGGTTTTCTACATCATCAAGTCCAATGATCACATCAAAAAAGGGATCGAGCTGGGCAAGTTTCAAGCCCCGAATAATCGTGTCGCGTATTTTTGTTGACACAATCGCCATTTTGTAGTTGTTTTCATGAAGAATGCGAATTGCTTCATACACACCTTGAAATTCGGTAACGAGTGTATCATGCTGACCCAAATTGAATTCCCGATAGTGTGCAACCATTTCCATCGTCCGTTCTTTATCAATTTGTTCAAATGTTTCGATAAGCGGCGGACCCATAAACGGATAAACATCTTCTCGTTTGTACTGTCCCGGATAATAATGATTGAGCGTATGTAAAAACGACTCCACAATTAATTCATTTGTGTTAATTAACGTCCCATCTAAATCAAACAAAAGCGTTGTAATATTTTTCATATATAAGTAGCTTCCTTTCTCCGCACAGCTTCAGCTCGATTCCAGAGCCGGGCGATGATAAGCGTTAACATAACCGCCGTCACAATCCGGATGAAGAAGAGCGGCAGCACCGGAATCCCAAGTGGAATAAAAATAAGAGTATCTTCTATCACAGCATGGCAAGCAACAAGAAAAATAAACGCAATCGTTACATCTTTCCGGCTGACGCCATCTTCTTCCACCGCTTGAATCATAACTGCTGATCCCATTGCGAGTCCAAATAACATGCCGGATGCAAGTGTCATCGACGTATTCTCTTTCATGCCAAGAAAACGTGTGACGGGCGCCATTGCCTTGGAAAACGCATCAAGCCATTTTAAATCTTTCGCCATTTGTATCATAATCATTAATGGAATGACAATAATCGCTAGCTGTAAGACGCCGAAGCTTGCTTTCTCCACTCCAAGAAGAATGATCGCATTCCATGTGTCTGGCTGACTTTCTACTGCTGGCACCATGCCATACTGAGCCCGTTCACTTCCGCCGTGCCAGACAAAATTAATGAGCACACCTGCTATAAACGCCAGACCAAGACGAACAGCCAATACAACCCATATTTTCACGCCAACTTTTAACGCCACCGTCGACTCAATAAATAAATTATGTGAAAATGACAGCATCATCGCTACTATAAAAACTTCTTTCACCGTTAAATCAAGTGATAAAATCGCACCAATAGCCGCATATAGATTAAGCACATTGCCGAGCACAAGCGGAATGGCCGCATCGCCCGATAAACCGAAAATGCCCATAGCTGGACTAATGAATTGAATAATCCATGGCAAAACGGGTGTAAATTGTAAAATGGTCACAATCAATGTAATGGGAAAAATGACTTTTCCAAGCGTCCATGTTGTCCTGAGTCCCGTCATAACTCCTTTTAAAACCGTTTGTTTCAAGGTGAAATCTTCCCTTCATTCGATGGATCGTTATAACGTGGAAGATTGTATGTAAAGCGCCGGTAAATGAACAGTGCTATTGCGAGTACAATTAACGAAAGCGAGAGAACTTGGGCAATACGTAAAAAGTCCATCAGCATTAAGCTGTCTGTCCGCAGCCCCTCAATGAAAAAGCGTCCGATTGAATACCAGATCACATATGTTAAAAAGAGTTCACCGCGTTTCAAGTTCACTTTTCGCAAAAGCAAGAGGAGCGCAAAACCAATAATGTTCCAAACAGATTCATATAAAAAGGTCGGATGATAGTAAGCTCCATCAATGTACATTTGGTTCACAATAAATTCCGGCAAATGCATGTTTTCAAGAAAACTTCTTGTCACTTCACCGCCATGTGCTTCCTGATTCATAAAGTTGCCCCACCGGCCAATTGCTTGACCAAGAATGATCGACGGCGCCGCAATATCGACAATTTTCCAAAATGAAATATTTCGCTTTCGAGCAAAAATAATCGTCGTAATAACAGACCCGATCAGTGCCCCGTGAATGGCAATGCCGCCGTTCCAAATTTGAATAATGGCGCCCGGGTTTGATGAGTAGTATTCCCATTGAAACAAAACATAATAAAGCCGAGCTGATATAAGAGCCATGGGTATCGCCCATATTAATAAATCTGCAAATGTGTCTTTTTGAAGGCCAAGTCGATCCGCTTCCTTTGATGCTAAATAAAAACCAAGCGCGATGCCGATGCCAATAATAATGCCATACCAGTGTACTTGAATTGGGCCAAGATCAACAGCAATGGGGTTTAACGGATATGTGTCCATCTTTTCACTCCTTAGTTCTCTTCCTCGCTGCCAGCTTCGCTAATAACACCTGCCAGTTTTTCAGAAAATTCTTGTGCTGCATTGACACCCATTCGCTTCAAACGAAAGTTCATCGCGGCTACTTCAATAATAACGGCCAAATTTCGTCCAGGACGAACGGGCAATGTTATTTTTGTCACTTCGGAATCAATAATTTTCAACTTATCATCTTCAATACCGAGACGGTCATATTGTTTTTTCGGATGCCACTGTTCAAGGTACACGTTGAGCGTAATACGCTTATGCGAAAGAACAGCTCCCGCGCCAAACAATGTCATCACATTAATAATACCAAGACCGCGAATTTCCAGTAAATGCTCAATCAGTTCCGGGGATTGGCCAATCAATGTATCAATATCTTCCTGACGAATTTCCACACAATCATCGGCAATAAGACGGTGCCCCCGTTTTATCAGTTCAAGTGCAGTCTCACTTTTCCCGACACCGCTTTGACCAGTAATAAGTACTCCAACACCATAAATATCCACGAGTACACCATGAATAGCTGTTGTTGGTGCAAGCATCGACTCTAAATAATTCGTTAAGTGACTAGTAAACTTTGTCGTCGTCATTTTGGTCCGCATCACTGGAACAGAAAACATTTCAGATGCTTCAATCAATTCAATCGGTACGCTTAAATTACGAGAAATAATAATGGCCGGGGTTTCATAGTCACATAACTTATCCATTCTTTCCTTCTTTTCTCCTGAGCTAAGCCGCTGAAAAAAAGATAGTTCCGTCATGCCGATCAGCTGAATACGGTCCGCTGGATAATAATCAAAAAAACCAGCGATCTCTAAACCAGGGCGTGACAGATCACTCATTTTTATTGGACGGTGAAGACCATCTTCTCCGCTCACTAATTCCAGATCAAACTTTTTTAAAATATCCACTGTACGCACTTTTACCATTTTTCGGTTCCCCTCCTTCTTCAAACAAAACGAATTGCTATTATTGTATCATGTTTTTAAGAAAATCGATTCTTTCCGTTTCGTTTTTCACAATTTCACTGTATGTAGACGGGGAAAGGAGGATTTGAAAATGAAAATAGTCATTGATGCTGGGCACGGATGGAATACGCCAGGTAAGAGGACACCCGACGGCATGCGTGAATATGAGTTTAACCGGGAAGCGGCACTATTTTTGCAAGAAAACATAAGCGCGGACACTTTATTTGTGCATCACGACAGCTATGATATCCCACTTGAAAAACGAGTGCAAAAAGCAAATGAAGCACGAGCCGATCTATATGTTTCGATCCATGCCAATGCATACGGTGAAGGATGGACGAGCGCTCACGGCATCGAAACATATGTGTACACATCTCGTCCTCCCGCTGCACTGAAAATCGCACAGTCTGTTCAACATGAGCTGGTAGCCGCTACAGTCAGACGGGATCGCGGTGTCAAAGCATCTAATTTTTACGTATTGCGCAAAACAAACATGCCCGCGATTTTAATTGAAGCCGGCTTTATGACCCACCGGGAAGAAGCCACATTGTTAAAAGCCAGTGAGTATCGGCAAACATGTGCCCAGGCGATCGCAGACGGAATTAAGCGTGTTTTTTGCCTCAGCTTTCTAGCATTTCACTCAGTTTGATCAAGAATACACAATAAAAGCAGGAAGCTCGCCGGCTTCCTGCTTTTATTTTTTTCGTAAAATGGTCATTTGCAGAACGACATTGACGACAGCCATAGCAATCGCAACAATGATCGCAAGACCAAAGCTTTCGATTTCAAATGCATAGCCCATAATACCATCTGTCATTAATAAGGTGACTGCGTTAATAATGAACAGGAAAAGCCCGAGCGTCAGCATCGTAATTGGCAGCGTCAAAATAATGAGAAACGGTCGAACAAGCAAGTTCAAAATAGATAAAACAAAACTTGTGATGACCGCAGATAAAAAACTGTCCACATACAACCCTGGAAAATATCCCGAAAGCGCCACGAACAGTATCGCATTAATGAGCACACTACTAAGCCAGCCCATGTAGAAAACTCCCTTAGTTCTTAAAATTAAATCCCTTCACCAAATGAATCATCTGATTTAGCCGGCGGTTTTATTTGATAAAGTGAAGAGGTCCGCAAAGTAACAGAACCTGTTTTTGTTTCTGCATCAATCACAAGCTGGCGTCCATCAAACATGTTGTCACTTTCGAACTTCAATGACTTTTGAATACGTTCATCTTTCTCCGTCACATTAGCCATTCCCGTTTCCGGAAGTTGCAGACGGCCGGCGGTCGTGCGAATTTCGCCTTTTACGGCCAATTCTTGAGGGACGTACAATTCAATATTACCCGTCATTGATTCTGCTTTGACGGCTTCTGCCAGATCCGATTTTGTATCATACAAAATGTTTCCGTTAAATGATTTCAAATCGGCAAAGCGGAATGTACCAACTGTATGAATCGCTCCATTAAATGAGTTCAATTCGGCACGTTCGCCATCACAGTCAACAAGACGAATCGGGCCATTGCCTGTCTCCGCTTCAAGCGTCTTAATTTTCCCGTTTTTCAGTTCAATTTTGCCATTCGCCGCACGTACTTCAAGCTTTTCAGTATCAATGTCGCGCATATCGAATGCACCATTAAACAGTTTCACCGAAATGTCTTTTAACGCTTTCGATGGAACATGCAACGTTACATCTGTTTTCATTAGTTTTAAGCCAACAGAAAACGATAATTTATCTTCACGTGCATAAAAAGTACTATTTTTCAAAAACGACTCGTGTGCTTCTTCCTCCGAGCTGGCTCCATATACTTTCACATGGCATTCTGCTTTCACACCTGGTCCTTCCCATGCCCGAATCGTGACAGCTCCATTTGCTGTTTCAATTTTCATATGGCTCGGTGCGACAGCTTCTTCATAAAATACGTGTGTAAATTCAGTGCCTTTTCCAATGAACGGTAATTCAACGTCTTTTATACGCTGCATGGCTGTTTGCATAAACTCAAATAATTTATCCTTTGACTGATGAATCGTCTCTGTATTTGGACGTTGTCCGGTAATTTTTTGACCGATTTTCTCTAATTCATCAAAAAAGCCGCCGATTCCTTTTGAGCTTTCAGTTGATTTTGATGATGCACCTGTTGCCGCATTGCTTTTTTCCATTGCCTCAATCAATTTTACTGCTTCATCCGCCGAAATAATGCCTGATTCCAACATTTTTAAAATTCGAAGCTTTTCTTCACTCATAAATTGTGAAACCTCCATTGTGTTTATCTATTACCGCCATATACGTAATCATCAATCGAAAAGTTTCATTTTATCGCAGATTAACGGGCAGTAAATCCCCCATTTCAGAACTTAGAAAAACTGATGAAAGAATGAGTGAGGGATAACTGCCCGTAAAGGCCCGGTTGGTTCAGGCCAGGCTCAGCCTAGTCACTCAGGTATTGCCGCAGGACGCGGCGCTCTTTACCTGAGTTCCTCTTTCATCAGTGGGGGATAGCAGCAGAGTGCAGACTAAGATCGTCACATCCTGTAACAACGTCTGCAAGACCCACGTCCTGCGGGCCTAAAACCCCACAGATGGAAGTTTCACTTTATGTTGATAGTACGGTCATTCGTTCCCGGTCACGTTCTAAAATTTTCTTCAAATAGTAACCAGTATACGATTCTTTTGTATCAGCTATGTCTTCCGGTGTACCGGATGCCACAATGATTCCTCCTTTATCGCCGCCTTCAGGACCGAGATCAACTACGTAGTCAGCTGCTTTAATGACGTCGAGATTATGCTCGATGACAAGAACCGTATCGCCATTTTCAACAAGCCGCTGTAATACGTCAAGAAGCCTTGCAATATCGTCTGTATGAAGGCCAGTCGTCGGCTCATCCAGAATATAAAAAGAACGTCCATTTGAACGGCGGTGCAGTTCCGATGCAAGTTTCACACGCTGCGCTTCTCCGCCCGAAAGTGTGGTGGCCGGTTGTCCTAGCGTCATGTAGCCTAGCCCAACGTCCACAATCGTCTGCAGCTTCCGACTAATTTTCGGGATGTTTTCAAAATAGAGGAGGGCATCATCAACAGTCATTTCGAGCACATCCGAAATATTCTTTCCTTTATATTTTACTTCAAGTGTTTCACGGTTATACCTTTTGCCTTGGCATACTTCGCATGGCACGTAGACGTCCGGCAAAAAGTGCATTTCAATTTTGATGATTCCATCACCGCGGCACGCTTCACAGCGCCCGCCTTTTACATTAAAGCTAAAGCGGCCTTTTTTATAGCCGCGCACTTTTGCTTCATTTGTCTGTGCAAATACATCCCGAATATCATCAAACACACCGGTATACGTTGCCGGATTAGACCTTGGTGTCCGACCGATTGGCGACTGATCAATATCAATTACTTTTTCAAGCTGGTCGATGCCTTTCACTTCTTTATGTGCACCGGGACGGCTTTTTGCTCTATTCAGTTTCTGTGCAAGTGATTTGTACAAAATTTCATTGATGAGTGTACTTTTCCCCGATCCAGATACGCCGGTAACGGCTGTAAATAAGCCAAGCGGGAATTTCGCTTTGACATTTTTCAAATTATTTTCTTTCGCCCCAGTCACTTCAATCCAGCGGCCATCCGGTTTGCGGCGCTCGTCCGGAAGCGGAATAAACTTGTCACCGGATAAATATCGCCCAGTTAGTGACTTGTCGTTTTTCATGACTTCTTCCGGTGTACCCGCTGCAATCACTTCGCCGCCGTGCACACCTGCACCAGGTCCAATGTCGATTAAATAGTCGGCGGCCATCATCGTATCTTCATCATGCTCCACAACAATCAGCGTGTTGCCGATGTCACGCATGTTTTGCATCGTACGAATTAATCGGTCATTATCGCGCTGATGGAGACCAATTGACGGCTCATCGAGAATGTATAACACACCTGTTAAGCGTGAACCAATTTGTGTCGCTAATCGGATCCGTTGCGCTTCACCGCCTGATAACGTACCGGCAGCACGGCTTAATGTTAAATAATCAAGCCCCACGTCAATTAAAAAGCCAAGCCTTTCAGCAATTTCCCGTAAAACGAGCCGTGCAATTTGCATTTCTTTCTCTGTTAATTCGATGCCTTTAAAAAAGTCTGCTGTTTCTTGAATGGAAAAATCGGTCACCTGTGAAATCGTTAACCCATTCATTTTCACAGCGAGACTTTCTCTTTTTAGACGGTGCCCTTTACATGTCGGACATCTTGACTCGCCCATGTATTTCTCCATTTGATCGCGTATATAATCAGAACTAGTTTCTTTATACCGGCGTTCAATATTATGTAAAACACCTTCAAATTCAATCTGATTGTCTCGAATCTGTCCGAAATCATTTTCGTAACGAAAGCGGATTTTCTCTTTCCCTGAACCGTTTAACAGCTTATCTAATTGATCGTCAGGCAACTCGTTCACCGGCGTATCCATATGAATACCATAATGTAGACACACTGCTTTTAATAGCTGGGGATAATACTGCGAACTAACCGGTTCCCACGGAGCGATGGCATTTTCATTAAGCGACAGCTCTCGATTCGGTATAACGAGATCAACATCGACTTTTTTCTTCATACCAAGGCCATCACATGTCGGACAGGCACCGTACGGGCTATTAAATGAGAACATACGCGGTTCAAGTTCGCCAACTGAAAAACCGCAGTGTGGGCAAGCGTGATGTTCACTGAACAGCAATTCTTCTTTTTCCATGACATCAATAATCACGTTGCCTTCACCGAGACGAAGCGCCGTTTCAAGTGAATCAGCGAGACGCGCCTCTATCCCTTCTTTTATGACAATCCGATCAATAATAACTTCGATCGAATGCTTTTTATTTTTCTCAAGCTCAATCTCTTCCTCAAGATCACGCATATCCCCGTTCACGCGGACACGTACGTACCCTTGTCGTTTCACATCTTCAAATACTTTAGCATGCGTTCCTTTTCGTCCGGAAATAATCGGTGCCAGCACTTGTATTTTCGTCCGGTCTTCAAGTTCCATCAGGCGGTCCACCATCTGTCCGATCGTCTGTGATGAAATTTCAATCCCGTGAATCGGACAAACTGGACGGCCAACCCTTGCATACAATAGACGCAAGTAATCATATATTTCTGTTACTGTCCCGACCGTCGAGCGCGGGTTGCGGCTCGTTGTCTTCTGATCAATCGAAATCGCCGGTGATAATCCTTCAATTGAATCAACATCCGGTTTGTCCATCTGTCCTAAAAACTGACGAGCGTAGGCAGATAGAGACTCGACATAGCGCCGCTGTCCCTCTGCATAAATCGTATCAAATGCAAGAGATGATTTCCCCGATCCAGATAGTCCTGTCAATACGACAAGCTTGTCTCGTGGAATCGTTATATCAATGTTTTTTAAATTATGGGCACGTGCCCCTTTTACCGATATATGATCAATCGCCATGAACACTCACCTCTATTCTGATTTCAATTCAAACAATGCATCGCGAAGATCAGCAGCCCGCTCGAAATCAAGCGCTTTAGCTGCTTGTTTCATTTCCGTTTCAAGACTTATCATCAGCTTATTGCGCTCTTTCGCTGTCATTTTCTTCCCCGTTATTTTTGATGTATACGTGCCGCCATCTTCGGCTACTTGTGTCACACGGATGCCGTCGCGAATGTCTTTTTGAATCGTTGTTGGTGTCACACTATGCTTCACGTTATATGCTTCTTGAATTTCACGGCGGCGTTTCGTTTCATTTATTGCTTTTGTCATTGATTCTGTGATTTTGTCCGCATACATAATGACATGCCCTTCCGCGTTACGGGCAGCACGGCCCATCGTTTGAATGAGGGACCGCTCTGAACGAAGAAACCCTTCTTTATCTGCATCCAAAATGGTCACAAGGGACACTTCCGGAATATCTAGCCCTTCTCTTAGCAAATTAATGCCGACAAGCACATCATATTTCCCGATACGCAAGTCACGAATAATTTCAATTCGCTCAAGCGTTTTAACTTCCGAATGTAAATATTGTACTTTCACACCGACCTCTTTTAAATAATCGGTTAAATCTTCGGACATCTTTTTCGTCAATGTTGTGACAAGCACACGTTCATTTTTCGCCACACGGTCATTAATTTCGCCGAGTAAATCATCAATCTGTCCTTCAATCGGCCGAATTTCAATCGTTGGATCAAGCAGTCCAGTCGGTCTAATAATTTGCTCAGTCATGTTTGGTGTTTGTTCGAGTTCATACGGCCCCGGCGTTGCCGACACGTATACAACTTGGCGAATATGATCTTCAAATTCAGTAAATGTCAGCGGCCGGTTGTCTTTCGCAGATGGAAGACGGAAACCATGGTCGACAAGCACCTGCTTCCGTGCCTGGTCACCGTTATACATGCCGCGCACTTGAGGCAATGTCACGTGCGATTCATCGATAACCATTAAAAAGTCATCGGGAAAATAGTCAAGCAGCGTATACGGCGTTGAACCAGGCGGCCGAAGCGTTAAATGACGCGAGTAGTTTTCAATTCCCGAGCAAAAACCCATTTCCCGCATCATTTCGAGATCGTAGCGCGTCCGCTGTTCAAGCCTTTGCGCTTCAAGCAATTTTTCTTCCGCACGCAGCTCTGTCAACCGTTCTTCCAGTTCTTCCTCAATACTTTTGATTGCCTTGTTCAGCTTTTCTTCACGAGTAACAAAGTGAGATGCCGGAAAAATGAATACGTGATCACGTTCACCGAGAATTTCGCCTGTAAGCGGGTCCACTTCTCTTATTCGATCAATTTCATCACCGAAAAATTCAATACGGATGCAATAGTTATCGTGGGATGCACGTAAAATTTCCACCACATCGCCACGCACACGGAACGTCCCTCGCTTAAAATCAATATCATTTCTTTCATATTGAATATCAACAAACCGTCTTAGCATTTCATTGCGGCCGATTTCCATACCTGTCCGGAGTGATATACCCAATTCACTGTATTCTTCAGGAGAACCGAGACCGTATATACACGAGACGGACGCGATAATGATCACATCTTTACGTTCAAATAAAGACGATGTTGCGGAATGGCGCAATTCATTGATTTCATCGTTCACGGTTGCATCTTTTTCAATAAACGTATCGGTATGCGGCATATACGCTTCCGGCTGATAATAGTCATAAAAACTAACAAAATATTCAACTGCGTTATCTGGGAAAAACTCTTTAAACTCACTGTATAGCTGGCCAGCAAGCGTTTTATTATGTGCTATAACGAGTGTCGGCTTCTTTACTTCTTTAATAACATTAGATATAGTGAAAGTTTTCCCCGTACCTGTCGCGCCAAGCAGCGTCTGCTGTTTTTTTCCGCTCTCAATTCCGGCAACGAGTTCCGCAATCGCTGCCGGTTGATCGCCTTCTGGTTTATATTTTGATACTAATTTAAACTCATGCTCCAACGCACAGGCCCCCTTAATTCTTTTAACCTTCTCGTTTATATATAATTCCTATTTTAACATGAACGAAACAAAATATGCCAGCAAAAAGCGCACACTAGTTCGGAGTCCCGCAGGATGTGGGTCATGCAGACGTTGTCACAGGACGTGACGGTTTTAGTCTGCGTTCCGTTATCCCCGGAAACCTAGGTAAGGTGCACCACATCCTGCGGCCATGAGTGACTAGGCTCAGTCTGGCCCGAACCGATCAGACTTTTACGGACAGTTGATCCCAAACAAAGCCTTCTTTCTTTCCATACTCTCAAAGTGGGAATCTTACTGCCCGTTAATGCGGGATAAAAAAAAACACCAAAAATTTTTCGGTGTCAGTTTAATTTTAATTTCAACTGCTTCATCATCCGGTTGGACAGCCATAAACCAGCTGTCAGCGAAGCAGCATCAATAATAATGAGGTCCCACGTATGGGTATATCCTTTATAGGCAGAGGCAGCAATAAGCGCGACCGTCAGCACAAGACCGACAAACTGGTTGTATGTCACGCGTGAAAACAAGACCACAAGCAAAGCAGGCATCAACAACGCCAAGATCATCTTATCGACCATCTGCGTCCTCCTAAAATTGTTTTCTTTTATCATAGCTCATTTACGAAGAGGTGAAAAGATTAGATTACTTACGAAGCTGAATAATACGTTCTGTTAAATCACGCAGTTCACTATGCGGCATAAACTTTTCCGCAAGCATGTCCGGCATAATGTAGTCAACGAAATATTTTACACAATGCAGCTCGTTGAATTTTAAAATTGTATTCAACGCTTCTTCATAAATTTCAAAAAAGAGCGGGTCCGGGTTACGCTTTAACACTTCACCGTATGCTTCGTAAAGCAAATCAACTTTATCGGCAACGGATAAAATACGACCTTCAAGCGAGCTATCTTTTCCTTCTCTCAATCGTCTCAAATATGCTTCATGAAATTCTTCTGGAAATTCCTCTTCAATAAATTTACGTGCCATCTGTTCTTCCACCTGTGAAAACAATTCCTTCAATTCAGCTGTCGCGTATTTGACCGGTGTTTTAATATCTCCTGTAAACAGCTCCGCATAATCATGGTTCAGCGCCTTTTCATAAAGTGACCTCCAATTGACTGTCTCACCGGCCAGTTCCTCGACCGTACCTAAAAATTGGGCGATTTTCGTCACTTTAAAGGAATGCGCAGCAACCGTATGCATCTGAAATTTAAATTTCCCTGGTAAACGGTACAAATGTTCAAGATCTGACAAACTTTTAAAATATGTATGTACACCCATATTGTTCGCTTCCTTTCAGTATATTATGACTATTGTACCGGTAAATGGGCACAAAAAAAAGAAAATCGGCTCTATGTAGATGAAAATGGGTAGATTTCATTTTTTGACGCCAAAAAACGCCCTGCCATGAGGACGTTTATTCAGTAAAGATAGAGTCATCCATATATTCTTTTTCTTCAGGGGCAAAAATTAAGCCAAGTTCATGATGATCATTTGCATAAATCGACCCTTGTACGAAGCGAAGCTGGTCATTCGTCCCGATCACTTCAAGTTTGCAGTACGCCCCATTTATTTGCAGCGCTTTATAAAATTCAGGTTCACTGCTAACCTGCACCCCATTTACCTTCGTTATGATTTCACCAATGTCAAGCCTCATTTTCTGAGCGGGAGATGCTGGCAGAACGCCGGCTATAATGACTCCTTTTGACTGTGTCGTAAAAAAGTAAGGACGGTGTTTTTCATAATTGTAATGACGGAGCATAATGGCGAGACGGGCAAGTACTACAAATAAAACAGCGACCGCAGACAACTGCCAAATCCAGTAAGAGGAGGCAGCGATGAATAATGTAAGCACGCCGGCTATCATAATGCTTTTCCCAGTCGATTTAACAGCTAATGATGGCAATGTACTTCTTACAGTCATCGAAAAACCGATCAAAAATGGAAACAAGACGAAACTATAAGAGACAGCACCTGTATCAATAACTGGCCACCAGTCCATGAATGGTTCGAGTGGTCTGCTTGATGGAACCGGTAAAAAGACTGGGACAAGCCAGAGACGGCGTGCAAGGTGCACAGCTGTTTTTAAGCCGCGTTTACTCGTTTCAATGCGCGGTGAGGTACCTTGATGACCTCGCTTCCGTATCAGCACGCCTTCCGCTATAACAAGAAGTGCGGTAACGATCGAAAGCACAGTTAAAATCGCTTGTAAATGCAGGTTGCCATATGGAATGAACGGATAGTCAAACCATTCTGATAAAACAAATAGGCCATAAGCAGCCCCCATCGTCCATGCCGGTGACAGAAGAAAAAAGCCTCCGATGCTGAAGATAATTAAAACCGCCGCTATAAAGTTGAGCAGTCCCGATGGCAATGCCAATCCGGCGGCTATCGTGATCATGGATAATATAGCACCGATCGCAAGGCTCGATGGCAAAATAAACCGGATTTCCTGATAAATATCGTAGATGCGTGTACTGAAATCTTTTCGTTCACGTGTCACACGAAACATCCCAACGATAAATGCAAGAATGAATGAGAAATAAAAAATAGGATGTATAAATAATTTTAAAGCAGCAGATGCCAATTGTAAGAGCCAGTCTAAAGCCATAAGTGTCCCTCCAAAACGTTGCACACAATTCTTTCCTTTATTGTACCAGAAAGCTTGGACAAGCGTGAACTGTCAAGACACTTTTTCGTCAAGCACCAGCCAGTGCATTCTCAAGCTGGCCGATAATATCAGCTGCTTCTTCAATTCCGATCGAGATTCGAACCGTTTTTTCGGATACACCGACTGCCTTCTTTTCTTCCAGTGACAACGCACGATGAGACGTACCAAACGGCCATGACACGGTCGTTTCAACCCCTGCAAGTGATGGAACGAGCTGAATCCAGCCGAGTGAACGAAAAAAGCCTGATTCATCCGCATCATCAGCAAGATGAATGGTAATAATCGCGCCATTTCCTTTGTCAGATACGGTCGTTGGATAAAACACTTTTTTTACTTTTGGCTGTGAGGTGAGCCATTCTGCCGCTTTTTGTGCATTCGCTGACTGTCTCTCCATCCGGAGACCGAGTGTTTTCGCTCCACGGCATGCAAGCCATGATTCGAATGGGCTTAAATTTAAGCCGATGTTTACAATGCGGCTGCGGGCCAATTCGACGTATTCTTCTTTTCCACATAACACGCCGGCTGATACATCGCTATGCCCCCCAATGTATTTTGTCGCTGAATGAACAACAAGATCTGCACCAAGCGCATACGGCTGGACGAGATAAGGTGTCGCAAACGTATTATCAACAATAAAAACAAGATCATGTTTTTTCGCGACTGCTGCCATCTCTTCTATATTTTCAACACGCAAAAACGGATTCGTGACCGATTCTGTATATAAAATGACCGTTTCCGGACGAATGGCTGCTTCAACCGCCTGTTTATCTTCAAAGTCAACGAAGGATGTTTCGATTCCCATGCGGGCCAATTCTTCTTTTAACATATAAAAAGTTCCGCCGTATACATCGTGCGCTGCGACGAGATGGTCACCGCTTTTCGCCACCGCAAGCACGGCAGCCATAATAGCACCGAGTCCAGAAGATGCGGCCGCCCCAGCAGGCGCTCCTTCAAGACGAGCCGTGACATTTGCCAGTTCATCTGAATTCGGGTTGCCAACACGCGTGTATAAATAAGGTGAATCGCCACTATAATAGCCTTCCATCTCTTCTAAACTATTGAATGAAAACACCGATGTTTGATAAATAGGTGTTACTTTACTTTGAATGAATGCCGGCAGTTTGTTGCCATGTATGGCTTTCGTATTAAATGAGTCCAACTCCCTCACTCCTTTTCCCTTATTTATTGCAGATTAACGGGCAGTAAGACCCCCACTTCAAGACTTCGAAAAGAAAAGAAGGATAAGCAGGGGATCAACTGCCCGTAAAAGCCCGATTGGTTCGGGCCGGCTGAAGCCGGTCACTCAGGTATTGCCGCAGGACGCGGCGCCATTTACCTGAGTTCCTGTTTATTCAGTGGGGATGAGCAGATCGCAAACTAAGACCTTCACTTTCTATAACAACTTCTGCATGACCCACGTCCTGTGGGCTTAAACCCCACGGATGGAAGATTTACTTTATTATATTCCTGAATTTGCACAAAAACAAATCCGTCTATAATAGACGGATTACTCTTTCATTAAATCATTCATCATCGATTCATCCATCGGACCGATAATTTTTTGGTGAACGGTGCCATCTTCGTTTAATACATACGTTGTGGGAATCGTATACACTTCATATGTTTCAGCTACCATTCCGTCTTCATCCATTAATACTGGGAACGTTAATCCGTACTGATCCACGAATTCACTGATTTTCTTGTTACTTTCTTCTAAATTAATCGCGAGTATTTCGACGTTTTCCGGTTCCCTCTCATAATAAGACTGCATATGCGGCATTTCCGCTTTACAAGGTGGGCACCATGTCGCCCAGAAATTTAAAAATACTTTTTTCCCTTCGTAGTCAGATAGTTTTACTTCTTTGCCATCCAACGTTTTCACGGTGAAATCAGGTGCTTTTTCGCCTTGCGCAATACCTGTTACGTCATCATTGACAGCCATCCCAGTGTTTTTAATTTCCGTGACATCTTTCCGGTCGCTGTACAAATTAAACCCGGTAATTCCGATTAAGAACGCCAGCAAGAGGACACCAAACCATTTTTTGTTCATGTTTTCTTCCTCCAAATAATGAAATATACTGTGACGATTATGTATACGAATGATTCCATCCCAAAAAGACCGCCTTCTGCTGATAAAAAGAGCAACTGCCAAAATAACAGCAGCGTGAGTGCACGCTCCAGTCCTTCTTTCGCTACAAAGAAAAAGAGGATACTTCCTGCTGCCTGCGTGATAGTCCAAATCGTCCACGTGCCTGCCATTACGGACAACGCAAGCGGATACAAGACAATGATTGCAGCCCACGCTCCAGCCGTTTTAAAAGACGGCATTTTGTTTATATACATATATAAAAGGGCAATAGCAAGTCCAAGCCAGAATCCGTATGTGCCTCCGTTAAAATAGAGAATGGACATCGGCGCTTGTAAAACGAGCGGGAATTGAAAAAGAATGATGCTGAATTTCCAAACGATCACGAATAAAAAAGCGGTATTACTAAAGCGGTCCGCGAACGATTTTCCGTATTGAATACGCACGTACAGCCAAGCACCAAACAAGGCTATCATAACAGCTGGCTGTTGAACAGGCATTGTCACATTAGCAATTTGAATATATTCCATATGGTCTCCTTCTGCTTCTTCTACTATATTATCATATGATCTATTTCTGATCATTTCATACGCTTGTCGATACACAGCAAAAAAGCCGCTTGTCTAGCGGCTTTCCTATATTAGTAACCCCAACCAACGTACGCTGCGCCGACGATAATAAGCAAGATGAACAGAACAACGATCAACGCGTAGCCACCGCCGAAATTATTTTCTTTTTGTCCACTCATGCTAATCCACCCCCCTGTTCTTTACTCTTACAGAGTATGCAGGCAGTAAATCATCGGCAGGGCGGACGGCCTATCTAATAGCTATTCTTTTATTTTAACTTTAAATTTCTCAAACGTTACACTTCTTTGATTGTCTGTTCTCACATTAGGTTTGTCACTCTTCTCAATAGGTTTAAATGAAAATGGAATGTCAATCATTTCTGCGGTTAATTGATCATAGGAAACCAAGTCTTTTTTTGACAGTTCTTTTAAAGAACGTTTCCCCATTCCCCTTAACGCAATTCGTATTTCTTCCGTACATGATGTTAAAAATTTTTCTGCTGCCTTTACTCCATCTTCAGCTTTAAATTGGTTCTTGAATTTCCCTTCATTCCAAACAACTTGTGTAGGTGGTTCAAATGGAAGTGCACTCAATGATTGACTATGTGAAACGGTAAATAACATAACAGACCCTAAATAAACAGCGTCAGCACCGAGCGCAAGTACTTTTAAAAAGTGACCAGGTGTCAACATCCCACCTGAGACAATTAAACTAACTTGATCCTTCATTTTTCTCTTTTCTAGATGGTTAACCGCCCGGACAACCGCATGCAATGTCGGTATTCCAAAGTCATCGGATAAAATGGGAGGGGCACCCATTGTAGCCGCTTGTCCACCATCAATCGCAATGTAATCAACACCCATGCTTAATACATGATCAATATCTTCTTCAATTTTACCGCCCGCCCCCATTTTCACACCAATGGGCACACCGCCTGATAGGTTCCGCAGTTTCTCAACAAGTCCTTTAAGATCTTCTAATGTTTGATTTTCATAAAAATGTTCAAAAATGACGGCATCCTCATTTTCCTTAAGACCCATCACTTCACGAGCACGGCCGGTTAAATTTTTAGGTGAGATTTTTCCACCCATCCCAACTAACGCACCCTGTCCTAATTTAATCTCAATCATGTCTGCTCGCTTAATAAGGTCCTCTTCTTTTGACCATTTTGTTTTTGAAAACTGTAAAATATACTTACCTGCTTTGTCTAGCTCTTCTGGCAAGACCCCTCCTTCACCAGAATTAATGGCTGTCCCTACATTTTTAGCTGCTTCAGCTAAAGCAAGTCTCACTTCTTCACTAAGTGCAACCCCATAAGCCATCCCGCTAATCATAAACGGTACGTTTATTTCCATTGGTTTTTTTGCTTTTGGCCCAATCGTTACTTTCACATCTACTTCTGCTTCACCATCTACTGGAAACGGTGTCGTCTGTGCAGGGATAAAGGTAATCGGATCAAAATGTGGCCATTTTTTTGAAGAGCCCATTGGACGGTGAAGGAGATCTCCTGTCTCTGCACGTAAGCTATTTTCAAGTACATTTTGAACGCCCATATGACGCATGCCAGGCATTAATTCCATAATATTTTCTTGATAGCTGTCCGTTAAAGCAATTTTCCCCATTTTTTTAACCATTTGTTTGGCGATCCAACGCCAACCAAAAAGCATGAATAAACAAAGGATAAATAATATGGAAATCATCGCGAAAGCCACATAATATAAGATGTTCAACCGATTCACCTCTTTACTATTTCATAAATTAAACCGTTCACGCTTCTCATTATTCCCCCAAAGAAGAAAATTATGTTATAAAGTGTGAGCATATAAAGTGAAACTTCATTCAGTGGGGGGGTAGGTTCACAGGACGTGACGATCTTAGTCTGCGTTCTGCCGCAATACCTGTGAGTGACCGGCTTCAGCCGGCCCAAACCACTCAGGCTTTTACGGGCAGTTTATCCCCCCTTTCGAAGTCTTGAAGCGGGGACTTACTACCCGTTAATGCGGGATAAAAAAAAGGGTTGTCTCAATTTTTTTTGAGACAACCCCTTAAACAGTTAAAGACTAATATATTGTGCTGGATCGATGGCGTTTTCTTTTCCGAGCGTCCATGGCCCTTTATGAATTTCAAAGTGAAGATGCTGACCGAATGATCGACCAGTATTCCCCATGTAACCGATAATCTGGCCTTTTTGAACGCTGCCGCCCTGAACAATGCGTTCTGACATATGAGCATAAACAGTCGTGTATACTTGACCATTTATAGAATGGGAAATAAAGATTGCATTTCCATATGTATCGGAGTAATACGAGCGGCTAACAACACCGTCTGCCGCCGCCACAATCGGGACACTGGCACTGTTGGCGATGTCGATCCCTTTATGGTCGCCAAGGTCGCGCATGCCGAATCCGGACGTAAAAGTTCCTTGTGCCGGGCGCATAAACATACCGCCTGAATTAGTCGATGTACCAGTTGAATGAACTGTTTCTACTGTAGATGGTCTAGAATCTGCTGGCGTTTGAGCAACGGATTGAGCGGCTTTTTTTCGTGCAGAGGCTCTTTGTGCCGCTTCTTTTGCTGCTCGTTGTTTCGCTTCTGCAGCAAGACGATTTTGTTCAGCGATTCTTGCTTGTTCCGCCTGAATTGCTGCTTGAATCGATGCTTCCTGTGATTGAAGCAATGACTGCTCTTCTTCAAGACTCAGCTTTGTATGATGCGCCTCATGCTCATCAGCCACAAGTCCTTTCATCACATTGTTTTTCGCCGTACGTTTTTCTGCAAGCTGTGCGTTCATCGCTTTAAGTTCTTTTAGCATCATTTCTAAATTCGCGAGCTGTTCTTTTACCTTTTGTTCGCTTTCTTCAAGCTGTTTTTTATCATTCTCTTGCTCTTCTAAAATATTTTTATCTGCGTTTACCAGTGTTGTTACAGCAGTAGCACGGTTGATGAAATCACCGAAGCTTTCTGCGCCAAGCAAGACATCTATGTAACTAGCAGAACCGCCGCTTTGCTGAATGGAACGCGCACGATCTTCTAATACGACTGTCCGCTCAGCAATACGGATTTTCAACTCTTCAATTTCAGCTCGAAGGCGTTTGATTTCCGTTTTCGTTTCTGCAATTTCGGTTTCTTTTGCCCGAATTTTCGATTCTGTTTCAGAAATCGCTTTATCCAGTTTACGAATTTCTACTGTTACTTGATCTTGCTGCTGCTGAAGTTTTGAAATTTGTTGTTCTTTCTCACTAATATTGCTTTCTAATCCGGATTTTTGTGACTGAATCTCCTGCTTGCGTTGTTCAAGATCAGAAAGATTCGCGGCAAATGCCTCCCCTGTGAGGCTGAATCCAAGCGACGCCGCAATCATAAGCGTCATATAAGAACGTCTTTTCAACTTCTTTTCCCCTCTCGTTCCTGTATCTACTACTCTCATACATTTAAAAATCGTCTAACTGAAATGAAGCTGCCCCATATGCCAATAAAAATGGCAATGATGAATAGCAAACCTGTTACCGGCAGTACGAGTGGCAAGTAGCCGATAAATTCAATAAAATGAGCAGACAGACGGGCAGAAAGGGCCTGTTCTGCATAATAATAACCTACGGCAATGGCTGTAATCGGAATGAGCGAACCGAGCAGACCAATCCATAACCCTTCTAGTAAAAATGGCCAGCGAATAAACCCGTTCGTTGCGCCTACAAGTTTCATAATTTCAATCTCTTTCCGGCGGGCAAAAATCGTTATTTTAATAGTATTTGATATTAAAAACATCGCTGTGAACAACAGCCCTGCTACGAGTACAGCCCCTGTGTTGCGTGCTGTTTTCATAAAGCTAAACAAATTCTCTACTTTTTCTTCACCGTAGACAGCCGTTTCTGTATATTCAAACTGTTCTATTTTCCGGGCAGTATCCGGTGTATCTTGCGGGCGCGCTGTTTTCACAATGAATACGTCGTAAAGCGGGTTACTCTGTTCAAATAAAGAAAAATCACTGCCCATGTCTTGAATAATGTTTTGCAGCTCTTCTTCTTTTGAAGAATAGTCGACACTTTCTACTTCTGGTATAGACTCTATTTGCATTTTGAGCTGCTCTTTGTCCGCTTCTTCAGCGATCAGTTTAATATGAACACGTACTTCTACATCATTTTCAATATCTGTCGCGACTTTGTTTAAATTCAGCATAATAACAAGAAAAACACCGGTCAAAAGCAATGTAACAGTCACCGCTGAAACCGCTGCAAATGTCATCCAGCCGTTACGGCGTAAATTTTTAAAGCTTTCTCTAAAATGACGACGGAATGTTCTAGGCTTCATAGCCGTAATCACCCCGCTGTTCATCACGGGCAATCCGTCCGTTTTCGATCGCAATCACACGCCGTCGAATCGTGTTGACAATTTCCTTATTATGCGTGGCCATTACAATTGTCGTGCCTTGTTCGTTAATTGTTTCAAATAAGCGCATAATATCCCACGATGTATCCGGATCAAGATTCCCTGTCGGTTCATCCGCAATCACGACTTTTGGATGGTTCACGATCGACCGGGCTATCGCGATGCGTTGCTGTTCTCCGCCGGATAATTCCGCCGGCAGCATGCGCGCTTTATGTTTCAATCCAATAAGTTCAAGCACTTCCATGACCCGTTTGTAAATAACCGCTGGCTCCTCTTCAATCACTTCAAGTGCAAATGCCACATTTTCATACACATTTAAGAGCGGCAGCAGTTTGAAATCTTGAAAGACTACACCGACTTGGCGGCGCAATGTTGGAATGGAACGCTGTCTAAGTGTAGCTGTATTAATACCGCCAACCATGACTCGTCCTTCTGACGGCTTTTCTTCACGATAAATCAATTTAATAAACGTCGATTTCCCGGCACCGCTTGGACCGACGATATAAACAAACTCGCCTTGTTTAATTTTGACATCAACACCTGAGAGTGCCGTGACCCCGTTCGGATATTTTTTTGTCACATGTTGCATCTCGATCATTGAATCACCTTGTTTCTTTATTTAGCCGACACATTTATCCTGTTTTCGACTCCGAAAACATTATAGCATTCTTTCAATTGTCATAATGAAAAGAATGTGTTACAGATTCATTTCACGCTGTAACACATTTCGTTTTATTTCAACAAAAAAAACGCCCGGATGGACGTTTTTTAATGGATTCTTTATTTTATTTCTTCCCGCACCTTTCTTTTCAGAGATGAATGACCTGTGCAAAATTAGAATGTAATCCCACTTTCGATAAGCTCTGCTTTCACGTTAATCTTGACGTTCAGTTCCGGATAGGCGGTATCCCAGTTTAATTGTTTAAACCGGTCTGGATCCTTCGCATGTACACGGAGCCCGATGCCCAATACGTCGGAATGCGCTTCTTGTATTTTATCCATCGTTTTTTCCATCGACTTTTTTATTTCCCCAGACAGTTTTTTATCCACTTCTTTTACCTCTTTTTTATCCCCTAAATGATCTGGCGGGTAATCTATCGTACGGTAACGCAATTGATACGATAAATCAACCGTTGCCGGTCCGTCCTTCGGCACGTGGATCTTCATTTTCCGCTTTATTTCTTCAACCCGGATCGTCATACTCTTATCCTTTTCCACTGGATATGTCAGCGCAGCCTCTTTCTCCTTTTCGTCTTTCATTAAAAGCAACATGGTCGTTTCTGCTACAGACAATTCACCCGTCATATGCTTATCATCAAAAAGGGCTGTTCCTTTTACTTCCGCCGTCTTCTCTTCTTTATTAAACGCGAGGAGCGGGGCCATCGCCGCTTCACCGTCATTTTTATCAAATAGCGGTGAAGCGAACAGCTGTAAATTCGTCTTGGGCACGATTGTCAAAGCTTCGGCACTTCTAATCAAGCTATTGTAATAGTGACTGTACAGCGGCTCTCCTTCTAGTTCATTTCTAAAAAATGGTTCTGCCTCCCCTTCCGTAATGATTATTTTTGCATTCAGCGAGCTTACCGCATTCCGATAGAGGGTATCCAGCAGCGGATAAATATCATGCTGAACGGATTCTTTACTAATAAGCAAAACTTGCATTTTACCCATTTGTAAACCGCTTCCTATTTTATGATCTATTTTAGATATACTCTCTTGAACCGTTCGTCCCGTTGCCGATACAATCTGTTTTGTCGTGGTCGGCTGTGACTCGTTGCCTGGTTGTGGAAGAGCAATTGTCAACGTTATTTCTTCCTTAGAAGGCGCATCAATCGCTGCGCCAAGGATGATATTTTGATCTTTTAGCTGACGTTCATCCCAACAGCCTGTCAGTAGCAGGCAGGAAAGCCCCAGTCCTATCCATTTTTTCACACCGATTCCTCCCGTTTTTTTCGGATTAATGCGACAATCAGCAACACGATCGGGATGAAAAAGAGAAGGACGATGGACACGCTATTGAGTTTATCCCCGATCCCCGCCAGTGTCTCCCGATTTTCAGTTGCAATCGCCAATGGAATCACGAGAACAGCCAGCACATAAAGCGGTTTCCGGTGCTCCTTTGCCTTCAAAAGGTGCGTCAGCCCCGTCGATGCCATATATAAATAAATCATCAACGTTGTCAAAACAAACACAGCCCATATCGTCAGAAAGAGAAGATCAATCCGTTCAATGACAATCAGTTCGACTTCTTTCAATATATATAAAACCGGCTCCGGAACGACTTTTATTTCTTTCGGACTGAAAATAGCATAGGAAGCAAAAGTGACGAACGAATAAAGCACTGTGGATGCCGCACTTGCCCCGGCAGCCGCTTTCCATTTGGCTTTTGTTGACCCTTCCGTAAAAGGGTACAGCCACATGAATAATTCGAATCCAGAAAAGGCCAGAACTAGTTTTTCACTGCCTTTCATAATCGCCCCCACTCCATTTGAAGCGACGGGCAGCAAATAGTGTATCTCAAAATGGTTAATGATCGGAAGGATCGCGAATGGTATACTTAATAGTAAAAAAGATACAAGGACAAGAAACCGTGCCATAATCCTCAAATTTTCTTTTACGAGGTACACCGTCACTGCGACACTCAGCACCGCATAGATAATATGCGGTGTTCGTGGATAAGCCCAGTTTGATGATATGGAAAGAAAAAGAGATAGCTGATGGGCAACAATGCTGAAAAAGAAAAGCGTATACAAAAGCGTCAGCACGGTACCTATGATTTTCCCGACAAGAAGCGGAGCAAACTCATACAAGGTGAGTCCTGGAAAGCGCGATGAAAGCAGCCAGGCTACTGCAATGCCTCCTTGTACAAACAGGCCCATAAGCAAAATGGAAATCCAGCCATCTTTTCCTGCTCCCACTTGAGCCGTGTAAGGTATTGTTAAAAGGCCGATGCCTATTTGCGCTTGCAACAGAACGAAAAACAGTTGAAAAGGTGAAATCGTGGCAGGTGATTTCATTTTTTCTTCCACTCTCTTGAATCAGACTCCGCAACTTCTTTAAGTGGACGACTGTCCAACGGCCGTGTGTTCATCTTCCAAGCAGGCTGTTTGATAAACGTATCCTGTAGCACGTTTTTCAGATTAAACGGAGCCATTGGCGCAAAATAGGGTCTGCCGAGTGATTCCAGCTTACATAAGTGAATAAAAAGGAACATAAGTCCAAACATAAGCCCGTAAAAGCCGAATAATGAAGCGGTGATCATTAATGGGAAACGAATGAGCCGAGTGGCTGTACTCATTTCTGTTGACGGCGCGACAAAGGAGGCAATCGCCGTGAGCGCCACAACAATAACGGTTGTACGGGAGACAAACCCTGCGCTGACAACAGCATCACCGATGACGAGACCACCAACGATCCCAATGGTCTGTCCGATGGGCGTTGGAAGTCTAATACCGGCTTCCCGTATGATCTCAATTGCTACTTCCATCGCCAGTACTTCAATAATCGGCGGAAACGGAATCGTCTGAACGCCCCCTTGCATTTTCAAAATCAGATCGGGCGGCAACACTTCGTAGTGAAAGCCGACAATTGCTATATAAAAACCCGGCAGCAAGATCGCAATGAAAAAAGAGAAAAATCGGAGAAGCCTGTAAAAAGAGCCCGGGAAGGTACGGTCATTGTAATCATCTGGAGACTGATACAGCGCAAAAAAAGTCACCGGCATGATGATACACGTCGGGCTTCCATCTCCAAACAATAAAATTCTTCCGTCCATCATATTGGCGATCGCCCGGTCCGGACGCTCCGTCTGCAATACTTGTGGCAATGGAGACAACGTTGTATCTTCGACCATATCTTCCAAAAATCCAGGGTCAAACATCATATCAATATCAATGCTATTTACACGCCGCTTCATCTCTTCGACGAGCTCGGGATTGGCGATTTCTTTTTCGTAAATAATCGCGACACGTGTATTTGTTTTCTCGCCCAGTTGGACATATTCAATCATCAGTCCCGGACTTTTCATCCGCTCTCTTATTAACGCAATATTCGTGTTTAAACTTTCAACGAAGCCATCATGGGCGCCACGGACTACTTTTTCATTCATCGGCTCCATAATGCTGCGCGTAGAAAATCTCTCCACTCCACACGCGATGCAAATAGAGCGTCCTTCAAAGAAAAGGAGCACTTTCCCCTGTAATAAAGCAGTCAGTGCTTTCTCTGAATCCGCCATTTCCTGTCGTTCTGAAACCGTCAGCGCTTCTTCTGCCTTTTGCATGTCTGTTTCTGAAAGAGGACGAAGAATACTTTCTTCAATCCGTATGGAATCGACAATCGTTTCCAAATACAAAAGCTTTCCTTCCGCATTCTTAAATAAAAAGGACCGCTCTTTTAAATCTCCCGATTGACCGAGCAGAGCGGTAAGCTGCTTCGTGTTTTCAGCCGCTGAAAGGGAAAACGGGCCGCCATCACTATTTTGATGCTTCGTATTTGCGGTCGCTGACAGAGAAAATAGACTGTCCTCACCGCTTCGCCAAACTGCCATATTTGATCACACTCCCTTTTCCATAGGATGGCAAGGGAGGCGCTTTTTATACATAAAAAAAGGCCATCTCAATTGGAATCCGTTTGAGATGGTCCTTTTTTGATTCATTATTTTTTCTCTGCCAGCCATGAGGCAACAGCTTCTGCATCTGCACCTTCAGCGACGTTCGCAGGCATTTGACCTTTACCATTATGAATAATGTCTAAGATCTCATCTTTGCTGTACTTTGCACCCACTTTGTCAAGCGCTGGCCCAAATCCACCTTCAAGGTTACCGCCGTGACAGCTTAGGCAACTTTGCTTGTACACTTCTTCGCCGGCTGCTGATGTAGTTGTTTCACCAACACCGTTTTCTGTCTTTTGCTCTGTTTCATCAACGGCATTTTCCGTGTTTTGTTCCACTTCATCAACGGCCTTTTCTGTGTCTTTTGCTGCGTCATTTCCGCCGCCGCATGCCGCAAGTGCTACGGATGAACCGAGAATAAGCGCAAGCAATGATTTTTTCAATTCCATTCTAAAAAGCCCCCTCTTCGAAAATGGTTTGTCGTGCTTTTATTAGTATACCAATTTCATCCGATTTAAAACATTTGCTAAAATGACAAAACTGGTACGATTTCTCTTTTTTAAAACCATTATTGAAACAAGTACTATCCGGAAAGACAGCGTCTAGACCTTTTATATACGTGAACGAAGGTATGCGTTGATGAATGCGTCCAAATCGCCATCCATTACTGCTTGAATGTTTCCTGTTTCTTCATTTGTACGGTGGTCTTTTACCATTGAATAAGGATGGAAGACGTACGAACGAATCTGACTGCCCCAGCCAATTTCTTTTTGTTCACCGCGAATTTCTAACAGTTCTGCTGCCTGTTCATCTAGTCTGCGCTGATACAACTTCGCTTTTAGCATATTCATCGCACGGTCACGGTTTTTAATTTGTGAACGCTCTGTTTGACACGTCACGACAACGTTTGTTGGAATATGAGTAATCCGAACAGCGGAGTCCGTCGTATTAATATGCTGACCACCCGCGCCGCTCGCACGGTACGTATCGATTTTCAAATCTTCTGTACGAATATCGATTTCGATTTCGTCGTTAAATTCTGGCATGACTTCACATGATGAAAAAGACGTATGGCGTCGGCCTGATGAATCAAATGGCGAAATACGAACGAGGCGGTGAACCCCTTTTTCCGCTTTCAAATAACCGTACGCGTTATGACCTTTTATAAGAAGGGTGACACTTTTGACGCCGGCCTCGTCACCTGGCAAGTAATCGAGTGTTTCCACTTTAAAGCCCTGTTTTTCTGCCCAGCGTGTATACATGCGCAGCAACATGGACGCCCAGTCCTGCGACTCCGTTCCGCCTGCCCCTGAATGAAGCTCCAAGATAGCATTGTTTTTATCATGCGGTTCGCTGAGAAGAATTTGAAGCTCATAATCGGCCAAACGCTTCATAAATTCTTTCATTTCACTAGAAAGTTCCTTGTGCAAGTCTTCATCGTTTTCTTCTTTTAATAACTCATGGGTCATTTCCAAGTTTTCATGTGTTTCCACCATATCTTTATATTCCACGACGAGGTCTTTCAACCCGTTTAATTCATTAATAACGGTTTGAGCGCCTTGCTGGTCATTCCAGAATTCTGGATCAGTCATACGCTCTTCCAATTCCGCTATTCTTGCCTCTTTGTTTTCTAAGTCAAAGAGACCCCCTGAAGTCCGCCAGTTTTCCGGCTGAATTGTCTAGCTCATTACGAATTTCAAATAATTCCATATGATACACCTCTGTTAATTTTTTGTTTGATCGGTCTGAGTACGCAAAACGATTTCGATTTGCATGAATCTAATTTAATCTGTGCGAATAGACTGATTATTCTTGCAGCCCATGGCAGTTTTTATATTTCTTGCCGCTTCCGCACGGGCACGGTTCATTCCGGCCAATCTCTGGTGCTTTGCGCAGTGGTTTTTTCTTTTTTACGCCCTCATCTTCTTTCGGATTAACTGCTTGGCCTTTCGCGACTTCTTGGCGCTCGAGATTACTGCGGATTTCGGCTTTCATGACGTATTTCGACGCTTCTGCGTTAATGGCTTCAATCATCGCTTCAAACATGGCAAAGCCTTCATTTTGATATTCACGGAGCGGATCGATTTGTCCATATGCCCGCAAATGAATCCCCTGCCGAAGCTGATCCATCGCATCGATATGGTTAATCCACTTGGAATCAACTGCACGAAGAAGAACGACTTTTTCAAACTCGCGCATTTGCTGGAAACCAAGCTGCTCTTCACGCGCATCGTAGCGTGCTGCAACTTTATCCCAAATGATACCGCTGATCGCATCCAAATCTTTTCCACGCAGTTCTTCTTCTGTAAGCGCATCTTCTTCAAGCAAGTTCGCATTTACAGTATCTTTAATGCCCGATACATCAAATGATTCTGCTTCATCTCCGTCATTCGCATGCGCAGCAATGGTTGAACCAATTTCTTTTGTGACCATTTCTTCCATAATCGCGCGCAAGTTTTCTGACTCCAACACATCATCGCGCTGTTTGTAAATAATTTCGCGTTGCTGACGAAGTACATCATCGTACTCAAGAAGACGTTTTCTGGCATCAAAGTTGTTGCCCTCCACACGTTTTTGAGCAGATTCAACCGCACGTGACACCATTTTACTTTGAATCGGCTGTGAATCATCCATGCCTAGCCTTTCCATCATCGACTTCATGTTATCCGAACCAAAGCGGCGCATTAATTCATCTTCCATCGACAAATAAAATTGTGTCACACCCGGGTCTCCTTGACGACCTGAACGACCGCGCAGCTGATTATCAATCCGGCGAGATTCATGGCGTTCTGTACCAATGACAGCCAGGCCTCCGAGTTCTTTTACACCTTCACCTAGCTTAATATCCGTTCCACGTCCAGCCATATTCGTTGCAATCGTCACGGCACCGGGCTGACCTGCATTTAAAATAATTTCCGCTTCACTTTCATGATTTTTTGCATTCAACACATTATGCGGAACACCTTTTTTCTTCAAATGAGCTGAAATCAATTCAGACGTTTCAATCGCCACAGTTCCGACAAGAACAGGCTGCTTTAATTGATATCGTTCATAAATATCTTCTACAACCGCCATAAATTTCCCATTCATTGACGCATAAATTAAGTCTGCGCGATCATCACGGACAATATCACGGTTCGTGGGAATTGCCACAACACGCATATTATAAATGTTTCGGAATTCTTCTTCTTCCGTTTTCGCCGTACCCGTCATACCGGATAGCTTTTCATACATACGGAAATAGTTTTGGAACGTAATCGTCGCCATTGTCATGCTTTCATTTTGAATGTCGACGCCTTCCTTTGCTTCAATCGCCTGATGAAGCCCATCAGAATAGCGGCGTCCTTTCATTAAACGGCCGGTGAATTGGTCTACAATAACGACCTCGCCATCCTGCACAACATAGTCAACATCGCGATGCATCGTTACACGTGCTTTTAACGCTTGCACAATATGATGATTAAGTCCAACATGTTTTAAATCAAATAAATTTTCAATACCAAATGCTTTCTCCGCTTTCGTCATCCCATCTTCTGTTAAAAGGACACTTTTCGTTTTAATATCAACCGTAAAATCTTCGTCTTCTTTCAACGTGCGAACGAATGAAAAAGCATGAATGTACAGCTGTGCTGACTTCGCGGCCTGACCAGAAATGATAAGTGGTGTCCGCGCTTCATCAACGAGAATGGAATCGACTTCATCAATAACGGAAAAGTGAAGCGGACGCTGTACTTTATGTTCCTTATACAGCACCATATTATCACGCAAATAATCGAAACCGAACTCATTGTTCGTTCCGTACGTAATGTCTGCCGCGTACGCTTCTTTTTTCTGCTCTTTTGACAAGCTGTTTAAATTTAAACCAACCGTCAAACCGAGAAATTCATACAGATGCCCCATCTCTTCTGCATCACGGGACGCCAAGTATTCATTGACCGTAATAACGTGGACGCCTTTACCAGAAAGCGCATTTAAATACACTGGCATTGTCGCCGTCAATGTCTTCCCTTCACCCGTTTTCATCTCAGAAATGTTACCTTCATGAAGGGCGATCCCACCCATTAACTGTACTTTATATGGATAAAGCCCCAGCACACGCTTCGCCGCTTCCCGCACAACAGCAAAAGCTTCTGACAGCATATGATCGAGTGACTCACCTTTTTGGTAGCGCTCTTTAAATTCAACTGTTTTTTCTTTTAACTCAATATCCGAAAGCGCCGCTACATCATCAGCGAGCGCTTCTACTTTGCCTGCCATTTTTTCGAGTTTTTTTACTTCTTTTTTATTCGCATCAAATACTTTATTTAATAAACCCATTTATAAACGCTCCTTTTCAGGTTCAACAGGGTAAAACCTTTACAATTTTCCTATTTATCGCAGATTAACGGGCAGTAAAACCCCCCCCTTCAAGACTTTGAGGAATCGAAGAAGATATGCGGGGGATTAACTGTCCATAAAGGCCCGATTGGTTCAACTAACCATCAGTGAGGATACCCCCCCTACTGATGGAAGTTTCACTTTATCTTACCACTTCTAAAAGGACGCGTACACTTATATGGTCTACTGTTGCTTCGCCTGATCTGCTTCTGCCTCAGGTTTTAGCTTTTCTTGAAGCACAGCTTCCATTTCTTTCAAACGTTTCGATAGTGTCGAAGCGGAAATCGAATATCGGCTGGCAATAGCCGCTTTCGAATCTTCCTGATCTAGAATACTGTACGACTGCATCAATGACAGAAGTGCTGCTGTAAAGACTTCTGGTTTACGGACAGTTGGATCTTCTTTGCTGCAGTAATAATTCCAGAGCAATACCGCCATTTGTACAATCGGCTGCTCAATTTTTTCCTGTTCAAACGATTCAACAATATGTTCAGCAGTCGCACGATGGGCATCTTTCAACCACGTTAACGCGCTTACATCCACCACATTTTGCTGTTCTTCATATAAGGTAAATAGTCGATCCATCACCGTCATAAACATGTTTTTAAAGAACGACTGTGTATCACCATATGGAGAAGTTTCGTATAATTCCTGAACGGCTTTCGTCATCGCACCGACACGTGCAGGTTCAAAATGAAAATCGGTCATAAAAAACGTATAGTCAGATTCATGCGGCAAAAGCGCACCCGTTACAAATGCTCCTTCAAGTGACACACTTTTAAGCGCACGAACGGTGTACATTTCATCCGTTAATAGATCACGAACGTGATACATATTCCCTTCACATGATTCAATGATACCTGCCATAAAGCGATAATCGGTCCATGATGCCACAATTTCTGCTGTCCGTTTCCGTGTAATAGACGGAACACGTCGCTTCACAAACTCCGTTAAAATGGTTTCGTTCCCTTTCAATACTTGTGTCAAAATGGCCCAAATTTCAAATGTCACGAGAAACACCTGCTCATTTTTACGCAGTGTCTCGTATTCCTCTAGAAGCGGCTGGAATTGTTTTTTCAGCATCACTGAATGTTTTTCCATCGCATAATCAATCAGTTCACGCTGTACATTGCTGCACTCTTCTACTAATACAGTCAGTATTGCCGCTCCTTCTATTTTTCCACAGCATTTTTTATATTTCTTTCCGCTGCCACATAGGCATAGATCATTTCGTCCAATTGACATTCATCATTTCCCCCTCATGCAAAATCACGAAACTAATCATACCACGAATAGCCCCCATAAAAAAGAAGCCCGCTATAACAGCGAACTTCTTTCACTTTCTTTACGTTGTTTCAATTAAGCCGTATTTGCCGTCTTTTCGTTTGTATACGATGTTTGTACTATCAGATTCAGCATCTGTATAAATGAAGAAGTTGTGACCGAGCAAATTCATTTGCAAAACGGCTTCCTCCTCATCCATCGGTTTCAATTCGAACTGTTTTGTGCGGACAACTTCAAGATCATCTTGCTCCTCAACAGGCGTGTTGTCTGAAAGTATGGCAAAATAATCTTGCGGCTCGCCTTTTTCGCGGAACTTACGGTTTACTTTCGTTTTATGTTTGCGGATTTGACGCTCCAGTTTATCAATAATCAAATCAACTGCTGCGTATAAGTCTTGATTGCGCTCCTCAGCGCGAAGAACAAGGTCTTTCATCGGAATCGTTACTTCCACTTTTGCATTTTTATCGTTGAATACTTTCAAATTTACATGCACATTCGCATTAGGAGTTTCGGTGAAATAACGCTCCAGCTTGCTGATTTTCTTTTCCACATACTCACGGATAGCCGGAGTCACTTCAATATTTTCACCACGAATGTTATAGTTCTTCATGCAGAACTCCTCCTTCAACTAATTGCTGACTTACTATACTCTTACTATTCTTTGTATACCCTTCATAATCCTTCTTATTCCCTAAAATAATTTGTCGAATTTTCAAACTATTTTACCGTGAATTTCAGCTATCCCGCCATGCTTCATATAAAGACGACACCAATCTTTCTGCCTCATCAAGAAGAACCGGGTCACTCTTTACATTCGCTTCAACAAGCATCGTATTGATACGTCGATACACAATCGATACGGACTGCCCTTCTTTTGTCTTCTCATTTAAAAAAGAACGATCTCCAGTACACATTGCTGTGCCTACTTCAATTAAACATGAACTAACCAATGCCAATGTGCTCGAAGACCTTTTAAAAAAGAGATTGTCTTTCATGATCAGAAAAATCCGGGCTTATACAGCACCGGATTATTAATTGCGCTTATCGTAAAAAACACCATCTGTCTGAAGTGCCTCATACGGATTCGAGTATTTATTCATTGACTGCTTTTTCATGCTGACTTCTTTTAAATCATCTTTCACCGCATTATTTAATCGGTTAAGCCTCGCTTCAATCTCTTTATTCATCTGGATCATTTCACGCCCGAGCACTTGCTCTTCTGCCGTGAAAGGTGGTTTTATCGAAGGGAGGAGGGCCGCACGCTGATCAAGCAGCCCTTCTGTCTCTTCAATTTGCCTGTCACGATTACTTTCGACCGCTTCCAATAAATCAAGCAGCCGCCTCGTCATTTTGTGACAGTCATGAACCGGCGTCATTACACACGCCCGCCCGCACCAACTTGCTGAATGCGACGGTTTTCTTGAATAGCTTGCTTCCATGTATCGCGAAACTCAGTCACAAACCCTTCCACTTCTTGCAAAATAGCCGGATCATTTTGAACGTTCGCTTCCACGAGACGCGTGTACAAATATTCATAGAGTGCAAGCATATTTTTCGCCACATCTGTGTCTGTTTTAAGCGTAATACTCAACTCACGTACAATGGCCTGTGCTTTCTGGATGTTTACGTTTTTTTGTTCAATATTCTTGTCTGCCATCGCCCGTTCCGCAAGGCGGATAAATTTAATGCAGCCATTATAAAGCATCAATGTCAGTTCACCCGGAGAAGCTGTTGTAACCGAGTTGTTTGCATATGCCTGTTGTGGGTTCATCGCCAATTGTAACGACTCCTTTTATATGAAAATTACATACTAAATTGTTGCATTAAATAGTTTGATTGTGAATTTGCTTGTTGAATCGCTTTTTCCATTGCCGTAAATTGTTTCCAATATCGATCTTCTACTTGAGTCAAACGGCTTTCAAACCGTGTAATACTGCTATCGATGTTTGTTAGCTGACGGCCAAGCGCAAATTGCTGATTCGTCGAAAACGTGTTGCCAGCCCGTTCTTTCAATTTATCCATCGTTGCGTTGACTGTATTATACAAGCGATGGGCAATACCCTGTTCGCCAATCACCGCCGAATCGCCGCCGCCACGGAACAACGCTTCAACTGCATCAGGATTGTTATTAATCGCTTCTTTCAACTTCGCTTCATTAATTTCTAATTTCCCGCCCTCAAGGTAGTTTGCTGTCGTTGTAATGCCAATCGACGCTAACTGCTTGAATAGCGGATCGGTCGTGCTATTTGACACAGGCTGCGAGAAATTACCGCGCATATTCGTCAGCACACTGGTCAAAATCGTATCCCGGCGAAGCAAACCGCTCTTCGCTTTCTCTTCCCACTGCTCCTGCTGCTTATCACTCAACGATTCACGCTGATCATCTGTCAGCGGCGTGTAAGAACGATACTTTTCTTCTGATGTTTTAGAACTGATCGCGCCGATTAACGTGTTGTATTTATCGACGAAAGATTTAATGTTGTCATAGACCGCGTTGCCGTTGTTGTTGATAGAAAGAGTTGCCGCCCCTTCACTAGCATCAAACGTTTTTTTCAATGTAATCGAGACGCCGTTCATGTCGAACGTGTTGGATGAACGGGTTGTTGTAAGACCATTGATAGTGAATTCAGCATCTGACCCTCTTGTGAATTTAGGAGCATCCGGATCATTCGGATTCGCTGTTGAAACATCAAGCTTTAACGATTTCTCTGCAAAAGCACCCGTTACCTTAATGTTACTGCTGTCCGACCCGAATTTACCCGTTTCTTTTTGCATTAAAGATATTTTTTTCGTAGCTGTATCATAAAACATTGATACGCCTGCATTAGAACTGTTTACTTTATTTACAAGCTGATTTAATGTTTCAGTTGATTGAACAAGAAATTTTTCTGTCACTGGACCCTTTGACGTTTGAGTCGTAATTGAAAAATCCGCATATTTATCGGTCGAATTCGAGATGTAATCTACTTTTACAGTTGCACCTGAAGCAATGTTTTCTTCAAATGTCAAATTCCCATGCTCATCAATTTTCACTTGCTTTGTCTCTAAGTCTGTATCCCAATCGTCAGTATTTTTGATTACACCATAAGAGACGCCGTTTACTTTCACTGTCATTTTAGCCGCATCATCGGCTTTAATTGTTTCAGGTGTAACATCTAAACTTAGGGTAGCATCACCGTCAGCAGTCAACGATTTACTCCTCACAGTTCCTGTTGACCATGTGAAATCTGTAGGTAGGTCTCCAAATTGACTCTCAAGTGATTGTGTGCCATCAATTCCGATCGATTCCGTCACCCAGTTTTCCGCTTTTGCAAGAGCTTTTACTTCTGAAATCGAATAAGACGCCTGTGATGCCGCACTCGTAGCTGTGGCTGTCACTTTTGATTCATCTGATGATGTCGTCGTACGCGCCCGGTATTTTGTTGTCAGCTTCATCTGTGTCAGTTCTGTCCGGAAATCGAGCAGAAGTGTGTTCATCTTACGGTAGTCGTCACGCTGCCATTCTAGCACTTGTTTCTTTTGTTTTAATTTATCAAGCGGCATACGCTCCGCTGTCATTAAGTTTTTAACGATGGAATCAATGTCCATCCCGCTTGCCAGTCCACCAATACGGATAACCATTGTAATCGTCCCCCTTATACCTTTTTATCGACGAGTAATCCGATAAATTCAGTCATCGCAGCATACATATCGAGCATCTTTTTCGGCGGAATTTCCCGCACGACTTCTCTCGAATCATCATCTACAACGACCACATAATATTCTTTCAAATCATCATGATATTCAAATTGAACATGCGTCCGCGTCGGCTGTAAAAACGTGTTGACCTGTTCCGCAAACTTCGCAAGCTCTTCTTCCTTCAAAGGAACAGTCTGCTCTGCTACTTTCTCTGTCACTTGCTGCACGGGCAGGTCCAATTTTATCCCTTCTTTCCCCAGACTCACGTTCATGACCGTCTGCGAAACACTTTCTCCCACTCGTTCAACCATCATTTATTCACCCCTGCCGTGCATTCTTCTCCTTCTTATATCGACATATCTCTTCGTTTCTTTACAATAAATTAAGAGTTAATCCGATTTTACACAGTATTAACACTATCTTCATACTGGTGCTAAATAAATGCACTATGCTAAAAAGAAAAAAGGGAGGCACAACACATTGAAAAAAATGATGAAATGGACCGCACCCGCAGTATTAACCGCAGCACTACTTGCACCTATAACGGCAGGAGCTGCTTACAGCGACTCCGTGAATGTTAAAAAAATCGCTTCTTACACATCTGCAGCTGCCGATGAAGATGGCGGCGTCGCAGAAATCGTCAAATATCATGCTAAAAGCAACTCTTTTTACGTGATCAATGGGAAAAATCAAAAGATTGATATTGTCTCACTGGAAAAAGGCACATTGGCCAAAAAGAAAGAGATTCATATTCCATCACTCGTCAACTCAGATACATTTACATATGGGGATGTGACAAGTATCTCCATTCACGGCGATCATATCGCTGCTGCTGTCCAGCATGAAGACTACTCGAAAAACGGCGTTATGATCGTGATGGATCTTAATGGAAATTTGCTTCATACATATGAAACGGGCGTTCAGCCAGACATGCTGACGTATTCAGCTGACGGTCACTATCTTTTAAGCGCGAACGAAGGAGAACCGCGTATGGGTCTTAAAAATGGTGTGGACCCAGAAGGTTCCATCACGATCGTTGATACAACGACAGACACTGTGAAAAACGTCAAATTTACTGATGAATCTGTTATCGCCGATGACGTACACATTCGCACAGGCACAGCTGCAACGGATCTAGAGCCGGAATATATCGCGCTGTCCGGTGATGGCACAACGGCTTACGTCACTCTTCAAGAAAATAACGCAGTAGCTGCTGTTAACTTTACGGCCGCTTCTATTGAATCTGTCCGTTCATTAGGATATAAAGACCATTCAAAAGAAGCAAATGCTCTTGATGCTGCACGTGATGGCAAGATTCATATCGAAACGCTCCCTGTTCTCGGCGTATACATGCCCGATGCTATTTCTGCCGTAACGATTGATGGCGAAGATTATTTACTGACGGCCAATGAAGGCGATGCGACGGAGTGGGAAGAATTTGTGAACGTCGCTGATTTTAAAGACTGGAAAGAAAATCTTGCAGATAGCAGCATGAAAAACTCGACTGCATATGACAAACTTGAAGTGTTGACAGACCTTGGCACCGAGGCCATTTATACACTGGGCGGCCGTTCATTCTCAATCTGGAAAGCGGACACGTTGGAGCAAGTGTTTGACAGCGGCAGCGACTTTGAAAAGATTACAGCAGAGCGTCTTCCTAAATACTTTAACTGGTCAAATGACGACGATGTAATGGACAAGCGAAGTGCAAAAAAAGGACCGGAGCCAGAAGAAATTAAAACAGGCATGATTGACGGAAAACTCGTTGCGATGATTGGCTTAGAACGAATTGGCGGCGTCATGACGTACGATATTTCCAATCCTGAAAATCCGGTATTTTTAAATTATACAAACACGCGTGACTTTAACGATAAAATAGCTGGCGATGTCGCACCAGAAGGCTTTGATTTTATTTCAGCTGAAAACAGCCCGACGAAAAAGCCAGTGCTGCTCGTAGCGAATGAAGTGAGCGGAACGGTTTCAGCCCTTGAATACCGAGGCACAAATTCCATCGGTAAAAAAGGATATGTTCAAGGCTTTAACGACGGCACATTCCGTCCTGATCAAAAAGTAACGCGCGGCGAATTGTCTGCAATGATGGCAGACAACCTTGATGTGAAAGGAACAGGTTCCCCTTTTAAAGACGTCCCAGCTGGAAGCCGTTTCGCGGATTCCATTGCAGCCATCACAGATGAAGGATTATTGAGCGGCTATTCTAACGGCCATTTTGGTCCGACTCACTCATTGACACGTGCTCAGTTCGCTGCCATTGTGGACCGATATATGACAAATACGTGTGAAAATGCAGCCATTTCTTCTTACTGCAGCGCAGACGAAGAAATAGTAAAATACAGCGATGTAAAAGATTCTTACTGGGCATCAAATGCCATCCAATCTGTCAGCTCAGCCGGTTTCATGAACGGCTATGGCAACGGTGAATTCCGTCCCGACCGAACTGTAACGCGTGCTGAAGCGGTGAAAGTATTACACAAAGTATTCAATCGCGAAACCAGTTCAGCTAACAACGCAACGTTTAAAGATGTCGAAGCGGATCATTGGGCATTTAAAGAAATTCAATCTGCGGTAAACTAACAAGCAAGCCCCTTTTCCGAATTCAGAAAAGGGGCTTGCTTGTATCTTTGACCGTTTAATCATCATTCCACTTCCAAATGGAATAATTCAACCCGAGCGCAAACGTTACCCACATTATATAGGGCACCATTAAATGACCCGCGAGCGGATCTATTTGATAAAACTCATACGTTGTCCACGTGATTATACCGAACATCACTGCCATTTCTATAAACGCCGTACCGCGGAGCCCCCATTTGAAAAACAAAAACGACCATAGAAAGTTTAAACCGAGTTGAATTTCATACGGAATGAGCGCTTTTTTCTTCTCTTCCTGATTCTTTGCTTTTGCCGAAGCCCGATACTCGGCGATACCCATCGCTTTATAAAGGCCCGTCCACACGATGGGAAACACCCAACCCGGGGGTGAAAATGACGGTTTCTTCAATTCCCGGTACTCTTCACGCGTACGTTGATTGGCAATTGCCCCAATAATCGAACCGCCAACAACCGGTACTAAAACGCTCACCATAAGCTTTTTCACATTAACAGCACCGTTTACTTTCACTAATTCCACGTTCAAAACCTCCTCAAAGCGTCATACTCTTTATGTTGCCTTGATTCGCCGTTTTGAAACAAGAAAAGACACAGCTTCACGGCTGTGCCAGACAAATTTCTTTATGATTGCATTTTTCACATCGCTGCTCGTATTTCGTCCGGGGAAATTCATCAAGATCGACCGGTTCGTTTGAAATCATATCAAGCTGATAGCGGCGCATTATATGGACACTTTGCTTCATTTTGGAAAGCATTCGTTCAATATCTGTTTCTGTCAATTGATACACACGATGCACACCGGTTAGCACATATTCATTTCGAATCTCAATTTCATCAATTCCCGCATTGTATTTTTGCATTATATAATATGCATACAACGCAAGCTGGCTTCGGTCGTCTTCTGTTTCTTTCCCTGTTTTCCAATCGACAATAACCCACTTGTCTGCTTCAATATCACGGTACAATAAATCCATCACGACGAAAATCTTCACGCCGTCAATCGTCATGAACCGAAATTCCTCTGCTTGTTGAAACTGCATCGTCTGCGGACGTTTTGTTATATCTTGAAAGGAGCGGCTTGCTAGCAAATTAGCGAACACGATGGGGAGACGGCCCCGATACTCTTCTGCCTCCATCCTGTTTAATTCTCCTTCATAATACATGTCATACAGCATTTTATAACGGGCCGGCTTTTGCATCCAAAGCTGTTTACGGTCTCGCGAATCAATATACGCCCGATTAAGCATCGCACGCCCTTCTTCAATCAAATCCACTTGCGTCATGACATGTCCATGTTTTAAAAACAGCTTCACTGCTCTTTCTGCCAGCTCATGCACAATCTGTCCGAACGCCATCGGCAAATTTGTCAATTTCTTCAGCCGATACGCGTGTTTCACTGATTCTTCCACATCATATAGCCAGCCGTTATGGCCCATATAATACTCATATCCATATTTGCGGGCACACGTCAACATCGTTTTATGACGAGAAAATGACCACGAAAACTCTGGAAACTCACGCACTTCAAACGTCATATCGCATCCCTCCATCCGACTTAGCGGCCATATCCCACTTTTCTCATTTCTAAAAATACTTTAATCATCCCGTACGTCACGTCATCCGGCACGAGCTCTTTAATCGGCTTCAGCCGCTCTGCACCCGCTTCTTCGATCGCTTTTTCAAGGGGTTCCCTGTATTGCTCTGGCACAATTAAATTCAAATCGACCGCAAGCCCTTCATTCATGCACTGAATTAAATGATTTTCAACCGTACTCACAGTTAGCTCTCGGTCAACAGCAATTTCATCAGCTGTCAATCCACTTTGATGCAAATCAAACGTTTCCAGATGAGAACCGTTCACTGTCTTTTTCTTCAGAGCTTTCGTTACATACGTCGCTTTCACATCTCTTTCACGCTCCGGATGATCGGCAGAAAATGTTTGAATCGCACGTAAAAAGGAATCGCCATACTTCTCAAGTTTACTTTGGCCGACACCGCTGACTAAGAGAAATTCTTCTTCTGTTTGTGGCATTTTTGCACACATATCTTGCAATGTTTTATCCGAAAAAATAACAAACGGCGGTACACCTGCTTCGTCAGCCAGCTCTTTTCGCAATGAGCGTAGTTCTTCAAAGAGTGGATCTTCTCTTGCAATTTTCTTCGTTCGAACGGCTTCTTTTCGTTTCACCGTTTCTTTTCCGAGAAGTACGTTTTTCCCATTTTCTGTAACAAAAATAGTCGGATACTGTTTTTGTTCGACCCCGATCAGCTCCTGTGAAATGAGAAACTCGATGAAATTCGTGACATCTTTCGCACTTTGATGTTTCAAAATACCGTATGTAGACAGCTGTTCAAAGCCAAAGTCCTGTATTTTTTTGTTTTTTGATCCAGTCAGTACTTGTGCGGTTATCGCTTTACCGAAGCGCTGTCCCATCCGGATAACGCAAGACAACACCATTTGCGCTTCTTTCGTCGTATCGACACTTTCACGTGAATCGGTGCAGTTGCCGCAGCGTCCGCACGGTTTAGGGTATTCTTCACCGAAATAAGCGACGATGAACTGCTGCAAACACTTTTCCGTGTGGCAATAGTCGACCATAAGCTGCAATTTATCAAGTTCTTGCGGAATACGATCTCGCTCAAGTGTCTGGTCAATTAAAAAGCGCTGCGTCTGCACATCCTGAGATGAATAGAGCACAACACATTCACTATCCAGTCCGTCACGTCCGGCACGGCCTGCTTCCTGATAATAACTTTCCATGTTTTTCGGTAGCTGATAATGGATGACATAGCGAATATTCGACTTATCAATTCCCATTCCAAACGCATTTGTTGCAACCATGACGGCTACTTCATCTGTTAAAAACCGCTCCTGCTCAGCATTGCGCTCGACATCACTCATGCCTGCATGATAGCGCGCCACGTCTACACCGTTTTTTTTCAACCGTTCGTACAACTGATCAACCGTTTTACGTGTCGCCGCATAAATAATGCCCGCTTCTTTTTCATTTTTCTTCAAATACTCTTTTAAAAAGCTATTCCGGTCCTGGCCTTGGATGACCGAAAACGATAAATTTTTTCGTTCAAATCCAGTAATGACTGTATTTTCTTCATCTATAGAAAGAAGCCGGCAAATATCTTCGCGCACGTTTGGTGTCGCTGTTGCTGTTAGCGCCAGCACAACCGGGTTACCCGGCAGCATGTCCGCCATCCGCTGAATATGCCGATAGCTCGGACGAAAATCGTGTCCCCACTGTGAAATACAATGTGCTTCATCAACAGCAATGAGCGGAATCTGCAACTGTTTTAATTGTTCGACAAATGACTGCGACTCAAGACGCTCCGGCGCAATATAAAGAAGCTTATACTCTCCATTGCGTGCTGCGTTCATCGTTTCCCGAAACGCTGCATTGCTAAGCGAACTATTAATATAGGCAGCCTGAATGCCCGCTTCAAGGAGCGTGTCGACCTGATCTTTCATTAATGAAATGAGCGGCGAGACGACAATCGTTGTTCCCTGCAGCACGAGCGCCGGAATTTGATAACAGATCGACTTCCCACCGCCCGTCGGCATGACACAAATCGTATTCTCACCGCTCAATACTTGGCCAATTGCTTGCTCCTGCCCACTCCGGAACGAATCATATCCGAAATGTGACTGCAAAAATTCACGTGCACGCTGAATCATTCCGATACTCCTTTGCTCGTTTTCTTTCATTGTAGCATAGTGACGTGGGAAGGGGCTGCTCTAAAAAATTAGTGTGTATTAGAGAAATTATTTTTTTAGTTTGCCGGACATCGCGATTCCAATCACTGACACACCTGCCGCTGCAACCATCCACCCTTTCGATCGTCTTGGCTGTTTTTGCTCATGAATGGATGCCAGCTGCCTATCTATTTCTTCAGCTTGCATGATCGTTCCGGCCTGATCTTCCGGCAACTGTGTCGTTCGTTCAAGCTCTTTCTTGTTTTCGCCCATTCCTTTCAAAAACGCGAGCAACAAATGAATGGCTCGTTTCACTTCCGGCTTTGCAAGTGAGCGAACCATAGATACATACCCGTCATCCTCTTCTTTATCTGCTTGTGCCATGCGGGCAATTCCGTTATTTACTTTTAACATAACCGGTTCTAGCTGTTGGACATTTAACGTTCCAAGCATTCCAAGCATGAGAAGGAGATTTTTAATCGTATTGGCCGTTTCGGGCTTGTCTGCCGCCTTCACAACTATATCGAGTACACGGTCACCTTGTCCGAACAGACTGTTGACTATATTCAACATATTTCGGTCACTCATCTTATTGACAATACTAAAGAATTCTTTGATGACTTCTTTGTTCTCCGCAAGCATCTGTTCAATTTCTAACAAGTCCTGTCTCCGCTTTTCTTCTTCCGTTAATTCGATACGCTGGATATTCGTTATCGGCTTAGCCATGTATTGTCCCCCTTTCTTTCACTATATCACCAGGGAAGACGTAATCCGAACGCGCCCATTTTTTCTCTACGTGCACACCGATTTGCGGCTGCGGATTTCCATTTCTGTAATTCATGCGCGGCAACGGGCTTTCCCCTTTTTCTTTTAAAATGTCCATCGTCGCGCTAATTTCTTTGTATGCAGGTGTATCCGTCTCTTTATCCGCATGACTGCCCGTCAAATAATTAATAGCTCCCTCTCCTGAATCATTCATCGGCAAGTATACTTCTTTCCCTTTAACCCGGTCTGTTACGAGGCACTTCACTTTCACACTGCCATAAGGAGAAGTAAGCCGCACAAGTGTCCCATCTTCAAGTCCACGTTCATCCGCAAGCTCGGGTGACACTTCAAGAAACACTTCTGGCGTTTTAGACGTAATACCCTTTGATTTATAAGTCATATTGCCTTCATGAAAATGTTCAAGCAGCCGGCCATTGTTAACATGAAGATCGTATTCTTCAGCAAATTCAAGTGGTTTCGTCCATTCCACCGGAAATAACTGTGCTTTTCCGTCTGGAAACGGAAACTCGTCGATAAAAAGAAGCGGTGAGTCCGTACCATCTTTCGTGACAGGCCACTGCAAACTTTTATATCCTTCTAATCGTTCATACGAAACACCTGCATAAAGTGGAGATAGACTTGCCGCTTCCGCCATAATGTCTCCCGGATGATCATATTGCCAGTCTGCACCGAGACGGTTCGCAATGTCCCGAATAATTTCCCAATCTGGTTTTGATTCCCCAAGCGGCTCCAATACCTGGTATAAACGCTGAATCCGGCGTTCTGTATTCGTAAATGTTCCCTCTTTTTCAAGACTTGGACTCGCCGGCAAAACAACATCGGCAAATTCAGCCGTTTTGGATAAAAAGATATCTTGAACAACGAAGAAATCCAGTTTTTCAAATGCTGAATGGACGTCGTTTATATTCGAATCAACAAGACCCATGTCTTCCCCTTTTAAGTACATCATTTTCACTTTTCCGTCATGAATGCCTGCAACCATTTCATGATTGTTTAATCCAGGTTCAGACGGAATGTTAACGCCCCAGCTTTTTTCATATTTTAAACGCACGTTGTCATCTGCTACTCTTTCATAACCTGGAAAACGATCTGGCATGCTGCCAAAATCACTTGCTCCCTGCACATTATTGTGACCACGGAGCGGGTAACTTCCTGCACCTGGTTTCCCGTAATTCCCTGTCATTAAGAGCATATTAGAGATCGCTGTGCTCGTGTCACTTCCGCCCATATGCTGTGTAACACCCATTGCCCATAACACACACGTCGTTTTAGCGTTATGAATGTGCTCCGCAATTTGAATAAGAGCCTCTTTTTTAACTCCTGTCACGCGAGCCGCATAGTCCATCGTAAACGGCTCTAAACTCTTTTTATATTTCTCTAGTCCATTTACACGATTTTTTAAAAAGCGTTCATCTTCCCATCCTTGATCGACCATGTATTTTGTTACAGCAGATAACCAGATCAAATCAGTCCCTGTCTTAGGCTGAATAAAAAGGTCCGAGCGATCAGCCATTTCATGCTTGCGCAAATCGGCGACAATTAATTTCTGTCCTTTTAGCTTATGCGACCGTTTTACTCTCGTCGCCAAGACAGGATGTGATTCGGACGTATTCGAACCGATAATCAAAACGAGTTCTGACTGCTCAATATCCGTAATCGAACCCGAATCGCCGCCATAGCCGACCGTTCTAAAAAGACCCATCGTCGCCGGTGACTGGCAGTAACGTGAACAATTGTCCACATTATTTGTACTAATTACGCCACGAGCCAGTTTCTGCATTAAATAGGATTCTTCATTTGTACATTTCGAAGAGCTAATAAACGCCATTGAATCCGGCCCATGCGTTTGCTTCGCTTCTGTAAATTTACTTGCAATCAGTTCAAGCGCTTCTTCCCACTCCGCTTCACGGAACGCGTCGCCTTCACGAATGAGCGGCTTCGTCAACCTTTCCTCGCTGTTGACGTAATCCCAGCCGAATTTCCCTTTAACACATGTTGAAATGCCGTTTGCCGGCGCTTCAATTTGCGGCTCGACCTTTAAAATTTTCCGGTCCTTCGTCCATACATCAAAACTGCAGCCGACACCACAGTATGTACAGACCGTTTTTGTTTTCTTTATCGTTTCTTCCCGCATTGCTGCTTCCATATCCGAAATGGCTAAGATCGATCCGTAACCTGTTTCCACATTTTTCGTCAGCTCGATCATGGGACGAAGCGTTGTTTTCGCAATCCCTGTTAAAAAGCCCGCTTCTCCTTCCATTCCTTTTTCCAACATCGCATTACACGGACAGACTGTAGAGCAGTGGCCACACGATACGCATGATGATTCATTAATCGTCGTGTTTTTATCCCAAATAACACGCGGCTTTTTTAAGTTCCAATCGATTGAAAGCGTTTCAGTCACCTGCACATCCTGGCAAGCTTCTACACATCGTCCGCATAAAATACATTGATCGGGATCATACCGGTAAAATGGATTGGAATCGTCTATTCCATACGGCTTCGAAGCAAAAGGAACACTCTGATGATTGATCTTCATTTCTTTTACCGTGTTGTGGATTTCGCATCCGCCATTGTTGTAGTCACAAACGGTGCAATAAAGCTCATGATTGTGAAGAATACGATCTATGCCAATAAGCTGTGCTTCTTTTACTTCAGGTGAAACAGTATCAATCACATCTCCTTCTTGAATGACCGTGGAACAGGAGCGGACAAATTCGCCATTCACTTGTACAATACACGTATCACATGTCTCAATCGGTCCAAGGCTAGGATGATAGCAAACGCTCGGAATAGTGAGCGAACGATCCATTAATGCGTGTAAAACTGTTTGATCATTTTGCATGCTTACTTCTTCCCCATTAATAGTGACTCGTACGCTTTGTGACAAAATGTTGTCCCCCTTCCCATTTTTAAGAAAATTCTGTTTTTTGTTCACGATTCCCTTCTTTTAAATCTTTCAAACTGGTTGCAACAGCAGACGAATGGATGCATCTTTATCTAATCATGGTATACTTAATCTTAAAAAGGAGCTGACAAAAAGTGATTAACGTACTGTTCGTCTGCCTTGGAAACATTTGCCGTTCACCGATGGCAGAAGCTTTATTTCGTGACTTAATCGAAAAAGAAAACTTGAATGATACCATTACGGTTGACTCTGCTGCTACAAGTTCATGGCACATTGGCTCGCCGCCCCATAAAGGTACGCTTGCCATTTTAAAAGAATACAACGTGTCTGCAACAGGACTAGCTGGCCGGCAGTTAACGAAAGAGGACTTCGACCAGTTCGACTACATCGTCGGTATGGACGAAAGCAACATTCGTAACATTTACAATATGACTGGCCAGCTGGATCATCCGAAAATCATTCGAATGCTTGATTTAACGGATCATAAAAAAGATGTACCCGATCCGTATCACACAGGTGATTTCCAAGAAACATATGACCTTGTCACAGACGGCTGCCAAGCATTACTTGAGAAAATTCGTGCAGAACATAACTTGACTACATAAGAAAAGGGCTATCCCATTCAGATTTTCTCTGACCGGATAGCCCTTTTTATATTGAACCTAGCATACTTTTAAAATAGTCTAAATTAGCCCCTCATTCAATGAATAATGGAATGAGGGACTGCCTCTTCGTTTTACACTTTAAACCGATCAACAGCTTCTTTTAACTCACCAACAATTTGATTCATTTCATCCGTCGCTTTGGCAACGCGCTCAAGCTCGACTTGCTGATCAGCGGCTGACGCACTCACCTGCTCAGCGGAAGCCGCTGTCTCTTCAGATATTGCCGATACATTTTGAATCGACAGCATCGCCTGCTCTTTCTGTCCGACCATTTCCTGTAGCTTCAATGTCAGCTCCTCGACTGAATGTCCAATGCGTTCCGCAATTTCAGCCTGCTTCGCAAACGATGACTCCGTATTGGACACCGATTCATTTTGTCCATCCATCAGCACCATATTCTCATCAATGACCGTAGACGTCTGCTTCGATGCATGTAAAATATCCTGCACCGTCTTTTGAATGATCTCTGTCTCTTTCCGCGACTGCTCGGCCAGCTTCCGGACTTCTGCCGCTACAACCGCAAACCCTCGGCCATGCTCACCTGCACGCGCCGCTTCAATCGACGCATTCAATGCCAGTAAATTCGTCTGCGCCGTAATGCCATTAATGGACTCAATGACCGTCTCAATTGCACTAATATTCGACGACAAGCCTTGCATTTGATCTTTCACACGCACATTCATCGCATTCGCGGCCACATTATGCTCACGAAGCAATGCAACTTGCGACAAGCCTTGAGTCGTCGAATCTCCTGCCTGCTTCGACAGTTCATTCATCTCACTAGACAATACAGACAACGAATCAATCCGGTCTGACAAGCCAGCCATTTGATTCCCCGTATCTTCTGTATCCTCCGACTGAGTCGACGCACCCTGTGCAATTTCATCCACCGCCGCCGTCACTTCTTGGTTGGACGCAACGACTTCTTCAAAAACGTGCTGCACATCATTCGAAGACCGAGTTAAATTCAACGTCGAATCACGTACCATTTGAATGACACCGCTCACTTTATCCAGCATATCGTTAAAGGCATAGGCGACTGCCCCAATTTCATCGTTCTGAAGGTGCTTCGTGTCTACTTTTTCTGTTAAGTCACCCATTGCCGCTGTTTCAATCGATGACCGTAAAAATTGAAGCGGCTTCAGCTGGCGATGAATAAACCAGAACGTTGCTGCAGCCATCATCACAATCATCACAATCGCCGCAATAACCGTCACGACAATCGTCTGTTTAAACGCGGCCAGAATACTTGATTTAGGAACCGCCGTCTGTACAGTCCATTCCTCCTCAATACCATTTATCCACACCGGTGCGAACACATTAAACGAGCTTCCACCTAAAACCTGTGAATCTTCATACAATGTCGATTCTTTTCCTTCATCAATGAGCGATTTAATGGGGGCCCAATCCCTTGTTTCATCAATATTTCTTCCTACCTGATTCTTATCCAGACTGTCCGCCACAATCGTGCCTTGATCTGAAATAATCCGGGCATATCCATCTTTCGGCGCACCACTTTCAACAAGTTCATCCATAAAATCAAGCGAAAGGTCCGCTACAATGACACCTAAAAACGTTCCGTCTGAAGCAATAAGCGGTATGCCTACGGACGACATGTTGATCGTTTTATCACCCGCCTCATACTTATATACTTCGGTCAATACTGCCCGCTTTTCCTTTTTTGGAATCATACTCCAGTCTGCTTCGTCATATCCTTTCAAGCTTTCGGCCTCAATATCATCTTTCCCATTATACACATAAGGAATAAATCGCTTTTCCCGGTCGATAAGTGTCTTATCCACATTCGGCTCAATAGGTACTGTGCCGTTTTCAAAAGCGATCCCAAGGCCATATAAATATTCATTTTCTGCAAAGTTTGCCTGCAAAACGTGGAGCGCAGATGCCGCTGTTAACTTTCCGTCTGCCTGCATCGATTCCATCATTACTTTCATCGCCCGTATCATCTCTGCCGTTTCATCAAAACGGTCACCAATTTTTGCGGCCGATAATTGCGTATTTTTAACCGCATATGATTCTGCATCGTCCATACTTTTGTTATAAAGCATTACATTTGTTACAGCCGCATACACCACAAACAATAGTAAAAATAGACCGATAATAAGGAATGATAGCTTCTTTGCAATACTTTTCTTCTTTTCCATTTAAATTCACCCTTTCATACACATACTTTTATACTATCATTTCTCATCATAACTAAGTGTTTATTTTAAATATTGTAAAAAATAAAAAAGCAAGGCTATTTCACTCAGTGAATACCTGAATAAAATAGCCTCGTTTTGCAACGACAATCACATGGAATCATTCAACTTATATTTTAAATCGATCAACTACTTCTTTTAGCTTTCTCGCAATTTCATTCATTTCCTCTGTTGCTTTTGCGACACGCTCCAGTTCGACTTGCTGTCCGATGGCGGATGCGCTTACCTCCTCGGCTGATGCGGCTGTCTCTTCCGATATTGCCGATACGTTTTGAATCGACAGCATCGCCTGCTCTTTCTGCCCGACCATTTCCTGTAGCTTCAATATCAGCTCATTGACTGATTCGCCAATTTGTTCCGCAATTTCAGCCTGCTTTACAAACGCCGACTCCGTATTCGACACCGACTCATTTTGTCCATCCATCAGCACCAGATTCTCGTCAATGACCGTAGACGTTTGCTTCGATGCCGTCAAAATATCCTGCACGGTCTTTTGGATCACATCGGTCTCCATACGCGACTGCTCGGCCAGCTTCTGCACTTCGGCCGCTACAACTGCAAACCCTCGGCCATGCTCACCTGCACGTGCTGCTTCAATTGACGCATTCAAAGCGAGTAAATTCGTCTGCGCTGTAATCCCATGAATCGATTCGATGACCGTTTCAATGTCAGAAATCTTCCCAGATAGCCCTTGCATCTGATCTTTTACACGTATGTTCATCTCATTCGCCGCCGCGTTACGCTCACGAAGCAATGACACTTCGGACATGCCTTGCTCCGTAGATTCACTTGCTTGATGGGACAACTCATTCATCTCACCCGATAATACAGACAACACATCAATCCGCTCCGACAACCCGGCAATCTGATTGCTCGTGTCCTCCGTGTCCTCTGACTGAGTCGACGCCCCCTGTGCAATTTCCTCCACCGCCGCCGTCACTTCCTGGTTTGATGCGACGACTTCTTCAAATACGTGATGCACATCATTTGAAGACCGATTCAAATTCAATGTCGAATCACGCACCGTTCGAATGACACTGCTTACTTTATCTAACATGTCGTTAAAGGCATAGGCGACTGCCCCAATTTCATCGTTTTGAAGATGCTTCGTGTCTACTTTTTCTGTTAAGTCACCCGTTGCGGCTGTTTCAATCGACGACCGTAAAAACTGGAGCGGCTTCAACTGGCGATGAATAAACCAGAGTGTTGCTGCAGCCATCATCACAATCATCACAATCGCCGCAATAACCGTTACGACAATCGTCTTTTTAAACGCGGCCAGAATGCTTGATTTCGGGATCGATGTTTGCACGGACCATTTCTCCTCAATACCGTCTACTAGCACCGGTGCCAAGACATTGAACGAACTTTCACCTAAAACCTGTGAATCTACATAAAGCGTCGACTCTTTTCCTCCACCAATAACTGGTTTAATGCGGCCCCAATCGATTGTTCCATCAATATTCGTCCCAACCCATTTCTCATCTATACTGTCAGCCGCAATAACACCTTCATCCGAGATAATCCGCATAAATCCTTTATCCGGTGCACCGCCTTTTGCCATTTCTCCCATAAATTCAATTGAAAAGTCCGCTACAATAACACCTAAAAACGTGCCATTTGAAGCGGTTAGCGGCATAGCAATGGATGACATGTTGATCATTTTACCGTCCAACTCATACTCATACGCTTCAGTCAGTACAGCCCGCTGTTCGTTTATTGGAATCAGGTGCCAATCAGCTTTGTCATAACCTTTCAGCCCTTCGACCTCAATACCACTTTCTCCTTTATACACATAAGGAATAAACCTCTTTTCTCGGTCAATAAGTGCTTTATCCAAATTCGTTTCAATCGGCACTGTTCCACTTTCAAGAACGATCCCTATACCGAATAATTGCTCATTTCCTGCAAATGTCGTCTGCAACGTATGGAGTACAGATGCCGCTGTTAACTTCCCATCTCCTTGCATCGACTCCATCATCATTTTCATTGTTCGAAGCATTTCTGCCGTTTCATCAAAACGGTCACCAATCTTTGCAGCCGATAATTGCGTATTTTTAATCGCATATGATTCTGCGTCATCCATACTTTTATTGTACAGCATGACATTTGTCACAGCCGCATACACCGCAAACAATAGTAAAAATAGACCGATAATAAGAATTGATAACTTCCTTGCAATACTTTTTGTCTTTCTCATCTTAATCCACCCCTTCGTACCCATCCTTTTATACTACCATTATCCACTATAATTAAAGTGAATATTTTAAATATTCTTCTAAAAATAATTTTGATATCACCCTATTTTCTTTTCTTCATCATTTCACATTACTTTACATTTTTCTTATAGACGTCAAACAGAGTTATTTTAATCAGTAAATACCTGAATAAAATAGCCCTGTTTTGCAACTTAATTTATTTTTTGACAATAAAGTGAAACTTCATTCAGTGGGGGTTAGGTTCACAGGATGGGAATCATGCAGACGTTGTCACAGGACGTGACGTTCTTAGTCTACCTTCCTCTTAGCCCCACTGAATAAACAGGAACTCAGGTAAAGAGCGACGCGTCCTGCGGCAATACGTGAGTGACCGGCTTCAGCCGGCCCGAACCAATCGGGCTTTTACGGGCAGTTGATCCCCTGCTTATCCTTATTGTCTTTTCGAAGTCTTGAAGCGGGGGTCTTACTGCCCGTTAATGCGGGATAAAATTATTAAACTTATACTTTAAATCGGTCAACTATTTCTTTTAGCTCTCTCGCAATTTCATTCATTTCCTCTGTCGCTTTTGCGACACGCTCCAGTTCGACATGCTGTCCAGTTGCAGATGCGCTTACCTCCTCAGCCGATGCAGCTGTTTCTTCAGATATCGCCGATACATTTTGAATCGACAGCATCGCCTGCTCTTTCTGTCCAACCATTTCCTGTAGCTTTGATGTAAGCTCATCGACTGAATGTCCAATACGTTCCGCAATTTCAGCCTGTTTCACAAACGCCGACTCCGTATTGGATACCGACTCATTTTGTCCATCCATCAGCACCATGTTCTCGTCAATGACCGTAGACGTTTGCTTCGATGCGTGTAAAATATCCTGTACGGTCTTTTGAATGACATCGGTCTCCATACGCGACTGCTCGGCCAGCTTCCGGACTTCTGCCGCTACAACCGCAAACCCTCGGCCATGCTCACCTGCACGCGCCGCTTCAATCGATGCATTCAAAGCTAATAAATTCGTCTGTGCTGTAATCCCGTGAATCGCTTCGATCACCGTTTCAATGTCGGAAATCTTTGCAGACAGCCCTTGCATCTGATCTTTTACACGTATGTTCATATCATTCGCCGCCACATTACGCTCGCGAAGCAATGACACCTGTGACATACCTTGCTGCGTAGACTCACTTGCTTGCTGCGACAACTCATTCATATCACCTGATAACACGGACAATACATCAATCCGCTCCGACAACCCGGCGATCTGATTCCCCGTGTCCTCCGTATCTTCTGACTGTTTCGAAGCTCCCTGTGCAATTTCCTCCACTGCCGCCGCCACTTCCTGGTTCGACGCGACGACTTCTTCAAATACGTGATGCACATCATTTGAAGACCGATTCAAATTCAACGTCGAATCACGCACTGTTTGAATGACACCGCTCACTTTTCCAAGCATGTCGTTAAAAGCATAGGCGACTGCCCCAATTTCATCGTTCTGAAGATGCTTCGTATCTACTTTTTCTGTTAAGTCACCCGTTGCCGCTGTTTCAATCGATGATCGTAAAAACTGAAGCGGCTTCAACTGGCGATGAATAAACCAGAGTGTTGCCACAGCCATCATCACAATCATCACAATCGCCGCAATAACCGTTACGACAATCGTCTTTTTAAACGCGGCGAGAATGCTGGATTTCGGGACCGATGTTTGCACGGACCATTTCTCCTCAATACCATTCACCAGCACAGGCGCAAATACACTATACGAACTTTCACCTATAGTCTGTGAATCGATATAAAGCGTCGACTCTTTCCCTTCATCAATGATCGGTTTAATGCGGTCCCAGTCTATTGTTTCATCAATACTCGTCCCCACCTGATTCTTATCAATACTGTCTGCCATAATAAAGCCTTGATCTGAAATAATGCGGCTAAAACCTCTTTCCGGTGCCCCGCTCTCAACAAGTTTTTCCATAAACTCAATTGAAAAATCTGCTACAATGACTCCTAAAAACGATCCATCTGAAGTAGTCAGCGGCATTGAAGTAGACACCAGATTGATCATTTTACCGTCTAACTCATATTCATACGCTTCGGTCAATACAGCTCGCTGTTCGTTTATAGGAATCAAGTTCCAATCCCCTTCTTTGCCGTACCCTTTCAATCCTTCAATCTCAACTTCACTTTCCCCTTTGTACAGATAAGGAAGAAAACGCTTTCTTGAATCAACAAGTGTCTTATCCACATTCGGCTCAATCGGTACTGTTCCGCTTTCAAGAACGATCCCTAGACCAAATAAATACTCATTTCCCGCAAAAGCCGTCTGCAACGTATGGAGTGCTGATGCCGCTGTTAATTGTTCATCCGCTTGCATCGACTCCACCATCATCTTCATCGTTCGCAGCATTTCTGCCGTTTCATCAAAACGGTCACTAATCTTTGCGGCCGACAGCTGTGTATTTTTTATCGCATACGATTCCGCATCGTCAATGCTTTTGTTATATAGCATTATATTTGTCACAGCTGCATACACCGCAAACAATAGTAAAAATAGACCAATTATAAGGATTGATAACTTTTTTGCAATACTTTTTGTCTTTCCCATCTAAATCCACCCCTTCGTACCTATTCTCTTATACTACCATTATCACTGTTTAACAACAATTCTAAATTTACATTATTTTCTGTATATTATAAATATTATTTTTTATAGTGCATAAAGTGAAACTTCATTCAGTGGGGGTTAGGTTCACACGATGTGAATCATGCAGACGTTGTCACAGGACGTGACGTTCTTAGTCTGCCTTCCTCTTAGCCCCACTGAATAAAAAGGAACTCAGGTAAAGAGCGCCGCGTCCTGCGGCAATACCTGAGTGACCGGCTTCGGCCGGCCCGAACCAATCGGGCTTTTACGGGCAGTTGATCCCCCGCTTATCCTCCTTTTCTTTTCAACGGCTTGAAGCGGGGGTCTTACTGCCCGTTAATACGGGATAAAACATTCAACTCATCGAAGCTTCGATTGTTAGCCTTGACGCTGTATAAGGATATCTAGCTCGTTTAGATAATGAAAAAGACGAGTAATGATCTTAAGCTTTCGGATCATCGCTCGTCTTTTGTATAAAGAAGGTACTCTATTTTAGCCAAGATGGTTTAGCTTACACTGTAAACTGGTCAACCCCTTCTTTTAGCTTTCTCGCAATTTCATTCATTTCCTCTGTTGCCTTTGCGACACGCTCCAGTTCGACTTGCTGTCCGATAGCGGATGCGCTTACCTCCTCGGCCGATGCAGCTGTTTCTTCCGATATCGCCGATACATTTTGAATCGACAGCATCGCCCGCTCTTTCTGTCCAACCATTTCCTGTAGCTTTGATGTAAGCTCATCGACTGAATGTCCAATACGTTCCGCAATTTCAGCCTGTTTCACAAACGCCGACTCCGTATTCGACACCGACTCATTTTGTCCATCCATCAGCACCAGATTCTCGTCAATGACCGTAGACGTTTGCTTCGATGCCGTCAAAATATCCTGCACGGTCTTTTGGATCACATCCGTCTCCTCGCGCGACTGCTCGGCCAGCTTCCGAACTTCTGCCGCTACAACTGCAAACCCTCGGCCATGCTCACCTGCACGTGCTGCTTCAATTGACGCATTCAAAGCGAGTAAATTCGTCTGCGCTGTAATCCCGTGAATCGATTCGATGACCGTTTCAATGTCAGAAATCTTCGCAGATAGCCCTTGCATCTGATCTTTTACACGTATGTTCATCTCATTCGCCGCCGCGTTACGCTCGCGAAGCAACGACACTTCGGACATGCCTTGCTGCGTAGATTCACTTGCTTGATGGGACAACTCATTCATATCATCTGATAACACAGACAACACATCAATCCGCTCCGACAACCCGGCAATCTGATTGCTCGTGTCCTCCGTGTCCTCTGACTGAGTCGACGCCCCCTGTGCAATTTCCTCCACCGCCGCCGTCACTTCCTGGTTGGACGCGACGACTTCTTCAAAAACAAGATGCACATCATTTGAAGACCGATTCAAATTCAACGTTGAATCACGTACCGTTTGAATGACACCGCTCACTTTATTCAACATGTCGTTAAACGCAATTGCCACTGCACCAATTTCATCATTTTGAATATGGCGAGCTTTCACGTTTTGAGTTAAGTCACCCGTTGCGGCTGTTTCAATCGATGACCGTAAAAACTGAAGCGGCTTCAGCTGGCGATGAATAAACCAGAGCGTTGCCACAGCCATCATCACAATCATCACGATCGCCGCAATAACCGTCACGACAATCGTCTGTTTAAATGCGGCGAGAATGCTTGATTTTGGGACCGCCGTCTGTACAGTCCATTCCTCCTCAATACCATTTACCCACACCGGTGCGAACACATTAAACGAGCTTTCTCCTAAAATTCGAGAATCTTCATATAATGTCACTTCTTTTCCCTCGTCAATGACCCGTTTAATTCGGCTCCAGTCCTTTGATTCATCAATATTTTTCCCAATCTGAATCTTGTCCATACTGTCCACCACAATCGCGCCTTGATCTGAAATAATCCGGGCATACCCATCTTTCGGCGCACCACTTTCAACAAGATCTTCCATAAAATCAAGCGAAAAGTCTGCTGCGATTACACCTAAAAGGGTTCCATCTCGAGAAAGTAACGGCATGGATATAGTCGACAAATTCACCATTTCACCGTTCACCTCATACTCATACGCCTCAGTTAATACAGCCCGATGTTCATTTTTCGGAATCGAGCTCCAGTCACTTCCGTCGTCATACCCGGTTACCCTTTCAATCTCAACGTCACTTTCCCCTTTATATACATAGGGCATAAAACGCTTTTCCTGATCAATAAGCGCTTTATCCACATCTGGCTCAATCGGCACCGTTCCGTTTTCAAGAATGAGTCCCATACTGAATAAATAATCATTTTCCGCAAAATTCGCTTGCAAAATACGAAGTGCAGATGCCGCTGTTAATTTCCCATCTGTCTGCATGGACTCCATCGTCGTTTTCATCGTCTGCAACAATTCGGTCGTCTCATCAAAATGGTCCCCTATTTTTGCAGCTGACAACTCCGTGTTTTTTACGGCAAAAGCTTCAGCATCATCCACACTTTTGTTGTACAGCATGACATTCGTCACCAGCGCGTACACGGTAAACAAAATTAAAAACAAACTAATCATAAGCATCGATAATTTCGATGCAATACTTCTCGTCTTTTTCATCTACACCCACCCCTTTATACACAGACTTTTATACTACCACTATTGGAATTTAACAACAATTCAAAATCAACATTTTTTTCTGATTTTTCTTAAAAATATTTTAATATACTTATTTGATCATGCTTCTTTCTAGTTAGTTATGGATGACGATTTTCCGAAAAGAGATCTTTTGACGAAAATAAATCATAGAAAAAAAGGCGTCCTGTCGTTCAATTTCGAACGACAGGACGCCTTTTTAGTTTAAGCCACGATTACACACTTTTAAAACGCACGTTTTTCATTGTGTCTTTGTATGGATCCTAATCATAGTCCCCTTCATCATTTAATGGTGATGACTATGACCCTGGCTTTCCCCTTGAGGTTGAGGTTCTTCCTTAATCGCGTTTAGTTCCTCTTCCGAAACAGTCCCTACAATAAATTGTTTCTTCGGCATGACATGCATGTTACGCGCTGTCACGTGGGTTTGAACATAATAGATCCCATCTTCTTGAAACATTTTTTTGACACTGTAGATGCCCTCTTTTTCGTGCTTCGCTTCAATCAGCTCATTTTCTTCTCGGCTGCTTGCTTTCCATATTTCAAATTGAACATCTTCTGCATCTTCTATGTTTTCTTGATCTTGCGTTAATCGAACCTTTAGTGTACTTTCTTCATTTAAAGCGATCTCTTCTGGCAAAACAATCTCGACTTCTACTGCTTTAGGAGCAGAAGTCGTCTGACTGGATTGATCGCTACTTGCCGTACATGCTGAAAGAAAGAGCAATACGCAGATCAGTGCCATGCTTGAAATGATTTTATTCAACGTATGTCCCCCGCTATCTTAATTGATCCACGCTTTTAATGGTTTTATTTTCGGTAGAACGAAACGATCTAATAAAAAGACAACAATAATCGAAATTCCTACCAGTGGCATAATGATGCCCATCGCTAACATAATAAAGAATACTGTTCTAGTAATCTTTTTATCTTTTGATTTGGCAGGTGCTCCTAATTTCCCTTCTGGTTTTCGTTTACGCCACATGATGAATGAACTAATCACGACACCAATGAGGCCTAAACAAACGATAAGACCGATAATTTGATTGGCTAAACCGAACAGCCGGCCCTCATGAAGAGCGATTCCACCCTCAACCATTTTTGCACCAAAACCAAAATCATTAAAGCGAACATCGCTCAAAATAGCTCCACTGTATTGATCCGCATGTATCGTGGCTAAGTTTTGAGGCGTTGCGGAATGTGAAATCGTGTAGACTCCTTTTTCCCCTTCTGGCATCGATATCGTATACGGCTTTTGAATGTTTTCATTACTTGCTATGTGAGTCACTTCTTCCAGCGTTAAAGGAACATATTCACCTACCGTTGAAGAAGGAACCGGTAATTTCTCATTCGCCCATGGAATATCTTCTGCAACATCTTCTGTATACGTAATGGATTCCGGTTTTTCTCCCCAGCTATACGCAAATTGGGGTGCAACTGCTAACTTTTGAATTTGTGGTCCCATCACACCCGACCAGGGAAGTCCAGTCGCAACTAAAATTAAAATTCCTGCAGATAACCAGAAGGCTGGAACAGCATGCATATCCCGCCAAAAGATTCTACGATTTTTGCCTCCCAATCTTGGCAAAATGGTTCCCCATATCGATGCTTTATTTCTTGGCCACCATATATATATTCCAGTGACCAGTAATACGACCGCCCAGCATGATGCAAGCTCTACCAACCGATTAGCAAATGTACCGCCCACAATTAATTCACTATGCAACTTTTTAAATATTGTCGTTAATTTTTCGTCATTATTTAATGAACCTGTTATTTCTCCGTTATATGGATTGATATAAACAGAAGAAAATTGCTCGTTTTCCATGATGCCAATTTCATTTGTCCGCGAAGGATCATCATACGTTTTAAATGAGGTAATAATCGCTTCAGGGTAGTTTTCCTTTATTTTTTCTATTTGGGCAGAAGGCGCGACAGTAGAAGCACTTTCTTCTTGAACGTAATACACATCTTTATACAGTACCGATTCAATTTGTGGTTTAAATAAATAGACCCCTCCACTAAAAGCAAGAATGATCAGAAAGGGAGAAAAAATAAGACCCGCATAAAAGTGCCATCTCCATACCGTTCGATAAAGGGAAGCCCTCGTCCGCTTTTTCGTTGATTCCTCTTGATTCTCAGTTGAATTCTCTAGTTTGATTGCTTCCATTTGATTTGCTCCTTTTTATTTTTTAGATGAGAAACACAGTTTTATGATTTACATTTACTATCTAACATGTTAAGGAATGACGACATATCTCACGTGTTCGTTTTGTTAAAAATTGTTTCATTTTCATCATATGACCCCTCCATCCCTTTTTAATAACGTTTATATTTTCCTTTTTAAGATCTATTCATATTGCCATAACCTCATTGCTGTGCCTGTCTTTTAGCCATTTTTCTAATGCTTTTGTTGTATCATGATTATAATTCGAACGGATCTCGTTAGATTGTAAAAAACGGTTCTAAATGTTGATTTATAACATTTAGTCACAAAAAGCAGATGAAATAAATTTCTTGATTCTATTTGCCTTTTGTATTTGCCTGCTTCTCTCCCTCTATATAAGCTGACTTTTAAACAAAGTTTCAGAAAAACAAGTATTCATCCTTTTTTAAGATGTTAAATGGGATTTATCTATTTATCTTTACGGGTTTCATTATAGAAACAAAATATGAAATATGTGTGAATTCCTAGATAATTTATTTTTTAGTCAAGATTTTAAACTAAAAACTTCATATTATTTTAATAAAATAGGTATAATACTTCTGTTACCTGATATTGAAAAGCGAGGTTTAAAACGTGAATGGAATAACTGTATTGATTATAGATGATGAAGATACAATGAGAGCATTAGTCAAAGCATTCCTACTCCAAGAAGGATATTCCGTTATTGAAGCCTCAAATGGAATGGATGCTCTTACGTTAATAAAAAAGAAAGAACCTGATCTTCTATTAGTAGACGTTATGATGCCCTATATGGACGGATTTTCATTTGCTAGTGAATTGAAAAAGAATCACAATATTCCTCTCATCTTTTTATCTGCAAAAGGAGAGGAATGGGATAAAGTTCAAGGACTTAAACTTGGTGGAGACGATTACATCGTGAAACCATTTCACCCAGGAGAGCTGCTGGCAAGAATTGAATCTGTCTTAAGAAGGACAAAACAACTTCCAGCATCACATAATAAAGTAACCATTGGACCGCTCGTTCTTGATGCACTTGCTTACAAAGCCTTAATAAATAATCAGGCTCTATCATTAACATTAAAAGAATTCGAAATGCTTTCCATCCTTGCTAAAAACAACGGGACCGTTTTTACGAGAGAACAGCTTTTGGAATCTGTATGGGGGAGTTTCTATAGCGGTACAGGGCGTACAGTCGATACTCACATTAAAACATTACGATTAAAATTAAAAGAACATTCCTATCTCATTCAAACAGTCTGGGGTGTCGGCTATAAATTTGAGGTGTAGTCGTTGAAAATCAAAAAGTTAAATTTAAGTCAAAAAGTTTTATTTCTTATCGGTGCAAGTATCCTATTTAGTATTCTGTTCTCCTTTTTCTTTCTTCACTTTTTGTATAAGGAGCTGTACATTAATAGCATTAAAGATTCTGTTATTTATCAAGGAGAAAGGACGGCTTCTCATTATCACTACGGCGCTCTTAGCGATGAAATCATCGAAAAAATCCAATGGTACAATATTGTATCTGAATATGAAGTGATCGTGGTAGATAATATTGATGAACTAACGACCTATTTTCCTTATGAAGTTAACTATGAAGCGCTGATTAATGACCAGGATCATAAACAATTAGAGAATGGAAACTATATCATCAAGGACGGTTATGTAAAGGAGTTTAACCGGGAAATTGTAGGTGCGGTATTCCCAATAATGGGAGAAACCGGTCTTATCGGTTTCATTTACATATACGTCCCTTTAGCTGATCTTCAGGAAGTGTTTAAAGGAAGTCTCCCTATTTTAGTTCTTGTCGGTTCCATGTTTTTCATGATTCTTTTTCTTATGCTTAATCGGATTCGAAGATCCATGTTCCAGCCGCTTCATGAGATTCAAACGTTTTCAAAAGAGGTTTCAAAAGGCAACTATTCAAATCGCTTACTGAATACGAATGACGATGAGGTTGGTCAGTTAGCTCTTGCTTTCAATTCAATGAGCCAGTCATTAGAAGAGCAAGAAGCTCGAAAAAAAGAGTTTTTATCAAATGTGGTTCATGAGCTGAGAACCCCTTTAACGTATATTGGAGGCTATACTCAAGCATTAAAACAACAAATCTATACTTCTCCTGAAGAAGCTCAACATTATTTGAAAACCATTGAAAATGAAACACATCGTTTGAATAAGCTTATTCATGATGTCATTGAACTGGACCATCTTCAAGAACATATGTACATTCTAAATGAAGAACCTATGGCAATTGCCCAACTGTTTTTCGATACGCTTGCTCTTTTTGATATCCGTATAACGGAAAAACAGTTAAAAATCGAATTAGATATTCAAGAAGACCTTATTATCAACGGAGACATGAAACGAATGCAGCAGGTTTTCTACAACCTTCTAGATAATGCTGTAAAATATTCATCTGAACAAAGCATGATTAAGCTGAACCTAATTGCAAAAAACAAAAAGCTATTGTTCCAAGTGAATAATAAAGGAAATGAAATATCTGAAATGGATCTTGACCATATCGGGGAACGGTTTTTCCGTACAGATAAAGCAAGAAGCAGATCGACAGGCGGGACAGGTCTAGGCATATCAATTGTAAAAGAAATTGTAAGACTTCATGGTGGTTCATTTTCACTCAGCAGCGATTCAGTAAATGGGACAACCGTTACGATCAAATTGCCTCTTCTTTTATAATTTTTCCTCACACATATTTCACAATTATCGTTTATTCTTGTTATACAAGTCCTTTATCTGTCCAAGAATACTGTAGAAATGAGGTGCAAATTGAAAAATAGCATCATCCTTGTCATTGTTCTAATTTCAGTAATTCTTTCAGCTTGTAATTTGAATGGCAATGAACCTTATCAAATGAAATCCTTTACTTTTACGAATCAACATGGGCAAGATTTTGGCGTTGAAGATCTGAATGGAAAAGTATGGATTGCAGATTTTATTTTCACCAGCTGTGAGACAGTCTGCCCGCCAATGACTGCTAATATGGCCGCTCTGCAGAAAACATTAAAATCTGAAGATATCCCAGTGGAATTCGTTTCCTTTAGCGTCGATCCTTCAGTTGACACACCTGAAAAACTTCGTGAATTTATGAAAAAATTCACGGAAGATGATTCTAACTGGAATATGCTGACGGGCTATACTCAGCCGGAAATTGAGAAGTTTGCAAGAGAAGAATTTCAAACCCTTATTCAAAAGCCTGAATCATCTAATCAAGTCATACACGGGACCAATTTTTATTTAATCAACCAAAATGGTGAAATTGTGAATGATTATAGCTTTACCTTAGGGGATGACTTTAAAGAGATCATAACAGACGTGAAAAAACAGACAAAATGATAGGAAGTAAAGAAGAACAAGGATATCGAGTATACAACTGTTGTCATGATTTAATCCGCAAATTGTGTCACCTCCCCTTTTCAGTGGAAAAACATCCGTATACACAGCAGCTGTTAAACTTGTTTGAAAATGATGATCTTAGGAATGTCGTGTAATCCATAAGACAAAGGGATGGAGGGATCAAATGCTGCGGAGGGAACGACAACAACAAATTTTAATATGGCTGGAAGAAGAGGGTGCTTTGCGGGTTTCTGAAATTAGTAAACGATTAGCTGTGTCAACAGTAACTGCTTACAGTGACATCAAGCCATTGGTCGAGCAGCAGTTGATATTAAAGTCATTGAATGGTATTTTTTACATGCCGAAGAAAAATCATGCGTCCTCTCATGTTTGTTCGTATTGTAATAAACAATCCAATACGAGATTATCTGTTCAACTTATCAAATTAAATCAACGAATTGAACATACATGCTGCGCACATTGTGGCTTACTTCGATATCATCAAATAGAAAAAGAGGTTTCGCAAATCATTTGTTATGATTTTTTAAAGGATACAATGATCAGCGCCAAGATCGCCACATTTTTAATTCATTCAGATCTCCAAATTAATACGTGTCAGCCACAAGTCATTATTTTTGACTCCATGAAAAAAGCGAAACAGTTTCAATCGGGATTTGGCGGAAGTATCCACAATTTTGAAGAAGCCATTCGAGTGATGATAGAAGATAAGAATCGTGACCATTGTTGTCAGCCAAACATAAAATTGAATTTCAGTTGAAAAATGAGCGAATGAATTCTTAATAAAAAAATAAAATGGAAGTAGGGAATACGAATGCAAAAAAAGTATTGGATGTTTATATTAGGCTTAGTCATGGCTGTACTAGCTGCGTGCAACGGAGGAGAAGAAGAGAAAGTAAAGGAACCTGAAGTACCACAGGCGCTTGAGGTTCAGCTTGACGTTCCAGATGTAGCTGACGTAAATGGGAAAGTAGCCATGAAAGCCGTTGTCACACAAGGAAGCGAAAAAGTAGCAGATGCGGATGAAGTAGAGTTTGAAGTGTGGGAAGACGGAGCAAAAGATGAAAGCAAAATGATTAAAGCGGAAAATAAAAATGACGGTACGTATGAAGCGGAAACAACATTTGATCATGATGGTGTTTTTACAGTGCAGGTGCACGTAACAGCAAGAGGACTGCATACGATGCCGAAAACGTCTGTTACGGTCGGAATGGGTGCTGTTCATGAAGAAGCAGCTCATGAGCATGGACACGGAGAAAGTAAGACAGGCTTTTCGATGCATTTTATGAAGCCCAATGATGTAGGAACTGAAAAGGAAACGAATTTAACTGCCCATTTGGAAAATGAGAATATGCCACTGGAAAAAGCCCAAGTACGTTATGAGATTTGGAACAATAGCAATGCTGAAAAACATGAATGGGCTGATGCGAAAGAAACGAGTCCGGGCGAATATACAGCTGCTTATACATTTCCAGAAGCAGGTACATTCACTGTGAAAGTTCATGTTGAAAATGACGTAGGACTACATGAACATGAAGAGCATCAAGTGGAAGTGAAAAAGTAAACGCCTTTAGATGAAAATCTCAAAATTAAGTTTATTAAAAATTCTGGTTTTCATTTGAAGACCAGAATTTTTGATGTTTTTTTCGCCGCTTAAACTATAGGGCATCTTATAATAAATAGCCAGAAAAAATAGAATAGAGACCACTGCCCGGTTTCATATATCTTGCCGATCACAGGTATATGCAAGATAATAAAGTGAAACTTCATTCAGTGGGGGCTTTCTTCATCCCCCACTGAATGTTAGTTGAACCAATCGGGCTTTTACGGGCAGTTGATCCCCCGCTTACCCTTTCTTTTCGAAGTCTTGAAGCAGGGGTCTTACTGCCCGTTAATGCGGGATAAAGAATAAGAAAAGAAAGAAGCAAAAAATTTCTTAAATGGGGTGTACGTTCATATGATTATTGTCACAACAGAAAACATCGCCAACTACAAAATAACAGAAGTAAAAGGACCTGTTTTCGGTTTAACTGTACGGGCCCGGGGCATTGGAAAAGATATTGTCGCTTCCTTAAAAGGGCTCGTAGGCGGAGAAATTAATCAATATACCGAGATGCTGGAAGATGCACGGAAGCAGGCGATGGATCGAATGGTCCAAAATGCGAAAGCAATGGGCGCCAATGCGGTTGTGATGATGCGGTTTGATTCTGGGGAAATCGGTCAAAACATGAGCGAAATCGTTGCTTATGGCACAGCCGTCATCGCTGAACAGGAATAAACAGATGGAATGGGTTCTCGGCTTTTACGGTGTCCAACTGCTGATCCTAGTTGTCTTAATCATTGGCTCCTGGTTTGTATGGGATCGACGCTTTAAAAAGAAACACGGTCAAAACGTCCCTGCTGGCTACATTAGAACGAAAGAAGTCTCCATTGACCCAACAACAAAGAAAAAACTAGTTGTTTATTTTCATCCTGAAACCGGGGAACGGTTTTATAAAGAAGAATAGAAGGTAAAAGGAAAAAGGGGCTGCCTCATCAGCTCCTTTTTTAACGGATTGCATCCTTCGTAATCATTATAGTGGTCTGATTTAGTACCGTCCGCTCCTTTTACTCGTGTCTATTTAATGAAGATAAAGTGATACTTCATTTAGCTGGGTTAGGTTCACAGGATGTGAATCATGCAGACGTTGTCACAGGAAGTGACGATCTTAGTCTGCGTTCCGCTCATCCCCCACTGAATGAACAAGAACTCAGGTAAAGAGCACCGCGTCCTGCGGCAATACCTGAGTGAGCGGCTTCAGCCAGCCCGAACCAATCGGGCTTTTACGGGCAGTTTCTCCTCTGCTTATCCTTCTTTTCTTTTCGAAGTCTTGAAGAAGGGGTCTTCCTGCCCGTTAATGCGGGATAAAAGTAGACATATTCACATAATTCAATTTACATACATAATTACTGTTTACTTCATAATATGGAATATGGTACTATTTATCTATTATATTAGATTGAATTTTCAGATAAAGGCAAACTAATCAAAAGGTTAGGACGCAAAGTCACAGGTCTAAGGCCAAACGGCTATGATAGCTGGACTGCCTCATGGAGCGGAGGGATAGCTTTTGAATCAGATCCATTTTGTAACAGAGAGATCAAGTAAGTCAACGTTAGAAAGTAAAGAAGTCGTTATGAAGAAGATGAATATTTCAGATGACTATTTGCTTAGAGCACATAGGAACGCAGTAACACTAAAGTTAGACCGAAATTTTATCTGTATACTTGAAAAGGAAATAAAGAGAAGAAACCTGCTTCTTTATAGATGACTCAGCATTTTCATGGGTAATTTTTCTTAGAAGTCAACAAAAAAGAAGCTATAGATGACTTTCTTTCGAAAAAAATCAATAAAGAAAAAACACTAGACTTTTCGTAGCACAATAGTTAGATTCCCATCAACTGAAAACGTCTAGATGTTGAAGATGTTTTGAAAATGCCTCTTGACTTTGTCTATGAGCTGAAAACGGATTGATCCATATCAATCCGATTTTTAAACTCAAAAATGACGGATGACCTAGAATAAGAAGGTATACAATTTATCTTTTAAAGAAGGTGGATCAAATACATGTATATATATAGCGATAATGGCCCTTTTCACTTAGATTTGGCCCGTCATCAGGATAAATTATCTATTCATTATGAGCATATGATGAAAGATTTGCATGATATTCAGTACGCACTCGATCAGTCTTCCATCCTCGTGATTACCGATGCGGCCGGTATGATTACCTATGTGAATGATCGTTTTTGTGAGATATCAAAATATGAACGTCATGAACTCCTAGGGCAAACACACCGCCTCATCAATTCCGGTTTTCACCCACACTCCTTTTTTCAGCACATGTGGAAAACGATCAAGCAAGGGGATATTTGGAAAGGCGATATTAAAAACCGGGCGAAAGACGGCTCAGAGTACTGGGTAAACACAACGATTGTGCCGTTTCTCGATGATCAGGGCCATCCATACCAGTTTGTCTCGATCCGAAGCGATATTACGGATCGGAAAAAAGCGGAAGAACAACTGAAAACGGCACTGAAAAATGACTTTCGGCAAACGGTGAAAAATTTACAAAATGCCGTTTTTAAATACAAACAGACCGATGAAGGAGAGTTTCAGCTGACGTTGCTGGAAGGGAAAATTTTGGAACCGTTAGGCTATACGACGAGTTTTGTGCAAGGGAAAAAGCTGGATGCCCTTTTTTCAGCGAAAGTGGCCAGAAAAATAAAAGGCTATTTCGCTAAAGCGTATAAAGGAAAAGCGGTCGACTTCGAAGTCAGAATATTCAAACATATATTTCTGATTTACTTATCACCTATCTTTGAAAAGGGTGAAATTGTCGAAGTAGTCGGAACAGCCACCGATATTACCGAGCGGAAAAAAGCAGAAAAAGCGATCTACCGTGTCGCTCATTACGATTACTTAACGGGGCTGCCAAACCGCCGATTGTTTCAAGAAAACATGAAAATGATTGACTCTTTGAGCCCCCATTATCCATTTGCCGTGGTCTACATCGATCTGGACCGCATTAAAAATATTAATGATACGATGGGCCACAATATCGGGGATCAAGTGTTGAAGTCGGTCTCAAGACGGATTGAACGGTGCCTGCGCGCAGGGGATACGGCCGCCCGCATTGGCGGAGATGAATTCGCCCTTTTATTGCCTCGTGCAGACCGCAAAGAAGCAGAAGAACGAGCCGAGCACCTGATCCATTATATAGGGGAACGGATCGCTATTCATGAAATAGAGATTTTCGTGACGGCCAGCATCGGCATTAGCATGTACCCGGAGGACGGACAAGACAGCGAGACACTGATTAAACATGCCGATGCAGCGATGTACTTAGCGAAAGAGAACGGCAAAAATAATTATCAATTTTTCACGAAAGAGCTCGATGAAAAAAATGCACAGAAAATGAAGATGGAGCGAGAGTTACACAAAGCATTGGAACGCGGCCAGTTTCACTTACATTATCAGCCCCAATTTGATCTTCAATCGGGCCACATGTTAGGGGTGGAAGCACTGATCCGCTGGGAACATCCGGAGCTCGGAATGGTGTCACCCGCTGACTTTATTCCGCTCGCGGAAGAAACCGGTTTAATTATACCGATTGGCAAGTGGGTGCTTCAAACAGCCTGCCGGCAAAATAAAAAATGGCAGGAGGCCGGTTTTCCAGCCATACGAGTCAGTGTCAATGTGTCGGTCCGGCAGTTCACACAGCCTACGTTTGTCAACACTGTGAAAGAAGTCCTTGAGCAAACCGGTTTATCACCAGAGTGGCTGGACCTTGAACTAACGGAAAGCATGATACTTGAAGGGGAATGTTCTCATTCTGTTTTGCAAAAGTTAAAGGACTTAAACATCCATGTGAGTATGGACGACTTTGGGACAGGCTACAGCTCCCTCAGTTCGCTCCGTCATTTTTCGATTAATCGGCTTAAAATTGACCAAACATTTGTCAAAACACTGGATGACACAAATAAAGCCATTGTGGCGATGATCATTACACTCGCCAAAAGTTTGAAGATGGATGTCCTTGCAGAAGGAATCGAAACAATGGAGCAGGCTGCCTTTTTAAAAGAAATGAACTGCCAAGAAGTACAAGGCTACTTTTTTGCAAAGCCAATGCCTATGGAAAAAATGAACGTCTTTTTCAAGCGGCCATTGGTCGCCTTTCCTTAATAAAACAGATCGGAAGGGGCTTATGAGACAGCCCCCTTTTTCTTTATTTAATAGATGTTTTTTTATCGCTCCAATGTTTCATTCTCTGTGTCATCCACTTGCACCAACGGGATCAGCTTTAGGTATTAACAAGTATGTCATTTATCCTTTTACATCTACATTCCCACCTAAGTGTGGTTGAGCTGCGTGCTGCAATGCTTGCACGTTCGCCTCCCCCATCATCTTGTTAATAAAAGCCGCATTTCCCTGTGCTTGATCCATCACTTTATTCATAACAGCTAGAGAAGCTTGCTGCTGGACTTGTCCCTGGCTCAATGCCATTGACATGAGTGCGATATCCATAAAAACACCCCCTTTCGCTTTCTAATGTATCACAGGCTGTAACTGCTGTTCCAACGAATGGATCACATCTTTCAATTCATTTAATTGACCATTTAGCGTCTCAACTTCACCCAAAGTTAACTCATGGTTAACAGCATATTCCGCGATTTCTTTCATTTCATGAAGATGCATATCAATTTCCTCTAAAATACGGGCTTGTTCCCTGCTCCATTGAAGTTGCCGTTCCAGGAATTTTTTATGTTCTTGTTGGTCTTTATCCATCTTGTCTCCTCCTAGTTAACAGACCTTTTATCATGTGAAAGATACAATGAAGTCTCTAGCATACTAGTTAATATTATATAAGAATTTATGACTAAGTGGTAAAAGAACTCCTTAGTTTACTATCTCTATTTCAAATAACTAAAAAAACAAATGTTCGTACTTAATCACCACATCAATTATAATAAGTATATCATGCTGAAAAGGTGGGATAGAAAATGGATAAACATCGATTTTATTCTAGATTAACCGGAAAACTATTAGGTGATGGATGTATCACACAGCAGTCCGGTCGCCGTCCACGCTTTCAATTTATGCACCGCATCGAAGACCTCGGCTGGAGCACGTATTGTTATGAACAATTGAAAGACTTTTTGCCACTCAATCCTCCAGCTTATAAAAAAGTAATCGATCCGCGAACCGTTGCCGGATTTACGGAATGCTTTGTTGTCCAATCACGAACAGACGACAAAATCACCCTTCTGGAATCATTATGGTATGAAGACAGAAAGAAACAGCTTCCGCTCAATTTTATTGAAGAATATTTATACGAAGAAGCACTTGCCTGGTGGTATCAAGATGACGGACATTTAAAAGTAGCGGACTCCGTACCAAAGAAAATCATTCTTTCAACAGACAGCTTTTCCAGCGAAGAACGAGATACTCCAAACTATTCCCTCTACAATTTCAAATCAATATTTCCGCCCAAATGAGGCTGGCGGCGTGCTGGATCGCCGATGCATTCGCAGTACCCATCAATTCTCGCAGAGCTTCCCCTTGCTGTTTCGCCTCTCCCATCGCCATTTTCATGACAGACAGACAAGCTTGCTGCTGGGCTTTCCCTTGGCTTAATGCCATTGGCATGAGTGCGATATCCATGGAAAACACTCTTTTTTATATTTTAATGAACAAACGAATACAGCTGCTTTTCGAGAGAATGAACTTCACGTTTTAATTTATTTAATTGCCCATTCAACTCGTCAGTTTCTGCCAAAGTAAGCTCATGTTTAAGCACATATTCAGCTATTTTTTTCATTTCATGAAGCTTCACGTTCACTTCTTCTAAAATACTGTCTTGTTCCTTACACCATTGAAGCTGTTCTTCAAGAAACTTTTTGTCATCTTGGTGATTTTTATCCATCAATTTCCCCCAAGTACATCTTCAAGTTACTTACTATCCTACTTTAACCTTACATTATCTCATCTTCAAGAATAGAACCCATTGAGCAATTTTTATCAAACTTAAATAACATTTCTATCCTATTTTTATATCCTCTAAATACACAATAGTGATTAGTTTGTTCAATAAACACGAGATTAGTCGCCTGATTTTCTTCTTGGATTCGTAAAATTAAGCTTTCTAGTTCTGGAGCTACTAGTTCTCGATTTTCTCTAAACATAGCCATAAATAATCCTCTCTCCTATTCATTTATAGAAAAGGGACCCTAGCAAAACTAGGGTCCCTTTCAAATAATTTAATCTTAACGAAGAAGTTGTAGAACTCCTTGTGGTTGTTGGTTCGCTTGAGCCAACATTGCTTGTGCTGCTTGAGAAAGAATAGAATTCTTCGTTTGGTTCATCATTTCTTTCGCCATCGTGCGAACATTTACTTTCATAAATGACCAGACTATATCTTCACCCTCTAGCATTCTAGTAGGGGTCGGGCACTTCGGATTCACAATGCTGATGACCATTGTTTCACCTATGGATTCATCGTCATAGCTTTCGCCTTAGACGGTTTCCTAGTCGTTGAACCTTCCCCATCCTTTCGGAACAGGAGCTTGGCTGCTGATTGCCCAATCTTTTCTTTTTTCAAACCTTCACGCTTGTCGTTTCCAACTACGTTGTGGCAAGAAAAGCTCTAAGGGGTTTCCAGCAATTCACCCGATCATACTCGCTAGCCGTTACCAGCTAGGACGACTGTGCTTCACGCTGCAGAAGCAGCTAAAGCATAATCCACGTCACGGATACGAGATTCCGCGGCAGTTAGGTTTTCAGATGATGTGCTCAAGTTATTGATTGTGTGTTCTAAACGATTTTGAACAGCACCAAGTTTTGAACGTTCAGAAGATACTGATTTAATTGCAGTATCTAATTTAGAAAGTGCATCTTGTGCTCCAGTTTGTGTAGAAACATCAACACCAGATAACCCCAAAGCATTTGTTCTCATATCATTTACTGAGAATGAAATAGTTTGACCTTTATTCGCTCCGATTTGGAATGTCATTGCACCATTTCCAGCACTTTCACGAGAAGCTTTATCAAGTCCAAGTTTCTTTAATGCACTACCATTCGTAACATCTGCAAGTTCAATTGCACCACTTGGGCTATCAATAGTTAATCGTCCATTATCAGCTTTAACTGTTACATCTTTAATTTTTTGGTCTTCACTTGTGAAACCAGCAGCTGTATTGTAGTTACCAATTGCTGTATTAATTGCTGTTTGTAACGAATCTGCGTAGGTATTAGCATCTGAAGTAGCAGCACCAACTGGAGAAGTAATTTCCATTGTGTGCCCATTAATTGAGAGTTGGAACTTATCTGCGCCTGTAAGGCCATCTAAAATTTGGTTAGTACCTGCTACTAATGTTGCACCACCAGCTGCCAATTCAGTACCATCATTACCGAAGAAATTATCAAAAACTGAGTTACTTGCTGCTGCATCAGTTCCATCAGCTAACTTAGCTGTTGCTGTAGCTCCATCACCCATATAAAGTTCTACTTTAGATGCATTACCTACAGATCCACTTTCGATTTTAAACTGTCCAGGACCTGCTGCATCAGTAATTTTGATATGCGCGACACCCGTACCTGAATTATCAATTGCAGTATTAATAGTTTTTTGTAAAATATCACGAACTTTTCCACTTACCTCAGCATCCATATTGGTTGTTGACCAATCCTGCTTTAAGTATGCCTTATCAGAATCAGATAAAAGGGAGTTCCAATCAATATCAATTTTTTTACCATCGATAACTAGCGCATCTGCTTTTGTAAGGTCAGCGTCAGTTCCATCAGCAGCCTTAGAGTCTATACCTGCTAAAGTACCAGCTGTTTGTTTAAATACTTGTGCACCTGAAACTGAATTTGTTCCATTAGTAGCACCTGCACCTGATAAGTTACCATTTAAAAGTTTTTGAGTATTAAACTCCGTTGTATTACCGATACGATCGATTTCTGATTTAAGTTGTGTTACTTCATCTTGAATCGCTTTACGGTCATCAGCTGTGTTCGTTCCGTTTGCTGATTGATCCGCTAATTCACGCACACGTTGAAGTATTGAATGTGTCTCGTTCAATGCACCTTCAGCTGTTTGAATCATAGAGATACCATCTTGAGCATTTGCTGATGCTTGATCTAACCCACGCACCTGTGCACGCATTTTTTCAGAGATTGCTAGACCTGCAGCGTCATCTCCTGCACGGTTAATACGAAGACCTGAAGATAATTTCTCCATCGATTTACCTTGTGCATTATTGGCTGCACCAAACTGACGATACGTGTTGAGCGCTGCAATGTTGTGGTTAATTTTCATTCCATTTTTCCTCCTTGAATGTAACTGCTCACATCCTTGTGAACAGTGTTGAATTGATAGCAAAATATCAGGTCGGCCGCCCTGTGTCTCTTGCTTACATTCTGTATATCGGGGTTGTTCCTTGAATGTTTAATAGTTTTGGTAAATTTTTTTGCCGAATTAACTATTTTTTACGAATTCGTGAACGGGGTCCGATATATCGTTTGAATTTGACGCTTTGTTAGGGTGTTTTCTATGTGCTTGATCCGGTGTTCTTTAAGACTTTTCTTGTAAGGCGTTATCTGAAAGAGTTTATAGAAGAGGTTGCTTTTGGTATATGGCTAGATCATTTGAAACAATGGTGTATTTCTGAATTTTTTCTTTTTCAACCCCCTCATTTGGTTATATATGTGTTAAAATCATGCCAAAAGGAGGATTCATTACATTGAAAAAACGAAAAAAGAAGAGTTTGTATGAAGAGTTTTCTCTGTTTCTGCTTTTCCTCATCGCCGCTTCTGTTTACTTCCAAACGAATTCCCTCGAAAGTGTCTTCACGGCCGTCATTACGGCAGGTGCCATCCTTTTGCTCATTCCCTTACTTATTACGTATCGCCGAAAACAAAAATTGCTTAGAGCTGGAATTGCGGATGTCGATCAGATGGACGGTCTACAATTCGAAGCCTATCTTCAGCAGCTTTTCAAAGCACTCGGCTATACCGTTACATTAACGCCTCCGTCGGGTGATTATGGGGCGGATTTGATTTTGAAGAAACAAGGTGAAACGATCGCGGTGCAGGCAAAACGCTACAAAAGCAATGTTGGCATTAAAGCAGTTCAGGAAGTGAAAGCGGCTGAGATGCATTACAATGCTTCTGCGTCATGGGTCGTCACGAACAGCTACTTTACGGATGCGGCCGTAAACTTAGCCAAATCGAATCGGGTTACGTTGGTCAACCGGGATGAATTAATTCGATTGATTTTGAACAGTCAGAAGAAAAGTGCTTGAAAACAATTTTTCGTTTTGTGATGGTCGTTTTTCATCTGAATTAATAATGCTGTATACTCATTGTAAATACAAGTACATTAAAAACGGCTCGTCTCAAGTCAGTTACTCATCGATTCTTGGATAGCTTTTTTATGCATTTATCAAATTCAGGGAGGGAATGAAAATGAAGTGGCAGGAAGTACGTGAAATCTATCCTGATCAGTACGTATTGTTGTCGATTGTTGATTCTCATCTTATGGATAGCCATAAAGTGGTGGATGAAGTGGCCCTCATTCGGCCAATTGATAGCGCTCAAGAAGCGACGAGTGAGCTTTTGCGTTCAAAAGGTAATACCGTTGTGTATCATACAAGCAATGAAAAATTTATTATTGAGATGCGAAAACCTTCTGCTTTGAGAGGCATTACCCGATGATTCTTCTCTATGAAGAAGGTCTTCTTCTAACATCTATTGAAATAGAGTTTAGTGGAAAAAAGAAAGTAATTGATTGTGTTGTGGTTGATACTGGTGCAGCTCATTCTATTATCGTCATTGATGAAGTGTCTGATATCGGGATCTATTTTGAACCAGGTGATCACCTTGTAAACAGTGTTGGAATTGGCAGCGGAGAATTCTGTTTCTCAAAGAAAATACCTTTTGTTAAACTTGCGAATAAAGAGTTTCACCATGTAGATATTGATTTTGGTAACTTGGATGGGTTTCCAATCAGCGGCTTAGTTGGCCTTGATTTATTAAAAACAGGTGGTTTCATTATTGACTTAAATGATATGAAGTTGATCACAAATAGCTGATTTCAACTAGGTTTATTGGGTATAAAAAAGACGGAAGTTCATTTCATACAAACATCCCGTTCGCGATTACGTGAACGGGATGTTTGTGTTTATTTCGCGCTTATTTCGGCAGATTCACAACTACTGAGATTCGCACCTATTCAGCACTTTCGCTCACAAGTTTCTGTCATTTTAGCAATTGCACTATACTTTGCGATATTTGTGAGCTTATATCAGTGATCGCTTTCAAGCCAAATTAAAGTACGCTTCGTTCAGATAATAGTGAACGGGGCGTTTTCCTTTTGATGTGATGAGTCCTTTTGTTTCGAGGTCTTCTAATTCTTTGTTTAACGTATAAAGTGACTTGCCGGTTATACTGATGAAATCTTGTTTTAACATTCCTTCACCTGTGCCGGCGAAATAGTAATCTTGTGTGAGAATGAACAAGATCGATTGCTGCAGCTCATTTTTGATTTCGGGATCTTTTTCAATCACTTCGAGCATATGTTCAAGCATCAGTTTTCTCTCTTTCAATTCGTTAATAATATCGATTTGTGAGTCAATGATGATGGCGAAAAAGGTTTCGCAAAAATACGTAAGCTCTCCTCTATTCATAAATGAATTCGTTTTTTCAAATGCATCGAGATAGTCTTTTCGGTTATGATTACATCCTTTTGACAAAGACAGCGCCGTGAGTGGATTGAATTCTTTTCTTAAATACAGGCTACTAATAAACCGTGATGTCCGGCCATTCCCATCGTAAAATGGATGTATATAGCCGAAATAATAGTGGGTAATAGCGATTCTGTATAATAGCGGCAAGTCGTGTCCGTTTAAAAAATTGATTAGCCCATGCATATGACTGGTGATGGCCTGCTCTGGCGTAACTCCTTTATGAATGATTTTTCCTGTGCCGCTTTCTTTATACACATACGTCATGTCTTTTCTGAATAGTTCTCCATCGAGTCTGTGCTCTTCTTTATCCATTTCATCCGCTACAAGGTAATCATATATTCTTCGGACGTCCGCTGGCTCTTCCATAGATATGAACTCCTCTGAAAGCAGCTTGCTGTAGGAATTGATCATGCTTTTGAAACGGACCTGTTTACTTGGTTGATTGAGTACTTGACGTGTGCTTTCCACCATTTCTTCCCTTGTGCTCCGAACTCCTTCAAGGTCATTCGTGTTGAACATTTCATCGATCAGCTGCTGGTGGATAAAATTGTGCTGCGCAATCGATGGAAGCTGGGCCATCAATTCCCGAATGGCGGTATCCTGCCGGTTAATCCGATCAAATTTTAAGAGAAGGGACTGCGTATTTACGATAAATAACGGAAACGACTGACTCGATTTAAGCAGCTTTATTTGCATCGGTACATGAATCGTTCCATATCCATGAAATCGTTTCTCATACTCCTGCTCGAAAACGGTATTGTTCGTCTGATGAAATAGTTGATACAAATAGACATACATTTTTCATCAATCCTTTATTCTTGAAGTATTTTATTATAAATAATACCGTTATTTTATGATAAAGTCATATGTTTATTCTTATTAATTTAAAAAATGATATTTTTCCGATTTTTGATTCGTTCACAATGACTAGGATTCGCACCTATTCCAGCACTTCCGCTCACATTTACACCAATCCTAACAAAAAACTCCCATCCGAATATTATTTCGGTGGAAGTTTGAGCAGTCCGGCGAGATTTTCAACGCTGGCTGAGGCAGATTTGTTTTCGTCGCCGATTTGGATGTAAATTTCTTTTCGATGGATGTCGACGTGTTTCGGTGCATCGATCCCAATTTTAATTTGGTCGCCTGAGACGGAGACGATGGTGATTTCGATGTCGTCTCCGATCATGAGTGCTTCGCCTGGTTTACGGGTGAGAACGAGCATCGCTTACCCCTCCTTCACGGCGCCGCTTGGAAACAAGGCGTGGCGCGTTTCATACGCTGTGCCAGTTAAGATGACTTGGCGTCCGGTCTGGTTTTGTTTGTTGATAACGATGGGTGCCTGCAGGTTGGCGGTTGTCTGTTCAAATGGATCTCGGACAGTCAGGATCGCTAAAAGAGTGACGTCTTCCTCTTTTTCAATGGCGAGTGCTTCGAGTGAAGTTTCGTCGATTTTGATTTGGTAGTCCAGGAAAAATGAAAAAGGGTCTGTGACAACAAAGCTTAGTTCCCGTGTTGAAACAGATTGAAGCGCATAAAAAACGGTGTTTTCCGGAAAAGCGAGCAAGACGAATTTTTTCTCATTTTCAAAGCCAGGCAATCCATTTGAAAAGGTTAATACATCCGCTTCCTGCAGTTCTTTTTCACCGTGGTATTTCGTTTCAATCTTCACACTCATCACCCTTTTAAATAGTTTTATTAACAAACTGAAAATCAATGGACGGATATTGCTTCAGCTGCACATTCACGCTGCCAGGCTGATAGTTGATGATTGGCTTGTTTGGACGCGTGTTGTTTTCAACTGGCCGGGCTTGTGCTTGAATGTGTACATCACCAGGCCGATAATGAATGTTAACACTTCCATGTGACGGTATCCACGTGAGGCCCGTTTCATAATTGCGCGTCGTGTGACGGGCAGCCTGCATCACAATCGCATTGCCGCCTTTATGAATGTCAGCAAGTTCACGGCCTTCCGCGGCGCGGCGGCCGGTACCTTCAAGCGCTTTTTGTCTGCCTTCTGCCGCTGTTTCTTTGATGCGCTGGAAAATATGCTTCCGATTCATATCCGCCCACGCCTGCGTTTGGTCAATCGTCAAAACGCCATGTGTCGTTGAAATATTCATCTCCGCTTTCGGCTGGCGGATGTCAACTGTTGCCTGTGGCTGCTGAATGGACTGGCGGCCCGGCGTTGTTGTGATGCCAAGCTGCGCAGTTGTTGTATTGATTTGAACGGTTGAAATGTTCATCTGGGTACGCTCCTTTTAACGGAGAAAATCCATCAATGTCGGCTGAATAATACGGGCACCGACTGAGAGGGCCGCTTTATGAACCGTTTCCTGAACGGTTAAATCGGTTACAGCACGCTCAAAGTCAACATCTTCGTTTTCAGATAAAATACGGGATGCAATGACTTCCTGTTGGCCAATCCGAATATCCATCAGTTCAATTCGGTTAAACCGGGCACCAAGTGTTGCCCGTTCATTTGTGATTGTCGTAATATGAGTATCCAGATCGCTAAGCAAACTGCTGACCGCAGCACCAGATGTTGAATTGGCGTCTTTACTCAGTTCATTGACGATTTCATCTATTTTCGAAAACATCTCTTCAGAGAAGACCGTTTTCCCACTAATATTCACTTGAATGTAAACCCCTTTTGACAGTTCAAGTTCCACCGGATCGCTATTTGCAGGGTACGCTCCTGCTTGTAAATCAACCGGTTTATTTATCGTATTTGTTCCATTAAATAAATATTTATCACCGAATTTTGTATTCGCAATTTCGCCTAAATGTTCTTTCAATTGCTCAATTTCAGCTTTCGCTGCCTGTCTTTGCTCGGCGTCATACGTGTCATTTGATGTTTGAACAAGCAGCTCGCGCATACGCTGTAATGCCTGTCCTGCTTTATCAAGCGATGCATCCGAGTTTTCGACCCAGTTGTATGCTTCATCAAAATTGCGACGGTACTGTTCAACTTCCATTAATCCGCGGCGATACGTTATTCCTTTCATCGCAACAACAGGATCATCGGACGGTTTATTGATTTTTTTCTGCATCGATACTTGTGTATTTAATTTATCAAGCCGGGTTAAGCTGGCCGTTAAGTTTTTCATCATATTCGATGACAACATCGATTGCGTCACGCGCATAATTGATTCACTCCTCTATCAACGACCGGCAACACCCATGCCGTTAATAATTTTATCAAGCATTTCGTCAACGATTGTAATCATCCGTGCAGCTCCATTGTAAGCATGCTGGAATCTAATTAAATTGCTCATTTCTTCGTCAAGAGAGACAGATGAAACGGATTGGCGGCTCGTTTCAACCGATACAAGTAAAATACCTGCATTCTTTTCCATCCGTGTAGCTTGCTGTGCATCAACCGCCATACCGCCAATCACACTCTCATAAAAAGAGTTGATCGAGCCGTTTTTGATCGGCACGTCCGGTATAGGTAAAGGAGTTGTTGAGCCGTTTAGTTCTACTGTTGTTCCATTTAACAGCATTTCACCAATTCTCGACAAGTTTAGCGCGTTTTTCCCATCACCGGCATTTGCATATTTATCCCCTCCAGATGTATACGACGACATCGCTGCTGCTATATCTTTCGGAAGCATATTGCCGTTTAACTGAATAGCACTCGCAATTCCTTTATAATTCGTGGCGCTGAACCCGGTTAAGTCAAAGAAGTTTTGATTGGTGGTGGATGCTGGATCATTCAAATCGACACCCTCGGCCTGTACAGCGTTAAACATCGTCGCAAAAGTGAATACGATCTGATCAACTTTATCAAGCATATCCGCGTAAATGCCTTTTACTTTCGTATTAGGCGCCGTGCCCACTTCATAGCCATACGCTTCCATTAAGCCGCGCAGTTCCCCTTTGGAAAAATTAATATTGCCTGCTGTATCCGCAAAGTCAATTTCATTTGACGAAATCAAAGTGGTACCATCCGCTTCTGTATAAAGAACGTCACCTGGGTCAGCTAACGTCCATTCATCTGGATTGCTTGGATCGGCTTTAAATAATTGTATCGCTTTGACGCCTTCATCCATATTCGGTGCACCATTCAAAATTTTGTTATCTGTTGTCGCAAAACCGATATGAAATCGTTCATTTCCATTCAACAATTGAACTTTACTGCCGTCTGCATTGACCATGCTGACTTCGTACACACCTTCCGCAATAGTCAGTGCATTTCCGCCACTCCCGACTTTGTTTACCTCAAGTGAAAAGTATTGTGACAATTCGTCCACAAGACGATCCCGCTCATCGTACAAATCATTCGGCAAGTAGCCATTCGGCTCAATTTCTTTAATTTGTTTGTTTACATCATATAACTTATCAATAGCGGCATTCGCTGCTTTAACTGTCACATTTAACTGGTTTCCAAAGTCTTTTTGAATGGATAAAAGCGAATCCGACATGTAGTTATACGTATCGGTAACAGATTGCATACGCTCTAATACAACGCCTCGCGTCCCTTCATTTTCCGGATTTCCCGCGAGGTCCTGCAATGATTGCCATAACTCGCCCATAACAGCCGATAAGCCATCATCTGTCGGTTCATTTATAATATCTTCCACTTTGCTTAATGCATGAGAACGGGCACTCCAATAACCAAGCTTTGTATTCTCCCCTCGAAATTGAAGATCCAGAAACGATTCGCGAATCCGTTGCACAGAGCCCGCTTCAACACCCGTCCCCATTTGACCGGGAATGTTCGGACGATTTAGACCAACAGCTGGATAAGGTGTTGTCGTTTGAAAATTAACGCGCTGACGTGAGTAGCCGGGTGTGTTGGCGTTAGATATATTATGACCGGTCACATATAAAGCACTTTGCTGGGTGTACATCCCCCGCTTCGCTGTTTCCAATCCCATAAACGTTGATCTCATATGTTATCCCTCCTAAGCTTTCGAGTCGAATAGCGGTCCTATTGCAGGACCTTCATCATTGTCACCGTTCAGGGCGTAATTCCCGGTATCAGGCGGTGCGAGCAGATCGAGCTGAAGATGAACGAATTGAAGGGACTGATCAAGCATCTGAGCATTAAGTTCATTCTCTTTTTTCAGCTGCGCCAGAACATTAATCAGTTCATCTCGCAGTGCTTCCACTTGCTGTTGTTCATCTGGCAAAAGCGATGGCAGCAGATCACTAATTGTTTCGTTTAATTCACTGGTGCGCTTTTTTTCTAAATTCAAAATGGCGTTGACGTGTTTTTGCTCGTCACGGACAATCCGGTTCAATTCGTCCAGTTCATTTTTTTTGACGGCCTCCGTCTTTAAGTGAGCAAGTTGCAACAGACTTTTGTGAAGTACTAGCTGTTTTTCGAGCGTTTCAATAATCAAAGGTGCTCCTCCTCATGTGTAAATGTTGATGAGCAGCCCTCGGATTTCGCCGACTTTACTCAAAATATCAAGCTGGGATTTCTCTTTGTTGATGACGTCGTTGGCAAGCTGCGTTAAACGGCTGTCAACTTCTTTGACGATTTTGTACACTTTCGTCCGGCCGCGCCGGTTGAAGCCGCGCTGTTCTTCTAATTGAAGGCCGCTGTTGACCGCTTCTTCCATAAATTCTTTCACCATTTTTTTATATTTACGCAAGTCATCAATGGTTCGGTGTTCCGCCAACTTTTCGCCTTGTGTTTCAATGTCTTTCATCATACCGTTCATTTTTTCAAGTGCCGCATTTTGACGCTTGGACGCAATCACATCAGTGAATGTTATCGATGCTTTTGCGACTTCTTCTTTTCGTTCTGTGCGGGATAGTGCTGCTTTATTCACGCGCTGTACTTCCATGATGGCTCACCCCAGTTGATTATTGAAGAAGCTGAAGGACGCCTTGCGGAAGCTGATTCGCCTGCGCGAGCATTGCCTGTCCAGCCTGGTTTAAAATATTGTTTCTCGTAAACTGTGTCATCTCTTTCGCCATATCAAGGTCACGGATACGAGATTCAGCTGCTGTTAAGTTTTCGTTAGCGGTTTGTAGGTTTGTGATCGTGTGTTCCAGACGGTTTTGAATCGCACCAAGTTTACTTCGTTCTGCCGAAACGAGACGAATAGCGTTGTCAAAAATCGTAATTGCCTCAGCCGCTTTTTCCACTGTGCTAACATCTGCACCTGTTGTAGCATTACCTTTGCTGTCAAACACAGTCGCAATGCCGAGCTTTTTCGCATCCATCGGGCTCAAATCCATCGTCAGCATCTCCGACTCGTTTGCGCCGATTTGGAAGGAGAGTGCTAAGCTTTGAATTGTGTCATAATCAGCATCTGTTAAAACAACATTATAATTAGATGTAGCAGTAATCGTTAACACATTTCCAGAACTAGTTGCATCGCTCTCCCCTGATGCAATGGCTGCTGCGGCATCGTCAGGTGTAGTAAAAGAGTCAATGCTTATCTGAGGTGGTATTGCAACACCCGAAACGAATGTATATGTTGTACCGTTAACTTCAATTTCATCGCCATCTTTAGGAATCTCATTAAACGTTAATGTAAATGTATCTCCCGAAGTAAGTGCTTTTGTCCATGGATGATTCCCTGTAAAATCACCTTGTGCAAACGCTTCTTTTTTACCACTAAAGAGAACTTTCTGATTAAACTGAGTTGTGTCGGCGATCCGGTCAATTTCAAATGTTAGGGCATTAATTTCGTCTTGGATGGCTGTACGGTCATCGTCTTCAAGCGTTCCATTCGAAGCCTGAACCGACAGTTCACGCATACGCTGCAAAATTTCATGCGTAGAGGAAAGAGCTCCTTCTGCTGTTTGGATCAACGAGATGGCATCAAGTGAATTGCGTTCCGCCATATCTAAGCCACGGATTTGCGAGCGCATTTTTTCAGAGATCGCAAGCCCTGCTGCATCATCTGCAGCGCGGTTAATACGGAGGCCGGATGATAGTTTTTCAAGACTCTTTGATGTGGCATTGTTCGTGTTGTTTAAGTTTCGATATGCGTTTAATGCTTGAATGTTATGGTTAATTCTCATCGGTTATTTCCCCGTTTCCATTGTATTCGTTGGCTGCTCTTCGACGAAGACGCTTTGTTCGTAAGCGTTTTGTATTCTTCTTGCCGGTACTTTTGCCGGCGCGGTTTTTAATGCTTCATTCCAGGCGTCAGACAGTATTTGAAATAGTCGCTCTGCGTCACGCAGCGTCGCGGCGTCCTTTTTCAAATTAGCCTGCACGACGGTGTCGGCGATGAAGTTATACACCTGGTCGAGCTGGTCAGCGATGATGCCCGCTTCGTAGTTCAATCCGGCGCCAAGCCTATGTACTATATCATTGATTTTTTGCATGGTGCGGTTTGCTTCGACGAGCTTTCCCTCTTTCAGGAAGTTTTGCGCTTTCTCAAATTGTTCGAGCCCTGCTTCATATAGTAAAGCCGTCAATTGCTGCGGCGTTTTCTGATAAACTATTTCTTTTGTGATCCATTCCATCGTTTTTCCACCTCATTTCATTGTATCGGCAAAAGACGACAAAGTTTAATACGCCGAATCCATTTCTTCGATTAAAATCAACATTTCGGCGATGACTGAATACAATTGGGGTGGAATGGATTCACCAAGGTCGATGTCGAGCAGTTCCGACAATAGTGATGCGTCTTGTTCCATCGGGATCCCGTGCTCGTTCGCAAGTTCAAGAATTTTGGCTGCAAGCGCGCCTTTCCCTTGTGCAACGACAGTCGGTGCATTTCCTTCTTCATAGCGAATGACAGCGGCAGATGGGCCATTCAATTTGCGGCGGTTAATCTGATTGTAATAGCTCATATCGTGAAATCAAATCCTTTCGCCGTTGAGATTTCCTTTTGTTTTGTCATTACTGATTCCTGTTCTTTCACTTGAAATTCGCTAAACTGAACTAAGCCGACGCGGTAGCCGATATCAGCAAGACGCTCTTTTAAAACGACGGTGAGCGGCTCCATTTTTTCTTGAAAACCGGCTTTATCATTTTGTACTTTAATGGATAAGTTTTTATCAGCTGATGATATCGTAATGCCGACCGGTCCTAGTTTCTTTGTTTCGAATAAAAAGTAGACGGAGCAATTCTCCCAATCTACTTGATCGCCGCCGTTTTTAGACCGGATAAACACATTCACATTTTCAGACTGGCCACCGAGTAAAAACGGCAATGACATCATCATCGACTGCAAGCCAGGATCGGCTTTGCTTAACAACTGCTGGCCTGTTAACGTCGCCTGCATCTGTTCTGGTTTCCCATCTGCCGCTTGCTGATGCATCTGACTTAAAAGAGCTTGCTTAACAGATGGAGGCCTATCTGCTGTTTCTCTTGAGACAAGCCCCGCTGCTTGCTCGTGTTCGTAAGTAAATCCAGCTGCTCGAACGAGCTCAAATGCGTTACGAGCCGTCGGTGTATCGTATAATCCAGCCATTGCACCGGCCAAAACGCGTGGTGCCGTGTCCGTTGCTTCCTGTGTGATCATATGCATGACGCGGGAATCGGTCGGTTTAAATGTTACTTTTTCGATCAGTGCTTTTACTTCTGCCGTGATGCGGGCCGCTTGCTGTGTATCTCCTTTGGCGAGCAGTTTGCGCGCTTCCGCCAGCTGACCGGACGCCTGCATAAGCTGTTTTTCCGTTTTCATATCCGTATACAACATAAAATCGCTTTTTAAAATCGCATGATCAAGCGTTTTAATCGCTGTTTCGATCACCGGCTGAGCCAGCTTTGGTGCTTTTTGCGCCATCAACAGTTCCGTCGTCTGCAAATTGCGTGTAATGTCCCGCTTGAACTGCTTGAAATCGATCGCAGACTGTGACATTTTTTCAGTAATTCGTGTGACAAGTACATCTTTTGCGGCCGGCGGTACGTGTACGAATAATTCATCAGGAATAACCGGTGCCGTCTGGTTAACCGGCGGCGGGATAAGTGGTTCGATCGCTTTCATAAGCTCGCCCCGTGCAGCCATTTCTTTGCCCGAAGTATAGAGAGCTTCTGCTTTTTCAAGCGAGGGCTTCAATTCTGGCATTTTGTCTTTTATGTAGGTAAGAACACGTTCAAATGATGGTTCTTTCTGAATCATGTGTGCTGTTTTTTGAGCAGGACCGGGTTCTGTTTGATCCGTTTCCAAAATCTTGATTCCAGATTCAGGAAGTGCTGCTGCCAGTTTAGCCATCGCCATATTAGCGAGCTGAATGGCTTCCGCGAGCGGCTTCATGGCGGCCGCACGATTACCTGCAAATAGTGTACGGATGACTTTGACAATGTCCTGTACAGGCGCATTTGTTTCTACTTTTCGGGCAAGCTCCATTAAAAGCGTGTTCGTCGGATTCTGTTTTAATAATGTTTGAATAGCTTCAGTAAGCTTTTGTTTTGCGGCTTGATTCAGCATCTCCGATTGGGCGGCGGTGGCCCACTCAATCAGCTTGGCGACCGGAATGTTGTGTGTTTTGGCCATTTGCTCCAGCGCGGAGACCGTTTCAGCTGTTGTTCCTTTTTGTTTTACTAGAACTTCCATTTGCTTGACGACCTCAGCTGGCAGTTCAGCCGATTTGATTACGTTTATCGCTTCCTGCGTCCGGCCAAGCTGAAGTGCTTTTTCGATCGCTGCGCGTGTATTTTCTGGAAAAGGTATACCGGATTGTTTCAGCCATTCCGCCGCTTCTTTGCCAAACGGTACGCCAGTGAGTGCGGCGTGAACTGCTTTTAGTTTCACTTCACTCGGCATAATCCCTTTTTCAGCGATCGCTTTAACGGTTGCCAACTTTTCTGTTTCAGTACCAGATGCCGTTTTCATAAATGCGTTGACAGCTTGCGTCGCTTCTTTCGTGAGCGTCATGCCCCGCTCCGAGAATACAGCTGCTTCTGGGGGCTGCTTCGTTGTATTCGGTGTAGTCGCTCTATTTGAATGAGCGGTCTCTGCTGTCGGTACCGTGCTTTCTCCTTGAACCAGGGCGTCGGTTGTTTGGATCGGCATGGCGTTTGGCTGAATTTTCATCGTGGTGTCTCCTTCCCTAATCTTGTACATAAAGAAAGATCGCCCGGAATGGTATCTGGGGCGATCCGGTTACTTCTGTCCGTAGAAGTCGAGCATCGCTTTCGCGGTCGCTTGAGCATCCGTTTTATATGTGCCATTTGCGATTTGCTCTTTCAGAATCGTGATTTTTTCGCGGCGTTCAGCTAGTAATTGTGTTGAGCCTTGCATTTCTTTAGCTGCTTTTGAAATTTCTAGTTTGTCTCTCGCTGCTCCGCTGGCGGCTTTCATCTCGTCCGCTTTTTTCAGTTGCTTCTGATACGGATTGATCCCTTGAATGCCGGGTGTTTGATTAATTTTCATCTCGTATCCCCGCTTTCCAGTTTCTATGTGGTGCTCTTTATATCGGCAAGACAGTGTAAATGTTTAATGGGGAATTTTTCGTGGTTTTGCAGAAGGACATTTGGCAGATAGCATCGAATAGTACCTGCAGTATGAGTGAAAGGAGTTTTTATGTCAATCATTAAAAAGGTGGAAAAGCCGTTGTATTTACTGAAGCTGGAGGCTTTGCTAGGTAGGCTGCCGAATCATCATCCAAAACGGGCGATAGTGATTGAGGAGGCGGCAAAAGTAACAGCTGGGTTTCGCGGCGAGCAGTCCATCGAATATTCGCTCAAAGAAGTACAGCATCAAGTATCGATTTTTAACGATTTACGCCTTCAAAGTTCTTCTGGTTCATTCTTTCAATTGGATTTCCTCATCTTGACCCCTTATTTCATCGCTTTAATTGAATCCAAAAATTATATCGGTGCTATTCGTATTCAAACGGATCACCGGCAAATGATCCGAACGTTTGAGGGCAAAGAAACTGTTTTTCCGGATGCTGTCTTGCAGTTGCGGAGGCAGACACGGCACTTAACCGACTGGATGCATGATCATTCTATTGTCCCCATTCCGATTCCTTCGTTTGTGGGGATTGCTAACCCGACAACGCGTTTTGATGTTTCACCGCCGCATCCCGACTACTTACACCGATTCATTCGAGCCATTGAACTTCCCGATACAATACATTCACTTTTGCAAAAAAACAAAACAGTATTTTTAAAAGCAGATCAGCTACGAAAATTCGAACGGATGCTGCTGAAAAATCATGTGGTGTATGACCCTGATCTTTTAGCTAAATTTAAAATAGAGGAATCATCGCTCTTAAAAGGAGTACAGTGTCCGAATTGTGCTCAGTTTTCAATGGAACGAATGAGTCAAAGATGGCACTGTCCAGCATGTAATGCTTTTTCAAAAGAAGCGCACATTCAAGCCATTCAGGATTACGCTTATTTGATCAAACCAACAGCATCGAGTGTTGAAATTGCCCGGTTTTTAATGCTGGATTCGAGATTTACAGCATACCGAATGCTCATATCGATGAATTTAAAAACTAGTGGTGGTCCAAAAAACCGAATTTATTATTTGCGATAAAAATGCGCACTTATTTTTGTGGGTTCGCTCACAAATCACAGAAGTCGCACCTATTTCAGCCGATTCGCTCACATTCACACAATGCCGCACCTATTTCACTACATTCGCTCACAACCATCTCCCGCCAACAGCAAAAACCCGCCACTCGGCGGGTTTTAGTCTTTTTTCGTATAGTATGTTTGCTGGCTCTGTTCTTGTTTTATACGGCTAAATTCCTGTGCACGTTCGTGGAGCTTCAGGTCTTGATCAATTTCTGTAATGCATTTTGCGCATAGCTTGCCTTTTTGAATAATCGCGCCGCAGCGGTCACACGGATAACCTAAGTTTGGAAATTGGGCAGCTTGAAGTCGGCCTTTTCTGACCCACCTTTGAATGATTTCTTCCGTTACACCGGTCACTTCCACAATCCGTTCCATCGTCGCAGCACGATTTTCTCTTTTTCGTAAAAATGCATATACTTTTTGGTACAATTCTTCTTCTACGCGCGAGCATTTCGGACATACTTCACGAAACGCATTTTTTGCATACAAATCTCCGCATCGCGGGCAATCAATGACCTCATTCATGCCGTTCACCTCTTGTTTCTCTCAATTAGTTCTATTTTCATAGGGAACGACGAAATTGTCAAGAACCGCTTCTGGCGATCGTGATCGATTTGACCGACGATGCTCCTGCTTCCATCAGTGCTTTTGCAACAAGCCGAATCGTCGCGCCTGTCGTATAAATATCGTCAATGACAAGTACTGATTTCCCTTGTGCATCCCCAATCGGATAAAACGTCTGAGGCGCATTCACTCGCTCCAACCGCGACTTTTTTGACTGTTTATCCGATTCCAACCGGCTAATGAGCGATACATGCGCAAGACCAGCCGATTCAATGAGTGCTTCTGATTGATTAAACCGCCGTTCCGCAAGCCTTGTCGGCGGCAAAGGGACGGCACAGATTAGATCACACGACGCCGCTAATGCCATCTGCCGCACATCATCCGCAAAAATCGACGCAAGCACATAGTCACCACGATACTTAAACCGAGCAATGAGCGACTGCATTGCTTCATTGTATAAATAAATCGATTGATTGCTCACAAACGCACGCTCCCCCCACCTTTCACAATCCGAACACATGCCAGTCTCCTTCATTGGCCGCGAACATAGAGAACACGATGGTCCAGTTATTTTCACAAGCCTCTCCAAACACTTTGGGCAAAGGTGAGGGGCTTTCGCTCCAAAAAAAGGGAGCCAAGATTCAATTTCCGTCTCATTTTCGCAAAGCAGACAAAGCTTCATCTATCAATGAGCCCCCTTTCGATTCCAAGTCTGTTCATCTCATTGATTTGCCGGATCGCTTTCATCATCGCATCCGTTTTTCCGTAATGAAATAGACGGATATCACCCGTTGGATAATCTGCACTACGTCCGGCCCGGCCCGCCATTTGAACGAGTGCACTTTCCGTAAAGACCTCATCTTCTGCACCAATCACAGCGATATCAATACCAGGAAATGTAACGCCACGCTCAAGAATCGTCGTCGACAGCAAAACCGGAATCTCCTGCCGGCGCATCGATGCGACTTTTTCTTTTCGAAGCGGATCAGCCGCATGGACGCTTTCAATTCGCGGATCCATTTCTTTAAAAATCGGCAATGCTTTCTCCATCGTGTCAATATGCGGATAAAAAAGAAGCAGACGATGTCCTTCCTTTACTTTAGCTTTTGCCCATAAAAGAACATTTTTCGGTACCGTGGTTTTTTTCCAGTTGCCGCACCATTCTGTTTTTGGCACTGGGAGCGGGCGTCGATGATAACGGGCTGGAATAAGTGTCGCCTCGCGTTTGCCCGTTTTTACTTCGGACTGCCATTCTGCATGTGGAGTTGCTGTTAAATAAATAAGGGACGATTCAGGCTTTCTTGCTTTTTGAACAGCAAATTGCAACGATCGATCAAATGTGTACGGATAAGCATCGACTTCATCGACAATTAAGACGTCGAATGCATGATAAAAGCGGTACAGCTGATGAGTAGTGGAAATGACGAGTGGACTATATGTGTTGCGATCGGGGCTGCCGCCATACAAGACGGCAGGCGGTGTGTCTGGGAAAACAGCCGCGAGACGCGGTGCGAGTTCGCGCACGACGTCAGATCTCGGCGCAGCAATGCAAACGCGCTTGCCAGCAGAAAGGGCTGATGCGATTCCTTGAAATAATACTTCTGTTTTACCGGCTCCCGCTACCGCCCATACGAGATGTTCCCTTGAATAGCATATAGCACGTTCGACGTTACGAGAGGCAACCTTTTGACCGGCAGATAGAGTGCCTGTCCAGTGCAATGTTCCTGCGTTTTCATGATGTTTAGGCGATGGACCATTCCATGTGTAAAGGGTTGTGCATGATGAGATTTTGCCCATTTCGATGCAATTGCGGCAATATGTGCATAGGTTGCCGCATCGGGCACAGGGGTGAGAGGCGAAGTTCGTCGTATTGTTGCAACGGTTGCAGCGTGGCTTTCCGCCATTAAAGTGAATAGCGGGACGGGTGGCAATGTGTTCGTCCGGGAGAGTCTTGAATTCTTCGTCAATGAGTTCTCTTCCAGCAAAAAATGAAGCATATGTCATATGTCACGTCCTTTCGCTAATAGTATACTTTTTTTGCGGTTTTATAACAATCATTGTCATATTGTCATCTTAATTTAACATAGAGGGTAATTTTACGTATGTTATAATTTAGTTTGTCATATTTATAAGAAAGAAAGGGGAACCTATGCGAAAAATAGGAGGAAGTCTCGTCGTTTTCCTACTTGTATTTACGTTTACTTTGCAAGTATCGGCACAGACTTTCAGTGATGTTTCAAACCACTGGGCAAAATCAGAAATCGAATCATTAACGGACGAAGGTGTCATTTTAGGATATGAGGACGGAACATTCAAGCCAGATGCACAAGTAACGAGAGGTCAGTTTTTGGCGTATCTTGTGCGTGCGCTTGATTTACCAGCAGGCAATTCAGCGTTTCCAGATGTTCCAACCGGCAGCCGCCTTTATCCTGACATTGCCGCCGCCAAAAAAGCCGGGCTTATTCTCGGGAATGCGGACGGCCTAGCTAAAGCAAACGAACCTGTCACTCGATCAGATGTCGCCGTTATGCTTGACCGGGCAATGCAGCTAAAAGGCGACTATAAGAAGCGTGCACCGCTTACCTTTACAGATGCTGCTAAAATCGGACAGTACGCCTATGGTGCAGTAGAACGGATGACGTTTTATAACTTGATCCGGGGAACAGCAGACAACAAGTTTGAGCCAGCTAAAATCGCGACGCGCGGTGAATCTGCTGTCTTTATTCACCGTCTCATGTCAAAACTTGATTTACTGGGCAACTCAAAAGATCCCATTGAAATTCCGAAGCCTGCTGATAACCAGGAAGTCGTCATCCCCATTCATGATTATCAGTATGTAAAAGTGCGCATAAATACGCGCGGCGTTCCGCTTACATACAATAAACAGACGACTGATTCACATGTTTTATCAACGGATACACATTACTACTACCATATGGGGAATGCGTCCAAGCCACTAGGATCATTGCAAGTTACACTTCGTAAACTCGATAATGGAGATACCTTTATTTTCACGAAGTTTCTTCATAATGGCGACAATACATATTCTGCCTCTGTCATTATGCCATTCTCGCAATCTGACAATTATTCATTGGCAAAATACGCTTCGCATGGAACGGTTGATCAATCTCATAATTCAACGTTCGGTGTTGATAAAACGTCACACCCAACCGGTATTTTATCGGTTAAAAATGGATCAACTGTAACAAATGAAGTGATGATGGGCAAAAATTATATTTCTGTGCAGCGTCAAACAAATTATGCAAATGGACAGCGCTCTGTTATTCGCGAACTCTCGAGTGAACTAGAAAGCTATAATTTGTACACAGATCAAGCGCGCAAGCTTGTTACTGCTCATCAAAATGTATCTGTTCAGTCAAAAGCAATCTCAGAAACGTGGGCACTTGTATCTGAAAAACCATTGTTTGCAAATGCGACAAACCGAAATGACTGGTTTAAGAGAACGATTCTTGAGTATGGATCAATCAATAACTGGCTGACAGCGGATGGCGCATATACGAAGCTGCCTTGGTCAATCGAGCCTGGATACAAAATGGGCTATGGCCGAAATATTGGCCGCTTGCAAGGTGGGATTTATTTAACAGCGTATAATGGAAATAAAGAACGCTATTTCCGCGACTTAGTCATAAATGCAGTAGCCGATCTGGACGTCTTCTCCGGTGGTGCTATTACAGCAGGAAAAAGCCCCATTTTCAAAACAGAATATACGAGTACGTGGCTGAAAAATACGTATGGCACAACGGCTCCTTATATCGATACGCGTCACAACGAAAATGCGGCCTTGTTTTTGAAAAACACAGCGGAAGCACTTGCCGTATCAAAGCTTGCAGATGCGAATTTGCGCTATGCAGACTTTCTAGTAAATCAGAAAAGTCTTGGCAACACGATTGCGGTAACCCCAACAAGTTATTTAATTGCGGATTATTACGCAACCGGCAGCAAGAAAACACACGTATCTCTTAATCACGCACTTGGTGAAATGAGATTTTTACTAAATACGTATAAACAGACAGGCAACGCTGACTATTTAAAAACAGCGCGTGAATTAAAAGCAGGCATCGAAAACTTGCATCCGAAATGGATTCGCGCAAGTGGTGATCTCTGGTACCAAATTAACGGGTCGCTCGTATTCTCCGGTAATGACTATGATTGGCTGACATTGATGGATTTACTGTTAAGTCAAAATGCATTTGTTGAAAGCGGAATTGAACGAAGTACGATTTTTGATGAGATGATTCGTTCCAAAACGAAATACTTAGTCGATCATAATATAGCGATCAAGGGACAAATTATTTTATTGTTGCAAGAACAAGGCTTTGGTGACCTTGTTAAAAATACATCAGCAGCAGACGCCTCTTCACCGAAACTTAATGAAGAGGACCTGCCAAAAGATACGCTTGATTTATTAGCTGAATGAACGTAAAAGTGCCCCGATCGCTTGGGGCACTTTTTTATTGAAGAAAAAAAGCTCTCAGAATGGATCGTCTGAGAGGCCTTTCTGCTATATGCATTTTTTTGTCCAGCCCATCGCAAGAGCACTTTCGCCAAGGTGTGTACCAATGACAGGTCCGAAATGGCTAATGCCAAATTCAGCGTTCGGAAATCGTTTTTTCAGATCGATCATCCAGTTGCGGGCGTCGTCTTCACGGTTAGCGTGGATGATGACCGCCTGCAGTTTATCGCCTTTATTATAGTCTTCTTCAAATAAATCGCCGATTCGTTTCAGCGCTTTTTTGCTTGTACGTATTTTTTCAAATGGAACGATCACTTTATTTTCAATATGAAGAATGGGCTTTACTTGCAATAAACTTCCAATTAATGCCTGTGCACCGCCAAGTCGGCCACCACGCTTTAAATGATTTAAATCGTCGACCATAAAATACGTTTTTGTACGCTGCTTCATTTCAGTCAATTCTGTTATAATTTCTTCTGGCGTTTTTCCCTGCTTAGCCAGTTCAACAGCACGCAAAACGTAAAAGCCTTGTGGTGCACAGCTGACTTCAGAGTCAAAGGAGTGTATAGCAAGTCCCTGCACCATATTGGCTGCAACCAGCGATGACTGGTACGTTCCACTTATACCGCTTGATAAATAAATGCCGACAACTGCATCATATTCACGGGCAATCTCCTCATATATTTCGACAAAGTGGCCGATGACTGGCTGTGATGTCATTGGCAGTTTGCCGCCTTCGCGTACTCTTTCATAAAATTCTTCTGTCGTTATATCAAACTCTTCGCGGTAAGCATCATTGCCAAAAATCACGCTGAGGGGAATCATATAAATATTTAATTCATCGCGAAGCTCTTTCGGAAGATAAGCCGTACTGTCGGTCAAAATTGCCGTCTTCATCTTCTGTACCTGCCTTATTTTTATTTTTTTCACATATAAAAAAATGGACGACTTGTCCATTTTTTACTTATGCAAATATTTCTGTCCATTCATTTCGTTTTGCAAGCATGTTGCGTGCAATGTCTTTCGCGCCTTCAAGGCTGTGGCTCGCCGCCCAACCGCACTGCACTTCGTTGCAAGCAGGAACTTCAGCCGCTTCTAATACGTCTTTTAATGTTTTCTCAATAATCGTTAAAATGTCTTCGTAATCATCATGATTGATGACAGCAATATAGTAGCCCGTCTGGCAGCCCATTGGACTAATATCGACAATTTTGTCCGAGTGATTGCGGCTGAATTCCGCCATCATATGCTCCAGTGAATGAAGCGCGGGCATGTCCATATGCTCTTTATTCGGCTGGCAAAAACGGATGTCATACTTTAAAATTTTATCGCCGTTTGTTCCTTCTTTTACACCTGCAAGGCGGACGTACGGTGCTTTTACTTTCGTATGATCAAGGTTAAAACTTTCTACGTTCATTTCTTTCGTCATCTTTAAAAACCCTCTTTTCTTTTCATTATATCATCATTCCATGGCGAAGAGCGATATCTGTTTCCATCCAGCATTTTCTTTTTGAAACACCATAATCTGGCGTGTCGTCTGGCTCACTTCTTTCCCAGTGCCGATATCTTTTGATGTGGATTTCATATTCATAAATACGTTAGCTGTTTTCGTTTTTTCATCGTATTTAATGATCATCGGATCGAGTGGTGTCATCGACGCTTCAAATGTCTCGAATACTTTTTGAACGTACAATCTTTCTTCCTTATAGTCAAACGATTCAGGTGTTTCAGAAATGGTCGACATGTAACCGTCGATATCTTTATGATTAAACGATTCGATTTGCTTGTCCAGCACAGCTAAAATAGCGGTTTTTTCTTCTGCTGGAACGTTTCCTGCTTCCTCAATCGGAACTTTCTCCGTTTGTGTAGTTGATTCTTTCTTTGAATTTGACTCTTCATCAGCAGTCATTGTATTCTTTTGTTCATCTGAAGCCGTATGGGTTTCCTGTTTGGCCGTGTTTGCTGGTTCACCGTCACTTGCCGAGTTAGCAGCTTCATTTTGTTCGTCGTCACTACAACCTGCAAGCAAAGTGCCGGTCAGAAGCAGTGCCATTATCCATTTATACGTCAACGTCATTGCACGTCCTTTCTTTGTCTATATTTTATTGTAAAAGAAAAACAGTCCGCGCTCAACCGGCGCGAACTGTTTTTTCAATAATAACCATAGTATGGCGGGCGTCCGTAAATAATCGGTGTGAGCAGACTGCCAGCTAAGCCGCCGAAAAGGCCGCCAATAAATGGGCTTTGGAAAACTCCATAACCACCATAATAAGGTGGACGGTTATAATACGGCGGACGGCCATAATATGGGTACGGCCCCCGAAGCGGACGGTTGTAATATGGACTCACTGCTTAGTTCCCCCTTTATGTTTCGTCTTTCCATCATATGCAGCAAGACAAAACGAGGTGAGCGAGCCCTTTTTCATGAACAATCGCAAAAAAACAGTCCGGGATGTCTAGCTTCAGTGATTGGTCTTTCTCAACGTACTTCAACCCATCCTTTTTTGATCGCTGTCACGACGGCTTGTGTGCGGTCGTTAACGTTCATTTTCTGTAAGATGTTGCTCACGTGATTTTTGACCGTTTTTTCACTAATATAGAGAGATTCACCGATACCACGGTTGCTTTTGCCGTCTGCGAGTAGTTGAAGTACTTCGCATTCCCGGCGCGTCAATAAGTGAAGCGGACGGACAACTTCTGATTGTTGAAACCCTTTTCCTTTTCCATCGTCATTTGATAAACGGCGGTAGTCAGCGATTAAGTTATGTGTTACGCGCGGGTGTAAATATGAGCCGCCTGCTGCGACCACTTTCACTGCTTCGACAAGCTCTTCTGCATCCATTTCTTTTAATAAATAGCCTAGCGCACCTGATTGAAGTGCATGCATCACGTAGTTTTCATCATCATGTATCGATAAAATGATGACTTTCGTATCTGGATATTTATCAACCAACTTACGTGTCGCTTCCACACCGTTTACTTCTGGCATGTTAATGTCCATAATGACAACGTCCGGTTTATGTTCTTCAACGAGCGCAAGTGCTTCAGCACCGTCTTCTCCCTCAGCTAGCACATTAAATGTTTCTTCAAAATCAAGAATACGCTTTACCCCTTCACGGAATAATTGATGGTCATCAATAATAATAATGTTCGTCGTCATTCTCTTTTCCCCCTCTAAGTCCTAAGTCGTTGTCTGCTTCAGCACTGGCACGCTAATGAAAACAGCTGTGCCCTCGGACGGTTTCGAATGAAAGGCTATATCTCCTTCCAAAAGCTCAATCCGCTCCTTCATCCCCATAATACCAAATGAACCTGATTTTTTTTCACTTACAATAAATCCTTTGCCATTATCTTTCACCACAGCGAGTACTTGTTCTTTTTTGATTTCTAATTTCACTTGAATGACCGAAGCATCGGCATGTTTCAATGCATTTTGAACAGATTCTTGAATAAGCCGGAACAATGCTACCTCGAGTTTTGTCGGCAGCCGTTTATCCATCCCCATATTGACAAATTGGATGTCAGGCTTAGCAGCTTCGGACCGGTTATACTCATTAACAGTCGCTAAATACTTTTTCAACGTAGGGATTAATCCTAAATCATCGAGTGCCATTGGACGGAGGTCATAAATAATCCGCCGTACTTCATATAAAGCAGATCGAACCATTTTTTTCAAGTCCTGTATTTCTTTAAATGCTTCCTCTGCTCCATTTTCTCGATATATTTTTTCAACTAAATCGGAACGTACGAGGAGATTCGCCATCATTTGCGCCGGTCCATCATGGATTTCACGCGAAAGCCGCTTCCGCTCTTCTTCCTGTGCTTCCATTACCTGCAGACCAAATGCCTGCTTCGACTGAGCATATTCAAGCGCCTTTCCAAATTGCTTCATATCCTGCGTTAAATAGTTCAGAACAACGGCCGTTTGTGAGATGAGATGTTCTGCCCGTTCAATTGTCGTATGTACTAATAGTAAACGGCGTTCAAGATCATTGCGCCGGTCCAACAACTGCTTTTCATTATGACGCAGCACAATGAGCTCCATTTGCAAATCATGCGCTTTTTCGTACGATTCTCGCACGATGTCCTCCGAATAAATTGAGAAATCCCGACTTACTTCAGACAATCGCTGACGAGCCATCTTCACTTTTTTCTCCAGCTCTTCATTCTTAAGAAAGACAATTTGAATCTGGCTTTTGACCATTTCAAGCTCTGTCATCAGCATTTCATAATCACGCCTGCTTTGTTCAGCAATCGAAAAGACCTGATCTTTACTTTGATCAACCGTTTCAACCATTTTATTGAGTATCGTATCAAGAAGTTTCGTATCGGCATTTTTTATTGACATAAATAATCCCTTCTCCGGTTTTTAAATACCTAACCAAAAGACACAGCCTATTTTCCTTATTACTGTATCTTTTGAAGGCGGAAAAAATACGCAGTTCTTTTTAATTCACTGATAAAGTGAAACTTCATTCAGGGGGGTTAGGTTCACAGAATGTGAATCATGCAGACGTTGTCACAGGACGTGACGATCTTAGTCTACGTTCCGCTCATCCCCCACTGAATGTTAGTTGAACCAATCGGGCTTTTACGGGCAGTTGATCCCCTGCTTACCCATCTTTTCTTTTCGAAGTCTTGAAGAAGGGGTCTTACTGCCCGTTAATGCGGGATAAAAAGACCCAGTGAAAACCTCACAGGGAAGGATACTTTTCATTATATCATTAGATTAAATGTCGAACATTAAAGTTTATTTACGATTTGTTTAAAAGTATTTCGGGTCATGATGCTTTTCATCCGAACTATTTTCCTTTACGATAATGAACAATAGTTAATACCCCATTTCTTTATAAATAAAACAATTGGAGGAAAATAAATTGCTATCTACCTATAAAACAGTAAAAGGTTACGGTGAATTTGAACTAGTTATTCAAAAGTCACGGTTCATTGCTCATGTAGAGCGGGCTGAAACAGTTGAAGAGGCGTTGACATTTATTGATCGTATTAAAAAACAACACTGGAATGCGACGCATAACTGTTCCGCTTACATGATTGGTGAACACGATCAAATTCAAAAGGCAAATGACGACGGCGAGCCTTCTGGTACAGCCGGTGTACCTATTCTAGAGGTCATTAAAAAACGTGAGCTCAAAGACACCGTGATTGTGGTCACCCGTTACTTTGGCGGCATTAAACTTGGCGCCGGAGGCTTAATTCGTGCGTATGGAAAAACAGCGTCAGAAGGGCTAAATGCGATTGGCCTTGTAGAACGCCGTCTTATGAAGATTATGACCATATCGATTGACTACACATGGCTTGGGAAAATTGAAAATGAGCTTCATGCCTCCATTTATCGAATAAAAGAAATACATTATGCAGAGAATGTAGATGTAGATGTTTTTGTTGAAGAACAAGATGTTACTGTTTTTTGTGAAAAAGTAACGGAATGGACGAATGGACAAGCTATTTTTACAGAGGGTGACGTTCTATACACGGAAATAAACATAAAAGAATAAAAAAATTTACGGAATTGTCGTTTCATAGTAGAATATAGAATAGCTTTATTTCCAAATTTGAAAAAGAAATAACCATTAAAAGGAGAAAAATATATGGCTTCAACTAATCAACGATCCGGACGACGGCGCCGGAAAACGCAAAAGCGGCGCATTTTCTTTTTTGCCTTCTTTATCCCTATCTTACTTGTTGGATTTACGGCGGCAGGATATACGGCAAACTTGCATAAAAAAGCCGAAACGGTTTTTACCGATTCTTATGCGGATGATGGACGTGTTAAATCAGACTTACGCGATGCAGACGTTCATCCGCTTGAAGACAATATATCTATTCTTTTCATGGGGATTGATGATAACGTCAATCGTGACTACGGTACGAACACACGAACCGATGCACTCGTTTTAGCTACTTTGAATATAGAAGATAAATCGATTAAAATGTTAAGCATTCCACGTGATACGTATGCGTATATTCCAGAACTTAGTGATTACTACAAAATCAACCATGCACATGCAACAGGCGGACCCATTTCAACAATCGAAACGGTTGAAGAACTGCTTGACGTTCCAGTCGATTACTACGTACGCATGAACTTTTATGCATTCGTTGATATTGTTGATGCTTTAGACGGCATTAATATGGACGTTCCATTTGAAATCGAAGAAAAGAATTCCAACGATATTCATGGAGAAATTAAATTAGAGCCCGGCGTTCAAAAATTAGATGGTGAAGAAGCTCTTGCTTTAGCGCGTACGCGTAAATACGATAACGACATTGAGCGAGGAAAACGTCAACAAGATATTTTACAGGCGACCGTCAAAAAAGCACTGTCGTTGAATTCCATTACGAAATACGATGAAATTTTAGAAGCTATTGGATCAAATATGCGGACAAACATGACATTCGATGATATGAAGTCACTTATTGAATACGGCAAAAACGGTCATATCAATTACGATTCACTCACACTTGCCGGTACAGATGATTCCACAAGCTCCGGTGCCTACATTTATCGCCTAGACGAAACAGAACTTGACGTCGTAAAAGGAAAACTGCAACGTCACCTTGGTATAACTTCTTCTATTGCCTTCGATGAAAGCAGTACTGAAGAAGCCGGCACATATAGTACAGACGACGAATCAACATACGAATAAAAAATCCCGCTGAACCAATTCATTCTGGTCAGCGGGATTTTTTATTTATAAATTCTTTTTTGTACTGCCCTTAACAAAATTCAAAAGCGGTTTATAATCATTGCCTATTAAGCCAATACTTTCAACAAACAGTTCAATCGCAAGTGTAATGACTCCAATTAGGATAATGGCTCCCCATACTTTCGCCATGGAAAAGATAATCGCTGCAAGACCGAACATCATCGCAATCGCATAAATAATGAACACTGTTTGTTTATGTGTATAGCCTGTCCGAAGCAAGCAATGGTGTAAATGAGACTTATCCGGTGCGGAAATGGGCTGATTGTTCAGCTTCCGGCGGATAATCGCGAAAATGGTGTCGGAAATCGGCACGCCAAGAATGATAATCGGAATAATCAACGAGACGACTGTAATATTTTTAAATCCGAGCAACGACAGGACACTAATGATGAAGCCAAGAAACAGTGCTCCGGTATCCCCCATAAAGATCTTTGCCGGATGAAAGTTATATTTCAAAAAGCCAATCGCACTTCCTGCAACAATTAAAGCTATGCTCATCACGTATAGATCGCCTTTCATAAAGGCCATCAAGCTAATGGTTAATAGCGCAATTGTGGAAACACCTGCAGCTAACCCATCGAGACCGTCAATTAAGTTAATTGCGTTCGTAATCGCTACAATCCATAAGATAGTCAATGGTATACTTAAGTAACCAAATTCAATCGTTCCCCCGAATGGCAAGTTGACGAAATTAATTTGCACACCGCCATACACAACGACGACGAGTGCCGCAAGCAGCTGTCCCGCCAATTTCACTTTCGCTGAAAGCTCAAACCGATCGTCAAGAACACCTGTTAAAATAATAACAATGCTCCCCATAATAATGGCCGGATTGATCAGCGGCTGCTCAAACGGTGCCGTTGGGCGCAGTACAACCATGCCAATTAAAAAGCTAATAAAAATCGCCAAACCTCCCATGCGCGGCATAATCCGCTGATGCACTTTCCGGTAGTTGGGCTTATCAACAGCTCCAATGGCAACGGCAAACTTTTTTACGAGCGGCGTAATCGCAATCGATGCCAGCACGCAAATGATAAAGGCAAGTAAAACCATATTTTCCTCCTCTGTTCATTCAGAAGCATCTTTATTATATATTTTATAAAACGATTTTTTTTACAATTTCATCTCAACTTCAATAATTATAAAGGTAAAAGCATTTTATATCCATCAAAATGACGAAAAAGCACCTTATATTTTCTTTTAGTTCGTCTTTTGATAAGATAAGTGGATGGAACGTTCTCCAAGGGAGTGAATAAAAAATGGTCTCTTTATTTCGAAAAAAAAGTGCCGGTGACCGGCAGATTAAATCATACAAAAAAACAGTCGATCTCATTAATGAACTGGAATCAACAACAGCTGGACTGACCGATGAGCAGCTACGGGAAAAAACAGCTGAGTTTAAAAAAAAGCTGGCAGGCGGCGCATCTGTTGATGATATTAAAGTAGAAGCATTTGCTGTCGTTCGCGAAGCTGCTAGACGTGTTCTCGGCATGCGTCATTACGACGTACAGCTAATCGGCGGACTTGTGCTGACAGATGCAAATATTGCCGAAATGGCAACCGGAGAGGGGAAAACACTTGTCGCGTCATTGCCGAGTTATTTGCGCGCACTCGAAGGAAAAGGCGTTCATATTATTACCGTCAATGAATATTTAGCCAAACGCGACCGGGATACGATTGGGCCTCTTCATGAATTTCTTGGTCTCTCTGTCGGCTTGAATTTGCCAATGATGGACCCTTCTGAAAAACAGGCTGCATACCAAGCAGATATTACATATGGTGTCGGAACAGAATTCGGCTTCGATTATTTGCGCGACAATATGGTCTGGCATCCTTCACAGCGTGTACAGCGCCCGTATCATTTCGCCATCATTGATGAAGTGGACAGCGTATTAATTGATGAAGCGAAAACGCCACTCATCATTGCCGGCAAAATGCCCCCCGCAGCCGATCTTCATTATATTGGCGCACGCGTCGCAAAACGATTCATCCGTGATCAAGATTATCAACTTGACGATGAAACGAAAGCAGTCAGCCTGATCGATGAAGGGATTGAGAAAGTAGAAAAAGCGTTTGGTATTGATAACCTGTATGAAATTGAGCATCAAACGCTGTATCACTACATGATTCAAGCCGTCCGCGCTCATGTCATGTTTGAGCGCGACGTCGATTATATCGTTAAAGACGGTGCCATTTTGCTCGTCGATATGTTTACAGGCCGGACAATGGAAGGACGCACACTAAGTGACGGTCTTCATCAGGCCATTGAAGCAAAAGAAAATCTGGAAATTACAGATGAAAATAAAACACAGGCGTCGATTACCATTCAAAACTATTTCCGTATGTATCCATTTTTATCTGGTATGACGGGAACAGCGAAAACAGAAGAAAAAGAATTGCTTGAAGTGTATAATATGCACGTATTTAAAGTGCCAACAAACCGTCCCATTCAGCGCGTAGATATGCCGGACCGTATTTACCGGACGACAGAAGAGAAATATGCAGCGGTGACAGCTGAAGTCCTATCGCGCCACCAAATAGGACAGCCTGTTCTGGTCGGGACAACATCCATTTTACAGTCAGAAAAAATCGCCGATTACTTTACAAAAGCGGGTCTTTCATTTGAACTGTTAAATGCAAAAAGCGTTGAACAGGAAGTCGAGCTCATTTCCCGCTCTGGCCAACGCGGTCACATCACCATCGCCACGAATATGGCGGGCCGCGGGACCGATGTTTTACTCGGCACAGGAGTTCCTGATCTTGGCGGGCTGTACGTGCTCGGAACAGAACGGCATGAAAGCCGCCGAATTGACAATCAGCTAAAAGGCCGGTCTGGCCGTCAAGGAGATCCTGGAGCAAGTGAATTTCTTATTTCACTTGAAGATGATATGTTCCGTCGTTTTGCAAAAGACGACCTTGTGAAACTGGAGAAAAAATTGCAAACGAATAAAGATGGACTTGTGTTAAATAAAAAGATACTTGAATTTGTGGACCGTGTGCAGCGGATCGTTGAAGGTTCTAACTTTGCGATGCGTGAGTACAACTTAAAACTGGATGATGTGATTAATGAACAGCGCGGCGTTATTTTCGGGCTTCGAAACGCCATTATTGAAGACGATACACAACAAGATCGTCTTATCGATCTCATTAAGCGGGCTATCCGAGAAGAAATTGACTTTCATTGCAATGAAGACGTATCTTCTGAAGAATGGCAAATGGACCTTTTATCTGGTCATTTGCAGGCGATGTTTGGCGGACGTGCCATACCTCTTCCAGAAGAGCCTTCCCATGTAAAAGAAATTATTTCAGCTGTTGAATCTGTGACCAATTCGCATATTGAATGGCTACAAGAACAGTACGATCCAAATTGGAATGACTTTGTGAAGCGAATGATGATTTCCAGCATTGATCGCCTTTGGGTTCAGCATCTTGAGCAGATGACGCGTTTGAAAGAAGGAATCGGCCTTCGACATTATCAACAGGAAGATCCGCTGCGTATTTATGCGCGTGAAGGATTGCAGTTATTTCAGAATACATACCGCGAACTGCTTCGTGATATTTCGGTCAAAACCGTTGCATTGTTAAACGAATTGACAAAAAAGGAGAATTAACCGTTATGCTGTCTTTTTTTAAACGAAAAGGAAAATCTGATACCGATTTAAAAAATGATGGACGTGAAAGTTCAATATCCGCCGGTGATGTTACCGGTGATGCAACAGCGTCCAACGAAGAAAATGTCACGACGGCTCTCTCACTTCATCCGTCCACAATTGTGCCAAAAGAACAAATGTATGTGCTCCGATTTTTAAACAATGAGCTGCCGCCGTTAAAACGCAACCAATTGTCACTATCTGGAATTGAATGGACAAAACAGGAAACTGGGTTGGCGGTATCGGCATTTGTCCGCAACACGGTCGAAAAAGAGATTTCACTCGGAGACATCTCACTGCTTTTATTGAATGAAAAAAACGAATTAAAAGCACGCCACACCTTTCAGTTAAGCGAGCTCGGCCTACTGCCGGCTGATTCAAGCCGTCCGTGGACGTTTATGTTCCCTCTCGCATCTGTCAATGAACAGGTGGAACTCGGCAAAGAAAACTGGTCGATCGCGTTTGATTTAACGTCGCAGAAACATAAGCTAGACCTAGATCCACAATGGGAAGAGTCCCTCCCGGCTTCTGAAAAAGAAAAACTTGAAGATTTGGTAAAAAAACTAGGTGCTCCACAAAAAGACGAGTTGAATTTCACCGGTTTAAGCGCTCATTTTCTTGAAAATGGGAACCTCAATATTTCATTGTTGATCCGTAATGGATACGAGCGGAATGTGAACATTGAAAAGCTGCCGCTTAAACTTATCGATGCGGCCAGCGATATAGTAGCTGAAGGTCAGTTTAATGTCGGCAATCTTGAAGTGCGCGCCAATACAACAAAACCATGGACATTTATATTTCCCGCTTCTCTTATGAAGAAAGAACACCCTGATTTATCAAGATGGAGTGTACTCGTGACACAAACATAAAGAACCGGCGATTTTTCGCTGGTTCTTTTATTTTAAACAGGAAAAAGCACCTGCCACATGGACAGATGCTCACAGCTTTTTACCAACCTTATTCTTGAAAACGAATTATTTTACATACAAAACGGAAACTATATGTTTATTTTACCATATTTTTATTGACTTACAACTATTATTTTATTGAATTTTTCACACATACTGCCTTATTGTCCAATAAAATAAAATATAGTATTATTAACGCTATCGTTAACCGTTTCTCTCTGGAGGAGATCCAATGATTTTTAATTCGTTTGAATTTATTTTTCTCTTTTTACCTATTGTTCTCATTGTTTATTTTCTATTGAACAAATGGAATTTTACTATAGCGAAAAGTTGGCTTCTTGTCAGCTCATTCTTTTTTTACGGCTACTGGAGCCCCGCTTACTTGCCGCTTATTTTCCTGTCACTTGCTGTTAACTTTTTGACCGGTCATTATCTGAGCAAAAATCATCCAGATTCACGCCGCAAAACAATGTTGACACTCGGTATTCTTTTTAATGCCGTGTTGCTTGGCTACTTTAAATATTACGACTTTTTTGCGGAAAATGTGAATGTTCTGTTTGATGCAAATATCGAATTAAAAAATGCACTGTTGCCGCTAGCAATCAGTTTTTACACATTTCAACAAATTGCCTATCTTGTTGATTCGTACCGGAAAGAAACGAGCGAATATAACTTTTTGAATTATTCGCTGTTTGTTACATTTTTCCCGCAGCTGATCGCAGGGCCAATCGTGCATCATAGCCAAGTAATGGATCAGTTTCAATCGCCTGATAACCAGCGCTTTCAATCGAAAAACGTTGCGCTCGGACTATTCGTCTTTAGCATCGGCTTATTTAAAAAAGTCGTCATTGCTGATACATTTGCCGTTTGGGCAAATAAAGGCTATTCTATGTCAGAATCACTCACATTCGTCGACAGCTGGCTGACAACACTTGCGTATACATTCCAGCTATACTTTGATTTCAGCGGCTACTCCGATATGGCCATCGGTTTAGGCCTGCTCTTTAATATTCACTTGCCACGCAACTTTTTTTCGCCATATAAAGCCACAAGCATTCAAGATTTCTGGCGGCGCTGGCATATAACACTGTCCAACTTTTTAACAACATATATTTACATTCCGCTTGGCGGCAACCGGAAAGGACGCACACGCACCTATCTCAATATTTTCATCGTCTTTCTCGTCAGCGGCTTCTGGCACGGTGCCGGATGGACGTTTATTATATGGGGAGTCATGCATGGGATGGCAAGCATGGTGAACCGGGCTTGGGCATCTTCAGGACGAGCATTATCTAAACCTATTGCCTGGCTGTTAACATTTTTGTTCGTCCATCTATCTTGGGTATTTTTTCGGTCGCCGGACTTGCTGACAGCCGTCTCCGTTCTCCGCAGTATGGCTGGATTCAACGGTGTACTTTTGCCAAAAGAGTTCATCCAATTTCTCGATTTACCGATCGGCAGTGTGCTTCTATTCCGCTTCGAACTTGGGGCGCCCTTTATTGAAATTGCCATCTGGACGATCATTGCGTTGGTCCTCGTCTTATTTACAAAAAATTCAATTCAGCTGCGTGATGATTTTACACCAAAGCCATGGATTGCCGTTACGACAGCCTGCCTATTTATCTATTCGGCCACACGCCTTCAGCAAGTGTCCGAGTTTCTCTATTTCAACTTTTAAGGTGTGATGAGTTTGAACCTGCCAAGACAATTCATCCTGATTTTCTCCACGATCGTCTGCCTTGTATTGACAACGATTGTGTCATTTAATTATGTGATGGACCCACTCTGGACGTTTAATCAAAAACATACGTTTAATGATTATCAAAGTGTCATTGACGAACGCCTGCAAAAAACGAGTCGCATGTTTTTCCAACCTTTTTCATACGATACGATTTTACTAGGATCGAGCCGCTCCACCTATATTAATCAAAACAAGTTTACGAATATGAACGTCTACAATTTTTCGGTCAATAACCTGTCTATTCGTGAATACGACACGTTTCTCGCGTTTGCCGAACGACAAAGCGATCAGCCGATTAAACGGGTCCTCATCGGTCTTGATTTTTTCAAAACGTCCGTACAAGAAAGCGAACGTCCTGTTTCACTCGTAAACTATGAAAAAAAACTCGACGATCCGCTTTACCGGGCGAAAAATTTATTTTCAATCGATTCCTTCCGGTACTCCGTTCAAAACCTCCGGATGTCCATCGCAAACGAAGTGCAGGCAGATCGCGTCTACAATCATGACAACGTTGCTGCCGCCCGTCACATTTCAGAGGAAGAACGAAACGCGAATACCGCCGAGAAAATCCATCGCTTCAAAGATGAGTTTTACGGTTCGAATTACGTATATAACCCGCGCTATAAAGAGTATTTAACGATTTTCACAGATCGTCATCCAGATGTGGAAACGATCGTATACACAACCCCCATTTCAATGGCTCTTTTTCAAACGCTCATCGAAGAAGGACAGCTAGATGATTATGAACAGTGGCTACACGATGTTGTCGACGTGTTCGGAGGCGTCTATAATTTTATGTATCCGAATGAGGTCACCAATGATTTAACGAATTATTTTGATGGCCATCATTTTTATCCCATTGTCGGTGACAAAATAGCTGAACGGATTAATGAAGGACCCAATGCCCAAAGCTCATTTGGTGTTTATTTGACGAAAGAAAATATCGACAGTCGTCTGGCAGAGATTCGTAAAAAGATAGAGCTGAAGAAATCATGAAAAAACGGCCCATCGCGATGATAGGCCGTTTTTTTAATAGAATCGCTTAAAACTATCAAACTTAGAAGCAAAATAAGAATTATCCATACTTGATACAGTAATCCCTTGCGAAGAACTTGCATGAATAAATTGATTTCCGCCTATGTATATACCCATATGGGAAATACCTTTCTTATAAGTATTACTGAAAAAAACGAGGTCGCCTGCTTTCGGGCTCGAAATTTCGTATGAACGGCTGTAAAACCCTTCCGTATTCGTTCGAGGAACGCTTTTCCCTGCCTGTTTGTATGCATAATAAATGAATCCGCTGCAATCAAAGCCTGACGGTGATGAGCCGCCCCATACGTACGGAACACCGAGCATTGAATTGGCAATGCTAAGCAGGCCCGCACTCGAATAAGAACCAGCAGAAGACGGATTGCTTACATTTGGTGGATTCATTGGTGTTTCTTCTTTTGAACCGGCTGCTACTTTTAACTTTTGCCCAACAAAAATCACATCTGACTTCAAACTATTCATTTGTTTTAACGCAGACACGGTCATTCCATTTCGAGAAGCGATCATACTGAGGGAGTCTCCGCTTTTCACTATGTACGTGCCGCCTGTTGTAGAAGGAACAGTCGTAGATGGTTGACTTGTCGTTGGTGTTGATTTTCCGCTCACTTTCAGCTTTTGACCGGCATAAATCACATCCGACTTTAAACCGTTTAGCTGCTTCAATGAGGCTACCGTTGTTTTATAGCGGGACGCGATTATACCGAGGGAGTCTCCGCTTTTCACTGTATACGTGCTAGTTGAAGTTGTCGTTGTAGACGGTTTACTCGGTGGCGTAGTCGTCGGTTTTGGTGCTGTGCCGCTCACTTTTAGCTTTTGGCCGACATAAATCAGATCCGACTTTAAACCGTTCAGCTGCTTCAATGAGGCTACCGTTGTTTTATAGCGGGACGCGATTATACCGAGTGAATCGCCGCTTTTAACCGTATACGCAGAAACAGCGGCTGCTGATACGACCGTTGATTCTTCCATCTGTTCTTCTACTTCTCGTTCTGTTTCAATTGCCGCATATACCTCTTCCGCCTGCTCTTCTTCTGACACAATCAGTTCATCATTAATTGAAAGGCGATCAGACGATAACCCATTCATTTCCATCAATTGAACGATAGTGATTTTATACTGATTGGCGATGCTGAATAGCGTGTCTCCTTCTTTTACTGTGTACAGTTCTGAAGCATCCGCAACGGCGGCCGCCCCTGTTGAAATAAAGGCAGCTGTCGTTAATGAAACAACCGTTTTATTCATTCTATCGCTCCCCACTTTCTTTAAAACATTTTCCTGTATATATCGACATATTCTTTTTTATTCAGAAATTCCCTTTCTTTTTCCCGAAAACAGGTATATAGTTTCGGTAAATATCCTTTATTTTCATAATGATCGATGCTCTTTCCATTTCAAAAATAAACCGGCCGCTTGATCGACAGCTAATTTACTGCCGCCCTTTCCGGCTACATCTTCTACGTGTATGGCAAGAACAAAATCGGGCTGATTCGCATCATAAGCGACAAATAGACCATTTTCTTTGCCCGTCGTACCTTGTTCTGCTTTTATTTCAGCTGTACCTGTTTTTCCGGAAATCAACATTCCCTCTATGTTTGCCGCTTTTGCCGTTCCTTTTTCGACAACACCTCGAAGTCCTTTTTGTATGAGCACTGCCTGTTCTTCTGTGACAAGTTCTTTCTTCCAGACAGACGGTTCTTCCCCCATCAGCAATACAGGTTTCATCATCGTGCCTCCGTTTAAAAACGGACCATATGCTGATGCGAGATGAGTCATACTTGTCAATAATTCCCCTTGTCCGTATCCACTATCTGCAAGTATGATGTCGCGATCAAATTCACCACTGTTGGAAAGCTGTGATTCTCGCAGGGGATACTCAAATGGAAACTCTTCACCGAATCCGAATGCTTGCAGCCCACTTTTCATCTGCTCAGCACCTGTATCAAGTGCTGCCATCGCAAAATAAATATTATCCGACGTGATGAGTGCTGATTCTAACGTAACAGGTGCTGTAGATGCACTGACTCGTGTGACATGGTATTGGCCCCATGATGAATCCTTTTGCCACTGAAGCCCTCCAATTTCTTTACCTGCCGCTGGATCAAGTTTGCCTGCTTTCATAGCTACAGCGGCTGTAATCGGTTTAATGGCTGAACCTGGAGAATATGCTCCTACAAACCGATTTAACAATGGCTGAAGCGGATCAGCCTGCAGCTCTGCATACCGATCACCCGCAATACCGCGCGCAAATTCATTCGGATCAAATGATGGAGATGACAAGATGGCAAGTACTTCCCCCGTTTTCGGATCGACTGCTGACGCTGTACCCGCCGTTCCCGCCATTTCTGAGTAGAGCAGCTTTTGCAGTTCTGCATGAACCGTCACCTGTATGTCCTCGCCATTTTGCGGCTCTGTTTTTGCGATAACGACCGGTTCCTGTTTTTCTTTTTCAATAAATATTTGCACACCATCTGTCTCACGAAGTTTTTTTTCAAAAAGCTGTTCAAGACCGCGTTTGCCAATTTGGTCGCCTTCTTTATACCCGCCTTCATTTTCTTTCATCTCTTCCGCATTCACATCGCCCACATACCCCGTCAAATGGGCAGCCGCTGCTCCATACGGATAGACACGTACCGCTTTAGCTGATGCTGTTGCTCCTTGGATGGCTGTTGCTTTTTCAATAAGCGCTTCTTCTTTTTCCGCTACCGTTTTTAGCGGAACAAAATAACCGTCCTGCACCCAGCTTTGCGTCAACTGTTTATTAATTTCTTCCACAGACATCGAAAGTAACTGGGCAAGCTGCTGTTTCCCTTTGTCATCCATCTTCCCCGCTGTCGCGCCAATTTGAACCGCTCTTCCATTTACAGCGAGTGAGCTTCCATTCCGGTCGAAAATGCGGCCACGCTCCCCAGGCAATGTTTGGATGCGGACTTTTGCGTCTTCTTCAAGTTTAGGTAAAAAGTAGGACGGATCCCAGTCAATCATCCAAGCTTTTCCTTCTTCTGTTTCTTCTAGCTTCATAACCACTTCTTTTTTAAACGGGATATCCCCTGCGATCGTGCTGATTTTTGCTGAAAAAGAAAGCCTTGCTGTTTGTTCATTATCTTTTTGAACGTCTTCTTCGTCCGGCAGTTTGACAGCAGATGACTTAATTTCTAAGTCATTCGTTAGTTTTTCATAGCGGTCTACAAACTCTTGTTTATCCATATTTTTTTTCGTTTCCGCTGAAAAATACGTGTACATGCTTTCTAAATCACTTGTCTTCCAAGCGGCCGCATATTCCGCAAGCCGTTCTGCAGGCGACGCTGGTCCCGAGCAGCCGCTCAACCATAATACTGCCAATAGTGAAATAAGAACGGGAATTCTTTTCATTTTATCCACCTCTTTATCATCTTTTTTTCATTATAGCAAAATGAAAAAGCAACCTTTGAAAAAGCAGGTTGCCTTTGATTATTTTGTATAAATTGAAACCGTACGAACAGTCTTATTTTTAATTAGGATATTTTCGCAAATAGATCGAACAGATAAAAACTGAAACATGTTCCCTTTTCGAATAAAAAACTGGCTGGCAATAGATGAAATTGTTCTAGCTGATAAATAAGATGGTTTGATCGCAGTAACCGTAATGATCCCTTCCTTTAAACAATAATGGATCAATAATTCTTTCCAAGTATCACTTTCGGTTGCTGTAATTTTAATTGCCCCTTTTTCTCCAAGCGGCCATTCAAGGTCCATCGCATAAGATGGTTTGATAAATTCAGCATCAACAACGACATTTTCTTGAAACAGTGTCATCAATCGAATGCAGCATTCTGCATTTTCTTCCGTTGAAAAAACAAGCATCTCATCTCCACAACCCTTGGACCTATTCATCACTAGACCTCCACACCTATATAATGTGTAACATCTACCATTTCGACAAATTTCTCCAACTTCCTTCGTTTTTTCATCTCTTTTTAGCATATTTTATTTTTATTCATCCCTTACCTGCTTGAAATACTGGGATTGTTGACTTTTTGAAGGGGTTTCATAACATGCCATTGAATGAATTATCGAGACATTATCAAAAAAAATCCCGGGCGTATCCCAACACGAAATGGCTGTACGCTTAATTCGAAATATGAGCAGGGTCGCGCTACGATTGACAGCAGTACGCTAACTAAAATGATGAATGCCTATAAAGTGAGACTTCATTCAGTGGGGGTTAGGTTCACACGATGTGAATCATGCAGATGTTGTCACAGGACATGACGATCTTAGTCTGCGTTCCGCTATCCCCACTGAATAAAAAGGAACTCAAGTAAAGAGCGCCGCGTCCTGCGGCCATACTTGAGTGACCGGCTTCAGCTGTCCCGAACCAATCGGGCTTTTACGGGCAGTTGATCCCCCGCTTATCCTTCTTTTCTTTTCGATGTCTTGAAGCGAGGGTCTTACTGCCCGTTAATGCGGGATCAAATACTGCAACCCACTTTAATCGATTCTTTATTTGAAAAAAATAATGATCAACTGATCTCTATTCACGAACAGAGAAACAATATTTTTGAAAAAGAAATGATTTTTCCGAGCAATTGTTTGATGAATATCCGCTGCTAAAGCGGGAATTATACCGCCTATCAAATATGAACAAAAAAGAGCGGGAAAAGCATGCAAAAGCGATCGCTTCGATGATTTAAGCCCATTTATCTGTTCAATAAGAAACCGTTCTGACGATATATGTCAGGACTGTTTTTTCATTTTGTGCCCGCGTATTGCTTATTTTCCGCTATAATGGCAAGTAGTGAAACGTCCAAAGATAGGGGTTTACTGCCCGTTAATGTGGAATAAAGTGAAACTTCATTCAGTGGGGGTTTTTTCATCCCCCACTGAATGTTAGTTGAACCAATCGGGCTTTTACGGGCAGTTGATCCCCCGCTTATCCTTCTTTTCTTTTCGATGTTTTGAAGCGGGGGTCTTACTGCCCGTTAATGCGGGATAAAGTGAAACTTCATTCAGTGGGGGGTTTTCATCCCCCACTGAATGTTAGTTGAACCAATCGGGCTTTTACGGGCAGTTGATCCCCCGCTTCTCCTTCTTTTCTTTTCGATGTTTTGAAGCAGGGGTCTTACTGCCCGTTAATGCGGGATAAAGGAAGATGATATGATTTATAAAGCACAGTTTTGGCTCTCGATCACCTATTTCGCTTTTTACTTTTCATGGGGTGTTTTCATGCCCTATTGGAACGCATGGCTTATTTCTGAAAAAGAGATGACCGTTGAAGCTGCCTCTTCGCTCATTGCAATCGGATTTCTTGTCAGAGCTGTTTCCACTTTTTTTGCCTATCCGGTACTCAGTGCAAAATATTCAGCAGGTCTGCTGTTAAAATGGTTCACCATCATGACCGCTTTAACAGCGATGCTATTCATTCCAGCTTCTGGATATGTAACGCTCCTCACGGTCATGATTTTATTCAACTTTATTTATCCGATTATCATGCCAATGGCGGACAGCATGAGTGCACTGTTAATGAAAACAGACCGCATCCATTACGGAAAAAGCCGTTCATGGGGGTCGATCGGCTACATAGCCGCCGTACTCTTCATCGGTATCGCAACTGCTTTTTTTACTGATTCCGCCATTTTGTATATTTTGATTGCCAGTACGCTGTTTATGATTGCCACAGCATTTTATTATACACCGCCTGCACTCCGTGAACGCGGCGACTTGCGACGTGTTCCATTTCGGCGTCTATTTCGCTCAAAACGATTTATGACAGCGCTTATCATTTGCGTCTTAATTCAAGGTGCTCATGCCGCCTACTACAATTATGGTGTTCTATACTTGCAGCATCTTAGTGTAGACAGTATCTGGATCGGTGTCATTTTAAATATTGCGGTTGCGGCTGAAATTCTCTTTTTTAACGTAGCCGATCGCTTTTTACGTCATACAAGTGTTCCCATGATGTTTTTCATTGCGGCGATCGCCGCTGTTGTTCGGTGGACACTCATGTTTTTATTTCCGTCCGTTGCCGTTTACCTATTCGCTCAATTATTTCATGCGTTAACATTCGGGCTCGCTCATTACGCTTTTATCCGGTTATTATATGAAGAATTCGATTCATCAGAAATTCCGGCTGCTCAAGGTGTATATTCCTCTTTTGGCATGGGACTAAGCGTGGCCATCTTAACATTTGGAGCAGGATATTTATACGAAATTTATCCACAGCTGGCATTTTTAGGCATGGCGATCATCGCTTTACCAGCTGTATTTATTAGTTTTATCTTATTAAAAGGAAAAAGATAAGGATTTTCAGTCATTTCCCAAGCCAAATGTGTTGTTTTGGCTTATACTATAGAGAAAGAATTACCGGGGGGAGGGCTTGCTGATGGCTCAAACGGACATATTATTTGAAAATAGACTGCTTGAGATTTTCGAACATTTGCATGCACATCCAGAAATAAGCTGGAAGGAAATCGAAACGACGGCTTATATTTCGCGATTGTTACAAAGTGAAGATATTCGTTCATACACATTTGATGACTGCACCGGACTCATTGCCGAAATCGGCTCCGGATCTCCTGTTGTCGCTGTACGCGCAGATATTGATGCGCTCTGGCAACAAGTAAACGGGAAGTTCCGTGCCAATCATTCGTGCGGGCATGATGCTCATATGTCAATTGTTATTGGAGCGTTGTTGAAATTAAAAGAAGAAGTCACAGAGGGGACGGTTCGTTTTATTTTCCAACCCGCTGAAGAGACAGGCACCGGCGCCTTAAAAATGGTCAATAAAGGTGTCGTGGATGATGTCGATTATTTATTCGGTATGCATCTGCGGCCGATTGAAGAAGTCCCATTTGGGAAAATCACGCCATCTGTTTATCACGGTGCGGTGGCATTTTTAAATGGAAAAGTAATCGGAGATGATGCACACGGTGCCCGGCCATATCAAGGTGTGAATGCCATTGAAGTACTGTCTTCACTCAGCCGCCAGATGAATACAATCAACTTTTCACCTTTTGAACCGTACTCAGCGAAAATGACACGTCTGGAAGCGGGCGGACAAAGTTTAAATATCATTCCTGGATCCGGTAAGTTTGGGCTGGACGTACGTGCACAGCGGAATAAGATTTTGTTAGAACTTCAAAAAGCCGTTGAACATAAAATTGAACAAATTAGTATGCTTTATGAAGTGAAGATTGATTATGAATGGATGGATTTCACGCCGGCAGCAGAAGTATCAAAAGATGCAGAAGCCTTTTTGCGCAAAGGAATTATCGAAGTAGCGGGAAGTGAAGCACTTGCTGAACCGCTCATCACACCAGGAAGTGATGATTTTCACTTTTATACCATTAAACGCCCTCATATTAAAGCTGCCATGATGGGCCTTGGTTCGGATCTTGTTCCAGGTCTTCATCATCCGAATATGACATTTGACCGACGTATTATTAAAATCGGTGCTGATGTACTGGCAGCCAGCGTGAAATACGCACTCAAAAACGATAATAGTTCGTAACGACCAGCCGCAGTGACACATTCGTCTCTGCGGTTGTTTAAAGGTGTTGAATGATCTCGGTTTTTTTTCGATGAACAGGCAGAAGCCGTTTTTTATACATGATACCGATCATATTAAGCAGCCACTTCGGCATTCGCTTCGGAAAGAATGGCTTCGTATAAAATTGAGTATATGCATGTTTAATATCTTCCCAGTTCACGCAATCTTTCGTCTGACGGAACCTAGCGACATCAATAAGCGCTATTCTTCCCTCTCGTGTGATCATAATATTTCGCAAATGAACATCAGATGGATTCAACCCTCTTTTTCGCGCAGCTTGCAGTGCTAGATCTGCTTCCTGAACAAGTTCTTCTGAAATAGCAATTCCTTCTTCCAAACATTGAAATAATGTTTTCCCATCGATCCAGTCAATGACAATATACATCTCGCCCGATTCATGAAGTTCCGGGTAGTTTGGCAAACCGGATAATAATCGATAAATTTCAGCTTCTTCTTTTGCAATATACACTTTGTCCGGATAGAAGACTTTTAACGCTTTGTTCGTTCCTTGAATGCGGTACACGACAGCACTTCGCCCTTCGCCTTCATATAGCAGCCGTCCGTCATGCATACTCGGTTTCCACATCCCTTTTTTCCTCCGAAACTGTACACTTTGCGCCAAATGTTTATAGCGTTTCAATGTCATTCCTCATTTCTTCTTTCTATTATTATATACATCAATTGCCTAAAAATCGATGAATGTGCATAACAAAAAAAATCCTTCCCTGCTAGGGAAGGCTCTTTCACTATGATTTTGTTAGTTCAAAATTGTGACGTTTACAGTACGTACACCCCAGCTGTTTGCTGCATCTGTTGTTGCTACGTGAAGGTCAATTCTATTTCCTTTGATCGCGCCGCCAGTATCGCCTGCAATCGCTTCCCCATATCCTTCAACGTATACACGTGAACCTAATGGAATCACATTCGGGTCAACCGCGACGACTTTTTTGCTGCGGTCATTGCGAAGATCGATGCCTGTCGCTGTAATCCCTGAACAGCCCGCGCAATCAGCTGTATAGGCTGTTGCTTTCATGGCGATTGTATTGCCTTGTGGTGCAGTTGTTGTTTGAACAGGTGCTGCCTGCTTCGCTTGTGCCACTGGTGCTGAAGCTGCAGCCGTCGGTGCTGCACTTCCATTTCCTCTCGTGGAAAGAACGTCACCTGGGTAAATCATATTAGACGAGAGACCATTGATTGATTTTAATGAATTCACTGAAATGCCATGTGCTGATGCAATTTTAAATAATGTATCGCCTGCTTTAACTGTATATGTACCGTTGTTAGAAGAAGCTGACGTTGAACCTGTTGTTGAAATAGTATCGCCTGCATAGATCATGTCGGACGAGAGACCGTTGGCCGCTTTCAATTGATCTACTGTTGTACCATTCTTTTGTGAAATGCTCCAGAGTGTATCGCCTGGCTGTATTGTATATGTGCTAGCTAATGCAGCGGTGCCGAATAGGCTCCCACCAATTACTGTCGTTGCTGCAAGTGCCATGATTTGTTTCTTCATCATAGGAAAACCTCCTGGATTGTTCCTGCCGGCATAACGGGCATGCGTACGCAAGAATTTGGTTAAAGCTAGTACCTCTCCGTGACTATAGGGACGACTACAAAGCCCACATAAGATGGGGCATAAAGACATTAGTTGCGACAAGACCGTCGCACACTATTAGTTCTTGTTCCTTTTATATATAAAAGCGCTCAACGCTCTACTGCGTCTTCCGCTAACGAGACTCATTGTATCACGCTTAGGAGCGTAATGATTTTAAAAGGAGATTACGGTTAGATGTATGAATGTGACATAACTGTTACAAGCGAGCGTTTATGTCGAATCTGTCATATAATTGAAATATGCCGCGTTTTTGCAAATAAAAAAGGAGACTTGTAATCAGTCTCCTTCCAAAAATCTTATTTTAAAATTTGCACTTTCACTGTGCGAACGCCCCAGTTTTTTGCCTTTTGAGACGTTGGCATATGAACATCAATTTTATTTCCTTTAATCGCGCCGCCTTTGTCACCAGCAACGGCTTCCCCGTATCCTTCTACATACACTTTCGTACCGAGTGGAATGATGTTCGGATCAACAGCGATTACTTTCGCATTCGGGTTTTTCTTTAAGTTAATGCCTGTTGCAGTAATGCCTGAACATCCTCTGCAATAAGCTGTATAGGCTGTCGCTTTAACCGTAATTTCTTTTACTGCATTAGTTGTTTTATTTTCTTCGGCTGGAGCTTTCGCACTTGTTGCTGCCGCTGTTTCACCAATTGTCAGCTTCTGACCAATTTTAATAAGATTAGAAGATAAGTGATTCCATTTCTTCACTTGATCAACTGTTGTTTTATATTGATTTGAAATTTTATACAGTGTGTCTCCCTTTTGAACGGTGTGAGTAGCGGCCATTGCTTGAGCCGCAGAAGCTGAGAAGATCATCAATGCAGCTATAATTGACATTGCCATTTTTTTCACGAATAATTTACCCCCTAGTAGTTGTAACATTGTACCAATTGTAGCACTCTACTATTTCAAGACTATTACACTAGGATGTTCGTTTTGTTACATTAATATTTCAATTGAACAATAATTCTGATATTTTTAAAATATACCAGTTAGCATGATTTATATTGGTTCATGTGTTCATAGTTGTATATAATATAGATTGATATTTGTTTTGCTTACTCTATTTGATGGGAGATTTTAAGATGGCTTACCGGCTTCAGCTTTTTAAAGGGCTGTTTCGCTCTACCGATCAACTTTATCAGCTATCTCAAGCCGAGAAAATTCGCGGTTTATGGACAAAATTTTCACTGTTACTTTTAGGCAGTGTTCTCTTATCCCTGCTTGCCGGTTATCTCGGCATACAAAGTGAAAGTGTTTCCACTTATATGGCCGAATCCGATACGTCTACATATGAATGGCTAAAAGTGCTTTTTGCAGCGGGCTCCGTTCTATGGGGGCTGTTATTTCCGTTGTTTTTTATTTTCATTCCGGCATTATTATTCTGGACATTTCTTGAAATTGAATTTAAAAAATTAGTCGCCTTGCAATGTATCGTCTTAACCATTTATTTAATTGAATATGCACTTTTAATTGCATGGAACGTGTTTTTCTCCATCCCGCGCGATTCCTCTCCTTTCTCACTTGGTGTTGTCGCCCAATATGCAACGGAGAATATCATTGCCATCCGTTTCTTTAGCTTTATTACGATTTTCCAAGTATGGATTCTCGTGATCCAGTATCGCTTCCTACGCACCTCTGAAGCGAAAGGAGCCCGCTTCGTTTTTCTCATAGTCTTCTTAACGGGCCTCGCATTCTGGATTTTATCGACCTTATTCACATCCATTCATGTCGAGAATTTGTTTTAAGTCAACTACCCACCACTTAATCCCTAACAGGCTTTAAAGTGGGGTCTTGAAAAAGTCCTGGTTGTCTAGCCTTAGTCTTTGATGACTACGTTGGGACCGCCTCTAGCGGGCTTGCATGATGTTGTGCAGGTGCGAATACGGCTTGGTATGATTCCCTAGTACCTCTGCCGTTCAGGCTCTGTAAAAACGCTGATTGGGAAAGTGCGGTCAACCTGGTGCATAAAGCGAACCAACATGGGCGAAGGGAAAATCACTCCAAGGAGGACAAAACGTGCGCGTATTTGTCAAAAACCAACGCGGAGAACCGCTTATGCCGTGTTCTCCACGTAAATCAAGAATGTTGCTCAAAGAAAAGAAAGCCCGAATTATTCAGTATCGGCCATTTACGATTCAACTCACGATCGCAACAGGTGAAACCGTACAAGAAAACAACCTGGGTGTTGATGTAGGTTCAAAGCATGTGGGTGTTGCCGTTACATCTGGCGAAAAAGTATTGACCAAAGGTGAAATCGAACTGCGTCAAGATATAAAGTCTTTACTGGAAACACGAAAAACGTATCGAAAAAGCAGACGGAATCGTAAAACACGATATAGACGTTGCAAATTCAAGTATAAAACGAAACGGATATATGATCTCAAAAAGAAAAAGTGGATGAAGAAGAAACTCACATTCGAATCTCCTCGACTAAAAGGATGGCTGCCACCGAGCATTCAAAGCCGAATAACGAATACGTTTTTTTGGATCGATCGTTATCAATCCTTGCTGCCCAATTGTCGGCTGCACATCGAAGTGGGTAAATTTGACGTTCAAAAAATGATGAATCCCGATATTAAAGGTAAAGATTATCAAGAAGGGGAAGCCTTTGGGTATTACGATGCGCGTTATTTCGTGTTAGCCCGCGATCAATACACGTGTCAGGTCTGTAAAAAGAAAAACAAGATTTTTAACACGCACCACGTTATTTATCGAAGCCACGGAGGAAGCAACCGTGCGGATAACCTCATAACCGTCTGTACAGACTGTCACACGCCTGAAAACCACCAAAAAGGAGAAATCTTTTGGGAGTGGATGATCAAGAAAAAGAAAACCAAAACGTACAAGGAACCGCCTTTTATGAACAGCTTACGCATTCGAATATCCAAGCGTTATCCTGATGCTCACATCACCTACGGAAGTGTCACAACGCCGCACCGTAAAGTATTGGGATTGGACAAAACACACTATAACGATGCCATTGCCATGACGGGGATCGAAACCATCAAATTGAATCCGAACGAACGCTTCCTGATTAAACAATTTCGAAAGAAAAAACGCTCACTACACGAAGCAACGGCTCGAAAAGGACGAAAAGCAAAAAACATCACACAAAAACGAAACGAGAAAAACACGAAAGAATCCAATGGTTTTCACCTGAATGACGAGGTCAGAACTGCTTGTGGAAAACGCGGATTTATCAGCGGATTCACAGGTAAAACCGCTTGTTACGTCAAGTCAATAGACGGGGAATATATCGTGATCAAAGGAAAAACGCATAAACAACAACCGATAAAAAGCCTTACTTTCATTCGACATAACGGGAATTGGCAATATCAAATAAAAGAAAATACATAAGGGCAAGCAATTCCTCCCCCACCTATCCACTACGTTCCTTGAGGGGGTCTCCTTGCCCGATTATGTTGAAAGTGGTGACTAGAACACATTGAAAAAAATAAGAAAACAAGTATGGTTGGCGGCCGGCGCAATCATTATTGGGGGAAACTTGTATTTAACTTTTAAAGAAGATAGCAAAGCAGACCGTACAGAATGGCTGCATGAATGGGACCGGGCATCCACAGGTGATGTTGTCCAATCCTTTTCAACAGAAGGCGTTGTCGTACCATCCGATGAATATCCAATCTACTTGGATGAAAGTATCGGTTCACTCAAACAAGTGCTCGTAAAAGAAGGCGATGCTATTCAACCGGGTGATTCATTGTTTGAATATTCATCAACAAACATCGATGAAGAAATTGACCGTTTAACGGCAGAAAAAGAACAGACGCAGCAGCATATTTCACTCATCGACAATCAATTAAGCCAGTTGCGCGTGTTATTGTCACAAGCGGAGAGTAAAGAAAGCAACAGGCAGACTTCAACGAGTACAAATAGTACAAACGATCACGATAGCAACACGACCATAATCAGCTCGGGTGACGCCAGCACAACGATTGAAAATGAAATTTTGCAGCAGGAAACAGAGAAACAAAAGCTGCAGGAAGAAACAAAGAAATATGACAAACTAATTTCCTCGCATGAAGCGAAGAAAAGTACTTTGATTGTTAAAAGTACGAATGAAGGCTATGTAAAAAAAGTGGATTCAAGCTTGAACAATCCGCTTCTAATCATTAACTCGTCTGTTCCAGCAGTAGAAGGTGTTTTTGATGAAAAGCAAGTACAAAAAGCGGCAGCAAGTCAACGCGTTGAAGTAACGGTTGATACAACAGCCGAACAGTTTGACGGAGCGCTTGTTACCGTCAGTCAATACCCTGAAGAAGAACCATCTGTAAAACGACGAAGTCTATATCCGTTTTCAGCACAGCTAAGCGGTATTGAATCTTCTGACCTGTATCCTGGTTTGAAAGCGAATGTGAATGTTATTACGGCAGAAGCACTTGAAGCGGTCACAATTCCCGGCACATCCATTTTAAAAAGCAATAAAAAAACATATGTTGTCATTATGAACACACAAGGGAAACTGGAACGCCGCCTCATTGAAACAGACTTAACCGTCGATGGTATTTTTCAAGTAACCGACGGTGTTGAATCAGGCGAAGCGATCGTCGTTCACCCACATGAATTAGTGATGAAAGGCGGTCCGTTCATTACACCGATTCATGCAGCTCATGTAAAAAAGAAGACGTTTAATGATTTATCCCGTACAGATAAAATGAAATATATATTAATAGGTGTTTTATCATAATCCATACGCATTCTGCCTTCATTGCTAGCAGAATGCGTATTTTTTATTCTTTCCCTTCTTATCTATCATTCTTTCAAAAAAATTGACAAAAAAGCCGCTAATCAACGGGTGATCAGCGGCTGCTTTTTACTTTTTCACAATTAATTCATACGGTGCAGTAGAAGCTGTACCGTTTGCTTCACTTAGTTCGATAAAATACTTCCCTTTCGCGAGCTTTAGTGTACCGATTTCTTCGTCGTTCTGACCATAGCGGTCAAACGCGGCGACGAGTTTTCCTTTTTCATTATACACTTCCACAACGCCATCCAAGTTTTGTCCGGCTGTGAGAGAAAGCGAAACCGTCCCTTCTTTCATCATGTTTAGTAAGAAGTGATCTGTATCACCGAATGGAACGCCCGCGTTAAAGTACCCGCGCGCCCCATATTTGCCGTTCACTGTTTTCAGCGGAAGTGGCTTCGTCGGTACATGATTGACGACTTTCGCATCACCGTCAGCAAACTGATTAAACGTCGCCCCGACTTTTATTTCATACGGTTGCAAGCTTGGGCCGGTTGGCAGGAATGAATTAACTTCTATAAAATATCCTGTCTCTTCTTTCGCCGCAAATGACGTATTCACTTCCGGTTCAATAATAAATGAGAGTAGATCGGGACCGAAGACAGCAGCCTGTCTCATTTCATCTGGATCCATTACCTTATCTCCATTCGTGTCTTCCACAATTGCACCGCTGAAAATATGTTCTTGACGCAGTTCATATGGAATGCTTACTTTTTGAATAGCTGTAAGCGCAGACGATGTAATATCAAGTGTATGAACGCGTGCTTTTCCATTATTCATAAAGTAGTAATAATCGATATCACCAGCTTGCACGAAGTAGTTTTTATATGATTTCCCAGCCTTAATGTCTAGCCCTTCTTCCGGCACGTTTTGATCATTATCCATTTCTGCCGGTACGTTTGCGACTTTTTTCGACTTAAGCACATATGGATCTACTGAAATATTATATAAGTTATTCGTCAACTGGATAACGTATGTCGTTCCTTTTTTCAAGGCAATATTTAGTTCTGGTGAACGGCCCTTTCCATCAAGTAAACCCATCATTAAGCCCATTTCGCCGCCGCTGTCGTACACAGGTACAAGTGACTTTGTCTCTTCGTCATATTCCATGAACGTCATCGATGCAAGCTGACTGTTTCCTTCATTAATCGAAAATTGATAAATGCCGTCCACTGAAGGCGTTAAACGGTAATAATCTTCATCATATTCCATCTGGAAATAACCACTTTTATCTTGACCGATTGTGTAAGGTAGAGCTTTTTCCATTATGATGGCATCATAATTGTCTTCACCTTCCTTTTCATTGATCAATGAATCTTCTTTTATTTCACCATATTCACTTGGCGAAATCTTTTTATTTAATAGAGCATCTTCAAGCGTATCTTCTTTCGGCAATCCATCTTCGTCGGCCGGTATTTCACGTTCTTCCACATTCATCGTATACGGATAAGCAGATGAACGATATGCCCCTCCATTCATCTCATCAATATCCATCGATAATAAGTCAAGCAGCGATCCCCCAAATAAATCATTGCTGAATGTGGCATTCGTTACATTAATATGGTAATCGACTCCCGGTACAGCCTGGAATGACAATGTCTCCCCTTCATTAGTGGCACCATTGTTTGTATACGCAATTTCGTAATAGCCTCTTTCCTCTTCACTTTCTTCTATTATGGAAGCCGATACCGCAGAATCGACACCTGGCAGTCCTGAAATCGAGACAGACAACAATTTCGGCTCCTCCACAGACAGTGTAAAATAATCTGTATCCGGTGCTTCTTCTTCATTTGTATACATGGTGAAATCATGTTTCACAAATGGCAGTGATGTAATTGTAATTGGGTTTTCTTCCGAAGTCGCGTCTGGTGTAATGGGTTCTACTTTTTCCGCCATCAATGTGAAAGATGACTTACCAGATTCACTGTAATTGCCGTTTGAATCTTTTACACCTATTAACAATGTACCTAATTCGGCTGCTGTATATAAGTTACCTTCTTGTTTACCTACACGTGTTGCATCTACATCGCGTACATATTCCAGTTCCCCATTTTCCGGTGCAAAATATAACTCCATCGCATAATCGTAGCGGTGACTTCCATTCAGCACAGTCTGGACATGCTCACCTTCTGCAAGATTCACCTTATACCAGTGCATCGCGCCCGGTGATGTAAACGAACCTGTAAATGTTTGTTTACCCGATATGACTTCTTCCGCTGTTTGAAGTAATTCTTCTCCCGATTCTTCAGGACGAGCCGGCAGTTGGCTTATATCAAAAGTCAACGCGTTAAGCGGATTGATTAACCCGTTACCATACGTTAAATCATACCCTTTTTCACCAAGATCGGTCGCCGTCTTTTCTAAAATATATTCAATCTCAAAAGCCGTTAATTCAGGGTATTTCGATTTCAATAAACCGGCTGTCGCAGCCACCATTGGCGAGGCCATTGACGTACCGGTCAAGCGGTCAAATTTGGACCCTGATTCTGAGCCATAAGCTGTGCTGTAAATATTTTCACCTGGTGCCACCACATCAACCGATGCGCCGTAGTTGGAACTGTCAGACAGCTTTTTGCCTCCATCCACATTGCCGACGCTGATCACGCCAGGGTATGCTGCCGGATACATAGATGTATCTGTTGACGCATTCCCCGCTGCTGCAACGACAACGGTACCTGAATCAATGGCATATTGAACCGCTTCCTGGATGAGCGGGGATGGCATATAGTCACCAAGACTTAAATTAATGACATCGGCTCCCTTATCAACGGAATAAACGATGCCGTCTGCAATCGTGTAATCATTTGCGCCTATACTTCCATTGAAAACATCAACTGGCAAGATTTTTGCATTTGGGAATACACCGTGACCTCCGAGCCCGTTATCTTTTACAGACGCAATAATGCCGGCAACGTGCGTCCCATGCAAATCACGGACCGGATTTCGAGCTGGCTTAACCGCATTGTATGGCGCAAGTAAATTTGCTTTTAACTCAGGGTGCTTATAATCAACACCGCCGTCCACAACGGCTATCGTTACATCATTTTTACCGGCATATTGAAGTGCCTTGTCCATATTTAAAAGGGCTAGGTGATCCATTTTGCTTTTTTTCGGATCCGATGTGGCAGCCAATCGTTTATATTGCACACTCGGTGTCATCGCGACAATTTCAGAACGCGTTTTATAGACATCGAGCACATCACTTAATTTTTTTGATTTGGGAATGTGAACGACATCATACCCAAGGGACGGCAGACGTTTGATGATTGCGACACCGGCCTTTTTATGTACACTTTTTGGTAGCGCTTTTGAATATTTAATAACGAGTGTCTGTGAATCGGTCATTTTCTGATCTTGCTGTGCGGCTTTATACTGCGCTTCTTTTTGTTCAGCCGGTGTTTCAGCAAGTACGGTTCCCGGTATGATGAGCGCGGCACTGACGGCTGCGGCCATCATCTTTTTCCAATTGTTCACGATGAATCCCCCATTCTCTTAATCTTCTTTCTATCATACATCTAAAAACGAAAATTAGTTTCATCTTTTTTCATTATTTTGAATATTTTTCTTACCATTTTACGCATAAAAAAACAGCCCTGAAAATAAATTCAGGACCGTTTATTTTATTAAATAATACGGGCTAAAATAACGCCTGGAACATTTAATAATTTTTCCGTTAAACTAGGGACAACTTCACCATTTACTTGGTTATCGATGTCAATCAGTGTATACGCGTAATCACCTTTACTGCGGTTGACCATGTCCGCAATGTTCAAGCTGTACTCAGACAATACACCTGTAATTTGACCAACCATATTTGGTACATTTTTGTGTGCAACGGATACACGGCGTTTTCCTGTGAACGGAATTTCAACGTTACCGAAGTTGACTGAGTTTTTAATGTTGCCGGTTTCTAGATAATTTTTCATCTGAATAGCAGCCATCAACGCACAGTTTTCTTCTGACTCAGCTGTTGATGCACCTAGATGCGGGATTGGAATGACATTTTTCATGCCCAATACATTTTCATTCGGGAAATCTGTGATGTATTTGCCCACTTTTCCGCTATCAAGCGCCGCACGCATATCCTCTTCATTGACGAGCTCGCCGCGGGAGAAGTTCAAAATACACGCACCATTTTTCATTGTTTTAAACGCTTCTTTATTAAACATGCCTCGTGTATCTTCTGTAAGCGGCACGTGAACTGTAATATAATCACTTGCTGCAAATAGCTGTTCAATCGTTAAAGCACGCTGTACATTGCGTGATAAGTTCCATGCTGTATCAACAGAAATGAATGGATCAAACCCGATGACATCCATATCAAGGTCTAACGCATTGTTCGCAACGAGTGCGCCGATATGACCGAGACCGATAACACCAAGTGTCTTTCCTTTTACTTCGCGGCCGACAAATTGCTTTTTGCCTGCTTCCACAAGTTTCGGAATCTCATCGCCTTGTCCTTTTAATTCTTTCGTCCAGCTTACACCGTCAAATAAATTACGGGAAACAGCCATGATCGTTGTTAAAATTAATTCTTTCACGGCGTTTGCATTTGCACCTGGCGTATTGAACACGACGACTCCGCGCTCTGTACATTCTTGAACCGGGATGTTGTTCACACCTGCACCGGCGCGAGCGATTGCTTTTACATTTCGATCAAGTACTGTGTCATGCAAATTGGCACTGCGAAGTAAAAGACCATCTGGGCTATTCGTTTCATCGTTCACTTGAAAGTTATCAGCATTTTCAAATACATTTAGACCAACATCCGCAATATTATTCATTGTTTTAATCGTATACACGTTTTTACTTCCCTTCTTCTGTTGAATGAGTCTGTTCGAATTTTTTCATAAATGCAACGAGCGCCTCTACACCAGCAACTGGCATCGCATTGTACACACTTGCACGCATACCGCCGACAGAACGGTGACCTTTTAATGTCTCAAGACCGACTGCCTTCGCTTCTTTCACGAATAATGCATCGAGTTCATCGCTCGGAGATACAAATGGAATGTTCATGAGTGAACGGTCTTCTTTTTGTACAGGTGAACGAAAGAATGCAGATGTTTCTAAGTAATCGTATAAAAGAGCCGCTTTATCACGATTGATTTTTTCCATCGCTGCAATACCGCCGCGCTCTTCCAGCCATTCAAAAACGAGCTTCGCTACATACACACCAAATGTCGGCGGTGTGTTGTAAAGCGATCCGCTTTCTGAATGTGTTTTGTAATCAAGCATAACCGGAACAGATTTTCCTGCTTTACCGATTAAATCTTCACGAATAATGACGATTGTTAAACCGGCCGGACCGATATTTTTTTGCGCACCGGCATAAATAAGACCAAATTTCGAGACGTCAATTTCTTCCGACAAAATATTTGATGACATGTCCGCTACGAGCGGTACATTTCCTGTGTCCGGAATATGGTTAAAAACCGTTCCTTCAATTGTATTATTTGTCGTAATATGTACATAATCCGCTTCTGCGTCAATCATATCCGCTGTAATTTCTGGAATGTAACTATAATTTTTATCTTTTGAAGAGGCAATGACGCGAACTTCTCCATACTTTTGCGCTTCTTGAATCGCTTTTTTCGACCATGATCCTGTATCCACATAATCCGCTTTTTTACTGCCTGCAAACAAATTCATTGGGATCATCGCAAACTGCTGGGATGCGCCACCTTGAAGAAATAACACTTTGTAGTTATCCGGAATGTTCATCAACTTGCGAAGAACCGCTTCCGCTGTTTCAATGATATCTGTAAACCATTTTGAACGGTGGCTCAGTTCCATAACAGACATGCCTGAACCTGCGTAATTTGTAAGCTCTGATTGCGCTTTTTCCAGTACCTCAAGAGGCAGCATAGAAGGACCGGCTGAGAAATTATACACTCGTGTCATCATTTTTCTCCTTTATTCGTGTTATTTTTAGGTATTTAAAAAATTTGTACTTTTTTGTACTTTATTGATATCCGAATTATAAAATAACACGGCGCACATATCAAGGGCAGTTCACCTATCTTTTCAATGAAACCATCATTGTTTCCGCTTACATTGCCTGTTTCAAACGCTGTTTTTATTTACGAACATTTTGTTAATTTTTCATTTTTTCATTCGCTTTTTAGTCTAAGGATATCTTTTATCCTTACAATTTCCATAATTTATATAAAGTGAAACTTCATTCAGTCGGGGTTAGGTTCTCATGCAGACGTTGTCACAGGACGTGACGATCTTATTCTGCGTTCCGCTTATCCTTCTTTTCTTTTCGTAGTCTTGAAGCGGGGATCTTACTGCCCGTTAATGCGGGATAAAATAGTCTGTATACAGTGAAAAAACTTTGACGATTTAGGCCGTACTGAATATACCAATACTTGTTGAAACCTTTATATAGGACAGCTTTTTTTGTCATTTCAAATCGAAATAAATGGTATATAATGAAAATAAAATAGTTCGATTGGAGTGATTTTTTTGTACTGTTCAACATGCGGTGCTGAAATAAGTAGCCGTACCCGATTTTGTCCGGGATGCGGTTCAAAAAAAAGGAGGAAATTTTCATTTGTGAAATTGATCGGTTTCATGTGCATTGCTTTTATTTTAGCATTTGGCGGGATCATTTATTACTTACTCGAAATGAGGGACACACAAACTACGATGCAAACGTCCAGTGGTGAGGAAAATTCAGCACCTGTTTCTGTACGAAAAACTGTAGCACCGCCTTCTGAAATCTCATCTAAAGATCAGCAATCACTAACTGACATCGTCGCCGTCACACAGAAAAAGGTCTATACCATCTTCAGCGATTACGGTCAAGGTTCTGGTTTTTTGATTAATGATCAAGGCGATGTGGCGACAAATGCACACGTTGTTGAAGGCAGTGTATATGTAACAGTGAAAGACATCGATGGGAAGGAACATGATGGAACCGTGATCGGCTACTCCACTGAAACTGATATTGCACTTATTCATGTTGTGGATTTTGTAGGCCGGGCTCCACTTAATCTAGAAACAAGTACGAAAGCGGAAGTCGGGGAAGAAGTGATCGCATTTGGCAGCCCGCTCGCTCTTGAAAATACAGCAACATTTGGCTACATTACTGGTGTCGATCGTAGTTTTGTTCTGGACCCTCATTCATACGATAATATTTATCAAACATCCGCTGCCATTGCACCTGGTAGCAGTGGCGGGCCGCTCGTTTCCAAAAAGACAGGCCGCGTTTTAGCTATTAATTCAGTTAAATTGACTTCTCAAGATGCAATAGGATTTAGCATTCCATTTAAAGATGTGAGCCATCTGCTGATGGAGTGGAGCCGTTCTCCTCTTTCAGAAACAGAAGTGAATAAACTATTTTATACGACAGACGGATTGTTATTTTTTGAAGAATATTGGGATGACAATGTGTATTTTGACGGTGGTGAGTACAGCGATGATGCTGAGTATGACTTTTATGACATTCCAGAAGGCTGGGAATATGAAGAAAAAATGTACGAAGATGAAACTGTGGAAGAATTTCCTTATAACGAAGAACTTTATGAAGAAAAAGAGCTCCCTTTCATAGAACAAGATGATGAAGGTATAGAAGAAGTGCCCTTTGAAAGTTCGCCTATTGACGAGGTTCCTTTAGAAGAAACACCTGTTGAAGATGAGATGATCCCATTTATTAAAGATATAAATGATGATGGGGTGATTGATGTACATGATGTTACAGAAGATGTCAATTTAGACGGTATTATTGATGAGATTGACCTTCATGAGCTGCTATTGATGCAGAAAGCAGGAGGATGAATCAAAACAGAACTCCATTTGGGTTCTGTTTTTTCGTGTGGCAAGATGATTTTTTTTAAAGTATAATGGCTACGGTTTATATGTTATTTAAGTAGGAGGTATTTTTTTGCGTACGTATCAAATTGATGAACGGCCGTCGATCCCGATATTGATCCCGCTCAGTCTTCAGCATTTATTCGCCATGTTCGGGTCAACGGTTCTCGTTCCGGTTTTGTTAGGTGTGAACCCCGCAACCATTTTATTAATGAACGGAGTAGGTACACTCCTTTATATCTTCCTTTGTAAAGGACAAATTCCAGCATATCTCGGTTCCAGCTTTGCTTTTTTGTCACCGGTCTTTTTAGTCATGTCGAATGGAAGCTACAATCAGGCCCTCGGGGGTTTTATCGTTGTCGGGGTCATCTTTATGATTGTTTCCGGTATTATTAAAGTGGCCGGCATCGGCTGGATTGATGTTGTCTTTCCACCCGCTGCAATGGGCGCAATCGTAGCTGTTATTGGGCTTGAGCTCATTCCTGTTGCAGCAGGAATGGCCGGCATCATCTCACCAGATGGTGCAACAGACTGGTCACCAGACCGTCATACGATGATTGTCTCGATGCTGACGCTCGCTATTACGATTATCGGCAACGTTATGTTCCGTGGTTTTTTGAAAATCATCCCGATCTTAATTGGGATTATGTCTGGGTATGTGATTGCGGCCTTCTTTGGCATGGTGGACTTACAGCCAGTACGCGATGCCAAATGGTTCGCTTTACCGGACTTTTACCGGCCTGAATTTGACTGGACGAGCATCGTCATCATTGTTCCCGCTGCTCTTGTCGTCATTGCTGAACATATTGGGCACCTCGTCGTCACACAAAACATTGTCGATCGTGATTTAATGAAAAAACCAGGTCTCGGTGTTTCTTTGTTCGGGAATGGTATTTCAACCGTGTTATCCGGTTTTGTCGGGTCAACGCCGAATACGACATACGGCGAAAATATCGGTGTTCTAGCTTTGACGAAAGTGTATTCAACGTGGGTCATCGGCGGCGCAGCCGTGATGGCAGTTTTCTTATCATTTTTCGGCAAACTAGCCGCACTTATTTCAACGATTCCAACGGCCGTGATGGGTGGCATTTCATTACTTCTGTTCGGCATTATCGCCGTTTCTGGTTTACGGATGCTCGTTGAATCAAAAGTCGATTATTCAAAAACAACAAATATGATTTTAACAACCGTTGTGCTTGTAATCGGTTTATCTGGTGCTACATTTACTTGGGGGTACTTGCAGCTAAAAGGGATGGCACTTGCTACAGTGATTGCTATTTTATTGAGCCTTTTTTTTGCTCTCATTCACAAATTAAAACTATCAAACGATCACGAATAAGGCAAAAAGGTATCCGGATTATCCTGATACCTTTTTTTGTTTACGATTCACTTGTCGGTTTCGTTCCCTCGTATGTCCAGCCATCTTCCTGATAGGCTTTGCCTTCTTTCATTAGCTTGCCAAGCGCACGTTTAAATGCCCCTTTGCTCAAACCGAAACGCTTCTCAATTTCTTCAGGCAGACTTTTATCGGAGTACGGCATTTTCCCGCTGCGGCTCATTAAGTATTCATATACTTTCTCTGAATCTTCCAGTTGGCGTTCATGACGGCGGCCGAGCAATGATACGTTTATCGAACCGTCATCATGCACATCGATAATACGGCCTTCTACCGTCTGTCCAACACGTGGCTCGTCTTCGCGCTCTGTCGGGTGCAGAAAGGCCCGGTGTTGTTCATCTGTTATAATCCACGAACCCGCTTTTCCGGTCCGGTACACGATACCGGTAAAACTTCTGTTTAAATCTGTTTTGTTTGCCCTTTTGGCGATATCCCAAATCGTTTCTTCTGTTGCCGGTTTCGCAAACAGCCGTCCATTTTTATCAAGTTTCAGTGTGCAATATAGTTTATCGCCTTCGATCGGCCGCACTTCATATTTATAAGGTAAATCATCCTCAGACACGAGCGCATCTTTTGAAATGCCGATTGAAACAAATACGCCGAGGTGATTCACTTCCTCTCCAACGACTTCCGTCCACGCATATTCGCCAAGCGTCATCAGCGGTTTATCCATCGTTGCCGCCAGGCGCCCACTATGATCTTGATAAAGAAACACGTCAACCGGCTCGTCCGGATTAAATCCCTCTCTCACTTCACTACGATGCAAAAGAACCGCATTTTCCTCTTCGTCCATTAAAAACCAACCGTACTCCTGTTCATTTTTCACTGTTAATGTAACTATTGTCCCCGCTTCAAGCGTCATACACGCACACCCTTTCTAAAAATTCTCATGGTTCTTCATTATATCAGCTTTCCCGCGGTGATGTTTAACAATTCATCGTGTCGGGTACACTTGAAATAACACTATAAACTGAAAGGTGAGTAACAGAATGGCACGTTCAAGTGGATCATTGAAAAACCTCGTGAAAATGGGAATTAAATATGGACCGATTATGTATCCGTTCATTAAAAAATATTGGAACAAACGAAAAGCAGCGAAAGTATTTCAGCCAAAATAAAAAATGTGGGCAGTCAGACTTCCTGCATTTTTATTTTGTTGAAAAAGTAATCATTTCGCACTTATTTCCCTATCAAAAACCGGCTTCCTTAAAAGGCTAGCCGGTCTGTTTCATTAAAGTTCGTCGAATCCGTTGTCTTGGACGTTTACCTTTACGTACTGGCGCGACCGCTGTTCAAAGAAATCCGTCTTGCCGAGATCAACGTCTTCGTACGCTTTGATCCATTTCAATGGATTTTTACGGTAATCCGGGAATGGTTTATCGTAGCCAAGCTGACTACAGCGAACGTTCGTGTAAAAATAAATGTACGCCTCCACATCTTCCACATCGAGACCATCAATCTTGTCCCCGATCACTTCGCGTGCCCATTCCACTTCAAGCGCCGCTGCTTCTCGAAAAATCGCCTCCACGTCAGCTGCACGTTCCTCCGTATCAAGCTCTGGATATTCCGTCAGCAATTCACGATAAATTTTCACAAATAAATCAACATGAAGCTGCTCGTCACGGTTAATATAATTGATCATCGTACTCGTTGCCACCATTTTTTGGTGACGCGCCAAATGATAAAAGAACGCAAATCCCGAATAAAAGAATAACCCTTCCAAAATCACATCATATACAATCGACTCAAGCATATTTTCCACAGTCGGCTGTTCCACGAACGATTCGTATCCTTTCATGACAAAATCGTTGCGCTTTTCAAGCACAGGCTCACTTCTCCAATAGTCAAACACACGATCTTGCTCCGATTTTGGCACCAAGCTCGACAAAACGTATGAATAGCTATGATTATGAATCACCTCTTGCTGCGCCAAAATAATCATCAACGCCTGCAAGCTGGAATCCGTTAAATAATCGGCTACTTTCCCCGCATAATCCGTCTGAATACTATCAAGCAGTGCCAGCAGTCCAATCGTTTTCAAAAACGCTTCCCGCTCAGAATCCGTTAATCCTGGAAACTGCTTCACATCCGTCCCCATGTTAATCTCAAACGGTGTCCAGAAATTCCCAAGCATCCGCTTGTATTTTGGATACGCCCAGTCAAATTTTACATCGTCCCAGTTCAACACGTTTGACGACCGACCGTTCACAATCGCCGTCGAACGGTTCGGTGCGTCTTTATCCATTAATTTACGCTTTTCCATCATTGTCATAACAATATCCTCCTTAACTCGAGCACGACTCGCATTCAAGCAGCTCAACCGATGTGGAACGAACGTAATACGTCGTCTTCAACCCGTTTTTCCATGCTGCTAAATGCAAATCAAGCAATTCTTTCGCCTTAATTGTATTTTGAACGTACAAATTGAGTGACACACCTTGATCGATATGACGCTGGCGCGCCGCATTTTGACGGAGCGTCCACTGCTGGTCGATAAAGTACGCAGACTTGTAGTACCATGTCGTCTCAGAATTCAAATCTGGAACCGTCACCGGAATTTTGTAATCTTTCTTTTCTTCCGAATAACTCTTCTGGAATATTGGATCAATGCTCGCCGTGCTTCCTGCAATAATCGATGTCGACGAATTTGGTGCAACTGCCATTAAATAGCCGTTTCGCATCCCATTTTCCCGCACATTCGCGCGAAGTTCATTCCATTTTGAACCTTCGTAGCCACGCGCATCAAAATAAGCCCCTGTTTCCCAATCGGAGCCGGCAAACAACGGATACGCGCCTTTTTCTTTCGCCAGTTCCATCGATGCCTCAATCGTCAAATGCGCAATATTTTCATAAAGTGAATCAGCATATTCGACCGCTTCATCCGCTTCCCAGCGAATGCCTTTCAGCGCCAAAAGATGATGCCATCCGAAAGTGCCAAGCCCGATACCGCGGTAACGGCTGTTCGTCCGCTCCGCCTGCGGAACTGGAATCATATTTAAGTCAATTACGTTATCAAGCATCCGAACTTGTATTTTGATCAAACGATCCAAAACATCTGCAGGTACTGCTCTGCCAAGGTTAATCGACGACAAATTACACACCACGAAGTCACCAGGCTTTTTGCGTGTCACAACGACATCATCTTCAAGCTGAATCGATTCAAATACTGTCGCACTCGTATTCTGGGCGATTTCAGTACACAAATTACTTGAGTAAATCATACCTTCATGTTTGTTTGCGTTGCGGCGATTGACTTCATCGCGGTAAAACATAAAGGGGACGCCTGTTTCAAGCTGTGAACGCATAATACGTTTCATAATATCAATCGCCTGAACGGTTTCACGCGATAACCGCTCCTCATTTACACATTGCTCATATTTCGTACGGAACGATCCTTGACCGCGTTTTTCATCATAGTAATCTTCCAGTGAAAAACCCATCACCGTACGTACTTCATGTGGGTCAAATAAATGCCACTCGCCGCGCGCATCGACTTGTTCCATAAATACATCCGGCAGGCTGATCCCTGTAAAAATATCATGGGCACGGAGACGTTCATCACCATTGTTTAATTTTAAATCTAAAAATGGAAAAATATCTTTATGCCAAACGTCCAAATAAACCGCAACCGCGCCTTGGCGCTGGCCGAGCTGATCGACGCTGACCGCTGTATTATTCAACTGTTTAATCCAAGGCATGACACCGCTTGATGCGCCTTTAAATCCACGGATAGAAGAACCGCGGCTCCGCACTTTGCCCATGTACACACCGATGCCGCCGCCATATTTCGATAAGGTTGCTACATCTGTATTGCTGTCGTAAATCCCTTGCAAACTATCATCGACTGTATCGATAAAGCAGCTCGACAACTGTCCGTACGGTTTACCGGCGTTAGATAAGGTGGGTGTGGCAACTGTCATATATAAGTTACTCATTGCCCAGTATGATTCCGCAATTTTTTCTAAACGATTTTCCCTTTCATTTTGCATCAGTGTCATCGCAATAATAAGCCAGCGCTCCTGCGGAAGTTCAGCCGGTGTTTTATCAAAATCACGTGCGACATAGCGGTCCATCAGCATTTTTAATCCGATATATGTAAATAGTTGATCGCGCTTTGGCTGCAATAATCGACCAATTTTTTCAAGTTCATTCGTTGTGTAAGCGATCGTTAAACGGGGATCGTATAAGCCTTTCTCCGTTAGAATTTGAACATGCGATGCGAACTCTTTGTAAACTCCTTCGGCTGAAGTCTTACGCTTGTCCGCTTGCTCTCGATACGATTGTTCCAGATGGATACGTGCAGCAACGAATGTCCAATACGGCTCTTCTTCATCCAAAAAGCTGAGTGATTCAAGTACCATCGCTTTGGTCCACTCAGAAGCACTATATCCCGGATGCTTGGCTGTCCATCGTTCGCTAACACGGAGAAGCGGTCCGATTTTTTCCTGGCCAAATTCGTCTGTTAAATGGGTCAGCATCTGTTCAATTTCTGGAATGATTGTGATTGTCATATTATTCCTCCTGTTTTATACAAAATAAAAAGAGCGATAGATGCAGCCACTTCGGCTGAGCTATCGCTCTGAATGGGTAAAATGAGGAAACAAACGGAATCCGCCGCTTCCACCTCTCAACCCCCGAAGAAAGTGTCGCTTTCTGAAAAACAGGCAGGTCTCCTGGCTCGTGCGTCGTCCTCCTACCGCCTTCCCGTTTTCACAGTGGCTTGGCATTCGTCTGCACTTACAGTTGCGGGGACAGCTCCGGTATTTAACCGGATTCCCTTTTACACCATTACTGGTACCTGCTTTTCATCGCATACTATATATTGTGTTTTCATACTTTTCAAATGCTAACATATTGTGTTCATAATGTACAGAACAAAAATCCGCAAAGAGCACTCTTTGCGGATTTTTGTTCTTATGATGCGGCTGATTTTGATTGATATTGAAGCCAAATGTTATAAACAGACATCGCAAATTCAGCACGGGTGATGCTGTTTTCCGGGTAAAACATAAAGTTTGTTCCACCGGTCATGACACCATTTGAGAAAACAGCGTCGATTTCTTCTTTTGCCCAGTGGGTGCCCGGTACATCATTGAATTTGGATGGCACTCCTGCTTTAAAGTGAAATGACTGCACGAGAACACGGGCCATTTGTGCGCGAGTGAGTGGTTGATCTGGATTGAATCTCGGCGCTTTTGCAAACACACCTTTTTCCGTCAATTGTGCAATCGCAGTGTACGATTTCATTCCTTGAGAAACGTCAGAGAAACCGGGATTTTTCGCCGCTCCGTTCACGTTTAATGCTCTTGCTAAAATAATCGCTGTTTCTGCGCGGGTAATATTGCTTTGCGGGGCAAATGTGCCATCTGCTTTCCCGTTAATAATGCCTGCTTCTGCTAGTTTCATAATGGCAATGCGCGCCTGTGAACCTAGCTTATTAATGTCGCTAAACGGATCTGCCGGTTTTTCTAGATCTGGTGTTGTCGTGAAACCACTCCATACGTTGAAAAATTGGTCCGCAAACACTTTGTAGCCAGCTTCATTCGGATGAACATCGGCTTTATTTGGCAGATACTCTGACTCTGGTTTAAAATAAGAATCGACTTCAACAAAAACAGCACCTGTGGACTCAGTCGTTGTTTTTAATCCCCCATTAAATATGGAAAAGGCTAGCTGATAGTTTGACTTTTGCTCTCCTTCTTCCATATGCGGATAAGGAAAATAATATCCAAAAACATATACTTTCGCATTCGGATTCAATGATTGAATCGTCCGAATACTACTAGCAAGGTTTGTTTTTATCTGATCTAACGTCGCTGAGGCAGTTCCTAGATTTAAGTTTCCAGATTTGACAAGGTTTAAAAGATCGTTAGCACCTATGGAAATTGTAACAAGTTCAGCCTGCTGAACAGCAGCTTTCACATCTGTCCGCTTTAACTTCTCAACTAATGTTCCGCTCACATCACCGGACGTTGCATATTCTTTTGTGAATGAGCCAAGTGCACCTTGTTCAGAAAGCTTGGCTTCAATCATATCTGCATAGCCCCTGCCGATTTCCTTGTATGGCGTTTGTCCTGCTGCAATCGAATCACCAAGTGCAACATAATCCCCTTTTACTGTCGCTGCGCCTGCAGAAGGAGTCAAAAATGCTGCAAAAAAAAGAATTGACGCTAAAAATACCGAAAAGATCTTTTTCAAATGGATACCTCCTGTTTCATTTCATACCTTCTTTATATTACCATATATAACCTCAATTTGTTTCAATTTTACAGAAAAAAAGAAATATATGTTATAATGAGCGTAATGTTTGAACTGGCTTAAAAAGGGTACGATAATGTAAATGAACATTTTTAGAACGGAGATGACAAAAGATGAATTTGAAGAAATTAATCAAGTACGGTGCTATTATCGCTCCAATCGTTTACCCAAAATTAAAAGATCGTATGGGAACACGCAGCTTGCGTAAAACATACAGCGATTCGCACAGAACACGCATGTCTGGAAAAAGTATTCTTGAAAAATTAAAATGATTCCGGCAAGTCTCTGATGATCATCAGGGACTTTTTATTTTAAAGCTGTATCCGTTTCCCCGCAAAAAATGAGGCCTCCATGCATCTGCATCGGAGGCCTTTCACATTTTATCGCAAACTAACGAGCAGGAAGCTCTCCATTCTAAGATGAGGTTAATATACCAGGACAATAAACAGTGGACAAACTGCTCATAAAGGCCCGATTGATTTATCTAACCATCAGTAGAGGGGAACGAATCCCCCATTGATGGAAGATTCACTTTATCCCGCATTAACGGGCAGGAAGACCCCTTCTTCAAGACTTCGAAAAGAAAAGAAGGATAAGCTGCCCGTAAAAGCCCGATTGGTTCGGGCCAGGCAGAGCCTGGTCACTCAGGTATTGCCGCAGGACGCGGCGCCCTTTACCTGAGTTCCTGTTTATTCAGTGGGGCTAAGAGGAAGGCAGACTAAGAACATCACGTCCTGTGACAACGTCTGCATGATTCACATCGTGTGAACCTAAACCCCACTGAATGAAGTATCACTTTATTGAAGAACAGCGCTTTTGCTGAAGAACTCTTCGTATAGTTCACGCAATACGTTGTCTGTATCTTTTTCTTGAATACCGAACACAAGGCTGACTTCCGACGAGCCTTGATTGATCATTTCAATATTCGCACCGACGCGGGAAATGGCCGCTGTTGCACGTGCGGAAAGGCCGAGCGTATTATGCATCCCTTCACCGACGAGAACAATCATCGCAAACCCGTGTTCAATGTGTGCGTTGTCTACTTGCAATTCTTTACGGCAGCGATCTAAAATGCGTTCTTCTTTTTCTGGTGTCAATTGATGGCTGCGCACGATAATAGACAAATCATCAATGCCTGATGGCGTGTGCTCGTAAGACACTTCTTCATCTTCCAAAATTTGCAGCAGTTTACGGCCAAAACCGAGCTCACGGTTCATCAAGTATTTACTGACATAGAGTGTTGAAAATCCTTTATCTGCTGCAATGCCAATAACCGGGCTTTGCGAATACTCACGTTCTGCTACAATCATTGTGCCCGGTGCAGATGGGTTGTTCGTATTTTTAATACAAACCGGAACAGAATGCTGAAATGCTGGCATTAATGCTTCGTCGTGAAAAACAGAGAAGCCTGCATACGACAATTCACGCATTTCACGGTATGTCATCCGTTTAATTTCAGCCGGGTTGTCGACGACATTAGGATTTGCTGCGAAAACAGAATCCACGTCTGTAAAGTTTTCATACAACTCTGCTTTCACAGCAGATGCTAAAATCGATCCGGTAATATCCGATCCCCCGCGGGCAAATGTCATCATGACACCTTCTTTTGTATAGCCAAAAAAGCCAGGGAAAACAACAATTTTGCCATTTCCACGAAGCTTCGCTAAATTTTCATATGCTTCTGGAAGCGCACGTGCACGGCCCGGCTCATCGCTCACAATGAGTCCTGCTTCTTTCGGATTCACATATTCAGCTTCCAGTCCGATGCTTGTAAAATAGGCTGCGATCAATTTCGCATTGTTGTCTTCACCGCTCGCTTTCAACTGATCCATAAATAGCGGCGGATTGTCACGGTTTTCTTGCAGACGTCCGCGTAAATCCTTTTCAATAATGTTTACAATAGTATCGTCAAGACCGAGACCTTGCGCAATATCCGCATACCGATCGACAACGGCCTTCAGTTCGTTTTCTGCATCTTGATCACGCAATGAGGCGTGAGCAAGGGCAATTAATAAATCTGTTACTTTTATATCATCACCGAAGCGCTTACCCGGTGCCGATACGACAACCGCTTTCCGTTCCGGTTCCTCTTTAACGATGGCAGCCACTTTTTTAATTTGTTCAGCGCTTGCAACCGATGTTCCACCAAATTTACATACGATCATTTTATTTGCCACTCCTTGCTTGTTTGCATTCTTAGCTGAATGTAGGCGGAAATGCCGCTTCATTTGAAGAATTATACCACCGTTCACATAAAAAAAGAAGAAATAATCAGAATTAATTTTTATGAAAAATAGCTGGAAATAAAGGAGAGTGCCCCTTTACTTCCAACTATTTATATTTTTAAAGGTGTAAACGAACTTTTCATAAGCATAACAAAAAAACGAATGAGAGACTTATTCTAAGTATCCACTATTCAGTTGGAAGTTCATTGGGTTGAATCAGCGTTCTTTTCTTTCATAAGTATAGTGTTTTTAATAATCAACATTTGAAAGTCAAACAGTCTTGATCCTTATACATGGAACCATTAATATCACCAAAGCAATTTTAGGCCTAAATACCTAACTGGTAACAATTTCACCGCCTATTTGGGTACATTCTAATCAAATAGGATGGGCTGATGACACAGCCCTAAACTTGAGAGTCATCCTTAACAGAAATGGACGACGGACGGTTGGCTACTCAAGAATCCTACTGCTCTAGGTGTGGGAGTGTCAAGTAGTGAATAATGTTCTCCACATCGTCCCCGTGAAGATTTGTAATTTATCAGTCGTTGTGTTGTAAAAAACCATGCCCGTTTCAGGAGAAGCAGGAGGCACAGGGCTTAATGGAAAACGAATAAAAGCTCCGTCTACAGTTAAATCTTGACTGATTGTTAACTCCCCGTTTAAAGTGCCCGATATGTCCGAACGCAGAAATTGAGTAGAATCAAGCCCACCTAATGTACTCGCCGCCCCGCCAGGTCCCCGATCACCTTTAGGTCCTTGAGGCCCTTCTGGCCCTACAGGTCCCTGCGGTCCTTCCGGTCCCACAAGTCCTTGCGGTCCCTGTGGTCCTTCTGGTCCTTGCGGTCCTCCTGCAGGCCCCTTAACCCCTTGCGGACCTTCTGGCCCCATAGGCCCCTGCGGACCTTCTGGCCCCACGGGTCCTTCTGGTCCTTCTGCTCCATCTGCGCCCTTAGCTCCCTGCGGTCCTATTGGCCCCGCAGGTCCCTGTGGCCCCGCTGCTCCATCTGCTCCTGCAGGTCCTTGTGGTCCTTCCGCTCCGTCTGCCCCCTTAGGTCCTTGCGGCCCTGCTGCTCCCATAGGTCCTTGCGGCCCTTCCGGTCCTACTTCTCCGTCTGCTCCTGCAGGCCCCTGCGGTCCTCTTGGCCCCGCAGGCCCCTGTGGCCCCGCTACTCCATCTGCTCCCGCAGGTCCTTGTGGTCCTACTGCTCCTGCAGGTCCTTGTAGACCCGCGTTTCCTCTCGGTCCACTCAGCTCCTTAGGTCCAATAGAAAGTGTCGACACTTGTGGTCCAGCCCCATCCTGTGGTTCTTTTCTATTGTCAGCCATTGTTATCACCTTTCTTTTATACGTTTTTCAATGCAATTCATTTTATGCTTAAGGCATTACCCTTGTGTTTTTAACCCATTTATATCCACATTCATAAACTTGGAATAACTCACTTCAAAAAAGTCGAAAGTCGTTTTAAAAGGGAACTGCGCCCATCTAAAAAATTAAAAATGATTCCACTAACTCAAAAAAAGATTTAGGCGGAGTAGAATAAAAAATAAAAGCCTCAACTGGAAAATATCGAGGAAATTACACTGGATACTGCACTTCATCAATCGTCAAAATAGACGGTTGTTCAATTTCGCCGGATAAAGATACATAAAATAGCAAAGAATAAGATGAATGAATGATCGGATGCTACTTGGAGCAGGTCAAGGAGATGACTAAGATGAAAGATAAAAACGAAGCAGACACACTTTTTGATAAAACTTTACTAGGCATAATGGGCTTTCTAATTGCTAGTCACTTTGTTCTTCCATTAATTATTCAGCCTCAAGCAGACATTTTTATCGTTATAGCGATCATGATTATTTCTGTTGCTGTCTACGTTTATCTTCCGCCGAATAGAAAAAGGATACAGAAAAGAAGACTCCTGCAATCCGATATTAAAGAAATTGATACTATGCAGAGAATAGAATTCAGACGGTATTTAGAGGAACTTTTCGAAAACATGGGGTATAAAGTGGAACTCCCCTCCGCTCCGGATCATTATGAAGCCGATTTATTATTAAAAAAGAATGGGAAATTTATCGCTGTGCTTGCCAAACATTACAGTAAAACAGTCGGAGTTGATTCTGTTCAACAAGTTTTTTCTGTTAAAGCATATTACAAAGCCCATGAAGCCTGGATTGTAACGAATAATACATTTACAAAAAACGCCTATGATCTTGCCAAAAAAAACAGTGTGAAGTTGGTCGATCGAGGACAACTAATCAATTTAATCAACGAACGATAAAATTTTGCTTAATATGCTCATACTTCATCCATGTCTCATTGAATAACTTGATGGCCTTTACACAAGAAAACCGCTCTGCATAAGTACAGAGCGGTTTCCACTATTCTTTTACAATTCCTTCGCGTACCATAAGCAATGCCATAACAGCAGCGACATAAATGGATACAGCCGGTGCTGTTAACACATGTCCAGCTGTAGCGCCAATGCCAAGTGCTAAAATAAACGACACCCCATACATCACATTCGTCATTGTAAATGTTTCTTTTATATTTTGGATGAAATACAAGATGAACTTCACAACATAGTAAAGCGGCACAGACATCATATAAAGAAAACCGATAATACCGAGTGAGAAAAAGAGATCATAGAAATCCATTTCAATCAGTTTCGGACCGACACCGGGACCCGGCTCTACGTAATTCCCCGCAAAGCCCATGCCAAACAGCTTTTGTCCGATCGGCGCATCCATGAAATCATCCTTCATATCCGCTAAATATTTTTCACGGCTGCTAAAAACGAGATTTTGAATTTGATCATTTGTAATTTCCGGCTTATCTTCATCGTCTACCGACGGGATTTCTTCTCCCGTTACCGGATCGTATTCTTTTTCCTTTTCCTTGCCAAAGTCCAATTCAATATTCAACAAGCTCAAATGCGCAAACATATTATGGAAAACAGGCGTGATTGGTGTCGTCACAACGAGAACTGCCATTAAAATAAGCGAGATCAACATATTGGAGCGGATTTTTTCTGTCCGTTCTTTCGTCATGTAGAAGATAAACATCGTGATAAATGTGGCAACTAAGACGATCATAATTCCGCCATATCCTACTTTCGTTCCAAGGAACTGCATAGAAACTGCCAGTAGAACAAACGGAACCCAATAGCGCCATTCTTTCAATTTATCCGTCTGTTCAATCGCATACAGTGCTGTGAGCGGCAAAATAATCGCCATAATCCCGCCAATTTCGTTGCCCGCGAAAAACCAGCCTGTGAAACCAATTTTTGTGTGGGAATAATTCGACATGCTTGTTCCTGTTATGAATGAGATGATGAAAACGGCACTGATAATGAGTGAGGCGTAAAGAAAATACGTGGTTGTTTTTTCTTTAAATGGCTCGTGTTCTCTCTTTAAATAAAGATACAGCATGTTAAAACCAACAAATACAATAGGAAAATAAACAACTTTATTAAAATACTTCAATTCGCTGGCAATGTAATAGGGGTCTTTTACATTGAAATTCATCGCCATGTTTACAAGGATCAGAACAGCCAGTCCGATTAAATAAAGAAGATATTTTCTCGCCAGACGATTGCTGCGGGCTAACCAGAAAAGCGCCAGTACAATCGCAGCCATAAATAGCACGCGGGCAATGACACCAACGGTCAAATTTACATTTAGTAGAAGCAATGATGCGCTTGTCAGTACATCGATAACCGGCTGCCAGATGAGAAATGCCAGAGCAAACAGCCAAAATGTCTTCTCATTCTTCATGTTAAAAAGTCCTCTTTCCTTCCAAATTCATAGATTTTTATCTTATCATAATTAGTCTTTCATTGTTCTTTTTTAGCAAAAAATGCATCTTTTCTATTATAGCGGAAAAGCGATTAGAATCCAGAGGAATATGAACTGTCACAGAAAAAACAAAAGACTCATATGTTGATGCACAAGGACCATCTTCTCTATATTTATATGAAAAGCAATGAATAGAGATTGATTCTTTTGTGATAACGAGATGGCTGCTGTTTTTTGAAGAAAAGCGAGTGCATGATGTGTATGTTCAAGTCGATCCAAAAGATTTGCACACACTACATAAAAATACCCGGATGCTTCACACATCCGGGGCAAATGTCTTATTCTTTTAACCCAACGACCGAAACAGTATAACCGATATGGCCGTTTTCTTGCCATTTCAAGACGAGCAGACGGCTGCTGTCTTCTGTCAATCCTGCAGGATCAAGCAACTGTTTAATCGTAACTGTATCCTTTACCTGCTCATACGGAAGCGGCATCTCATTCCATTTCGGTTCCTTTTCATTGCCGGACCAGATAAAATCGAACAACTCTTTTTTCTGTTCTTCCGTTTCTGCTGTCACAATGAACGCTTTTTCCACGTTATCTGCAGAAGCGAACGATTCTCCCCCAGGAATATGCTTACGAATGGCTTCAATCGTATGTTCATCATCCAGATCAACATTCACCATAATTTGCATTTGATGTTTCTTCCCGATCCAGTATTCTATCGAGCCAGCACTCGATCCGCCATTCATACTAAATTGATCCGCGACGCCGGACAGCGCATCTTTTTCCATTGCTGACCGAATCGCTTCAATATCTTCTTTCCCTGCCACATTAGCCAGTTGTCTGCCTGTCGTATGGTCATACCCGCTCAAATACGTCATTTTCTCCGGTGCCGCGATCGCAAAAAGAGGATTGGACGCTTTAATAAATTCAACATTTTTCCGAAGATTCTCTGTAATGCGCCCTAGTTCATCCATTGGCACTTTGTACTGACGCTGCACACGATTTCCGTCTTTCAACCCGTACGTAACCGAAACTAGATATCCATCATAGTCAGATACACCGATTCCAGCATCAATCAACTGCGCATGAATATCCCGCACTTCATTGATCGAATCAGCCCCTTTCATAAAACCAGCATCCACTTTTTTTAATTTTTCTACTCCTGTGTAAAATACGTGTTCAAACGGTTCTCCGCTATCACCGATATACACTTTTTCTATTTCGTCCGCTTCCGGAACCGCTTTTTCATATGCTTTCCCTGCAAACGTGCCCGGAATAAGCAGCATGAGAACGGCAAGTACATAAAATAAAAACCCTTTCCACGGCCAAACGAGACGAAGCGATTTTTGAACGATCATTTGCAGCAATGTGTAGCCAGCAAGCGCACCAATCACATAGCCAATAATCGTCCATACAAGTGATCCACTCAAAAACTGATCGAAGTACAATCCGCCGATCAACATCGCCGCATACGTTAAGACGAAAATGAACGCCCACCGGAAAAATGGGAACACAATCGCTTCATCCACCGCTTCGGCCGGCCGTACTTTGTACACATAAAAGGAAACAGCGACAATCACAGCGGCAAGTACGAGATATACGGCCCATTCCATTCCGCTGAACGGTCGATCTGCAAAGGCACCGGCACGGAATAAAAAGATGCCATCGTTCATGATTTTCGACGTGTACGAATCAACCGCCAGACCGTTCACGAAATAACGCGCATTGTATAGCGTTGCGATAATTAATCCTGCTGGCAGCACCAGAATGCCATACACCATAATACCTTGCAATAAAGCCGGACCGATAAACAATCCGATCATGACCGTCACAATAAACATAAACAGGGTAATAAAAAGTGAGACACCGAGCCATTCAAGCAAATGTTCCATTGAATACGTAAGCGGCTTAATAAATGGCCGCATCATAAGCAATAGAACGGCATTGATCAAAATCGGCAGTGCCAGTGAGACGATGCCCGCTGCATAAATGTGAAAGAGTTGTGTACCTCGTTTAAACGGCAAACTATGCATAAAGTCAGACGAGCCTTTCTTCGTCATATAACTCGTCAATACAATTCCCGTTATGACTGGAAACGCAAGATACGTTAAGTACTGAAACACGTACGTAAAGGCAAACAGCACATTGCGATAATCTGTCTGCAGAAAATACTCATACTCCCGTTCGTTATACAGCACCATCATCAACCCGAGCGGGAGCAGAATAATTTGCGATAACAAAAAGAAAATACTAATCCATAATATGGAGCGTGAATGCTGCATAAACAGCCCTTTATTAAACGATAAGATTCCGGATTTCATAGCCGACACTCCCCATTTCATACGTAAAGATCTCTTCCAGCGTAAGCGGCAGCACATCATAAATGGCCGGCTCATACGAACGAACGTAACGGTCAATCTCATCTTCCGTCCCGCGTACGATACACGTCAGCACACGGCCACGTTTCTCATAATGCACGACATCCATCCCTGCTAAAAACGATTCGTCCGGTATTTTTTTAAACGCCACCTGCAGCTTGCTAATATCCGTTTTCAGCTCTTCTAGATCACGCTCATATAAAAGACCGCCTTTATGCATCACACCGACCGCATCGCAAAAGTCTTCCATCTCCCGCAAGTTATGCGATGAAACAAGCACAGTCATGGAACGGCTGCTCACATCTTGAATCAACAAGTTTTTCACCTGTTGGCGCACGACTGGATCAAGGCCGTCAAACGGCTCATCTAAAATAAGTACATCCGGCTTCGCTGACAATGTCAAAATAAACGCCGCCTGCCGCTGCATCCCTTTTGACATTCGCGAAAGCGATGCATTCGGATTAAGTGCAAAATGCTCATACAGCTGATGAAACCGCTCGCCATTCCACTGGTCATACACCGCTTCATAAAAGGACGCCATCTGCATAAGCGATGTCTGATGGAAAAAGTATGGTTGATCAGGAATAAACAGGACCCGTTTTTTCACGTCCGGCACTTCAAAAATAGATTCGCCTTCAATCGTTGGTACACCATGATCCGCCCGAATGATGCCTGATATTATTTTTAGCAGCGTCGTCTTCCCGGCACCGTTTGACCCGAGTAACCCATAAATGGAACCTTTTTTCACATGAACATGTACATCCTTCACCGCATCAAAACGACCAAATCGCTTCGATATATTATCCGCCTTAATCATCGTCGCTGCCCCTCTCCGGCTCTGTCATTTTGTCAATGATTCGAATAACTTCCTCTTTCGGTACACCCAAAAACAAAATTTCCCCAACAATGCGCTCCAGCTCTTTTTTCAACATCTCCAATCTCTCCCTATTAATCTCGTTTTTGACCGGCGACACAAAGCTTCCCTTGCCTGGAATGGAATAAATATAGCCTTCACGCTCTAATTCCCGGTACGCCTTTTGAATCGTATTCGGATTAATTGTCAAATCCTGTGCCAGCGACCGTACGGAAGGCAGCTTTTCATCTTCTTTCATCACCTCACGAATAATCAGCTCTTTCAGCTTCTCAGTCAGCTGCTCGTAAATTGGCACCCGGCTTCTCGTATCTATTGTAAACATCGTCCCGCATCCTTTCTGCGTAAACCGTACTAACTGTATTAATATATATAATACAGTGTTTTTGAAAAAATGCAACATATTCCATAAAAGAGTTTACAAGGGAACATAAATACCCCAATATAAAGTGAAACTTCATTCAGTAGGGGTTAGGTTCACAGGATGTGAATCATGCAGACGTTGTCACAGGACGTGACGATCTTAGTCTGCGTTCCCCGCGAATAAACAGAAACTCAGGTAAAGAGCGCCTCGTCCTACGGCAATACCTGAGTGACCGGCTTCAGCCGGCCCGAACCAATCGGGCTTTTACGGGCAGTTGATCCCCCGCTTATCCTCCTTTTCTTTTTGACGGCTTGAAGCGGGGGTCTTACTGCCCGTTAATGCGGGATAAAACAGAACTCCCAGTGTTCACGCTGGGGGTTCTTCCTATTTATAGATTCATCATAGTCGCTGTTATTCACTCATACTGCCATGCCACACCGAAGACATTCTCACATTCGTCGCACAGACCTGAACATATCAGCGGCGCAAATTATGTCATTGAGGAAAACGCTCCAAATATGAAACATTTATTATTCTTTTCATCTATCCTTTCTCTCCGCAACACAATTATCATTGACCCATGTACTTTTACCTATAAATTCTTTATACTATCCCTAATACTCGAAAGGAGATTCATAATTGAAAAAATCACTGTCCGTTCTTCTTAGTTTTATCATCGTATTTAGTCTTTTTGTCCCATTTGCACAAGCCGCTTCTTTTAAAGACGTGCCTCACTCACATCGTTTTTTTGACGATATTGACTTTTTATCAAACGCCGAAATTATTACCGGTTTTCCGGACGGCACATTTAAACCTGACCAGGCGGTAACACGCGCACAAGCCGCTATTTTAATCGGCAAAACGTTCGAATTGGACGGGACGAAACGCAAAACATCGTTTTCTGACGTCAACACATCCAATACGGCATCTGGCTACATCGAGTCGGCTGTAGAAGAAGGTATCATTTCCGGATTCCCGGACGGCACATTTCGCCCAGGACAAACGGTTACACGCGGCCAAATGGCCATTATTTTAGCAAAAGCATTCGGTTTAACTGATACAGCAGACGTTGATTTTGCGGACGTATCTAAAACGTCTGCCGCTTATCCATATATCCAACTGATCGTTGCCGCTGGCATCACATATGGATACGAAGATGGCACATTCAAACCGAACAATGCCGTCACGCGTGGACAATTCGCGGCATTTCTATCACGGGCATTTTTCTCCATGCCCGTCGACTCCTTATCTGTTGAATTTCTAAACGTTGGACATGGTGACGCTACACTCATCACATTCCCGAACGGCGAAGTCATGCTCATTGATGCCGGTCCGGATGATGAATCCATTACAGCAGAACTCGATTTTATGGGCATCGAAGATATTCATACATTCGTCGCCACACAGCCCGACCCTGAACATATCGGCGGCGCGGATTACGTACTTGAAAACTTCAACGTCCACCGTATCATCGACTCTGGCTTGAAAAGTACATCGCAAGAATATACCGACTATACGAACGCTTCAAAAGCAGCAGGCTTAACGCTTACACAAGCAAAAATAAACACTGACATTTCAGCTGATTTATCCGTCCCCGTTCACGTGTTAAATGCAAACAGTGAAGCACAAAATGCCGACGACGGATCCGTCGTTCTTGAGTTAACACATGGCGACGTCCGTTTCTTACTTATGTCTGATGCCAGTGCAGCGGTTGAACACAAACTTGTCGCTGACTACAATGTAAGTGCCGACGTGTTAAAAGTATCACAACATGGGGCCTCAGCATCGACAACACAGGCGTTCGTTGACGAAGTCGCACCGCTTTATGCCGTCGCTTCTCACGGAACAGGCGCAAACTTCGCCGACTCATCCGTCTTAAAACGTCTCACGGACGCCGGTGCAGAGACCGCTTCGACAACAGACGGTACGGTGCTTGTCATGAGCGACTTAGAAAGCTTTTATACAGTACAATACGACACATTCGGCACTTCACAAAAAGCAGCCTACTTGGCACGCTAATTGAGCGCAAAAGAGCAGCATCAAAAGCCTAATCATACGGCTTTTAATGCTGCTCTTTTTATTCATGCTCTTCTGTTTTTTTCAGTTTACCGTGTACGATAAATCGCTTTTCTGATTCATCAGGCGTGTAACATGTAACGAGCGTAATGACCGGGTCAATCGTATTGTCTAAAATATCAACACGGTCTTCATGAACGACTTCAAGTTCTGTCACTTCATATGTATACTCGTATGTTAAATCCGTTACCGTAATGAGTGCCCCTTTTTCCACACGCAAGAGCGGGCTAAAAAGCAGTGTATCTCTCTTCATATGGTGACCCGCAAGCGTATAATTGCCAAGTCCCATCCACTGATCTTCCCGCATGGTCGTTGCCCCGGCAAGCAAGTTCTCATTCGTTGTTCCTTTTAAAATGGGCAAACTGAGATGAACAGACGGAATCTCAATTTGCCCGACAATCGCGGACTTTTCTACTTCAGCATCTTTCGTCACCGTATCTAAAACAGATGGCGGCTCAATTACTTCCATATTAAACTCGGCCGGCCGTTCATTATTTTCCTGAATTTCTTCCGGCGATAACTGCACAGCTTCATACTTTTTCGTACTCGCTTCTAACAGTTCGTACTTTAAAAATGGGGCCGCAATTAATACCGCTGCTGCCATGATACAGATGACAGCAATGATTTTTCTCAACATCACCGTGCTTTACGCACGCTTCCCTTTTTTCATAAACAAATACGCGCCCGCTACTAGCAATATAACACCTAACATGTACATCATCGATGATTCATCACCTGTTCTCGGTAATGTATCTGCTGACTTCGTGCCACTCGTTGTTGCCGCTCCAGTCGTTGATGATTTGGCATTTTTAAACGTTAACTCAACCGTTTCGCCACTTTTAATCGTCACAACCGTCTTTTCTGACGAACGTGTATAGCCTGTCGGTGCTTTCGTTTCTTCTAGCGTATATTTGCCTGCCGCTAAATTTTCAAACTCGGCGCTTCCTTTTTCATCCGTCACCACTTTCGCGACAAGCTTCTCATCACCCGTGTAATAATAAAGGGAGAACTCTGCACCTTTTAACGCATCGCCTGATTTTTCGTCTGTTTTCTTAATCGAAAGAGTACCATATTCGTTGATTAATTGATTTTCTATCGTTTTCTCAACTGGCGTCTGACGGCCGATCACAATATCCCATGTTTCCGTTGGCAATACAAAATCGGCTGCTGTTTTCGTCTGTTTCAACGTGTACGTACCATACGCAAGCCCTGTCAGCAAAGCAGTTCCTTTCTCATCCGTTACAACCGTCTTTGAAAATAGACCATTTTCTGATTTCAGCTCAAATTCCGCCGCTTTAATCGGTGTCGTCGTTCCTTTTTCAACCGCTGTAATCGTTAACCCGCCCGTTAAGCCAGCTGCCTTCGCATGAGCCACTTCTTTCGTCACAACGGCTTCATTTATCTCTACTTTCCATGGATCCGCTGGCACCGCATATCCTGCCTGCGCAGCCGTTTGTGTCACTGTATACGTGCCATATGAAAGACTCGGTACTGTTGCTTCACCCGCACTGTTTGTCGTGAGGGACGCAACGACTTTTCCATCACTATTTACAACGGTAAATGCTGAACCTGCCACTTTTTCTTTCGTTAATGCATCAATGGCCACGATTTGGAGCGCCCCTGTGCCCACTTGGGCCGCATTTTCTACTGTCATGTTCACGACAATCGGCGCTGCCTGTCCCATGTTAAACGCCGCTTCATACGTGCCAGCCACTGTAACGACCGCTTCATTGAAAACAACAGGGATAAAAATCGTCCCCGAAGCACCGGATTCAATAGCTGATACGTTCGCGAATGCAGCCGTGACGACTCGAGTCTCTGCATCTACTTTTACCGTTCCGACATTCGTTCCGTCTTTCGTCGTCAACGCTTTTTGCATATCTTCCTTTACCTTAAATGTATCCGGAAGCGTTATCGCATCTGGCTGGCTGGCTTTATACGACCAGGCTAGATCAATCATTAATTTCTCATTTTTTGCAAACGGCTGATCGTTGCCTCCATCTGCGTGCGTCACCTTCACTCCATCATAAAACGCCGTCTCCCCTGCTGCTTGAGCCGGGTGAATAAGTCCAAATACGATCAATAAAGCGAACAGCGACATAATACATTTTTTCATAGATAAGGCTCCCTGATTTTTTATTTTATTCATCTAAAAAAAGATAGTCTTACTTAATTTTACCATAAAAAGAATGAGAATCCATCATCAATTTTATGAATTGGAAGAAGATCAAAAGTTGCCCGATCCTGCTTATTTAACAAACATCACGAACCTTCTTAAAGACGACTTTGAACAATATGCGAAAAATAACCATTAAAAAAGCCTTCTGCAGGGACACAGAAGGCTTTAAAAATAAAAATTTATTCTATTTATGATTACTGCGCTGAACTTGCACCTGCATCACCAATTGGAATTTCAATTAACTGATTCGAGCCAGTCGCTTTTGGCATTACGCCGTCCCATTTTTCAATCCATTTGTTTTGAATGACTTCAGGCGAAATGGATTCTTTAATGATTTTATTGTAGTCAGCTATCCCTTGCGCTTCAATTTTCTTTTTCTGCGCTTCAGCTTCTGCGATCTTCAACTCAATCTGTTTCCGCTCAAGTTCCTGTGCAGCTTCTACCCGTTTATTAATCGCTGCTTGTGTTGACTCATCAGGCTTCGGTACACCAAGTGTTAAGTTATCGACGATGAAACCGAGTTCTTTAATGTCATCAGAAAACAAGTTTTGTACACCGACAGCCGCTTCAGATGATTTTTCACCGTACGTATCGATGACCGAGTATTTAGCAATTCCTTTACGCCCTGCATCCCAAAGACGTGTGCGCAAATACGATTCTTCAATTTGCTCAACTGGAATCGGGCCAAATTTATTAAACACATCGACCACTTTATCCGGCTGAATGCTGTAGTTGTAGGCAAAATCAACGGTTACACTTTTCCCGTCTGACGTAGCAACTTGAATATCTGTATAATTAACCGTCTGCATCCGTACAGGATATACCGTTATTTTGTCAAACAAACCGACAAGATGCCAGCCTTGGCCAAGCGTTTCATCCTGCACACCGCCATTCGGGCTGTATACAACACCGACATAGCCGTTCGGAATTTTTTCAATAAACAATGTAAGCAATGCGATACCTAAAACAAGAGCGATTGCGACGATCGAACCGCCTAGCACCTTTTTATTCTTTCCTCTATTCATCTTTTTCACTTCCCCCATCTCGTGAGCCCTCCTTTAAATTGTCTTTCACTTTACTGGCCGTTTCCCCCACTTTTTTAAATGAAGGCGACAGCATCAGCCAAATGCCAACGCCAATCAGCAAAAGGACAAGGACCGAACCGATAAATACTTTCATCCCATTCCCTCCCCATTAGAAAACTTTGTACATCTGATCTTCTATTTCGACTTTGAACGAATATGTATGCAGCCCTCGCACAGCGAGCGCTGGAAGCGGGAATAAGAAATAAAAGAAGAATGCCTGCATCATCGTTTTTTCTCATTTCCGCCATCTCTCCTTACTTTTACGTACAATCGTAAAAAAAGTTTCAGTTATTTTCAGAAAATACATGATCTTTTACCTTATTCGAACAATCATTGTATAGAACATTCCTTATGATCTTCTGCCATTCATATGGTGAAAATCAATGATTCGATGACAAAGTCTTTGAACCAGTTTCGCTTCGTGGCTGACAACGAGTATGCCCATCCCTCTCTTTTTAGCCATTTCCAGAACGACATGCCAAATTTGAGCTTGTGTGATCGCGTCAAGCATCGTGGTCATTTCATCTGCAATGAGAAAATGCGTCCCAGACCCCAATGCGCGCGCCACACAAAACCGCTGCAATTCTCCTCCAGACAATTCGTTCGGCCAGCGCGTCAACCATTTCCGTTCAATTCCTAATGATTCAAGCAGCTCCTGATCAAGCGGCCCTCCTTCCCGAAGAGTCTTCAGCATCTTCCACCTTGGGTTAACAGCTTTTTCTGGATGCTGAAAGACGAGCTGCACAGGATGATAGACGTTCTTCAGCAAGGATGAACCATGAATGGCAATGCTCCCTTCCACGGGTTTCTCATAGCCTGCTAACACCTTGCAAAATGAGGTTTTCCCGCACCCACTCGGTCCAGTGAGACCAACAATTTCCCCTGGTTCTATGGTTACATTGATCCCCCGAAACAACCACGGTCCATTCTCATAACGAAACCCAACATCTTTTGCTTCAAGTTGCATGAATACACCTCACCATTCCGTTACGAAGGTTTCGCATCTCGGGCCGTGCTTGTCCACACTCAAGTGTAGCCTTTTCACATCGCGGCGCAAATAAACACCCAGATGGCAAAGCACTTGGATCGGGCTGAGAGCCTCGGATCGGTATAAAATCATTTTGCGGCAGCGCTCTCCATAACGCTTTACTATACGGATGCCGTAACGCTTCACCGTTCCCAAAAAAGTCATCCACTGGTGCGACTTCAACCGTCGTCCCTGCATAAAATACGGCAATTTTATCGGCAATTTTCAGCGCAGATTCAATATCATGTGTGATGAGCATGACCGCACACCCATTGTCTGCCAGCTCCCTAAAGTGATGAAGAGCTTCTACTATGACGGCTGGATCCATTCCTGGAGTCGGTTCATCCGCGATAATCACATTTGCCTCGCTGACCATCGCTGTTGATAAAAGTGTTCTTCTCGCCATTCCTCCTGACAGTTGAAATGGATACATGTTCTCAACATCCGATTTTAAATGATACCGCTGGAAGACCTTACGTTGTGCCCTAATAGCATCGCCCTGTTTAACGGACGTACGGACTTGAGCCCCAACACGCATAAGCGGATCTAAATAGTTGACGGATTGCGGGACGAGAACAATTTCCTTGCCTCTTACGGCCCTTTGCCGAGCAGCTGTCAGTTCATCTCCTGCATATTTGATCGTCCCGCTCATGCCCGCATTGCTCGGAAGAATTCCTAAAATGGCATGAGCTAGTAAACTTTTCCCCGAACCGCTTGCTCCCACGACGGCAAGTATTTCACCTGCCTCCAAAGTGACTGTTAAATCTGTGATAACGTGATGATGTTTCTGCTTTAAACCACCTGTATATTGCTTAAATGAGATCGATAAATCTTCCACTTCAAGAATAGACATATGTGTTAGTTAACTCCTTTTTAAAAATGAACATTGTGTAGGTAACTAATCATGAGCGCTCGTTGGATCGATGAGCATTCGGAGATTTTCGCCAATCGTATCAAATGTCCGAACGACAATGAGCAGACAAAGACCTGGAAAAAAGGCGAGCCACCACATACCTGAAGACAAGTACTTCATCGATTCTGATAATATAATGCCAATCGCCGGCTCGTGCGGCGATAACCCTAAACCTAAAAAGGTCACGGCCGCTTCATGTAAGATCGCATGGGGAAACAATAACAAGAATCCGACTAGCACTTGCGGGATTAAATGTGGCAAAATGTGCCCTGCAGCGATAAACCATCGAGATTTCCCCATCTTCTGAGACACACGTACAAATTCTGCCGAACGAATTTGCATCACTTCGGCCCGAATGACACGCGCAAGGCTCGGCCAATGGGTGAGGGCAATGCCAATGACAATTCCTTTAAACCCCCCTCCTAATGTAAAGGCAATCAAAATGAGAGTAACAAGGTGCGGGACACTAAGAAAAAGGTCAATGAGCCACGAAATGATCCGATCGGCCATTTTCCCCATTGTCGCTGCGGCCATGCCAAGCATAAGCGCAATCGATGCGCTGCCAATGGCGCCAATCAATCCTACACCCATACTTAATGAAAGCCCCATCATAGTACGTGTAAACATATCCCTACCTAACCAATCGGTTCCAAAAAGATGCTCAATTGAAGGGGGAGCATTTCGTATCGTTAAATTCGTAGCAACTCTTCCTTCATCTAATAAAAAACGGCCCACAACAATACTTAGCAAGAAAATAACAGCGATAACGGTCACGACTAATGTCCGTTTCCTTCTATTAAACTGTTTTCGAGTATTCTTTCTCTTTTTTATGTTAAAGGCAGCATTCAAATCATTCGCCTCTCTCTTATTCTCGGATCTAACACATAATAAATCAAATCCGCGATGACGTTCCCGACAAAAACAAATAGGGCACTGCATATCACTAATCCTAATAAGAGCGGAACATCTCCTCTTAGCCCTGCTTCGACGGTAGCTTGTCCAAGACCTGGATAAGAGAAGACTTGTTCAGCAAGCACAGCCCCGCCAAACAATTCACTAAAAGCGGCAAATTGTAACGTGATCGCAGGCATTGCGACATTCCGTAACCCATGCCGCCAAAACAACCCAAAACCGTGTTCCCCTCTTGCCCTTGCAAACAACACATACTCACTAGCCAAAACATCGAGCAGCTTCTGACGCGTATGCAATGCTACATTCGCAACACCGATCACACTAAGCGTCATCGCCGGAAGGATCAGATGATGGATTCGATCAGCGATTGTGACATTTTCTGCAAGAACGCCCGCTGGAACCCCTAACCCGACTGGAAACCACCCTAGCCATACAGCAAAAACAATGAGCATAAGAAGTCCGAGCCAGAATGTTGGGGTCGATGCCAACGTATAACAATACCATTTAATGAATTTGTCTACCCACGTATCCTTTTTCATCGCTGATATAACGCCCATGGCAAAACCGATGATTCCAGATAATACCCACGCTGTGATCATTAAAACGAAAGAATGTAAAAAACGTTCATGAATAATCTCAGCGACGGGGCGGCGGTAAATCATCGATGTTCCTAAATCACCTGTAAGCAAAGCAGAGCCCCAACTCACAAACTGTACTATGATAGGCTGATCGAGTCCCCAATGCTCAGCGATCTTCTCACGCTGCTCGGGCCCTACCTTCAACATATCCGCACCGATATACGCTTGAATCGGATCAATAGGAGAATTCTTTATTAATAGAAAAGAAATGAAACAAATGGCGACTAACAATGTCGCCATTCGTACACTTTTCAGCAAAAGAAAGAGCCCAATATGTCTATTTACCCTTTTATTCACGTTACTCAGTCCATTTCCATTCTTCAATATTGTTTGTCACAGGCCAGCCGTGTCCATGTGGATGGATTCTTTGTTTTCCAATATCCAGCCCATCCTTCACTACATACAAGTGATCCATGTTTACTAACCATGCCCATGGAGCGTCCCCTTTTGCACTTAAACCAGTCGTTCCATCCCATTGCGCTTTTTTCCAAAACACCATGGCCTCTGTTTCATCGGCAGCACGAAGCGCCTTTTCAAAATAGTCATCTACTGTTTTATTTTCATAAAAACCTGTGTTATAGTACTCTACTCCAGCATATTTACCACTATAAATATTATACATTTCATGCGGGTCATGGCTTCCCCAGCCCATAAGGACAGCATTTGAATGCATCTTTTGTTCGATCGTATCCCAGCTCTCACCCTCTATCTTTATGTTAATACCAAGTGGTTTGATCATATCCGCAACAGCTATGGAGAGAGATTGTCTGATAGCATCGTCCGCTGGGTAATATAACGTAAACTCCGCTTTCACAGAGCCTTTCTCAAGCGTCCCGTCACCGTCTGTATCTTTCCAGCCTGATTCTTCTAAGATCTTTTTAGCACCATCTAGATCGGCATCTTCAAAAACGGTTTCAGGATTCCACCAAGGTAAACCATCTACTGACGTATAAGCAGGTGATCCATATCCTTCCAACACACCATCAATAAGCGCTTCTCTGTCAATCGCAATATTAATCGCCTGACGAATCGCCCGATCAGCCGTCACATCGTTACCAATTGGGTAACCCTCTTCCGTCATTTGACCTGATTTCACGTACGGAAACACAATTCCACGATTATCCACTGTTTTAACTGCTTCTAATCTCATACCAGGTACTTGCTGTTTACTAAATGCAGCTGGAATAGCCGCAACATCCACATTTCCTGCTTGAGCAGCAGCAAAGGCAGCATCTTCACTTAAAAATAAAAAGGTGATCTTTTGAAAAGAAGGCTTTTGGTCATAATATTCAGGGTTCGCCTGTACAATGAGCTGTTGCCCCTTGTCCCACTGAACGAGCTGATAAGGGCCTGAGCCAACCGGATTTTCCGCATAATCGTCTCCGTAAGCATGTTTAGGGACAATCCCTGTTGCAACGAAAGAGTTAACAAAGGTTGATTGTGCTTCCTTTAACGTAAAGATTACGGTGTACTCATCCGTTGCTTCCACTTTCTCCAGCACATTCAGATCCACAACTGATCCATTGTTTAATGCTGTTTCAAACGTGAATGCTACATCGGCTGCTGTTAATGGTTGTCCATCCGAAAATTTCACATCATTACGCAAAGTGACTGTCCAGACCTTTCCATCTTCACTCACGTGATAACGAGTAGCTACATCATTGACAATGTTAAGTTCATGGTCCCTTTTTAATAGCGTACTTTGAAAAAGCGGTGAGCCGTAACGCCCCCAGCCAGTCGTTGGATCAAACCCAGTATCAGGCTCTCCTCCAACAGCTAGCACAAGTTCATCCTTTTTATTTTTCTCAATTGGTTGATTCGATTCAGATTGTGAACAACCTGCTAATAGAATAGAAAAAGCGAAAACAGCTATTGCGATACGTCCAAAAAATCTCTCACTCATGCATCTGACTCCTTCATCACTATATTTGCTCTACTGGTGCCACTGTAAACTTTCCATAATCCACGCCTTTTAAACTCGTCAGCTTATGATTGAGCTGCTGGATATCGTTCACTTTCCCTTTAACGACGATCAGCTCTAAGCAGCTATCATGATCTAAATGGAAGTGTGTCGTGGCAAGGATTACATCGTGCATACTATGTTGAATCGTTGTCATTTCTTCCAGTAAATTCCGCTGATGATGGTTATAAAATAACAGAATACTTCCTGCTGCAATATGTTCTTGATCTTCCCAGGACTGTTGAATAAGTGCATCACGGACAAGATCTCGAACGGCTTCCGAACGATTTTCATATCCCCTTTGACTGACTAAATGGTCAAACTTCCGAAGCAATTGACTGTCCATTGAAACGCCAAATCTTTTTAATCCGAAATCTTGCATACGTTCACCTCTAATTCACTTCAATTTTTCGCCCCGTAACACATTTTATTCAATTAGTAGCACGAATAGACGAACAAGTTCCCTTTTTTTAAAAAAAGAACGGCAAGCGGCGGGATTTCTTCTTATTTTGGCAGGATTTTTGATTGTAATGGCCGGATAAAGCTGAGCAACGGCGGAATAAATCCTAATAATTCACATATCCCGCCATTCTTTTTTCTTATAAGACAACTTCATCAGCTTTCTTCCATGATCTCGGTTCTGCTATAGAAATTGAACAAATTAATTTGTTTAGTAACTTAATTAACTATTGTACAATACCATGATGATATTATTTGGTCAATATGAGGACGCCCTACTTACGTTTCAAAATAAAAATGTTTATGCAAACGGCAGCCTGGATTAAACGCCACGCCACAGCTCGGACAAGCGGACTCACACGCTAAATATTCCCGAACCGTCAGCTCATGACCGCAGCCTCCGCACAACACTGCCTTTTCATCAAATTTCTCTTTCGGCCACACTTGCATTTTGCCACAGCCATCTTCCTCATGGCATTGGTGGCATGGATAATACGTCCCGCAGCAATAAAACTTAATCGCAATCCGGTCCATTTCCTGATGATAATGTGCACATCTCGTCTCCTCATCAAGTACACTGCCCCGTACATCATGTCCTTTTATTTTCATGGCACATCCTCCTCCTCTTCCTAATATAAAGCGCCAGCTTATATTAATCTTTATTATACAGTTGAACGAAAAAAAGACTTCAGCAAAAAAGCTGAAGTTAGAAAAGATACGATCATTTTTATTCCACGAGGGATGAAGCCCCCCACGGATGGAAGTTTCACTTTATTGTGCTTCTTTTTCTACATCTTTCGCAAACGTACCGTCATTTTCGCCGACAAAGAACTTTTTGCCGTAAATTAAGAAACATAAAATAATGCCGATCGCAAAAGCCCAAGCAGCACCTTTAATCGCTAACACTGCCGCTATAATACCAGCAATTCCAAGATCACGCTGGCTTTTCGCTTCCATAATACCAATCCGAACACTTACATATCCTTGAATCAATAATGTCAATGCGAGTGCAACGCCTAAAATGGGTTCTACGAGACTGACAATTGGAAGTAAAAGTAAACCCGTATTCGTGCCCCAACGGAATGAACCCGATCCGCCGAAAATGGAGTTCATAACTTTCTTGCCTTCCTTATATCGCTCGACCACAACTACTTGCATAGCTGACCACAAGGGGCCGGCCATTGTCACATCTGGACCGATGATGCTCATAATTGAATTTCTCGCACCAAAAATTAAATGCGCACGATTTGGATTGTAGTCGACTTTTTCATCTTGTCGAATGTCATCTGCTTCATCAATAATCGCTTTACTTTGCAAAATATCCCCAAACAACACGATATATGTTGCCAAAACAGTTGGCAATCCGCTTATAAACAAAAGAAGTGGCGGCATGCCAAGACCAAATATTGTATACTCATTCCACAATGTAGCAAAATCAGGTGTTGAAAAACCCCATTCAATCGTTGGCCACGGCGCTTCGCCAAATAAAGGAGCGATCACAACGGCTAAAATAATGATTGGAAAAATACCTAGTTTTCCAATGGTTCACCATACCTTATTTTTCTGTTTTAATACTTGGAAATGTCTTGAGAATATTAAATAAAACGCAATCCCGACTGCAATTGAAATCGTCCACGGAAATGATTCAAAACGGCCGCCCACTTGAAAAATAGAAATAACGGCCGCAATACCGGCACCCATAATAACGCCTGCTTTAATAGCACTCGGTACAAGATTGACGACTTTACTGGCAAGCCCTGTTACGCCGAGAAAAACAGAAAACAACCCGAGTGTCAGCTGAAAAGCAATTAACGCATGTACCCGTTCATCTTCCGGAAACTGAGAAACATATACCATAATTAATGGAATGGCTGGTGTAATCCAGCCTGGAATAACGGGATCGCCTAGTAAATGATGTGTTAAATAAAAAAGTCCATTGAGCATGACCACAGCAAGTGCTGCTTCAAACGGCATTCCTAGCAATTCTATTAGCAATGGAATCGCGGCAAGATCGACTGCACACATTAATAACCCTTGCACATAATCGGGCCACTCAAACCGGTAATGAATAAACGGGAGCCGTAGCTTAAACGGCCCTAGTGGAATGTAGGGAGATTCCTCTCCATATGCTCGATTTTTCCATTTCATTTGTTTTCCCCTCCTTGATATGCTGCTTCATAAATAGCGAGAATATCTGCTTTCGTGAACATTCTCGGATTATTTTTCAGTAGACGGTCAATTTTACTCGCATCTTCCGCCATATCGTCTAAATCACTTTCTTTAATGCCCACCTTACATAGTCCATCTGGAATACGAACCGCTTCGCACAATACACGCATGGCTGAAATAGCCCGATCCGCCGCTTCATTGTCCGTTAAATGATCGACTTTCTCGCCAAGCGCTGCAGCAATGTCCCGGAAACGTTCCAAACAGCTAATTTTATTCCACTCCATTACATATGGGAGCAGCAGGGCATTACTTACACCATGTGGAATATGAAACCGGCCGCCAAGTGGATACGCCAGTGCATGCACCGCACCAACACCTGCATTTCCGAACGCCATTCCCGCCATTAAACTCCCTGTCGCCATCTGCTCACGTGCTTTCATATTCCCCGGATTTGCATACGCTTTTGGCAAGTTCACAGCGATCATTTTCATCGCTCCTATCGCAAGTGAATCCGTAATAGGTGATGCATGGACGGAAATATACGCTTCAATCGCATGAACGAGTGCGTCGATTCCACTTGCTGCTGTTACATGAGGCGGCATCGTCAAGGTCATTTCCGGTGCAACAATCGCTACATCCGGCAATAGGTAATCGCTTACAATTCCTTTCTTCACTTGCTCTTCTTTATCGGACAAGATTGAAATATTGGTCACTTCAGAACCGGTACCGGCCGTCGTTGGAATCACAATGAGCGGACATCCCTTCTGCTTCACGTGGTCCGTGCCGACGAGATCGACAAGTGCCCCTTCATAACCTGCATACCCTGAAACGGCTTTTGCTGTATCCATCGCGCTTCCGCCGCCAATGGCAATCAGCCCATCATGTCCGCCTTTTTGAAACGCTTTCCGGCACTCTTCCACCACATAAAATTCCGGCTCAGGCTCCACTTCTAAAAATACGCCGCACGTAAGCCCTTCCAAAATTCCTTGAATGTTATGGAGCATCCCTGTTTGTTGAATAATGTGATCTGTGACAATAAGCGGATTCGTCATTCCTAACCGTTCCGCTTCCACTTTCAACTGTCCTGTTGCACCTTCACCAGTAATTAACTTATTGGCAATCTTAAACGAAGATATAGTCATAAAAAAATCCTCCTTTTTTCTTCTCCTTACTTCTTATTGCAAGTCCCGTGCCAACAAGAAAAAAGCTTAAAAAGAAGGATTTAGCCCTTCGCTTGATTTAAATAATACTCAAAACTACCTTTTTTGATTAGAATTCTAATCAGAGGAAGCCCAGCCTTTCATTTTCGCCACAATAGTGGACTGGCTAACTTGCAAAGCTTCCGCCGCTTTTCTTGTCGTTTTATGTATGCGCATTGCTTTTTCAATTAAATGCCGCTCAACCTGATCCGTCGCTTTTTTCAGCGGAATGATCGAACCATCCAATGAAAATTCCACAAGCGGCTCGCGCTGGATTTTTGCCGGAAGCTGTTCTACGTTCACCTGCGTGGAAGATGCTGTCACTATTAAATATTCGATGACGTTTTTCAATTCACGAATGTTACCCGGCCATCCGTATTCACACAATTCATCAAACGCTTCTGCTGACAACGTGACGGCTTCTTGATGAGCAGCATTAAACCGCTCCAAATAATACGTCAGCAAGCCTGGAATTTCTTTTTTACGTTCCCGCAGCGGCAGAATACACATCGGAACAACGGTCAGCCGGTAATACAAATCCTCACGAAACATACCTTTTTCAACAAGCTCTTCTAGCGGCTGATTCGTCGCCGCGATGACCCGGATATCAACCTTTCTCGGCACTGTTGAACCGACTGGCATAAATGAAAAATCGTCGAGTACTTTCAACAGCTTCACCTGTAATTCAAGCGGCATGTCCCCAATCTCATCCAAAAAAAGCGTCCCTCTATTCGCCATTTCGATCAGTCCCTTTTTCCCTTTCGAAAGCGCTCCTGTAAAGGCCCCACCCACGTAACCGAACAATTCTGCTTCAATTAAATTCGCCGGAAGCGCCCCACAGTTCACTTCAATAAATGGATGCCCTTTTCGAAGCGAGTGCCGGTGAATGTATGAAGCCGACATCGTTTTTCCAACACCACTCTCACCCGTTAAACAAACCGTTACATCCGTTTTGGCAATCTTTCGCATCAAACGCTTTGTTTCCAGATCGCCTGCTATAAATGGAAAGTCTTCTGTCTCATTCGCCGCTGTTTCACTCCCTGCCTTGCTTTCTTTTAATTCATTATTCTCAGCCTTCAGCTGAATCAGCTCAGTAATATCACGTACGCTGCTGACGACATACAAAATCGTTTGCTCTTGATTAAACACCGGACTAGCCGACACGATGACTTTCCGTCCATTCGCCAGCTCCTGCATACGTGTCAGCGATTTTTTCTCCTGAATAACCTGAACCGACACCGACTTCGAAATATAGCCCGCTTTCTCCAAATCATTCATATGAAGACCGATTATTTTCTCCGATGAAATACCAGTAATCCGCTCATACGCGGTATTCACCTTTACCGTAAACCCATACCCATCTGTAATGTACACACCGTCATACAGCGAGTTGATCATATCGGAAAACATCTTGCTTGCGAGCATCTCGCGAAACATATCCGACTCCTGCTCCCGGAGAAACTCCTGTAAAAACGGCTGCTGAAAAAAGGCCCGAAGCGTCATCAACACATGGCCATTCTGAATCGCCACACGAATCTCCTCGAGCGTAATCATCCCAACCGTTTTATCTTCATCCACAATCGCTGCCGACTCCGCATTTCGCTCCGTAATGAAAATCAACGCCTCTTGAATCGTCTGATCTAACGTCAGCACATCCTCCAACTCCTTTGTAAAAATGAATCAGTACTGCTTCCGAATCCCGCAAGCGCTTCAATTGAAGTCCGTTTCTTTTCATGCTATCATGGCCGATTCTTAACGAAAAGAAAAAAGAATTGTCTTAAAAGCCGGATTTCTCCCCCTTTCAAAACAATTCTCATTCGTAAGACTCTCATACAAATTTATCGTGTTCTCTGTTTTCTAACCACCGAGCTAGCTATAACAATTCAATATTTTTTCTTATACGCATCCTAAATTCGACTTCTGTTAGTAACGCGAAAAAACGTTGGTTTTGCAGGCTTATGATTCATTAGGTTCTTTTTTCAAATAATGAATAACACGTGCCCCCACTTCAGAAGTAGAAGCATTTCCTCCTAGATCAGGTGTTACGTATTCTTTTTCTGTCAATACGTCTTCAATCGCTTTTAACACACGCGCGCCTAAATCAGGACGATGGAAGTAGTCGAACATTTGACTTGCGGACCAAATAGACGCAAGCGGATTGGCAATACCTTCACCCGCAATGTCTGGTGCAGAGCCATGAATGGGTTCAAACATAGACGGATAGTCTCGTTCCGGGTTAATGTTTGCTCCGGCAGCCAGTCCAAGTCCCCCGGCAATCGCTGCACCTAAATCGGTTAAAATATCCCCAAACAAGTTAGATGTAACGACGACTTCAAAACGTTTCGGATCTTTAATCATCAGCATACTCGCTGCATCGACGAGATACGAATACGTTTGTACATCCGGGTACTCTTTGCTTACTTCATCAAAAATTTGATCCCAAAATACCATTGAGTAGTTTAACGCATTCCCTTTACTAATACTCGTCAGCGATTTGTTCATTTTTCTTGCTTCCTCAAACGCATAACGGATTACCCGCTCCGTCCCTTTTCGAGAAAACACACCAGTCTGCAAAACGACCTCCTCAGGCTTTCCTTTAAATAGCCAGTCTCCCGCTCCTGCATATTCACCTTCACTGTTTTCACGAATAAACAGCATATCAATCTCTTCTCTTTTGACGCCTTCAAGCGGACAAGGAGCTCCATTCAATAATGTAATCGGCCGAATATTAATATATTGATCGAATCCTTTTCTAATTTTCAAAAGGAGATCCCAAAGAGAAATATGATCTGGAACACCTGGGAATCCGACAGCGCCTAAATAAACCGCGTCAAATCCTTTCAGCTTTTCCATCCCATCATCGTCCATCATTTTTCCCGTTTCAGCGTAGTATTCACAGCCCCATGGAAAATAAGTAAAGTCAAATGCGATCTCGCCATCCATCTTGGCCATTTCATTTAAAACGTTGATTCCTTCATCAATCACTTCAGGGCCAATTCCATCTCCGGCTATAACAGCAATTTTATATTCTTTCACCAAACCGCTCACTCCTTCAATTATAATAACGAACGATGCTTCTAAAAAGAGAGAGACGGGCGGAGATTTAAAATGACCCCGCCCGGCTTTTTTTAGTTACGGTTAAAAATAACGAGCTTCATTTCGGTCATTTCTTCTACTGCATATTTAATCCCTTCACGTCCAGTGCCACTTTCTTTCACACCACCGTACGGCATATGATCCACACGGAAAGTAGGGATATCATTTACTAAAACACCGCCTACGTGTAATGCGTCTGCTGCATCAAATGCTGTATGCACGTTTTCCGTGTAAATGCCCGCTTGCAGACCGAAGCGTGAATCATTAACAAGATTAATGGCTTCTTCAACCGTCTTCACTTTGTTAATGACAACGATCGGGGCAAACACTTCCTGGCAAGATACTTTCAAGTTTGAGTCAGCATCTAAAATGACGGTCGGCTGAAGAATATGCCCTTCCGCTTCGCCACCTGCTGCAATCGTCGCGCCACCTTGCTTTGCTTCATGAATCCAGCTGAGCGCACGATCCACATCTCCTGGTGTAATTAAAGCGGATACGTCTGTTTCCGGATCAAGCGGGTCGCCAATCGTCAACTTTTTCGTCGCTTCAACAAACTTTTCAACGAATGAGTCATACACATCTTCATGTGCATACACGCGTTGCAATGAAATACAGACTTGTCCTTGATTTGAAAAAGCCCCCATAATGCAACGATCAATAATCTTATCAATATTGACCTCTTTATCAAGGATAACAGCCGCGTTTGATCCAAGCTCTAGCGTTACCCGTTTCAGTCCTGCTTTATTGCGAATGCCGATCCCCACGCCCGGGCTTCCTGTAAACGTAACCATGTTCACACGTTCATCTGTGACAATTTTATCGCCGACAATTCTCCCTCCACCTGTAATGACATTTAACGCACCAGCAGGCAGTCCCGCATCTTCAAACAGCTTTGCGGTAAAATACGATGTCAATGGCGTTTGACTAGCTGGCTTCAGTACAACTGTGTTTCCGGCCGCAATCGCAGGGCCAAGCTTATGCGCAACTAAATTGAGCGGAAAATTAAATGGTGTAATTGCACCGATAACGCCAATAGGCTCATGCGTTGTATAAGCGATTCTGTTTTCTCCTCCTGGAGCAGCATCCATCGGAATCATCTCACCATGAAGTCTTTTCGCTTCTTCTGCCGCAAATTTGTACGTTTGAACTGTTCGGCTTACTTCCGCTTTTGCATACACGAGCGGCTTCGCGGCTTCTTTCGCAAGAAGAATCGCTGCCTCATCTCCTCGCTCCTCAAGCAACACAGAAACCTTTTCCAAAATAGAAGCACGTTGATGAGCTGGCATCTTTGCCATGACCGCTTTAGCTTGGAATGCTGCTTCAATCGCATGGTCAATTTCTTCATCATTCGCAGAAGGGATTTGTGCAATCTCTTTTTCACTATAAGGAGAAGTCAGTTTCGTATAGGCAGACCCCTCCACCCATTCTCCATTTATGAACAACTGTTGTTTATTTATCGATTCAGACATCGTGTTCGCGCTCCTCATCTTTTTATTTATCATGAATTTGCTTGCATTCAAAACTTACTCCACTTTACCTTTTCCGGCTTAATACTTCTTTCGCTTTCACAACCATATCAGCAGGCGTAATGTTGTATTTTTTCAGGAGATCTTCATTCTTGCCTGATTCTGTGTTGCGATCTTGCACACCGACCCGGATCATCGGTGTTGGATACTGTTCACCGAGAATTTCAGCAACAGCACTGCCTAGTCCACCAATAATGTTATGCTCTTCTGCAACGACAATCGCTCCCGTTTCACGGGCGGCCTTCACAACGGCTTCCTGATCAAGTGGCTTGATCGTCGGCATATGCAAAACAGATGCGTGAATACCTTCTTTTTCTAACAAACGAGCGGCTTCTACTGAGCGTTCCGTTTGTGTACCTGTGGTGATAATCGTAAGATCGCCACCTTCTTTCACAAACAAGCCTTTCCCTAATTCAAATCGATGTGTTTCTATGTCGAAGATTTGCGGCTGCGCATCCCGCGCAAGACGAATGTAAACAGGTCCATCATATTGATGAGCAAATTCCATCATGTGAATTAACTCAACCCCGTCTGCTGGTGCAAGAACAACCATATTTGGGATACTGCGCATAATCGCTACATCTTCCACACCTTGGTGTGTCTTTCCCGTACAGCCCGTTAACAGCCCACTGTAAGCACCGATCATTTTCACATTTAATTTAGGCTGAGCTACTGAAACGGTAATTTGATCGAGTGCTCTTTTCGTAATAAATGAAGCGAATGTGCATACCCACGGCTGAAGACCTACAGAAGCAAGGCCCGCCGCTACACCCATCATATTTTGTTCAGCAATGCCCATTTGCAGAAACTGAGCGGCATTTCCTTTCGCTACTGTATCCGTTTTCGTTGAATTCGCCAGATCTCCATCTAACACGACTGCTTTCGTATCTTTTTTTGTAATGTTTAATAACACTTCTCCAAAGACATCACGCATCGATGCTTTTTCTCCCACTTGCAACAATTGGCTCATTTTTTACACCCCCGCCATTAATTCTTGTGAAGCTATTTTTAACTCTTCCGCAGTCGGAATTTTAGAATGCCAGAGATACTGATTTTCCATGAAACTGACGCCTTTTCCTTTGATCGTTTTAGCAATGATAATCGTTGGTTTATCCTTTACTTCTTTCGCTTCGTTACAAGCATCAATGATTTGCTCAAAATGATGCCCGTCAGCAGAAATCGTGTGCCATCCAAATGCTTTAAAGCGCTCAGCAGGTGATGTAACAGGACGTTCTCTTTCTCGTCCATCTGATCCATCCCAGCCAAACTGCTGCAACTGGTTGAAATCCATCAATACAATTAAATTATCCAACTTGTATTTCGCCGCGATATCAGCCGCTTCCCACACTTGACCTTCTTGTGACTCACCATCGCCGATCATACAATACGTATAAAATGCTTTTCCAAGCTTTTTTGCACCAATTGCCATACCGACAGCTGCTGAAATACCTTGTCCGAGTGATCCAGATGACATATCAAGACCTGGGAGTAAGTTCATATCCGGATGCGCTTGCAAACGAGAATTAATCTCGTCAAATGTTTTTAATTCCTCAATCGGGAAATAACCGCGCTGCGCAAGAACTGTATATAAAGCAATCGCTGAATGTCCTTTTGAGAGAACGAAACGATCCCGCTCTGCCCACTTCGGATCGTTTTGATTAACATTCATGACGCCAAAGTACAAACTTACGAGCATATCAATAGCCGAAAGGGGGCCACCAATATGACCAGCTCCAGCATGATGGACTGTTTCCAAAACAAGTCTTCTCGCCTCAGCTGCTTTTTGTTTTAATTGTTCTATTTCTGCAAAATCAAGTTGTGCTGACATTGTATATTTCTCCTTTAGTTATTTATATAAAATTTTTATTATTGGTAAAGCGCTTAACCATGAAATAAAAAAATAAACCTTCAAAAAATTTGTTTTGGGTAATCGCTTACCTAACACTATAATCAATCTTAAAGAAAAAATAAACACTTTTTTAAATTTTCTAATGATTTTTTTGTTAGCGTTTTCATTTTTAGGAGTAAATTTACCTGTGAAACTTTTCAAGTAAATTTACCCCTTTTTGTTGATTATTTGTTCAATTCGGCAGTCGATCCTCGTTTAACTAAAGTTGGACTAAGGACAATTCGCCTTTTAGATTGCTCTTCTTTTTTTATCTCCCCTACCATCAAATCCATTACTTCACGCCCCATGGCTCTGATCGGCTGGGCCATTGTGGTCAGCTGAGGATCGACAAGCGTCGCGATGACTGTATTATCAAAACCGATAATGGATATATCATTTGGAACGTGCAGGTCCCGGCTCCGAGCGGCCTGGATAGCCCCACTCGCCAACAGGTCATTGCAAGCGAAGATGGCAGTAAGCGGTTTCCCACAACGCAAATATTCCGTTGCCACCTTTTTCCCCCACTCGACAGTTGATTTCTCCACAAACGTAAACACGTCATATTTTTCTAGACCATGATCTTCAAGCGCTTTTTCGTACCCTCTCATCCGTTCACGGTTACTCCACACATTCCTTGCGAGTACTGCGATCTGCCGGTGGCCCAATTGGATTAAATAAGACGTTGCTTCATACCCCCCTTGAAAATCGTCTAATGACACGGAATTTACATACGTTGAAGGAAAGTCACGTGCGACAATCGTTACCGGAAACTTTTCTTTCACAAGTTTGTCTACTTCAGAGGTCTTTTCAAATCCAGAAGCTAAAATAATACCGTCAACGCTCTTTCTTTTTAATAGTTCGATGTAGTTTTGTTCCTTATCTGGGTGGTAATCCGTGCTGCAAATGAGCAAATTGTAGCCTAGTTCATGGCCTCTGTCCTCAATATTCCGCGTCAATTCAGCAAAGAACGGATTGGCCATATCGGGTATAAGCAGGCCAATTGTAAACGTGCTCTTTCCTGTTAACGCCGTCGCCATCATACTCGGCTGATAGTTTAACTGTTCGATCACTTTCAACACACGTTTTCTTGTCTCGTCGCTGATTCTTCCTGAGCTATTTAACACTTTTGAAACAGTTGCTATTGAAACATTTGCTTTGCTCGCGACGTCATAAATGGTTGGTTTCATCATCAGTGCTCTCTTTCTAACAATAAAATGATACTTGCTTAATGAAAATAACTATCATTCTTTTGAGAATTTGTCAATTTTTTAAAATAGATAGAACAGACCATACGTTTTTCAAATGAATAAAAAGAAAAAAATTTAAAAAAACTGTTTGACTTTTCTGTACAATCTTTCTTATAATCGGACTAATCAGTTAAGTAAAGCGCTTTACCAAATGTCGAGTCATCATAAGGAGGTTACTATGGACGCACTGCTTAAAACGAAGTATGGGGTTGGAAATGTTGAATTGTTAACAGTCCCTGAGCCTGAATGCCCAGATGATGGGGTTAAAATAGACATTGCCTACACCGGTATTTGCGGTACCGATTTGCATATATACCATGAAACATTTAAAAGTTATCCACCCGTTATTATGGGGCATGAGTTTTCTGGTGTTATTGCAGAAGTTGGAACAAACGTCACGAAAGTAAAAACAGGTGACCGGGTCACTGTCCTCGGTTCAACAGCTGTCACATGCGGTTCTTGCGAATATTGTCGAACCGGTTATTACATGTTCTGCAAAGACCGCCGCGGAATGGGGCATGGTGTAAATGGCAGTTTCACAAAATATGCGGTCGTTCGAGAAGACATGGTTTATAAAGTACCGGATAATGTGAGCCTTGATGAAGCAGCCTTGTCAGAACCACTCGCTTGTGCAGTTCAAGCGATTGAAGAACTGACACCCATTCAAGTCGGAGACACTGTGTTACTTTCCGGCCCTGGTCCAATTGGATTAATTTGTCTCTCATTATTAGCGATGAAAGGCTGTAAAATCATTGTCGCGGGAACGTCCGCAGATGCTACTCGCCTTGAGCTAGCAAAGGAACTTGGTGCTGACATCGTTGTCGATGTGATCAATGAAGATTTACAAACAATTGTCCTAAAAGAGACGAATGGCAAAGGCGTCGATGTAACGGTTGAATGCGCAGGAGCAGGCCCGTCTGTTTCAAGTTGTTTATCTGCATTAAAACAACGCGGGAAACATATTCAAGTCGGGATCGCAGGAAAAGAAATGACGTTAGACTTTGATACTGTTCTTTATAAACAACTTCAAGTATTCGGTTCACTTGCTCACTCAATGACGACGTGGGAGCGGGTTATGCACATTCTTGAACAGAAAAAAATCAACCTTGCACCGATCATTACGCATAAACTTCCTCTTGCCCATTGGAAAGATGCCTTTGAACTTTGCGAACAAAAACAATGCGGGAAAGTGCTCTTAAGTCACGATGCTTAATTATTTACCCAAAAGTAAACGCTTACCTAAAAAAAAGGAGTTAGTCGCCTTATGTGTCAGACAAAAACAAATAAACAATCCTTTACAATACCGGAAACAATGAAAGTCGCTTATCTTGAACAGCCGCTGCAAGTAAACGTAGCAAATGCGCCCGTTCCACACGTTACCGGTAAAGATGTGCTCGTTCAAGTAATGGCCGTCGGAATTTGCGGCTCGGATGTTCATTACTATGCTCATGGCCGAATCGGAAAACGTGAAGTTCAATACCCCCACATTCAAGGGCATGAATGTGCAGGAATTGTCGTTGCGGTAGGAGATGAAGTGACTCGCTTTAGTCCAGGTGACCGGGTAGCGATCGAACCTGGTGTTGCTTGTATGACCTGCTCATGGTGCCGAGATGGCCGCTACAACCTTTGTCCAGACGTACAATTTTTATCAACACCCCCGGTTAAAGGAGCTTTCGTTCAATATTTAAAACACCGGGAAGACTTTTTATTCACTATCCCCGAGGGGCTTTCTTTTGAAATCGCTACCTTGGCAGAACCACTGTCTGTCGGCATTCATGCTGTGAAGCGTGGTCATTTGAAAACGGGTGACACCGTTGTGATTTCAGGTATGGGGCCAGTCGGATTAATGACCGTTATCGCTGCAAAAGCCTTTGGGGCAAAAGAAATTATTGTGAGCGATATGGAACCACTCCGGCTTGAAGCGGCACTTAAACTCGGTGCGACAAAGGCCATTGACATTTCAAAACAGTCTATTTTAGACGAAGTAAAACAACGGACAGCAGGGCTTGGCGCTGATCTCATCATTGAAACGTCCGGTAATACGAAAGCGCTTCAATCTACTCCCGAGCTAACAAAGCGCGGCGGGTCGATCGTTGTGATTGGCTTCCCGCCAACGGATGCCGTGCCTCTTAACGTCACGTTAATGCTTCAAAATGAAATTAATTTGTATTCTGTTTATCGTTACACAAATACCTATCCACTGGCGATTGATTTGCTTACATCGATCGGTAGCCAAATACAACATGTATTAACGGACAGCTACTCGCTTGATGAAATTCAAGCTGCGATGCATCAAGCCCATACCAATCGTAGTGGAAGCTTAAAAGTCATTGTGTATCCACATTCATAACAAACAAGGGGGATTTATCATGAAAAAATTATTGAAAGTAACATCTCTGGCAGCGGCTTTATCTTTAGGACTTGCAGGCTGTGGCGCTTCTTCTGATAGTGCAAATGATAGCGAGAAAGACACGGGTAAACAAATCGTACTGGACTTAAGTATTCCTGAACCAGAAGGCGCAAAATTTGATATTGCAGCAAAAGCTTTTAAAGAAGAATTGGAAAACTTAACAGATGATCAAATGTCTGTAAAAATTCACTACAATAATGCATTAGGCGGCGAGCGCGAAGTATTTGAATTAATGGGGATTAACTCGCTCGACATGGGAATTATCTCTGCCGGTCCTATGGGCGGCTGGGTGACTGAATTTAACATGTTTGACTTACCTTTCTTGCTTGATAACCGCGAACATGCGTATGCTGTTTTAGATGGTGAAATCGGTGATGAACTCTCACAAAAATTTGAAGATGCAGCACAAGTTAAAGTGCTTGGCTGGGTCGAGAACGGTTTCGTTGCAACATCTTCCAACAATGCAATTAACTCTGTAAAAGACGTAAAAGGCTTGAAAGTACGTGTACAGGAAAATGAAGTGCAAATTGATACGTGGAAAGCATTTGGAGCAGATCCGACACCAATGGCATGGACAGAAGTATTTACGGGCCTTCAACAAGGTGTAATCGATGGTCACTCCAATTCACTAGCAACGATTCAATCATCCAAAATCTATGAAGTTCAAAGTCACGTTGCCTTAATCGAAGACCGGTTTTCTCCAGCACCCATTGCGATTTCAAAAGGTATTTTTGATGGCTTAACAGAAGATCAGCAAGAAGCCGTTTTAAAAGCAGCCGAATATGCTGAACCGATTGGCCGCCAAGCAAACCAAGATAAAATAGCAGAGGCTTCTGAATTCATTCAAAAGGAAGGCGTTGTCATTACAGAGCCGGACAGAGAATCATTTAAAGCAAAAGTAGAACCTGTCTACGAGAAATGGGCACCGAAAATTGGAGAAGATATGATCGATCGAGTCCAGAACTTCGAATATTAATTAGAACTGCTTGAAGGGTGATAATGAATCGATCATTATCTACCCTTCTTCATTAAGGAGTTGAGAAAATGAAAAACATGATGCATGGCTATATACGGGTGGCCGACGGAGTGAATAAACTCTGTGGCTATTTAGTTGCGTTAATGATGGCTGCCATGACTGCCCTTATCTTCTGGCAAGTCATTGCCCGCTATGTTTTCGGTTCATCTCTTGCTTGGTCTGAGGAACTTTCCCGCTTTCTGATGATTTACGTCGTCTTAATCGGTGCTTCTCTTGCCTTACGAAATAAGGGTCTGTTAGCCGTCGAAGTTGTACCGGAATTACTTAATGAAAAAATAAGAAAATGGATCGTGATTCTCACTCATCTTATTTCCATGGTTTTTTATGTCATTTTGATTATGTATGGATTAGACCTTGCTCAAAGGTTTTCCAATCAAACCGCTCCAGGAACTGGAATTTCAATGTTCATCATTTATCTTTCTCTTCCTATTGGAGGAGTACTATTTTTCATGAACTCCATCACGTGTATTTTTGAAGAGTTCATAGGAAGAAAGGAGTGAGATTATGCTTCCTATATTTTTTATTTCCTTACTTGTTCTCCTGTTTTTAAGTGTACCCATTGCCTTTTCACTGGGGCTCTCTACAGTTGCTGGAATCTGGATGCACGGTTCTTTACCACTAGACGTTGTTCCTCAAAGGATTTTTGTCGCGATCAACTCGTTTCCTTTAATGGCTATTCCATTTTTTATTCTCGCCGGAAACTTAATGGGAGCTGGCGGCATCTCCAAACGTCTCGTAAACTTTGCTAGTTCACTAGTAGGTCATTTTACAGGCGGACTCGCCATGGTTGCCATCGTTACATCGATGTTTTTTGCAGCCATTTCGGGATCAGGAGCAGCCACCACAGCAGCTATCGGCTCCATCCTTATTCCGGCCATGGTTGCCAGAGGCTATCAGATAGAATATGCAGCTGCCAACCAAGCCGTTGCAGGTGCGCTTGGTGTTATTATCCCCCCAAGTATTGCCATGATCTTGTACGGGGTCGCAGCAGAAGTGTCCATCGGTGATCTCTTTTTAGCTGGTATCCTGCCTGGTCTGCTTATTACATTCTCTCTTCTTCTCAGCGCATATATTATCGCCAACCGTCGTGGTTACGTTGGGGAAGAGCGTAAATCGCCGGCTGAAGTATGGACAACGTTTAAATCAGCGATTCTCGCTTTATTAATGCCGACCATCGTTTTAGGTGGTATTTATAGCGGTGTCTTCACACCGACGGAAGCATCTGTTGTCGCTGTTGTGTACTCATTCATCGTCGGTTTCGTTATTTACCGTGAAATTACGATGAAACAATTGATCGAAACGCTTCAGAAATCTGCCGTCAGCAGCGCCATCATCATGATTGTTATTGGAACAGCTGGTTTATTCGGCTTCTTCATTAGCATCACAGGCGTTCCTGATATGGTTTACGCGTTGATTTCAGACTTTGTGACGAACAAGTACATCTTCTTAATTATCGTAAACGTTATTTTATTTATCGCCGGTATGTTCCTCGACGGAGGCGCCGCGATTCTGATCTTTGTTCCATTATTGTTAAGTACAGCGGTCACATTAGGAATCGATCCTGTTCACTTCGGTGTCATCATGGTATGTAACCTGGCCATCGGCTTAGTTACACCGCCAGTCGGTATTGATTTGTTCGTCGTTTCCCAAATGACCAAACTATCGGTTGTTAAAATCGGGAAAGCCGTGATCCCGCTCATTCTCATTTTAATACTCGATGTACTCATCATCTCGTTCTTCCCACCTCTTTCAACGTGGATTCCATCTTTGATGAAATAAAGTGAAACTTCATTCAGTGGGGGTTAGGTTCACAGGATGTGAATCATGCACACGTTGTCACAGGACGTGACGATCTTAGTCTGCGTTCCGCTCATCCCCCACTGAATAAACAAGAACTCAGGTAAAGAGCACCGCGTCCTGCGGCAATACCTGAGTGACCGGCTTCAGCCGGCCCGAACCAATCGGGCTTTTACGGGCAGTTGATCCCCCGCTTATCCTTCTTTTCTTTTCAAAGTCTTGAAGCCGGGGTCTTACTGCCCGTTAATGCGGGGTAAAGACAGTCCCAACGAAAAAAAGGTATGCTCTCTTCAGCATCACACTGAAGAAGAGAACATACCTTTTTTATTTTCGCTTCATCCTCCATAAAAACAGCGGCACGTACACCGTAAGTGCCGCCGTCGCCCCGATCATATCAAGCACGACATCTTTTAAAAGCGGTGTCCGTCCCCCCGTTAAAAATTGGTGATACTCATCGAGCACCGCATATATTCCCGTCCCAATCAACGAAAATAACACAACCGTCCACACCCGCTTTGGTCTCGCCAGCATCATAACACTAAACAACGCCGCCGCTAAACACCCGAACAAAAATAAATGGGCAAATTTCCGGATAAAGAACTCCACAAAATAATAATACCCTTTCGTCTCTATCGAAATAATCGAGTTCCAGTACGATACGTGCACATGCGACAAAACACCAGCAAACGGCTCACCCGGCAGCACCTGCCTAAGAAGCGGCACAAGGGACTGCTGCTCATACGTCTGAGAAGAAAATTGAAAAATGACCGCTCCAATCAAAAGCAAAATGCCGACTCTCATTCCCCTTTTCAATAGACCACCTCTACCCGAAACAGCCCGCTAAACAGACGGCGGGCTTCGTTTAAAAAGAATAACGCACAAATCCAAAATTGTCCATTCATCCTTCCTAATCGATAACCTTTCCTTGCTTCACGCAACTCTATCAAAACAAACGCTCCAATCTGTAAAAAAATTCTACAATTATCATAACATACCGGTTATACAACGATTTTCCTGTATATGTTTTATGGCAAAAGACCTTCTCCTTTCACCCATATACTTTTTATACTTGATATATTTTATATATGAGGTATACTTTATTTATAAGCGAGGTGTTACCGATGGAAATTTGTCCATACTTACAATACTCATTTGAAATACTAGGAAAAAAATGGAATGGCCTCATCATTCATTACTTGTCTCTTTCCCCAAATGGCGCAGCCCACTTTTCTGAAATCAAAAGAGACCTGACAGATATTACGCCTAGAGCCTTATCCTTAAAACTATCTGAGCTCGCTGAACATGGATTAATCGAAAAAAAAGTAACAACGGGCACTCCTGTCACCATTTCATATGAACTAACCGAAAAAGGCATGGCCTTAACAGCTGCGCTCCAACCCATTCAGCAATGGGCACTTCAATACAAATAACGGTATAGAAAAGAGGACATAACGATGACAAAAAATAAAATGATTTGTGATGTAGAAACAGGTGTATGCGGGGATGCTAACGATATAGCCATGGAAATGATTGATCTAAACCAGCCTAAAAAAAAGATTACTCTGTATTACGTAACAGACCCGATCTGCTCCCACTGCTGGGCACTTGAACCTGTTTTACGCCGATTTGAAAAACAATACGGGCACTATTTCACTATTCAAACCGTCATGGGCGGACTGCTCGAAACGTGGGAAGGCTTCGCGGACGTCAAAAACGGCATTTCCGGTCCGGCTGATGTCGCCGCACACTGGAGAGAGGTCGGAGAACATTCGCGTATGCCGATTGATGGTTCCGTCTGGCTCGAAAATCCAATCCATTCATCGTACCCGCCTTCCCGCGTGTTTAAAATCGTTCAGCAATCAGAGTCTCAGCTTGCGAACACCTTTTTACGGCGGGCACGAGAAGCCGTCTTTGCTTTCAATCAAAACATCGCGGACGAACCAATATTAATCGATATTTTAAATCAAATGAATCTCGACGGGGAAACAATCATCAAAGAAGCGAACAGTGAAGCGGGCGAGCAACTATTGCAGCAAGACTTTGCACTCGCAAAACAACTCGGCGTCAGCGGATTCCCGACGATCGTCATGGTCAACGAAGAAAACAAAGGCATCAAAATCGTCGGTGCGCGGCCACTTGATTTCTATATAAACGGACTGGAACAAGCCCTTTCCATAACAGAGCCGCTTCAAACACAGACAATCCCTGCACTGCCATTACTTCTCGAACAAGAAGACCTATTATTTTCAAAAGAAATCGAAGTCCTGTACGATCTCGAACAAGCAAACATTCCGTCCTTTATTCAAAAAGAACTTTCAGCTGATTCATACGAGCGTAACGACATTCTTGGCGAAACGTATATTAAAAAACCAATAAGGGAGAAATGACAAATGGCTTATTTACTGCAAGTTGATTTTAAACATGAAGGACCGTTCGGAGACGAAATGACCACTGCTTTTTCTGATTTGGCAAAAAGCATTAATGATGAAAAAGGATTCCTATGGAAAATATGGACCGAAAACAAAGAAACGAATGAAGCAGGTGGCATTTACCTGTTCGAAACAAAAACAGACGCGGAAAGCTATTTGACAATGCATACAAAACGGCTAAACGGATTCGGTGTCACGACCGTGCATGCAAAACTATTCGAAACGAACGAAGCATTAACAGCCATTAACCAAGGACCACTCTCATCATAATCAAAAGGCGATTCCCTTGCGGCACATGCCAAGGAATCGCCCTTTTTCCTTAAAACCCAATTTTCTTTCGATGCTGATCACGAAATTTCATATAGTACCCTTCACCTTGACCGTAAGACTTATAGATTTTAATCCCAATCCATTTTAATGGCGTCCAAATTTCTTTCATATGGTAGAGCGGCATTTATCGTACCTCCTGATTATAAAAGTATCATTCCTCTTGTACTCTTTTACAAAAAGTGGCGTAGTAATTTGATCCATCCAAAAAATGAAATCCAGAGCGGAACACTTAAGACCGCTGCCCATGTAGCCCCTATAAAGAAATGGCCTTCCTCATGATATTCATCCTTATTAATGTATTCATCATTCCTCATAATAGTTCGCCCTTTTCTTTTTAACGTTAATATGCCCACACTTATTTTGTTCTATACAAATGATTCGGTTTCAATTCACTTCGAAATGGGTAATGTACTGCATATAGCTATGATATGAATGGAATGTACTGGAGGCGAGAATAGATTGCTGAATACAAAAATGGCTTTATTGACGAAAGAAGAGATGAACACGCGTGAAGATTTGCCTGATTGGCTGAAGCGAGAATACACGACGTTTCATCAAACCGTGACCGATCCGACATTTCCTTGTTATTTTGGCATGAACGGAGAACACAAAGGAGAACTGCGCTATGCGTACATTACACAAAAAGACTGGTCCAACTTGCCGCACGCACTGGAAAACTTTCTAGCCCTTTTTCAAAACCCCCCCTTCATCCGGCACGGCCTCTTCGTTTTCGTCGAACCATTTGAACGAGAAGGGACACTCGAACAATACAGAACGCAATTTTGGGACATTCTCCAATACGTTCATGAACAAGATCACGTAGAGTGGCCGGCAGAAAGCCCAAAAAACCCTGAACACTTTCTATGGGACTTTCATTTCAAGGGCGAACCAATCTTCGTCTTCGGCAATGCACCGGCCTATAAGCAGCGAAAAACCCGGCACCTCGGCAATTCCATGGTACTCGGATTTCAGCCCCGCAAAATTTTTGAAGGATTAAAAGGAACAGAAAAAGGCGGCATTATGTCTCGTGAAAAAGTGCGGGAGCGCGTTGAGAAATGGGACCGTCTTCCAAAGCATCCGGACATTAGCCACTTCGGCGACCCGGACCATAACGAGTGGAAACAATTTTTCATCGGCGACGACATCGAACCGATCAAAGGAACATGCCCGTTTCATCATAAAAGTGAATCTTCCATCAGCAAAGGCTGATGGTTAGATAAACCAATCAGGTCTTTACTAGTAGTTTGTCCCCGGCTTCTTTTTTTGATTCCTTTACGTTTCAAATTGGGGGGCTTACTGCCCGTTCATCTGCGATAAAGAGAAAACGCAAAGAACGCCGGGACGCAACCCGGCGTTCTTTACGCCAACAATCTTCCTGTTTTCAAAGACATTAAAAAAGCACTTCCTTAAAGAAGCGCTTTATAACATGTTCCTATATTTTTTATAATGATACATTTTTCTTTTTCTTAGGCCCGTTTTAACTTTTTCATTTATGCAGCCCGCTTCTAAGTAGCGATACTTTACATATTGATATTTGTGCCATTCAACAATCAGTTTTTGAATAAAGCTGACTCTTTTTGACTCATTTCCTCTTTCGTTTGCTATAATCATTTTTCCTCCTCCTCTTTCTAAAAACCGTACGGAGGTCCGTATTCGGCAACTGGCTGACATAGTCTTCAAGACTTTAGTCCCTCTAGTTTTGCGTCATCATTTTTCAATGATTTTGCCCGTTCGTACAATTTGTATTATATCTTCTATCATACGACATAAGTTACGAAAACGAAACGATATTTCTTAATTTTAGAAATTAAAGGAGATGTAGGCAAGATTGCGCCGAATGTTTTAGAACGCAACCTCAAAGCCGAAAAGCCATATGAGAAATAGATAACGGATTTTACCGCATTTAAATGAATTGGAAAGAAGCTTTATTTATCGCCAGTATTAGATTTAATTACTGTAGAAAGGACTTATATATGAACAAACAAAAAGAATTACGATCTTATAGTTTAATTGTACTTGGTACTTTTTTTGTCGGACTGTCGTTTAATCTCTTTTTATTACCAGCTCTTTTAGCAGCAGGAGGAGTCTCTGGAATCAGCACGATTCTTTATAGTCTGTACGGATGGACGCCTGCTTTCGTTCAATGGAGTATGAATATTCCTATCTTTTTTCTCGGATACTTCCTTTTAGGAAAAGATTTTGGTGTTAAAACGTTTGTGGGAACGACGTCACTTCCTTTATTTGTTTGGCTAACCTCTTACTTACCTTTTGCTGTAGAAGATCCTATGCTCTCCTCGATATATGGGGGAATACTCTTGGGTACAGGTCTTGGCTTGGTCTTTCGAGGGAACGGTTCCACCGGCGGTACGACTATTATCGGTCAGCTCATTAAAAAATACACAGGATTGTCAAGTGGTTTTGCACAGCTAATGATTGATGGCTCTGTTGTGATTTTTGCGATGATTGCCTTTGACTTAGAACTCGCTCTTTATGCGATGATTTCCATTTTTATCGGAAGCAAAGTCATAGATGTCGTACAACTTCGCTCCTCCTCTTCTAAGCTTGTATTAATTATTACGGAAAATGAGCAACAAGTAACAAATCTGATCCGGAACGAAATCAATAGAGGTTTTACCAGAGTATGGTCGGAAGGAGGATTTTCGAATCAAAGAAAAGCATTGCTGTTTAGCGTAGTCGAACAATCAGAAGCCGTTTATCTAAAAGAGTTAATACAGAGTCATGACACCGATTCTTTTGTTATTTTTTTAAATGCTTCGGATATTGTAGGAAGGGGATTTTCTTTGCCGAAAGATTATCAAAGAAAATAACTGACTCTATCATCATTGGATTAGCTATATATTTTAATTCTAAAACATATTCATACCAAAATGCAGTAAAATCTATCATTCAGATTTTACTGCATTTCAAATAGACCTGACAGAGGGCTATGATTGAATCATCGTTAAGCCGTTACGGCTGATAAACTTTTTGCTGCCGCCTCCACTTTTGCTAAACCTTCCGCAATAATGGTTTCAGCTTGATCTGGCATTGCATTATGACCTTCAATAATGACTTCTTGTACGATTTCCATACCGAATACACCGCCAACAACGTTTTTAATATAAGTAGCAGCCATTTCCATCGGTGCCGCTTCCGGTGTTGAATAAACGCCGCCACGTGCACTTAAAATAACGGCTTTTTTGTCCGTCATTAATTGGACCAATTGGCCATTTTCATCATATTTGAATGTAAAACCAGCTTGGTACACATAGTCGATGAATGTTTGTAATTTAGCTGGGATCGTTAAGTTCCATAATGGGAACGCAAATACAACGACGTCTGCTGCTGTTAATGCATCCATTGCTTTTTGCTTTGCAGCTAAAATACGCTGTTCTATGTCTGTCATTTCTTCGCCTGATTGTACTTTACCGAAAGCGTTGAACAATTCTTGACCAAAGTAAGGCATATCTTCCGCAAATACATCGTACGTTGTTACGTTGACGCCTTCTATGTTCTTCATAAACGTTTCATACATTTTACTTGATACAGCATCTGTTGCTGGACGGTTATTTGCTTTTATGACTAATACGTTCATTATATTGTCAATCTCCTTTAGTTATTATCAATTCATTTATCTCGAATTAATAATATATTAAACTAGCATAAAAGTCAAGACTAGGCACACGAGAAAATGAAATAGTTAAAAACCCCCCTGACACGTCAGGAGGTTCATCGCTCATTTCTCTATAAAATGTCCATATATTTTTTATAATGACGTGCCTTCTTTTCTTCAAGTTCCTCTCTAATCTTTTTGTTAATGCAGCCTTCTGCTAAATATTGATACTTCAGATAGTAGTATTTGTGCCATGCAATGATACATTTTTGCCGAAACGTCACGGTCTGTACATCATACTCTCTTTCCTCGTTTTCATATGGTTGATTCATAGACATGACCATTCGTTTTGTATCATTCATCCCCCTCACCCTTTCATATCGCTTTAACTAGTATATGAAAACGCTTTCAACTTTATGCCTTCATTTCATAGATTTCATCTTTTTTTCTGTAACAAAAGGCTGATCTTGTTCATTCCAAAAGCCGCTTTTCTCCGTAACACTCATCCTTTACTAAATTTTACAATAATTTAACAATTCTTCATAAAACGCTTTCCATACTAAAGCGTTTTAAGCAAATATCATTACATGTATAAAAGCCCCAGCACGCCGGGGCTCTTGATCATTTTCAACGATTATTGGTGAGTCCGTCCAAAGTAATGAAAAAGAACGTCGCCCCACATCTCATACCCTTCCTCATTCAAATGAATATCATCTGCTAAAATGTCTCCCACACTTCGATGTTCTTCCCCGACTTTCGTTTTCATCGCCGCATTCACATCAAAGTATTCCCATTGAGCATCTTCTATAAAAGCTTTCGTACTGTCTAAATATCCTTGACGCGTATACCCCATCGGATTATTCTCGCCTCTCTCATCATCCGCTGTTGGGTTCGGTGAGATAATCAGAAAACGCGTATTCGGAAGTTTGCTTGTCATATCAGACATCATCGTCTCAATATCTTCATCCGTTTGATCATAGTACACTTCTTCTTTTTGATTCGCGATAATCGACGTTTCAAATATCACCAAGTCTGGCAGATCATTAACGACGATTAAATGCTTGTCCTCCTTTACTAAATCGGAAGTGGAATATCTTTCAAAGCCATAATTGTGAACCGTCACCGTTTTAAATAGTGGATCAAATGATTGCAATTTGTTTTGTAATAACGTATCATCTACGCCCGCAATACTATCGCTGCCAAGCAACGAAATCACCACTTCACCGTTTACCAACGATTGATAACGCAAAAAGTCCAATACGGATTGTCCTGGATGTTGACTAGGATTTAACTCCTCCAATAAAGCGCTTTCTTTTTCCTTTTGAGCCTGTTTTAAGTCTTGACTGGCCCACGCTTCACGTTCAATTCTGTCCAACTTGCCCTGATACGAGACAAAACCTAAAATTAAAAATCCAAAAGCAACGACGACTGTTATGAACACAAAAATGCTGCTCTTTTTCATGAAAGCACTCCTTTTTCTTTCTATTATGGTTAATATAAATCAATCCATATAGAAAATAAAAAACGACTTACCACATACTTCAAAATGGACTTCATTAAGAAAACTTCGCCGTAACCTGGCTAAACTCCTCTTGCCTTCACACATACCGCAAATAATTAACAAAATTTCCATATATTTTTACTAGGATAAAAGGAAAAAATGTGCTTTTTTGATTATTTTTTTACAATTTTATTCCCATTTGGTAAGGATTAAGTAATAATTACTATAAGTGTATACAGCAAACTACGGTAAATGGAGGAGGATATAGGTGAGGATCAATCATAACATTCAATCAATTAATACATATAGACAATTGAACTTGACACAAGCGTCTGTTTCAAAAAGTTTAGAAAAATTATCATCCGGACTTCGTATCAATCAGGCAGCCGACGATGCAGCCGGTCTTGCGATATCTAAAAAGATGCAGGCGCAAGTACGTGGACTTAATCAGGCAGAACGAAACATGTTGGACGGCATCTCTCTCACACAAACAGCGGATGGAGGCCTTGCTGGCATTCAGGATATGGTTCAGCGAATGCGTGAGTTGGCCCTCCAAGCATCGAATGGCACGTTGACAACGGAAGACCGTAGAGCCATTCAAAAGGAACTAGAGCAATTAAAAAAAGGAATCAATGAAATCGCAAATAATACCGACTTTAATGGAATCCGGCCGTTGACACAAGAAGTCACCACTCCGTTTCTACCCGGCGCCAACGCCGCCATGGTGGACATTGTCTTCTTCATTGATTACTCTGGTAGCATGCTTGGTGCTAATCGACTGGACGCGGTCATCCAAGGTATTTCAGGTTTTGTAGACGGCTTAACAAAAAAATCACTGAATGCGAATATCGCAGTTGTTAATATCACCACACAAAATCCGTATTATAAGCCTTTCTCTGAAAATGCATTAGTTATTAAAAATAACGTAGAAACACTAAACACAGCAACTAGCCTTACAAAACCTTATGAAAATATTAATAAAACTGTTCCAGAAGGTGAAATTGGACAGAAACTGGGCTACCGATCCGGTTCCGAAAAAATATTCGTGCTTTTCACAGATGTCGACAATGAATCAGGTTCAGGTTCAGAAGGTGACACCGCTGTATTGCTTGAAGGAACAAACGATATACTTGGCTATGATGAAGATGATATTCAAACGTATGTATTCAGTTTTGGCTCTCTGGCGGACACAGCTTTCGATCAGCTGACTGATACAACTGGCGGCAAGCTTTATAAATCAGATGAAATTTCTACTGCTGATGATGTAAAAAACAAATTACAGAACGATTTAACAGACGACATTGAAAACAATTCAGGGGGAGGCATCTCTTCTGAGGCACAAAAAGGCATCCTTTATTTACAGGTCGGCGCCAATCAATCAGATGAAATGGAAATCCGCCTTACAAACGCTACCACAGCCGGACTCGGCATTCATGGCGTATCGGTTGACACACACGAGGATGCCCAGCTGGCAATTATGCAACTGGATGTAGCCATTGAAAAAGTATCAATGGAACGTTCAAAATACGGAGCGTACCAAAACGCACTTAAATACTTACATACAAATGTAACGAATGCAGCAGAAAATGCGACATCTTCTGAGTCACGTATTACCGATGCAAATATGGCATTTGAAATGACTGAATTCACGAAACGAAATATTCTCATGCAGTCCGGACAGGCGATGTTCGCACAGTCGAACCAGCTCCCACAAGGAATATTAGAATTATTAAAATCTTAGAAAAAAATCCAAAAGAAACCGTACACTCTAAACAGGCGTTTTCTTTTTATACGTAAGACATACGGCCCGAATGATCCGGGCCTTATTAAAATAGAGCTGCCTCAGCAACGATGTTTCCCTATACATGCTCCAGTTCGTTCCATACGTCCTCTATTTGTGAACTTAATGAGTACTGTTTTAAGTAATGAAAAAGGAAGCCTTTCAACGAGGATCAACAAAATCGAGACACTTTTAACAGAAAGCAACACATATTCTGCATACCTTTCTTTGTACAAGTCAGTTGCTTTTTCTAAACGACCCGCACCACTTAACACAATGATCATATCCGCTTTTTTCGGCTCTTCTTCAACGACAAAAATCCCTACTGCCAATTATGAACAAACACCCACATCATCACCACAATGATCTCGCATTTGATCCGTCTCATTTCATCTCATCGCCACCGTTCCTTTAAATGCCCTGCATATAAAGGAACTTCCTTTTCACCTAATCACCGCACTAAAGTAGCTTGATCTAACAATACCTCAGCCGACCATAGCCGACTGGGTTTATATTAAACATGCAATGATTTCACCTTCAACATCTCACCAATAATATGGGTGACACGCTCTTGTTGCTCCACTGTCATATTGGACCCTGATGGCAAACAAACCCCATTCACAAACAACTCATCCGATACACTTCTGCCTTCTTCGTGGGCATAATACTTTGCCCTTTCAAACAACGGCTGCAAGTGCAACGGCTTCCAGACAGGACGTGCTTCTATGTTCTCGGCAGATAATGCATCAATCAGCTCCATCGATGTAAATCCAACCTTCTCCGGGTCAATCGTCAGCGTCGTCAGCCAACGGTTATGTTTGAACCCTTCTAAATCTGGCATAAAATCAAACCCATCTATATTACCGAATGCTTCCACATACCGATCAAAGACCGCACGGCGCGCATGCACACGTTCATCCAGCACTTCCAACTGTGCACGGCCTACACCCGCTAAAATGTTGCTCATACGATAATTATATCCTAATTCGCTATGCTGATAATGGGGAGCTGGATCACGTGCCTGTGTCGCTAA
>NZ_MRWQ01000009.1 GCF_001906925.1 Domibacillus mangrovi
GAGGGATACCCAAGTCTGGCTGAAGGGATCGGTCTTGAAAACCGACAGGGGAGTCAAATCCCGCAGGGGTTCGAATCCCCTTCCCTCCTCCATTTTTAATTTATTATCGTCGCGGGGTGGAGCAGTTCGGTAGCTCGTCGGGCTCATCGCAGGAGGTCGCGGGTTCGAGTCCCGTCCGGACCGCCATTTTTTAATGGCTCAGTAGCTCAGTCGGTAGAGCAAAGGACTGAAAATCCTTGTGTCGGCGGTTCGATTCCGTCCTGAGCCACCATTTATAGTTTTGGCGGCTATGGCGAAGTGGTTAACGCATCGGATTGTGGCTCCGACACTCGTGGGTTCGATTCCCATTAGTCGCCCCATCTGATTTAACTTACTATCTTCGCGGGTGTAGTTTAATGGTAAAACCTCAGCCTTCCAAGCTGATGTCGTGGGTTCGATTCCCATCACCCGCTCCATTTAAATAATGGGCCTGTAGCTCAGCTGGTTAGAGCGCACGCCTGATAAGCGTGAGGTCGATGGTTCGAGTCCATTCAGGCCCATTAGTTTTATTCCGCAGTAGCTCAGTGGTAGAGCAATCGGCTGTTAACCGATCGGTCGCAAGTTCGAGTCTTGCCTGCGGAGCCATATTCATTGGGGAAGTACTCAAGAGGCTGAAGAGGCGCCCCTGCTAAGGGTGTAGGTCGGGTAACCGGCGCGAGGGTTCAAATCCCTCCTTCTCCGCCAGTTTGGCCCCTTGGTCAAGCGGTTAAGACACCGCCCTTTCACGGCGGTAACACGGGTTCGAATCCCGTAGGGGTCATCATTTTTAAAAACGCTTCAAGGAATTTTTTATAATTCCTTGAAGCGTTTTTTTTATTCCATTTTAAATTCATAAAAACTTTACATGATTAGTATAGTTATTTATATATGAATCAGGGAATATAGTAATAGTTGTTCTTCCAAAATTTTATCCGGTATTAATGGACAGTAAAACTCCGGTCAGTTCGGGCCGGCATGAAGCCGTTCACTTAGGTATTGCCAAAGGACGCAGTGATCTTTACTACTAGCTTTTTTATCACAATGAGGATCAGCTTCATGTTAATCATAGAAAAAACAGATAGATAGATTCTAAATTTATATAAATCTTGCAGGCCAAATAGGCAGCCCTGTCGTATATTAGGCAAAGGGATTCAACTTCCAGTTTTAAAGGTCTGTGTATGTTTTAGGATGCGGAGCGATATTTTTACCTACATCTTTAAAAATTTGTCAATAAGGATAAGAATGTCCATCTATAAAATTGATTCAAATATTTAATAAAATGAAGGAAGGAAATTTATCTTTTACACAGAATACTAACAATATTAGAAAAATACGGAATTATTTGAAATTTCATTTTTTTAACTTCATCAAGAATACATAACAAAAGGGTGTGGACCATGTCATCGAATTTAGTTTATCCAAGTGATTTTGATCTTCATTTGTTTCATGAAGGAAATTTATTTAAAGCTTACAATTTATTTGGAGCGCACGTTCGAAACGGAAAAACAATTTTTGTTTTATGGGCACCAAATGCAAAAAAAGTACGGGTAATAGGTGACTTTAATGAATGGAATGGACATACGGCAGAAATGAAGCGTACAACAAACGAAGGTGTGTGGTTTCTTGAGTTACCAGAAAACTTAGAAGGATCTCTTTATAAGTATGAAATTGTTTCAGAAAGTGGAAGAGTCATTCACAAAACGGATCCTTTTGCCTTTATGACGGAGTTACGCCCCAGAACAGCAAGTATTGTACATACACTTGACGGGTACATATGGCATGATGAAAAATGGCGTAATGACCATCGTCTTTCTCATATATATGAAGAACCATTAGCTATATATGAAATGCATTTAGGTACATGGAAGAAAAAAGGTAAAGGAGAAGATGACCTTTATACGTATCGTGAATTAGCAGATATGCTGATCCCTCACGTAAAAGAGCAGGGCTTTACACATATTGAGGTAATGCCGGTTACAGAACATCCATTTGACCGTTCCTGGGGTTATCAAAGTACTGGCTATTATGCAGCAACACGCCGGTATGGAAAACCGGAAGATTTTATGTACTTCGTCGATGAATGTCATCGCTACGGTCTTGGCGTTATTATGGACTGGGTACCAGGTCATTTTTGTAAAGATTCGCATGGACTTCATAATTTCGATGGCGGATTTAGCTACGAATATGAAAACAATTGGGATCGTGAAAATTACGTATGGGGAACAGCAAATTTTGATTTGAGCAAAACGGAAGTACATAGCTTTTTAATTTCAAATGCGCTTTTCTGGATGGATTATTATCATATAGACGGTTTTCGTGTCGATGCGGTATCAAATATTTTTTATTGGCCCAACCGGGATGGATTGGAACCAAATCCGCACGGTGTCTCTTTTTTACAGAAATTAAATAAAGCAGTGTTCGCATTTAAACCAGAAGCACTGATGATCGCAGAAGATTCAAGTGACTGGCCGCAAGTTACAGCCCCGGTCCATCAAGGTGGCATTGGATTTAATTATAAATGGAATATGGGCTGGATGAATGATGTACTTGATTATATGGAGACACACTGGAATGAACGTCCAGATAAGCATCATCTGATGACATTCTCCCTCATGTATACGTATTCGGAAAACTATATTTTACCTTTCTCACATGATGAAGTTGTTCATGGCAAAAAATCATTGCTTGATAAAATGCCAGGTGATTATTGGCAAAAGTTTGCACAGCTTAGGCTTCTGCTCATGTTCATGATGGCGCATCCTGGTAAAAAACTGTTGTTCATGGGTACGGAGATAGCTCCATTTTCTGAGTGGAAAGACCTTGAAGAAGTAGACTGGCACTTGATGGATTACGATATGCACCGCAGCTTTAATGATTATTTTAAACAGCTTATGCACGTATATAAAACGCTCCCTTCTTTATATGAATTAGACCATAGTCCAGATGGATTCCAGTGGATTGATGTCCATAACCAAAATCAAAGTGTGCTTTCTTTTATAAGAAAAGATAAAGAAGGAAATGCAGTTATTGCCGTTTATAATTTTGGAGATTATGGGTACAGTGATTATAAAATAGGAGTATCTGAAATAGGTACTTATGAAGAACTATTAAACAGCGATGAGGCGGCTTTCGGCGGCTCCAATCAAGTAAATAATAGGAAGATTGAAGCAGTTGTGGAGGGAATACATGGACAGCCTGCTTATGTCAATATAAATTTACCACCATTCGGCGCAGTATATTTGCAGCGTATAGAAGATAAAGGGAGGAACTAATATGGCAAAACAAAAATGTGTAGCGATGCTTCTGGCAGGAGGGAAAGGCAGTCGTTTAAAAGAATTGACGGAGAGCTTGGCAAAACCGGCTGTACCATATGGTGGAAAGTATCGCATTATTGATTTCCCACTTTCTAATTGTGCAAATTCTGGTATTCATACGGTCGGTGTACTGACTCAGTATCAGCCGCTCGTTCTAAACTCATACATCGGGATTGGCAGCGCTTGGGATCTGGACCGCAGAAATGGTGGTGTGACAGTTTTACCTCCGTATAGTGAATCATCGGAAGTAAAGTGGTATTCCGGTACAGCAAGTGCGATATATCAAAACTTAAATTATATTAAACAGTATGATCCCGAGTATGTGCTTATTCTGTCAGGAGATCATATTTATAAAATGAATTATGATATTATGCTAGATTATCATATTGAAAAACAGGCAGATGTGACGATATCAGTTATTGAAGTGCCATGGGTTGAAGCAAGCCGTTTTGGCATCATGAAAACAGATGAATCTTTCAATGTGACACGCTTTGATGAAAAACCAGAAAAGCCGGAAAGCAACCTTGCTTCAATGGGTATTTACATTTTTAAATGGTCGGTACTAAGAGAATATTTGGAAATGGATGAAAACAATCCAGATTCATCAAACGATTTCGGGAAAGATGTCATTCCAGCGATGCTATCAGATGAGTTAAAATTAGTTGCTTATCCATTTCAAGGTTACTGGAAAGACGTTGGAACGGTGAAAAGTTTGTGGGAAGCAAATATGGATTTATTGGATGATGAACAGGATTTGAATTTATTTGAACACTCGTGGCGTATTTATTCAGTTAATCCAAATCAGCCGCCGCAAATTATCGGCAACGATGCTGTTATCAAACATTCGCTTGTAAATGAGGGTTGCGTCATTGACGGTGAAATTCAGAATTCTGTTATGTTCCAAGGTGTTGAAGTAGAGAAAGAAGCGGTTGTAAAAGAGTGCGTTGTGATGCCAAATGCGCGTATTGGACGAGGATCTTTCATTGAACGGTCCATTGTCATGAGCGATCTTGAAGTGCCAGAAAATACGATTATTCGCAATGAATCTGATGATATTTTACTCATTACAGAAGCTTTCTTAGCAGAACATACACAAGAACGGACGAAATTGGAGGAAGCTTAATGAAAAAATCAATGCTTGGTATTATTGATGTTACGATGTATCCGGAAGAATTGGGTCAGTTATCTGCTCACCGATCACCGGCAGCAATTCCGTTTGCAGGCCGATATCGGTTAATAGATTTTATTATATCTAATATGGTTAATTCAGGGATTCAAAGTGTCGCTATTTTCCCGTCGTCATCACCATCTCGTTCGTTAATGGATCATCTTGGCTCAGGGAAAGACTGGGATTTAAACCGGAAGCGTGATGGATTATTTTTCTTTCCAGCGCTGTCTAAAGATGGACAATTAAGCCGTCTTGACGAACACCGTGATTATTTTGAGCGAAGCCAACAAAAATACGTACTCGTATCAAACTGTACGACGGTTGCAAATATGGATTTTACACCAGCCCTGGACCGTTTTATTAATCAGGAATGTGACTTACTTGAAATTACGCATAAAGGCAAGTCAGCTGAAATGTATATTACATCGCTTCCTTTGCTAATGGAAATAATTGATAATCGACATAAAACAGGTTATAAAACGATAAAAGATGCATCAGAAGATGAAAAATCGCCTTATACAAGATGCAAGTATGAATATGATGGCCTTTTAAAATGTATTAAAACGATCAATGACTATTATCAAACGAGCATGAATTTGCTTGAAAAAGAAAAATGGAGCCAATTATTTAATGAGTTCCAGCCTATTTTTACAAAAGTAAAAGATGAGCCACCGACAAAATACATAGATGGTTCACACGTTACGAATTCAATGATTGCAAATGGCTGTAATATTGAAGGAGAAGTGAACCACAGCATTATTTTTCGAGCGGTGTATATTGGAAAAGAGTCGACGATTCAAAACAGCATTGTCATGCAAAAAAGCAAAATCGGTCATAACTGTGTGCTTGAGCATGTCATTCTTGATAAAGATGTGGTTATTGGAGACGGAGTTGTTTTGCGTGGAACAGCAGAAGAACCACTTGTTGTGAAAAAAGGATCGGTTGTTGAGAATGTGGTGGCAAGCTCATGAAGGTAATGTTCGCTGTGTCTGAATGTGTACCATTTGTCAAATCGGGAGGGCTTGCTGATGTAGCAGGCGCCCTTCCGAAAGAATTGGCGAAACTAGGTGCGGATGTCCGGGTCATTATGCCAAAATACAGTATGATACCGGAAAAATACCGGGATAGAATGAAAAAAGTTGCCGAATTTACTGTGCCGGTTGGATGGCGTAATCAATATTGCGCTATTTTTGAGCTTGTACAGAATGGAATCACCTATTATTTCATTGACAATCTTTATTATTTTAGGCGGGATGGCTTATATGGTCATTATGATGATGGCGAGCGATTTTCTTATTTGACACGTGCAGTGCTGGATTCACTATATCATCTTGATTTTTATCCGGATATTTTGCATTGTCATGATTGGCATACAGGGATGATTCCATTTATGCTCAAAGTTGAACATCAGCACCGTCCAAGGTACGAAAAAATAAAAACTGTATTTACGATTCATAATTTAATGTTCCAAGGGATGTTTCCTCCACAGGCTGTAACCGATTTGTTAAATCTACATAGCCAACATTATCAAACAGGTCAACTTGAATTTAACGGCAATACAAATTTTATGAAAGGTGGGATTATATCCTCTGATGCAATTACGACAGTAAGTCCAACGTATCGGAATGAAATTTTAAATTCGTATTTCGGGGAAAAAATGGAAGGTATTTTACAGGAGCGACAAGGGGATTTATTAGGCATTTTAAATGGCATTGATGATTCGATTTATAGCCCAGAACAAGATGATGCCATTGTCCCTTATAAAGTGGGTGACTGGGATGGAAAAGCAGAAAACAAACAGAAATTACAAGAATTTTTCCAATTGCCAGTCCGCGAAGATGTTCCTATTATCGGTGTGGTTTCTCGTTTGACGAAGCAAAAAGGTTTTGATCTCGTCACACATGTGTTTCATGAAATGATTTCAGATGATGTACAGTTTATTTTGCTTGGGAACGGCGACGCTGAATTTGAAAACTTTTTTAGGGAAATGGAATGGATATATCCGGAAAAAGTTCGTTCATATATTGGTTTTAATGAAAATTTGGCCCATCAAATATATGCAGGGACAGATCTCTTTTTAATGCCTTCACAGTTTGAGCCTTGTGGCCTTAGTCAAATGATTGCGATGAAATATGGTTCGCTTCCACTCGTTCGTGAAACAGGGGGCTTAAACGATACAGTCCGATCCTATAATATAGAAACGGAATTAGGCAATGGATTTTCATTCACCCATTTTAATGCCCATGATATGCTGCATACAATTCGCCGTGCGATACACTTATATCAGAAAGAGCCAGATACTTGGGCGAAAATTGTCGAAGAGGCAATGAATGAGGATTATAGCTGGTCGCAGTCGGCTCGGGAATATATGCGCTTGTATGAAGACATATCGACTAGGAGGGAAAGCCATGTTTTCTGAAAAAAATGCGTTTCAGGAGTCGTTTAAAAAACGGCTTGAGCAATCGTACAGTATCAGTTTTAATGATTCCACCCGTGCCCAGCAGTTTGTGACGTTAAGCCAGATGGTTCGTGAGCACATTAGCAAGGAGTGGATTGAAACAAATGAACGGTACCGCCAAGGCAAAAAACAAACGTATTACTTATCGATTGAATTTTTACTTGGACGTTTGCTCGGGCAAAATTTAATTAACCTTGGCCTGTATGAAACGCTTGAAACGTGGCTTCGAGACATTGGTATACCTCTTGAGGAGTTAGAAAATGTTGAGCCGGATGCAGGATTAGGAAATGGGGGGCTTGGCCGCCTAGCCGCTTGTTTTCTTGATTCTCTTGCGTCACTTGGCTTGCCGGGACATGGCTTTGGTATACGTTATAAACATGGCTTATTTGAGCAGAAAATGGTTGATGGCTTCCAGATGGAGCTGCCAGAAAATTGGCTTCGCTACGGATATGTATGGGAAGTGCGTAAATCAGATCTTGCTGTAGAAGTGCCATTTTGGGGAAGTGTTGATGTAGTTGAACGTAAAGAAGGAATAAAATTTCGCCATGTCGATGCAGAATATGTAAAAGCCGTACCATACGATATACCGGTTATCGGATATGGCGGTGAGACAGTCAATACGCTTCGTCTTTGGACTGCAGAAACATCAAGTTTTACATTGAATCAAGATGTTCTAAAGTATAAAAAAGAGACAGAAGCCATTTCCGAATTTTTATATCCGGATGATTCAAATGATGACGGGAAAATTTTGCGTTTAAAGCAGCAATATTTTCTAGTATCAGCAAGTATCCGCTCGATTTTGCGTCAACATTTAAACAATGGAGGCAAGCTACAGAATTTGCATGAGCGCGTGGCGATTCATATTAATGATACGCATCCCGTGCTGGCGATACCGGAATTAATGCGTGTATTGTTGGACGATTATCAAATGTCCTGGGAAGATGCGTGGCATGTAACGGAAAATACATTTGCTTATACGAACCATACAACATTATCGGAGGCGCTTGAACGCTGGCCTATCCGTATTTTTAGACCGCTGTTGCCGCGAATTTTCATGATTGTAGAAGAAATTAATGAACGTTTTTGTAAAAGTTTGTGGGAGCAATACCCGGGTGAATGGGAACGAATTGAGAAGATGGCGATTGTTGCAAAAGATGAAGTACGGATGGCGCATCTTGCTATTGCAGGCAGCCACAGTGTGAATGGAGTAGCATGGCTGCATACGGAAATTTTAAAAAATCGTGAAATGAACGATTTTTATCAGTTCTCCCCTCAGAAGTTTAATAATAAAACCAATGGAATCACGCACCGCCGTTGGCTCTTAAAAGCGAATCCAGAGCTGACTGCGCTTTTAACAGACACGATTGGCGATGGCTTTAAAAAGGATGCTTCAGAATTGTCAAAACTGGCACCATTTGCGGAGGATTCAGCATTTCTTGAAAAACTATGGAATGTGAAACTGAAACGAAAAGAAATTTTAGCGAAACGCATTTTTGAACAAAATGGCATTAAAGTTGATCCGACCTCCATTTTTGACGTACAAGTAAAACGGCTGCACGCATATAAACGACAACTCTTAAATGTTCTTCATATTTTATCATTGTATAACAAGTTGAAAAAGGAACCATCTTTTCATATGCCGCCGCGGACATTTATTTTCGGTGCAAAAGCATCACCAGGTTATTTTTATGCAAAACGCATTATTAAATTAATTCATTCTGTTGCGGATCTTGTCAACAATGATCCGGATACGAAAGGCATCATTACTGTCGTCTTTATGGAAAATTACCGTGTATCGCTTGCAGAAGATATTATTCCCGCCGCGGATATTAGCGAACAAATTTCTACAGCGAGTAAAGAAGCCTCGGGTACAGGGAATATGAAGTTTATGATGAATGGTGCCGTGACGATGGGGACGCTGGACGGAGCAAATGTGGAAATTTTAGAGCAAACAGGACCAGATGATATTTTTATTTTCGGTTTGAAAGCAGAAGAAGTGATGGCATATGAGCGAGACGGAGGTTATCGCTCAATGGATTATTACCATCATGATTCGCTTATTCGCCGTACATTGGATCAACTTGTTAATGGCAAACTTGATGACGAAGGATTATTCGATGTGATTTATGACTCTTTGCTAGCTGAAAACGATCAATATTTTGTCCTAAAAGATTTTGAAGCCTATCGTATAGCTCAGGAAGAAGCTGGACGCATTTATGAACAGGATCCTGAGCGCTGGCGCAAAATGATGGTCAAAAATATTAGTGGTTCAGGTATTTTCTCCAGTGATCGAACAATTAAAGAATACGCAAATGAAATCTGGAACATCTAATAAAAAAGCCGGTGCATAGATTGCCGGCTTTTTTGCTGTTTATTTATCTTTGTCTTTAGTGAACATGCGTCCCCATCCTTTCATTATAGTGTAGATATAATCGTTTTTGTCCATGAAAAAACCCGCTCATAGAAGAGCAGGTTAAAAGAGATAACTTAAACATAGACCGATCGATAAAAGAAAACCATACATCGTATTTGTTTGAGCCGTTAATTTCATGGCAGGCATCATCTCAATAGGGTTCTTTTTTCCTTTAAATCCGTTCACTGCTTTGATTGCTTTTGGAATGCTTAAATAGGTTAAGTACAGCAAGAAAGAACTGTAAACGCTAAAAAACAGTATGAACACCCACAGGTAAGCGATCATAAACAATGCTACAAGAAGTATGACAGCACGATTATGCCCAATTAAAATGGCAATCGTTTTCCGTCCCGCTTCTTTGTCCCCAACACGATCACGAATATTGTTTGCCAGGTTGATTGCGCCAATTAAAAGAACGATCGGAATTGAAAATGAAATGACGGCATTCGAAATGAATCCGGTTTGAATATAAAACGAAATATAAATAATGACGCCACCCATTAAAAAACCGGATGCAAGTTCTCCAAAAGGTGTGTACGCAATCGGAAGGGGTCCGCCTGTGTATAAATAACCGACTGCCATACAGATCACACCAATCAGACCGATCCACCAAGTTGTCACAGAGCAAATAAAAACACCGAGCAAAAGTGCAATAGCGAAAAACAAAAAAGCCATATTCAATACGGTTTTGGGCTTAACACCATTACGTACAATGGCGCCGCCGATGCCGATCGATTCTTCGGTATCAAGTCCGCGCTTATAATCGAAATATTCATTGAACATGTTCGTAGCCGTTTGAATAAGCAGAGACGCAATCAACATGGCTAAAAATAAAAAGACATGTAATTCGGTATACTTAAGTGCAAGCGCAGTCCCGAGAAAAACAGGGACAAATGCAGCTGTCAGCGTATGAGGGCGCATAAGCTGCCACCATATTTGAAAGCCTGTATCCACAGAAGGGATTTGTTTCATTATATAAGTCTCTCCTAATCAATCATTGTGAACAATTAAACATAATGTTCTTTATCAAGTGTAGAAAACGAAATTAAAAGTGTCAATCTTTTTTCACAAATTAAAAGAGAAAGAAATCATTTTCGGAAAAATCGAACAATGTCATTCGAAATGAAAATCGATGTTAAGTGGTATATAATAAGGAAGAAGAATGCGAATCGTTGACACCCTGCTGAAAACAGGTGTATCTTAAAAGAAGTTTGACCGTTTTTGGTCTGCACAATGGAGGGATTTCATTGGCTAAGATAAAAGGGCATCCGTTAAAAGGGGCCTTTATTCATTTTATACAGGAAATAAATGGATCGACGCTGTTTAGCTATGTTGAAAAAGTGGAAGCAGCCGATCCTATTCGTTTTTATGAAAGAGGGAAAGAGTGGTATAAAGGCGAGCGGTTTTATTTTAAAGACCGTGATAGTGAAATGACGCTGGCCGGTCTAGGCAGTGTTCATACTATTCAGCATGGACCAAAAAAACGGTTTGCCGGAGTGGAGTCAGATTGGGATGCTTTAATGAAACAAGCGTCTGTCCATAATCCATACGATGTATATGGAACAGGTCCGGTTGCATTCGGTGGCTTTTCATTCGATCCAGCACAACAAGAAGGAGAAGAATGGTCCCGCTTCGCTCCCTCTTTTTTTTATGTGCCAGAGCTGATGATGACCGTGTATGGTGGAGAAACATATGTGACGGTAAACATGCTTTGCGATGGGGCAGAATCAGGGCCTTTGTTTGATTATCTTGAAAAAAGAAAGAAATGGATTTTAGCAGGGAATGATCTGCAGTTTGATAAAGAAGCTGTTTTGGAAAAAATTCATACTGGTGATACAAGTGTATGGAAGAAATCTGTTCAATCGGCCATTCAAGCGATTGAATCGGACGATGAATTGAAGAAAGTCGTTCTGGCACGTAAAGTGACAGCCGTTTTTGATCAAGCGATTGAACCAGATCGTGTTCTGCGCCGTCTTGGTGAGGGGCAGCCGGACAGCTTCATCTTTTCCATTGAAGCGATGGACAGCTGTTTTCTCGGGGCTTCTCCGGAGCGGCTCGTGAAAAAGCGCAACAGCACGTTATTGACAACGTGTTTGGCCGGGTCGATCGCACGCGGCAAGACGGAAGAAGAAGATCAGCGTCTGGAAATGGAATTATTAACGGATGATAAAAATCGAATTGAACATGATTATGTCGTTCAGATGATTCGCCGGGAAATGCAGTCGATGTGCGAAGAGGTAATGGTGCCGACTGAACCGATTATTATGAAAGTACGTGATATTCAACATTTATATACACCGGTCATCGGAACAGCTGATGAGCATGAATCGATTTTACGTTTTGTGGAGCGTTTTCACCCGACACCGGCACTTGGTGGATTGCCGGCGCAGAAAGCACTTCATGTTATCCGCGAACTAGAACCGATGGACCGCGGATTTTACGCGGCACCGATCGGATGGATGGATTACCGGAAAAATGGCGAGTTTGCTGTTGCCATTCGTTCGGGTTTACTCGTGAAAAATGAAGCATTTTTATATGCAGGATGTGGAGTCGTACCGAATTCAAATCCAGAAACAGAACTGGAAGAAACAAATATGAAACTCCGGCCGATGCTTCGGGCGATTGGAGGAAGCGATGAATAATCATCAAGAAAATATGACACAGTATAACGCTCATTTTATTGACAGCCTCAATCGTTCAGGCGTCGAGTATGCAGTCATCAGCCCAGGTTCTCGCTCGACGCCGATGGCTATATTAATGGAAGAGCATCCTGATTTAACGACTTTTATTCAAGTAGACGAGCGGTCAGCCGGTTTTTTTGCTTTAGGCCTGGCAAAATCAACACAAAAACCAGTGGCACTTCTTTGTACATCAGGCACTGCAGCGGCTAATTACATGCCTGCCGTTGCTGAAGCGGCTATTTCGCATATACCGCTTATTGTCTTGACATCAGACCGTCCCCCTGAACTACGGGATGTTGGTGCACCGCAGGCGATTGATCAAATTCATCTATACGGCCACACAGCAAAATGGTTTGCAGAAATGGCGATTCCGGAATCAACTGAAAATGCACTGAGATATGTGAGAACGCAAGGCGCACGTGCTGTGTTTGAAGCGACTGTGGCACCGAGAGGACCGGTACATCTTAATTTCCCATACAGAGAACCGCTTTTGCCGGATTATGATGGGATTTATGAACGCATCCATATTCCTGCACCAATCCGGTTAATTACGGGAAAACAAATACCGAATGAGCAGCAAATGAATGAAGTCGCAGATACAATTCACGTTGAAAAAGGGATCATTGTTGTCGGTGAACTCGTTAATATGAAGGCATTACCAGCTATTCTTTCCCTTTCTGAAAAAAGAGGATGGCCGATTATTGCCGATCCGCTATCACAGCTCCGCAAAAATGCCGATGTCATGGACAGCTACGATGCGTTTTTACGTGATGATGACATTAAAGATGCATTAAAGCCAGAAGTGATCATCCGGTTTGGTGCATTGCCTGTGTCAAAATCGCTCATGCTTTTTATGAAGCGGCACAGTGATATTCCGCATGTTATTGTGGATACGGATGGCGGTTGGCGTGACCCATCTCATCTGGCAACACATATGGTACGGGTCAATGAAGCCGCTTTTTGTATGGAAATGATGGAGCGGCTGCCCGAACAGTCGTCGAACTGGACGATGCGTTGGCAAACGGTGAATAGAGCGGCACGGACTGTCATGAAAGAAGCGGATGGAATGGATGAAGGTGCTTTGTTCAGGCAGTTTTTACAGGCCGTTCCAGAAGGAGCCTCTGTCTTCACGGGAAATAGTATGCCAATCCGCGATCTTGATTCATTTTTATTTGCGGGTGAACAAAGTGTTCATCTGTATGGAAATCGTGGTGCGAACGGCATTGATGGACTTGTATCCACGGCGCTTGGTATTGCAGCGAGTGGTGAAAATGTGTATGCCGTCATAGGTGATCTTTCCTTTTTCCACGATGTGAACGGATTGCTTGGGGCAAAAATGAATGGGCTGTCGATGACCGTTCTTGTCATGAATAATGACGGCGGCGGCATTTTCTCCTATTTACCGCAGTCAGGTGAAGAAAAGCACTTTGAACGGCTGTTTGGCACACCGACAGGACTTAAATTTGAACATGCAGCGGCATTGTATGACTGCCATTATGTGCGCATCGACAGTGGAGAGCAACTCGCAAAGGAACTGAATGAGTCACGTGATGGTGTGACGATTTTAGAAGCATTCACGGACCGGGCTGCAAATACATCGATTCACCGGGCATTATGGAAAGAAGCCATTTACCAGGCGAAGCAGGTACTTTCATGACAGAAGTCAATCATTTGCGCAGCGGCGGCAATAGGGAACCGGTTTTGTTTTTGCATGGATTTACGGGAAGCAGCTTGACGTGGCATGATATGACAGAATTGATTCCGTGTCACGCGGTTACGCCGGACATTGCCGGCCATGCAGGATCAAAGAGAATGCCGGTTAGTCTTGAACAGGAAGCAAAGGAATGGAAACAATTTATGAATGATGAAGGCTTTGATTCGTTTCATGTTGTCGGCTATTCAATGGGCGGCCGCCTTGCATTGGCTATGGCGCTTCTTTTTCCGGAATCCATCTGCTCTCTTGTGCTTGAAAGTGCTTCTCCTGGTCTGAAAACAGAGAAAGAGCGTGCTGAACGCCGCGCGTCTGATGAAAAACTTGCACAGCAAATAGAACAGGAGGGCATGGAATCATTCATCAATTATTGGGAAAATATGCCGATGTTTGAATCCCAAAAATCATTGCCTGAATCGATTCGCAGGCAGGTTCGTTATGAAAGGATGGACCAGTCGGAAAAAGGAATTGCTTCATCACTTCGTGGAATGGGGACGGGCTCACAAAGTTCGTACTGGCATCGCCTTCATGAACTAACGATGCCTGTTCTATTATTGACGGGCACGCTCGATCTAAAATTCACAAACATTGCCCGCTGTATGAAAACAATCATACCAAACTGCAAATGGATTGAATTTGATGGGGCAGGCCATGCACTTCATGTGGAGCAACGCGAAAAATTTGGTACAATAGTAAAGACGTTTTTTTTTGATATGAAAGGGAGGCAATTTTAATGGCTGTAAATTGGATAATTGAACGTGAATATGAAGATATTATGTATGAAACGTATAACGGCATTGCAAAAGTGACGATTAATCGTCCAGAAGTACATAACGCATTTCGTCCTAAAACAGTAATGGAAATGATTGATGCTTTCTCGCGTGCACGTGATGATTCTAAAGTAGGTGTCATCGTTCTTGCAGGTGCAGGAGGCAAAGCATTTTGCTCAGGCGGTGACCAATCTGTACGGGGGCACGGCGGCTATGTTGGCGATGATGAAATTCCACGGTTAAATGTACTTGATTTGCAGCGTTTAATCCGTGTAATTCCAAAACCAGTTATCGCGATGGTATCGGGATATGCAATCGGCGGCGGCCACGTTCTGCATGTTGTCTGTGATTTAACGATTGCGGCAGATAATGCTGTATTCGGTCAAACAGGTCCAAAAGTCGGTTCGTTTGATGCAGGTTATGGTTCTGGTTACCTTGCCCGCATTGTTGGGCATAAAAAAGCGCGCGAAATCTGGTTCCTTTGCCGTCAGTACAACGCACAGGAAGCACTTGACATGGGTCTCGTCAATACAGTCGTTCCGCTCGATAAACTGGAAGAAGAAACGATAAAATGGGCAGAAGAAATGCTTGAAAAGAGCCCTACAGCGCTTCGTTTCATTAAAGCTGCGATGAACGCTGACACAGACGGTCTGGCCGGTCTTCAGCAATTCGCAGGTGATGCAACACTTCTTTATTACACAACAGAAGAAGCAAAAGAAGGTCGCGACTCATTCAAAGAAAAACGTGACCCAGACTTCGGTCAGTTCCCGAGATTTCCGTAAACACAAGCAAAAAGGGTGTCCACTCAAATGGGACACTCTTTTTTTCAATCGAAAGGATGACTTTTATGAACATGCCAAACTGGTTAAAACAGCGTGCGTTTTTAACACCGGACCGAAAAGCACTTGTTTTTGAAAATAAAACGTGGACATTTGCGGAACTGTATAATGAAACATTAAAAAAAGCATCGTTACTTAGCCTGTCGGGCATACAAGAAGGCCATTTTTGCGGTGTGCTGGCTGCCAATCGTCCAGAAATGATTTTCACGATACAAGCACTTCAACAAATTGGAGCAGTCGCTGTTCTGTTAAACAGCCGGCTCACGACTGAAGAAATCGAATGGCAGCTGCGGGATGCCAGTGCATCGCATTTGTTATTTGACTCCTTACATGAAAAAAAAGCAGCAGCCATTTTAGGAATTCGATCTATTTCCATTTCAGATGATCTTACGGATGCACGATTTACACCTAGAGAACGATGTTCAATGAGCGAAATATGTTCGATTATGTACACATCCGGGACAACGGGGCGTCCGAAAGGGGTTATACAAACATACGGAAACCATTATGCCAGTGCGACTGCTTCAGCACTTAACCTCGGTCTTCACGTCGATGATTCATGGCTTTGTACCGTGCCGCTGTTTCATATTTCGGGCTATTCCATTTTAATGAAAAGTATTCTATATGGAATGGAAGTCCGTCTCTTTGAAAAATTTGACGCCGTTGCTATTAATGAATTGCTTCAAAATGGGGAAGCAACAATCATATCTGTCGTGTCAGCAATGCTTAGCAACATGGTGAACAGGCTCTCTGGCACATACAGCCCAAGGTTTCGTTGTATGCTTCTTGGCGGCGGTCCGGTGCCGTTATCAATTTTAGAACAGTGCAAACAAAAAAATATACCTGTTTTTCAGACATATGGGATGACCGAAACATCCTCTCAAATTGTGACACTTGCACCTGAATACGCTACAGAGAAACTCGGCTCCGTCGGCAAACCGCTTTTCCCTTGTGCTGTGAAAATTGATGGAGAAGATGAAGGGGAAATACTTGTTTCTGGCCCGAATGTGACGCCGGGTTATTTAAACCGCCAGGAAGCCAATGAATCATCATTTCAAGACGGATGGTTCCACACTGGCGATATTGGCCGCCTCGATGACGATGGATTTTTATATGTACTGGATCGCCGTTCTGATTTAATCATTTCCGGCGGTGAAAACATTTATCCGGCTGAAATCGAATCAGTGCTTATCTCGCATCCTGCCATTCATGAAGCGGGTGTGACGGGTGTAGCAGACAAGAAATGGGGCAGTGTACCGGCCGCTTTTTATGTCGCTCATCACCCGGTTACATCAGAAGAATTAGCCGCATTTTGTGGAGAAAAGATGGCCAGCTACAAAGTGCCAGCTTATTTTGTCAAGACGGGTGAATTGCCGCGCAATGCGTCAAATAAACTGATGCGCCGCGAACTCGCCGCAAGATGGAGTGACGACCATGCTCATTAAGAAGTTAACGATGCGGATGATTGAAATGCCGCTGAAACAGCCGTTTTATACCCATCTTGAAACAGTGTCTGTCCGCCAAGCGATTATCATTGAAGCGGAAGACGAACAAGGGATAACAGGATGGGGAGAATCGTCGGCTTTTTCCACGCCATGGTATACAGAAGAAACGGTACAGACAGAATGGCACATTATAAAAGACGTACTGTTTCCATTATTATATGGCAAAACAATTGTTCATCCAAACGATGTGCATGCTCTTTTTACACCGATTCGAGGCAATCGAATGGCAAAAGCGGGTGTGGAATGTGCGATTTGGGATTTATATGCAAAAAGGCAAAACAAACCCCTTCACGAACTACTCGGCGGAACACGCACATCGATCCCCGCCGGTGCCGTAGCGGCCGGCAAAACAACGGTGGATATGATAGAGAGAATAGAATCACTCGTTGAATCCGGGTACGAACGAATTAAAGTTAAAATCAATCCGAAAACAGATCGAATCATGCTGACGGACATTCGCCGTCAATTTCCCGATGTGCCGATTATGGCGGATGCAAATTCTGCGTATAGACTGCAAGATATCGATCAATTAAAAAGTCTCGATGAATTTAAATTGCTGATGATTGAGCAGCCGTTTCACGAGGAGGATTTGTGGGAGCATTCGAAGCTGCAAAAGCAATTGAATACTGCTGTTTGTCTTGATGAAAGCATTCGGTCTGTCCATGATGCGAAGTGTGCGATTCAAATGGAGGCATGCCAGGTCATCAATGTGAAAATCAGCCGGGTCGGCGGCTTGACAGAAGCGATTCGCATTCATGATGAGTGTCTGGTTACACATACTGGGCTGTGGGCAGGTGGAATGATTGAGTTCGGTATTTCCCGTGCTCATAATGTGGCCCTTGCGTCACTGCCTGGCTTTACAATCCCTGGCGATATTGTCTCATCGAATCATTACTGGGAAGAGGATATTATTGAGCCGGGCATTTTGGTAGAGAAAGGCCGTATCCAATTACCGAACAAACCTGGAATCGGTTATGACGTCAATCGGAAAAGACTTGAGATCGTAGGGAAAGATATATATTTTGTCTGAATTTCGGTTTAAGTGAAACTATTTAAGGGGAAAAAGAGTAGAAAGCAGTAATGAATAAATAAAGGGAGCTATTCTTTAATCAGTGAAGTTTTTTCATCCCAACGTAGTCTTTTTTTGCGAAGTATACCCATTAAAGCGGGGATAAAGCAGGAAAGAGGTGGAGGAGTATTGGAAAATGGATTGTGGATCATTTGTGCGGGGGCCGGTCTCACTCTTTTTCTGTTTATCATGACCCATAGGAGACTTAATGGTTTGCAAAAAAAAACCGATCGATCGTTTCAAGACGTGGATCGGTTCATGGCCGCTCGTGTCAATGTGTATGCAAAGTGGGCGGAAACCGTGGCCGCCTATGATTTAAATGAGCAGGGAATGTTGGCCGAAATAATGGTTATTCGCGATAGGTTTGCAATGATGACAGTGGAAGAAAAACGGTATGTATGCAGACAGCTCGACACCTTTTATGACAGAATGACGGCATCTGCTGCGAGGTGCCCACGCCTGCGAACATCTTCAATGTACATTCAACTCCATGCGTGTGTGGATGAAATGATCGAGCAAATGCCGAATACATGCAGTCATTATAATGAACTTGCCAGACAATTGAATGATGAAATTAGTCGTTTCCCAGCAAATATGACAGCTATATTGTTCGGATTTGAGAAAAAGGAACTGTTCATCCGCTCGGAAAAAACGGATATCTCTGCCATTTAGCAGTCCGATTTTTTCTTTGGCCATTGATCAGGGACGTAATCAATACCGCCCGAATGAAACGGCTGGCATTTGCCAATGCGAATGAAGGTCATTAATCCGCCTTTTAGTACCCCGTGTTTTTGTATGGCTTCATATCCGTAATGAGAGCACGTCGGATAAAAGCGGCACGTTGGCGGTTTAAGCGGTGAAATGCCTTTTTGATAAAAATAGATTAAGCCAAGAAACAACTTTTTCACTTGTTCTCACGCGTTTCTTCTTGCTTTTCAGGGGCAGGTGGATCGATCGTATGTTTATAATCATAGCCTTTATTAATCGTCAGAACCGATAAGACAAGTATAATAAGAACGACAATGACGGAAATAATGATAACGGTTATCAAAAAAATACCTCCCTTTTCTTCAATAGTGTATCATGATTATGTTTACTTTTGAATAAAGAGAAAAAATAAATTGTCGAGATGAATTCCATATATGGAGGGTTTTATACAGCAAAGAAATTAACAAGCAAATCGCAAACTGGACTATTTTATCCCGCATTTAACGGGCAGTAAGACCCCCGCTTTAAGACTTCGAAAAGAAAAGAAGGATAAGCGGGGGAGCAACTGTCTGTAAAAGCCTGATTTGTTCAACTAACATTCAGTGGAGGATGAAGAAAACCTTCACTGAATGAAGTTTCACTTTATATGTATTAATGAAACTGGCTGTTTTTTCGTACAGGTATTTGATCATGATTAAACTTTTCTTTCAAGCCTTCGTACAAATAAACACGGAACAGCCATGCAAGTTCTTCTTCTGGCATATCTTGAATGACTTTCAAAATATCCGCTTCAGACATTTCACCAAGTACCGTCAATGTGATCATATCAAGGTCGTCTTCCGTCCCTTGCAGCCTCCCCCGGTACAATTCGAACAGCTCATCCACGAAATTCATCATTGTCCCTCCTTAAATAGAATATATATATAGTTATACATGAAAACGCTATCATATTCCAACTTTTTTCAGCGGATGAAAAAAAAATTAACGGGCATTCTACGGGAAAAGGAGGGATTCGTATGGAAAAACAGGCCTATTATATACAGGTGGCAAATGGTGAAATTCAGTCAAGATCAGATGTTTCACCTTGGGAATTCCGTATTTTTGCAAATGAAAAAGAAATTCAAGATCTGCGGGGACTGTTTACAGAAATGAATGAAGCAGATTCTCGTACGTTCTGGCGGACACATCTTCCGGCTGTTCCATATCATATGGACAAAGACAATGACCAATACGATAAAAGAATGATGGAGGTGTATGATAAATTGTATGAACTTGGTGATGAGGATACGCGTTCACATATAAAAAAGATGCGTAATGAAGTATAATAGAGTGATATGAAGCAGAGATGAGGGTTTGTGGATGCATACTTTTATAGACAAAAATGGATTGTTTGTCGATATGACATTTGAGCGCGGTGCTTTCAGGGAGTCACCGACGCATGTCTTTGTTATTTGTCGGTATAGGGAAGGGTGGCTGTTAACAAAACATCGCAAGCGTGGTCTTGAATTTCCAGGAGGAAAAAAGGAAAAAGATGAAACATTGGAAGAGGCGGCACGTCGGGAAATATGGGAAGAAACCGGTGCCCGCGTTGCGGAATTGCACTTTATAGGAGAGTACTGTGTCCGAGATCCCAAAAAACCGTTTCTAAAAGCGGTTTTTTTTGCATATATAACGGGTATAGAGAACAAAGAAGATTATTTGGAAACGGATGGTCCATACAATGAAACCGGTGATTTATTACATGTGCGTTTTCAAGATTCCTATTCATTTTTAATGAAAGACGATGTAATCGCCTGCTCATTTCGTGAGTTGGAAAGGAAAGGATTTATATGATCAAGTGTACGCCTTATCCATCGCCAAACCCACATGTACGTCTGTATACAGTCGTGTATGAAGCAGATGGTCTGCGCGTCAAAGGGTTTCTAGCGGAGCCATTGGACAACGAGCAGCATGATGGTCTCTTGTACTTGCGCGGTGGCATCAAAAGTGTTGGTATGGTGCGTCCGGCCCGTATTGCAGAGTTTGCAGCAGAAGGATTTATTGTGTTCGCACCATTTTACCGAGGTAACCGTGGGGGTGAAGGAAATGAGGACTTTGCTGGAGAGGATCGAGAAGATGCATTTTCTGGGTTTGACTTGCTACAAGATAATGAACGTGTGAGAAATGGACGTGTTCACGTATTCGGATTTTCAAGAGGGGGAGTTATGGCCCTATTAACGGCTATTGACAGACCGGTTGCATCACTCGTAACATGGGGTGGCGTATCGGATATGGCCCTCACCTATCAGGAACGAAGCGACATGCGCAGGATGATGAAGCGTGTCATAGGCGGTAGTCCGAGTAAAGTACCTGAGCAATATGAATGGCGTACGCCATTAAACAAAGCAGCGGCGATAACAGCTCCTGTATTCATTATTCACGGGCAGCTTGATGATAACGTATCCATCGAACATGCCTATCGTCTTGAGAAACAGCTGAATAAGGCAGATACATTATATTTTAACGAATATGATCATTACATACCACCTGCTGTAAATCGTAAAGTTGTCGGGGAAATTGCAACATGGATGAAGGAAAACGGGAAGGAGAATGTATAATGGGCATGCCGATGGAATTAAACACAATGATTGTCACGAAAGGAAATGAAACGCGAGAAGAAGAAAATAGATTTGTATTAACAAAGAACGGCTATCGTTTGTATCCAATTGATATTCCGATTGCTGTATATAAAATGAAAGACAGTGAGCAAAGCGGGACAGGGCTTATTGAAAAAGTGGAGTGGCAAAATGATACGACAACCATTACGTATACGCTTGTATCATTGAAATCAACGAATTAATAAAACCCTCCTGACGAACAGGAGGGTTTTCATATTTACATTTTAGGTCCGCCAAGTACTTCGATGTCAGAAGAAACACCGGCGAATTTTTTGAAATTATTACGGAATTTAGCAGAAAGTTCCTGTGCTTTAACCATGAATGCATCTTGATCAGCCCATGATTTACGTGGAATTAATACATCGTCCGGCACACCTGGTACGTGAACTGGAATATTAAGACCGAATACTTTTGTTGTGTACGTTTCAACGTTATTTAGTTCTCCTTCAAGTGCTGCCTGAATCATCGCACGTGTGTATGAAAGCTTCATGCGCTGTCCTGTCCCGTATTCGCCGCCTGTCCAGCCCGTGTTCACAAGGAATACTTGTACGTTATGCTCGTCAATTTTTTTGCCAAGCATTTCTGCATACACAGTTGCAGGAAGCGGAAGGAAAGGTGAGCCAAAGCATGTTGAGAATGTAGCTTCTGGGCTTGTAATGCCGCGTTCTGTACCAGCAAGTTTTGATGTATATCCACTTAAGAAATGGTACATCGCCTGCTCTTTTGATAATTTGCTGATTGGAGGCAAAACGCCAAATGCATCAGCTGTTAAAAAGATAATCGTATGTGGGTGACCAGCGATGCTTGGATCAACAATATTCTCAATTGCCTGAAGCGGGTAAGCCGCACGTGTATTTTCAGTTAACGAATTATTAGCGTAATCTGGAATACGTGAATCATGATCAAGGACAACATTTTCGAGAACAGAGCCGAAACGGATCGCATCGTAAATTTGCGGTTCTTTTTCACGTGTCAAGCCGATTGTTTTCGCATAGCAGCCGCCTTCAATATTGAACACCCCGTTGGCAGACCAGCCATGCTCATCATCTCCAATCAAGCGGCGGTTCGGATCAGCAGAGAGCGTCGTTTTGCCTGTGCCGGAAAGACCAAAGAACAGGGCAACATCACCTTCGTAGCCGACATTTGCCGAACAGTGCATAGACAATACGTTATTTTCAGGTAAAAGGTAGTTCATCACGGAGAAGATCGATTTTTTCATTTCTCCCGCATATTCTGTTCCACCGATCAACACAACGCGCTGTTCAAATGATATAATGATGAACGTTTCAGAATTAGTGCCATCCACAATCGGATCTGCCTGGAACGTCGGAGCAGATAAAATCGTGAATTCCGCTTCATGTGTGCGGAGTTCTTCTTCTGTCGGACGGATGAATAATTGATGAGCAAACAGGTTGTGCCATGCGTATTCATTGATGACCTGAATGGGCAGGCGATGTCTATGATCTGCACCGGCAAAGCCATTGAAAACGAACAGTTCATCTTTTTCTTTTAAATGACGGAGGACTTTATCGTACAAGTTATTAAACTTTTCTTCAGAAATCGGTTGGTTTGAGCCCCAATCGATTTTATCCTTTACGGACGCTTCTTCGACGGTGAATTTGTCTTTTGGAGAGCGTCCTGTATATTTGCCTGTTTCGGCGCAAACCGCACCGGATGCGGTTAAAATCCCTTCACCGCGTTTGAGTACCTTTTCTACAAGTACAGGTACAGAAGGCTGTTGTAATATATTTGAGCCTTTCAGCAGCTCGACGATTTCGCTGGAAACAGTTAGAGAGTTCATATTTGTACGACCATCCTTTTTGAAATTTTTTATATGTGTTGTGGTTAAGATGAAATTAGTATAACACATTAACATCAATAATCTATACTAATTAAGAAGTTTTTTTTGTTTTACTATATTTTTTTGATTTTTGAGATGGGGTCAGTGTACTATATTAATAGGAAAGAGTGATATTGGATCATATAAAGTTATACTTTTATTCAGGTCAATGTGGAATTGTTGTCCGTTCATCTGGGACAAATGATGCTGCACATGTCACTTATCTTTTTTAAAAAGAAAAATCGGTTGACATGATGAATGAACTTTCGTAAGATTGACACTTGAACGGATACTCTTATCCTGAGCCGGTGGAGGGACAGGCCCTGTGAAACCCAGCAACCTGCCGTATAAAAAGCGGAAAAGGTGCTAAACCTGAGCAAGGATCAACCTTGGACGATAAGAGTGAAAGGCCCGAGTAAAAACAACCTTTCCTCTCTCTATGCCGGGAGAGTTTTTTTATTTTCCGGATCATCGGGGGAATATGAGTACCGTACCCATACTGAATTAAAGGAGGAATTTTTTCATGACAAAACAGCGTCGCCTGTTTACATCAGAATCTGTAACGGAAGGACATCCAGATAAAATCTGTGACCAAATTTCCGATGCGATTCTTGATGCCATTCTTGACAAAGATCCAAATGCCCGAGTAGCAGCGGAAACATCTGTCACAACGGGGCTCGTACTCGTTGCCGGGGAAATTACAACTTCATCTTATGTAGATATTCCGAAAATCGTTCGTGAAACAATAAAAGAAATTGGTTATGTCCGCGCAAAATACGGATTTGACTATGAAACAGCTGGTGTATTGACATCGATCGATGAACAGTCACCTGATATCGCAGCTGGCGTAAACGTGGCACTTGAAGCACGTGAAGGTCAGATGACGGATAAAGAAATCGACGAAATTGGTGCCGGGGACCAAGGCTTAATGTTCGGTTACGCGTGCAATGAAACAGCGGAATTAATGCCCCTTCCAATTTCACTCGCACATAAACTTGCACGTCGTCTGACACAAGTACGTAAAGATGAAGTGCTTGACTACCTTCGTCCGGATGGAAAAACGCAAGTAACGGTTGAATACGATGAACGAGGCTTGCCGGTTCGTGTAGATACAATCGTTATTTCAACTCAACATCATCCGGAAATTACACTTGAGCAAATTCAAAAAGAAGTTCGCGAGCATGTCATTAATGAAGTTGTACCGGCTGAATTGATCGACAGTGAAACGAAATTTTTCATTAATCCAACAGGCCGCTTTGTAATCGGTGGACCGCAGGGTGATGCAGGTTTAACAGGCCGCAAAATCATCGTTGATACGTATGGCGGATACGCTCGTCATGGCGGCGGCGCATTCTCTGGTAAAGATCCAACGAAAGTAGACCGTTCTGCGGCATATGCAGCTCGTTACGTGGCAAAAAATATCGTGGCTGCAGGCCTTGCAGATAAATGTGAAGTTCAGCTTGCATACGCAATCGGTGTAGCACAGCCGGTATCCATTGCTGTTGACACATTTGAAACAGGTACAGTGTCAGAAGAAGTTCTTGTTAACTTAATTCGCAAAAACTTCGACCTTCGTCCGGCAGGAATTATTAATATGCTTGATCTGCGCCGTCCTCTTTATCGTCAAACAGCAGCATACGGCCACTTTGGACGTACTGATGTGGATCTTCCATGGGAACGTACTGACAAAGCTGAGTTGTTGAAATCAGAAGCAAAGTAATAAAAAGACTGCCTGAAAGTTATTTGACTTTCGGGCAGTCTTTTTTGTATAATGATGTGCTTTTATCCCGTATTAAAGGGCAGTAAGACTCCTTCTTCAAGACTTCGAAAAGAAGGATAAGCAGGGGATCAACTGCCCGTAAAAGTCAGATGTTCAACTAACATTCAGTGGGGGATGAAGAAAACCTCCACTGAAAGAAGTTTCATTTTATTATAGCTGGTGGAATTCACCAATAAAGGATCGGATCACAGGTGAAAAACACAACGTCTAATGCAATACTTTTGTTGGTATTTCCTGTACATTATTTTTGAATAGATTTATAATATTGTCCTTTTTCCGCATACTCGCGGACAATTCGTTCCATCTCTTTCCGATCCTCTTCCGTCACATCACGAATGACTTTAGCAGGACGCCCAAATGCCATTGTGTTTGGCGGAATGACTTTGCCAGGCGGGACGAGGCTTCCGGCACCGATGAACGCACCTTCACCAATTTCGGCATTATCTAAAATAATGGACCCCATGCCGATAAGTGCACCTTTTCTAATTTTGCAACTATGTAAAAGAACTTGGTGGCCGATCGTCACATTGTCTTCTAATACGAGTGGATTATTCGGACTTTGATGCAAGACGGAATTGTCTTGTACGTTGACTCGATTCCCAATAACCGTTGGGGCCACGTCGCCGCGGATCACGGTATTGTACCAAATAGTAGATTCCTCGCCAATGCTCACATCACCGGTAATTGTGACATGATCCGCAATAAAAGCAGACGCTGCAATCTCTGGTTCTTTGTCTTTGTATGGATAAATCATCTTTGAAACCCCTTTCTCTTTTTATCCCGCATTAACGGGCAGTAAGACCCCCGCTTCAAGACTTTGAAAAGAACAGAAGGATGGGCTGGGGATCAACTGCCCGTAAAAGCCCGATTGGTTCGGGCCGGCTGAAGCCGGTCACTCACGTATTGCCGCAGGACGCGGCGCTCTTTACCTGAGTTCCCTTTTATTCAGTGGGGGATAGCGGAATGCAGACTAAGATCGTCACGTCCTGTGACAACTTCTGCATGATTCACATCCGGTGAACCTAACCCCCACTGAATGAAGTTTCACTTTATATGTACCATATTATTTTATCGAAAGCCAAAAGATTTGTATAATAGAAAAAACGATTGTCGTTTTGAAGGAGAGAGTAACTATGTGGAAATGGGAGTGTGAAGGGCGGCCGAAAGGTGTAATCGTCATCGTGCACGGTGCACTTGAACATCACGGGCGTTACGGCTGGCTTATTGAAATGTGGCGGCAGAACGGGTTTAATGTTGTTATGGGTGACCTGCCTGGACAGGGAATGACATCACGTGCTAAGCGTGGTCACATTTCATCCTTTGCTGAATATACAAATGAAATTTCTGACTGGGTCAATGCAGCTTATCAGTTTGACGTGCCGGTTTTTTTACTCGGTCACAGCATGGGCGGCCTGATTGTTACTCGTTATTTGCAGGAAGAGAAGCCTGAACTTGCTGGTGTCATTTTATCGTCACCGCTTTTTAAAATGAAACACGTACCGCCAAAGCATGTAAATATGATGTCACATGGGCTCAATACGATGACACCATCGTTAAAGTTTGATTCGGGCATTACTGTTGATATGTCGACAAGGAATGAAGAAGTGCGGGCGTTTGACAAGGAAGATACACTGTTTGTCCGAAAAGTGTCTGTTAGGTGGTATCGTGAAGTTATCCAGGCGATGAAAATAGTTGCTGCGGGGCCTGGTGAAATACCGGATATTCCTCATCTCATTATGCAGGCGGGCGATGATAAATTAGTCGACAGCAGTGCTGTTCGCTTATTTACGAAAAAAATCGATGTATCCGAGCTGCAGTATAAAGAATGGCCTGAATTGTATCATGAAATTTTTAACGAACCAGAGCGGGAAGATGTGTTTCGCTATGCGATTGATTTTGTTCATAATCGACTGCGCGCACTCGGTTTTATTATTGAAAAGTGAGGTAACTTCATGAATGTCCCTAAAAATTCGCTATTATTAATGCGAAAAGCATATAAAAGTATTTATCCAACGGTAAAAACGGAATGGAGTAAATGGAAAGTGATGGCGGAACGTATACCAGATCCGGAGCTTCGTCAGCAAGCGATGGATGTATATGAGAAAAAGTATTTTCATTGTGAAGCCGGTGGTATTATCTCCATGCTTGCAGGTGAGAAATCAGTAGATGCCATTGCTTTTATTGTTCCATATCAGCTCATCTGTGATTATCTTGATAATTTGTGTGATCAGACGACGTCGTTTAATCCGGATGATTTTGCAGCGCTGCATGAAGCGCTGTACGATTGTTTCTTTCCCGATGGAGCAAAAAGTGATTATTACCGCTTCCGCGAGACGAAAGACGATGGGGGTTATTTAAATGCCCTCGTTGAAGGGTGCCGGCGTATTGTTGCGAATACCCCGTCATTTTCGTCTGCAAAGCCGTATGCGCTTGAATTAAGCCAGTATTACAGTGAATTGCAAATTCATAAGCATGTGCGAGAAGAAGAGAGGGAAGAGCGGCTGATCCGCTGGTTTGAAAGCTATAAAGCAGATTTGCCGGATATGACCTGGTATGAATTTTCTGCATGCACTGGTTCAACGGTAGGTTTGTATTGCTTAATGTCGTGTGCGATGGGCCCTGCTTTTACGCCAACATACGCTAAAATGGTGCGAGATTGCTACTTTCCGTACGGTCAAGGCATCCATATTTTACTTGATTATTTTATCGATCAAGAAGAGGATCTAGAAGATGGAGAGCTGAATTTCTGTACATATTATGAAAATGAAACAGTGATGATGGATCGCTTTTTATACTTTTTACAGCAAGCGAAAAAAGGAACAGAATCACTTCCACACGCAAAATTTCATTCGTTTTTAATTGAAGGGATCGTGGCGGTTTATTTGTCTGAAGAAAAAGCAACTGAGAAGAAAAGTGTGCAAAACCAGTGTCGAAAGCTCGTTCATACTGCAGGATTTTCGAGTGTTTTCTTTTACTGGAATGGACGAGCATATAAAACAATCAAGAAAATATACAAAGCAGCGTATTAGATTTTTTCTCAGATACCCACACAACGACACAAAAATAGACAGCTTTCTCATTAGAAGACTGCCTATCATTTGAAATCCCTTTTTTAAAAGATACCCCGCTATTCATCATCGCTTCTCAATTGCGATGATGAATGGCGGGTTGTTCGCTTGATTGATAAATTCGTAGCGCATAACGTGAGCGTGTTTTTGATCCAGCGTCTCTGCGAATGAAACGATTGCTTCGCGTTCAGAGGCGCCTTCTTCGTGTCCGTGGTAAATGACGAGCACAATGACACCGCCTGATTCCATCATCATAAATAATTGCTGTACTGCTTCAATCGTTGTATCGGGTTTTGTTACGATTGATTTGTCACCTTTTGGTAAATAGCCGAGATTGAAAATAGCAGCAGATAATTGGCCGTGATAGTCAGCAGGAATGAGCTTTGCTGCTTGCTCATGGCCGGCATGAAAAAGCGATACACAGTTTGAAACACTCGCCTGTTTCAAGCGTTCGCCTGTATTTTTAATTGCCTGTTCTTGCACATCGAATGAGAAAACATGTCCAGATGCGCCAACAAGATTCGCTAAAAAGAGTGTATCGTGGCCGTTGCCTGCTGTAGCATCGACGGCGAAACTGCCGGCAGACACCGTTTTTTCAAGCAGAATTCGTGCGAATGGTAAAATCCCGTCAAGTGTCATGGCTGCAACACGACCTTCTTGTACAATTTTCCTTGCCAGCTGCCACGCCGGACGAGTTCGGCATCAATAGCGTTCAAGACTTTCCACTTGTTTACACTCCACATGGGGCCAACCATTAAGTGAATGGGACCATCGCCTGTAAGGCGGTGAATGACCATTTCTGGCGGTAATATTTCAAGCTGATCGCACACGAGATGGACGTAGTCGTCAAATGATAAAAAGTCGAGCAATCCTTTTTCATATTGCTTTACAAGTGGTGTTCCTTTTAATAAATGCAGCAAATGTATTTTAATCCCTTGTACATCAAGATTAGCTATCGCTTCAGCCGTTTCCATCATCATATCGGGCGTTTCGAGCGGGAGGCCATTTATAAGATGGGAGCAGACACGGATATTATGTTTACGCAATTTTTCAACACCTTCAACATATGTTTGAAAGTCATGTGCACGATTAATCAGTTGAGCTGTTTGTTCGTGAACCGTTTGCAAACCAAGCTCCACCCATAAATAAGTGCGTTCATTTAATTCGGCTAAATAGTCCACCACGTCATCTGGCAGGCAGTCTGGACGTGTTGCAATCGATAACGCGACCACATCATCTTGCTCGAGTACATGTTCGTATTTCGCGCGAAGCACATGAACGGGTGCATGTGTGTTTGTGTATGCCTGAAAATAGGCCATATATTTGCCATCTTTCCACTTTTGATGCATTTTATCTTTTATGTCTTGAAACTGTTTTTCAAGCGGATCCACACGATCGCCGGCGAAGTCACCAGAACCGGCTGCGCTGCAAAATGTACAGCCACCAAATGCCACAGTGCCGTCACGATTCGGGCAGTCAAAGCCTCCGTCAAGTGCTACTTTAAACACTTTATGGCCGAAATGCTCACGTAAATGGTAGTTCCACGTATGATACCGCTTATTATCATTTGCGTATGGAAAAGGGTTTGTCATCATCATCTCTCCTCGTGTGAAATTTTAACACGAACGGAGTCGCAGGTAAAATGAGCTTGCATATTAACCGAAATTTTTTTACAATGATAGCTAAAGGTTTATAATGAAAAAAGCCGGCGGATGGTGCAGTCCGGTTTACTCAAAGCGTACAATCACAATTGGGTGGTACCACAGGAAGAGACAATTCTCTCCTGTCCCATATTTTGGGGCGGGGGTTTTTTCATTTGTAGATTACATAAGATGGAAGGCAGGTTCAACGAATGAATTTCGATCATAAGAAAATTGAACAGAAATGGCAGCAATACTGGGAGCAAAATAAAACATTTAAAACGAACGAAGAACTAGAAAAACCGAAATTTTATGCGCTTGATATGTTTCCATATCCATCTGGTGCAGGACTTCACGTTGGCCATCCGGAAGGATACACAGCAACGGATATTTTAAGCCGTTTCAAACGGATGCAGGGCTACAACGTCCTTCATCCGATGGGCTGGGATGCATTCGGGCTTCCAGCAGAGCAGTACGCGCTTGATACGGGAAATGATCCTGCTGAATTTACGGAACAGAACATTGACAATTTCCGCCGTCAAATTAAATCACTTGGTTTTTCCTATGACTGGGACCGTGAAATTAACACGACAGATCCGAATTATTATAAATGGACGCAGTGGATTTTTTTACAATTGTATAAAAAAGATCTCGCGTACGTTGATGAAGTACCCGTTAATTGGTGCCCAGCGTTAGGTACAGTACTTGCGAACGAAGAAGTCATTGACGGAAAATCAGAGCGGGGCGGTCATCCTGTCGAGCGCCGTCCGATGCGTCAATGGATACTGAAAATCACGAAATATGCGGATCGTTTAATTGAAGATTTAGACGAGCTTGACTGGCCGGAAAGCATTAAAGAAATGCAACGTAATTGGATCGGCCGCTCTGAAGGTGCTGAAGTAACATTTGCGATTAACGGATACGATGAGAGGTTCAAGGTCTTCACGACGCGTCCAGATACATTGTTTGGTGCAACGTATGCGGTACTGGCGCCTGAACATCCATTTGTTGATAAAATAACGACAGCGGAGCAAAAATCAGCAGTTGAAGCATATGTGAATCAAGTAAAGTCAAAAAGTGATCTTGAGCGTACAGATCTTGCAAAAGACAAAACAGGGGTATTCACAGGGGCATATGCAGTCAATCCAGCCAATGGCGAGAAAATGCCGATTTGGATTGCCGATTATGTATTGATCACATACGGAACAGGCGCAATTATGGCCGTACCTGCGCATGATGAACGAGACTATGAATTTGCGAAGAAATTTGAACTGCCGATTACAGAAGTCGTGGCCGGCGGAAATGTCGAAGAAGCAGCTTATTCTGGCGATGGGAAGCATGTGAATTCTGGCTTCTTGAACGGATTAAATAAAGAAGATAGTATTCAAGCGATGATTGAATGGCTTGAGAAAGAAGGAGTCGGCACGAAAAAGGTGACGTATCGTTTGCGCGACTGGCTGTTCAGCCGCCAGCGCTACTGGGGCGAGCCGATTCCAATTATTCATTGGGAAGATGGTACATCAACAGCCGTTCCAGAATCAGAACTGCCGCTCGTCTTGCCAAAAACAACGGAAATTCGTCCATCCGGCACAGGTGAGTCGCCGCTTGCAATCATTGAAAACTGGGTGAATGTTGTCGATCCAATAACAGGCAAAAAAGGACGCCGTGAGACAAATACAATGCCGCAATGGGCAGGGAGCTGCTGGTATTATCTTCGATTTATTGATCCGGATAATACGGAAGCACTTGCTGATCCGGAAAAATTAAAACGGTGGCTGCCAGTTGATATTTACATCGGCGGCGCAGAGCATGCCGTTCTTCATCTTCTGTATGCGCGTTTTTGGCATAAAGTATTGTATGATCTTGGGGTAGTTCATACGAAAGAGCCGTTCCAGAAATTGTTCAACCAAGGCATGATACTTGGTGAAAATAATGAAAAAATGAGTAAATCAAAAGGAAACGTTGTGAATCCAGATCAAATCGTTGAAAGCCATGGTGCAGATACATTGCGTTTATATGAGATGTTCATGGGACCGCTCGATGCTTCTGTTGCGTGGAGTACAACCGGTCTTGACGGTGCACGCCGATTCCTCGATCGAATTTGGCGCTTATTCGTAACAGACGATGGATCATTGACTGAAAAAGTGATAGAAAGCGGTACAGAGCTTGAAAAAGTGTATCATCAAACGGTGAAAAAAGTGACGGATGACTATGAGGGCCTTCATTTTAATACGGCGATTTCACAAATGATGGTGTTTGTGAATGAAGCGAATAAAGCAGAAACGATCCCAGCTGATTTTGCGTCTGGTTTTGTGAAATTATTGGCGCCGCTTGCACCCCATCTGGCAGAAGAATTGTGGGAAAAGCTTGGTCATACTGAAACGGTAACGTATGAAGCGTGGCCAACATTTGATGAATCGAAGCTAATCGATGATGAAGTGGAGATTGTGATTCAGTTAAATGGAAAACTACGGACGAAATTAATGGTTTCAAAAGATGCAACGAAGGAACAAATGGAAGAGATGGCACTGGCGGATGAAAAATTCAAGGAAGATCTTGTTGGCAAGACGATACGTAAAGTGATTGCCGTTCCAGGAAAACTTGTGAACGTGGTGGCTAATTAATTTGAAGGGATGATGAAAGTGATTCCAACGATTACAGCAGAAGAAGTAAGACAAAAGGTTGAAAATGGAGAAAAAATTGAATTGATTGATGTACGTGAAGACGCAGAAGTGGCAGAAGGCATGATTCCTCAAGCGGAACATATTGTCATGGGAACAATTCCTGACAACTTGGATCGCCTCGACAAAGAAACAGAATATATTATCATCTGCCGGTCAGGTAAGCGTAGCGAAAATGTATCGCGCTATTTGATCGAAAATGGCTATAAAGCAACAAATATGACTGGTGGTATGCTTGAGTACACAGGTGAAATAGCACCGAAATAAAAAAGAAAAAAGAGACTGTGCGATTTTTTTGCAACGTCTCTTTTTTACATTTCATCATGAAAAAAGGGATTTACTTACGAAAGCGGCATTCGTGCCAGCGATGTGACCAGTAATGAGTGCAGAAGTAATGTTGTAGCCGCCCGTGTAGCCATGAATATCAATAATTTCCCCGCAGAAAAAAAGGCCAGGTTTTTTTTTCGAAGCCATCGTTTTCGGTTCGATTTCTTTTACAGATACGCCGCCCCCAGTGACAAATGCTTTTTCAATCGGCAGTGTGCCGTTTACGGCTATTTTAAATGATTTCATCAAGGAAGCGAGTTCACGAATCGCACTGTCTGTCATTTGATTTCCAGGTGTATCTAAATCAATGTTTGTACGTTCAAGCAAAAAGTGCAAATAACGTTCTGGAAGAAGACCTTTCAAGCTGTTCTTTATTGCTTTTTTTGGCTCTTCTTTTAAGCATTTGCGAATGTGGACGCCTGCTTCATGTTCATTGCCGTCTGGCCATGCGTCAATGGACATATAGACAGGAGATCCATTTTTCTTTAATTCTTTCACGACGAATTGGCTGCATCTAAGCGCTGCAGGGCCCGATAATCCGAAATGTGTAAAGAGCATATCCATTCGGTGCGTCACGAGCGGTTTTCCCTTTTTATTTAACACGGATAAGCCGACGTCACGAAGCGCCAGCCCTTGCATGGAACGATTGACAATAAATGGTTCTTTTGATGTAATCGGAACTTCTGTCGGAAATAGCTCTGTTATCGTATGTCCGGCGCGTTCTGCCCACGGATACCCATCCCCCGTTGATCCAGTTTGCGGAACCGCTTTGCCTCCGGTTGCGAGTACAACAGCCCCGGCGCGAATTTCTTCACCAGATTTGAGCCGGACACCGATCATTCGGTCGTCACTCATCAATAATTTTTTCACAGGTGATTCAAGGCGCAAATCTACACGAAGACGTTTTAGTTCATCAAGCAGTGCCTCAACAACATCTTGCGCCCGATCCGACACGGGAAACATACGGCCATGATCTTCTTCTTTTAATTTTACACCAAGATTTTCAAAAAAGCGGATAATGTCTTCATTGCTGAAGACAGAAAAGGCACTGTACAAAAATCGTCCATTGCCGGGGATATGGCGAATGATTTCTTCCACGGGCAGCCGGTTTGTCACATTACATCGGCCGCCGCCAGAAATTTGCAATTTGTTTCCCGGTTTTTTCCCTTTATCAATTAACAGTGTGCGTGCACCCGCGCGGCCAGCTGCAATCGCCGCCATCAGTCCAGCGGGCCCACCGCCTACAATGATTACGTCGTACATAACGTCATCTCCTAATTCAAACTTTGTTCATTATAGCAGACACGAAAAAAATTGTCAGAAACAAATGAAAGAGTTACACTATTAATTGTTGCTCTATCTATAAGAATGAGGGATTAAACGATGTCATCCAATTTAATACGCGGAACGTTTATTTTAACGCTCGGAACGTTCATCTCAAAGTTTCTTGGTCTATTTTATGTTATTCCGTTTTACAAAATTATTGGTGGAGACGAAGCGGCTGCTTTGTATAGTTATGGCTACGTGCCATATACGATCTTTATTAGCATTGCGACGGCAGGCGTACCGCTTGCTGTATCTAAGTACATAGCGAAATATAATGCGATTGAAGAATACGCAGTCGGCCGAAAGCTGTTTAAATCTGGACTTGTGATGATGATGATGACGGGTTTAATCGCTTTTGCGGTCATGTATTCTTTCGCACCGTTTTTTGCACAACTATCGCTTTCTGGAGAAGAAACGACGTACACAATTGATCAGGTCGCAACGGTTATTCGTGCCGTCAGCTTTGCGCTCATCCTCGTGCCATTTATGAGCTTGACACGAGGATTTTTTCAAGGGCATCAAACGATGGGTCCATCTGCTGTATCAACGGTTGTTGAGCAAGTTGCCCGGATTGTATTTTTGCTTGCAGGAGCGTATATCGTTATTCATGTTCTAGGTGGATCAGTTGTTACAGCGATTAGCGTGGCAACATTTGCGGCGTTTATTGGCGCTATATTTGCTCTTCTGGTCTTAGTGTGGTATTTCTTCAAGCGGAAAAAACATTTTGATAAGCTGCTGGAAAAAGATAAAGGGGAAGCGGACGTGTCACTTGTAGGCATGTATTCTGAAATTGTCCTGTACGCGATTCCATTTGTATTTGTCGGCATAGCTATTCCGCTTTATCAGCTCATCGATCAAGTGACCTTTTCACGAGCCATGTCAGAAATTGGTCTAGAGGGTCAGGCAGTTGCGGCATTTGGTGTGTTGAACTTTAGTACGCAAAAACTAGTTATTATTCCTGTATCACTTGCAACCGCTTTTGCGATGGCACTTGTGCCGATGATGACCAGTTCATTTGTAAAAGGCGATCATCATACTGTGAAACGACAGCTTGATCAAACATTTGAAGTATTGCTTTACTTAACGATACCGGCATCGGTTGGCATTGCGCTACTGGCAGAGCCGCTTTATACGGTGTTTTATGAACATAGCGAGCTTGGAACGGACGTACTTCGTGTCTATGCACCGGTGGCCATATTATTTGCACTTTTCTCAGTTACAGCAGCGATTTTGCAAGGGATTAATGAGCAGCGATTTACGATTTTAAGTTTATTGACAGGTATTTTAGTGAAACTATCCCTGAATATTCCGCTTATTAAAATGTTTGAAACAGAAGGGGCAGTCTATGCAACAGCGCTCGGATTTGGGTCATCGATTATGATTAACTTATTTGTTATTCGTTACTTTGCCGGCTATTCACTCCGCTCGATCGGGAAAAAAATCAGCATGATTGTTCTGTTTAATGGGGTGATGTCCATTGTCGTGCTCAGTCTATACGGCTTATTGTCACTCGTTCTTTCTACAGCTTCATTATGGCCGTCTTTCTTGATGATTATCATTTGCGGAGTTGCGGGAGCGATTGTGTATTTTGCTTTAAGTAGCAAAACAGGGCTTTTAGATACGTTGTTCGGCTCACGCTTGGATGGAATTAAACGAAAACTTCGCTTGAAAAAAGCTTAATTTTAGAAAAGAGGAACGATATGCGTCTTGATAAAATGCTTGCAAACTCAGGGATTGGCACGCGAAAAGAAGTGAAAAAGTTGCTTAAAGACGGCGGTGTAACAGTAAATGGATCGATGGTGAAAGATGCGAAAATCCATGTGGACCCGGCTGTGGATAAAGTCTATCTGTTCGATGAACCTGTACGGTACCGTGAATTTATTTATTTAATGATGAATAAGCCGGATGGTGTTGTGTCGGCAACAGAAGATAAACGTGATGAAACGGTCATTGACTTACTTGATGAGTCTCACAAGCATTTCGAGCCGCATCCGGTTGGAAGGCTTGATAAAGATACAGAAGGCATGCTTCTGCTAACGAATGATGGACAGTTATCTCACAGCCTGCTGTCACCGAAGCGACATGTAGGAAAAACATATTTTGCTCAAATAAAAGGGAATGTAACAGAGGAAGATGTGCACGCTTTTGATAAAGGTGTGACATTGGAAGATGGCTATGTAACGAAGCCAGCTAAACTCATCATATTATCGAGCGGGGCTGAATCTGAAATCGAACTGACGATTACAGAAGGGAAGTTCCATCAAGTGAAACGTATGTTTATAGCCGTTGATAAAGAAGTGCTATATTTGAAGCGTTTATCGATGGGGCCGCTAGCACTTGATGAATCACTTGAACTAGGTGAATACAGGGAACTGACTGAAGAAGAGGTAAGGATCTTAAAAGGAAACTAAAAAAACGGCTGCCCGCATCGTGGACAGCTGTTTTTTAGTATGAAAGGGTTATGATGTCATTCTCACCTTTTTTTCTGTCGTTGTCCATTTTCCGCGTGTTGGACTAAAGACGAGCTCATTATAAGCCAGTACATTTAAATCGCGTTGAATGGTGCGCGGGGTGATGCCAAACTCATCTACAATATCCTGTGTTGTCACAGTACCATTTTCTTTAATATACATGTAGACGGATTTAATGCGATTCAGCATCCGATTTGTAGTCGGTTTCAAAAAACCACTCCCTCATCTTTTTTCCCTGAGGCATAACAACAGACGGCAACAATGATCCTATCAATTATAATAAAGTGTCTCAGACATCTCCTTTGCAAAGTAGTGTAAAGTGTCTGACAATTAAAGTGTACTGTATTTAAGCTTATTTTGCTAGAAAAAAGGTTGAATTTACACTTTATTTACTCTTTTTTAATGATATTATGCCTTTAATCGGAAAATAACACTGATTGTAAATATATATTCAGAAGATTTACAATTTATTGAATAAATGTGAATTTGGTTTGTTCATACATTCCGTTGTAAAATAAAAACAAGGAGGAATTGCTGTGAATAATATAAACTGGATGGACGAAATACTGGAGCGGCGTGATGAATTTATAGCTGATCTTCAGAAGCTTATTCAAATTCCGAGTGTTAAAACGGAACAGGGGACAAAAAAAGCACCGTTTGGAACTCACGTAAAAGATGCACTTGATTATATGCTTTTACTCGGTGAAAAAGATGGATTTACAATAAAAAATACAGGAAATGTGGCCGGTCACCTAGAAATGGGCTCAGGAGATGGACTTATTGGGGTATTATGCCACGTTGATGTTGTACCGGCAGGGGATGGCTGGACGCGTGAACCATTTGGTGGAGAACTCGAATCGGGTAAAATATTTGGCCGGGGGGCGATTGATGATAAAGGACCAACAATCGCCGCTTATTACGCGATGAAAATTGTAAAAGAGCTCGGCATTCCACTTGAAAAAAGAGTAAGGATGATTATTGGCACCGATGAAGAAAGTGACTGGCAATGTGTCGAGCGTTATTTTGAATCGGAAGAAATGCCGGATATTGGCTTTGCCCCAGATGCAGATTTCCCTATTATTTTTGCAGAAAAAGGAATTGCTGATGTACAGATCACGCTTTCATTGCCAGTGCCGGGTGAGGCGGCTGTTACGATGATCGCATTTGAAGCTGGAAAAAGGTATAATATGGTTCCTGATTTTGCCCGTGCATCTTTATTAATCGATCAAAATCATACACTTTTCTTGCAAAACTACACAGAATATATAAATAAGGCCAATCTTGAAGGCCATTATCATATTCAAAACGGTGTTGTTGTTCTTGAATTGAAAGGAACATCTGTACATGCAATGGAGCCGGATTTCGGACAAAATGCTGCGCTCATGTTAGCTAAATTTTTGAGCAATCAGCGTCTTGATGCAGCATCTATTGCTTATATTGACTTTATGAAACGTTATTTCGATGGTGACACCCGCGGACGGGCACTCGAGATTGCGGCGACGGATCTTGAAATGGGTGACGTCACGGTGAATGCAGCGATTTTTCGTTATGAAAAAGGGAAGTCTGCTCAAATTGGCGTAAATGTGCGTTATCCGGCATCGTTTTCATTTAATGAAGAAATACAAAAGCTGAAAAAGAGGATTCAAAAAGAAAAAGCGGAATTGTCTGTTATATCAAACAGTGAACCTCATTATGTTCATCCGGATGATCCGTTTATTGAAACATTGAAGCGTGTATATGAAGATGAGACAGGAAAAAAGGCCGTTCTGCTGTCAATAGGTGGCGGGACGTACGCACGAGCTTTGAAAACGGGTGTCGCATTCGGTGCGCTGTTCCCGGGACGTCCAGATGTCGCACATCAAAAAGATGAATATGCTTTTATAGGAGACTTATTTCAAGCTGCGGCGATTTATGCGCGGACGATAGTGGAACTGGCAGGCAAGAAAGAGAAAGAATGACGTATAGTAAAAGATGCCCCCTTTTTATTCAAAAGGGGATCCATCTTAGTCTATATATTGAAAAACGTCTGTTGATAAGTATCGTTCACCGGTATCCGGTGCAATACAGATAACGATGTCGTCTTTCGATAATGTTTTCGCCACTTCAATAGCTGCAAAACATGTTGCACCTCCGGAAGGGCCGATTAAAATACCTTCTTCTGCGGCTAAGCGGCGTGTAATAGTGTAGGCGTCATCATCTTCAATTTTAAAAATGGAGTCGTACACATCGATGTTTAGTGTTTTTGGAACGAAGCCAGGGCTTGTACCAACGAGTTTATGTTTACCTGGCTTACCGCCTGATAAGACAGGAGATCCTGCTGGCTCGACGACGTGTACTGTTAAATCGGGATACACCTTCTTTAATTCTTCACCCGTACCTGTAATGGTGCCGCCTGTTCCGGAGCTGGCAATAAATGAGGCAAAGTTCTTTCCAATTTGGTCAACGGCATCGATAATTTCAGCTGATGTCGTGCCGCGGTGAGCATCTGGATTTGCGGGATTATCAAATTGCATGGGAATATAGCTGCCGGGAATATCTTTCGCCAGTTCCATCGCTTTTTCGATTGATCCCATCATTTTTTTATCGCCCGGTGTTAACACGACTTCAGCGCCGTATGCTTTTAAAATATTGATTCGCTCTTTCGTCATTGTATCAGGCATAACGAGAATAGATTTATACCCTCGAGCTGCGGCATTCATTGCAATGCCAATACCAGTGTTGCCGCTTGTCGGTTCGATAATGGTCGCACCGGGTGTCAGTTTTCCTGACTTTTCTGCTTCAATTATCATATTATAAGCAGCGCGGTCTTTTACGCTTCTGCTCGGGTTATAAAATTCTAATTTTACGTATACGTCCGCCCCGTGTTTAGGCGACAGACGCTGCAATTTGACGACAGGTGTATCGCCAATCAAATTTGCAATATTACGAACTACTTTCATTTAAAAGTCATCCTTTCTATACCTTTTATTAAATCACATCATTCAAATAAATCCAATCCATACACAATGATAAAAAAACATAAATGTTATACCTTTTTTTGTTAAACTAAAGATAGATTCAGGAGGAAAAAATGAAACCGCATTATTTTTTGGCGATTGTCATACCCGATGATATGAAAAAAGCTATTTTTCATGAAATGAAGCAGCATCACCTTCCTTTTAAGAAATTTACACATCCAGAAGATTATCATATTACATTAGCATTTATCGGTGATGCAGAAGAAAGATCACTTGAAGAAGTATGTGCCAGGCTGGAAGAATCGCTAAAAATGATACGCTCATTTCCACTAAGGCTTACTTCTTTTGGTACATTTGGTCTGCCAGCATCACCCCGTATTTTCTGGATAGGCACGGACGAACCGGAAGAATTATACCATTTGCAGTCCATTACTGTGAATATCTGCACAAAAGCGGGTTTCAAACTAGATGAAAGACCATACCGTCCTCATTTGACGACGGCGAGAAAGTGGAATGTGGATCAGGCGTATACACCTGTTGCTGCACCAAAGTGGAAGGACATTACAGTCAATGAAGTAGCGTTATATGAAACAAATCGTTTGGAAGAGCCTAAATATACGAAGAAATGGTCATGCTTGTTAAACGAAACGAGAGAGGACTAATATCATGGCGCAGTTAATTAAATTACAAAATTACATATCCCGTTATGAAAATGATTTGTTTCATTATCCAGCTCGCTACGTCCGTTTAAAAAAACAGGAATGGGGAAGGTTTCAAGAGAACTGGACGCATCATAAAGCGGCATCGTTCGTAGAGACCGTCCAGTTAAAAGATGAATGGATGGTTGAAGCGGAAAAAGAACGAACCGGTTTTTTTCGTTCATTCTTTTCAAAAAAAGAGCCTCTGCTGTCGAAGGAAGAAGGGGTTCAGAAGGAAGAAGATGCAACGCTGTTTTCTATTAACGAGATAGAATCGGCATATTTACACACAGAAGAGGATGCAAAGAAGCTATTCGTTGAAAAAATGTATTATTTTCAGGTGAAATGGGCGAGTTCAACGCTGCTTCATAAATCACCTCTTGATCATAAATATTACGTTGATGAACGGTTAAAATTTTTATTGCAGCGTCTGCCCGATACCTTTCTCGTCTTATATGAACCTATTTTACGTTTTCAAAAAGCAACTGTTGAGCTTGATGTCGTCATCATAACGCCGATTGCAGTGTGGTGTCTTACTTTTTTAGAAGAACAAGATGAGGCCGTTTTTGCAGGAACTGAGGAGCGCTTCTGGACGAAAAGATACGGCGATGCCCAATCAAAGCTGCTTAGCCCGATTGTATCGCTGGCGAGAACAGAAACGCTTGTCAAGAAGCTTTTACGGGATGAACAAATTGACCTTCCAATTCGAAAGGCGATTTTATCCCGAAACGGCTATATTGACTATCCCAGCGCACCGACAGGTATGGACTATATTGATAAACGTGCGTTTGACACTTGGTTTCACTATATGAGAAAGATGTCATCGCCGCTTAAGACGATTCAGCTAAAAGCTGCTAAAGCATTGCTGGATCAGGCAGACACGATCAGCATCCGCCGCCCCGAATGGGAAGAGGAGGAATTACAATGATGAACACCCGTCCATTTAATGCGTATTTAGATAGATTAAATGAAGTGACCGTTTTGTTACCTAAGCACTACTATGATGGACAGTCTGCTTTTTTTTACATCGAAAGCGGGCATGACGTGAAAAAAATGACGATTGTGGCAAAGCAGGAATTTGAGATGATGGTGAAGTATGTTTGCCGTATATCCGAAACGCCAGATTTTGGGTCCGGGCATATTATTCTCGATGAACGGTTGATGCGGACTGATTTGCAAATAGGATCGGTCATTCGAACAGAAGAATTCGATCAGTTATTTTATTACGATGGTGAGCTCGGAGCGATGTATAGCCCAGAGGAAACAAACTTTCGCGTATGGGCACCAACTGCCACAGAAGCATTCGTAAAGTTTAAAGAACGTTCTGATAGTCCGCTTCGCTACATTACGATGAAACGGGGACCCCGCGGTACATTTGAAGCCATATTGCCTGAACAGGCAGAAGGGTATTATTATCAGTATCAAGTGCGTATTAATAATATTTGGCATGAAGCGGTAGATCCCTATGCGAAAATGGTGTCTGTCCATAGTGAATGGGCGCGTATTGTTAATGAAAATCATATGCATGTCCCACAAAATAAATTGCCGCCGTTTTCGTCACCGCTCGATGCGGTTATTTATGAAGCGTCTATTCGGGATTTATCTGTTCAGCCAGAAAGCGGCATTAAACAGCGTGGAAAGTATCTTGGTTTAACGGAAGAAGGAACACAAAGTCCAGACGGGCAGCCGACAGGACTGGATTATGTAGCTTCGCTCGGCGTAACACATGTTGAATTTTTACCTTTTTTTGATTTTTTCGGCGTTTCGGATGTGGATGCATCTGCCAACTATAATTGGGGATACAACCCGCTTTATTTCAATGTTCCTGAAGGCAGTTTCAGTACAAACGCCACGAATTTATATGCTCGTGCAGTGGAACTGAAGAGGATGATTGAAGCCCTTCATAAGAAAGAACTACGTGTCATTATGGATGTCGTCTACAATCATGTATTTATTCGTGAAACGTCTTCATTTGAACGACTCGTTCCTGGTTATTATTTCAGACAAGGGCCAGATGGTATGCCATCAAACGGATCAGGATGCGGCAATGATTTTGCTTCGGAGCGGAAAATGGCAAGGAAATTCATTTTTGATTCGCTTGAATACTGGTTAACAGCGTACAATATTGATGGGTTCCGATTTGATTTAATGGGGCTGATCGATGTGGAAACGATGCAGGAAGCGGTAAAGAGGATACGTGCCAAGAAACCCGATGCGATCATTCTCGGAGAAGGGTGGGATTTAAATACATCACTTCCAGCAGAGAGAAAAGCGACGATTCAAAATGAACAGCAGCTACCAGGTACCGCCTTTTTCAATGATCGGTTTCGGGATTCTATTAAAGGAAGCACGTTTCAATTATTCGAACCGGGCTTTGCCTTTGGGAATAGTCAATTGATGGATCATGCCTTTGCGGCGTATACAGCAAATGTAGGGTGTGCAGGTATTGACCGTTTATTTCATTCACCTGCACAATCGGTGAATTACGTGGAATGCCATGATAATTATACGTTATGGGATAAACTGGAAGCTTGTTTTCCAGGAGATACCTCACAAAATAAACGAAAACACCGGCTTGCAACCGCATTTGTCTTATTGTCCCAAGGTATTCCATTTTTACACGCTGGACAGGAATTTTGCCGGACCAAGCATGGAGTTGAAAATAGCTATACGAGTTCTGATATCATTAATCAAATCGACTGGCGGAGACGCGGGGAATATATCGATCAAGTGGATTATGTGAAAGGTTTAATCAAGCTCCGTAAATCACACGGTGCATGGCGAATGCGGACAGAAGAAGAGATTTGTCACCATATTGTGAGGTGGCCATCAAATGTCGATACATTGTCGATCTGGTTAAGAGATGTCGCCATCTATGGTGAATGGCATGATATACTGCTATCATTCAACACTGGTGCTTCCATTTCAAGTTTTATTCTTCCAGAAGGCGACCCGTGGGACCAAATTGTATCTAGTTCAATTGTTGGCACTACACCCATTGCAAAAGGACTTGTCACTGGCTATGTAGACGGATTTAGCTGTGCGGTTTTTGTTCGGTAGCTTTGTCTTGAAATGAACTGGTCGAAAGCGGGTATTCATGATACAATACTTCATACAATAAAGAGTACGATATTATAAATTAAAAAGACAGTGATTGTTTTACAAAGCGGCTGCTGTCTTTTTCTGTGAAACAGGTGAAGCATTATGGAACACTTTCTTGGTGGAGACTGGGAAATAATACCGGCAGGCGGTATAACCGGAAAAGCATTTTTTGCAAGACAGGGGGGACAAGAGCTGTTTTTAAAACGGAACTCATCTCCTTTTCTTGCTATGCTCTCAGCTGAAGGAATCGTTCCAAAACTGGTCTGGACGAAGCGGCTTGAAAATGGGGATGTTATCTCAGCGCAGCATTGGATGAATGGGCGAGAGCTTACGCCGGAAGAAATGAAATTGGACCGTGTTGCAAAAATAATGGGGAAAATTCATTCTTCAGACCCGCTATTGTCCATGCTGAAGCGGCTTGGTAAAAAGCCTTTTTTGCCATCCATGATGCTGGATGAAGTTTATGCGACAATCGACATGATGTATACGCACCCTGACGTGGCGGCAGCAGTCCGATATCTTGAAAAACAGCTTCCATCAGTGCCTGAATCTCAGTTTGTCGTCTGTCATGGTGATGTAAATCATCACAATTGGCTTTTGTCTGATGAGGATGAACTGTTTTTAATCGATTGGGATGGAGCGATGATTGCCGATCCGGCAATTGATCTTGGTACACTGCTGTTTGGCTACGTTGAACGAGATAAATGGACAAGCTGGATAGCGCAGTATGGTATCAGGTTAACACCGTCTTTTTTTCAGCGGATGAAATGGTATGCGACCGCGCAGCTGTTATTATCAATTGAATGGGACGGCGAAAAAGGACGCTTTCATGACATGAACAAAAGCATCGCTGCGTTACACCGGTTAATGATTGAAGAGAAAAATGTATCCCATATTAACAGGCAGTAAGATCCCCAAAAAAGCAACAAAAAGAAGGCTTTACTGGGGGATCAATTGCCCGTAAAGTTCGATTGGTTCGGACCAGGCTGAGCCTGCTCACTCCGGTATTGCCGCAGGATGCGGCGCTCTTTACCTGAGTTCCTGTTTATTCAGTGGGGTAAGATCGTCACGTCCAGTGACAACGTCTGTATGATTCACATCCTGTGAACCTAAACCCCCCCCACTGAATGAAGTTTCACTTTATACAGAAATGGAGAGACGAGGTACAATGCGTTTAAGAAATAAACCGTGGGCACGTGAGAAAATCGATGCTCATCCGCAATATATTATTCCAGAGTCGTTTGATGTAAAAGGCCACTGGCATGACGTTTTCGGCAACAATAATCCGATTCATATTGAAGTTGGTACAGGAAAAGGCCAGTTTGTGACCGGTATGGCGAAACAAAACCCAGACATTAATTACATAGGCATTGAACTGTATGAAAGTGTTATTGTCTCTGCACTAGATTTATTAATTGAAGCAGAGGTACCGAATTTGAAATTATTAAATGTCGATGGTTCTGATCTTCTGAATTATTTTGAAAAAGGGGAAGTAAAACAAGTGTATTTAAACTTCTCTGATCCGTGGCCAAAAACGCGCCATACGAAGCGTCGTTTAACGTATAAATCATTTTTAAATTTGTATGAAGAACTGTTGCCAGAAGGGGGCGAGGTGCATTTCAAAACGGATAATCAAGCCCTTTTTGAATATTCCCTGAAGAGTTTTTCAGAATACGGTATGCTGCTTACATATGTCAGTCTAGACTTGCACAACAGTAAGTTTGAAGGCAATGTGATGACGGAATATGAAGAGAAATTTTCAGCAAAAGGCCAGCGTATTTACCGGTCAGAAGCGAAATTTCAACCGCATCTATAAAGTGGGATAAAAAAGCTTAAACGGTCATGACCGTTTGAGCTTTTTTATATTAATGAATGGAATGTACGTTTAAAAGTGTACCTGTTTTTGCATCAGCTGCAAATTCAAATTGTTCACTGCCGGTTTCACCTTGACGGGAAATACCGCCTTTATACACTGAAACCTGAAAACCATTATGTGCGTAATCTTCCGGTTTCATTTGAATCCATGAGCCGTTGATCGGACCTTGTTGTTTAAATGTTTCTTTAATTTGTTTCAATACTTTCTCAGGCGGTGTATTCTTTGACCCAGACGTTTGTTTTTGAATGAAAACGGCAGCGGCTGCTCCAACGGCTGCACCGATCAAAAAAGTTGTACGATCACACTTTATCATGTTTTATCCCCCTGTCTCTCTGTTCATATCCTTTTAAAGTATACAGGATTTCTTCATTTCGGAAAACTAAAAGGCACTTCATTCCAAACTGAGGACTATTTCCGGTATAATGAACGAAAAAGAAGTGCCGGGAGGAGATCGATCATGAAACGGGAAACGAAAGATATGTTTAAAACATTAACAGAATTGCCGGGTGCACCAGGAAATGAGCATGCAGTGCGCGCATTCATGAAGAATGAAATGGGGCCATATGCAGACTCGATTATTCAGGATGGACTCGGCAGCCTATTTGGCGTCAAAGAAGGTAATGAAAATGGGCCGCGTGTGATGGTGGCGGGTCACATGGATGAAGTTGCTTTTATGGTAACCGCTATTACCGATAACGGGATGATTCGATTTCAAACGCTTGGCGGCTGGTGGGGCCAGACGATGCTTGCCCAGCGTGTTCACATATTTACGAAAAAAGGACGAGTAGAAGGTGTTATTTCATCGACACCACCGCATTTGCTGACAGAAGACCAGCGCAATAAACCGATGCAAATTAAAAATATGCAAATTGATATCGGAGCAGACGATAAAGCAGACGCTGAAGCGATTGGCATTAAGCCGGGTCAGTCTATCTTGCCTGTATCGGCCTTTACACCGCTCGCCAACCCGAAAAAAATCATGGCAAAAGCATGGGATAATCGGTATGGATGTGGGCTTGCGATTGAGCTGTTAAAAGAATTGCATGGCAAAACGGTGCCGAACATGCTTTACTCAGGAGCGACTGTACAGGAAGAAGTTGGTTTGCGAGGTGCACAAACAGCCGCTCATTTAATTAACCCAGATATCTTTTTTGCACTTGATGCGAGCCCTGCGAATGACACAACCGGCGATAAAACTGAATTTGGCCAGCTTGGCAAAGGAGTACTGCTGCGCATACTAGATGGAACGATGGTGACGCATAGCGGCATGAGAGAGTTTGTGCTTGATACAGCCGAATCAAATAGCATCCCCTATCAATATTTCGTCTCACCGGGTGGAACGGATGCCGGACGCGTTCATACGACGGGAAATGGCGTACCAAGTGCAGTAATAGGCATTTGTTCCCGATATATTCATACACATTCATCGATTATTCATACAGATGATTATGAAGCCGCGAAAGAACTGCTCGTGAAACTTATTACAGAACTTGATAAAACGACGGTTGATACGATTAAAAACAGCTGAAAGAAGGAATTATGTGTATGAAAACGAATAAATTGAGAAGAAGGCTAGAAGAACAATTAAAGAGGGATAACCGGACGATCACGTTTGACCAGGAAAAAGAAGAAATGCGTTTTGAAAACAGCGATACAAAAAAAGGCGTAACGGTTACACTTGGCGGTATTCTCGCTAAATTTGAAGGAAATGTAGAAAAAGCAGCGGAAGAAACAATGTATTATGTCAATGAAGCATTAAATGCGTTTGACGGTTCTGGAAAAAAGGAAGAAAAAGAGAAACGCATCTATCCCGTTATTCGCGCGGCCTCGTTTCCGAAAGAAGCAGAAGAAGGCGTACCCTTTTTTTACGATAATCATACAGCGGAAACACGCATTTATTATGCCGTCGATCTTGGCACAACGTACCGGCTTATTGATGAAAAACTGATGACAAAGGAAAAATGGACGGCGGGGCAGATTCGGGAAATCGCTCGATTCAATTTGCGCTCGCTTCCGCTAGAAATGAAGCAGGACACGGTTGCTGGCAATATCTTTTATTTTTTGAATTCAAATGATGGCTATGATTCAAGCCGTATTTTAAACGATCGATTTTTAAAAGAGATGAGCGAAAAAGTGGAGGGAGATATGACCGTGTCTGTTCCTCATGGCGACGTGCTGATTATCGGAGATATTCGCAATGTGACGGGTTATGATATTCTCGCTCAGATGGCGATGAGCTTTTTCGCTGCTGGACGTGTTCCCATTACGGCTCTTTCGTTTATTTATGAAGAAGGTCAACTCGAACCGATTTTTATTATGGCACAAAGTCGTCCGCAAAAAGACTGATCTTTTACGGACGGTCTTTTTTTATTTTGTAAAAGCCCGGTAACTGAATAAAGATTCACTTTATCCCGCATTAACGGGCAGTAAGCCCCCTTCTTCAAGACTTCGAAAAGAAAAGAAGGATAAGCAGGGGATCAACTGCCCGTAAAAGCCCGATTGGTTCGGGCCGGCTGAAGCCGGTCACTCAAGTATTGCCGCAGGACGCGGCGCTCTTTACTTGAGTTCCTGTTTCATTTTTCATTCAGTGGGGGATGAAGAAAACCCCCGCTGAATGAAGTATCACTTTATCCCCATCTAATTTCCCAAAATGCTGTTTTTCTGTTAACAATTCTCATAATGCTGTTACAATGAAGAAAACTTCAAGTGGAAAGAGTGGTTAAAAATGAACATGTTTAAAAAAATCCTCTCTTATTTTAGAGAAGAAATTTACATAATCGAAGAAGATGAAACTGAACAACTGAAGAGTGAAGAAATAAAACGCGATGAACAAGAAATGAAAAATGATGTAACAAATCAGCATTTGCTGGAGAGAGAAGTAAAATCAAAAAAGGAGCGTCATGTACCGTTGATCAATGCGGCACCATCTGCGCAGCAAATTTCAACGCGTGTCGCTTACCGCTATCCGACTGTAAAGCGCGACGATGAACCGATACTGCCGCGTAAAAGACAACGTGATCGCATAAGTAAAATCGAAGCAGAAGAGCCTGTAAAGCATTATGAACAGCCGAGGCCTGCAGCCGCTTCGCGTAAGACACCTGGGCCATTTCGTCCAACCGAAATACCATCGCCGATTTATGGATTCCGCACGCGTCCAACAGAAGAAGATGCACGAAGCATCAGCAGTGAAGAACGGGAAGAACAGGAAAAGCCGCTTCTTGTATTGACGAAAGAAACCGTAAGCCGTCCGTCTGAATCGGAAAAACCGGCGCAGATGAAAATGAAGCAGCAAGAAAAGCCGCTGGAAATAGTGAGTAAACGAGAGCCTGTTCATAGTGAATCGGAAAAACGGCCGTCAGCTGACCGCCCGGAACGATCACGCGAAAGACGACATTCTCCTTTTAATGTGATCATGCTGAAAAAAGATCGTGAAAAAATAGTGGAACCAGTAAAGAAACCGGTCTCGGCGATGAAACAGGTCCCAGAAACAGTCGTGAAAAAGGCAGAACGAGTCGTTATCGAAGAGGCCATTGACCGTCCGTCGCTCTCTATTTTGACACCGCCATCAAAAAAGCCAATAGATGATGAATGGGTCTCGGAAAAAACAAAGCGATTAAATGAAACGTTTAAAAGTTTTAATATTGATGCTAAAGTAACGGGTGTCACGACCGGACCAGCCATTACCCGATTTGAAGTCACACCGTCAATCGGCGTAAAAGTGAGTAAAATCTCGAGCTTATCAGACGATATAAAGCGCAGCCTAGCTGCGAGAACACTCCGGATTGAATCACCGATTTCGGGTACTGAAGTAGTTGGCATTGAGCTGCCCAACGACAAAAGCCGCTCCGTTTTTATTAGTGAAATTATCAGTCATAGTAAATTTCAGTTGGCTAAATCGCCGCTTGCGTCCGCACTTGGCCTTGATATTGCGGGGGAACCCGTCGTAATGGATCTACAAAAAATGCCGCATGGACTAATTGCCGGTGCAACGGGTTCAGGAAAAAGTGTGTGTATTAACTCGATATTAGTCAGTCTTTTGTATAAAGCGGCGCCGCACGAATTAAAACTGCTTCTCATTGACCCGAAAATGGTCGAGTTGACGCCTTACAATGGAATTCCACATTTGGCTAGCCCCGTCATTACTGACGTTAAAGCGGCTACAGCGGCATTGAAGTGGGCCGTTGAAGAAATGGAGCGTCGTTATCAGTTGTTTGTTCATGCTGGTGTACGGGACATCACTTCCTACAATGCGAAAGTAGAGAAGTCGGAATTTAATGAACCAAATTTGCCCTATCTCGTTATTGTTATCGATGAACTCGCTGATTTAATGATGATAGCCCCGTCGGAAGTGGAAGAAGCCATTTGTCGAATTGCTCAAAAAGCGCGTGCTTGCGGCATTCATTTAATCGTCGCTACTCAGCGTCCGTCTGTTGATGTTATTACCGGTCTTATTAAAGCAAATATTCCGACGCGAATCGCTTTCTCTGTATCATCACAAATTGATTCTCGTACCATTTTAGACAAGGTAGGGGCAGAAAAGCTGCTTGGCAAAGGCGATATGTTATTTTTAGACAACGGGGCGAGTGAAGCCGTTCGTTTGCAAGGAACATTTGTTACAAATGACGAAATTGATGAAGTTGTTCGATTCGTCAAAGAACAGCAAAAACCAGAGTATTTATTTAAACAAGAAGAACTTCTGCAAAAAGCAGTCGTTCAAGATGAAGAGGATGAATTGTTCCAAGAAGCTTGTGAATTTGTTGTCCGGCAGGGTGGGGCATCAACATCGATGCTACAGCGAAAGTTAAAAGTCGGATACAACCGTGCAGCCAACTTGATTGAAATGATGGAAGAACAAGGACTTGTCTCGGGTCAACGTGCCGGGCGTCCGCGTGAAGTGCTCGTATCTGAAGAAGAACTGTTTGCTTTTTTTAAAGAGATAAAGTGAAACTTCATTCAGTCGGGGTTCTTACTGCCCGTTAATGTGGGACAAACTAAGAAACCGGTGCCAGGGCATCGGTTACTTAAGTGGCATAGTCATGATTTTAAAAAAGTGCTATAATGTACAAATGCAATGATTTGACTGCCATTCGTTTCAAAATAAACGATGATACATATACTGTATGTAGCAGGTTAGAGAATGTTGGAGGTTTAATGATGATAACCTATCATTTTGTTGGAATAAAAGGCTCGGGAATGAGCGCCCTTGCGCATATTCTTCACGAAAAAGGATATGCAGTACAAGGTTCAGATATCGAAAAAACGTTTTTTACACAAAAAGCACTTGAAGATGCAGGCATTTTAATATTGCCATTTAACGAAGATAATATTCAAGAGGGCATGACGGTGGTAGCTGGCAATGCATTCAGTGATGACCACGAGGAAATTAAGCGTGCAGAGGAAATCGGGGTGCCGGTTATTCGCTACCACAAGTTCTTAGGTGACTTCATTCAAAATTTTACGAGTGTAGCAATTACCGGATCACACGGCAAAACATCAACGACTGGTTTAATGGCACATGTCATTAGCGGTGCAGCGCCGACATCATACTTAATTGGAGATGGAACAGGGTGCGGAGTAAAAGATGCACAGTATTTTGCATTTGAAGCGTGTGAATATCGCCGCCACTTTTTATCATATGCACCGGATTATGCGGTTATGACGAATATTGACTTTGATCATCCGGATTATTTTGCCAATGTCGACGACGTATTCTCTGCTTTTCAGGAAATGGCAAAGCAGGTGAAAAAAGCGATTTTTGCATGTGGTGATGACGAATATTTACAAGGTATTCAAGCAAACGTACCCGTTGTATTTTACGGTTTTGGTGAAGAAAATGATTTTCAGGCCCGCAACGCTTCGTTTGACGAAAATGGTACAACTTTTGATGTCTTTGTGCGCAACGAATACTATGCAAATTTCCGTATTCGAGGCTATGGAGACCATAATATTTTAAATGCGCTCTCCGTCATCGGTCTCTGTCAATATGAAGAAATTGATACAAATATTGTGCAAGAGCGTCTCCTAACCTTCTCAGGTGTGAAGCGCCGTTTTACGGAAAAGAAAGTAGGCGGCCAAGTGTTGATTGATGACTATGCGCATCATCCAACAGAAATTCGCGCAACCATTAATGCAGCTCGTCAAAAGTATCCGGACCGTGAAATTGTGGCTGTCTTCCAGCCACATACATTCTCACGGACACAAACCTTTCTTGATGAATTCGCAGACACTTTAAATAAAGCAGATGCGGTTTATTTATGCGATATATTTGGCTCAGCCCGTGAAAATCATGGCAAGCTGACGATTGAAGATTTGCAGAAGAAAATTCCGGGAGCAAGATTAATGAAAGAAGAGGGCACAGCAGTGCTTGAAGAACACGAATCAAGCGTTCTTATTTTCATGGGCGCCGGTGATATTCAAAAGTTCCAGGCTGCGTACGAACAATATAGTGCATAACAGAAAAACGCCCTCGCTGGTTTTAGCGAAGGGTGTTTTTTCGTTGCTAACTACACACCTTTACTTCAAGTTATCCGGATTCAAACCATCCAGCTCAGGCAAGACGAACAACCCATCTTTTCTGATCAAAACATCGTCAAACCAGATTTCACCGCCGCCATATTCTGGACGTTGAATGTTCACCATATCCCAGTGAATATTTGAATGGTTGCCGTTGTATGCTTCTTCATAACATTCACCTGGTGTAAAATGGAAACTTCCAGCGATCTTTTCATCAAATAAAATATCTTGCATCGGATGCAGTATATATGGATTGACACCTATCGCAAATTCACCAATAAAGCGAGCGCCCTCGTCTGTATCAAAAATCGTATTAATTCGTTTTACGTCATTGGCATGGGCATCTATAATTTTTCCATTTTCAAACCGTAACTTCACATTCTCAAACGTAAAACCGTTATATGGAGATGGTGTATTGTATGAAATAACGCCATTCACGGAATCGCGAACGGGTGCTGTATATACTTCGCCATCTGGAATATTTAAACGGCCGGCACACTTAATTGCTGGAATATTTTTAATGGAAAATATTAAATCGGTCCCAGGTCCTTTCAAATGAACTTGATCGGTCCGGTTCATCAATTCAACAAGCGGGTCCATAGCGGCCGCCATTTTTCGATAATCAAGGTTGCACACGTTAAAATAAAAATCTTCGAATGCATCTGTGCTCATTTTGGCGAGTTGTGCCATTGATGTTGTAGGATATCTTAAAACAACCCATTTCGTTTTCGGCACACGAATATCACGATGTACTTTTTTACCGACTGTATTCCCTTGGATTTTTATTTTTTCTGCTGGAACATCTGCGTGTTCATTAATATTGTCGCCGGCACGGAGTCCGATGTATGCATCCATTTCTTTCATCATATTTGCTTCGAAATCCGCCATTAAATCAAACTGTTTGTCTACTGCACCCATTAAAAGTGAACGATCAACACGGTGATCTTTCAATAAAACAAATGGCCATCCGCCTGCTTTATATGCTTCTTCAACAAGTGCTGTGACAAGCTCACGCTGAAGACCAAAGTTTTCAATTAACACTTTTTCACCCGGCTGAATCTCACATGAGTAGTTAATTAAATTGGCTGCCAATGTTTGAATTCTTGCATCTTTCATAAAAAACGCCTCCATTTCATCTATTTCATTGTACGACGATCGCTATTTTTGTGCAAAAGAAGGAAAAAAGAGAATTTTAAAGAATATTATTAGTGTTTAGATTTAGCAGAACAGGGTAATTTTATTAAATATAACATGCAGGAGGTGTCACGGAGTGGAAATCATTCTTTACTTAAGCGCAGCTGTTGCGGCAATTGCGTTTCTTATTTTGGTCATTAATTTGTCCAAAACATTAAAATCAGTCGATAACACGCTCGACACGCTGTCTCGGACAGTAGACCGTCTGGAAGGACAATTGAAAGATGTGACAGCGGAAACAGCAGAACTGCTACATAAAACAAATGTATTAGCTGAAGATGTCCAGCATAAAACGGAACAGCTCAACACAGTGGTTTATGCAGTGAAAGATGTTGGATCATCTGTTCATAATTTGAATCAATCTCTAAGAAAAGTAACGACGACAGTGGCTTCACAAGTTGAGAAAAACCAGTACAAAATTTCACAGGCTGTCCAATGGGGCAATGTTGTGAAACAAATGGTGGATAAGTTTAAAGAAGATAAAGAGGGACGTACGAATCAGACTTCGTCAGCTGGTCGTAATGAAGTACTTCCTGTCAGCACAAACACAAATCAGTATCAAAATAATCTATAAAACAAAAGGAGCGTTTTATTTATGAGAAATAATAACACATATGATCAATTCAATATTAAAAAGAACGATGCAACCGCAACAAAGCAACCACAGTATGACAATTTAGACTTGAATACAGACCGCTACAATAATGACGATTCAATCAACACAAAAGATTTTATTATCGGTGCATTGTGTGGCGCGTTTATCGGCGCGGCGACGGCACTCATGGTTGCACCAAAATCAGGACGTGAACTACGCGATGATTTGAACGTGCAGGCAGGTTCATTAAAGGAACGTGCAAGCGGATTGACAGATACAGCTAAAGATAAGACGTCTACTTTAACAAAAACAGTTCAAGAGCAATCGACAGCGATTGTTGATAAAGTGAAATCATTAAAATCAGGCGACAAGTCGGCAAATTCTGCTTTAGGAAATGAAGAGGACGCAGACGCAAATTCTATTGTCGAAAATGTGGATGGTGCAGTAAAAGACACAGTAGACACAACAGCTGATGCTGCCAAAAGCAAACTTGATGAAACGAAAAAAGCATTTGATGATATGGAAAATTCGTCCAGTGTATTAGCTTCTGCTGATACAACAGATACCTCTCAAAAACCAAAATCAGAAGGATGGACTGACCCAGCTGGCAAAGGAATCGATGAGAAAAAGTCAAACAGCGGCTCAAACAGTACTAACAGTAATACCAATGGCAGTAACCATAATAATAAAAACATTAGGAAAGCAACTAATAGATAATAAAAAGCTGGGCTTGTTCCAGCTTCTTTTTGACTCAAGGAGGATTTAGAATGGAGAAGATTGACGTAATTGCCCAATTTGAACAGTTGATTAAAGAAAAAGAAGCCTTTTTTTTGTTAAAACATAGTATAACATGTCCAATAAGTGCAGCTGCATTTGATGAATATGAAGCATTTTTAAATGAAGAAACAAATCAAACAGGATATTATCTAGCTGTACAGGATTCGCGTGAACTATCAAACTACATTGCGGAAACGGCAGGCATTCGCCACCAGTCGCCACAAGTCATTTTTTTTAAAGAAGGCAAGCCTAAATGGGATGAATCCCACTGGAAAATTACGAAGAGTAATTTAGCAGCGATTCGCTAAAACGTTGTCCAGACGCATTTTGTCTGGTTTTTTTACACGAAATTACTTTAGTGCTTAAAAGCGTTTAATTAATAAAGCAAGTTTTTCGTGACAATTCGAAATGGATGAATTATAATAACGTTAATAACTCGCACCGGCTTTTAAAGGGCACTCCTCTTTAACGTTAATTGCGAGAATAATTTGAATTTCTACTTGCGGAAGGATGATAAAAGTGAGCAACCAAGAACTGGACCAACTGAGAGGTAAAGTGGACGAGATGAACGTCCAAATTTTAAAGCTAATTAACGAGCGTGCAGAGCTTGTACAAGATATAGGCCGAATCAAAGAAAAACAAAGCGTGAATCGCTATGATCCAGTCCGCGAGCGTTCGATGCTTAACACACTTTTAGAAAAAAATGATGGACCGTTTGAACGTTCAACGGTTGAACATATTTTTAAAGAAATTTTCAAAGCGAGTCTTGAATTGCAAGAGGATGATCATCGAAAAGCACTTCTCGTTTCTCGTAAAAAGAAACAAAGCGATACGATCGTTACTGTTCGCGGTCATCAAGTAGGCAATGGTACACCGACATTCGTATTTGGTCCATGTTCAGTAGAGTCATATGAACAAGTTGCTGAAGTGGCAAAATCGATTAAAGGAAAAGGCTTGAAAATGATGCGCGGTGGAGCTTTCAAACCACGTACATCACCGTACGACTTCCAGGGTCTTGGTCTTGAAGGATTGAAAATCTTGAAGCGTGTAGCCGATGAATTTGATCTTGCTGTTATCAGTGAAATCGTTAATCCAGCTGATGTTGAAATGGCATGCGAATACATTGATGTCATTCAAATTGGTGCGCGTAACATGCAAAACTTTGAGCTTTTAAAAGCAGCAGGTTCTGTTAAAAAGCCAATTCTCTTAAAACGTGGTCTTGCTGCAACAATTGATGAGTTCATCAATGCGGCAGAATATATTTTAGCACAAGGCAATGATCAAGTTATTCTTTGTGAGCGCGGTATCCGTACGTATGAGCGTGCAACACGTAATACGCTTGACATTACAGCTGTGCCGATCTTGAAGCAAGAAACACATCTTCCAGTCTTCGTTGATGTTACGCATTCAACAGGCCGTCGTGATCTTCTTCTTCCGGCAGCAAAAGCAGGACTTGCGATTGGTGCAGATGGCATCATGGCAGAAGTACATCCAGACCCAGCTGTAGCCCTTTCAGATGCGGCTCAACAAATGAATTTACAACAATTTGATGAATTTTACACGGAAATTCTTAAATCCATACCTGTAAAATCATAAAATTTAGACTCCTGTATTTGCACAGGAGTCTTTTTTCGTTAATATAGAGAGAAGGAAACAAGAAGGAGTGAAACCCATATGAATATTACCATTTATGATGTAGCACGAGAAGCAAGTGTATCGATGGCAACCGTATCGCGTGTAGTAAATGGAAATCCAAATGTAAAACCTGCAACGAGAAAGAAAGTCAATGAAGTTATTGAACGTCTTGGCTATCGTCCAAATGCAGTTGCACGGGGACTTGCCAGTAAAAAAACAACGACAGTCGGTTTGATTATTCCAGATATCTCAAATATTTTTTATGCAGAACTTGCGCGAGGAATTGAAGATATTGCGACAATGTATAAGTACAATATTATTTTAAGCAACTCGGATCAAAATGAAGAGAAAGAAATGCGCCTTATTCAAACGATGCTTGGCAAACAAGTAGACGGCCTTATTTTTATGGGAAATCACATTAATGATGAGCATGTAAAAGAATTTGATCGTTCTCCGGTACCGATTGTACTGGCTGGATCCGTGGAACAGACAGGCAAGGCACCATCTGTTACAATCGACTATAAAGAAGCAGCGCGTGAAGCTGTTCAGCTTTTAATAGATAAGGGGCATACACGCATTGCATATGTGGCTAGCCCGTTCCATGATGTGATCAATACATCTTATGTGTTTGCTTCGTATAAAGAAGTTCTTGAAGAAGCAGGAATTTATGCTGAAGAGCTTGTTATAGAGGGAGACTATACGTATGATTCGGGTCTAGAGGCATGGCAGAAGCTGCATGATGTGAATGGCAGGCCAACAGCGGTTCTTGTCTATAATGATGAGATGGCGCTCGGTGTCGTTCACGGGGCACAAGATGATGGCTTAAATATACCGAATGATTTGGAAGTGATCAGTTTTGATTCAACAAAACTATCGCTTATGGTACGTCCGCAGCTAACAGCGGTTGTGCAGCCATTGTATGATATTGGGGCTGTAGCGATGCGCCTATTGACGAAATTAATGAACAAAGAAGAAGTCGATAATCCCGTTGTTGTCCTACCGCACCGTATTGAAAAACGGGGTTCAACGAAAGTTTAATAAAGGATAGGACGGTTAAAAAAATGAAAAAGCTGGACATGTTAACGCCGCTCGGAATGGCAGTAGGTTTGACTCTTGTCGCGTTTGCGATCATTTCAAGCGGTGGTGTAATGGGGTTTGCTACATTTATTGATTTTGCTTCTTTCTGTATTGTCATTGGCGGCATAATGGCGGCATTATTGATCAATTTTCCATTGAAAGATCTAAAACACTTTTTCCATGTAATGAAAGAATCATTTATGGAAGAGCCGCGTGATATTTCAGCATTGATTAATCGTCTTGTGCAGCTGTCAGAGATAGCCCGCCGCGAAGGCTTGTTGTCTTTAGAGTCGGGTCTTCAAAAGGAAGATGAACCTTTATTACAAAAAGGTATTTTACTTGCGGTCGATGGTATTGAACAAGAAGAACTTGTTGAGATTATGATGGCTGAAACGGATGCGCTAGAAGAACGACATCGAAAAGGGCGGCTCATTGTAGAAAAAGCAGGTGAATATGCGCCCTCATGGGGAATGATCGGGACACTGATTGGTCTTGTACTTATGCTGAAAAATTTAAATGATCCCGCATTACTAGGTCCGAATATGGCTATTGCGCTATTGACGACGTTATATGGATCGCTTCTTGCTAACCTTGTTTTTTTGCCAATGGCATCTAAATTGGAATTAAAAACAGAAGAGGAAGTATTTTACCGTCAAATTATTATTGAAGGGGTAGCAGGTGTGCAGTCTGGGCAAAACCCGAATATGCTTCGTGAAAAATTGAACGTGTTTTTAATAGATCCCTACAGCAAGGGTAAAGGTGAAAAAGCAGAAGAGGAGATTGAGAAATGAGAAGAAAGCACCGGGCTCCTGCAAAGAAAAGCGCCGGGCCAAAGTGGATGGTGACCTTTTCCGATCTCGTTACGCTTATTCTTGTTTTTTTCGTTTTGCTGTTTTCAATGTCGCAAATTGATAAAGCGAAGTTTCAAAAGATTTCGGAGTCGTTTCGCGATCAGCAATCATTTGACGAAAATTCGTCAATTGTTCCGGGAGAGTATCCAAATGAAGAGATAAAACCTGGTGGTGAAGCGTCACTTGATCAGCTTTACGAAGAAATAAAGGTATTTTTACAAGAAAATGACCTGGGGCAAACAGCGGACGTGATACGTGATGAACGCGGCGTCGTGCTTGTGCTGGAAGAAAAGCTTTTGTTTGACAGCGGTAAAGCAGCATTAACGCTTGGATCGTATACATATATGGAGAAAATCGGCACGCTTTTTGCCGATATGCCGAACATGATTAAAGTAGAAGGACACACAGATAATAGGCCGATTCAAAGTGCCGTTTATCCATCTAACTGGGAACTGTCCACTTCCCGTGCATCGAGTGTCATTCGGTATTTTATTAATGAATTTTCCCTAGAGCCGGCGCGCTTTGTGGCGGTCGGATATGCAGATACGAGACCACTTGTGCCAAACACAACAGAAGAGAACATGCAGAAAAACCGCCGAGTCGAAATTATTATGATTGATCCGGTATTGGACGATAAAGTAAAAGAGACGCAGCCCCGGTCATAGCCTCCCGGAATGCGTCTCTTTTATTTTTTATGGTCGCGGATCGGATATAACAGCTTTTCTACTGTTAAACGATTTTTCTCATTAATCTCTTCTTTTCGTGGAATAACAGGATACATATTGTCTGGATCAGTCCAACTAACAGGAAGAGGATGAGGGGCTGTTTGTTGCCACTGTTTAGTCCACTCCTTGGGAAAGTGATTGATCAAATGAGTCTGACCACTCATTTCCAACCAGAGAAGTGACCAAGCACGAGGCACGACCCGCCATATATCATAACCGCCACCACCGACTGCTATCCAACGGCCATCGCAATATTCATGTGCTAGTTCGTGCGCCAGTTCCGGAATACGCTTATAAATGTTCATCGACGTTGATAAATGAGTGAGCGGATCATAATAATGAGAATCGGCTCCATTTTGCGTTACGATGACATCTGGTTTAAAAAAGTGTGTTACTGCACGAAGTGTGGTTTCATACGAATCGAGCCATGATTCATCTTCTGTAAACGCATCCAGCGGTACATTAAATGAATATCCGTATCCTTGTCCGTGGCCACGTTCATTTACGTTCCCGGTGCCAGGGAAAAGATAGCGACCTGTTTCATGAATAGAATATGTACATACATCCGGATCGTCGTAAAAAGACCATTGAACGCCGTCACCGTGATGTGCATCTGTATCAACATATAATACACGCACTTTGTATTTTTCCTGCAAGTATTTAATGGCCACCGAGCTATCGTTATAAATGCAAAAGCCCGAAGCTTTGCCACGGAAACCGTGATGAAGTCCACCACCTAGATGTAGGGCGTGATTGGCTTTTTCCAACATGACTTGATCTGCTGCGGTTAAAGTACCGCCGACAAGGAGAGCGCTCGCTTCGTGCATCCCTTCAAACATCGGCGTATCTTCTGTGCCAAGCCCGTAACCGTCACCGGCCGATTCAGATAATTCACCTCGACCTGCTTTTTTGACTGCATCTATGTACTCACGATCGTGGATAAGCGCTAATTCATCATCCGTTGCGTTGCGAGGTTCGACGATGTCGCTTTCATTTAGTGCACCCATTTTACGAAGCAAATCAATCGTCAACGTAAGCCGAAACTGATTGAAAGGGTGATTTTCTGAAAACCGATAGCCTAATAATTGATCAGAATGTACGAAGACAGCATCATGTTTCATGAGCTCACTCCCGGCATATTTGGCCAGAGAACATGATGACCTGCTTTTTTCAAGTCGTCGACTACCCCGATTGGATTCATCGTCCGAATGCGGAACACAATCACTTTATAGTTTTCATCGTTTCGATCTGGATAAACGAGAACACTATGAATATTCGCACGCCGGGGATTGAGTACTTGTAAAATTTCAAACAGCATACCCGCTTTATTCGGTACTTTTACTTCAATGCGTGAACCTGGCTGATTGACGCCTGTTAATTCAACAAATGTATGCAGCACATCCGTTTCAGTTAAAATGCCAACAATGTCACCATTTTGAACGACGGGCATGCAGCTGATGTTATGTTCATAAAATGTTGCAGCAATGTCTTCCACAAAATCAAGTGGGTGACCGGTAATCACATTTTTCTCCATAATTAGACGGAGCGGTTTATTTAATTCTTCTTCACCGGTTTCTTTCTGCAAAATCGAAGGTGTCGCGTCTTTAATATCACGATCGGTCACAAGCCCGACGAGGGCACCTTCTTTATCAGTAATCGGAATATGGCGGACTTTATGATCACGGCAAAGCTGAAGTGCTGTCGCAATCGTGTCATCTGGTGATAACGTATGTACGTTTACTTGCATAACTTCTTCTACAATCATCTGTCAGTCCTCCTTGGTTTATTAATACATGAACCGATTCATGAACCTTATTTGATCAAATTTTTGAATCGAGTCTTGATCAACACGTGCACCAATTCGCACCATTAAGCAGTTAGCGGGATGGGAGCTGATTTCGGGGTCATCCGTTGCGTACCAGACGAGTCCGCCAACATTCATCATCTTCTCCATTATTCTTCGATATTCCCATACATTTAAACCAGTTCCATTTAAATCCCAGTGCCAGTAATATTCGGTTGTGATGACAATATAGTCTTCCATTTGATCATCCATCATCGCTACCTTAAGCATGTGTTGAGCGACGCGTGCACCACGAAATTCAGGAGCGACTTCAATCGCCCCGAGTTCGATCAAATTATCCATTTTCGCTTCAGACCAGCGTTCAAGCGGGTCCGGATATAAAAATGTGACATACCCGACAATGGTATTACCGTTTCTTGTAATGATAATTCGTCCCTCGGGAAGTTCTGCAATTTCAGCAAGTGCTTTGTGTTGTTGTTCGGGTTGACGAAATGCGACAAGCCCTTCATGGAAATCATATTGTGAAAGTGATTCTGCCGTGACAGGCCCTTCAATAAATAGCTTTCCGGCCGGTATTTCCACATCTTTTGAATGATACGTTTTACTGTGCTCCATTAGATCACCGCCTTTACAATTATCTGTATTAAACATTATACTTCATTCTCTATAAAATAAGGCATTATCAAAAAACTTTCAAATAATCAATATAATCTTAACAAAAAGAATTTTGAAAAAATTGAGAAAAGGTTAAAAGTATTATATAATATTTTTGTTAATCTATACATAAAGGGGAATCGGATTATGAGATTGGAAGCGCTCCCAGCAGGCCAGGGGAATTATAATTTAAAAAGTTATGAAGAGACATATGCTTCTTTTGATTGGAAAGAAGCAGAGAAGGCTTTTTCATGGTCTGAAACAGGAAAAGTAAATGCTGCTTATGAAGCGATTGACCGTCATGCCGAATCTGACAAAAAAGATAAAGTAGCCCTTTATTATCGTGATGCAAATCGGAATGAGAAATACACATTTGCAGATATGAAGATGAATTCAAATAAATCAGCTAATGTGTTAAAAGAGTACGGAAATGTAAAAAAAGGAGATCGAGTTTTTATTTTTATGCCGCGATCACCAGAGCTTTATTTTGCCGTTATCGGAGCGATTAAAGCAGGTGCCATCGTAGGCCCATTGTTTGAAGCGTTTATGGAAGGAGCTGTCCGAGACCGTCTGGAAGACAGCGAAGCGAAAGTGATCATTACGACATCGGATTTGCTTGAACGTATTCCAGTGAGCGAACTGCCGCATCTTGAAAAAGTATTTGTCGTGGCAGACCGTGTTGAAGAAGACGACAAACATATTGATTTTCAATCGAAATGGAACGAAGCATCAGATGAGTTTGATATTGAATGGGTGGATCGTAATGACGGATTGCTTCTTCATTACACATCAGGCTCAACAGGCAAGCCAAAAGGTGTTTTGCACGTACATAATGCGATGATTCAACAGTATCAAACAGCGAAATGGGTACTGGATTTACAAGAAAATGACGTCTATTGGTGCACAGCTGACCCTGGCTGGGTAACAGGGACAGCTTATGGGATCTTTGGACCGTGGCTGACAGGTACAACAAACGTCATTGTTGGAGGGCGTTTCAGTCCGGAAACATGGTATGGAACAATTGAAGAATATAAAGTGACAGTCTGGTATAGTGCACCAACAGCATTCCGTATGCTAATGGGCGCAGGCGATGAAATCGTGAAAAAATTTGACCTATCTTCACTCCGCCATATTTTAAGCGTTGGCGAGCCGCTTAACCCGGAAGTCGTCCGCTGGGGCAAAAAAGTATTTGACTTACGCATTCATGATACATGGTGGATGACTGAAACAGGCGCGCAAGTTATTTGTAACTATCCGGCAATGGATATTCGTCCAGGCTCAATGGGTAAACCGATTCCAGGTGTGAAAGCAGCGATCGTTGATGATCAAGGAAATGAACTGCCGCCAAACCGGATGGGGAACCTCGCAATTAAAAAAGGCTGGCCGGCGATGATGAAGACGATTTGGAACAACGAAGCAAAATACGAGTCCTATTTTATGCAGGGTGACTGGTACGTATCAGGCGACTCCGCATACATGGATGAAGACGGTTACTTCTGGTTTCAAGGCCGTGTTGATGATGTTATTATGACGGCGGGCGAGCGGGTTGGACCGTTTGAAGTGGAAAGTAAACTCGTTGAACATCCAGCCATTCAAGAAGCAGGTGTTATTGGGAAACCAGACCCGGTCCGCGGCGAGATCATTAAAGCATTCATTGCGCTTCGTGACGGCTACGAGCCATCAGATGAGCTGAAAGAAGAAATCCGCCAATTCGTGAAAAACGGCCTCGCGGCACATGCTGCACCGCGTGAAATTGAATTTCGCGACAAGCTTCCAAAAACGCGTTCTGGTAAAATTATGCGCCGTGTCTTGAAAGCATGGGAACTCAATTTGCCAACAGGTGATCTTTCTTCAATGGAAGATTAATGCGTTTTCAGCTGTTCCGATTTTCGGGGCAGCTTTTGTTTTTGTGAATGGTCAGAGATGGGTTTGAGTGGTTAAAAAATACGCCGAACGGTCATCAATTCAGTTTGACAAACAGAAATAAGCTCGCTACAATGTTTCTGTATATAAAATAAATAAAGCGTTGAACGGAATAAGTAGTCCACTGTCACTGTTTTTAGAGAGCTTTCGGCCGGTGAAAGAAAGCACAAACAGATGGATGAATTACCTCCTGGAGCTTTCACCGTGAATTTTTAGTAGCGGCTGACGTAACCGTCGTTACCGGTTTAAGTGGAGAAATCAAGTTTCTCAAGTTTGGGTGGTACCGCGCGTTAGCGTCCCTGCATGATCATGCAGGGACGCTTTTTATTTGAAAAAAGGAGAGATGAATATGGAATTGTTAGAAGATTTACAGTGGAGAGGTATTGTCTACCAGCAAACCGATGAAGAGGGCATTGAAAAATTACTTCAAAAAGATAAAATAGCGCTATACTGCGGTGTTGATCCGACAGCTGACAGCATGCATATTGGCCATTTGCTTCCATTCTTAACGCTGCGCCGTTTTCAAAAACACGGCCATAAACCAATTGTATTAGTTGGTGGGGCAACAGGTACGATCGGCGATCCGAGCGGTAAAAAAGAAGAGCGCACGTTGCAGACGATGGAGCAAGTGCAAAAAAATGTTGATGGTTTACGTGCACAGCTGGAGAAAATTTTTTCGGTGGATGGCGATAACGGCGCGCTCTTAGTTAACAATTATGACTGGATCGGTTCGATGGATGTCGTCACATTCCTTCGTGACTTTGGAAAAAATATCGGTGTTAATTACATGTTGGCGAAAGATACGGTATCATCACGCCTTGAGAGCGGCATTTCATTTACAGAATTTGCGTACACGATTTTGCAGGCGATGGATTTTTACTATTTGAATAAAAATCATAACTGCCGCATGCAAATTGGCGGAAGTGATCAATGGGGCAATATTACGACTGGACTTGAGATGATTCGAAAAATGAATCCGGAAAGCGAGCAGGCGTATGGCTTTACAATTCCGCTTGTCACAAAATCAGACGGAACAAAATTTGGCAAAACAGAAAGCGGTGCCATCTGGCTCGACCCGTCTAAGACATCTCCGTACGAATTTTATCAATTCTGGATTAACACGGCAGATGCAGATGTTGTACACTACTTGAAAATTTTCACGTTCTTGGAGCAGACTGAAATTGAAGCGCTTGAAACATCTGTAAACGAAGAACCGCATCTTCGCAAAGCGCAAAAAGCACTCGCAGAAGCAATGACACGTCTTATTCATGGAGATAATGCATTAAAACAGGCGGAAAGTATTACGAAAGCGTTATTTAGTGGAGATATTAAATCATTATCAGCAGATGAAATCGAACAAGGCTTGAAAGATGTACCGACATATGTGCAGGAAGGTGATATTCCCAATATCGTGGATCTTCTTGTCGCGGCGGGTATTTCACCATCAAAACGTCAGGCACGTGAAGATGTGCAAAATGGAGCCGTTTCAATCAACGGAGAGAAAATGACAGATACAGCATATATACTGTCGAATGAAGATAAAGTGGATGGCCGTTTCACCGTCATCCGCCGAGGGAAAAAGAAATACTACTTAATTCAATATAAATAATCAAAAGAACTGCTCATAATATTGAGCAGTTCTTTTGTTGCATAATAAAACCGCCAATCCTAAACGGAAAGGCGGTTTTATTAGCTTGCTATTAACGAGAGTAGAACTCATACCCTTTGAAGAATCCTTATATATCAACACTTTGAGCGATTTTCATTACTTACTTGCCCCACTTTTAGCCCCAACCACTTCTAAACTACGGCTAAACACCGATACAGTTTCCTGCTCTAATTCCTTCAAAACGTGACCATAAATGTCATAAATCATAGCTGGTGTATTTCCTAACCGTTCAGCAATGACTTTCACGTTCATTCCTTGACTTAACAAAATAGTGGCATGAGTGTGGCGTAATCCATGTATTGTCACATCAGGAAGACCCGCCTTTTTTAACACTCTGCGGAACATATACAAAAGTGTAGTATCTGCAATTGGGGTAGCGGTATCTCCATTGATGAAAACAAACGTATCATCTTTTTCGTCATTCATTTTTTTACCGTTTTTTAATAATGCTTGTTTACACCATGTTTTGTAACTTTCCAATTGATTCATGATAGCTGGATCAACCATGATCGTTCTGTAACTATTCTTAGTTTTTGGGGAGCGGACACCCTTTGCATCTCTAGTGCGCTCAATGGTGATAGCATTATTTTTGAAATCAACATTCTGCCATTGGATGCCTAATGCTTCGCCACGTCTCATACCTGTATATGAAATAATGAGCAGATACATATAGTTTGTCATGCTCTCTTGCTCTTTAGCGGTACAGAGAAAACGGCTAAGTTGTTCAGGTGTTAAGTAGTTTTCGCTGGTTTCCGCTTTTTCAGAATCCACAGTTTGAGAAAGTACAACCTTAGTGAACCGATTACGCAATAATATTTCTTCTTCCACTGCTGCATTCACTGCGATTTTAAATAAATTGTGGAATAGTCGAACGGTGCTAGGTTTGTATTTCTTTTCAAGTTCATTAATATACACTTTTTGATACGTTTGTTTGTCTAATTTTTGTAGCTTGTAATGTCCTAGTAGCGGCTTCATTTGATGTTTAATTGCAAGTTCTCGCTGCTTACATGATGTGACTTTCCATTTCCCTTTATTCATGTCAAACCATATATCTAGCCATTGGGCAACCGTTAAGTTATCATGTTCTATATGTTTTGTTTCACCACGCAGCGTTGCAGCCTTTACTTCCAGTAAGGCTTTCAATGCTGCTTTTTCTGTTGGGAAGCCGCTTTTCTTCTTTTCTCTCCGCTTTCCAACTGCATCATAATACTTATGCCGAAACATCCACAGTTTTTCATTGCTTGAATTAAAGTAGTAATACAGCTCAGGTTCTTTTGCTGATTTGTGTAATTTCACCTTGTCCATTCCCTTCATGCTTGGCGGCGTGTATATAGGAATAGGTGAGTGTTACTTAGTCTTGGTACTCAAATTCATCCGCTATTTCTTCGATTTTTGCCAGTATTTTTAGTTTGTCATTGGCTGACAATTTTCGATCTCTGTAGTTAAGTTGGGCGTGTGATACATCCAATAAATATAGAATATCTGGCGAATCACTCCACATTTGTGGAAAGGCGTGTAAGTGCATTAATTGATTTATTTCATTACTGTAGGTACACTCATTATAGATTTTTCCAGCCGTGTCCATTTCTAATACAGATCCGTCTGAGTTTATTAACCCCTTTTCTGATTCACAGAACTCTTCAAAAGTCATTGAACTAATCTTTTTTACCTCACTGGCTGAAAATGTTCTAGTTCGGATCAATATATTTTCTAAAATGTCTTGTTCAAATAGTGTATTTCCTTTGCCAGCTAATAAATATAGATAGGCAAAATTAACATCTAAAGCATTAGAGATATTCATAATCTGGGTATCGGTAAGTTCGATCTCTTCACCATTTTCTATTTGTTCAAGTGTTGTTTCTGGAATATTAGTCTGTCTGGCTATATCAGATAATGGAATGGTAAATTGCTCATAGTTATCATTATAATTATCTTCCCTAGCTTCTCGAATAGCTTCTCCAAATGTCGGAATTGAGGGGGGCTTTTTGAGATTATCCAGTGCCATTTCCCTAAATTCTTTGATGTAACCAGCTTCCAACATTAATTCACCTAATGGAATATCTAAAGCACCCCCTATATCCCGTAACGTTTCTAATGAAGGTGTATTTTTCCCTAACTCCCACATCCGAACTGTACTTTCGGCTTTTTGCAATTTTTCAGCTAATTGTTTTTGCGTTAATTTCGCTTCTTTCCTGTAAGAACGAATAATTTCTCCTAGTTGATTAGCCATAATTTCACCACTTTCCGCAATAATCTTGCTTTAATTAAAACAATTATTTAAGTAGAATGCAATAAAAAACCGCATTTATAATGCTTGACCGCATTTAAGATGCTGTGTTAATATTCGATTAACTTTTAATTTAGAGAGAGGAGGGATTGAATGAATAAAGCGCTGGGGCGGCTTAAGCAGTTTAGAAAAGAGAAAAAACTAACACAACGTGAAATGGCTGATTATATTGGGGTTTCACTGTCTATGTATGAAAAAGTGGAACGGGGTTATATAAAAGCTTCAAGAAATTTTATGGATGCTTTGAAAGAGAAATACCCGCAAATTGATATTGAACAGTTTTTTTTTAATTAGAAACAGCATTATAAATGCTTTTAGGGGGGCTGAATAGTGATTCCATCAAAAGTTGAAGTGCCGCTTGATAAACAGGCTGTTCGCCAGTACATCGAAAAGCGGCTGGATGAGGAAATACGAGAAGCGTTGTGGCTGGTTGACTTGGATAAGATGGCTGAACTCACTTGTATGTCTAAACGTTTTTTAGAAAGTGACATTGTGTGTGATGTACGTATGAGAGCCATTGAGGTTAGAAAGAATCGTAAGCGCTGGTGGCCGTATCAACAAGCATTTGAAATTGTAAATGAAATTACAAGGGAATGGTGAAAAAACACTGCTTGGCGGCGTGCGTATAGGGATACCATAAGTCAATCACCCACGGCATCGGTTATTGCTAGGGAAGGAGGTTAAAGTAATGTCAGCCATTGATCTGATAAAAAATGCAATTTCTATAACAGACGTACTAGACCGATACGCCGGGGCAAACTTCACAGGGGCCAGAACAAGCCGGGAGCGGTTCAACATTCGCTGTCCTTATCACGATGATCGAAGCCCTAGTTTCACTGTCTATACAGACACAAATACGTTTCGGTGCTGGAGCGGCTGTAATGACGGCAGGCCTGGGGATGTAATTGATATTGTGAAGTTATCGAGGGGTGTAGGGACAAAAGAAGCTATTAAAATACTGATTGCTGATTATGGATTAGAAAGCCCGGACAGTGACCAGGCGAAAGAATGGCAAAAAAAAAGAGCCAGCCGGGAGCAATCGGCAGCTCTAAAAAAAGAATTGAGTCGAAAAGTAATGGAAGCGATAGACACTTTGAAGCAGGTTGAACAAATGGCAAAAGAAACACTTGCCACTATTAAAACGGTTGAGGACTTAGAGCGTGTTGGCAGCTTGTATCATGTAACGTCACAAATTGATTATTGGCTGGACTGCTTAATAGAAAATGATCCGCTTATACAAGTGCAAACGTTGCAAGAAGTTGACCGCTTCCTTGAAAAGACGAACATGAAAGCGGGGTAGGGTGCACCATGAAAGACAAAGACACGGCTGATATACTGTTAAACCATTTTTCGCCGGATGAACTACAAAAGACGCTAGGTGTAAATGTAGATACTTCTATTTTACCACAGGAGCAAGAAGCAATGGAGGCAGCAGATCCGCTGGTACCTTCAATGGAAAACGATGAAGATTTTATTAACGAACGTGGCGAGTTTACCGGGAAGCTCAAACTGTATGACGATGATGAAGGAACGGCAGCTCTTGCTTATCATGGGTTAGCAGGGGAGATTGTAAGGGCCATTGATCCGCATACAGAAGGCGATCCGATTGCAACGCTCATAACCTTTTTAACGGCATACGGAAATATTATTGGAGACAAAGCACATTTTACTGCGGGGGCGAGACAACATCCTGCCAGGCTCTTTTCTGTAATTGTTGGAGCCACGGGCAAAGGAAGAAAAGGAACGTCTCTCAGTCCAGTTAGGCTACTATTTAAAGCCGTTAACTCGGACTGGGAGAAGGATCACATATTATCTGGCATGTCGAGCGGCGAGGGATTGATCCACGCAGTCCGAGACGAAGTAACAAAAAAAGTGCCAATCACGAAAGGTGAAGGAAAAGATAAAAAGGTAACTGGATATGAAACGGAAGTCATTGACGAAGGCGTTGATGACAAAAGAATGTTCGTAATTGAAGAAGAATTTGGGAAAACGTTAAGGGCCGCCAAGCGTGAAGGCAATACGTTATCAGCGATCATCAGAGAGTTGTGGGATACAGGTAGTCCGAGAACCTTAACGAAAAGCCCTGTGAAGGCAACAGCCGCTCACATATCTATTCTTGGCCAGATCACACAGGATGAATTGAAAAAGGAAATTAGCGATGTTGATTTGGTCAATGGTCTTGCTAATCGCTTTTTGTGGCTGATGGTAGAACGTTCCAAGTTGCTTCCAAGCGGTGGTTTTTTTCACAAGGTCGATGTGTCTGGGCTTGTAGAAAAGATAAGAGCTGCGGTTGAATTCGGATCGGTTACCGGAGAGATTACAAGAGATCTGAAAGCAGAGGCACTGTGGCATCGTATTTATGAACCATTATCTACAGGAGTGGGTGGTCTTATTGGAGCAGTGACAAGCCGCGCAGAAGCTCAAACGATGCGTCTGGCTTGTATATACGCCTTGCTGGACCAGTCAGATAAAATCACAGTTATACATTTAAAGGCGGCTCTTGATTTATGGGGTTATTGTTTTAGATCAGCCCGCTTTATATTCGGAAGTGGTGCGATTTTAGAACAGCCAAATGCTATTAAGCTACTGGATGAGTTAAAAAGGAGAGAAGGTAGCGGCGAAGGGGGCATGACACGGAATGAAGTAAGAGAATTCTTCAACAGAAATCTCTCCAAGGCAGAACTAGATATTGTTATAAACGATTTAATCTCGAATGGATTTATCAAGGTAGAAAAAGAGCGAAAACCTGGTTCGAAAAAGCCGATTCAGAAGATTACACTTCTCGAATAATTCTACGCTATTAACGCCTTTTACGCTCTTACTTACAGAAACATTGATATGTCAAGGTTTTAGGACAGGTTATAGTCTACGCTTTTAATACGTTTTTATTAACGCCTTTATTAAATGAATATTTGAATTGATAAAAGGCGTAATAAAAAACGTATAAAAGACGTTATGAGAAAATCAACGCGAAGACTTATGTACCAAGGGTTTCATTTATAAAAAGCGTTAATAGCGTTAAAGGCGTAAGGGAAAGATAAAAGGTTGGTGAAAATATGGCAACGATTCATGAATTGATCGAAAAGGCAGAAATAGAAAGCAGGGATGAGAAGGCTAAGCGGTATGGATTGATAGTAGCTATTCCAGGTGAAGTATACACCCGTTCTGTCAGTAAACATAGTGTTGTATATGTTGAGTATGTCGCTGGTAAGTGGGATGCCTGGAGAGAAACCCATGGATCAAATAAGAAACAGCCAATTGCCTATAAGGAGATTGCAAGAGCTCAGGACATAGAATTTGTTTTTGCTAAGGTATGTAACTACTTTGATTATTTGGAAAAGAAGCGGAGAGGACGAAAATGAAAGAGACAGGCATGAGATACCACTACACCGACACAGAAATGAAGGAGCTGCTTTCCACTATGGTTATGCTGATCGACACCAGGGAGCAGCAAAACAAACATATCACGGATTATTTTGATTCAAAGAAAATCAGCTATAAGACGAAGAAACTGGATTACGGCGACTATTCAGCCTATTTGCCAAAGAATGTGGAAATGGGTATTCAGCGGGATGTTTATTTTCCAGCAGCCATTGAGCGGAAAAACAGCGTGGACGAGCTGGTAGCTACGATAAAAGAGCGCATCCGCTTTGAAAATGAATTGATCCGGGCGCATAGTTCTCCGTTTGCCTTAATGGTAGAAGATCCAAATGGCTATCAGAATATCATTACTGGCCATTACAGAAGCCAATATAACGCAAAGGCATTGCTTGCATCGTTGAAATCATTTGAAACACGCTATGGCTTCCAGACAGTCTTTATTGCGCCGCATACGGCGGGAAACTATCTATACTATCATTTCTATTACACGATACGAAACGCGCTGAAATAGCCGCTTCATGGCGAACAGAAAGGGGGCGAGGATATGTGAATTAAGGAAGGTTCAGGCATGGAATAGCGGCAGTCAAAGGCAAAATAAATAGTGAAAAGCAGTTTAATGATAACTGTTAAATAAAGAAAAGAGGGAACATCATGAGCAGGATCAGAAGAAGAGACATGGTAACAACAAGTAGAATTGCAGATATTGCGGAAGAAACATCACTCGAAGTTAGTTTGGATCATACACTTGGCTTCGGGACAGCTTGCTACGATTCTGGGATGGTAGAAGTGCTACGAGACATTGCCGCAGAAGAACTTGAAACCCTTATAGAAGGTGTTCCAGTGACCGTACATACAAGGGAATTGACAGGAAAGACAGAGGAAAGCTATCAGACGATTTACAACGGTCTGGATCAAAAGGAAAAAGAGCTGCTTAATGTTTTTCAAGATAACTTTCACGATATGTTATTAGCTGAAGCGGGGGATCATTTTATCCATGGTTTCGTACAGGGATACCGCTATTTAAAGAATAGAATCGTATACACAAGTGGTTATGAAATTTATGGAGGAGGAAGAAAATCATGACTGAAATGAAACTGGATCATGTTATTGGAGAAATTGCGGCTATCAGTGAGGAGATAGAAGAGTTTGCCGCTCAAGGCGACAACGTAGAAAGACTGTTAAAAGAACGGGAAAACCTTGTTTATGTCGTGGATCAATATTTGATCGTGCAACAAATAAAAGCCGCTCCTGGTGCAACAGGAACGGCCAACGCTTCACAATGAAACGCATCATGAGTATTTAATGTTACCGCTCTTTGTCGTTAATGGCAAGGAGCTTTATTTTCCAAAGGAGCTGCGTGGATGAGACAAGCATTCATTGAAATCAAATTGCCAGGGCATACCGTTTTTCTAACGGCTGATGAGGTGCAGCAGCTCTTAAAGAAAGATACCGATATTTGGTCAGAAGCCACTAAACGCGGAAAATATATATTGAGAAGTCGGAAATAGAAAGAGTGAGAAGCGGCCAAACATAGAGAAGGAACAGGGGGTGAAGGAATGAGAAAAAAACTTTTTATTACCGGGAAGGGAATCAGATACCTGTTAATTTACATGCAGCAGGCACAACACAACTAGACTGCAATCATAGGCATTGCCAATATGTGCTGCAAGTTAAGGTTACACGTTAAAAACCAAAATAGAAACAAAAGAGGTGGAGCAGCGAAAACTAATGTAGCTGCTTTTTTTTTGTTTTTTTAATAAATGACTATATTCATATTCCGCTATATTTAAATAATCAATAACCTTCAAATTATGACATATTAATTAATAATATGTCAATTTAGTAATAAATTGTATTGTTTTCCTTCGTTTATTCGACTATAATCTTCCTAAACTATGTAAGGAGAGGAAATGGATTGAAAAAGTATATTGCTTCAGTCATAGCTACAGTAATGATCTGTAGTATGATAACACCATTTGGTCCAGTCGAGGCTAGGCCAAAAGAGAAAGAGAAGGACATAGTACCTGTTCTTCAAAAAGAAGTAGAAATAGTAGAAGAACGAACGGCAACATCTCAGGTTTTTCAACAGGAAGACGGCTCATACCGGATGGAAATTTCACCGGAACCTATTCATGTACAGGATGAAAAAACTGAAAAATGGGAAAAGATTGACAATACACTAACTAAAAAAGAAACGGGCCGTTTTCATAATCAAAAAAATGATTTTGATGCCTCGTTTGCGACAGTAAGTGAATCAGAAGAGCCGCTTCTGTCTGTCAATCTTGAAGGAAAAACCATTGAAATCGATCGCATCGAACAAAATGGACAATCGCTTGAAGCGGCAAAGGCAGAGGTTGAAGAGAATAAGATCACCTATGAGGACATTTATCCCAATACGGACCTCACCTACACAGTTGGCAACAGCGCCGTTAAAGAAGACATTGTATTAAAAGAAAAACCGGCAGCGGATCAGCTGTTGGAGTACTCATTTCAGTTTGAACTAAACGGACTCAACCTAGCAGAAGAAGACGGGTATTTTTATTTAGTAGATGATCGTTCCAAAGAGCGGGTCTTTGCGATTGAAAAACCATTCATGATGGATTCAGCGATACCGGACGGTTTTGTCTCAAATATGGAATTACCTATGCCAGAAGGGGCATGGAGCGATCAAATTGGCATGGAAGCCGTTCAAAATGGAAACAAGTTGTCCATTACGTTGAAGCCAGATGTGGAGTGGCTTACCTCACCAGATCGGGTTTATCCAGTCACTATTGATCCAACTATCAAAGTGTACCAGCCGAAAAATGACTTGAATGATACAACGATCCGCAGTGCTCTGCCGGATACAACCGGTGGGGCGGATACGGAGCTTGGGACAGGTCTTCATCAAAGCGGCTCCACGAGTAATATCGTTCGTTCCTTGATCCAATTCGACACAGGTGCCCTGCCTAAAGGCGCCAAAATCATGAGTGCTCAGCTGAATATGCGTCTGTCATCCGTATGGAATAATACAGCATCTACCATTCAACTGTTTGAAATGAGCAAAGCGTGGGAAGAAAACCGGGCGACGTGGAATCGTCGGACATTGAGTGCCCTTTGGACGAATACAGGTGGAGATTATATCCCAGCAGTCCTGTCTCATCAGACGATCGGAGCACTGGACACATCCCTTCCAGAGCCTCCCTTATTCAAATGGCCGATTAAAGCAGATATTGTACAGAAATGGGTAGACCAGCCGTCTCAAAATATCGGATTGATGCTGAAAGCACAGAATGAAACACTAGCAACGTACAAGAAATTTTATTCTGGAGATGCATCAGGTTCAACAGGGGCGCTGAAATATTCACCCAAACTATCGATTGTGTATTATCCTGTCAGCCGTCTAGGCTTGGAAAGCTATTGGTCTTATGCAGAGCATGAATTATCAGATGGACAGGGATATGTGAACTTGGGAACAGGGAACTTGGTTTTGGAATCTACAGATTTTTCTGTCACAGGACGTGGAAACTCCGGTTTTTCATTTTCTCGTACGTATAATTCTAAAGCAGTGGAGGATTCACCAATCGGATATGGATGGTCCTTTATTGGAAGCGAAAGTGTGTCCCAGTTTCCAAATAATGATGTGATCTATCAAGAAGGTGATGGAACGGTTCATCTCTTTACGTATGATACGGCTACTGGTAAATATATAGCGCCACCTGGTCTGTATTTAACTTTAACGAAAGCGAATACGGACTCATTTGTCCTGACAGACTACAATGGCAACCGGATTGTTTTCCGAGATTTAATTAAAGATCCGGAAGCACCCAGCCGTATTTACCGAATTGATTATGAGGAAGACCGGAATCTAAA